>NZ_JAJQVM010000009.1 GCF_021234875.1 Marinibactrum halimedae | reverse complement strand
GTTGATAAATCTTTTATTGCCGATCTACCTTCGCAAGCACCCACACGCATTGCTTGAATTCTTTTTTAATGTACCACCGACAAGCTTGTTATCGGCTTCGCCCTGAAGCGAGGTGCGCATTATACGCATCAGATTTGTTTTCGCAAGCGGTTATTTTTATTCAGAAACTTAAAAAACATTTTCATTTTTTCGACTCTCCAAATTATTTATTGAAGCAGCCTTTCTGACTTAACCGGCGTTAACTCCTCGCCTCTCAGTGGGCGCGAACTATACGCATCGACTTCTCAAAGCGCAAGCACTTTTCACCACTTTATTTTTAACTTCCTTTACTCAAGTACACCACGTAATTCCATCAAGCTTTTCTATGATCTTTTACACGACGCAACAAGGCTTGGCATGGACCCGAGCAAGAGTACACAGTCGCTAGAAGTAGAAGCGTTCTTGGTGGGTCAACCGCAATGACGGCAAAGACCAGCACCATAAGCAACATGAAAACAAAAGGGACACGCCCTTTAAAATCAATATTTTTGAAACTGAAATAACGAACATTCGAAACCATCAATAAGCCAACAACTAATGTCACTATCGCACCGATGGTCGCCATTGACTCAGAAACCTCCCAGGAATGACCCGTCCAAACCAATGATGCAAGCAAAGCAGCAGCAGAAGGACTCGCCAATCCAACAAAGTACCGCTTATCCACCTCACCAACTTGCGTATTAAAACGAGCAAGCCTTAGAGCCGCACAAGCCATAAATGCAAATGAGGCAGCCCAACCCAGTTTACCCAAAGGCGCTAAAGCCCAATTAAACATCACTAATGCCGGCGCAACCCCAAAGGACACCATGTCAGATAAAGAGTCGTATTGAACACCAAACTCACTAGAGGTGTTAGTCAGGCGTGCCACCCGACCATCAAGCCCGTCAAGCATCATTGCGACAAACATCGCAATCGCCGCCGCCTCAAAATCTGCATTCATTCCTGCAATAATGGCGTAAAAGCCGCTGAATAATGCTCCGGTTGTAAATAGATTAGGTAAAAGATAGACACCTCGATGACGGGTTTTTTTATCCCCTTCACCCACTTCCTCAAAGTGCTCATCGACAGGAAGCAGCTTCTCGACGGTATCTACTGTACTTTGTTTTTGAGATGCCTCTTGGACACCATCTTTAGATTGTTCAGAGTTGTTTTCCACAGTAACTAGACCTTAATTGATACTCTTGCTGTGCAATCATAGTGTTTCGGCCAGCGATTAAAAACAAAAAAACGCGGCATAAGCCGCGTTGTAGTTTCTCCAAAAGTATTTATATTTTAGTTTTTGCTTTTATCTATTATTTTTTTCGATGTAATCCAAGGCATCATGGAGCGCAAGCGCTCACCGACCACCTCAATACCATGAGCTGCATTATTACGACGATGCGCTGTCATAGATGGGTAATTAGTATCCCCTTCCGTGATGAACATCTTCGCATACTCACCGGATTGGATTCGTTTCAAGGCATTACGCATTGCTTGGCGGGATTCATCATTGATGACTTCCGGGCCTGTAACATACTCACCATACTCTGCGTTATTGGAGATGGAGTAGTTCATATCAGCAATGCCACCCTCGTACATCAGGTCAACGATCAACTTAAGTTCGTGCAAACACTCGAAGTAAGCCATCTCTGGGGCATAACCTGCATCAACCAAGGTTTCAAAACCCGCTTTAACCAGCTCAACACAACCTCCGCAAAGAACAGCCTGCTCACCAAATAAATCGGTTTCAGTTTCATCTTTGAATGTTGTTTCAATAATACCAGTACGACCGCCACCCACACCGGAAGCGTAAGACAATGCAACATCTTTCGCGCGACCAGAAGCATCTTGGTAAATCGCAATCAAGTCTGGAATACCACCACCATTAACAAACTCATTACGCACAGTGTGACCAGGTGCTTTAGGAGCAATCATGATGACATCCAAATCTGTTCTCGGCACAACTTGGTTGTAATGCACAGAAAAGCCATGAGCGAATGCCAACGTGGCGCTTTCTTTAATATTTGGCTCAATCGTCGACAAATATAAATCACGGTGATTCTCATCAGGCGTCAGCATCATAACAACATCTGCACCCGCAACAGCCTCCTCTATACTTGCGACTTTTAAGCCGTGCGCTTCAGCTTTAGCAACTGAAGAAGAGCCTACACGTAGGCCAACAGTAACATCTACACCAGAATCTTTAAGATTACATGCGTGTGCATGACCTTGAGAGCCATAACCAATAATGGATACTTTCTTGCTTTGGATTATGGATAAATCACAATCTTTGTCGTAATAAATTTGCATCGATATTCTCCGGAACAAAGGCCATAGCCCGTCCTTGAGTTTTTATATTTGAATGAAAAATTTAGAGCGACCAGCTCGTACTTAAAGCCAGCAATCTTTCGCTCAAGTCATAATAGATCATGGCGCATACTCTACCCAAAACAGCTCATTGCTTAAAATGAAATATTTGCAATAAAATATGCCGATTTATGCAACATGAATTATGCCTATGGATACCAAGCTCCTACAACAATTCATTCACCTCTGTGACACATTACATTTTGGTAAAGCGGCCGCACTCAGCTATGTAAGCCCATCCGCTCTCAGCCGCAGTATCAAATCCATTGAAGAACAAGCGGGTGTAAGATTAGTTGAGCGTGACAATCGTGAGGTCAGACTAACAAGAGAAGGCGTTCTCTTTCGTGACTATGCAAAAGAGACTCTGCACCACTGGGAGCGATTTCGAACTTCCCTGCAACATGAAACCAAGATTCTTCGAGGTTCCTTAAGCCTCTTTTGCTCGGTTACCGCCAGCTACAGTTTTTTATATGAAATTCTGAGTGAATTTCGTCAGGACTACCCCGGTATTGAATTGAAGATTCATACTGGTGACCCAGCAATAGGAATTGAGCGAGTACTTGATGGTATCGATGATATTGCCATCGTTGCCAAACCTGAAACATCCCCCGAACAAATCGCCTTTAAAGAAGTGGCACATTCGCCATTAGTCTTCATCGGAGAAAAACACCAGTTCCGATCTATCAGACACTTTGATGACGATTTTTGGCAATCTACTCCCATGATCGTATCTGAAGTGGGCCTTGCCAGAGATCGACTAAACAGGTGGTTAAAAAGAAAGCGCATTAAACCCAATATTTATGCTCAAGTCGCAGGACATGAAGCCATTGTCAGCATGGTGAGCTTAGGGTTTGGTGTAGGTGTGGTACCAGACATCGTCTTGAATAACAGCCCTCTAAAAAACAGTGTGGAGGTATTGGATACACCGGAAAGCCTTGGTCATTACAATGTTTGCCTGTGCACACAAAAAAAACGGATTAAAAGCCCAATTATCGGTGCATTTTGGAAGCAAAACATCACTCACCTTTCAACAGAGGACGAATGAGCTACCCTCTAAGAACATTAAACGCGCAGCCATAAAAAAAGCCGAGAAATACTCCCGGCCTTTTTGTTTTAGAAAGTAAAACGTCAACTGTGAACTAAATGCTTAACACTTTTTCACCACGGGCAATACCCGATACGCCCGAACGAACCACTTCCAAGATAGACGCCTCACCAATAGACTGAACAAAAGCATCCAATTTATCTGCCGTCCCAACAATCTGAATGGTGTAGATCGTCGATGTCACATCCACTATCTGGCCACGAAAAATATCCGTACAGCGTTTAATTTCCGCTCTCTGCGCACCTGATGCCTTGACTTTAATCAGCATCAATTCACGTTCAATATGAGCTCCGTCACTTAAATCCACCAATTTCACCACATCAATCAACTTATTGAGGTTTTTGGTGATCTGCTCCAACTTATGATCATCACCCACTGTAGTCAGTGTCAGCCTTGAAAGAGTTGGATCTTCTGTTGGTGCAACAGTTAAAGTGTCAATATTATAACCGCGCTGGGAAAACAACCCCACAACACGAGACAAAGCACCAGGAGCGTTTTCCATCAAAATCGATACGATTCTTCTCATTACGTTCGCTCCGTTTTACTCAACAACATATCTCGCATGGATCCATTAGGGGCAACCAACATGGGATACACGTGCTCGGAACGGTCTACCATAACATTCATGAAGACCACTCGATCTTTCATAGCAAAGCACTCTTCCATTTTGCTACGCAGATCGTCTCGCTGAGTCACCGTAATGCCCACATGACCATAGGCTTCCATAAGTTTTTCAAAATCCGGGAGGGAATCCTCATACAAACTTTCTGAATAGCGGCTGTCATACTGCATATCTTGCCACTGTCTCACCATTCCCAACGCCTGATTATTGAGGCATATAATTTTTACCGGAAGGTTATATTGAGTCAGTGTAGAAAGCTCCTGAATACACATCTGGATACTTCCCTCACCCGTGATACACACCACACAAGCGTCTCGATCTGCTATCTGTACACCCATTGCCGCTGGCAGCCCAAAACCCATGGTTCCTAAACCACCAGAATTAATCCAACGACGGGGTTTGTCGAACAAATAATATTGTGCAGCAAACATTTGGTGTTGCCCTACATCAGAACAAATGTACGCATCACCTTTTGTTACTTCATGTAATACTTGAACAACTTCCTGCGGTTTAATCCGCTCACCCGAAGTATCAAAACGGTTAGCATGGTAAAGACCATGACGTTGGCGCCACTCATCAATCTGAGCCCACCAATCCCCAATCGCCTCCTGATCGGTGCCCTGCTCAGCGCTGTTAACCAGCGACAGCATATCTTTCAAAACACTTTCCACTGCTCCCACAATCGGCACATCCGCCGATACCGTTTTGGAAATGGAAGCCGGGTCGATATCAACATGAATAATTTTGGCGTGAGGACAAAACTTACTGGGCGTGTTGGTCACACGGTCATCGAAGCGTGCACCGATCGCTAAAATCACATCGGCATGATGCATCGCGGTATTTGCCTCGAAAGTACCATGCATTCCTAACATGCCCAAAAACTGTCTATCCGTGCCAGGATAAGCTCCCAACCCCATCAGCGTATTAGTCACAGGGAAGTTCAATTTCTTGGCCAGCTCAGTGAGCAGTTCAGAAGAGTCTCCCTGTATTACCCCACCACCCGAATAAATAACCGGGCGTTTAGCACCCAACAATAACTGAACCGCCTTCTTAATTTGCCCAGCATGCCCACGTCCCGCAGGAACATAAGACCGCATTTTTACGGATTCAGGATATTGATACTCGAAGACGCGTGAAGGATCTGTATGATCTTTCGGGATATCGACAACAACAGGGCCTGGACGACCTGTAGACGCAATGTAGTAAGCTTTCTTAATAATCGATGGAATCTCACTCGGATCAGATACAAGAAAGCTATGTTTCACGATAGGGCGAGAGATACCAACCATGTCAGTCTCTTGGAAAGCATCTTCACCAATTTTATCAGACACCACTTGAGCCGATAAAACCACCATAGGGATAGAATCCATATGTGCGGTGGCAATACCCGTAATCGTATTGGTGGCACCAGGGCCTGAGGTAACCAACAACGTACCGACTTTACCGGTTGCTCTTGAATAACCATCTGCAGCATGGGCAGCAGCTTGTTCGTGACGCACTAATATATGTTTAACGTCTTTTTGTCGAAAAATGGCGTCATAAATATGTAGTGCAGCACCACCTGGGTAACCGAATACACATTCAACACCTTCATCACGTAAGGCGCGGATGAGCATATCTCCGCCTGAAAGCATTTCCACTTTGATTCCCCTTAACCCTGAGGGTTAACGTACATTAAAAGGCTTAACGTTCTTACAACGCCAAAACAGCCCTTGAGCTCACTCAGCAAACCCTAGGCTAGTCAGTTTTGACGCGGCAATCAATTGTGTTCGGAATGCTCACCAAGCCCTTTGGCTTTTAACCAGAGAGATAGGCGCAGCGATGCTTTTAGCGAAGTTCCGACATAGACGGCACACATAAGCGTTCTCTTTGCTACTTATTTGAATCGTCGGCCAAAGGTGGAAGGCCTAACAAAACGTACCATCAATTCAAAGAACCGGGCATTTTCTCAATCTAACATCAGATGTCAAGGTTCGTGCACACATCTCATAGCTAAAGAGAACTAAATCTAAAACGTTCTATTCATCCACACGAGAAGCTATAGTTATAAGCGTTAGCGCGTATTAACTTTAATATCGCTTTCAGGCAACTAGGTTGATCAATAACAATACCGCCTACAAGCCACATGGTTCCAAACATAATCAATGTAATAAGAATCCCGAACAACACAGCTATGCACTAATAACAAACTACCTGCTGCCATATTTTATTCAAGGCTAAAGTAGTACTGAGCATTAGAAGTACGAAGAATTTTGGAGTCCACTCAATGAACATCTTCTCTGCGTTTCACCTAAGCCGATTACCTCGCTGCTACCTTGCGGCTGGACTTATTTTAATCAGTCATACCAGCGCCAGTGCTGCAACCACCATGTACCGCTGGATAGATGACAAAGGAGTGGTTCATTTTTCCGAGCGCCCACCGGCCAATGTAGAAGCAGAAAAAATACGCAGTATTACTCCAGTGGGGAATTCTCCGGTTCAACCCCCAAGAGACGAACAAAACGATGAGGAAAATACAAGCACCTCCAATCAGGCTGCCCCACCTCCCGTTGATCGTGAACGGTGTACTAAAGCCCGAGAAAATCTAGAGACATTAAACTCTTTTGCACGTATTCGGGTAAAAGGTGATGACGGAGAGTTACGCTATATGACTTCGAAAGAAATTTCAGATAAAAAAAGAGAACTTCAGGAGATTCTCTCTAGTGAATGCTAAAACTCAAGAGTTCTTTTGTTAAATTTATTGATGTATAGAGTAGGCATCGACCCCAACAAAACCAACTTAATACCACACCAAAAATCCATGACCCTTTTCACACAAAAAATTAATAAGACAAATAATTTTTCGCACTTGAAGACAAAAAAAACCTTTAAAAAAAGACAATTAATGTCCTCTTGACATATTTATTTGATGCACAAAGATCAATTTTTTGTTTTTTGTGCAGCCCATCCCTTTTCAAGTAAAACTCAATCGTCAGAACCAAAATCCCCTCATTTGTAAACGATTACAGCTATGCAATACTGAACAGGATTCGCGAATTCAGTTCGCGAGTCACTTCATTAATCAGCCTGTGAACAAGCGTTCACAAAAAATCATTAATGAAAAAGTAGACAAGTAAGTACAGATACAAAATTGCCGAGAATTGCAATTCAACCGTGAAAAAAAATCAAAAAGTGCTTTATGCAAAGAGAGTACTTTTATGATTTTCACCCACTGTTCGGCAACTTAATTTTCAAGTATGCAACTTCAATAATAATCGTATAGATACACGCAATAGGTGCTAAAAATGACTAAACGCAAACTGCTTTGTCAGCGCATCTCACGCCTCATTTATGGGGCATCTTTGAGTGCATTAGCCGTAACAGCGGGCGCAGTTGAAGGCCCGTACATACCGCCTGACGGAAAAAAATTATTAATTGTCGGACAAGATTTAACCAGCATCGACAACTATAACCGTGGTGTCGGTATTACCCCAGGTGGTGTTACAGGTTACATTGACATTGGCGATCTCAGCGGCTTAACCACTGATGTCGACAATCAAGCCGGCCCCAACAACATGGGCCGCTTATATCAGGACTACCCCAATAGTGTTCTGGCCATTGGCGTTTATATGGTCAACCAACTCGACCAAATTAATAACGGCCAACTGGATAACCAGCTAGACGAATTAATTGGCACCCTAAAAGCTTGGGAACGCCCCGTCTTTTTACGCTGGGGATATGAGTTTGACGGAAACTGGAATAGCTATGATCCAGAAGCCTTCAAGCAAGCCTGGATTCGCATGTACAACAAAGTAGAGCAAGCGGGTGCTGACAACATCATTATGGTTTGGCAAAGCTCTAGTTATTGTGCTCCATTTCAAGGCGGTGCAATTCAAACCTATCAAGGCCATAATTTTTCAGCGTGGTGGCCTGGAGCTGAATACGTAGATTGGGTTGGTTTTTCCTATTTCCGACCAGATGACTGCCAAGTTCAAAACTCTGCAATCGATAATATCGTCAACTTTGCACGCCAACAAAACAAGCCTGTTTTGGTCGCTGAATCTGCACCCCAACGCTACGACATCAGTGATTTAACTCACAACCCACAAGTACAACGTCAAGCACCGGATCAAAGCAAATCTGCCCAGCAAATTTGGAATGAGTGGTTTGCAGGTTACTTTAATTACATCAATGCCAACGAAGATGTCATTAAAGCCGTTGCCTACATCAATGCCGATTGGGACACTCAAGGTAAGTGGGCGTCACCTTATCCGGAAGGTTACTGGGGCGATACTCGCGTTGAAGCCAACAGCCAAATTCAAAATTTATGGGTGAACACCATCACCAGTGATGGATGGTTGAATGCGTCTTCTGATTTATTTGATGTATTGAGCGGCAGCGCGAGCCCGACTCCGACTCCGACTCCGACTCCGACTCCGACTCCGACTCCGACTCCGACTCCGACTCCAACTCCAACTCCAACTCCAACTCCAACTCCAACTCCAACTCCGACTCCAACACCGACTCCAACACCGACTCCGACTCCAGGCGGATTTGAATTCGGTATCGATAGCTCTGGTATGTTGTTCCATGTGAGTTCTGGCGAACGGGCCAACTTCAACTACCTATGCCTTAACGACAACTGTCAAACTGGTACGCTGAATAACGGTCGATATGAACGTCCTGTCAATGTGACTCCAGGTACGTCTTACACCATTCAATTCAAAGTCGATGACAACCCAAGCCAATGTATTACCGCCAATGAAACGGTCACTTACACTTCTCAAGGAGTGTATGTCGATAGCTCTTGTGCAGAGGGCACTGGCAACACTGGTGGCGGCAATACCGGCGGTGGTAACACTGGCGGGAATAATGGCGGCGGTAACACCGGAGGAAACAACGGTGGCGACGATAACAGCGACGACGGCAATACCATTGGTAGTATGGTCGAAGCAGAATCTGTAGAAATCATGGGTGCTGCAGAAGTATACACTGATGGCTCTGCCTCTGGTGGATCAGGTGTCGCTTATATCTACCAAAACGGTGCAGGTTTTAAAATTAACAATGCTCCAGCCTCTTCTGGTGTGAACCTCACTTATGCCTCAGAGCAATCTGGAACCATCACTGTTCGTGTAAACGGTCAAAGCACCAAGGTTTCCTTCGGAAGCACGGGTGCATGGGTAGGCAACTACAACACCGTCTCTGCAGGAATCAACGTGCCTGCAGGCGCTACTGTTGAGGTCGTTTATGAAGCTGGCGACAGTGCCATGAACGTTGACTATGTATCTTTCTCAGGTAGTGATACTGGCGGCGATACCGGCGGAGACACTGGTGGCGATACCGGCGGAGACACTGGTGGTGATACCGGCGGAGACACTGGTGGCGATACCGGCGGAGATACCGGCGGCGACACTGGCGGTGATACCGGCGGAGACACTGGTGGCGATACCGGCGGAGATACCGGCGGCGACACTGGCGGTGATACCGATACAGACGATGGAATTGGTGGCGACACAGCTGCCTCTGGCGTGATCTCAACTGGTTCTAATACCGCCATTATTTGGTTTGCAGCTCAAGACGGGTGGCCAACAGGTGGTGATTACTATAGTTGTAAAGATGGTGAGAACGAATGTTACCCTGCCACCCTAAACAACGGCCGATGGGAGCGTGAGCACAATAACTTTAGTAACGGGCAATCCTACACCGCCCAACTAAAAGTGCCGGGTATGAGTTCTGCCGACTTCCCACAACACAGCTTCACTTTCCAAGGTGGTAGCGGCTCTGGTGGTAATAACGGTGGTGGCAATAATGGTGGTGGTAACAATGGCGGCGGCAATAATGGTGGAGGTACAGACCTACCTGCTGGCGATGAAACCTTCGCCAACCTAGATTGGGAGTTTAACTCTCACAACTCCACCGATAACATGACGTCTCACAACAACAATTCGATCGGCCCGGTGTCTAGGAAGTTTGAGCACCTAGCCACGCCAATTAGTGGCGCAGCACCAACAAGACTCGGATTTGCATTCGATATTGAAGGCAGCACGGCAACGTGGCGCTGGGGACCTCAAACTGTTCGTGGTGGCGGTGATTCAGGTTTAGAAATGCACTGTTCTGAAGATAATGGTATGACCTTTGAGAAATCCACGTTCTCAGGCGGCACTGCCAGTATTCCTTGTAGCGGTGATTACATTTATTTCTTCCGATACAAGCACCCCCATGCCCTGAACAACAACCCAGCATCAGCATGGATTTACACTGGTAGCTTCACCACTGAGCGCCGCGTAGACCCACGCAACTACCCATCTTTCGTCGATGGTTCAGCAAACTGGATGCGCTTCCGTCACCCAATTTCTGCAGATGGAACAACCGCTGCGGTATTGGATGCACAGCATAACAATGACCGTTTGCGTAACCTAGATCGCTACACCATTTGGGTGGAAGATGCTCCGGGTAACGTTGAAATGAAAGCAGACATCACCGGTAACGTGATTCGTAACGAAGCACACCGTAATACCGCTGGTGGGCCTAACGGTCAGCAATTCTTTGCTGCCAACGTTGGCGGTAGCCTAGGTTGGGGTGATGAGTTCAGCTACGGTCAGGTAATTCAGTTTGAAATTACCGCTGTTGCAGGCTCTTCTGGTGCACAAACCTACAACGACTTCTCCTACTACACCGTAGGACAAGGCTGGGGTGCATACGGCGATCCTCGTTTGAACTCAGCGGGTAAAGCCGGTACCACTATGTGGTTCTCTGATTCCGGTGCTTACAGTGACTTGGAGTACAACGCGATCTTTACTCAACCGATGGCTACCATCAACTCTGAGCAATTGATCGATGACTTCATTGTTGGTCACCACCTATTCCACGGTATTGACCCACATAAGGTTCGCTCCAGCACTTTCAATGACCCAGATGTCCAATTAGTGAATGACACTTGTGGTAACTGTCACTTCCGTGATGGACGTGGTTCAGAGGTAATCGAGACACCAAAAGGCCCTCGTCTACCACCACCCACTTACGGTGTGAAACTGCTTGAAGCGATCAAAGGTCGTGAAACAGGGTTCTCATGGGATGGTTCAGCACCGACCGTTAAGGATCAAATCATTGCTGCAATGGAACTTGATCACGGCGTTGACTTCACCAAAGTTTCAAAAGATCACCCTGTAGTTGAAATGATCACGGCGTACACCGAGACATTGACCGTACCAAACCGTGACCCAGGTTCTTACGATATTCCTGGTGTTGCAGAAGGTGACGTGCTGTTCAATGACATTGGTTGTGCCAGCTGTCATACGCCAGTGCAAGTCACCGAAAGCTCTGAGTCTCACCTGGATGGACTAGAAATTCGTCCATACACCGACATGAAACTCTGGGACTTGGGCGACGGATCTTTCCGTACCCCAGCTCTGTGGGGCTTAGGTCATAACTTGAACTTACTTGAGCGCAATGGTCGCCGAGCTCTCTACATGCACGACGGTGGCTCCACTTCAATCGAAGATGCCATTGCTCGCCATGGTGGTGATGCGGCTGAAACACGCTCTCGCTTCAATGGATTGAGTGGTTCAGATAAAGAGAACATTGTGAAATTTATTAAAACGTTGTAATCAACGGGATAATAGATCTGGCAATACGGATCTCTAAATAAAAAAGGGCGGGTTAATCCCCGCCCTTTTTTATGTCTGGTTAGCCGCTCAATACTAAATGACTGTTCAACTCATCAATCGAACAGTGTTTAAAAATCCACTATTTCTCGATAGGCACCACACTACCTGCTTGCAATAAACAGCGAATATTAGCCCTTAGTTTTTCGTCAAGTACCACCTCTTATACTTCTAGGTTCCCTCTTGTTTAGCTCGTTGAACGCCTTGTGCTTGAGCACCTCCACCAGGCAGATGATAAAGCTATTTGTTATTCAAATTCGCTTTCCAGCTTATCCATGCGGCATGGATTAACTTTTCCGGTTCTGTCTCTAATCCCACGGATACTTTAAACAAGGTATGCAACGTTAACTGCTGATTGCCCAACTCAACGTTCTGTAAAAACGAATCGGCCAATTCACTACGAAATGCCAATTCTTCTTGGTTTATACGCAATTGCGCACGCCTTCTTTTAATTTCCAAACCAATATTTGGCTTTGCATCCATCTTTTTCACAAGTACACCCTCACCAAAAGGAGGGAATAACGCATTGTTTATGAAAGACAATAAACCCTTTTTAAAGGGTGGACATTTGACTAATTTTGGTATCCATATAATAATTTTCAGCCAGACTAATGATCATGGAATAAAGGATGGATACATCACTCGAACGACTAGAACAATCTTTGGAAGACCTAGAAAGGCCTGGGCTGCTGTTTCAACTTGCCAGGGCTAAAGCGGAAATACACCTCAATGGAGCCTTTGAACTGATACAGGATCTCAATGGACTGGCCCAGTCCAAAGGCTGTATCAAACTAAAAGACATACAAAAGCTGTTTGAAGCAATAAAAAGCCGTGAACATGCGGCTTTGATAGGAAGACTTAACCAAGTAAGCGAACAATACGCAAAGAATCGACCTCAAAAGAACCGATTAACCTTGAACCAGAAAGGGCAATAAAGAATGGAAAATACCTCTACCTTACTTCGATCAATTTTAAACAGTAAAGGCGAAGAAGAGCTGGCAAAAATGGTCACAGCCGTAGACGCAGAAGGCTATAACCGGGCCATTCGCGACATAAAAAGCCAATTAAACGACAAAAAAACCATAACGGAAATAAAGCACTGTATTCATCAGTTAGAAATCATATCATTCAACCCAGTTTTGCAAGAGCTACAAGGCTTCATAAAACGCCTCACTCATTGACCCTCAGAAAAACGGATTTTAGATGTTTTCACGTTATCGATTCCTGGCCAGCCTTAAACGACCTTATGTCAAAGGCTGGTACAACAAAGATCACTTACAGGTTGACCTTTCCGACACAACACTAAAAGTGGGCTTACCGGCTCACACTCAAGACCCGGTGTTATACCAACCCTGCCCAGAACATTTTGACCTCTATAACCGTAAGAACTTTAAGTTTCATAAAAAGGCAGAGCAGTATGCTTTCGGAGTGGCTGCGATCTTTGGGCGTTGGTTTCGAATATCCGGCCCACTGTTCAAAAAACCTGTTGGGTTATCGACTTTTAGTGCCATTGTTCATGTCTTGGACGACCTGCCAGAAACCATGAGCTGCTTTAACCCGGCCCATTTTGAACAAGCGATTGCACGATCATTACATCGATCAAGAGGCCCTTTAAACTCTTTTATTCCTTATGAGTTCCATAACTGGGAAGTGTTAAACAATGGGGTGGTGTACGTCGAAGCCCACAACCAAAACACTCTCAAAGATGCTCAAAGAGACCACTCTTTTTGTTCTTATGGGTTTTATCCCTTGGATGACAATATTTACCTGATGGTTTGTTGTGATATCGACACACTCAGCAACCGTGATTCCATATCACCCCTACTCCAATCATTGGCAAAAAGCTTAATCGGGTCGGTAGTCATCCAGCTAAACCCTCATTGCGAAAAGCGAAAATCATCGATCTTAAAACAGGCCCGCCGCACGCACTACCAACAACCCGACCTCAACTGGACGTTTGCCACATACCGAACCCATAAAATTAATCCGTGTCGATCAGAGCAAATTCTCGTTGATCCGGGTAGCCCTTTTCCCCAATACCACCCTTAACCGTACGTATAAAGGACGACGCATGAACCCTACCCCGCAAATACTGAAAGACGACAAAGGTATTACCTACCTCAAGGTGTATGAAAACAACCGAAACGGTCTAAAACGTGGGCGCGACGTTTACGTCGCGAAAGTGTATTACCCTAATTTTGAAGTGGCCAAAGCTTATCAGCATGATAACTATCATTTAGCCTCCGTCATGCGGGCCGTGTGCTACCTGAATGCTTACCATGACGGCGGCAACCAACAACAAGCCATTAACAATATTACCCACTCGCTGCCTAGAGAAGGCTTTGCGTTTAAATACACCTTTCATGCGAACGGCAGTGTGTTGATCCCGGACTTTAGAATTAATGAGCAATACACCAACCACCCCAAAGAATCGAACTTCTATCTGGCGAAAAAAGATGAAGATAGACCAGAATGGAACCGGGTTAATGAGAGGGCTGTAAGCTCTTTAATGCAAACCCAAAAATGGAAATCCAATAAAAACAACAAACCCGATGCTCATTACGTGGGTTTATCTGGAAAATCACCGAGTCCAAGGGAAGCCAGTGGTATTGTCGGTGCGTTAATTGTGGATGCGTTTGGCCATCGAGCCGAAGATTTTAATGTTCAGACTTTGCCCTCCGATGCCCAAATCACCGTTGGCTATACACAAAATAAAGACTTTAAAAATTCCAAAACCGTACAACGGTTAGTATCGGGTATTGAGCAAGCCACCCTCCAAAAAGCACCGTTAAATATGCTGACTCATGGTGAAGCAGCGCAAACCCTGTATGCAGCCGCCAAGGCATTAGCGGGCCGCGCCTTTGTTCGTCAAACCGAGGCACGACTCAACCCAAGCGCTCACATTCGCACCATCATTGTCAATCCGGTGGGTGTGTCTATCGAAAATCTTAAAGAAGCCTGTCAAAAAGCCGGTATCGAGGTGGTCGCCACCTACGAAAATAACCGACATTTGGGTAATTTAAGTTTTAAACAGGTCTTTGATGATCACTTTGGAAAAATCATCGCCAGCGGTGTATTTGGAGTAGGGACACCACTGGTTGCCGATATATCAGCCAGCTCAAAATTGAGCGGTGCCTTTACCATCATTAAAAATTATACGACCGATGGCACCCATTCGGGGATGCTTGCCGCCGCACTTGGCGCTGGTATGATACTTAGAATAGGCTACAACGCGACTAAGGAAATAAGAGAAGACTGGAGTAACGCTATTACAGCTTATTATCTCGTTACGCGCAAAGGCGGTAATAATTTTATCTCTGAAGATGACAAAGACTTGATCGAAATAATGAAACGCTAAAGTGACTGAATGGCTTTTTTGATTATACTTTGGTCAAAATAATCAGAAAATTCGGCTCCAATGAGTGGTGTGAGCAGCCCCCTCTTCACGAGTGAGAGGCTTCCCGGCTTTGATATGGGCAATACATCTTCAAGATCGAAGGGAGGGTCTGATTTGG
Source organism: Marinibactrum halimedae (assembly GCF_021234875.1). Lineage (GTDB taxonomy): Bacteria > Pseudomonadota > Gammaproteobacteria > Pseudomonadales > Cellvibrionaceae > Marinibactrum > Marinibactrum halimedae. The sequence goes on along the minus strand of NZ_JAJQVM010000009.1, from coordinate 132,441 downwards.
ACCTGTGTCATCTCCTGTGGTTACAACCAGTTTATGAAAAAATGACACAGAAATTTGAACAATACCCAGTACGATTAAGCTTTTAGTGCCGCCTGAATGTCGCTCTCTATCTGTTCAGGTTTTGTCGTGGGGCCATAGCGCTTGATAACAGAACCATTCTTGCCAACCAAAAACTTGGTAAAGTTCCACTTAATGCGTTTGCTTCCCAATAAGCCCGGCGCAGAAGATTTTAAATAGCCGTATAAAGGCGCTTCATTTTTTCCATTCACTTCAATTTTGGAAAACAATGGAAACGTCACTCCAAAGTTGAGTTCACAAAACTCTTGTATTTCACCTTCACTGCCTTTCTCTTGTGACCCAAACTGATTACACGGGAAACCTAAAATCACAAAACCTTTGTCTTTGTAGTTCTGATAAACCGCTTCCAAGCCTTTGTATTGAGGCGTAAATCCACACTGGCTCGCAGTATTAACAATCAATACAACCTTACCTGCGTACGCCTCCAAACTGATGGGCTTTCCAGTAATATCATCCATGGAGTAGTCGTAAATTGTACCCACTTCTGTGTCTCCTCTATTCGTACTTATTAATCGTACTTATTAATCTTACCTATTGATGTTTCTTATTTTCATTCAGCTACTGATGTTGTTCGCTCGTTTTCTCAAGCCTTAAATTGGCACCTCACACAACATTGCGAGCAAATTTCATAGAATGGATAAGATTAAACAACATATTCAAAATCAGTTAATGATAATTATAAAAAATAAAAGTTACTTTCATTATGAAATATCATTCATAGTATAAGTTTATTGGCGTCAATTTTTCTTTTTTTTACGTTAAGAAATACACCCACACCATATTTACATAACTTTACATTAAGGGACACTGCGTATATTTGTAATCGTTTACTTTTTGATAAATCCTTTACTCACGCTGAGTGATATTGATGGGGAAGCCAGTTTTCTCATCCGTAAAGCACTGCGAGAGTTCACGTCCAGCAATACGTTTTTTCGCCTCAACTGATAACAACAATAAACAGTTGATGATTGATTCAAACTCGCTTGCTGAATATGTCTGTTAATACGCAGGATCATAAAAATAATAATTTGCATAGCCTATTGCTGGTACTCGCAGCCGTTGTATTACCAACGGGTATTTAACATCCAATACAAGGACGCGAGCTTTCTCACCAGCCCCAACTTCAATAACGTTAACAATATGGGTGCTCTCATGAAACGAATAACCGAACATTGGCCACGGTTGTATCGCTGTTGTGGTGTTGCCGTCGCCACCAGTTTGTCTACTTTCTCTTATGCTCAAACTCTATCAACCACCATTGAAGCCGAGTCTGGCAGTATTTTTAATGGTGCATCAATTTATAACGATAGCGCGGCGTCGGGCGGTACGGGCGTTGCGTATATTAGCTCTCAAGGCGCGGGATTTAGCCTGTCAAATACACCTGCCGCAGACCGCGTAGAAATTCGCTACGCCTCAGAATTATCCGGTGTGATCTCACTGATCGTAAACGGCACCAGCCGCGATGTGCCTTTTTCCTCAACTGGGGCATGGGTAGGGAATTACACCAGTATTATGGTGGATATTGATATCCCTTCAGGCGCCACGGTCGGGATTGAATACGACAGCGGCAATACCGCCATGAACGTGGATTCCCTCACCTTCCATGATGATGGCGATGACGGCGGCGATGACGGCGGCGATGACGGCGGCGATGACGGCGGCGATGACGGCGGCGATGACGGCGATGACGGCGATGACGGCGATGACGGCGATGACGGCGATGGCGGCGATGGCGGCGATGACGGCGATGGCGGCGATGGCGGCGATGACGGCGGCGATGACGGCGGCGATGACGGCGATGGCGGCGATGGCGGCGATGACGGCGGCGATGACGGCGGCGATGGCGGCGATGGCGGCGATAGCGGCGACGAGCCATATAACGGGGACTTTGGTGTGCTCAGTGATGGTACTCTGTGGTATCTCGCACAACCCGAATGGCCAACAGGGGGCACATTCTATTTATGCCGTGATTTAGAAAATGATTGCTACCCAGCATCATTAAATGGCGATCGGTGGCAGCACACGTTCAATAATTTGCCTACCGGGACGTTCACCTCTCAGCTCAAAGTACCAGGCTACGGAGCAGATGCTTTTCCCCGCTATGAATACACTTGGGGCGGCGGCGGTGGCAACCCTCCCGGCGGCGGCAATCCCCCCGGAGATGGTAATCCTCCTGGCGATGGCGACACCACATTTGGAAATTTAGATTGGCTCTACAATTCTCATAACTCCAATGAGAATATGAGCTCTCATAACAGCCAAGCGGTCTCTCCTCGTCCACGTACCAACGGGCCTGAATACTTAGCCACCCCAACCAATGGTGCAGCGCCCACACAATATGGTTTTGCGTTTGATATCAATGGGAATACCGCCACTTGGCGCTGGGGGCCTTCCATTGTGAAACAAGCAGGCGATTCCGGGTTAGAAATGCATTGCTCTGAAGACAATGGTCATACCTTCAAAAGTTCAACATTCAGTGGTGGAACGGCAACGATTCCTTGTTCTGGAAACTACATTTATTTCTTCCGTTACTTACACCCTAATGCTCTGAACAATAACGCTGCAACCGCTTGGATTTATACTGGCGGATTCACCACCGCAGGAGCACGAGTCAATCCCAATGCCTATCCCTCATTCTCAGATGGGTCTGCAAACTGGATGCGTTTCCGTCATCCAATTAGCCATGACGGAACCACGGCAGCGGTACTGGATGCGCAACACAACAACGATTTACTCCGCCATTTAGATCGCTACACCATCTGGGTCGATGACTCACCCGGTAATGTCGAAATGCGTGGCAATATCAATGGTAGTGTGCTTCGTAATGAAGCCATGCGTAACCCTGGAAGTCCCAACGGACAACAGTTCTTCTCTGCTGTCGTGAATGGAACACTGGGGTGGGGCAACTTCTTTAGCTATGGTCAAGTTATTCAGTTTGAAATCACTGCTGTCGCCGGAGCGACGGGTGCTCAAACCTATAATGACTTTTCATACTATACCGTCGGTTATGGCTGGGGCTCTTATGGTGATCCACGTTTGAACTCCGCAGGCCGAGCCGGTACGACCATGCACTTCTCTGATGGTGGCACCTACACTAGCCTTGAGTACGATGCCATTTTCACTCAACCGATGACAACAACTTACAAAGAAGAAGATATTGATGACTTCATTGTGGGACATCACCTCTTCCATGGCATTGCTCCGCGTAAGCAAGGTTCAACTACCTTCAATGACCCAGATGCACAAGTAGGTAAGGATACCTGTGGTAATTGCCATGTAAGAGATGGACGCGGGTCCGAGCCGGTTGAAACACCAAATGGCTTACGCTTACCGCCTCCTAACTACGGAGTAAAACTGCTTGAGGCCATTCCCGGTCGTGAAGCAGGCTTTGGTTGGGATGGGTCACAACCAACGGTGGCAGCTCAAGTCATTAATGCAATGGAGGTAGATCACGGTATTGATTTCTCCAAAGTTGAAGGCGGCACCAGCCATCCAGTTGTTGAGAAAATCACGGCATACGTAGAATTGCTGACGGTGCCAAATCGTGACCCAGGCAGCTACGACAAACCAGGAGTGGCAGCAGGTGATAAATTATTCAGCGATGTTGGTTGTGCAAATTGCCATACACCAGTGCAAGTCACACAATCTAGCGACCCTCGGTTGGATAATTTGACCATTCGCCCTTACACCGATATGAAGTTGTGGAACTTAGGGGAAGGAAACTTCCGTACAGCACCACTTTGGGGGCTAGGCCACAATATCAACCTTCTTCAACGGAAAGGGCTACCGGTGCTGTTCATGCATGATGGCGGATCATCTTCCATTGCAAATGCCATTTCACGCCACGGTGGTGACGCCGCAAGTGTCCGCAGTCGGTACAACGGTCTAAGTGGTTCAGAGAAAAGCAATATCATTTCATTCATTGAAACGCTGTAATAATTTCTAACGATTTAATGAATGGTTTTAATAGAAATTAAGTAGATACAAAAATAAGCACTGTAAAAAATCTGCAAATGAAAGTGGTTAATATTTGTTCCACTTAATGAAGAACCCTTCTGAACAACTAGAACGGTGATGAGTGCAACGCTTATCAGAAAAATTCACAGCCTCGACTTCCGTCGGGGCTTTTTTATGCCTTAAATATTTCATGATGTTTAACATCACTGATATTGAGTAACACTGATATTTAGAAATACTAATGTGTAACGACAGTGCTACTCACCCCGCCTGATACAAAAAAGCCCCACTCTTTCAAGTGAGGCCAATAGAAATCCGCCATAAGGCTGCTATTTACAACTTTAAAATAGAGATATGTACAACAGCCATTCTCTTTGAACTAACTCAACGACTCCAAACTACCTATTCAAAGGGTTTCTTGAAACAACCCAACTGATTATTTCAACAAATAGGCGTCATCGTTGGCGATCAATGCCTCTACTTCCGAGCCACCAGGATAATACTCTGAAGAGATCTGACCGGTGGCAAGATCGTAAGCCCATGCTGCAGTGAACTCCATTAAGGTTGTAATATTCTCACTACGAGCGCGCCCACACGCCAAAGGCGCCCAAAATCCAGCGTTGCTGGCTTCAGCGTCTAAATGGGTACTACGATTGGTGAGCTTAAGGCCAACGTAAGTGGTTCCTGATAAATCAGACAACAACGGCTCAGCATTGTTAAAACTGTTACAAGGGCTCACATTTGCCAAAATAGCATAAACAGGCTTACCGTCCGAAATAGAAGCCTGCATTGCCTCTTCCATTAAGTTATCAGCATCTACTGGGTCTAATAGAATGGCACCAACATAACCATCGTAATCTGCTTCTACCATTCCTTCGGCAATTAACGTTGCATTCAGGGCACCCGCCGAATGGCCTGCTGCGACGAATTTCTCTGGCATTTCATAACCATTAGGAGGGGTTGGGGGCGCAGTGGTAAATTGATCTACGACGCGGGCAGCTAAACGAGGATTTCCACCAGCAAGGTTTGCATCCACACTCAACACCATAAACCCTTTATCCATAAGGTAAGTCGCTAAATCCAACAAATTATTGGGGCCACGACCAAATCCGTGCTGTAAATACACCAACGCAGGAATATCCGATTCAACATCCGGCAGATACCACTCTGCCATGTACTCTACCTCACCCAAACCTACACGCTCACTCACAATTGTACCGGCACTCACTCCACAGCTGAATGCAACAGTTAATAGACTCCCGGCTAATTTAGTTGTGATTGTATTCATTATTATGCTCTTTTATTGAAAGGAAAGGAGCCCAGCCTCGCGCAAGCTGGTATTCACAAATTATAAAAAATTTACAGCTGAAAACTTGCGCTGAACCTGAGCAGTAGTGGTACATCTGAAAAGTTGCGCAATCTAAAATGCGATTAACACAGAATCAAAGATAAAATGTATTTATTTAAAATACATTAAAAAATAAACTTTAATCAATGCTATTAAAAATTGCCGTGCAAATACATTTAAGAGAAAGGAAAAGATAAGAAAAGTGCTCGCCTCTCATCAAAAGGCGAGCAAATAAAATAGAAGCCAAAAACTATTCAGCAAAACCAACAAAAGTAGTTAACATAAAAAACAATACGCGACATAGTTACGAAGTAAAGGGCTCTAACAACAAACTGACGCTGACTTTAACATCAAACCCAATCGTCGGATCTGTTGCCCACATCCCTTCTCCGATGTTAAATTCAGTGCGATTCACCACGGCCTCTCCTTGAAATATCACGGTACCATCAGGCTGAGTATTCCAATAAAATAGCAGCGGCACCTCCTGGGAAATGCCTTTAATTGTCAGTAATCCCTGCGCAATAAAACCTTCATCCGCTTGCTCAAAGGCAGTGGTTCGATAAGTCGCCTCTGGAAATTGTTTTACCGCAAACCATTCGCTATCCGGCAACGAGGCATCCCAATCGGAACTGTATGTGGTTATGGAGCCAGTATGAATCAAGACATCAAAAAAGCCTTCTTTGGGTGTCTTTTCATCGAAAAACATCTCAGCACTAAAATCGCGAAATTCACCTTTAAATTCAGCACCGTCATAACTACCGACAAAACTCAACGTGCTATCACTTGAAACAATACGCCATTGTTTATCAGTATGAGATCCCGCTTCAACAGAGCGCGAAAGTGCTCCATTCGTTTTTTCTGAATCATTTAAAGCGTCAGCTTTTACAGCCTCCGAATTTGAAGGTTCAGTAGGCGAGGAAATAGGCGAAGAACCTGCCACGAAGACGTAATACAACAACGCCAGTATCACCCCGATACCCAATGCCCAAGTGCGATGGTTACCGCCGGGTAACATTCGAGTCAGCACATCACTGCCATGCTTAACGTGATGCACCACTGCCATCACCACATGACCAATAACCGCCACCGCCAGCACTAAAAATAATAATTCATGAGCAGAATGAGCAGGCCCCTGTAATGACTTTGATACGGGTAAATGAGGCACCGTAAACCAATTCATCCAACGAAAAGGAAACCCGGCGGCAGAATTCATCACCCAACCACTGATAGGTAAAGCAAACATCAACCCGTACAACCCCCAGTGCCCTAAATGTGCAAGCTTGGCATTGGTACCAGTAATGCCTTTGGCATCGTTAGGTTGCGGGGTAAACCATTTCCAACCCAAGCGAAGTATCGCCAAAGCCAGTACGGTAATACCGAGAGATTTGTGAAAAACAAATAACTTAATTTTTTCAGGGGAATTGGGCATATCGTCCGCTACCAAGGCCAAACCAATCGCGGTAAAGATAAGCAGTGCGATAATCCAATGAAGGGATTTACTCACCAACCCCCAAGTATTGTCTGAGTTTTTAAATTGCATGGTAGTCTCGTATTTAATGATTTATGAACAAACCAGCCCCAGTGTACACAAGAAATTCACTTAAAAAAAAACGCCACACACTGTGCGGCGTTTTTTCAATCTTACTGAACTGATAAAATCAGCAAGAAATAGAGCGGTATTTACTTCTTCACGCCTTCCACTTCAATACGAATAGGAATTTCCGCTCCAATCATCGGCGCGAAGGTATCCATACCAAAAGTGGTACGATCAATGGTTGCAGTAGCACTGAAACCGGCTTTCTCTTTACCCATTTGAGTACCGACTTTATTGAGCTTTGTCTTCAATGTTACTGACTTCGTCACACCTTTCAGAGTTAAATCGCCCATGACATCAAACATTTTGTCACCGGTTTTCTTCACGCTTTTACTCTTAAACATCATCGTCGGGAATTTCGCCACATTGAACCACTTTTCGCTCATCATGTGGTCATTCCAAGTGGCGTCGTTCATGTCGATGCTTTTAGTATCAATAGTCACTTCTACTTTTGACTTGCTGTAATCTTTTTCATCAAAGCTAAAGCTGCCATCAAAATCGACAAATGCGCCGTTTGAGTTAGAAAAGCCCATGTGGCTCACACTAAACAAGATTTGAGTGTGTACTTTATCAAAGGTGTAATCTGCCGCCGAAACCAAGGGAGCGGCAGCCGCCAAAATCGCAGCAGCTATTAATTTCTTCATACGTCAACTCCTATTTATCCTTTATATTGTTAATGTGTGGTGTAAAACGTGTACTTTTAAATACTTTGTTACTCAATACCCAGTTTCAATACCAGGTTGAGACTCTTTTCGAAACTGTTCTATCCACGACGCTTTTGATGGCGCTCAAGGTCATCTTGCCTTTTACGCTCTGATTTTTTCAACATGATGTACGTTGCCCCGACGCCGCCATGATGTCGTTGCGCTGAATGAAATGCCTGTATTAAGTCAAGCTGGGGCAACCAATGAGCCACGCAGCTCTTTAGCACGGGAGGCTGCCCTCGGCCTTCGCCTTTTCCGTGAGTAATTAACGCACACCGAATGTCCTGCTCTACGCAATCTTGCACGAATTGGTACAATGCACGACGCGCTTGATCGACGGTCATGCGATGCAAATCAAGCCGAGCTTCTATTCCGTATTTCCCCAATCGCATATTGCGGTACACCCCATTTTGAATGCCAGGACGTTTAAACGCCAACTCATCCAATGGGTCTAGCATTTCAATATGGTCGGTTTCACCCGTTAAGGCGCTCTGATCAGACACCTCCTCATTCGTGGCAGCCATTCGTCTTGCCAGTATATTGGTGGTATCTGACGGTGAGCTTAACTGCACCCGAGATTCTTTTCTTATCCGAGTGACACCTTCCATGGCCTGTTCAAACAACAACTTTTCTTCACTCATGCTCTACCCCTCCGGAAAATCTGGATAAACCGATTGGACACGCCCACGAATAGAGACGCAAGTGAAAATTCCTACTTTTAAAAGCTCATCTTGCTATAGCTATAGTGACAAACGCCCAGCAATCAACCCCTGTACCACATTAGGATCGGCCAAAGTTGAGGTATCTCCCAAGTTTTCAAGCTCATCTGCAGCCACTTTGCGAAGAATACGACGCATAATCTTTCCCGAACGAGTCTTGGGTAACCCTGGCGCCCATTGGATCAAATCAGGTTTAGCAATCGGCCCAATCTCTTCGATGCATAACTGAATCAATGATTTTTTCAGCTCTTCAGACGGCTCTTCACCCAGCATCAACGTGACATAGGCGTAAATCCCTTGTCCTTTGATATCATGAGGGAAACCCACCACCGCCGCTTCCGCTACTTTCTCATGAAGCACCAGAGCACTTTCGATTTCAGCTGTACCCAGTCTGTGACCGCTCACATTCAACACATCATCGACCCGCCCTGTTATCCAGTAGTACCCATCTTCATCCCGTCGTGCGCCATCACCGGTAAAGTAATACCCAGGATAGGTACTAAAATAGGTATCAATTAGACGCTGGTGGTCACCGTATACAGTTCGAATTTGACTCGGCCATGAAGATTTAATGCACAAAGACCCACTGCCCGGCCCTTCTATTTCTTGCCCTTGCTCATCCAAAAGAACGGGCTCTACTCCGAAAAAAGGGCGTGTTGCCGAGCCAGGCTTTAAGGCAGTGGCTCCCGGAAGTGGCGTCAACATGTGAGCACCCGTTTCCGTTTGCCACCAAGTATCAATAATCGGACAACGCGCTTCACCCACCACTTGGTAATACCATTCCCAGGCTTCGGGGTTAATGGGTTCCCCCACCGTTCCCAAAATTCGTAGGCTTTTTCTAGAGGTGCTCGTAACCGGCTCATCTCCCGCTGCCATCAATGCTCTCAGAGCTGTCGGTGCCGTGTAAAAAATGGAGACTTGATGCTTATCCACTATATTCCAGCATCGAGAAGCATCTGGGTAAGTAGGTACCCCTTCGAACATCAAAGTAATCGCCCCATTCGCTAAGGGGCCATAAACAATATAGCTATGCCCCGTTACCCACCCCACATCAGCCGTACACCAATACACTTCACCTTCTCGATAATCAAAGGCGTATTTGTGGGTCATTGCTGCTTGCAAAAGGTAGCCTGCCGTCGTGTGCAAAACACCCTTGGGCTTTCCAGTTGAGCCGGAGGTATAAAGGATGAAAAGAGGGTCTTCCGCTTCCATCACCTCAGGCTCACATGTCACTGGGGCACTAGCAGTCGCTTCACGATAATCCACGTCACGCCCATCAATCCAATCGATTTCCGCTTGAGTGTGCCTCACCACAAGACAGCTCTTCACTCGTGGACACTTCTGTAATGCTTTATCTACGTTCGATTTCAACGGAATCTTTCTACCACCTCTAACCCCTTCATCAGCGGTAATTACTAATTGACAATCGGCATCCAAAATACGATCTGCCAACGCCTCAGGTGAGAAGCCGCCAAACACCACCGAATGAATTGCCCCTATCCGAGCACACGCCAGCATGGCATAAGCGGCTTCAAGAATCATAGGCATGTAAATACACACGCGATCTCCCTTTTTCACCCCCAAATCCTTCATGACATTGGCCAACTGACACACTTCGTCATGGAGCTGCTGGTAGGTAACACTCTGATCGACATCCGGTTCATCGCTTTCCCAAATAATCGCGGTCTGATTCGCTCGTTCAGGCAGGTGGCGATCAATGCAATTGGCACTTACATTGAGCTGGGCACCATCAAACCAAGTGGCTTGCCCCGTTCGGAAGTCAAACTCTCTAACGGATGACCAAGGGGTAATAAAGGTGAGAAATTCCTGTGCTTTTTTCGACCAGAATTGGCCTGGATCAGAAACTGACAGGTCATAATCTTGTTGATAGCGTTGTGAATCAATATGGGCTTGTTGCGCCAACACTTCAGGGACGGCTCGAATGGAAGTAGTCATACCCGCTTTCGCACTCCTGCTGTTTGTTATTGTTGTTCCGTATTGCGCCTCCCTCTCATTTTTCCCTCTTCACCTCCTCTAGTAGAAAGAAGCAAAAAATATAAAAAAGAGAGGTAAACAATACGACCCGTTCATGCAGTAAAAACGATAATAATGATAACGGTAGTGTATATTTGCTATGGATGACAACGTAAGTGGCGGTTTTAAGCAGTAATCATCCTAAAAATCACCCCAAATAAAAAATAATCGATATATTCTCGCCCGTAACAACGAGATCGCCTACAAAAGCAAATAAGAGAAAAAAGGGAAGCAATGAAAAAAGTAATGAGAAAGGGATAAGAGAAGAAATGAAGTAACGGCCCACGGTAATAAGGCCGCGAGCCTACAAAAAGAGAGAAAAACTAAGCGACCTGTACAGGAATCGTGTTAGTGGTGCGCTCTACGGTGTTATCTTCGTGAAGATACACAAGCTTTGGCGTGAAGTCTTTGGCTTCAGCCTCAGACATTTGCCCATAAGCAGCGATGATTATACGATCACCCACTTGAACTCGACGAGCTGCCGCACCATTCATTGAAATGGTTCCAGAGCCAGCCTCCGCCAAAATAACGTAGGTACTAAAACGCTCACCATTACTCACATTGTAGATATCGATTTTTTCGAATTCACGTAGACCGGCCAATTCCACTAAATTAGCGTCAATAGCGCAGGATCCGTCATACCACAACTCAGCTTGGGTAACGCAGGCCATATGGAGCTTGCCTTTAAGCATGGTAATTTGCATGATTCACCTCAATTCCGATCACGCCACAACGGGCATTTCAATTCAAAACGTAATCTAACATTTTTGCCGATAGCAATGGTAACGGCTTTGCTTAACCGTTCACTTTACTTTGGAGTTCTTACCAACGAGAGATTGTCGATTAGACGAGCACCATTGGTATACATCGCACCCAGTAACGTAATTTCCAGATCATCATGTGCAGCAGGCTCAAGAGTTTTGCTATTACAGATGGAAAAGTAGTCCACCTTAAAACCGGCCTCCTCAATCTGGCTTTTTGCCTGAGCCTCAACCGTCAGAAAATCTCTCACCCCGGCTTCAATTTGAGCTTTTGCCCACATCAAGCTTTTATAAAGCTGCACAACTCGTGGGCGCTCTTCCGGCGTTAAATAGCCATTACGCGAACTCATGGCTAAGCCGTCTTCTTCTCGGATAATATCACCCGCAATGATCGTAATGGGCATACAAAGGTCTTCGACCATGCGGCGAATAACCGCTAATTGTTGAAAATCTTTGATGCCGAAAACGGCTTCGTGTGGCTGAACAATATTGAACAACTTACTCACAACAGTGGTAACGCCCTCAAAATGCCCAGGACGACTGGCGCCACAAAGCACATCGGTCATGGTCGGCACCACCACACGGGTTTGCTCAGCCATGCCATTGGGGTAAATCTCGGTCTCATCCGGGCAGAATAAGTAATCACACGCCACTGCCGCCAGCTTCTCGGAGTCTGACTGAAACGTACGTGGGTACTTGTCCCAGTCTTCGTTTAAACCAAACTGCAAGGGGTTCACAAAAATACTGCACACCACCACATCACAGCTCTTTTGAGCAATTTTAACGAGCTCAATGTGGGCCGCATGAAGATTTCCCATTGTGGGCACAAAGCCAATTCGACGCCCTTTGGCGCGCTCAGCATCAAGTGCTTCACGGATGGATTTAACATGATGAAAAATTTGCATAACCGCTGGACTCTGTATCAAAGCAGTCAATGAACTTGTCAAAGGGCCGCGATGATACACACACGAACGCAGCTTGTATACTGATCGCCAAGCGACAAAATCCAAAGACAAAATCGATTTGAAATAAAAGAATAAAAAATCTGCTCGACGCTTTTTAAGCTATCAAAGAATAGTTACGGATAATCATTAAAAACCACTACTTTCGCCGCCATATTCGGGAGCGAGGTTTTCAAAGCGCGTAAACTTACCCACAAACGCCGCTCTACAAGTACCCACCTCACCATTACGTTGCTTACCGACAATCAACTCGGCCACGCCTTTATCAGGGCTGTCTTCGTTGTAATACTCATCTCGATAAATAAACAAAATGACATCAGCATCCTGCTCAATCGCACCCGATTCACGCAAATCTGAATTCATAGGGCGTTTATTAGGTCGTTGCTCCACACTCCGATTTAGCTGGGAAAGTGCCACCACAGGGCAATCAAACTCTTTGGCTAGGGCCTTAAGGGAGCGAGAAATTTCAGAGATTTCCTGAGTTCGACCCTCGCTTTTACCTGCAACTTGCATCAACTGAAGGTAATCCACCATCACCAAACCGGGATTACCATGTTCGCGAGCAATACGACGCACACGGGCACGCACTTCTTGTGGTGTTAAGCCAGGTGTATCATCAATAAAGAGTTTCTTGTCTTTTAGCTTGCCCATCGCAGCGGATAACTTCGGCCAATCTTCTTCGGCCAGCTTACCGTTACGAATTTTACCCTGATCAATACGCCCTACTGATGACAGCATCCGCATCATCAATGAGTTCGCCGGCATCTCCATACTGAATACTAAAGCCGGTCGCCCTTGGGTAAATAAACACGCTTCAACAAAGTTCAATGCAAGGGCCGTTTTGCCCATGGAAGGACGGGCAGCCAGAATCACCAATTCACCGTTCTGCCAACCCGAAGTACGTTGGTCTAAATCCATCAAACCTGTGGATATCCCAGTGATATCCGAATCCGAGTTGAAGAGCTCATCAATACGATTAACCGTCTCTTTCAACAGAGCATTCATTTCATGAAAACCGCCTTGTTTTGGGCGATTTTCGACAATTTCCGCAACACTTTTTTCCGCTAACTGAAGCAAGTCATCTGCACTCAATCCCGCAGGATTCATGCTGCTGCGGCTAATTTCGTGGGCGGTTGAAATTAATCGGCGTAACGTCGCACGCTCTACAACAATTTGACCATAAGCGACGATGTTCACCGAGCCCGGTGTATTCGCCGCCAACTCCGCCAAATAGGGTAATCCACCAATCGTCTCAAGAGACTCATGGGTTTCTAAAGCCTCTGCCACAGTGATGACATCCAAAGGCTGCTCTTGCTGCTGCAATGACATCATGACCTGGAAGATCATACGATGTCCTTGGCGGAAAAAATCGTCTTCTGTCAAAATTTCCGCCACTGCATCAAAGCGACTGTTATCCAACATCAGTGCACCCAGTACTGCCTGCTCTGCCTCGATAGAATGCGGCAGAACCCCCATCGCCTCTTGCGAGCGCTCCGAATCAAAAGTGATATCCGAGTGATAAGTGTCAAAATCTGAGGTGGGTGTTGGCTCTGTGTCACTCATCAGCGGCTGCTCGGTAAAGTCATATTAAAAAGAGGATCAGATAAGAGAAAGACAATGCACACAATTGTCAAAAACAGAGGCGCAACTTGCAAGTATGATTAAATAAATAGGTGTGGGATTTTTCAAGAAGGAATGCAAGAAAAGTAACGCAGAAAGGCGATATACGATTATGGCCGCTACAACAGAGCAACGGCCATAACCTACGAAAAGTGCAGACGCTTATTCAGCTTCTACAGAAATCGTAACGGACTGAATAACTTCGCTGTGTACTTGAATATCAACAGCAAACTCACCCACTTCACGCAAAGTACCTTCTGGCAACTTTACTTCCGCTTTAGAGACTTCAACGCCTGCAGCAGTGATTGCATCGGCGATATCACGAGTACCAATAGAACCGAACAACTTGCCTTCATCACCTGCGTTAGCCGTGATAACCACCGCTTCCAGCGCAGCCAATTTCTCAGCTCTGGCTTCAGCAGCAGTACGTTTGTCAGCCGCTGCCGCTTCCAACTCGGAACGACGAGCTTCAAACTCAGCCAAGTTTTTTTCGTTGGCAGGCAAAGCCTTACCTTGTGGGATCAAGTAGTTACGGCCAAAACCAGCTTTTACAGCCACTTTGTCGCCGATATTACCAAGCTTACCCACTTTTTCGAGCAGAATAACTTCCATCTCGTTTACCCTCTAATTAAGTCGTAGCTACGAGCCATCTCTGGCTATTCACCTGAGCGCATTCGCGCTAACCGCTCGCGTACGTTAAAAAAGCTATCCGATGTCGCCAGTAACACCAGCAAAATTGACAGCGGACTTACCAATAACAGAGCCGCGTAAAACGCAACCAACCAAAATGCTGGCAACTTTTTGGATTTACAAAACCAATGCACCAAACCAATGCCACTGAGCATAAGTGGTGTCGCAAAAAGAAGGGTCCACCAAGAGTAATCCGAACCTAACCACCAACAATATATTGATGCCCCAGCACACACCATTGCCATAGAAGACGGTAAGCGCAGCTGGTGTATTTCTTCTTGGAAACCCCCTGGGTTATACACAATTGATTGTAACCAACGGCCTATTAATAGCCCCATAAGTGCCACAAACACATTGAAAAAACCCAGCATCCCTAAACTGAATCGCTCTGTTGGTAATGGTACATTTTGTTGTTGTGTTGCATTGAGCTGTTCAATAGCCTCTTTGGCAGCGGAGGTAATATTCTCCACATCTTGAGGATTGATCAGGCCAACAACAATTGCCGCCATTACCGATAGTATCGTGGCAAGCATTAGTGCCACAGGCCAAGAGCGAATCCAGCGTAAGGCTTCTGCAACCACCAGTGTGGTAAACAAACTGGTGACATTCAAAAGCACCATTAGCATTAGCAATGGCGTTTCTGGACTCCACCAGGGTGCAATGACCGCTGGAAGAATCGCCGCTATAAAAATCCAAATACCTTGATGATAACCCAACCTTAGAGTTACCAACCCGACCGTTGCCGGACTTAAGAGTGGCACCCAACTACCCAGCAGGGCCACCACGGTCGCTTGCACGCGCCCCTGCATGATGAACTCAGCCAGCGCACGCACGAGCAGCAACGATTATTCGTGGCTGTCAGTGTACGGTAACAGCGCGATGTAGCGTGCACGCTTGATAGCGGTCGCTAATTGACGCTGATACTTCGCTTGTGTGCCAGTAATACGGCTAGGCACAATTTTGCCAGTTTCAGTAATATACGCTTTCAAGGTATCCAAATCTTTGTAGTCGATTTGCTTAACACCTTCAGCGGTGAAACGACAGAACTTACGACGACGGAAAAAACGTGCCATGTGTGTTATCCCCCTTACTCAGCTTCGCTTTCAGCGCTTGGCGCTTCAGTGGATTCTTCCTCAGAGGCTTCATTAGCACGCTCTTCACGAGCTTGACGCTCGTCACGACGCGCTTTGCGCTCGCGGCTTTCTTTCTCTGACTTCATGATGGGAGATTCTTCCGTAACCGCTTCATCACAGCGAACAACCATGCTACGCAGGATTGCATCGTTATAACGGAAGTTAGTGGTCAACTCCTCAAGGGCTTCAGCATTACACTCGACATTCATCATGATGTAGTGTGCTTTGTGAATTTTATTGATGGAGTATGCCAACTGGCGACGGCCCCAGTCTTCTAAGCGATGAACCGCACCACCAGACTCTTGAACCGTTGAGGTGTAACGCTCAATCATGCCTGATACTTGCTCACTTTGATCTGGGTGAACTAAGAAAATGATTTCGTAATGACGCATATCTGCTCCTTACGGGTTACGTCTTCTGTCGTGTCATTTAAGTAACAACAGCGCAGTAAGACAAGGAGTGCTTAGGATTTAAAAACAAATCAACGGACTGCTTTTCCTAAACGTTGATCACCCCAATTTTTAGAGAAGTCCTAAGACTCCCAACTTCGAAATTTAGGGGCGGCGTATTCTATGTTCTTCGCCAGATTGATGCAAGTTTGCACACCACAACAAAAGCCTACAACAAAATTTCCACCATCAATCTCGAAGCTCACCATACAAATAGTCAATAGTTGAGAATTACTTCTTTAACTGCCCACAAAACCGGTATCGGAAGGTTTCCTCAATAATCGTTAAGCTTCTAGCCTTTTACAGACGATGTACGCGAAAAACACGGAAAGATGTATGCAATCCACTGTTCAATTCACACCTTCGCAACACCCCCGTTGCTCTAGAAAAGAGTTTATATTTCTGCGCATTTTCATTTTTATACTGACGCTTTCTGCTATCGATACCGTTTATGGTAAGGAAGAGCCTCTTCCCAAAGAACGGCGGTCTACTGGACAACAAGAAGAAAAAAGTCAAAAAGAGAGTGATAACGGGTCAAACCCAACGACGGCAGAGACGCTTGCACAAATTCAAGAGCAAATTAAAAATCAAAAAAAACAGCAGCAAACGCTCAAACGTCGACTGGCTGCGACCACCGAACCCGGGCAAATCAGCCGGTTAGAAAGCGAATTGAGAAACTCTCAAGACATTGCGGCGGACTTACACGATGAGTTTATCGCCATTGCCACAGGTGGTGCGAAACTCTTTGTTAAACACATTCCCGGTCGAGCAGAATACAATTGGCAGGAAGACCTAGAAGCCATTATTGCCCCATTTTTGGATGAACTCAAAGAAATCACCGCACGACCACGAATATTGGAAGACCTTCAGTCCGAACTCAGCTTTTGGAAAAAAAGACGCAAATCACTCTCTGCTGCCATCGAACACCTAGAATCGACGCTAGAAGATGTCCAACAAAACACATTGCGAAAAGAAGTCGTCGGACTACTGGAATCCGCTCAATCCCGACATACCAGCGCACAACAAAAAATCACACTTATCCACAGTGAAATAAAGCGTCTAGAGGCTGCCCAGAACCCGATTTGGGAAACCATTTCCACTACGGCAAAAAACATCGCTCGCAGTATGGGAATCCATCTTATTGTGGCCATTCTCGCAGCAGCGTTGATTTATCAATTGATCAGTTTACTGGGCAGGCTACCCATTCTGATTCTAGGCAAGCAGCGACCTGAACAATTCATCTCCTTTGAACGCAGTATTAACCTCATCAAACGCATGGTGGGAGCCACTCTTGGTACCCTGGTGTATTTAATGGTGCTCTACGGGTTTTCAGAATGGCTTATTCTCGTATTATCACTGATTATCATCGCTTCCATTCTGATGAGCTTACGCGTTGCGATACCCCAATATTTAGTCGAGCTACGTACGCTACTGAATATGGGGTCTGTAAGGCAGGGGGAGCGCCTAATGTATCAAGGCATTCCTTGGAGAGTAAAAGAATTGGATGTGTACACACATCTTCACAACCCTTGGCTAGACGGGCACTTACGCGTTCCCGTTACAGAGCTTAGCGCCTTATCTTCCAGGCCTTTTCACCAAAATGAGCCCTGGTTTCCATGCCGATTAAATGATGTCTTGTTATTTCCCAATGGTGTCTTGGGTATCGTCGAACAGCTTTCACCTGAGCAAGTTCAAATTGAACGAGGAAAAGCCATATTCACCTATCAAATCGAAGATTTACTCAAAACCCCATTTCAAAACCTCACTCGAAAGGGGTTCAGTATTTTTATGACACTCCCCTTAGATTACACCCTTCAGCCAACAATACTGGAATCGGCACTACCTGCACTAAAAACTTCCATGTTGAGTATGCTACGTACCAGCGAATTTGCCGAAAGCCTGTTAGATTTCACGTTTGAGTTTGATGCTGCCAATGACTCCTCTTTAGACTTTAGGCTTATCGCCTCCTTCACGGGTAAATATGCCTTACAGTATTACCATATCAAGCGACGCCTAGAGGCCAACTTTATCGAAGCCTGTAATAGTAATGGGTGGACCATTCCATTCCATCAACTCATGGTTCATCAGCCGCCATCCACTGAAGGCAAAGCGCTTATGAATGAATCGTGATACGATTCATTCTATCAACACAGGTAAAAATAAAACGGACAAGTAAAAAGATGAGTATTAATTGGTATCCAGGTCATATGCACAAAGCACGTAAGCAGATGATCGAAGTACTCCCTAAAACCGATATACTCATCGAAATTCTCGATGCCCGCATTCCCTACAGTAGCGAAAACCCTGCAATCGCACAATTACGCGGTAATAAACCGTGTATAAAATTACTCTCTAAAACAGACCTTGCCGATACCGAGCAAACCAAAACTTGGCAGCAGTATTTCGAGTCTGACCAGAACGTGAAAACCTTGGCGATTACTACCACAGACCAAACCACTACCCGCACGTTACCACAACTCATCAAAAAGCTATTGCCTAACAAAGTGGCTCAACAGCGTACCATTCACGCCATGATTGTTGGCATTCCGAATGTGGGTAAATCCACTCTGATTAATACATTGGCAGGACGCTCCGCCGCAAAAGTGGGTAACGAACCCGCTGTAACCAAATCCCAGCAGCGAATTCATCTTGATGACAATATTATTTTAAACGATACACCTGGCATTCTTTGGCCAAATGTTGAAAACCCACATAGTGGCTATCGATTAGCCGTGACCGGTGCCATTAAAGATACCGCCATTGAATACGAAGACATTGCCTTATTTGCCTGTGAAAACTTAGCACAACGCTATCCCGAAAAGCTCCAAGAGCGTTATGGCATTACTATCCCCTCGGCAATAGCAGGTAATGATCAAGCACTCATCAATATGCTGGAAGAAATCGGTAAAAAGCGAGGCGCACTTCGTGCTGGAGGAAAAGTGGATTTACATAAAGCCGCTGAAGCCATCATCCATGATATTCGCAGCGGTGCACTGGGGAAACTGACATTCGAGTCACCAGCAGACAGAGAGCAAGAAGAAAAGTTAGTAGAAAAAATTCGCCAAGAAAAAGCCGAAAAAAAACGTGCGAGAAAAGAGGCTGAACAGCTCAAACGCAGCGGAAAGAGACATACCTGATTTTCACTAAAAGTCGGTCAATTTCGCGTTGCAGGTACTTCAATAACTACACCTACACCTACACCTACACCTACAACTAATTAGCCGTCACCACCGTGGTACTCTCCACTCCATTTTCCGAATACACCACTTCACAACCGACGCCCCCACAGCTCACAAAAAAGGGCTCTTGTTGCCAACAATACGCCTCATAAAGCTCTTCCAAGCCACCCCTGACTAAACGCAACCCATCTTTCGGAAACTCACATCCTGCATCCATCATTGTGCGCTCAGCGGCAAATTCATAGCGACCGTAGCTGACTTTATTTCGCATATTCTGAGGTAGCCAATTTCTTGCTAAAGCGCCTTCATTCACATGAACAATCATTTGGTCATTAAACTGACTGTAAGCATGAGCAAACGCATCCTCTACCGAGTTGGACAACACCGCACTTGCCATAAAACTGGATAAAATAGGTACCGCTAAGGAAACCACCCCCAAACCGAGCCGATCCGCTGATATCACACCTGATCGCCCTTTCGCACGTAAGGTCAACACTTTTTTTCCAATGCTGTCGTGAATATCAAATTTCAAATCCACAGAGGCACGCATCAATACCTTATCCATTTCCAAATCCATGATGGTAGGCTTAACCACCAACGCACAATCTGAACATTGGTGAGCGTCAAAATAGCCGTGCCTTACCTCAACCGTCATAAAGTAATTCTCAAGGAAATGTTTAGCCGACTGGGCAAGTGTTTCCCCACACGCAACCTCCCACTCATGAATCGGACCTACCGCCAAAATACCCTGCTCAGAGAATGTTTTTTGAGCCGTTTTTTCTGGAATAAAAACAACGGCTTTACTGTGCGCACCAAAAGACTGTAGTTCTGAATAGCGCTCAGTATGCGGATCAATTGGAACATGGACACTACACCCCACCGCAACGATTGCAGTGAAAAGAATAAAGGTGTGAACAATACATCGCATACCTTGGGCTATCCCTTAGTGATCAAATTTTTCAGAAATGGCATCATTTGCTGAACACAATATAATCAATCCCCCAAGTAAAGGCATGACAGAGTTAACACTTTCAACCAAGAGTAAACCCAATGCAAAAAGAGGTATAGCTCACCCTACAGAAGGCAAATTTTTTTATAAGGGACTGCAGGGAAAAACACTTGTTCTATAAGTTACAGTAAAAAAAAGCCCGCAAAAATTGCGGGCTAAGCTATACGTGTGTAACTTTTGGAGAAACCAAAGAGCTAGTACCTTATAGATATCCTTAACTACAGGCACCACAAAAGCAGCAAAGCTACTTTTGTAAATAATGTAAAGCGGTAACCGCTTTACATTACAGATGCACTCCATTGCACCTAATCTTACAGACGAATAAAACTAGACTACTCTCAATTAAAATTGATTGATTTTCATCATTAGCTATATCGACCAAGATAAAGCGCGCGATTATAACGGCTATCCGGTGGGTGCCGTCAACCTGCAAGGTATCATCAACCTACCAACAAGACCCGATCTTCACCCAATGGTTTTATGTCTGGGCACTCTCAAACCATCTTTAAGTACCTATCACTTTATAAGTGCCCATCACTTTTAAGTGCCCATCACTGATCAAACCCTTCTATGGGTATGTGTTACTGTGAAAGCTTACTCAACTGTAAATCCCCTCTGCAATGCCCCAGTGCCTGGTAGGACAAACCAGATCGTTTGCAATGAGGAGCCCACCCTTGAGTTTGCAACAAACTACTGATTATTTTATCTCGTGCAAGATGTGACCAACGCTTTGCCCCCAAACCATTGGCCCTTGAATTTCGAGCAACACGTAAAGCACGGCCACTCGAATAATCCTCATCCGTCTGTGCTTCTAAATTTGAAATCAACAGGTCCGTGTCGCCAATCAACGACGATTTGTAGTGAATATCATCGTTTTTCACAACTCTCAAAATAGACGTTGCACTTTGAGTAGTTGTACTTTGATGAGTAGTTGTATTTTGAATAGTGGTATCTTGAATAGAAGCGGCGTAAAGGCGCAAAGCCAACTCCCCTCTCCAATCTTGATCGACCACTTCTTCATCATTTCTCTCTAACCAACGCGGAGCTAAAAATAAATTTCTATCCACAAATGCCTTTTGATAATGCACATTCTCAACAAGGTTCAACCCCTCGCTGATAGACACAGTTCGATTACGTTTCGAGTGCTCTTGTGACACTTCAGAGCCAAATTGAGTGGAGTATTTACGAAAAACAGAGAATAAAAATTTGTCACTTAGCTGACTCACAGACTTCATGCTATCGGAATACGTTACAGATCGCCCTGACTCAGAAAACGGTTCGATCACCTCCAGAATACGATTAATTTTTTCCTCAACAATCGCACTGCGCTCGACAAAACTACGCTCACGACCTCCAGTAACAGCCGGCGGGTTGTTGTAATCGTAATCAACAACCTCTAGCAAGACAACAACAGGAGAGTGACCTGGGTTACGCATAGACCAATTAGATAGCTGCTCTATACATTCTTCAAGGGAATAACAATGTTGAAGATCACGCCCATTACTGTGCGCAACCGCCCCGTCACCATCAAAAATATCCAACTCAATAATACGGATACCTGAATCTAACTGGTCATCCAAGGTCATTTGAGACCAATTCTCTTTTGCCGCACCATAACTATTGTGAGAGTAAGCCATGTAGATTTGCGACAATGCAAGATTATTCGAATACGCCTGAAAATAATGCTTATCTAACGCCACCTCCTCCTCACTGCGACTACTCTCATCGGATAACATCATATCTTTAACATTACCACCACATGCAGCCAACATAATTAATGCAGACATCAATGCTGAATAGATGCACCCTCTGATAAACCATCGTGTACTACTCAATAAACATTGTATTTTCAACACACCCATAATAACCCCTTGGCCTTTAATTGTGAGTACCAACAATAACGAATACCGATAGTGAAAATGCATCTCTCAGAAAAGAGGATGTAATTTTATTTTTTGTGAAAATCATCAAGAATAGAAAATCTGAAAGCAAAAAATCACACATTCAGCTTTACAAGGAAGGAGCTTATTGCTAGAAGAAAATGAAATCAATGTATCTCTTCTAATACCTGAAAAGTTAGCACCAAATGGCACACAAATAAACAGAGCATTATTTTAAGTGACAACTTCTTTTAAACCCTGCAATACCATCAAGCCTAAAATGATCACTTACACACCAAAGCTAACCAGACAGACAAAAAAACATAGTGTAGTCACATCAATTAATTTCTGACACATGAGACAACTTTGAATAATATCCACCCAACAGCCTAAAACTCTTCTGCACAGATAAATCCTTTCTTAAACTCCACGACACCATCTTTTTTAACCTTTCTATTCACACAAAAAACAGACTGATTCTTGTGTCGTATACAAAAATCAGATTAATTGACTTCAAAAGCGTTCCCTCCATTACGATCTGAATAAAAACATGAGCACACTTTTCAATACTTTACATATTCCCATTTGTTTCACACCAAAACCTTGTAAAAACACAAAGCTAAGTCAAAGAACCCTCTCAAAAAAAACGAGAAATAAAAAAACATCCCAAAAAAACAACAAAAACAACAAAAACAGAACAATAAAACCCACTTAAAAAAAAATAAAACCTAAAAACACCCTTCCGACAACATACCAATAAAAAACACAACCAAAGAAGTCAAAAAAAACACCATTACTTATTGAAAAACAAAAAGAACAAACAGGAATAAAAAACCAAAGGAATAAAACAATAAAAAAGAAAAAGAGCTCACCCCAAAAAGCACAAAAATTGACGAATATTAGAAGCTGCTGTAGCCTTATCGAATCATTTAAAAGCATCGTCATTGACACAATTCTTAAGAACCTCAAGCGCCTAAAAGTTTTGTGCACCAATTTTTTATTTAAAGGTTTTCTCGCACACATGAGCGGATTGGCACTTGTTTATTTTTCTTTATGTAAAAAAACTCAAATTTGTAGCCGAGCCTTAAATGCGATCAATACGCATCTTTTAAATTATATCGGCTTTAAAAAAGGCACATGGATGGAAAACACCTTTTCTAATCTAAACTAGAGAAACACTCAATAAAATTTCTGAAAAATAACATTATCCCTGTCAGCCATCCTGAGACGACCGTTCAAAGAATGGCCAAAGCTACTCTAATCATTAAATTTAAGAGTAAAGGAAAAAATTGATCGTCTTTATAAAAGAGAATTTTCTTCTACAAAAAGACGATGCAAGGCGAGATAAGCATTTATCCCCTCCTCATAAAAAATAAAAAATACGCAAAAATCTTAGGGCGAAGGTAATTGCGGCAAGTGAATAAAAGGGCATCAAGATGTTCCCTTAATTCAATTACTGCGTCAATCACCAAGAGCTGGCTCAGTGTTATAAACACAGTCTGCATAAAGTAATAATTGAGCGCTTAATTAATTTGCTCTCGATTTTAATTTAACACGAGCCAATACGACATATTCGAGCACTAACCGGAGATACGCTCATTATGAAATACATGAAACTTCCCCTAACTATCGCATTGGCAGCAACCTTAGCCGCATGCGGAAGCGACGATGACAATGATCGTGAAGTCAATAATTTAGAGAACCAAGTAGATGATTTAAACAATCAAATTGATGATCTTAATAGTCAAATTGATGACCTGACAGCAACACCACCGGTATTAGGCAGTGAAGCAACATCTGGAGCGAATGCGTTAGCAGAAAGTGGAGCTAACAAAGTCTGGCGCTTTGCGGTTTTTCCAGACACACAAGGTCGTGACGATGACAATATGAGAGCCGAAGTTAGCCGAGATATTAACGGCAATGATACCGGCGTAAGTGAATACATTGGTGTCGATTATAACAAAGACGGCTACTACGATGGTGGCGCTAAATCCAGTGACGATATTGCCTATTTGGTAAACGTACAAAACCCACTACAACCCTATATTGAAACCGATGATAACGGCGTACCTATTCAAGTAGCCCCAGAAGATCGACAAGATTTCGGTCATGACTGGAAAATTCTTCCACTACCTTTAGTAGACGCGGTTACCGATAAAATCATTGAACTTGACGTCGATTTAGTTTTAGCCACGGGCGATATCACCGAATACCGTGCTGAAAGTGACTACGTTATGTGGATGGAAAAAATCGCACAACCTCTTAGCGATGCCGGAATTAGCATTTTCCCAGCTCGTGGTAACCATGAAGTGGTCAATGGTCGTAACTGGCCACAATGGTTTACCAATGTTGACGAATGGGAACGCCAATCAGTTAACAACGTCTACAACGACATCAACCCATATGAAGGGTTAGAGCAATACAATTACGACCAAGGACTTCGTTTGTATTCCGCCTACGCTGGTCAATTTGTTCAAGACCACCTTGCCAGTGGTAAAGTAACGGGGTTAGAGGGCGCCGAAGAATTGGTGTACTACTTTATTCACGAAAATACACTCTTTATTGCTCTGGACTTTTATTTTAGCGATCTTTATTCAAGTGCCTTCAAAGGAACGTGGGTTGAATTACGTGAATGGTTAACAGAAGTCATCACATCTAATGCTCCAAACGTTGATCACATTGTTGCTTATGGACATGAACCTCTGTCTACCAAAAAACGTCCGCAAGCTTATGAAGAAGAAGCGTTCGCCGTTGCCTCTGAAATTAAAGCAAATTTGTTAGACGCGTTTAATACTGCAACCGAAACTTTCCAGCCTTTTGCTGACCAAGAAGCAGAGCTAACTGAAGCATTAAATACAGCAAATGAAAATGGGGATACCACTGCGGCAGCCACAACACAATCCGATCTGAATGCGCTCAGAGCAGATCCTGATTACGTGACTGCGTCTACCGCTCTTGATGAAGCAACCGATGCCTTTGCCGAAGTTAACGAGCCAGGATTAACCGGTAACGACATGGGACAATTGGGCTACTTACTGGAGCAAGATGCTGCCAGCCCCGGCCTAGCAGAAGATATTCTAGAGCTTTTCACCACCTACCAAGTAAACTATATCGCTGGGCATGATCACCAATATGCTCGAAGCGTTATTCACCCACATGGTGAAGCCAAAGATACACCTGAAGGCTTTTTGCAAATCATCGGGGGTAATGCTTCTTGGAAATCTTTCGAAAATAATTACGGTATCCACGACGAATACGAAACCGGTTTATTCGCTCACAACTATGTCCGAGAAGACAACAAAATTGAATACCGTAACTCTGAAGATTTGCTCTTCGCAGAGTCCACCAGTGGTTTGGCCGAAGGTATTTCCTTCGTTGTGGTTGAGGTGAACGGTCGTCAAATTACCACCAAATCGTACTACGCCTCTCACAATATGACTGAGGTAGATATGAACTTTGGTGCCTATTATGACTATGCTGAGAACACATGGTGTTCATACACAAACTTAGACACCTTCATGACAGCAGGCTTCCCAGACGCAGTTGAAGAATGCCAAGCTGTTGACTGGAAAGTGGTGGATGAAAACACCCGCACCAATGACGCTACTCGTCGTATTGTCAAGCCAGATCAAAGCTACTTTGCTCAAACCTCAACACCTGAAGGGGAAGGCGGATACATTGGGTCAGAAGCAACTATTTTCGATGGTTATAACCTTACCTATAACTCATCTTATGCCGCTTCGGTAAATCAAATCGAAGACATGAGAGAGTTATTGACATTGAGCTGGTTTGCTGACGAAGACGCCACTACACTGAGTGACGTTCTATTCATTAGTGGAAACCAAACTCAAGATGGCACCTACTTCGATGATCACGGCGACATTTTAGAAGGTATTTCCAGTTCTCTGCATTACGAGAATGAAAAAGGCTGCCAAGTTGAAAACCCAACGCACGTTACACGCGATGGATTTATGAACAAAGGCACCGATATCGACGCTTCTCTCAGCGGGAATAATAATACTGTCGGCAGTAGTAGTAATTGCGCAAGCTGGGAAAGTCGTTACGATGAAGATAGTTTAGATTTTGCCGATGCAATGAGCATTTCCTTTACTGCTCCTGAAGGCTCGGAATTAGATACTTTAACTGTTGGTCGTTACGATGAAGAAAGCAGCAGTTGGGTAGCAGCATTCAGCCCAGAATGTTTTGTCCAAACCGGTTACTCTGATCACTATAGTGTATTCTATCGTATCAGCGAACAACATCCAGAAGGACGTAATTCAGACGGTTCTTCCGCTCAAATCGACGGCTGTAACCAACGCTACTGGGGTTACCACCCAGAAAGCAATAGCATTTGGGGCTTCATCCATACTGACGGTAAATTTGCAGTCATTGCTAGATAAAATAAAGTCCTCTTAAAAAAACTAACGCCCTATTGTGTAATTCAATAGGGCGTTTTTATTTTTCCTGCCAACACTTCGCAAAAAACGTATTTTTCTCTAAAAAGAGCACTTAACACGACATCCTAACGAATAAGGATCATCTAAAGATTCAATAGTTGAAAGTGTGAAAGCATGTCAGACTAATAAGAAGGTATTTTAAGTTGCGGAGCTTGCGCATGTACTGTTTGAAAGCAATAGCAGTGATAAAAATTACACACTATTAAAACTGTGGCACGTCAAACTATAGATTATTCATGATAAATATGTGATATATATTACACCTATTTTATTTTAAAAAAATCACTTCACATAAGTTGCAAGCAACGCTAAATATTACACAATAAATACAGTGGGACCCGATTGTGAATCTCACAAAAGAAGCATTGCACCAAAAATAAAGCACTAACAGGAATGAATCATAATGAGTCTATTAAGGGATGCATGGGAACAACGTGAACACGTCATTTATCAATCTATTTTTCATATTTTAGGTAAAGATATCCATCCACTGGACATTAATGTTTTTCAACGTGGATTTGGTATAGATGACATTGACCCACGCTGGATGTTTTCTGGCGTATTCAAATGCCCGCCCACCAATCGTCGGCGCAATTGGGTATATGTCACTTCGGGCATGTCTAACCCATGGGAAACTCATAAAACAAAGGTGGAATCCGGCATTGGGTGTGAATTTATTTTAGAGACGACAGCCGAATGCGACTGGGCTATTGACGCACTAAAAAATCTTATGGCATTAAATATCCTATTATCCAATGGCTATTATGGCGATAAACCTAAAATTGCTGTAGGGGAACGAGTGCCACTGGCAATGAACCAAAGGACAACCAATGTAATGATCGTTGAACCCAAAGACTACCCCTCCTCCTTTGATTTAGTCTCTGGGCGCGTCAAACTCTTACAAGTCATTGGTGTCACGACCTCAGATATTGAATTCGCTCAAAAAAACGGCACAAACGAACTCGTTTCCACACTGACGGCTCGTCACGATACATTCGCTCTCGACCTCCCCCACCAACGTCGTCTCAATTAGATATTCAAACAAACGTTTTTAGCTGATGTATTCTCATTAAGCACAACTCATTAAACACAACTCGTTAAACACAACCGATCAAGCCATTCTTTGTAATGGCTTTCATTTTCATCCCCTATTTTTACAATCTGTTTTACAAGATTTTTATTAACTCTTTTAAAAAAACATTACCGATTTTTCGCTTCCTTTCACCAGAAAAGAGGTATCGCATGGTTAAATTTGGCTAATAATTAAAGTTGATCATGCTTTTTCATACCCATGTTAATGTCCATCAACGCTCTGGTAATATGCTTTTTGACTGACATAATAGAGATTCCCAGCGCCACAGAAATTTCATCACGAGTTTGTCCTTCCACTCTTCGACGAATAAACACATCACGTCGTAATGGTGGCATCGCTTCTATCACATCCGCTAATAACGCCAATCGCTCCTCAGAGGCGTGCATTGACTCCATAGAGGTGCCATAAGAATCAAAGCCCTCTTCAAAAGAAACGGTATCAAAGTTGCTTTTGCGCCAATGATCAATAACCACAGACTTAGCTACCTGCACAGCATAAGCTAAAGGGTTTACCAACAGCCCTCCCTGAGCACTGTGCAAAGTACGCAATAACGTTTCTTGCAGTAAATCATCCACGTCATGATACTCATTGACTTTTGAGCGAATAAATCCACGAATTTTGTCTATATTTAATACAAGTGTACGCTCTATGAATTCTTGCGTCGAAGATGAAGAAGTGCAAGAAGAATGTCGGCAATGTAGAGCGTTTTCGTTATCGGCGTGCTCATATCGAATGCATTGAGAATTAACATCTGAATATACAACATTGTGATAATTTGGCGTGGACATTTTTCGTCTCCGGAGAAGAGCGCAGAAGAAAAGAAGCCAAGTTCAGAGGTATTTATTGCTCAAAAATAAACCAGGCACACTTCAGAATGGCGCCAGACTAAACATCATAGATTTCGTTATTATGACAAAAAAATCTAAATCCATTTAACACTTCAATCAATTTAACTTTTATTTTTCACTCACTAAATAGACTCAATACAAAATTGCATCACCCTCCACATCGAGTGATAAAAAATAAAAAGCTGAATAAAGTGACAAGAAACAGAGACGAACTCATCGCTCTGTTTCAAAAAACGGCTACAATAAGTTCATCAGCATCCATTAAATAGGGGAGCCTGGAGGCAATGTTTTAGGAAGAAAATATTCTTTTCTTGAACCTTCCTCTAGATATTTCTGAAGAGAGAAAGCCATCTCCTGCGATACGGCACTATTTTTGTCTCGATATAACGCTTTTCTTAATACTCGAAGCTCTTGATGAATTTCAGCTCTCGCTTCTGGCGCCAACACTGAAGAATCAGCCACGTTTATCAAAGAAAATAAGGCTACAAATTTTAATCGATTATTCAACAATTCCGCAAAAGTCCCTTTTTGAGTTTTCGTTACGTCATTATTCACCACGCGATTGATGACTGATTGAACTACCCCCTTTAAAGAGAACGCTTTCCATTGTTGCTGATGTGATATTTGATGCAAACGGTTCAAGCGTTCCGGTTGTAAAATAAAACGTAATGTATGGGCTGCTGCGGATTCTGCAGCAGAAATAGGGTCAAATAACAGTCCATTACGCCCTTGAAAACTTTCACGATTACGACGATACCCATAAGACTTTGGCGGAATTAATGTGATCAATGCCTCCGGCAAAGATAAATAATTCACTGATACCGTTTGTAATAATATATCGAGTGCCTTCAATTGCATTTGCATTGACACAGGAGATAACCCTACTGGCGCTTCCTCAGGCTTATTTATTTCATAAGAATATTCATACCCGCCAATTAACTTCGCCACCGCCTCCACTTGATACCGGTGCAACAAATAAATAGGTGCTAACCGCTCTTCCAATTCAGAAAAAGGCAGCCCATAAGGCAAACTAGATTTACCAAATTGCGCCAAAGCCAGTGCCCTCACTTCAGAGAGATTTTTTAATTCCTCAATAGTATCGTCACCGTTATCCCATAAATGCCCTTGGACACTTACCGCATGGGAAGGACGTGCATCTGGGTCGGAAAGATAGCGCAACCCCGCCGACTTTGTGCGATCAATAATGCTCTGTAATTCGTTTTTTTCCTGCTCAAGAGAAGCAAAATGCCTATAGCCATATTCAATGACGTGAAAATCCCACTCGCCTAATCCGGTGGCATACGCCTCTGAAAGGTCAACCCGCCCCTTTTTTACCGACAACATCGGGTGTGGATAATCCATCACCGAAGCACGACCATTTTCACTGGCGGCGAAATTATGAGCAATACCCAATGTATGCCCAACTTCATGAGCAGCTAATTGCTTGATGCGGCTTAACGCCATCGCTTGTTGAGATTGGGTCAATTCGCCCAAACGGTTATCGCTTTGATTTTCAGTAAATGGGCTGGTTAACCCTAGCGCGATTAAAAAATCCTGCCGTACTCGCAACGACCCCAGTGTGACATGCCCCTTGATGATTTCTCCAGTGCGCGGGTCGATTACCGAACTCCCGTAAGACCAACCTCGTGTTGCTCTATGTACCCACTGGATAACGTTGTAACGTACATCCATAGGGTCTGCCCCTAGTGGTAACTCTTGTACTTGAAATGCATTTTCAAACCCAAGACGCTCAAAACCATCATTCCACCATAAAGCCCCTTCTTTAAGGGCTGATTTAATGGGTTCAGGAATGCCTGGGTCGAGATAATAAATAATCGGTTCAATCGGTTCGCTCATTGCCGCGCTCGGATCTTTTTTTATCAAGCGATGGCGAGGAATAAGCCGTTGGGTTTTTTCGGCATAAATCGGCTGGGAGTAATCTTCATAATCGATACTCCAGAACCCCGAATACGGGTGAAACACGCGCGGTTTGTAGTCGTCGTCAGGCAATTGAATAAAGGAATGATGCAAATGAACCGAAAGGCTATCGGAGGTAGGACTGACCTGCTTAAGGTATTCCCCAGTGCCTTCACCGCCGAAGGTCACCAATGCTTCCAACTCCGTATTCTGCTCAAAAGCTTTTGTTCGAGATAAATACACACCGCTGCGCTGGCGATCTAGAGAAAAACTCCCCTGCTTTTTGTCTCTGAGGCGTTTGCCCACACCGTGTATGTCAGACAATAAAAACTCCGTGTAATCCACTAGCCATTGCTTATCATTGGCCGCCACAATGGGCAAACCGGCAATCACGGCACTGGCGAAAGCTTCTTCAACACTGGCACGCTCCGCAGGATTAGCAGCGCTGGCACGAAATTGGGTATTTATCTGCTTAAGTAAGAGTTTTTTCCCAAATTGCTCAAATTGAACCAGCCGAGTTTCGCCCAATTGACCACGATCTAGCCCTATGTCATTCGAGCCAACACCATGCGGCAAACTGCTCTGAAACAAATATTGCGGAGATTGCCGAGCAATGGCCAAATACACCGAGCCACTTTCGACATCGTAATACACATCCAGCAAGCCTTCTTGTTGTTGGAAACCTTTCGTGTAAACCGACAGATCAGGCAATGGTTCAGCGGCATTTAAGTGGCCACTTACCGTCAGAAAAAGCCCTGTTATCAGCATAATTACCCAACTAAACCGATAAACACCGAATGCATTTTGTATTTGCCGCATACTGCTCCCCCGAATTATTGTTATCACATCACCACCCCGTCTTATGTATTGAACCAGAAATTGTTCACGTTTACTGGTATGTTATTGGCCGAAACAAACCAGAGCGTACTGTTGATGGACAAAATTTGTTCACCTTCAAAAACGCCGCGAATTAAAAATGCAAAAGGCGAATTATTATGATAACCACAATGGCTTCGCGCCTATTGACCGTTTTTACCCAAGGCAATTTAGTATTGTTAATTGCAGCGGGTATTGGACTCGGGGTGATTTTAGGAATAACCGTACCGGAAGTCGCCCTGAATGTAGGGGTACTCGGTAGTTTTTTCGTTGGCGCATTAAAGGCCGTCGCCCCCGTGCTCGTGTTTGTATTGGTAATGGCCGCCATTGCCAACCACAAACCGGGTAACGACATTCCTATGCGCCCCATCATCACTCTCTATTTTATCGGGACGCTCTGTGCGGCATTTACCGCATTAGTATTAAGCAGTCTCTTTCCTACCCAATTAACCCTCGTTGCCTCCACCACCGATACCCAGCCCCCACAAGGCATTGGTGAAGTTATTCACTCCCTGTTATTTCGCATTGTGGATAACCCCGTGAATGCCCTGATGACAGCCAATTATATTGGCATTTTGGCATGGGCCATTGGCCTGGGTATTGTGCTCCATCGAGCCGCACCTACCACGAAAGCTTTATTGAACGATCTGTCCGACGCTGTCTCAACCCTAGTGAAATGGATCATTCGCCTAGCACCATTCGGTATTTTTGGTTTGGTATCTCACACCGTTGCCAAAACCGGTTTTGATGCGTTATTGGGCTATACCCATTTGCTGATCGTTTTAATTGGCTCGATGTTGGTGATTGCTTTAGTGGTCAACCCGGTTTTGGTCTTTGTCAAAACGCGCCAAAATCCTTACCCATTAATTTTCCAATGCTTACGCGAAAGTGGCGTGACGGCCTTTTTTACCCGCAGTTCGGCGGCCAACATCCCCGTAAATATGGATTTATGTAAACGCCTGAATCTCGACAAAGACACCTACTCTGTTTCCATTCCGTTAGGCGCCACCGTTAATATGGCCGGTGCCGCCATTACCATCACGGTATTAACACTCGCTGCCGTGCACACCTTAAATATCGACGTCAGTTTTGGCACCGCTTTATTATTGTGTGTGGTCGCTGCATTTTCTGCCTGTGGTGCATCAGGCGTTGCTGGTGGCTCTCTTCTGCTCATTCCTCTGGCCTGTAGTTTATTTGGTATTCCCAATGACGTTGCCATGCAAGTGGTTGCGGTCGGATTTATTATTGGCGTTTTACAAGACTCCGCAGAAACCGCATTAAACAGCTCCACAGACGTGGTCTTCACCGCTGCTTGTTGCTCGCCTGCCACGGAGAATTCTCCGTCGATGAATGCCGAATCTGTTTAAATTTCCCATCTCTTTTTCGTTTTATATTGATGCGGCGGTAAGCAACCGCCGCTGCACCTTTGGAGCCGAATTAATGTTGAAGACTTTATTATCAAGTGTTCTGGCCAGCACCCTTGCTTTATCCAGCACGGTTATTTGCGCTACCCCAACAGAAAACAACGATACCACCCTATCGATTGAACGTATTTTTTCCTCTCCAGACTTATCCGGCAGCAGCCCCAAATTACTCAAGCTTTCACCCGACGGCGAACGCGTCACTTACATTAAAGCCAAACCCACAGACATCAACCGCTACGATTTGTGGGAATACCACATCGAAAGTAAACAACATCAATTGCTGGTGGATGCTGATCAATTGCACAGTGGCGCCGAAAATTTATCCGATGAAGAAAAAGCCCGCCGTGAACGTATGCGTCAATACGGTACCGGCATTATGGATTATCGCTGGTCGAAAGACGGCAGTGCGTTACTCTTTCCGCTGGCCGGTGACGCCTACTATTTAAAACTTGGCGATAAAAAGCCCAAGCAAATTCTGAATACAGAAACCTTTGAAACCGATATTCGTTTCTCCCCCCAAGGCAATTACATCAGCTTTATTCGGGACCAAAATGTCTTTATCAAACACATCGAGTCCGACAAAGAAACTCAAATCAGTCAAGACGGCGGTGGATTAATTAAATACGGCATGGCCGAATTTGTCGCCCAAGAAGAAATGGGCCGTATGACCGGTTATTGGTGGTCGAGCGATGAAAAACACATCGCACTCACTCGCGTGGACGAATCCCCGGTGGAAGTGATTACCCGCAGTGAGATTTACGCCGACTCCATCAAAATGATCGAACAACGCTACCCTCGCGCCGGGACACCCAATGTGGAGATTACATTGGCGGTGGTGAATATTGAAAACCAACAATGGGATTGGGTCGATTTGGGTAAAAATAAAGACATCTATCTTGCCCGAGTCGATTGGATGCCCGACAACCAGCACCTCACCTACCAATGGCAAAACCGTTCGCAAAACCGTTTAGAGTTACGCCGGTACGATATCGCCAGTAAAAAGCAAAAAACCCTAATTAAAGAAAAAAGCAAAACCTGGGTAAACTTAAACGACGACCTCACCTTTCTGGACGACAAACAACATTTCGTGTGGGCATCTGAGCGTGATGGCTTCAAGCATTTGTACCTTTACAACACCAACGGCAAACGCATCAAACAATTAACCAAAGGGGATTGGACAATTGATGCACTAGAGGCCATCAATCAAGAAAAACAACGGATCTACTTTACCGCAAGAAAAGACTCGCCTTTAGAACGCCACCTTTATGCCATTAATCTCACTGATTCTAAAAAGCCTGAGAAAATAGAAACCCTCTCGTCTCGTGTGGGTACGCATAAAGTCTCTTTCAGCAAAGACGCCAGTGTGTACGTGGACAAATACTCCACCATTAATTCACCCTGGCAGGTGAGCCTTCATCAAGCAGATGGCCAGCATCTGACGTGGCTTGAGGAAAACACCATTAATGGCGCTCACCCTTTATCACCTTACCAACCGCAATGGGTTGAACCCACCTTTGGCTCACTCAATACCAAAGATGGCGCAGAGTTATTTTATCGTTTATACACACCGAAAAAATTAACAGGTCAACACCCTGCCATTATTTACGTGTACGGCGGCCCTCATGCACAAGTGGTGAATAATCAATGGGCAGGTGATCGCGGTTTACTGTTCCAATACTGGGCCAACAAAGGCTATGTGGTGTTTAGCATCGACAATCGTGGTTCTAATTATCGTGGTAAAAAATTCGAAGAGCCCATTTACCAAGCCATGGGCAATATTGAAGTCGAAGACCAAATTGAAGGCGCGAAGTTTTTACAAAGCCTTGATTATGTGGATGCCAACAATATTGGTATTTACGGGCACAGCTACGGTGGCTACATGACCTTAATGACCATGTTCAAAGCCGGTGATTATTTCAGTGCCGGGGTTTCTGGTGCACCTGTTACACAATGGGGGCTGTACGATACCCATTATACCGAACGCTACATGGGCAACCCAACAAAAGTACCAGAAGCCTACACTAACTCTTCTGTTTTCCCCTATGCGAAAGACTTAAAGGGTGATTTATTTATCTACCACGGCATGGCTGACGACAACGTGTTATTTCAAAACAGCACCGAATTGTATAAGCACCTTCAAGACTTAAGTATTCCATTCCAGATGATGGATTACCCCGGTAAAAAACACAGCATTCGCGGTAACAATACTCGTATTCATATGTACCATACGATTACGAATTTCTTTGATCGTACTCTTAAATAAGCTCTACACTGTTTATAGGTACTGTTTATAAATCGTGCTTATAGGTAGTAGTACTTACAGATAGTAGTACTTATAGATCACACTGACAGATACCGCTAAATTAGCGGATAAATTATAAGCGTTGATAAAATCGCCATATATTTTCAATACTGTATGGCGATTTTTCGATGACTCAAATACCTTCAACTCAACCAACTTCTTTTTCAAATTAACATCGTCATTATGATTATTCCTCTCTATTGGGCAGAGCACACACAAACCGAAACCGTTCAAGGTAAATCCTACACACTCAAACGCTATGGTTGGTCAAACACCTCACAAGAGGCCGCACAGGATCACGCCAAACAACGAATGGAAGAGGCTTTCTCACAATTAAAAGTCAACGGAAAAATTCACCGCTCCGACCCCAAAGTGGCCTACAACGGGGCTGAAGGTTTACCCATTCGAGAAGAAATTATTGAGCGTATTGACGATGCCATTATCACCCGCAACAGTTACGGCGCGTTGTGTTTAAATACACCGGACATCTTTATCGCGGATATTGATTTTTCCCATACCCCCCCGTTCTGGATTCATTCGGCGGTGACGTTATTACTCATTATTTCAACGGTATCGCTAGGGGTTTTCTTACAAACCAGTTGGGTTTACTTTTTTGGCTTAGTCATTACCTTCGTCATCAGCCCTATGATTTCCACGGCCATTGCGAACGCGACGGTCAATAAACCAAAGAACCTAATTCATAAATCACTCAGCAATTTTAACGCGGCCATCAAGAAAAACCCACAGGCTAATTTCAGAATTTACCGCACCCCAAACGGCCTACGCGCCATCGCCACTCACATTCGTATGAACCCTCGGGACGATAAAACGCTGGCCCTAATGGAACTACTAAAAGCCGACCCGGTTTATCAAAGAATGTGTAAAAACCAAAACTGCTTCCGCGCCCGAATCAGCCCTAAGCCATGGCGAATCGGCATGCAAAGAATTCACCCCAACGGAGTGTGGCCAGTAAATGAAGAGAAGCAGTCTGCTCGAAAAGAGTGGGTGAAAGAATACGAAAGGAAATCTGAGGAATTTTCGTCTTGTCACTTTTTACAGGACATTGGCAGTGGGAAGGTAGGTAGGGATATTCAGTCAGTGATTGATTTTCATGATGAACATTGTCAAGCACGCAAGGTAGAGCAATTTATAGCCTAAAATGCTTAATATTCTCATTAAGCTGCTTTATATTTTAAAGATAAAGCAGCTTAATGCATCACTTTTGTAACCTACCAACCGGGGGTTGAGTCATCATCCGATACACTTCCCCAACCGCCAAAATTTGAGTCTTGTAATTTTTTCATTTTCGCGGCCTTTTCCTCCTCCAATTTTTTAACTACCTCCTCATAGTCCACCAACTCTTCATTTTCATCCCGAATATAATAGCCTGGCTTACGCTCTAAAGTTGAGGGGTCTCGAGTGATTCTTACATAACTGATAAACTCTCGAATACCTTCCAGCACTTTATCTAGAATATCCTTTGGCACATCCTCATTATTATCCCAAAAGCCACTAAAACCTAAATCCATCGTAAATCTCAAAACATGCTGATTTGTTATAGGCGTGACCAAAAAATACATAAAGCTGGCACCTCGATTATAACGATTAAATGATGTCCACTCTCTTCCATTGATTTTGATTTTTTTAAATTGTAATTCAGGCACAAAAACATTTGACATTCTAGATGACTTAGAAAGATCATCCAAGAAACGCTGATAAATCAACTCATCCGTATCCACGTTATGGAGCTCTTCATCATTTAACTTAATAAGTGTTGGTGAAAGATCAAAAACACCAACCCTTGCCGTAGTTTTTTCATCTTCTGGAACATAACAATTCCAAGAAACACTGGGCAACCCTACCATGCCATGACGATAGCCTTTATGATCTCTGCCATAATGGCTTAGAAAAAAATTATCATCATCATAAATATCAATTGCTCTATTGCTGTTAACTTTATAGCCTGGATTCGAATCTGCACGCCCAATATAGCAAAGTAAATTTCCAGACAAATCGACAATATTAAGAGGCATTTTTTTTAAGTCATGCCAATACATATCCTCAGCAGAATAAGAAAAAGGTTCATTCATAGCATCACCACTTTGATCTTTCTTCTATCATATGCGCCAAACTCATAAAAGTTTTCTCTTCCATTAAGCTTTTATCTTTAGTGTACTTTGTTAAATTTTCTTTAACCCCACCATAAAAACCCATTTGACCTTTAAGATATGTTTCATCTTTTTCCGGCAATAAATTTGAACTTTCTAAGTACTTACCAATTGTAGGAATATCCGAAATCTGATAAATATAGCTTTGCGGTTTTGCTTTTATACTATTGACACCTTTATCCACATGCGCACCAACACTATCAATTTTTTTAAATAGCAAACCCACATTAAATTCCGGACTGACTAAATGAAACTTGGTATTTTTAAGCTTTGCTCCCCCATAATTAGGAAGCATATTTAATGCCTTATCCAATACTTCAGCACCTTTACCGATGACAAACCAATGATATATCGGTTCTTTTTCATCTTCATCCACTTGATTTTGAGTACTTACTAAAATTTGTGCTAACTCTTGAGGCCCTTTGGTGAGTCCATTCGACTTCAGTTCTTTATCCAACCACACTCCATCTTGGTCTTCCATATATGTAGGGCAGTAATATATGGAGGCTTCTGCTTTATAAGTTGCCGCAGTTTTTGATTTTTCTAATACTGGTTCAGCAGCCTTCATTGTCTCATGAATACTGAATCGATGATTTTTTCTATCGTACTCAGCACCAATCACACCAAATGGCTGTTCAATTTTTTTTGAAGTACTTTTATTAACTTCCCAACCTTTTCCTCCCATATCTTCAGCATGATATAGGCCTTGGGTATATTTTGCGTCTCTATGAGCTATCCGCTTAATATTAGTAATATACAATCCGGAGCCATGGTTGTTTTCATTTTTTTCCTGAAAAATAACGTAAAAAACTTCAAAATCACCACAAGTATCATTGTGAACATGAGGGGTTGTCAGATTATCACTGGTTCCACTACCAGTGTAGCTAGAAGGAAGCATATTCAATGCTTTTTCCGTCATCAAAATATCGTAATTACCAGCAGAGTGAGAATACTCAACAAACACTTGAAGCAGGTTAGGATTTATATAAACGGTCTTACCTTGAGCACCACGAGTAGTTTTGCCTGAAAGATAAAGGTAATTATTAAAGCTTTCGTTAAAAATGTTGCTAAACATACATCTTCCTTGTAACAAAAAGAGCAAAAAACTTAGTTCTTTATTTCCGTAAGGTATACCAAAAGGTCACACCTACAGGCAAAACCAACTTTATAAGATAGATAAAACAAAAAACATTACTCTTATTAAAATTTATGCGCGTTATCAAAAAAATGTATAAATTGGCGCCAAGTGCTAACTTATCTCTCTAGCACTTCGATAAAATAGGAAGGAAAGGAGTGGTTAACCCCCTAAAAAACAACGGAAGGAGAAAAGACGACCAGAAAAGTCGCCTTTAATCATCAGAAGGCTATTCGTAATCCACAATAATTTGAGAAAAGCTCAGCGCAGCGCTCTCCCCTTCTGTTTGAATACCAGAAATTTTAATTTCACTTACCGCAGACCAACTTACCTCTGACAACGCCGTTACGGGTATTTTTAATTGATGCCATTCATCTTGTGTGACAGACGCTAAATAATCGACCAAATTAACACTCTGTTCGACATTTTTTTCATCATCATTAACACTGGTAACAATTAATTCAATTTTATCAATCGCCACACCTGAGCGCTTTAACTCAAACAGAAGTTGATCTGGCTGAGCGCCGTCTTTTAATAAAGATTGCGGAGTATCGGCAATAAAGCCCACCCAACTGGATTGCGCATTTTCTTGTGCGAACCATTCTACTTGGCGAGCATCTTCTTGAATTATTCGATCAATTGTACGCAAACGAATGCCCTCTAATTCGTGGCTGGCCGATTCTGCTAATAAGGTTTCTTCCCCACTGCCAATATGCAGCGCCCATGGTGCCGTAGCGCGGCCTGCAAACAACACTAAATCTGAGCTGTCTATGCCTCCAATTTGCACACCCTCTTCGCTCAAATTATTTTCATGTAAGGCTTTAGCGAATAAGCCCTGAGGCTCAAGTTGACGCTGGTAATCTAATCCATAACCTAATGCAAAGAGCGTTGCATCACTTTTTTCGCTGCCACCTTGAAAAGAATCGTAAGGGTTAGCCTCAGAAGGCCAACGGTAAGGCAGTGTTCCATGAAAATTAAATTGAATTTCACCCTGTGTATCGCTAAAGAGAACATCGGCCACAGCCCCTCCTTCAGTACCAGGCCACCAAGCAGCAACAAAAGCCTCAGACGCATTTAATTCCGCATTTACCCACATAGGACGACCACTTAAAAATACAGAAACGACCGGTATATTTAATGCTTTTAAATGTTGCAATAACGTCAAATCTGAATGCTCGCCAGCTTGGTACTCTAGCCCTTTCAGATCGCCTTGGCCTTCTGCGTAAGGGCCTTCACCAAACACGACAATGGCCACATCTGGCACGCCATTTTGATGATCACTGAATAATTCTTCGGTGGATGAAGCTGACAATATCTCTTCGCTTTCTACTAAATGGACTTTTCCTCCACCCTGGTGAACGGTATTTTTAATGCCCGAATAAATCGACTCTCCATTAGGAAAATCATTATTAGTATTACCTGTACCCTGCCAAGATAATGTCCAGCCACCGCTTTGCTTACCGATATTATCGGCGCCATCACCCGTTACTAAGATATTTTTTTTCGGGTGCAAGGGTAATAATTGATTATTATTCTTCAATAAAACCAACGACTCCCTTGCGGCTCTGCGTGCCACAGCTCTATGTTCTTTCGCGCCCAATAACGATTGCTCTTTAGAAAACAAACGCTTAGAGGGGGGAGGTGCATCGAAGAGTCCTGCACGGTATTTCACACGTAGAATTCTTCGAACCGCATCGTTAATTCGTTCTTCGGTAATTTCCCCGGTGTGAACTTGGCGAACAGTATTGGCAATAAACGATTTCCACTGCTCAGGCACCATAATAATATCGACACCGGCATTAATGGCCTGCGGACAATTATCGTTAGTACAACCGGGCACCTGCCCATGACCATTCCAATCGCCCACCACGGCACCATCAAACCCTAGGCGCCCTTTTAATACGTCCGTTAATAAATACTGGTGGCCGTGAGCCTTATCCCCCTGCCAACTGTTAAACGAGGCCATAATTGTCTGCACACCCGCTTCCAGCGCACTCAAATAACCGGCCAAATGCACATCAATCAGTTCTTGCTCAGACACCAGTGTATTGCCCTGATCTTTGCCTTTATGGGTGCCGCCATCGCCAATAAAATGTTTTGCAGTGGCAATCACATGCTCCTTGCCAAGCCAGCCTTCATTTAACTCGCCTTGCAAGCCTTCAACCAATGGGCCAGAAAGCCGCTCAACCAATTCTGGAGATTCGGAGTAACCTTCATAAGTTCGCCCCCAACGATTGTCTTGCACTACCGAGACCGCCGGCGCAAAGGACCAATCCACCCCGATAACACGCGTTTCGCGAGCGGTGACCTCACCAATTTCCTTGAGTAGAGACTCATTAGCCGTGGCACCTAGGCCAATATTGTGAGGAAAAATCGTCGCGCCATAGACATTATTCACGCCATGAACCGCATCCGTACCCCACATGATAGGAATGGTATTAAAGCCATCCGAGTCATCCATCGACGCTTGATAAAAACCATCCGCCAAGGCTA
Organism: Marinibactrum halimedae; assembly: GCF_021234875.1. Classification (GTDB taxonomy): domain Bacteria; phylum Pseudomonadota; class Gammaproteobacteria; order Pseudomonadales; family Cellvibrionaceae; genus Marinibactrum; species Marinibactrum halimedae. The sequence goes on along the minus strand of NZ_JAJQVM010000009.1, from coordinate 91,611 downwards.
CCCAGTCTGACGCCTGGGCATTCTTGTTACCTCCAGGAAAAGAACCGCCACCATTCAAAACAGAGCCAATGTGATAGCGCTTTACCTCCTCAGGGGTAATGCTACGCAATTCCGGCTGGGTCATTTGCCCAACTTTTTCCTCTATGGACATGCTCGCCAACAGCGCATCAATTTTTGACTCAATCACTGGATTCAACACCACAGCACTAGACAGCTGCGGCCAGCGATTGATATCCCGAGAGGAATCAACTGATTGCCCAGGCTGGCTATTGCCCAGGGCTTGTGTATTTAGGTCAGACATAGTTTGATTAGCACACCCACTGATGGAAAGAACAACAATTGCGACAGCTGAACTGAGCACACGAGAATATGTAAACACCGATACCCCCCGATTGGTATCTGTAGTTGAGTTAGTCATAGCTTGTTATTATGCCTAGGGCAGTAATAGGTACTCCCTAGAATGCTTCAAATATAATGATGACAATCAGAATGTAAACGATAAAAGAATTCAGTGCATATGTATAAAGAAATACCGGGCTTACATTTTTTTCCTGAATTTCTAAGCGCTTCTGACTGCCAAGCCATGCTTGACGGGGCACTCTGTATCCATAAGCGTTTGAAAAACGCAGTGTCATCCCTCACACAAAGGGTCGATATTCCCCAACCACAATTGGTTCAAAACGACAAAGACGGCCTGAATCAGCAGAAAACCTTTTCACGATATACCCTCCCGGATCACCCAAAAAGCATACAATGCGAAGTCTTTTCCAATTACGGTGGGGAAGGGCATCAATTGGTGTATTGCCGAGGCAATGAGAATCTACCTTGCTTCATTGAAATACAGTTACCTAAAGTGATAGAGCAACTGCAAGCCCTTAATCTGGTTACAGAAAACCTGAGTTCGCCATCATGGCGCTTTACTATGAACTTTTATCATCATCATAAAGGTCAGGTTGCCGGCTTTCCTTTTCATGTGGATATTCCCGCCAATGGTGTTGTTACCATGATTATGAATATTCAACGAGAAGCCACTTTTGAAATCACAAATGGTCAATGTACAGAAGCCATTCACTTACCGGTTGGAGCATTATTGCTACTAAGCGGAGAAAGCCGTTACCAATGGAAGCACCGTGTACTGCCTACACGCAGTACAGAAAATAAAGAGAGCAAAATTGAACGGGTTTCTTTGGTATTGGGAATAAAATAAAAAGCCGAAAATCCTTTAATAAAACTTAGTCTAAAATGCCAGAAGTGAAATCCTGAAATGGAAAAATTATTAATCTTAGTCGATGTCCAAAATGTCTATTACACCACTCGCCAAGTCTTTAAGCGTAATTTTGATTACAACCAATTTTGGGCACAAGCAACTCATAATCGAGAAGTAACCAAAGCGTTCGCCTACGCTATCGACCGTGGCGATCAAAAACAATATGAATTTCAAAACATTCTTCGCGCCATTGGTTTTGACGTAAAATTAAAACCTTTTATTCAACGCTCAGATGGCTCAGCAAAAGGCGATTGGGACGTCGGCATTACGGTGGATGCGTTAGAATATGCTCAGGATGTGGATGTGGTCGTTTTAGTCTCTGGAGATGGGGACTTTGACCTTCTTGTCGATAAAATACGTAGCCGCTATAACAAACCGGTAGAAGTATATGGGGTTAAATCGTTAACCGCGAATTCCCTAATTCAATCAGCCAGCGTGTTTGTGCCAATTGAGGGCGACCTACTATTAAATCGATAGCAATCAGGTTGATATCCGCGCGTCATTGATCACTATTGTATTTGCACACCGCAGACTTTCACTGACTTAAGTGAGATATATCCTACAATACAAAACCGACATTTCTTACAGACAATCCTCCCCTATCCATTAATAATGCTCCTCATCGACAAGGACGTCGAATCTATGGATAGACCCCAATTCGCTGTCACCACTACCGGCTGTAGTGCCAGGGACCAGGCTTTTGTGCCGGTGGCAGCGCCTTAATCAGTTCAATAAAAGTCAAAAATTAATCAAGCTTCGTCGGAAATTTTTTCCCAAATTGAACCAAATCCACTTTCTTCCATCAGGGTATCCATTTCATAGGCAATATCTGCACCCATAGCCGTATTATCAGTACCACTTAAAACCACATCTCCCTCTTCACGATCTTTGGCCATTTCATCTAACATTCTCCATATAAAATAACTGAGGTGCTCTGCCTCACGTTCCAAATTCAGCCCCTTCTGAAGTATCGATATAACCATGTCATCAGACAATTTATTAGCGTAATGCAGAACAAGATCGTTAACATGAGGGTATCTTACAGAAAAAATCATAGAGTATTCTCCGCCGAACGAATAACTGACATTTTATCTGCCACCCATTTTAATTTTAATCAACGTTACAATACAGATACATTAATCCTATCAACATTCCCCGCCTCATCCGTCACCACAATTTCATACTCTCCCGGCGTCCCCACTTCATGCAAAATCGATTTGTTTCCTTCTGCACTGTATCGCCACTGACCATTTATGTACCAATGGTATCGCCCATGCCCTCCAAAAGCTTGAAGCGTTAAACTGAGAGGAGTATTGCTTTTTTTAGGTAATCGATAAGCACCATTGGGCGTTAATCCCGTGATTTTTAGTGTACTTAATGATGCGGATGAAAAATGAGAACACAAAGGATCAGCTTGGGGGATAAGCGTTTCTCTTTTAAACCGCTGTGGCAACCACGGGTCGAGCATTTTGGGCCACAAAGCAATACTGATTAATTCGGAATCTTCTTTACTTTCTTTGCAGCCAGGGCTAACTCGTAGGTTTGTTTTTGGGTTAATCGAAATACGTGCAGGGTTAGACTGCCATGCATCGGAGTCTGCTTGATGCCATGTGGGAGGAATGACTTCGTCAATAACGTGTGTGTGAAAACGTCGATGACAATGCTTAGGAAGTTGCTCTTTCGCCGTCGTGCCGAGTGGCCAACAAATAATGTGATTGGTAATGGAGTTGGGTTTCTTTAAAGGTGTGTTTTTTATCCCCAAAAAATCTGCCACCTTAAATAACAATGGGCCAGCCGTATCTCGTCCAACAAAACCGGGCATAGGCGTTCCGTCTGGCCTGCCCACCCATACACCAAGGGTATACTCTTGTGATGTGCCAATCGCCCAGGCATCACGAAACCCATAACTGGTGCCCGTCTTCCACGCTAAAGGTTGTGTGCTAGCGGTATTGGCAGAAGTGCGTAATACCGAAGGTGATTGCACTTTTTTTAAAGTGTTATAAGTTAACCACGCACTGCCTTCACTCAAAAAATACGACTCGCTTTGTTGCGAATTCGTACGCGCAGTCGTTGTTTGAGGGTCGGTGGTTTGAATATCCGTCGTTTGAATGCCGGTCGTTTGAGCAACGGTCATTTTAGAAACATTAGTCGAAGGATTGTCTGCATAATAACGAAGCGGTTGAACTTTACCCCCGACAGAAAAAGCACGATATGCCATCACCAAGTCTTCTAAAGAGATCCCCACGCCACCCAATATCACAGACAAGTTAGGCTTACCTTTCATTACCGGCGTCATGCCTGCCCCTTGTAAACGCCCAATAAAACGATTTGGACCATAACGTTCGAGCAAATCCACAAAAGGAATATTTAAAGAGCGAATTAATGCCTCACTGGCCGACACCGGCCCCGAAAATTGTCGACTGAAATTTTCAGGCCGATAAGCACTAAACGTACGCGGCACATCGGCCAATAAAGAGTTTTCATGAATTAGCCCTTCATCTAACGATAGCGCAAATAAAAAAGGCTTTAACGTTGAACCCGGCGAACGTATCGCCGTTACCATATCCACATGAGCAAAGCGCTTAGGGTTTGAAAAATCCGCAGAGCCCAAATACGCTTTTACAGCGGCAGAGGTATTCTCCACCACCAAAATCGCAATAGAGGTTTTATCAGGAAAACGATGCACGTACTGTTGTACATAATCTTCCAGCGCTCTTTGTAAATCGCCATCTATCGTGGTTTTGATCGCGCCCCGATGGCGATTGCCGGTAGCGTTATCTTTATCATTAGAAAAAACGTCTTTGACTAATCGTCGTGATAAAAGCGGAGCAATTACCTCTTGGTGAGACCGAAAACCAAATACCGATTCTTGCATCGCATCGGCAACCACATCACTCGACCATTGATTCAGCGAGGCCATTCGATTGAGTACTTTATTTCTCGCTTCTTCTGCCGCACTGGGGTGCAAATCGGGTCGAAAACGCGTCGGTGCCTGCGGTAACACCGCCAACAACGCGGCTTCGGCATGGCTTACATCACTCACGGGTTTATTTAAATACAAATAACTGGCCGCCTGTACGCCCTCAATCGTGCCGCCATACGGTGCAATATTGAGATACATCTCCAATATCGATTTTTTACTGAAATGCCACTCTAATTGCAGTGCTCTGAACAATTGCTGAAGCTTGCCACCGTAGGAGCGATCATGCGGGTGAAGTAATCTTGCCACCTGCATGGTCAAGGTCGACCCGCCAGAAACAATTCGATCGTTGGTGGCATTTTGAAAAAAAGCACGGAGCAGGGCCGCCGGGTTCACGCCGGGGTGATACCAAAACCAACGGTCTTCGTAGGTTAACAACGCCTCTAAATAATAGGGCGATACATCATTGAGGGTAACAGGGTAGCGCCACACACCATTATCGTCGGCAAACGCCCTGAGGGGGCGCCCTTTTTCATCCACGACGATGCGCGCAAAAAGCGCATTCTCTTTGGGTATCGATAATGGAAAAAAGAAATCCAGTAAAAGCAGCAGTAACCCGGTTATTACTAACGAGGCTACGACTGCGTTTACCCATTTAAAAGGCATGAGAAAACGCCTTTTATTCACAAACCCACGCCTTGTTCATCTCCATAATGATTATAAATTAGGTTGGGTAACGGAAATACGATCCACGGTTTCACCCACAGCTCTTCTTTCGGGACGGTACATATCTTCCACGGTTGGAGCTGGCACTTGATAATCTCCGGGTGTTACAGCACGAAGCACATAGAAAATATGAGTACGGTTGTACGTGTTAATATCCATTGCGGCTACAAAACGATCATCTCGAAACTCTTGATGTTTCACCTTTGACCTGCGCTGCAACTGCTCAATGCTTTTCCCATCAATGGTAAAACTCTCTAATTGAATTGCATGTTCTAGGTTTTGATTTTCAATCTCAAATCCTGCGGGAATAAAATCCACCACGAGAGCATCGGGTGTTCTACTGTTTGCAGATAGCTCTAAATGCACGATAAATAAATCCCCCACTTCAACATTATCGGGGCTCACCAACTCCCCTTTTTGGTTATACCATTGACGATGTATCGACAACCCCGATTCAAACGGTTCCGGCTTGTTTTTTGGATATCCCATAAGATGGACATTTGAGAATAGTATCTCGTCATTGGTAGACGTAAACGAAAAACCATTATTAATAGAATGGTCATCCAGTACTTGTTGATACATTCCTTGCTGCGAAAGGGTTTGTGATAATTGATTGAGGATGACCTCACCCGTCCAACGCCCTTCACCGGCTTTTGATAATTCTATGCCCGCTAAAAATAAAGCATTACGTTCTTGTGTGCTCAGCCAACGTCGATCGTGTATTTCCTTGGCAAGGGATAGGCTTAATTCCATGGCCTCTTGGGTGAAATAGTGATTCGAAAGAAGGAGATGAATGGCTAATGCTTTATCCCGTATTGGACTACCGTAATCCCCTAAATACTTCGTGCGCTCCGGGAAAGTTTGCAGGGAGGCTTCAAGAGCCGCTCGACCGCGTTTTTTATCTCCCATGTTCATTAAAGCAATGCCTAAATGCACTTTGGGTAGCCCCGATTGCGCCCGCTTAAATTGACGATCGTATAAATTTCGTAAAGTGCCCAAAGGCGCTTGATTCACTTTTGACAACACATAGGCACTGTAAGCTTTGTAAGCAAACGAATAATGATTTTGGTCTTCACTCCAACGCTCACCCACAAAACGCCCAGATCTATTCACGTAACGCTTTAAACGTTTTAGAGCGTTATCCAATAACGATGGCGGCACTTCCGCACCCGCATCACGAGCCAATAATAAAAAATCGGTAACAAAAGCAGTTAGCCAATGTTCTTCTGGCGAACGATTATTCCATAAGCCAAATCCACCATTGCCCAGCTGCATGGTTGCCACACGATCAACCCCTTCTTGCAAACGTTTAAATCGCTCTTGTTGAGTTATTGCCGGCAAGCCAAATCGCTCTTGGTTTTCTTTTGTTGCGTAAACAAAGGGGAAAGCACGGCTGCTGGTTTGCTCTAAACATCCGTAAGGGTAGCGCAATAAATTCTCGAATTGATTTCGTAATCCGAGATCCACACTGGGAGACAATACGACGGTGGCATCAACGGAACCAGACAAATAAGGCAATAGGTCTTTTTCTCCTAATTGAATTGAATCGCCTTTTTTTAACGTCGTAGATCGATACTCATTGACCGCACTGTAAGCTGGGCGCATGCCTAATTTCCATTCTCGATGCAGCGGCTTCATTGGCTCTGATTGATCAGTTTCATTTTCAGACTCAATGGATAACTGCACAATTCCTTGACCAGAAAAGTCCGTTGCTTTTACCGGAAAATGCAAGGTCGTTTTTTTCTGATCGTCCAGTACGACTTTTTTCATTGTTGTTTTTTCAGCATCGTCATTTCGTAACGACATCGCCCCCGACACCGATAATGACACATCAAGATGTTGTCTCTCGCCACTGAGGTTATGAATATCCAACGCCAGGCTAGATAAATCTCCCATGGCTAAAAAGCGCGGCATAGACAATTGCGTGACCAATGGCGCAGCAACGGTAATGTCTTTTTCTTGATGACCAAATTGATTGTCTGAAAAAGCCAACGCCATCAAGCGTAAGCGACCATTAAAATCGGGCAGTTCTACGGGAATCGAGGTTTTGCCATTATTCATTTTGACAACGCCACTGAATAACGACACAATTTGGACATCCGATTGTGGCGCTTGCCCACCCCGCGCCATGTCCGCATCACCACCAAACCGAATACTGGCTTTGTCTGCCTGGCTCAGCTCAATCACTTTGCCATAGAGGTCTTTACTTTCTATTCCGTACTGACGTTTTCCAAAAAAAGCTTCCTCTGGGTTTGGTGTCTTAAAATTACTGATATTAAGCACACCCACATCCACCGCCGCGAGCGTGACAAAAAGCGTTTCTTCCGTTGGGATTTTTACACCAGATAAGGCCTCATCAATCGTGATATCCACCATTAACGTTTCTTGCGGCAAAGTCTCATCCGGCGCATCAATCACCACGCTTAAGGATCGATCTTGTCGGTCTAACGGTAAGTGTGCCAATCCAAAACTGCGTTTAGGCGTGATGGTTTTTTTATTATTACCCGGTCGTAAAACCGTTGCAGTCACATAAGTATTGTGCTGATTCCATTCTTCACTGACAGGAATTTCAATGGTGATACCCTCATCGGGTATGGAAAGCCGCTTCATCCAAAGAGGCTCATCCGCTTCAACCATAATAATGGCTTCACCCGCTTCAGGTGGGGTTATTTTTACCTGAGCAACCTCTCCTGGCTGATAAGCCCCTTTATCTAATACCACTGCGACTTTATCTGGGCGAACCACACCTTGATTATTTTGCGCCGCTTTCCAATTTGCATACCAATTGTAACCTGCATAAAAACGGACATTGGAAATTAACCCCGTTTCAGGGTTACGGACCTCCATTCGATAACGGCCATAACTGACAGGAAATTCAACGTGCGTAGATTTGCCTTCCGCAATGGATACCGTTTGCGTGATTTCAGTAAATTCTTTATCCGTCCACTCGTAATGCCAACCACGATTATCGTCAAAGACCCAAAAATATTGTCGGTCTTCACGAATGAGTTTTACATCTAATCCCGAGGCCGCTTTTAACTCCCCCTGCGCGGTTGCATTAACAATATCAAAGCCCACCCGTGAATTCGCTTCTGGGTTGTCATCGCTAAAATCAGGCCGGATACCAATGACGGTTTCTGCGGGCCACATTAATGATGAATACGCTCGTGTCACAGGCCGCCCACCCGATTCGTAAACACTGCTAACCAACTGAATGCGCAACGGGGATTGGCTATGACGCCAATGACTGGCTTTCGCAACAATATCCGCATTGCCATCGGCACTTAACGTGATATCGTCAAGTCCAAATTGTTGCGTTGTATTTTTCTCTGTAGCATCGCCAAATTGATAGTGTTGCAAAGATTCAATCGGCAAGCGCCAAGGAGATACATTAACCAAGGTACTTAATCGATTACCCGCCGCCGGTGCGCCATACAAGTATTCCCCAAGAATCGGAATCGTTAATGATGCTTGTCGTTGAATAATTTCAGGTTTTTCGTTGCCCTCATTAAACGTGAGTTTCATACGCTCAGGTAAAAATTCTTCCACCTTAAATGGAAAAACAACCGGCTTGTCGAATGCCCCTTCGACGACCAATTCCCAATTGCCCACTGGCGCAGACACAGGAATATTCCATGCATAGTGGTAATACCCCAATGCCTGCCCATGCCACTTGAAGGTTTTCATCACCGAGCCATCTGGTTTTTTGATTTTCGCGGTCATGATGGCAGGGGCGGTTTTCTTTCCATCAAAATCTCTGAGCAGGCCATTAAAATCGATCATTTCACCCGGTCGATAGAGATCACGAGGCGCATAAATATAAAATTCTACGGGCAATTGCGGGCGCTTTCCGATATCAAATTCAGACAAATCCAAGGCGGGCTGTCGAAAGGGAATATGAGAAAAATGCTGGCCTGATGGCGTATCCGTCTGAGCAATAATGTGCTGAACATTTTGAGGGATGGGCTGAAAAGTGACGATGCCTTCAGGCGTACTGGTTCGTTCACCCACCACCGCAGAGTGATCATCCAATAATAATACCGACACACCACTCAGTGCTTTACCGGTTTTAAGAGAAGAGACATGCACATCCAAACGCTGTTGATATTCTCGTGCATGTAAGCCGATATCGGTAACCGAAAACCAAGTGATTTTCGGTTGTGTGTATTCCCCCGCAGGCAACATCACCGCTAGGTATACGCCCGGCGCGTTTAATTGCGTAATATTTTCAACATCCAATGTCCGTTTTGTGCGGGTATTTTTAGGAGTGTTTAATTCAAAACGACCACTGTAGGCCAATTCACCAAAGTGGGTCATGTCCTGAATACGCCAATAATAGAAGCGGTCGAACTCCCTTAAGAATGAGTGCAATTGCTGATCATCAATGCGAAAAAAATCCACATTCACCGCATCGATATTCACAGCCGTCACCGGAATACCATTACCAAGACCGGCTGTTAAAAAATGCCCTTTCGAATCAAAACTGACCGAAGGTTTTAAATCTCGAGTGGTGAGACTCACCGTTTTCGTCAAGGCGAGCTGACGGTCGGTGGCCGCCGTTAAGCCTTGATAGATCGTAATGTCATAGGCAGTGTTTGGCTCTGTATGGGTAAACCACAATACCTTTCCAGAGGGTGACAACACCCATGCGCCATCGGCCTTCCCACTCATCTTACCGCTGTCTTTCTGGCTCACATCAAGGTATTGCTGGTGATTTTTGGCAGGGTCTAAGGGAACCGACAAGGTAACCGCTATCGCGTTTTGCCCTTGCCACTCCCGTTCCGAAACGTCCAATACCGTTAACGGTTGTTCTTTGTACTCCTCAAGCACCTGTGCACGATCAAATACGGCCTCTTCAATAGAACTATTTTGAGAACCATCGTTTTGAGAACCATCGCCTTGAGCTTGTGATGCCTTAGTATGGGTATCATCAGGTGCCTCTTGCGAACACCCAAAGAGCAGAACAAACACACAACAAAGTAAGGTGTTAATCAAACAACGAGACATATTTTTCCTCTCTTGGGTTCCGTGAGCAGACAAAGATAATAAAATAGAAAATGACGAATTAAGGTTTATTTTGGCACGCTATATACCATACACATTAGCATGAAGCCTCTTTATGATCATACGTTCGATTACCAGTGATGAAACCTTACCACTACGACAAGCCGTTTTATGGCCCCAAAAGTCTCTGGCATTTTGCCGCGTTGAAAATGATCACATCGGCAAACATTTTGGTGTTTTTTCTGATACCCAAAACGAGCTGATTTCTGTCGCCTCTATTTACATCGAGGGGAAATCCGCCCGATTGAGAAAGTTTGCCACCGCCACGAAATATCAAGGGCAAGGTATTGGTACAAAAATGATTCAATTCATTCTTCAAACACTCTCAGATGACAAGATTGATCTGTTTTGGTGTGATGCCAGAGAAAGCGCCGTTGGCTTTTATCAACGTTTTGGTATGAAAATTTCTGGCGATAAGTTTTTCAAACACAATGTCGCTTATTACAAAGTCGAAATAAAGCTTAATAAACAAGAGAAAGTGTAAACACTTCCTCTGTCTTTACAGTTTATAAAAGCCCACCTTTATAACGTTTCATTTAATTTTTCAAATTGATTAATTTCATACCAATTTACTCGTCGGGTTACCGACATGAGTATTGCCAGCACACTGAATACCAATATCGCGCCCATTAAAAAAGCAAAATCTTCTGATTGAATAATAACGTACAACAAGCCGTAAACCCCTATAAACACCGCCGTAAATAACATAGCCACAACGGTATTACCTAACATATAGGGCAAGTACATTATCAATAACAAGCCACATGCGACGACGGCAATCAGGTAAGCCCACTGAAAACCGACATGCTCTGAGAGTGAAATCAAAAGAAGATAAAAGACCGCCAACACCAAGCCAACAAAGGTGTATTGAACAGGATGAATTCGAATTTGACGCATTTGTTCAAAAATCAAAAAAGTGATAAAGCCTAAACCAATAAACAAAAATGCGTATTTTATCGATCGCTCCGACAACATATAAATATCAATAGGGGTGATAAATTCGATGCTGGTCATCGATGCAGATAATGCAGCACACTCTGCATAACGAATACAGCTCAATAACAGTTGTTTATTATTATGGCCATACTGAGAAAATACCCATTGTGCCTCAAATCCATCTTGATCGATGTGCCGCTCCATCGGTAAAGACGAGCCACCAAACTGAGGGTGAGGCCAGTCTGATACCACTTTTACACTGGCATCATTAGCGATGGGTAAAAAGGCGATTTTTTCTGCTCCTTTCACAGAGAGGGTCAATGTAAAAGGCAGAGCTTCGTCTAACTCTGAAAGCGTCTCTGGTTCTGAAAGTACATACAATTCTGAAAGTCCCGCTAATGAAGAGTGAATCCCCTGGGATTGACTTAACAGCGGTATGGAGGGTGAAACGTTTCTCAACTTACCATTTAATGAGAGTTGAGGTGAACTTTCAATTCCTCTCATGTCACTTAAATTCATGGCCATAAAAGGCGCTTCTTTAAGTGTTCCAGACTGATATTCATTCAATGCCCGCGCAAGCTGTTTCACGCTTTCAGGCGCAAAGTTTCCCTTCATTTCGATCGTCACCGAATAAACAGGTATGTGATGTATCCCCTTTTTGAGTATTCGATTTTTTACTTGAAAATCCACATCAATCTTAGAGGGTTCAAGCACATCATAGTAACGGTTTCGACTTTCTATGGAATTGACCTGACCAAAGCCATTCACAACTTCGACGGTATTTTCTGTGGGAATAACAATATAGGGTAACGTAATGGCTTGATTACCTGTCCAACTGCTTACCACCGATTCACGAGCCACACCTTGATTTAATTGTCTTTCGTGAATTTTAGATTTCACCATCTGAATAGGAATAAGCAACAGTATTGCCAGTACGGCAATCGTTGTAATTTTAATCAGAATTTCTTTTTTCATTGCACTCTCCTTAGGTAGGCAACGCCAAGCATAAAGTGCAATTCTGACAATGTAGGGCAGGAAAAATGATGAATTATGACAAGATGCCATCAAGGCAGGTTATGGCTGGAATATAAAAAAACACCTGTAAAAATACAGGTGTTTTTTTGAAGGATAAAGGCTAGCAACTACAATTGCGCGGCTAAGCGAGTTCCTTGATCGATGGCTCTTTTTGCATCCAATTCAGCGGCTTCATCCGCACCGCCAATTAAATGATGAGGTTTGGTTAACCCTCCCACCAATTCACGTAATGGCTCTTGCCCAGCACAGACAATCACATTATCCACAGGCAAAACTTTACTCTCACCATTGAGGTTAACGTGTAATCCTTCATCATCGATTTTTACGTACTCCGCCCCCGGAATCATTTTCACACCTTTATTGGCTAGGCCGGTGCGATGAATCCAGCCAGTGGTTTTTCCTAAGCCTTTTCCCACTTTGCTTTCTTTCCTTTGCAGTAAATACACTTCTCGTGGGGAAGGCGGCACTTGTGGCTCGATACCTTCAATGCCGGAACGCGCCTCCAATGTCATATCCACACCCCACTGGCGCATAAAGGATTGGATATTCACACTGCTGTCATCATCACCGTGAGTTAAATATTCACTCACATCAAAACCAATACCACCGGCTCCCATGACCGCCACCGATTTTCCGACAGGCTTTTTGTGTTTTATGACATCGATATAATTCAATACTTTAGGATGATCAATACCTGGTAAAGCTGGCGTACGAGGTGCAATTCCAGTCGCAAGAATGATTTCATCAAACTCACCGTTATTTAGCTCTTCACTGGAAACACGTTTTCCCAATTGCAATTCAACGCCCGTTAACTCCACTTGTTTTTTGAAGTACCGTAAGGTTTCGTAAAACTCTTCTTTACCCGGAATTTGCTTGGCAATATTAAATTGTCCACCTATTTCTTTTTCACTATCGAAGAGTGTGACAGCATGGCCACGTTTGGCAGCCGTAGTGGCAAACGCTAATCCAGCAGGGCCAGCACCAACTACCGCAAATTTTTTCGGTGCAGAAGTTGGGGCAATGGTTAATTCCGTTTCATGACAAGCACGAGGATTCACTAAACACGAGGTCATTTTCCCAACAAAGACATGATCCAAACAGGCTTGGTTACAACCAATGCAGGTATTGATTTCATCTGCTCGATTTTCTTGGGCTTTCACAATAAATTCAGGGTCTGCCAAGAAAGGGCGCGCCATCGACACCATATCGGCATCGCCCCGCGCTAATACTTCTTCTGCTTTTTCAGGCGTATTAATACGGTTAGAGGTAATGACCGGAATCGAGAAATGAGATTTGAATTTTGCCGTTACCCATGTAAACGCGGCGCGTGGGACTTTTGTAGCAATGGTAGGAATACGCGCTTCATGCCAACCAATACCGGTATTTAAAATCGTCGCACCGGCTTTTTCAATGGCCTTGCCCAAGGCTACAATTTCATCAAAGTCACTGCCGCCTTCCACTAAATCCAACATAGAAAGGCGATAAATGATTATGAAGTTCTCACCGACGGCTTCTCGCACACGACGAACGACCTCAACCGGCAAGCGCATACGATTTTCATAGCTGCCTCCCCATTCATCATCACGCTGATTAGTACGCTGTGCTAAAAATTGATTTAAGAAATAGCCTTCCGAGCCCATGATTTCGACACCATCGTATCCAGATTTTTGGGCCAACAGTGCCATATTCACAAAGTCCTGTATCTGTTCTTCGATTTCCTCTTCTGTCGCGGCACTGGGCTTAAAAGGGTTGATAGGCGCTTGAATAGCAGAAGGAGCAATGGGATTTTCGTTAAACGCATAACGACCGGTATGCAAAATTTGCATACAGATTTTACCCCCCGCTTCATGTACGGCATCTGTAATTTTTTTATGGTCTTTACAATCGTCATCACTGGATAACATTTTGGTGTGCTCATGGGTAGCACCGCGCACATTGGGGCCAAAACCACCCGTGACGATCAAGCCAACGCCACCTCGGGCACGTTCTGCAAAGAACGCTGCCATACGATCATGACCATTGGGCGCTTCTTCTAACCCTGTATGCATGGAGCCCATCAAAACGCGGTTTTTTAACGTTGTGAAGCCCAAATCCAAGGGCTTGAACATATTCGGATAATGAGTCATCGCCTTACCTTACTAATCATCAATGAATGGTTGTGGTCTGTTTGTTGTTATATAAGTGTGGTTACAAAACATGCTTATAAAAACATGCCTATAAAAATATGGTTATAAAAACGCAGCTGTAAAAAATAACTGAAGCTTTATGCAATCTAATATGGTCGACTAACTCATTTGATCGGCCAAACTTGACAGCGTCTAGTTTACATTAAACGCTTCTATTTTGACGGCGTCAAGATCTATTGATAGCCTGCTACTTCATCCTATTTATCGTTCTACTCGCAGATACTTTTGTGCAGATATCATCATTATGAATAACGAACAAGAACCTAACCAAGGCCACGCAGAATGTCTGCTTCAAGATACATCCTTAAAAACCAGTAAAAAATCGTATCATCATGGTGACCTGCGTACGGTGCTATTGGATAACGCCATTTCGATTTTACGCACCGACGGTATTCAGGGGTTAAGTATGCGTAAACTCGCCACCTCAGCCGATGTTTCTCGCACTGCGCCTTATCATCACTTCAAAGATAAAAAAGAACTTTTGTGCGCCATAGCAGAAGAAGGGTTTCGACTTTTCAGTACCCGCGTTGATGCCAAGACCATCGAACCTGCTCCAGCAACATTGCTTATTTTCACAAAACAGTACCTTGAGTTTGCCCTAAAAAACAAAGAGGTTTACGAGCTCATGTTTGGCAGCGAACTATGGCAACAACACAGCACCACAGAGAGCTTGAAAACACGAGCTCACGCTTCATTTCGACAATACGCCACCGCCATTAAAGATTGGCACGAAGACAAACTCATCAACCAAGCCGTCGACCCTTTACGTTTTGCTCAAGTTAGCTGGAGTACGCTTCATGGGATGAGCCGGTTATTAATTGATGGGGTGTATGTAGACGGAGAAGCCATTGATGCCATGTGCGAAGAAACCGCTCAGTTGTTTTGGAGCCAACTTAACCCTGCCGTTTCATTTTAGGGCGTGCTACTGTACCAGTAAGCTACTCATGTGATTGAAACACTCCTCTTTTCCTTTTTGACTGAGATTCATTCATGCGCTTACCATCCATAAAACAGCAACTTACCGAAATGGTTGCCCTCCCTTCCGTCAGCAGTAGCCACGCCCAGTGGGATATGGGCAACCTACCGGTTATCGAGTTACTCGCCACTTGGCTCTCTGATCTCGGCTTTGAAACAGAAATATTGCCCTTATCTGGTGCACCCAATAAAGCCAACTTAATTGCCACACTCGGTAAAGGCCCTGGTGGACTGGTGTTATCGGGCCATACCGATACCGTACCGTACGATGACACACGCTGGGCACAAGACCCATTTTCACTCACTGAGAAAAACAATCGTTGGTATGGGCTTGGCGCCACGGACATGAAAGGATTTTTCCCGGTCGCCATTGAAGCCGCCCGAGAATTTTTGGATAAACCACTCAAAGAACCCCTGATTATTCTGGCCACTGCCGATGAGGAATCTTCCATGAGCGGCGCACAGGCACTCGTGGAACTCGGGCGCCCCAAGGCTCGCCATGCGGTGATTGGCGAACCCACAGGCTTAACCCCCATTCGCGCCCATAAAGGCATCGCTATGGAAAGTATTCGTGTGCAAGGGCTTGCCGGGCATTCTTCCAACCCTGGTCTTGGCAAAAACGCCATGGAGACGATGCATAGGGTGATTTCTGAATTAATGGATTTTCGTACCTATTTACAACGCACCTACCAAAACCCGTTATTTTCCGTAGAGGTGCCAACACTGAACCTCGGCCACATCCATGGAGGAGACAACCCAAACCGAATTTGCGGCCATTGTGAATTGCACTTCGATATTCGTCCTTTACCCGGTATGCCTATGGACGAATTACATGGCTTACTTCACTCCCGCATACAACATGTGTCCGAAGAATGTGATATGCCTGTGTATTTGGAGTCACTTTTTCCCGGTGTTCCGGCATTTGAAGAATCGGAACACTCAGACTTAGTAAAAACTCTGGAACGTTTAACAGGGCATTCTGCCGAAGCCGTTGCCTTTGCCACAGAAGCGCCTCACTTACAAAAACTCGGTATGCAAACAGTCGTAATGGGCCCAGGTTCAATAGATCAGGCCCATCAACCGGATGAATTTATTGAGCTCAGCCAAATCCAACCAGCCGTGAACGTGCTGAAACAATTAATTGCTCAATATTGCCTTGGTGAAGAACAATAAACCCATCCTCCAGTTAACAGGAGAAAGAACAAACACTACAATCCTCTCTTAAATTTTCTCCCCATTGCCGTGGCCTAAGGAATCACAAGATTGAGTAATTCAGATTACATTGCCTGGTTTCGACACTCTTCGCCTTATATTAATGCTTATCGAGGCAAAACCTTTGTTCTTACGCTCCCTGGCGACGCGATGGAAAACGATAACTTCCAGCATATCGTGCACGATATCGCCCTACTCACCAGCCTCGGTGTTCGATTAGTTCTGGTACACGGTGCTCGGCCACAAATTGAAGCCAGGTTGAAGGAAGCTCGCGTTGAAAGCGAGTTCAGTGACGGAAAGCGCATCACAGACATTTCTTCTCTGCCTTATGTACTGCAAGCCATTGGCGCCACTCGATTAAAACTGGAAGCGGCCTTATCCACAGGTTTACCCAACTCGCCCATGCACGGCGCTGACATTCGCCTTACCAGTGGCAATTTTGTCACCGGGATGCCCAAAGGGGTGATCAATGGTGTCGACTATCAACACTCTGGTAAGGTCAGAAAAATCGATATCAGCAGCATTCATCACGCTCTCGACCACAAAGCAGTAGTGATCATTTCGCCTATTGGTTATTCAGCCACAGGAGAAGTCTTTAATATTCCTGTGCATGAAGTCGCTACTCAAGTCGCGATCGCCCTAACTGCAGATAAGCTGATTACACTCATCCGGCCTCAAGGCATCAATGATGACAACGGCAACTTACAAAGACACTTGTCTCTCAGTGCTTGCCGTGAATACTTATCAAATGCGCAGTTACCCGAAGAACAACTGGCCGCACTGGAAGCCAGTTACCAAGTCTGCTTACAGGGCGTCAATCGAGCACAAGTGATCAGTTACGCGATTGATGGTGCTTTGATTGAAGAATTATTCACCCGAAACGGCAGTGGCACATTGGTGCATCGAGACAGCTACGAAATCATTCGCCAAGCAAGAATTGGCGATGTCGGCGGTATCCTGGCTCTCATTCAACCTCTAGAAGAGCAGGGCATTTTAGTTCGTCGTTCTCGCGAGTTATTAGAAACCGAAATTTATCGATTTGCCGTGATGGAATTAGACGGCATGATTGTGGCCTGTGCAGGGCTTTACGCTTTCGAGGATGACAACATGGCAGAACTGGCCTGCGTGGCAACCCATGAGGAATATCGGAATGCCGGTCGAGCCGAACAACTCTTAGAATATATTGAATCTCAAGCCAAACTCCAAGGCATGGAATCTATTTTTGTCCTCACCACACAAACGGCACACTGGTTTTTAGAAAGAGGATTTATTGAAAAACCATTATCGGTTTTACCGCAACAAAAACAAACACTGTATAACCTACAACGGCGCTCCAAGGTATTTATTAAAGCCATATAGAAATATGGAATTATTGATAATAAAAAATCGGAATAGAAAAACCACTTTCTTTATACGATCCAACCCACGTTACCCTTCACAAGCTGCGTTTTTTCCGCCTTAAAATAAAGCCAAAACAAAGCACATGAGACACACCACTAGCAATATATCCATACTATTACTCCTAACTCAAATTGCTAACAAACCAGATTCACAGTAATACCCAATCGACTATTTCTAAGCGCTATTCACTAGACCAACATCGCATACTCCGTCATTTTTGCTATGATACTGATCCAAATAATATTGTGTGTTTAACTTTATAGGCCAGTGGCAACTTTCACATTTTTATTTTAAGGAGTTCTCTCTACCGAGGCTTTTATCTTCTCTCGATTTACAAACACCATGCCTGACACCCCAAAGACGGCATATACTGACAAAAATAGAGGCCAAAAATGGCCCCAACAACCACTGGCCAGCCATTCCAAAGAGGTATATTTATAATGCCCGTGTATCGTTCCAAAACATCGACATCCGGCCGTAATATGGCGGGAGCACGTGCGCTATGGCGTGCAACCGGCATGAAAGACGAAGATTTTCATAAACCTATCATTGCTATCGCTAATTCTTTTACACAATTCGTGCCGGGACACGTACACCTGAAAGACTTAGGCCAGCTCGTTGCCCGAGAAATTGAATCTGCAGGTGGCGTCGCAAAAGAATTCAATACCATTGCCGTTGATGATGGTATAGCCATGGGCCATGACGGAATGCTTTACAGCTTACCCAGCCGAGACGTCATTGCCGACTCCGTTGAATATATGGTTAACGCCCATTGCGCAGATGCTCTCGTGTGTATTTCTAATTGCGATAAAATTACTCCGGGAATGCTGATGGCTGCCATGCGCTTAAATATTCCCGTGGTTTTTGTCTCAGGTGGCCCCATGGAAGCTGGAAAAACCAAGCTATCAGAGCACAAGTTAGACCTTGTAGATGCCATGGTTATTGCAGCAGACCCCAATGCCTCAGACGAAAAAGTGGCCGAATACGAACGCTCGGCCTGTCCGACTTGCGGTTCCTGTTCTGGTATGTTCACCGCAAACTCAATGAATTGTCTGACCGAAGCACTTGGCTTAAGCCTGCCCGGCAATGGAACCACTTTAGCCACCCACGCCGACCGTGAGCATTTATTCAAACGCGCAGGCCAGCTTATCGTAGAAATTACTAAACGTTACTACGAGAACGACGCAACGAATGTATTACCACGGGATATTTGTACCAAAACCGCGTTTCGAAATGCCATGACACTCGACATTGCCATGGGAGGGTCAACGAATACCATTTTGCATTTGCTGGCAGCGGCACAAGAAGCGGGTGTAGATTTTGATATGAAGGATATCGACACGCTCTCACGAGAGGTACCGCAGCTGTGTAAAGTCGCCCCTAACTCCCCTAACTATCACATCGAAGATGTGCATCGTGCGGGAGGCATCATGGCTATTTTAGGTGAATTAAACCGATGCGGAAAATTAGATGCCTCGGTTCCCACTGTCCATAGCCCAACGCTGAATGCCGCGCTTTCAGAATGGGATATTATGGCTTCGCCATCACCAAAAGTAATTGAGTTTTACAAAGCCGGCCCTGCGGGTATTCCAACACAACAAGCATTCAGCCAATCTACCCGTTGGCCCAGCCTTGACGCAGATCGCGAAAACGGCTGTATTCGTTCATACGAAAATGCCTTCAGTGAAGAAGGTGGGCTAGCGGTTTTGTATGGAAACATTGCCGAAGATGGGTGTGTTGTAAAAACCGCTGGTGTGGATGAGTCTATTTTAATTTTTGAAGGCAAAGCTCATGTGACTGAATCACAAGATGAAGCCGTTGATAATATATTAAATGAGAAAGTGAAGCCCGGTGATATTGTCATTGTCCGTTACGAAGGTCCCAAAGGCGGCCCAGGCATGCAAGAAATGCTTTATCCAACCAGCTATTTAAAATCAATGGGGCTCGGAAAAACTTGTGCGCTCGTTACCGATGGGCGCTTTTCTGGAGGCTCTTCAGGTTTGTGTATTGGCCATGTTTCACCAGAGGCCGCAAGCGGCGGCGCCATTGGTCTCATTCAAGATGGCGACAATATTCAGATCAATATTCCCGAGCGCTCAATTAACTTGATTATAAGCGACGAAGAACTTCAAAAAAGAAGGGATGAGCAAAATTCAAAAGGCTGGAAGCCAGAAAAAACACGCCCAAGGAAAGTGTCTCCGGCCCTTAAAGCCTATGCCCATTTCGCAACTAGCGCTGATAAAGGCGCTGTAAGGGACCTATCCAAACTGGACGATTAGGACACATAAAAAATCAAGGAAGATCTTTTTTATTTTCTAATACCAAAAAGAATTACAACCATCCGCTTAAACTCAAAGAAACTCGGTATAATTTTTAAAAACTTTCATCCCAATAAAAAACCCCAGCATTGCTGGGGTTTTTTATTAAAGCTTCATCGAAAAATCAACTGTTGCCGAGTTGACGTTCGCGCTCCAACTCACCTTTACAATAGGTAATCCAGTTTTCTGCAAACACTCTGCTACGTTTATCTTTCTTCGCCTCTTCAAAGGCTTTCATCGCACTTTCCCATCGGCCAAGGTTAGCTCTCGCCATACCAATCACAATGTAAAGTTGATCAGGCCGTTTAACACCACCACGCTTCAAGGCTACACTTGCCACTTCTAAGGCTTTTTCATTACGGTCTGTGTCTAAATAGTTACCTGCAAGCAATGCATGCAAATTACCATTTTTCGACTTATCCGCTGCCTGAGACATGGTTTGGATAGACTTCTCCATCTCTTGTGATAAGCGCCATGCAGTTGCAAGGACTTCAAGATTCTTTGATGTCGGCTCAATTAATTTCTTTTTGATACCGTCATCAATAATCTTTGCTGCCCGGTAAGGATATTCCTCTCCCAAGAACATGTAAGCCAAGTTCAGTAGCTCTTTCTCTTTATCCAGAGTTTTTGCTACATAAGCGGCGTCCGTTAAGTAGACCTGACGCTTTTCTTTACCTACAAGCCCATACATACCCGCAAGCTGCTTCCAGTAAGTCGGCTTCGAGTAGTGACGACAAAGTTTTACTAATACTTCAATCACTTTATCGTTCTGACTAAGCTCAAAATAAATAGCTCGCTGAAGAGATAACCAGTTTTCTTTTGGCACCTTCCCTTTAGCTTCATACATTTCGACAGCTTTGTCAGCGTTGGGACGAGCGCTCTTCATATCCTGAAGCTGGTAATACGCTTGAGCTAACAAAACATAAGAGTCTGCACCAATAAATTGGGGATCTTGTTTTGACATCCACTCTTTTAGCGTTTTGATTGCCGCAGGATAATCTTCCTCAACAAACTGCAACTGAGCAATAGTGTAGAGAGTACCTACTTCAAGCCCGACAGGAATATTTGGAGATTGATCAACCACTTTACGGTAGTACTTAATGGCCTGAGCATTATTCTCTAGGCTGTAGTACACAAACCCATAGTAGTTGTACAACTGAGCTAACTCATAGCCATTCCATTTTCCCGCACCTTTTTCAATTTCCTTCAGCTCTTTCAAAGCCTCGGGGAAATTAGGTTTAGCATCGTCGCCTTCAGGGTTGGTCAACTCTTGAATAATGGCCAACTTCTTGAAAACAGCTTGGCTTAAAGCAGGCGTTTTACGAGTTTCATACTTTGGCTTGGCGGCTTCTTCTTGCGCACTAGCATAAGACCAATCAACAGAGTAGCCGAAGCCTTCAATTACCAGTGAAGAAATCGCTGGAGTGAAGGCTAATGGCACTGCCAATGATGTGGCCTGGACGAGTTTTTTCAAAACAGCTTTCATGGCTTCCCGTCCCCTTACTTCGCGATTGCAAAAGTGATTTTGTTACGTACACCAGGAACCTCGATAGGCTCACCGTCTACGACACGCGGTTTATACTTAAACTTAAGTGCGGCTTTCATCGCGGCCTTGTTAAAGATATTGGCGGGCTCCGCCTCTACCACAACAGGATCGCGCACAGCACCACTTTTCGTCACAGTAAATTCCACAATGACATAGCCCTCAATACCACGTTGTAAAGCGCGGCGAGGATATACAGGCTGAACCTTCACGATGGGCAAGTACTCACCATCACCACCAAAGCCTCCAATACCACCCACTTTTACTTGGGTGTTACCTTTTGGCGCTGACATATTTAGAGCGTCTGGATTGAGGTCTGGAGTCTCAAAATCAGGCTCAGGCATATCAGGTGGTGGAACATCTGGTTCTGGTGGCTTGTCCGGCTTAGCGGTTTCGTACCGGGTTTCAATTTCTGTTTCCGGCATGGTCACGTCAGCAATTTTAAGCTGCTCCGGTTCCTCAGGCGCTTTAGCGTTCATCTGAATTAAGGCATTCATTAAGATGAACAAGCCACCGGTGACAACAATTGCAAGTAGACCTGCCGTTATGACTCGTACAATGTTCATAGCGTTAGTTCTTCTCTGTAGCTACCGACACATCAAGGATGCCTAGCTCACGAGCAGCCTCCACGATTTGTGCCATGGCCTCGACATTTGCTTCATCGTCAGCTTGAACAACGATGCCGCCCTTTGGGTTTTCTGCATGCAAGCGCTCGATAGTCGGACGCACTTGACGCGGATCCACCATTTGCTTGTCGATCCAAATTTCATTACTGGAGTTAATAGCTACCAAGATTGACGCATTTTTCTTAGATTCCGCTGTGTTCGCCTCTGGGCGATTAACTTCTACACCGGGCTCTTTAATGAACGAAGCAGTCACAATGAAGAAGATCAGCATGATGAACACTACATCCAGCATTGGAGTCAAATCAATGGCTCCAGCCTCTTCTTCCTGGGTCTCGGTTCTTCTGCTCATGATTATTCCTACAACCGGTTAATTCTTGGTGCGATTTACCTTAGTGGTCCATCGTCAAGTGGTCTTCGAGTAACTGCTTTTCGCGTTGCGCGGTTTGAGTTATGTAGGTATTACCAAATACACCAGAGAGTGCCGCAACCATACCTGCCATAGTAGGAATTGTTGCTTTTGATACACCACCGGCCATGGATTTCGCATCTCCACCACCGGTAACCGCAAGAACATTAAACACATCGATCATTCCGGTCACTGTGCCCAACAATCCAAGGAGTGGGGCAAGAGACACCAAAGTACCAATCATGTCTAAGTTCACATTTACTCTCTCAGATACCCGAGAGATCAACGCATAACGCACTTGATGAGCATTCCAAGACTTACGCTCGCCGCGTGCCTCCCATTGGTCAAGAGCCGTTTTAACGTCTCGACCTAGAGAGGTTTTGAAATACCAAATACGCTCGAAAATTAATGTCCACATGAAGAATGTGAGGATGGCGATACCAATTAAAACAACGCCACCCGACTCCACAAAGGCTTTAATGGTTTCTATGTAATCCATTAAATCCGTCATGTGAATTCTCCTTACTTACGCTCAGCGTTTTCAGCAATAATGCCCGCGCTTTGCTCATCTAGAATGTGGAGAACTCGTTTTGCACGACCATTCACCAATGTGTGCATCAATACTGTTGGGATGGCAACAACCAGACCAAGTACTGTGGTAACCAGTGCACCAGAGATACCGCCAGCCATTGCCTTAGGATCACCTGCACCAAAGATAGTAATTGCCTGGAAGGTCACAATCATACCGGTAACGGTACCAAGTAGACCTAACAGAGGAGCCACTGCTGAGATGATCTTCAATAAATTCAGGCCAGACTCAATGGATGGTTTCTCTTTTAAAACAGCCTCTTCTAACTTCAGCTCTAGAGACTCACCATCAAGACCTTTGTTATCGTCTGCAACCTTTAACACTCGACCCAATGGGTTATTGGTATTAGGAGAGGTCGCACGCAGCTGAGCACTTACCTTAGCACTTACAGCACTCAACACGATCATTCTGAATAGGCCGAGCAGCATTGCAAACACACCAACACCAGTAATGATGTAACCTACGGTTCCACCTTGATGCCAACGCTCGACTAAATCTGGACTATTAATTAATGCGGCTAGGAAAGAGCCGCCTGAAGGGCCAGTAGGATCAATACCCACTTTCACAAAACCACTACTCGCAGCTTGCAGCTCAGACATGGCACTTAAGAATTCACCCGCAGGTTGACGAGTCAACTCAGACATATTCCCGCTGTCAGCAGAGTAAGTCAGATACTTGCCATCAGAAACTAAGTTCCATGTACCAATACGAACCACTTCTTGAGTTGATTGCTCACCATCTGGCTTCGCAACCACGCCATTGAATTTAACAACCTTTCCACCTTCGATGGTTTCACGCTGCAATTCATACCACAAACGCTCAATTTCTTCGATGTTTGGCAGTTTGGTGTTTGAGTTCATTTTATCGATGAGCTCATCCAAGAAGTCACCACGATTTGGATATTGGGCACTTACAATAGAATTATCAATATTCGTACGAAGATCACCCGCTGTTGAAGTCAGGTGACCAAATAACTCTTGCAATGAACCCAGTCGCTCTTGCAGTTGAGCACGCTTGGCTGATACCAATACTTCTTGTTCTTCATATGTCTTTTCTAACTTTTCAGAGCGAGCTTCTTCTGCAACTTTGGTGTTCTTGGCTTGATCTAAAAGTTGTCTCTGATTCGCTTTTTGACGCTTAAATTCAGCTTCACGCTTTCTGTGATCAGCAGACTCAGAAACTTTACTGTCTTTGACCATCTGTAAAAGCTGATCTAGTGAAGTTGCTTTATCTTGGGCTACCGCACTGGACGCAATTAAACCCGCAGCTGTGAAAGCAAGTAATTTTTTAGCGAAGGTCAATTTCATTGCGCTGCCTCCGGAGCTAAAACTGGTAAATTCATAATATCGATCGTTGCTTGCTTCTTAGCGATACGAATACCTTTCAAGATAGCGCTGCGGTAAGCACCAGAATCAAGAGGAACCCATGCACCCTGCTTAGCATCCCAAGCACCTGAAAGCTGAGTATCTTTTGTTTGATACATCAACGCGATACGACCAACACGTAACATGTTCACTTCACGCTCTTGGCCATTAAGCTCCAATGAACCTTCATAGGTGTCTAATTTACGACCATATTCAGCTTCAATTTTGTAAGCTTCGAGTACTTGACGGAATTTCTCTGCTACAGAAATATCTGCACGTTCCATATTGTTGCGAAGCAACTCAATACGTTTTGCACGCTCATCTGCATGGAAAGGCACATCAAGAGAAACAAATTGCTCTAGGCCATCAAGCATACGTAACACTAATGGCTGGATTTGACGCTCCATAACCGTCACGTTTTCGATAGACTCTTCGAGATCCTTAATAACATCGCGCTGACTTTGGAGTTGTTTTTCCAATTGAGCGTTGTAAACACGCAAACCTTCGATTTGCTTATTTACGGTTTTAAACTCTTGCAACAAAGTTGCTGTTTCATCAGCCAATTTGTCGATGCGCTTTTGCGATTGCACACCCGCTGTGATCTTAGATTGGCCTACCTCAAAAATAGAGTTTAAGGTTTGGTCCGCATATGCGCTCCCACCAAAGAGTGCGCCAGCGGAAAGCATAGTGGTAATCGCCACTATCTTAGTTCGCTGCTTCTTCATAAATCCCCCAACTCGGGTGCTAGCTTCCAAAGTTTTTTGCGACAAAAAATTACTCGCCGATGACAAAGTTATATAAAAATTCGGCATCTCTGCGACCAATAGCTCGCCATTTTAATAACAGGCCAGTTGAACATTCAATGGCTATACAGACTCATTATTAAATTGAGTAGTAACGTAACACCATTAAGTAACATTCATCAAGCCTACAAACACCCTCAAACAGGGCATATCCAACAACCGCTTTGCAAAGCGTTTATTTGGAAAAACAAAACATTCTCGATTTGTTACCATTAGAATCATTACAGAGTATTCAGAAACACTTCCCATAACGCACAAAAGAGTAATCAAATGAGTTCTTTTCACATTTCTTATGATCTTCTCTGAAACTTTCCTGCCAATTTGACCAATCTACATTGGGAAAATAAGCATCACCTTCAAGAGTTGTATGAACATGCGTCACATACAAACTGTCCACTAAAGGCAAACCCAATTGGTAGATTTGAGAACCACCAGCAATCATTACCTCTCCATCAGCAGACGTATTTTTACTGGCTATGTCAAAAGCAGCTTCTAAACTCGATGCTACATGAACTCCATCAATGGACAGTCCAGATTGACGACTCACAATAATATTTAGTCGGTTAGGAAGTGGGCGGCCGATAGACTCAAAAGTACGCCGCCCCATAATTAACGGCTTACCTACGGTATTTTTCTTAAAATACTTAAGGTCATTGGGGAGGTGCCACGGCAACTGATTTTCAATTCCGATAACACCGTTCTGCGACATTGCAACAATTATTGACTTTTTCATCCAATGGTACGACTTAATTAATTTCCCTAAACATAATCGATTAAATAAAAACCAAAAAATGCGATAAACATAAGACTCTATACTAACAGCCTTAAAGACCAAATCGTGTGAATAATTACAAATTCACATAATCTATGCACTATGTGCCTTGCTTTCCACCTCATAACACCACATAGACGTACGAAATGTACTATGCCGCACAAACTTAACACCACACATTAAAAATTGTGGATGAGAAGCTAATATACTTTTCAAACTGCCACCGGAGCGGGGATATGAGGATACGGGTTGTAATTCTCAATAGAGAAATCTTCGTAAGTAAATTCAAAGATATCTTTTACGCCAGGATTAATCTTAACCGATGGTAAAGCCCTAGGCTCTCTTGAAAGCTGCTCTTCAACTTGCTCATAATGATTTGAGTACAAATGTGCATCACCAAAAGTATGGATAAAATCGCCTGGCTCCAAGCCAGTTACTTGTGCCATCATCATCGTGAGTAAAGCATAGGATGCGATATTAAAAGGTACACCAAGGAAAATATCTGCACTACGTTGGTATAACTGGCACGACAGCTTTCCCTCGGAAACATAATACTGGAAAAGTGTATGACAAGGTGCCAGTGCCATTTTGCCGGCGGCTACATTTTCTTGCGGTGTGAGACACTCATCAGGTAAATCCGTTGGATTCCACGCTGATACGATCAAACGCCGTGAATTTGGAGTAGCTTTAATTTGATCAACAACCATTGCTATTTGATCAATCGTATGGCCTCTGTCCGCATTACCCCAGCTGCGCCACTGATAACCATAAACAGGACCTAAATCACCTTCATCACTGGCCCATTCGTTCCAGATAGATACTCCATTCTCTTGCAAATAGGCAATATTAGTTTCACCTTTTAGAAACCATAACAACTCATGGATGATTGAGCGTAAGTGACACTTCTTTGTGGTAACCAAAGGAAAGCCATCTTGAAGGTCGAATCTCATCTGATAACCAAAAACACTTTTCGTTCCCGTCCCAGTGCGATCACCTTTGAACGTACCATGGTCACGAACATAGCGCATTAAATCCAGATATTGCTTCATTATTTTCCTCAAAAACGGCTTTTACTCTGTAGCTTCCGCTTGAACAGGCTTTTTAGTGGGTATCTCCTGCTTTGCAGCGCGAGACTCTCTCCACCAAAAAACAACAAAAAGCACCAACCCTGCAAGTATCATTGGTGTGCTTAATAACTGCCCTCGGGTCATCCAGCCCATCAAATCGAAACCGATATGACTATCAGGCTCTCGGAAAAACTCTACAAGGAAGCGGAAACTACCATAAAAAATTAAAAACAACGCGCCAACCGTACCGGCAGCACGAGGCTTACGTGAATACCAAAGTAATATAAGGAAAAGGGCCAACCCCTCGAGAGTTGCTTGATATAACTGAGATGGGTGACGAGCCAATTGTTCTGGGTCTTTTGGAAAAACCATGGCCCAAGATACATCTGTTTGACGCCCCCACAGTTCCTGCCCAATAAAATTACCAATTCGACCAAAGCCTAAGCCTAAAGGCACTAAAGGCGCAACGAAGTCCATTAAACGCAAGAACCGAACGTTTATTTTTAATGAATATAAGAAAATAGCTAGGATGACCCCCAGCATTCCGCCATGAAAGGCCATTCCACCTTCCCATATGCGAAATAACCACAACGGGTCTTCAAGAAAACGTTCAAACTGATAGAAGAATACATACCCAAGACGCCCCCCCAAGACTACGCCAAACGCACTCCACATAATAAGGTCTTCAACTTGGGCACGGGTAACAGGGGACCAAGGCTTAGCCGCTCGATGCATGGCAAGCAACCAAGCCGCCGCGAAGCCAAGCAAGTACATAATGCCGTACCAATGAACGGTTAACGGCCCAAGACTGAAAGCAACAGGGTCTATCGCTGGATATTGCAAAATGAGATTCCTTGGAGGGCACCTACATTAGATCTACTTTGTGGTTGAACCACGCTTGGGCAGGCATCATACACGAATTGTGGCGGGCTGATAGCTGTGTTATTCAAATCAAGTATCTGCTTACCATGTAAGACAAAAATAAACAGCAAACTGATCAGGTTTTAGACATTGGAAATCAATTGAATCAAACGGTCTACACACTCAGAAGGCATTAATGTTTCTGCCGTTAGGGTGATATCCGCATACTTTTTATATAAAGCATCCCGTTCTTCTAACAATGATTCAAAAGACTGGTCAGGCCTACGAGCAATCCCACGTGCATCATAGTTATGAATGCGGCGACGTAATTCTTCGATTCCAACATTCAAATAAATAACCACGCTGTGCTGCTTTAGATAGCGCATACCAGAATCGCTGTATACCGCACTGCCACCAGTGGCGATGACCTTTTTAGGCTCTGCACAATCCACTTCAAGCAAGACGGACTCTTCTACCGCTCTTAAAAATAAGTAATCGTTTTGATCCAAAATTTCTTGCAGAGTCTGCCCTTCTCGTACCTGGATTAATAAATCCGTATCAACGAACTCTAACCCCAACTCTTTCGCCAACAAAACCCCAAGAGTACTCTTGCCAGAACCCGGCATACCAACAAGAACAATATTTTTCTGATACGTCGTCACATCAAATCCTTCGCCAATACTTCAATTTTACCGCCATAAGTAGTCGTACTCACTGCTCAGGCCTTACCACACAAGGTTTCGCTGAATACTTCATTCATTGGGCAATTCGCTGGGTAACAAGGTGTCATTAATAGAGGGTCTCAGTAACTTCGCAATGCCTGCGGCACGTAAGGCCTCCTGAACACAATGATTCACACCAGAAGCGTCTGGCATCGCCTTAACTCTCTCTAGCAACGTCTCAGCATCCTCCAAAGTCACCGCTCGCAATGCAGACTTCACCTTGGGTAAATTCGTGGCGCTCATCGACAGCACATCATACCCCATGGCGACCAGCAACATAGCAGCTCCTGGATCGCCCGCTAGCTCTCCACAAATACTGACCGGCGTGCCCTCCATATGAGCCTGGCTCACAATGTCACTCAAAGCACGTAAAACCGCCGGGTGTAATGATTCGTATAAATCAGCAACACGTGCATTGTTACGATCTACCGCCAACAAGTACTGCGTCAAATCATTGCTGCCCACCGAAAGGAAATCTACCCGGGCTGCCAACTCTCGGGCTTGATAGACCGCCGCAGGAACTTCAATCATGACACCGATCGGCGGCAAAGTAATTTGGAAACCCTCTTCCAATAACTCATGATATGCACGATAAATCAGCACCTGTGCTGCCTCTAATTCCGCAATACTTGAAATCATCGGCAGCATGATGCGCAAATTATCCAGCTTTTCACTGGCTTTCAGCATCGCCCTTACTTGAGCTAAGAAGATTTCAGGGTGATCCAAGGTAACTCGTATACCACGCCATCCAAGAAAAGGGTTCGCCTCCTCGATGGGAAAGTACGGTAACGCTTTGTCTCCGCCGACGTCCAATGTCCGCATCGTAACCGGATGAGGGTGAAACGCTTTGAGCTGCTCACGATAGATTTGACGCTGTTCTTCTTCGGAAGGAAAGCGATCTCGCAACAAAAAAGGCACTTCGGTTCGATACAAACCAACCCCTTCTGCACCACGCTCCAGCGAGCGCATGACATCAGCCATTAAACCAGTGTTGACCCACAGTGAAATTCGATGCTTATCCAATGTTTCACAAGGCAGATCTTTGAGCGCTTCTAATCCTCTGACTAGCGCCTGCTCTTCAGCAACAATACTCTGATATTGACGGCTCAATTCTTCAGAGGGATCTGTTACCACCACCCCTCGATATCCATCCACCACAATATTGCGCTGCCCCAAACGGGTGTAGGGTAAATCCACTGCACCCATCACAGTGGGAATGTCCATGGCGCGGGCAAGAATGGCAACATGAGAATTCGAAGAGCCTTGTACTGACACCAAACCTGCAAGCTTTCCAGGTGGCACCTCACCCAACATGGAAGCCGTCAACTCTTCACTGATGAGTATTGTATTATCGGGGTATTGCCGAGTCTCATTCTCTGTCGCTTGTAAGTGACTCAATACCCGCCGGCCAAGATCCCGCAGATCTGCCGCTCGCTCACGTAAGTAAGGGTCTTTCATACTGGCGAAGGTGGCTTCATGCTCAAGGATCACCTCCGCCCAGGCAAAAGCGGCACATGCCCCTTGGCGAATCCGCTCGATAACCTCCCCACCAAGAGAGGCATCGTCCAACATAGCCAAATAAGCATCAAAAAGTGCTTGCTCCTCTCGGTTCAAGCGATCTTTCAGCTCACTGCCTATGCGTTTGATATCGTCACGAGCCAAAGCTAAACCGTGATTGAAGAATCGAATTTCTGCGTCAATATCGCTACAGGCTTCGTAGGGAACCGCTCGAAGATCCGAAATAGGCGCCACCACCACGGCGGTTCCCAAAGCAACACCGGCTGCACCCGAAACACCAAAAAAACGGGCTTCCTGCGTATGATGGCCGATCGCTTTGAGCATACCCGTCGCTTCTGCATGAGCAATAACGCCGGCCAACTGTGCTGACATAGTGACTAAGAATGCCTCTTCACTTTCATCGAAGCGACGATTCTCCATCTGCTGAACAACCAACACCCCCAAGACTTGTCGGTGATGAATAATGGGGGCACCGAGAAAAGTTTGGTAACGCTCTTCTCCGGTCTCAGGAAAATACTGATATCTTGGATGGCGGGCAGCATTTTCTAAATTAATAGGCTCCTCTCTAGACACCACCCAGCCAACTAACCCTTCATTGTGCCGCATTCGCACAACACCCACAGATTCAGGCCGAAGCCCCTTTGTAGCCATTAATACATAATCGTTTTTTGTGTCCCGAAGGTAGATAGAACACACCTGAGTATTCATGGCCTCGCGCACTCGATCGACAATAATGTCCAGCGCCGAGTGTAAATCCCTGGCAGCGTTCACTTCTTGGACAATCGTTCTCAATGAGTGCAACATAAATCTAGAAAACCTAAGCGTCGTTAAAGAAAGTCAGTGACGACAAAACAATGACTCTTGCCATAATGTAGCCGTATAACACAGAGGCAGCTACAAACCCCGAGCAACCTCTAATTGACTGTGATAACGAGAAAGCTCTTTTAAAGCTCGGCGATAAACATCGCGCTTAAACGCCACCACTTTTCCTAATGGATACCAATAGCTTACCCAGCGCCATTGATCAAACTCTGCGTGCCCCGTACAGGATAAATCGATACAGCTATCATCACTCACCAGCTTTAGCAAAAACCATTTTTGTTTCTGCCCAACACACACTGGATCAGAACCCTTACGGACTAAACGCTTTGGCAAACGATAACGCAACCAACCTCGTGTGCACCCAACAACTTCCACATCTGACGCCGTTAAACCCACTTCTTCATGCAGCTCTCTAAACAGCGCCTCTTTGGGTGATTCATTTTCATTTATCCCACCCTGTGGAAACTGCCAAGCATCTTGGCCATTGATACGCCGCGCCCACAGCAATTGTCCGTCCCGATTGGTTAATATAATTCCAACATTCGGCCTAAACCCATCAGCATCAATCAAGACCGCCTCCTACAGCACCGTTTCTCTTTAGATCATTATTCTAGTGTCATCCCACAAGCGTGTTGGCCATCACGGCCAAGAAGCAACAACTCTTGCCTAAGGAAGTGTGTTTTTAGAACCTTCTATCCTAAAAGTGATGGTTTAACAAGTGTTACACGCCACTGAGGTGGTAACGCCCCCAGATTTAATCAGAATGTGGAGGGGTTTGATCAACTGCGCGCTTTTGTCGCACTGAATGCAAGCCACCATTAATTGATGCTCAAACACTCTCGCCCAAAATATGATTGAGGCATCTTACATGGATCGGTAAGCTGGCCGTTCGAGCTAAAGGCCATACTGACCACCGCTTCAAACCCCGAAACACACATAATGTGAAATCAATTCAAGAGAGATACCCTGTGAGTTTAGCGATATTTGACTTAGACAATACTTTGATTGGCGGCGACAGTGACCATAGCTGGGGGGAGTTCCTTGTTGAACGAAATTTCGTTTCACCAGACATCTATAAAGAAGCAAATGATCGCTTTTATCGTGAATATCAAAACGGCACTCTAGATATTCATGAATACCTGGGCTTTGCATTAAAGCCACTTTCACGCATCGCCCCAGAAGAATTAGAGAACCTAAGAGTGGCGTTTATGAAAGAGAAGATTCACCCTCTTGAGCTCCCAAAGGCGAGAGCACTCATCGAAAAGCACCGGCACAATGGCGACGACCTATTGATTATTACCGCAACCAACGATTTCATCACCACCCCCATCGCCCAATGGTTGAATATTCCCAACCTGTTAGCCACCACCGCTGAAATCAACAACGGTCGCTACACCGGCTGCGTCGCAGGCACTCCTTGCTTTCAAGAGGGAAAAGTGACACGTCTGAATGAATGGTTGAAGGCGTATGAAGGCAACCTAGAAGGCAGTTTTTTCTACAGCGATTCCGCTAACGATATTCCCCTATTAGCGAAGGTAGAAAATCCCGTTGCCGTCGACCCGGATGAACGTTTATCTGCCCATGCCGAGGCCAATCAATGGCCAATCATCAGCTTGCGCTGATACCTGCTTATTAATAGAAAGCTCAAGTCAACACGTTTCTACCCAATGAATACTAGCCTGTTTAACAAAAGGTCTTTCTAATGCATGTGAACACCGCCTGGTCGCAACGCCAACACCTGTCATTCTTGGGTAAACTGCTGTTAGTCACTTTTATTATAGCCGGGTGCAGTGAGCCCGAGCCCCCCGCCCCCAATATCGTGACGCCACCGCCAGCTGAAACCACAGAGGCCGATACCCAAAGTGCAGAAAACCTACAGGCACTGGCCACCGCTTTAGTGGTTGCTGTATCTGCCACTTCACAGGCACTCTCTGAAAAAGCCCACCACTTCGCCAAAAATCCCACCAACGAATCCCTCGCTGAGTTGAAATCTGCGTGGGGTAGCGCCCACCGGGATTTGACCCGAGCGAATATTTTATTTGCCTTGGCTGATACCAGCCCAGCCCTGTTTGGCGCGCTCGAGAGCCATCGCTTTAATCTGGATGCCGAACCCATCCAGCCAGGTTTTATTGATCGTTTTGGAGTCTATGAACAAAGCGGCATCGTGAACGACATCTCCTTACCCCTCAACGCCACCCATTTACGGGAACAACATGGCCTCACCGATAAAAGCGATATCGCACTGGGAATACACGCGCTGGAGTTTTTAATCTGGGGAGACACGCCAAGAACCTTGGATGATTTCGTAAAACGCTCACTGCCGAAAGAAATGGAGGCGTCAGGCCTGCGTGTGGTCGACTTGCCTGAAAACCGGCGTCGAGAATACATTCGGCTTTCCGCTCAGATGCTTGCTGACGATGCCTCCGCGTTAGAGGCTGCTTGGCAAGCAGTACTGCGATTACAACTCGAACAACTGCAACCCTTGGCTCGATTACAGATTTGGCACGGTGCGGGGCAAACTTACTGGAACCAATACGTGCTACAACCCTGGATCAGCGCCACTGGCGAATATCCGCCACTGGTTGCAAGCGACCTACCTGAACAAGTCGCCATTGCAACCGCACTCACGAGCGACACGACTTCCACCAGCCAGCTACCGGAAGAATTCAAACAAAATCGCTTCGCAAACTTGGGGGCAGACCTCTTTGCGCAACAACTCAGCGTACTAAAATCCACATACTTAGATTCTGGGCTGGGCAAAGCGGTACTAACACCTGACTCGCTATTGCAACTCAATAGCTCAATGGATAAAGCCAACCAAATGGTGAAACAGCTTCGGGAACGCCAAAAAGACCAGCCACACCCTCAAGACTGGCCTTGGAGAGATGAAGCGCTGAATAAAAGGCTGGTGTCTCTCTGCCAAGATATACACATCGCGTTGCAAGATATGCCACCACTGCCCCACCAAGGTGGAGGCGCTTACTAAATTCATCACCAACAATTGGCTACCAACAATTCGCTACCAACTATTAGCTACCAACTATTCGCTACCAACTATTCGGTAGCATGAATTCAGCATCGCTGTTCAGCGTCGTGCGCCCTTTCACGCCTCCGCCCTAAAACTTAGGGTAAATACACCCGAGCAAAAAGCGATTTAATGTAGTCTGTTTCTGGAATGGCAGGGTGTACTGGATGATCCACACCTTGCCCACCTTGATGCAGTACCTGAACATGCCGCTCTAAATGACGACCGCCCGCTCGAACCAAATCCACTAACGTGTCTTTTCCTAAATGCATTGAGCAAGACGCCGACACCAGTAGTCCATCGCGGCCTAACAAACGCATTGCCAACTCATTATGATGATAATAAGCCGACTCACCTGACTTTTGGTCTTTTTTGCGTTTGATAAAAGCCGGAGGGTCCAGCACCACCACATCAAACTTTTCCCCTTCGGCGATCAAAGCTTTGAGCACATCTAACGCTTTCCCTTGCACGCCTTGTACCTTGTCTTCAACGCCATTCAAACAGGCATTTTCTCCCACCCACTCCATAGCATCGGCTGACGCATCCACACACACCACTTCGCTGGCACCGGCCACGGCAGCTTGCACGCCCCATCCACCAATGTAGGAAAAGACATCCAACACCCGTAAGCCTTTACTGTAACGCTGCAATAACTCTCGGTTTGGGCGGTGATCGTAAAACCACCCGGTTTTCTGGCCCGTCTGAATAGGTGCTAAAAACTGAGCACCGTTTTCCACCAGCGCCACCGCTTCAGGTACGTCTCCAATAATCTGTTGCTCTAGAGGCAAGTTTTCCAAGCTTCGAGCACTGTGATCATTACGCAACAGTATGCCTTTAGGCCGCAAGCATTGTTCCAAGGCAAGAATAATTTCATCTTTAACCGCCTCCATACCGGCGGTGGCAATTTGCACTACCAAGACATCACCAAAGCGGTCAACCACAAGGCCCGGCAATAAATCCGAATCCCCATACACCAAACGGTAATAGGGCTGATCAAAACATCGCTCTCTCAGGCCTAGTGCTTGTTTAATCCGATGAACCAATAGCGACTTATCTAAAAAGACACCACCTTGTCGACTCACCATACGAGCACATATCAAGCCTTGCGGATTTAACGTTGCAATGCCTAACACCTTATTTTTATCACCGACTACCGTAACCTGCTGACCGGGCGTTAATGTTTTAAAGGGGGTTGCCTCTGTATCCACCTCATTGGAGTAAACCCACAAATGACCTTTTTTTAAGCGGCGATCAGCACGAGGCTTAAGTTGCAGTATTGGTATTGACGACGAAGTCATAGGAGCTCCAAAGTAATGGATAGGAGGGAACAAGGGGGTAAGTAAAGGCTGCGGATTATACTCTTGTCGTCATACTTGGCCACTGTTCAAATTTTCCGGCTAAACTCAACGTCATCAAGACGCTTTTTCTATACCAATCTGCCGTACTAAGCGCCTTACCTATCGTTTAGTTGCTCGGTTACAACAACACATTCACTACAAAAAACAGATCAATGACTACCAACGAGCATCCCACAATGGGCACAGACCTCACTGACGAACAAATAAAATTTGTTTTGCAAGGGATTACAGTACCACCACAACCTCAAATCATGGTGGATCTGCAAATGGAGCAACTCTCGCCGAACTGCTCATTGCAAAATATCGCAAAGCTGATCAGCCAAGATGTTGGACTCGCCGGTAGTGTCATCAAAACCGTCAACTCGCCGTTTTTAGGCTTGTCAAACAAGATCACCTCTGTCAAACAAGCGGTCAATTTGCTGGGCATTAACAGTGTCGTTAATTTGGTGAATGGATTGTCGATTCGCGGGGAACTTTCTGACGATAACATCGTTGCTATGGGCCGCTTTTGGGATAGCGCCATGGAAGTCGCCATGGCATCCGCCGCCATTGCCAAGCAAATTGGCTTTTTCTCACCAGACGAGGCCTATACTCTGGGGCTGTTCCACAATTGTGGTATCCCTTTACTGATGATGCGCTTTGACAACTATATGGAAGTAGTGCATCACGCCTACCAAGATCCAGACCACATCATCACGGCTGTGGAAAATAAACAACTCAATACCAACCATGCGGTGGTCGGCTATTACGTGGGCCGCTCTTGGAATTTACCCAATCACATTACGCGAGCCATTCACGAGCACCACCAAGTCGAAAAAATTATTGATAACGATAATGAAGATCATCAAAAGAAAACCTTGTTGGCCATTTTAAAAATGGCAGAACACATATGCGGCCTGCATCGTATTCTGGGAGACACGTCAGAAGACTACGAGTGGCAGCGGATTCAAGAGGCGGTCTTACTTTACGTCGGCATGAGCGAATACGACTTCACCACACTAAGCCAAAGCATTAATGAAATGGGAATTGGGGTTTCGCAGTTTGTTTGATGTGAAGTTTGTTGGATGTGAAAGCGGAGCCAGATCAGTCGGCCCCGCTAAAAGCGCGCTTTACTCTTCTTCGATCGCCGCTTTGTAGCCATCCATATCCAGCGCACCATCCAACTCCGACAAGTCTTCAGGCTTCACGCGGAAAAACCAGCCATCATCATAAGGCGAGCCATTAACGGTTTCTGGAGCGTCTTCTAAAGCCTCATTAACGGCAACCACTTCACCCGTGATAGGCGAATAAATATCCGAAGCGGCTTTCACAGACTCCACAACACCCGCTTCTTCACCGGCAGAAACGTTACTGCCCACCTCAGGGGTTTCAACATACACCACATCACCCAAGCTCTCTTGTGCATGATCCGTAATACCAATCGTTACGGTACCATCTTCCTCCACGCGCACCCATTCGTGTGAAGGTAAATACTTTAGCTCGCTGCGAAGTTCACTCATGCTGTTTTCCTCAACTCTTAATTTTCTAAAACTCTTACTTACTTTATTTTGGATTTCTAAAAAAATGGCTGTTAATTGCCATTTTTAGGATTTGCTTTCTTAAAACTCTAAAACTCTTTTTGGCTCAATTAGTCACCCAATAACGATTAGTCACCCAGTAACGATTTACCACTGCGGACAAAACTGGGCTTAACCACACTGACAGGCACCTGTTTGCCACGCACCTCCACAAAACACGATCCAGAAAGTGATTTCGGAATACGAGCCAACGCAATCGATAACCCCAACGTCGGTGAAAAAGAACCACTGGTAATTTCACCACAAGGGTTGCCTTCACTGTCCAAGACAGTTTGATGCGCACGCAAAACCCCTTTTTGACGTAACACCAAGCCCGCTAATTTTTTCTCTACGCCTGCGCTCTTCTCTGCTTCGAGCGCTTTACGACCAATAAACTCACGATCAGCCGGTGCCCAAGCCACGCTCCAGGCCATGTTGGATACCAACGGCGATACCGTCTCATCCATATCATTGCCGTACAAATTCATACCCGCTTCGAGTCGTAACGTATCACGAGCACCTAAACCACAGGGGGCCACACCGGCTGCCGCCAACGCCTTCCAGAAATCCGGCGCAGCCGCTTCAGGAAGAATAATTTCTAAGCCATCCTCACCGGTATAACCGGTACGAGCCGCCAACCAACCTTCTTGATCACCCGATAGCTCTACGCCAGAAAACACACCCAAAGGCTTGATTAGTTCGCCGGCTTGTTCACCAAGCACAGAAATGGTTTTTTCAATCGCGTTGGGCCCTTGCACAGCCAACATGGAAAATTCGGGGCGCTCGTTAAGCTCCACCTCAAACTGACCAATACGATCATTCATCCAAGCGAGGTCTTTTTCACGGGTCGCGCAATTCACCACCAAACGGAACCAGTCGCCCATGTGATAAACGATCAAGTCATCAATGACCCCACCATTGTCATTGAGCATAGCCGTGTAAAGCGCTTTGCCAACCTTTGTCGTAATTTTGTCAACATCATTGGCCAGCAAATATTGCAAATAAGCTTTAGCGTCGGTACCAGTCACATCAACTACCGTCATATGAGACACATCAAACATGCCTGCATCGTTACGAACAGCTTTATGTTCTTCAATTTGCGAACCATAGTTGATCGGCATATCCCACCCACCAAAATCGACGATTTTGGCTGACATTTCGGTGTGCACGGTGTAGAGCGAAGTTTTATTACCCATAGACATCTCGTTAATTTCAGTGGCCGACGGTTAGTCGGGTTTGGCTCTGGATCTCTCTAAAGCATCGTGTACGAAATAAGTTTCCAGAACGGATGAAAAACGGCGCGAATTCTAGCGTGTTTATTCAATAGTAAAAGAGGCGACGGTTTTTTTATCTCGGAAATTTGCAATTTAATAGGCCAACAATCAACTGTGCACCAAGAAATACGCAAAAAACACAGTATTAACGATTAACGACGGCTACCTCTCATGATCGAGAGAACCGGAATCAAACTGATCAATACCAAAGTCAATGCCGGCAATGCAGCACGCTCCCACTCCCCTTCGGCCGTCATTTCATACACTCGCACGGCTAAAGTGTCCCACCCAAATGGCCTCATCAAGAGCGTGGCGGGCATTTCTTTCATGGTATCCACCAGCACCAACAGCCCTGCTGACAACAGCCCGGGCCGAAGCAAAGGTAAGTAAACACGACACAATACCTGCCATTGATTTGCACCAAGGGTATGAGCCGCTTCCTGGAAGCTGGGTCGGATTTTCTCAAGACTGGATTGAACAGGCCCATAAGCCACGGAGAAAAACCGCACAATATAAGCCAAAATAAGAGCCGCCAAACTCCCCAATAGCCATTGCTTCGGTGGTAAGCCAAGTAACGCTTGAAGTGGGTTAATCAGTTGTTGATCGATAAACGCAAAGGCCAGCATAATCCCCACCGCCAACACCGACCCAGGCAACGCATACCCCAGCGACGCCACGCGCACAGCCGCACGCTGCCATGGAGCCTCTTTCAGCTGTCGCCTTCCAAAGGCCACCAACAAAGCAAGCAGACTTGCCAAAGTGGCTGCGGATGCACCAAGCGCCAATGTTCTGGCCACCAGTGACCAATAACGATGATCTACGTCCTGCAGACGCCCTGCCGTCCACATTATCAACTGCCCGATGGGGATGACAAACGCCACAAACAACACAGTACAGCACACCGTCGTTGCCGCCCATTTCGCAGTGCCCGTCAACTCAAAACGCTCGATAATACGGGGCGGGGTTTGATAGGTGCGTGCCCGGCCTCGGGCTTTGCTCTCCCCCCACAAACCGAGAAATACGACCAGCAACAGCAACGACGCCAACTGTGCTGCTGCCGATAAATTGAAAAAACCAAACCAAGATTTATAAATAGCAGTGGTAAACGTATCAAAATTGAAAACCGATACCGCCCCAAAATCCGCCAACGTCTCCATTAAGGCCAGTGCCGTACCCGCCGCAATCGCAGGGCGAGCCATAGGTAACGCAACATGCCAAAAGGCTCGCCAAGGGCTGGCACCCAGTAATCGCGCTGCATCCATTAATTCACGACCTTGGGATAAAAACGCATTTCGGGCCAGCATGTACACGTAGGGGTACAACACCAGCACCATCACCACAATTACGCCGCACGTAGAGCGAATATCCGGAAAAGTGCCCCCCGTACCGACAATAGAACGCCACAAGGTTTGTACAGGGCCTGCGTAACCAAACACCCCTAAAAAAATGAACGCCAACACATAAGGTGGAATCGCCAACGGCAAGACCAAGCTCCAATCCAGCCACCTACGCCCTGGGAACTCACACGTAGCCACCAGCCAGGCCAACCCCACACCCAAAACCGCCACACAGATACCCACACCCAATAGTAAAGACAGGGTATTGATCATCAGACGACGGAATTCGGTTTCGAGAAGGTGCTCCCACACTTCCGGTGCAGGAGTCAACCAGCTAAAAAGAATGACCACCAAAGGCAGCATGACTAACGCCGCCACCACAATTAATGGCAGGCCCCACCAACGCACACGATGCGGCTTCAGTAATTCTGGCGGCAAACTTACCGCGTTACTCAGTGACACGAATAAAATCCAGTAATGGCGATGAAACCTGCATCATCGGAATATTTAGTGATACCCCGCACGGTCCATCAGCTTAATCGCCTCAGCTTGCAAGCTACCGGCTGCTTCAACATTCACCGTATCGGCCTTAAAATCACCCCACGACCTAACCTCTTCGGATGCCTTCACCGCCGGATTAACGGGGTATTCTTGGTTCAACTCTGCAAACATAGATTGCACCGCCGGTGTGGTCATCCACTCCAACAAGGCTTTGGCGCCCTCTGGGTTTTTCGCATGGCGCGTGACTCCCGCCCCAGAAACATTCACATGCACACCACGATCATTTTGATTTGGCCAGAATAGCGCCAGCGGTAAATCGGGCACATCACGCTTCAGGCGGCCAAAGTAGTAAGTATTAACAATAGTGACATCACACTGGCCAGCAGCAACGGCCTCCATTGCTTTGGTATCGTTCGAATATGGCTCTGTCGCCAAATTACTTACCCAGCCACGAATTAACGCTTCTGTTTTTGCCTCGCCCATGGTTTTGATCATGGTCGCCACTAAGCTTTGGTTGTAGACTTTTTTTGAGGTACGCAAACACAAACGGCCTTTCCACTTAGAGTCAGCCAAAGCTTCGTAAGTACTTAATTCTTCCGGTTGAACGCGCTCTTTGGCGTACACCATCGTTCTTGCACGTTGTGATAACCCCGTCCATTCAAGGGTAGGTGAGCGCAAGCTATCGGGAACATTTGCTTCAATAATCGATGAATCAATTGCCGCTAACACCCCTTCGTTAGATGCTTGCCATAAATAACCCGCATCCACCGTCATGAACAAATCTGCCGGAGAATTTTCACCTTCTGCTTTCAAACGCGCCAACAATGGCCCGGCCGAATCCGTAATGTATTGCACTTCAATTCCCGTTTCTTTTGTATAGAGTTCAAAGATCGGTTTGATCAAATGTTCTTTACGGGCGGAGTACACGGTAATGACGCTGGCGGCTTCTTCATTGGACGATTTGGAGCACCCGGATAAAACTCCGACCATAATGAACATCATCAACAAAAAAGAGACTAAACGTCTTGATAAGCCCGGTAAGGCACGGGCAACATCAACAACACGAAAAATGAATGACATAAAAGAATTATGATTTAAGGAAAACATCGGATGAAGAGGCCTTTTGGCAAAATGAATGACAAGGGAAAGACTTGCGAATAATGTGTTTGCGAAAACTGACTTACCAGTAATAAGCACCTAAATAATAAGCACTATCGTTTATGGGTGCAATCAACGGATAATGTTGTCAAAAATCGACAATCACAAATACAAAGCATTCACTTTTTTAGGGTAATTGGAATGAAAACAGCCATCAAAGCTATTCTGGCGGTCATTGTCAGTATTGTTTTATTGATCTTCGTTGCGATTGGAATCTTGATTTTCGCAATCAACCCCAATGATTACAAAAAAGACATTGAATCCGCCGCTTTACAAGCCGGTTATCCCGTTCAAATTCGTGGAGACCTCAGCTGGCAGTTTTTCCCCAACCTGGGTATTGGCATTGGCGAAACCAGCGTCTACACCGATATTCAACAAACGCAAAGCATTGCCGCTATTGATAATGTATCGACGTCCGTTGCCGTCATGCCTCTGTTTAGTAAACGTGTTGTGATTAACGAAGTCTCCATTGCGGGACTCAACGTCCAACTCAAAGTGGATTCACAGGGTACGGGAAATTGGGAAGCCCTCGGCTCAGATCAACCCGCCTCCACCAACCGACCAGAGAACAACACCACTATTTCAGACAACTCCACTGACACCTCTACGAGCACACCTACATCAGGCAGCTCAACAGACCAACCTGGCACAACAGGTACTCCCTTCGAACTGAATGCC
The DNA here is from genome assembly GCF_021234875.1 of Marinibactrum halimedae. Taxonomy (GTDB): domain Bacteria; phylum Pseudomonadota; class Gammaproteobacteria; order Pseudomonadales; family Cellvibrionaceae; genus Marinibactrum; species Marinibactrum halimedae. The sequence goes on along the minus strand of NZ_JAJQVM010000009.1, from coordinate 49,591 downwards.
CAAAGCATCACCATTACCGATGCTCGCTTCGCCTATGAAGACCAACAAGCTCCCCTTAAAGCAGAAGTCAGTGATTTAGACATCGTATTAACGGACGTCAACTTGGCAAATCGTCCGATGAACGCCGATATCCGTTGGGCAGTCAGCCTCAGTGAGCCCAAATTGAATACGACCGGTACTCTTAACGTCGCCATCGCCGTAACAGAAGCGCTAGATCAGGCCGCGCTATCCGATGGTAAACTGCGTATCGACCTCGGAAATGGCAATATTTCTACCCCCATAGAGCTGGATTTCAATCTTGCTGTCGCCGACCTTCAAAGCGACAATCCACAATTAGACAGCCATCTCAACCTAAAACCCGTTAACGCTCGCGAGCTTTTAAAGATAGTTTCAGGTGAAGCTCTAGATACCGCCGACCCAGCTGCGCTCACCGCCTTTGCCACTCAAACGACGATTCGCGGAACACCGGATGACATCCAACTATCAGACATTGTTATCCGCCTAGACGACACCACCCTTAAAGGAGCAGTTCAAGCAAAAGATTTCAATACCGTCGCCCTCACACTGGCCGGTGATAACATTGATGTAGACCGCTACCTACCGCCTCCCGCTGAAGAAGAAAGTGAAGCCACTACGACCTCGCCTTCAACAACGCCATCAGGAGAAGAAGCCCCCCTCCCACTGGAGCCACTTCATGACTACACAGCCGACCTAAAATTCACCTTCGAGCGTATAAAAGCCGCCAAGCTGGTCTTTAGTGACTTCAAACTTAACGCCAACAACAAAGACGGCCTCGCGCAAATCAGCACACTGGCCGCAGATTTTTACGAAGGGCATTTTGATGTCAACGGGAAATTAGACGCTCGCCAAACCAACGCCAAACTGGCCCTGAACGGTGACGGTGACGGTATTCAACTCAAACCCTTACTCACGGATTTAGAAATCCTAAGTCAAGCCAATAACATCACGCTAGAGGGCGTTGCACACAGCCAGATTACCGCTAACAGCCAAGGGCAAACCGTCGGTGAACTGATAGAAGCGCTTTCAGCAACACTGAATGCAGACACCCAATCCCTCAAGCTTGCCCCCTTCAACGTAGAAAAATACGCCTGCCAGGCTGCCGCTTTAATTCAAGGCAAACCTTTCGACGCCGCTGCCTTTCCCGCCAGCACAAGCCTACAAGATGTGAAAGCACAAATTGTGTATGCCAATGGCATTGCCGACATTCAAACCTTCAGTGCAGGAGTGGAGCAGTTCAAAATTGGCGCAGCAGGAAAAGTTAATGTGAACGACCAAAGATTCGATATTAATCTGCCCTTCACCGTAGTACAGGCGATTGAAAGCGACCGTTGTGAAATCGCCAGTAAATCGATTATTGATAAAGTGTTGCCATTATTGCGATGCAAAGGGGATTTAACCAACCCTGTTGATGCCTGCGGCCTAGATAAAAAAGCCATTCGGGAATTGGCCAAAGCCTATGTGAAAGACAAAGCTAAGGGGAAAGCCAAGAAAAAGCTGGACGACAAACTGGCCAAGCCAAAAGAAAAAGCCAAAGAAAAGCTCAATAAACTGCTTGGTGAAGACCGAGTAAAATCGCTAAAAGATCTAATACCCCGTTAATCGGCGTAAAAAGATTCGCTTTGGAACAGGCCGCCTTTGCGGCCTTTTTTAATGGATAAGCGGGCTTACTCAATAAACATTTTTTACAGAAAGGCGCTATCGTAAAAAGGATCGTAGAGAGACCTCAATCGCCACCACCGCCGCCATCTCCAGAAGAGCCTCCACCATCATACCAACTACCAGAGCCCCCTGAACCGCCGCCAACACCTAACCATCTTATTAAAAGGAGTAAGGCACTTACAGCACAAACAGCAGGAGCCACTTTACTGTACAGCTCATCCGGTGAGGACATATCAATGAAAAACGCAGAAGCCGCCACCACTAATAACAACATCATATTGACCATATGGAGTCCTTCTATAGCCCCTCTAAATACCTATTAACGCAGCACATAGACTGCTAGAGTCCGCAGCCGATACTTTTACGGTGTTTGCCACAACACACGAACCGTAAACATGATTCATCAACACCACTAAGTAAAAGCAGAAATACCATGTCAGCAACCCCCTTTGCCCGTGCCGTATTACGCTGGTTTGATCAACACGGCCGTAAACATCTTCCTTGGCAGCAAAACATTACCCCGTATCGAGTGTGGGTATCTGAAATTATGCTGCAGCAAACTCAGGTTACCACGGTTATTCCCTATTTCGAACGCTTTATGGAGCGCTTCCCCGATGTACATCATTTAGCCAAAGCCCCGGTAGACGACGTCTTGCACCTCTGGACGGGCTTGGGTTACTACGCTCGCGCCCGCAATTTACATCGTTGCGCTCAAACCGTGGTTGAAAAGCACAAAGGGGAGTTTCCCAACAGCGTAGAAGGGTTGTCTGACCTGCCCGGCATTGGGCGCTCAACCGCCGGCGCCATCGCCAGTATCAGCATGGGACTTTGGGCGCCCATTTTAGACGGTAACGTCAAACGTGTACTCGCCCGACATTACGCCATCGACGGGTGGCCGGGTAAAAAAACCGTAGAAGAACAACTGTGGCAGCGCGCCACAGAGAACACACCAAAACAACGCACCCATGACTACACCCAAGCCATGATGGACATGGGCGCCCTGCTCTGCACACGCAGCAAACCCAAATGCGATGAATGCCCCGTTGCCAAAAGCTGCGATGCGCTCGCACTTGGGCGCCAAACCGATTTCCCCGGTAAAAAGCCGAAAGTGGAAAAACCTGTCAAACCCATACTTATGCTGATGCTGCAAAATTCGTATGGTGAAATTTTACTTTACCAGCGCCCAAGCTCCGGCATTTGGGGGGGGCTGTGGAGCTTTCCAGAAGAACCCTTAGAAGACGAGCCACACATTGCCGCAGAAACCGCAGCCCAAGACTTTGCTGAACACCTAAACGTAAAGCAATGGCAAACCCACCTCTGGGACACCTTTCGCCATACGTTTAGTCACTATCATTTAGACATCACACCCGTACATATCACGCTTCAAAATACACCGACAAGCCTAGAAGACAACCAATGGCAGTGGGTTAACCCGCTAACCACCATTGAAATAGGGCTGGCAGCACCAGTTAAAAAACTGTTACAACAACTGGGCAAACAAAGCCCGCTTCAAGCCAATTTACTGTAATCATCAACCTCAGAGGAACGATCATGTCTCGCACCGTTTTCTGCCGCAAATTCCAACAAGAACTCGAAGGCTTAGATCGCCCACCCTACCCTGGTGCCAGAGGCCAAGACCTGTTCGATAATATCTCGAAAAAAGCCTGGCAAGAGTGGATGAACTACCAAACCATGCTCATCAATGAGCGTCAGCTCAATATGATGGATTTAACCGCAAGAACCTACCTAACCGAACAAATGGACAAATTCTTCAAAGGTGAAGAAACGGATGCCGTAGAAGGCTATGTTCCACCTGAAGAACGCGGCAGCGAATAAGGCCAACTGGAGACAAACTTCAACCCAAGCCAGAGAGGGCCAACTTTTATAGCCAGCCCTCTTGACTCTCAAAGCCAGAGCGGTTTTAATACGCGCCTCCTGCAGCGGGCCTTTCTGAAAAAGCCTGCGATACCGTTGCCCAGATAGCTCAGTCGGTAGAGCAGAGGATTGAAAATCCTCGTGTCGGTGGTTCGATTCCGCCTCTGGGCACCATCTATTTTTCCCTTTAAAATCAATCACTTACAGCACACAATAGAATTCCTTAATTTTATTAAAATTCGCTGTTGTGCGTCAAAGTGTCCATATTGTGTCCATTTAAAAAAAGCCACCTTTATTGTTGAGGTATCGGCACCGCAATTAATTGCAAATTTAATACCTCGAAAATCTCAAAAACAAATCCCTGATCATTCGTTAATCGATTTAACATTTTATTTAATTTCGCCTCCGAAATTTCTCTCCCTCTTTTTTCTGAGAGTGCTCTTGCCACTGCCTTTCTGGTAATTCCTGAACGTTTAATTTCCGATGTCATCACTGCAAAACTTCATCAATGACATTCAACGTGATAGATTTTTACTTTTGAGGAAACAGCAATGAATTCATTGCTTTGAATATCTGTAATAGTTATATGGAGATTCCGCTGTACCAAAGATTTCCTTTTCAGGTTTATGAACGAATTATCCTAGTGATAAACCCTGCGATACCGCAACGTCTTCGAACCAGTGTGCCATTAAAATAGGTAGCGCTCTCACCAAATGTGGTGTGGAACCACTAGACTTGTAAGCAAAAAACATCCTTTGCCTTTTAGGGTCTATTATTGCCGAACTTGTGTGCAACGTGCTGATTTGAGGGATTGGCCAAGCCACGTATATTTCGATATTCGCTTGTTCCAAGACGAAGAAGAGGCCGCACGTAACTTTATTCTCTTCTTATTTACCCTACTTGTTTTCATTGTGGCTGGTACATTTATTGGCTGAAAAAATCAACCTAATGTAATCCGCTTACTTTGATTTTTATGTGACCGCCCTGTCCACTAAAGTCTCAGGCTTGACCCAAAGCTTTAGTGGGCATTTATTTACCTTGTTAAGTTTTGATGTAAAATCGTGTTTTGACTTTATCATAGTAGGTATTATTAGGCCCTTGAAGCATTGCTAGCACAGCTATAAATTCGGAGGCTTTTGCTATTTTCACGTTCTCGTACTTTCGAGCACCTTCCATTTTTACACTGATTACATTTTTGTCACTCTCAACTTCCCATCCTGCTTTATATCCAACAACTAATTTACCTGCCATAGCAAAACCCTCTTGTTAATAGAAATCTTTTTAAACTTAATGCCCACACAATGAATATGAGCTTGCGTGCATTCTAATTGATACGCTTGTTATCACGAATTCATATTGCGTCATCTTCAGACAAAAAACCAATCTTATTCTTTGTAAAAAGTAGGTTTTAGATTGTCTATATTTTTGGGGCCATTTTTTTTACTATTACAGCTAGAACACATCGGCTGAAGGTTTTTCGGATCATGGTATGCAATAATAACTTCTTCAGTAAGCAATCCAACCCAGTAGCCACCTTCGCATTCAATCATATACGAATCGCAACTTTCTAAAACATATCTTTTCCAATCCACTTTGTGATCAATTGAATTTGCTACCTTCTTGCACTTAATACATTTAGCATTTCCTTTACCACCAAATCTTTTCCATATAGATGAGGAATCAATCCATGAAGGCCGCCTCCCCTTAAAAAGTTTCTTCGGTGCTGCTGGCTGTAAGAAATACTCTCCATTTTCAAACTCTTCGAGCACCTTAGTTTGGGTTCTTGTTTTTCTTGAATTTCGTAAAGCAGCCATCCTTTTTGGGTCCATGGCATACGGGTGAAACCTTCGACCTTTTCTCAATCTTCTACTACTCGTGGGTTCTTTCGGCATAATATTCTCCTACCGTTACTGAGTGCTAACACTAAGTAAACGACATCTACTTAACCATCTAAAAGAAAACTGTAAGTGCCATACTATTTCCGATTTTGGATGAGGGTATCACAATAAATATCTTCTACTGTTTCATCAAGACAGTTCCATCCACATAAGTAAGATCACCAAATGTGGCATTTATAATACAGTAATCAACATCCCCATCGACGCCATAACCTAAACTTGGAAAGATATCCCGAGCAAATTCACGAACTACATTTGAGTCATGCTTAGCAAAGTTGTAGCAACGCAAAATCTCCACGAGAAACAACGCCACAACATCTTTTGAAGTAGCCTTTAATGCTTTAAGCCTTTCTAAATTTGCTTTGACTAATTCATAAAGCGGCTGAGCGCACATTTTCAAATCACTATCACTTTGATTGACTTCCGATATTAACCAAAAAGCCAAATCTTGTAGCATCTCAACTGGGCTGGCTTCATCCTCTAGAAAATCCGAAAAATTCTCTGAAATAAAACCAATTTTCTTTTCAGTAGCACCAAATATTTTATTATTCAGTATTTTTAATGCTTTGCTGTCGAACTTATATGGCATGAGACATTCTCCTTTAACTGAGCCTGCTGTATTCTTATGGTTATGGCGATACCCAATAGGGTTTACAGCAACACCTAGAAGAAAACAATCCCCCTATAAATCGATGTCACAAAGACCATTATTTTGTCACCTCATACCACCAAAGGCTAATAATCTACTCAAAAAACATAACTAAATACCCACTAACCAGATACATCAAGGCAATTACTAGCCTCTATTTCATCTACCAATGCATCCGCGTAAACTCCTAACCTCTCACTTGATCTAATGCTTTTGCCCACCATATTTTCGAAACCAAAGTTTTGAGTTACCTTACATTTATTTGCAATTTCTCTTATCAGGTAAGCGATCTGACTTTGTGTAAGCTTCCCAACATCTCCATTATCTGATTCAGAAGGGCAATATTGTTTGTATTCATCCCCCTCAAAGAAAGATTCATTAACATCACCAAAATAACTAACTTCATTTTTTCTTATATTGACCAAAGAACACTGTAAAGAGCGAATCACTCTATGCAACGCCATCCTCTTTAGCACTATTGATGTGGTGTTTTTTAATTCAGAGATATCCTTTTGGCGGGCATTAAATTCCATATCTCGCGTCACTTTCCTTCCAAAACTTTCCACCGCCTCGCGAATTTCAGAAGGATTTGAAATATCTCCGGTTTGCTGTAAAAATTCTGAAAAAGATACATCAGGGGTTAAATCAATACCGCCATTTCGTTTTGTTATGGAAAATACAACATAATTGTGGTCTAGCAGAGGTTCAGCATACGGGTATTTAGACGATACAAGCTCACCATCACCAGTGCATTTAATAGCGTATTTTAATTGAAATTCTGCCGATTTAGCTTCTGAATTGTTATTTCGATTACAAGATACCAACATACCGGTCGAATGATCATAATCAAATTCCGACCAAGGAATGGGAGACTCTCTATCTTGCTTTCTGACTATCACTATATCACCTGTCCTCAGTACGGGAGCGTGAACACTGTCTAAACTGGGTCGAGGTATAAGATGCAAGGTGTACGAGGCCATGATGTCATCTTTATTCGCAGACACAAGAGATTGACCTAACGAGTTGAGAATATTGATCGCTGGTGACGATTGTTTAAGGTATGATTTTCCTGCCTTGGATAAGGTGCTAAGGAGAGCACTAAATTGCTCATTTTCTTGTCGATCCAATTCAATAATAGTCAAATCTATTGTTAAACCATTTCCATCCCACCTAACAGGACCGTAAACTGGACCAAATGACTGGTTCGCAAATTGGCCCTCTTCCATGTCACCGGAGTAAAACACAACACGACCAGGAAGCTCCGCACTTGCTTCCCTTAACTCGGGATTAACGATCCCAGATGTTACATTTGCAACAATAACCACTTCACCTTTCAGTTTTTTTCCTAGTTTATTGGCAATACTTCTCTCAAACCTGGACTCTTCAAGATAGTTAAAAAATGCATTCTTTAGATTAATGGAAATGTAATCTTCCTCATTAAAAAGACTGCCTGAAATTGAATTTTTATCCTGCGCATATTTTAAGTCAAAGTTTGAAATTTCATGAAACTTTGATTCTACATTACGCCCACCATTAACCTTTCCAGCAAACCTATAGTCACCCAAGCCTTCATAAGATTGATGAGGGTTCAAAAACGAGCATGATGCAAGAGACAAACCAACAAATAAAAACATCATGAATCGAAAAATAACCATACTTAAATCTCCCCTGACTTAACCAAACCAAGATCCTTTCATTTATTAAAACTAAGCTATATTAGCTATTTCAAATCCAGACAATCACTCTAAATATAAAAATACGCCCGACTAAAAAGCCATACTATTTATTTCATAACTCAGACAATAATTTTAGATTGAAAAATTCAACCTTCTTGAATTAAGGTCAAGGAGAAAGAGGCTAGCCCATTCACCTGAAAAAGAAAGACTGAAGTAAGTGGCTAGATGCTGTACGAATGGGGTGTTGTAGCGCCAGATCCTTCGTAGAAACTATTCTTTTCATAAGCTCACCTTCACTTCACTGTTATTATGGCGTGAAAAGCATAAAAAATCCGTTAATATAATTTTTAGACAGTCAAAAGAAGATTGCAATTCTATTTCAAAAATAATGTCGCCGTTTATTTCATTACACCATAATTGTATCCTGTAAAAACAACTATTATCCTAATAAAAAAATAACGCGCCAATGGCTTCACTTGAGCCCACATAAAAATTGACTGTACCGAGTGCCAGCACGTTACGACAATTACGCATCGTAAGCCACTGCCTGATATAACGTTTGACGTGTATTGCGACTGCAACCAGCGGGCACCGGTTTGTGTATAGGTTATCTTCCTCTTGTACCACACGCCCGCCTATGCAGGATGAGTCACGCTTGTCGGATGCCCACCTCTTATTGCACCTGCAACGCAAGGGCTTTTTAAAGATAAATATACCCTTACCTCATAGCTCCTCTCACTCTCTAATGCAGACGCTGGCATCAATTTTTATAATCATTTTTGATAAACTAAGACAACCGACCTAATACTCCACTCATAAAGCCACACACTAAGCAACACCCACAATAAAAAATACCTTGCCTTTTATAAAATAAAAAAAACAAAATGGCACGCACCAAACACCCTCTCAAATGCAATCATGCTATATTCCTTTCACAATATTCATATGTAAGAAATAAAAATCACATGGAAAAAATATAATTCTCCTTGTAGGAACAGCACTTCCTATACAGAAATTATACAAACCAAGGATAGGCAATCATGAAAATGCGAAATAAACCGCCCCTCCTAAAATCATTTCATCTCGAAAAGCAAAATAGATTTCTAAAAAACCACCCACCCGCCCACTTTTAAAAGTGAGGAAAAGCAATGAACATAAATTCTTCTTTATTGCAAAATCTAACACTGGCAATACTACTTTCTGCATTAATAAGCTGTGGAGGCGGAAGCAGTAGTAGTGGAGGCGGGAATGACGCTGGAGGAAATCCACCGGGGCCAACAACGCCGTCTCCCATAATCCCATCTCCCGAAATATTTACAGGTAAACTTTATCCGCCTATTGATGGCTTTTACTATGTCTCCGGTAGCGAAGAGGGAATAACCGATAATGGCGGCACTTTTTCTTATGAAGGAAATCAGCCAGTCGCATTTTCAATAGGTGGCATTAATTTCGGCTCAAGCGCCGGAAAAAGTATTTTAACTCTAGTCGATTTAACTGGCACAGATGCCAGTGACATACGAGTCCAAAATAGCTATCGACTATTACTGGCCCTCGATAATGACGGCGACAGCACTAACGGTATTTTACTTTCAGAGGAACTAAGAGCTATTGCCGATAATTTTTCACAGCCAGATTTTTCTTTAGAAGATTTTGACAACGAAGTTAGTCTTATTCTTTCTGATGCAGCGACTGCTGACAACCGAACACCTGAATTACCAAGCTTTCGTGATACAAGTGAAATATTAGAACTTTCACTTTCATGTTTAGCCTCTGGCATATTCAGTGGAACGTTTGATGGCGATGACAACGGTACATTTTTACTTTGGGTTCAACATCAACGCTTTGATACCTCAATTTTTCCGGTTAACGGTATTGGCACAGGCGTAACCAGCGCCCTAGTATACAGCAATATTGAAGATATAATATTGACAGTACTCCCTAGAGAAGGTTTAACGCTTAATACCGATAGACTACTGATTTCTGGCAGTCTCGATTCTGGCGCCGAATTTTCCGGTAGTTTTAATGAAAACTTTATGTCTCTTAACGGACGATGGGTAAATAGTGTCACGGCAGAATCTGGAGGTTTTGAAGGGGTACGAAAAGCAGGTGCCCTAACGGCCAAATATCGCTTATCCGGCCTGGTTAATCCCAATAATTTACCCTTCAGCACTGACAACACCTCTTTGGTCGGATTAGATATTATGACTGATAATAGTGTTGAAGGCGTTTTAGTCACTTTACAAGGCAATGAAACTATTTTAAGTGGGAGATTGGAAAGTGACACTATTACAGCCACCGGTGGTCGCTTTGAGTTTAACTTAAACTTTGATGCCGATGGCAGTGATACAGAAAATGACAATTTCCTAGGGCCCGTTAGTGGCTATGTAGGCACCTATACCGATGGCATTAGTGGCGGAATAATATCTGGAACCAGTTGCAAAATAAACTAGATTCAACATATTCATATAAACTCTAAACAAAAAAGGTCGTGCAATATAAGCGACCTTTTTTATAAAGCTTGGTCTAAATAAACAACCTCTCCCCTCAGAAGAGTATTGAAAAGTCGCGTATAACAACATCATTTTTCAAAATGGAATTATGCTCACACCTGCGACAATACACCACATCCCTCTATTTTATTCACATCACTATGATGACCCCTTTGCCTTTAACGAGAGTGGTTCACATGCAAATATATTCTTTTTTAAGAGACTTCATGACACATAAATATCCACTATGCCTCTCGCATTTCTCTTTTGGCGCAGCTAGCGTAGTGACTTTAAGCCTCTCTTCTTTAAACTTTTCTTCTTTAAGCCACGCTTCAGATAACACCTCTTGGTTATTAGAGGAAGTCACTGTAGAGGGCAATCAAGACAATCGCTCTTATCAAAGTAATCAAACCATGTTTGGCTTGACGAATACGCCTGTTTTTAATACCCCGCAATCCATTCAGATTATTAACGCTTCTCTTATCAATGACCAACAGCTGACAACTCTCAGCGATGCCCTAACGAATGTTTCAGGCGTTGTTCCCAATGACGAATCTGAAACGCTATTAATCAACCCCATTATAAGAGGTTTCGAATCAGAAATTTTTGTGGACGGATTAATGAGCTATGGCGATACCGCTGTTGTTGATCCTGCTAGCTTGGCCGGCATAGAACGAATAGAAGTGGCAAAAGGCCCTACTTCTTCACTTTATGGTGGTGGCAGTGGGGCTCCAGTGGGCGGGCTAATCAATGTAGTGACCAAAACACCGAAAAAAGATAGCTTTTATCATATTGGCGTACGTACCGGCAGCTTCGATACGTTGGCAACAACTCTGGATATTAACCAAGTTATTTCGAATAAACATGCTTTTCGTCTCGCCGGAGAAATCCATGATAGTGAGGATTATATTGACGATGTCTCTATCAAGCGATTATCTCTATACCCTAGCTGGAAAACCCATTTTGACAATGACAGTGAACTGTTGATTCGAGGATTTCACAGCTCTATTGAACAATTGGAATATCCGGGCTTACCGGCTGAATTGGTTGACCAACCCAATATTAATCTCACTCAATTTTCTGGCGCATCCGATGCACCTGATACTGAAATTACCAATAATGCTTTACATGGTCGTTACCAACTTGCACTCAATGATCAACTGCAATGGACTCTACAATTACGTCATTACGATAATGATTTACACGAATTCGCTGCCTTTCCTTTTTTAAATACCCTTCCCTTAATGGGAACACAGGCTGTGCTGATTCGCGGAATCATGAAAGCCGATACCCAAGAGTGGACTTTAGATTCACAATTAACATTGAATACCCAATTCGGCTCTACCGAGCACGAAGTTGTAGTGGGTCTAAACTACGACAAAACAGAATATAAAGTAGGAATGGTATTTGACCCTAATTTTTTAGGCATTGTTGATTATGCCGAGGAGAATACTGTCTCTTTTGGTGCCCCCTTCACCGTAACCGATGATCAGCGCGCTGAAAACAACTACACAACACTTGCCTTATATGCACAAGATTACATCACATTAAATGAAGCCACCACACTGCAACTCAGTGGGCGAGTGAGTCGCTACACACTGCAAGACGACGCCAGTGGCATTAATACCGATGAACAATACACCGAATTTGATCCACGTATTGGCATTAGCCATCAATTAAACTCCGAATTATCTCTCTTTGCAGGCGCAGCAACAGGTTCACGATTAAGCTTGTATTACGCCGGCAGCAATGCTTCTTCCCCCAAGCCAGAAACCTCAGAAAGCATTGAGGCAGGTGTAAAATTCAATATGGCTGACGGAAAATTAGTCGGCACCATTGCAGCTTATCAATTAAATCGGGAGAATATTCCAACGATTGATCTCACCGATCCTAACTTTGGTTCTGTGCAATCTGGGGAACAACAAAGTAAAGGTATTGAGTTAGATGCCATATGGGAGCCTACACCACAGTGGTCTTTATTGGCGAACTATGCTTACACCAACGCCGAATATTCCGAGCCATTATTCAATGCGACTCTTGGGCAAATTAATACCGGAACCGACTTGGCACGTGTACCCCAAAACAGTGGTCGACTTGCTGGCCGATATCGCTTTGAGAATGGAATTCTACAAAATGTCGCAGTAGGGTTAGGGGTCACCTATGCAGAAGGCACACCCATTGTTGACGGCAGTAATATCCTGTCTGACGACTACACAATTTTTGATGCGCAGCTGAATTACAGCACCTCCCGGTATGACATTGGCCTAACCGTGCGAAACCTGACCGATAATGAATATGTCACACCTTATCAATACTTTAGACAAGAAGTCATACGCCCTGGAGCACCACTGAACGCACAATTGACTCTTAAATTGTATTTTTAATGGATCATTAAAATGATAATGGCTGGTTTTATTGTCCTCTTTTACATAAGCAATAAAATATAGACAATAAAAGCCAGCTGTCATTGTTAGCTCTTTTCGTCACACCTGAGATTTTGATACCAATGCCCCACCACAGGCGCCTTAACGATTGACCCATGATTTCCCGGTACAACCATAACGTTTATTTTTTCGAAGTACTCATCCCACTCATTAAGAGGCAGCCACTCACAGCTTTCTTCAGCAACAATAAAATTAAGCTTATAGGGCAATTTTGTTTTAGGTAAGCAGTAACTGACTTTTAATGAAGCATTTACAATGGCGATCATATTATGGATAAATCCTTCATCCATGTGGATATCCCATTCACTTAATACACTTATTAACGCCTCTGTATCGATAGATTGCTGATCAACGTCAACCACCCGTTGTGTGGCTCTATCAATAAGCGTTTCTGTGCACTCTTCTTTAAACTCTTTTTTAGAATTTTTTTCAAAATTATTTCTGAATAAGGATTCTAAAAATAATGCTACTGCTTTTTTATCAACACTGCATTGTTGTCGATGAATTCTGCTATCTAGAAAAGTTACCGAATCAATATGAATATCTGCCAGCCCTTGTTCGGTTTGTTTTTGAAGTTGATGCAACATTTCCAGTGCAACTGTACCGCCATAACTGTGAGCATACAGGTTAATATGGCCAGATGAACAATACTTTTTTAAGCATTCTATATTGTACTCGGCCATGCTTTCGATTGACTCATAGGGCTTACGGCCATCAAAACCTGCCATATCCAAGGCAATGACCTCTCCTCCTCCCGTTAATTGCTGAGCCATTTCAGAATAGGCTTCCGCCAACCCTGGCATACCCGGCAGAATAAGATTTATCGATGATGGTTTTAATATGCGTATGGAATCAAGTGCTTTTACTTTATTATCATTATTATCTTCATCAGATATTACTTGATCCTGAATGCCTATTTGCGCTTTTAAATACGAAGCAAATGGGCGAATAGATGGATACGTTAAGAAGTCGGATACCGATATGACCGTTTTCCAGTGCTGATTAATTTTAAAGACCAATTGTATTGCCAGTAATGAATGCCCTCCGATTGCAAAAAAGTCATCGCATACCCCAATAGATCTATTAGGCAATAAGGTTTTCCACAAATTCAGTAATTCGGCTTCCATTGAAGTTTCAGGCTTGACGGAAACTTTCATAGATTGCGTATCTTTTAAGCCTACCTGTTGCGCCAGAGATTTTCGATCCACTTTTCCATTCGACGTTAACGGTAACGCGGCTACTTGCTTTGAAAAATTTGGCACCATATAAGCTGGTAAAAAATCAGATACATGCGACTTTAATGTCTCTTCATTAACATTTTCTTCCGAGGTATAAAACACTGCAATTACAGAATTATCCCCTTCCTGCTCTACAGCCTTACTACCTTCTGACGTACTATTTATTGACGCCCCCTCTATTGAAGCATCATCTATTAAAGTACTCTCTTCTGAGTTAACGTTATTAACCTTAGAAAGGTTAACCACCACAGCAGCCACAGATACAATGGCTGAAAAGCTCGCATAAGCACTTTCAATTTCACCAAGCTCAATTCGAAATCCACGAATTTTTATCTGCTCATCCTTTCGACCTAGAAAAATAATTTTACCGTCGTTATCCCAGCGGGCTATATCTCCCGTCTTATAGAGCATCCCTTTGCTAAAGGGATTCTTAATAAATCTTTTTTTTGTGAGAAATGGTTGGCCCACATAACCTTGTGCTAATCCAGCCCCTGTAACAAACAGTTCTCCTGCAACCCCCGTGGGTACAAGCTGTAAATTATCATCTAAGATATAACACGTCGTATTACTAATAGGAGTACCAATCGTAATGGATTTTCCAGTGTCAATATTATTAGCCTGTATTGCTTCAATGGCGGTATTTACCGTATATTCTGATGGGCCGTAAGCGTTAAAAAGTTCGACAGGATAGCACTCAACATTGTCTATCACTGATTGAGGCAAGGCCTCTCCGCCGAAAGATAATACCCGCACCTGTGAGAAAAGCCGTTGCTTTTGTTTTGACGATAATGAATTTAATACGGGATAAAAGGCCGGAGGTAAATTTAATACGGTCACACCATTGTCACAGACACGACGATAAAACGCACTGGGATCAACGTCTTCATCACGACGGACAACAACCGCAGCACCACACAATAATGCGGGAAAAATTTCCTCAAGAGACATATCAAAAATCAGTGGTGAAAATTGCAAAATTCGATCATGAGAGGTTAACCGATACTGATTAATCATATGCAAAGACAAATTCGTTAAACTGCGTTGAGACACCATAACGCCTTTCGGGGTGCCCGTACTGCCTGACGTATAAATAATATAAGCCAATGAGTTCGGATTGTTGGACTGAGCGACCTTAGCTTTAGGAGCGATCTTAGCTTTAGGAGCCATCGTTTTAGCAACCGTAGGCTGATCAGCAGCTTGGCTGAGTATGGCTTTCTGTTTTTTTTCGGTTTCGTAAAATCTTTTGCTCTGATTGGCACCTTGATTAGAGTATTGCTTCAAAATGTTAAGGGGTACAGAAAAAGGGTGATTCTCGTTATCCGATACCATAAAGAGAAGCTGACTCTCTTCAACGATATGCTCAAGGCGCGCTTTGGGCACGGCAGGGTCTATAGGTAAATACACACACTCCAGATTCATAATGGCCAGCATGGTGACAATTGCTTCGCCAGATCGAGGCAAGGCAACACCAATAACGGTACTAGACGTTAAAGGGGCATTGTAAAATTGATGAAGGGCACACTGCGTTAGCTGTTGACAACGAACCATAACGTCATCGCAAAGTTGCTGATAAGTCCACAGGCACTCCCCGTCTATAACCGCGACAGCATGAGGGGACACACCCGCCCGATCAAAAATACGATCAAGAACACTATAATCCAACTCATTCTCAGAAATAACCGGGCCTGACCGACTCAAAAGGAATTGTCGCTCTTTATCATCAAGGATATTGAGTGATTTTACCGTTTTTTCAGGTGATTCTAAGAAGGTATCCAGAATTGTCATCCAATAAGTCAAATGACGCTCTATAGTCTTGGATTCGAATAAACAACGCTGATATTTCAAATTTACCTGTAGGTAATCACGATAATCGTACACTTCCAACGCATAATGGTCTCCAGCCTCTTGATAAATATCCATTTCTAAATTGACATCGATATTGTCAAGCAACTTACTTGGATACCCCTCAAAAATATTTTGATAAGTGAATCCAATAGACGCCAACCCCAAACCATTTCGAAAGATATTTAAATCTAAATCTGTCGCCAATTTAGAAAACGGATACTGACTGTGACTCAATGACTCAAGATAAACAGATTTAATATGATGCAATAAACTCAATAATGACTCTTCACCCTTCACGCGACAACGAGTAACAATAAGATTGATAAAACAGCCTATGCTATTATCAAAATCAGACGTTGGTCGAACACTTACAGGGCTTGCAATCGAAATGTCCGCCTGGCTAGACAATTTATGAATTAGTATTGCATACGCCGACAGCAATATGACAGAGAAATTCACCCGGTGTTTTTTTGAAAAACTCTGCAACTGTCTTAATCTCGAACCTTCCACAATGCATTTTTGACAGGCCACACCGACAGAATTTGAGGATGGCGCATGATCTTTTGTGAAATCATAAGGCAAGGAAATATCACTATTTACATCGTGTAACACAGACGCCCACCAATGCTTTGATGCTTCAGCTTGAGGTGATGCCAAATACTGTCGCTCCCATTCTATAAAACGCCAATAATCATGAGGTATTATTGGCGTCAGTGTACTATATTGCGCTTCCACATCATGCTGCATCTCGCCCGCCTGGCAAAGCTGATGATAGAGAGACCAAAACTTTTCGGTAAACAGCATTCCACTTAAACCATCAAATACGATGTGATGTAGAACAAAAAAGAGATATTCCTCTGGAGTGTCTTGCTGAGAAGAAGTGAAGTGATAACATCGAATCAAAGGCTCCGAAGCAAGATTGAATGGCTGGCGCAACAATTGCCAACATCGCTCCTGTACAAAACCCTTTTTCATTATCGTTTCTTTTTTCTTATTCTCTTTTTCCGACCCAGCACTGAGATTTAAATCAAAATCTTGACTTAACATAGTATTCTGATTAGCCGATACGAATTCACAAGGTACCTCAATACGATGAATAACGTTGTGGTTATGTCGAATATTTTCATGAGCATCTTTATGAGTACAATCTTTATGAGTACAATCATCATACGGGCGAGATCGCACCATATCAGACAATCTCTGAATGACCTCACCACTTTCAATATCTTCTAGAAAATTCACACGCATCATCGGTGTTGACTGAGTGAATAACTCAAATGCTTTATCGAGACAAACACAATTCAAACGTTGTTTAGATTGAAACAAAATAGGGACATTAAATTCGGTTGAGTTCGGGCAAGAAGATTGAACAAACCACAACCCCTTTTGAATTTCAGATAATAATGATTGCTTTACTTCATTAAAATTATGTTGTGACTCGTTTATTGAAGAAGCGTTTTTTGTTTCAGAAGAGCTTGTCGCCTTACCCTTCAGATAAGGCTTTAGTATTTGAATGAAATTTGAAAAGCGACTGAGTGTTAAAATTTCACCAACAGATATTGAAATATCGAAAGCACTGTTCACACGATGCAAAAATTGAATCATCACCATCGAATCAAACCCATAATCCATCGGAGAGGCTTCTGACGGCAAACTGCGATAAGGTCGTTGAAACACATTCTGTGCAATATCGTCTAATTGACTTAAATAAGACTCACCAAGAATGTTGTCATACTTCACATTAAATTCGATTTCTTTGGGTGTTTCTTTTTCTGTTAAAGAGGATGAGTCAACAACCATGCTCTCTGTTTTTGGTTGATTAGACACCACCAGCGCGGCACAAGAACCTCCAATGGCGTAACTATTCAATAATATACACCGTGGCTTACCCTCTTTTTGCTGCCAATGGGTCGATGAACTCTTTAACGTTAATGCATGGTCACGAGGTAACTCAGCATTAACCATGCTTAACCCACTAACCCCCGGTAATACATGACTCTGTAAAATATCTACCGCTTTCATGAATGAAGCAATACCGGAAGCCAACTCTACGTGACCAATGCTGGGCTTAATAGAACCCACCTGCCACCTCTTTTGCTGACAACGCCGGTGCGTTTTTAATACAGAATTTAAGGTATTCAGCTCTATGGCATCCGCCAAGCGATTACCAATACCATGGGCTTCCACATAATCAATATCGTCTACATGTACATTCGCCCGATTTATTACAGAGCGAATACATTCTCCCATTGCTTTCGGGTTCGGAGCGTCGAGGGAAAATGCTCGGCCACCATGCGCTATAGATGAAGAAAAAATATATGCCAATGGCTTTTCCGTTAGTTTTTGTGAAACGTGAGCAGAAGCCAATACCAGTAGCCCAACACCTTCACAACGGATAAAACCTGATGCAGATTGATCAAAACTGCGCATCGTGTGAGATTCGCTCAGCAATGAATCGTATACGCCACATTCCATCGCCGCAGTAAATTGCTCTTCATTAATGAGATTAATGGCACCCACTACTGCAATATCGCATTCTTTACTCTGTATCGCTTGCATCGCTTTATGAATACCAGCAAATCCGCTGGTACATAAAGACTGAATTGTTTCACTAGGGCCAGAGACATTCAGTAAATAAGAAAGAAGATTGGCAAGTGGCACTGTTGATGCCAACCCTGAATCAATCAATGCCGACTCAGACATAAACACACCCACTCGAAATTGAGAAAAAGTGGCAATATTTATGGCCGATGCATTTAATGCTTGGTGCAGCGCGTTAAGCATTAATCGAACACGATCCTCTTTTGTGATATCAGCATCCGCTTGACCAATACCCCAATTTTCTCTCAGTGAATCTATATTCACTGTGCGAGAAATACGCCCATATTGAAATTTTTTCTCAGGTTGAGTTGAGAGCACTTGAAAAAGACGATTTGATTTTACCTGTTCTTTCAATGCGTCAGCATCTTTAATACCAGGGAAGAGACATGCTTGTCCAATAAGTACAACATCACCTGAAACGTTCAACTCTTTTTCTTTTTTCGGAAAAACGCTTTCTTTCAACGACTCTTTTTGTTCATCAACAGGTTTATTGTCTTCCAAAGAGTGATTATTATTAAGAGCTTCATTTTGCTTAGAGGTAACACATTCAACAAGATAATCCAGCAAAACAGTTAAGGTTGGATACTCTACAATCAATGTACTGCTTAATGAAAGGGAAAGAGCTTCTTCCAAGTGACATTTTAGCTCTACCGCTTGTGCAGAATCTGCACCGAGATCCGAAAACCGATCGTCCGCATTTAAGCACTCACCTTCATCTAATAATAATGCATCCACCAAATACTGATGAATTAAAGCATCTAAAGAAGCTCTTATCATAAAACCACTAACCTTATTAACTACTATTGACCTTGTACACTTGCATTTCTCGGCATCACATCAAAAGGCTATTCAATGCTTGCCGATCGAATTGCCAATGTCACTTCACCTTTCGCCCGCCCTTTATGCTCATCTTCAAACTCACAGTATGTTTTCATAAAGGTGTATTGAGATCGCTTTCTAATGGAATGTATACCAAATAGGCCTTTAAAATACTTAGCATTTAATTCTGAAAGGTATTGACTAGAGATATTGACAATAAGAAAGTTGGATAATTGTTTCTGAAAAAACGAAGAAATATCGTAGTCATTTAACTCTTCAATTAAATGATGCTTAATGCAGTAAGCCAGATGCGTATACGCAATTTGATTAAAACAAATATTAAATTCTACCGCATTGAAATGGCCGGTATCATCAATATAGCAAGAATCCGCAATGGCAAACTCTCCCTCCATCAACATTTCGGTTGCTTTTGTGCTTGTTGCTGAAAATACCGCTTCTTTTAAATATCGACAGTGATCACGGTAGGGAGAGAGCACCCTCGCTTTAAACGATTGAGAAATAGGCTCTCTCCAACCTTCTGAAGAAGGCTCATTCGCAGAATATGATTTTTCGTTAATAGGTAATGCCTCTCCCTCACTAGAAAGCACTTGTTTCACAAAGGTATTGGAAGTATTCATTGATGTATTCCTTGATAAAAAGGGTATTCATCGTAAATGCCAATACGATAGCTTTTGTTTAATTCTCCTGGTGGTATTTCAACCGACATATGATTTAAATATCGGTTATCCCAAATAATGAGATCATTCTCTTCCCATCGATGCAGATGCACAAATTTTTCTTGTTCCGAAAAAGACAATATCGCTTCTAGCATCTCTTGGTTTTCTTCAAACGATAGCCCCTTAAATTTCGTTGTAAAACCACGGTTGACATAGAGTATTTTATCACCAGTGGCCGGATGCGTAATGACAGCCGGGTGTTCTACAGGCGGGACTTCTCTGTCTATTTGTTCTAATAACTCATGAAGAGATCGATCAATATCACAGGCTTGCACTTTGTAACGCAGTTGCCCTTGGTGAATGGCAATAGCACTGTCTGCAAACTCTCTAAGCTCTGATGGCAGAGCTTCATACACTTTTGCCATATTCATGTAGTAAGTCCCACGTACCGAATTTGGTAGCACTACAGGCCGAATAGACGTTAACGACAAGGGATGTTTTTCAAAAGAACAGTCCGTATGCCAATATCGGCCTGTGCCTGAAACCCCTACTTTTTTACCATTATCAGAAATATTCGTTGAAACAAAAATTTCAGGGTGATCTGGGTGGTGATATTGCGGCTGAAAATACACCTGTGGCGTACCAATCAACTTAGTAAAGGCAATATATTCTTTTGTATTCAATGGTTGATTACGAATCACCACTAACTTATTTCGATAAATAGCTTCTCGAATGATCTTAATTTCTTCAGAAGCTGGCGTGAGCATTTTCACATCAACTCCTGTAATCTCACCACCGATTTCACCTTGAGGCGAATCTATTACATCAATGGCACTATTATCTACATTAACCGAAGTGATTGCTGTTTGACCTTCAACATTGATTTCATTTGGGTTTAGCATTATTACTCCTCTAACCATCAGTTTCACCCACTGAAAAAACCCTTCCAAAAAAAGGTTTTTATACTAAAAAGTCACAACTCCAACAGAAGAACCCCTTTATTTTCAACTGATATTTTACAGACTTATTTATCATTAATATTAAAAATAGAGAACTCAAAAAACACATCATAATCAGGCAGGCACGAGTAAAGAATGCGACGTTTTGCCACATCAAACTCTCTCATTTGCACTGTTATTCATAGATTTATTTATTAACATTTCATCACATTAACGTTAAAGTGACGACTTTCCAAACTTAAGGCGTCACCCATAAAAACACCCGTGGAATTTTGGCATGATAAATACAATACCTGGCGCATTATTTCTTATTGAAAACCAGCACACGAACAAAGAATGCTTTCGATCTACTCACAAAACCACTACTTTTTCAGAATTAAAAGAAAACAGTTTAAAAGCCGCCGATGGATTACTCTCACTCGGCATTAAAAGTAATGATCGAGTTGCGCTATTATCGAAAGACAGAATCGAGAACTACGAATTGTTTTTTGCTTGCGCCATTGCACATGCAGTTCTCACCCCCATCAATTGGCGGCTTCAACCGGAAGAAATTGCTTACATTATTGAAGACTGCACGGCCAAAATCGTTTTTATTGAAAAAGATTTATTTCCAGCCATTGTGGACGTGATGAATAAGCTGAGTCAGATAGAAAAAATTATTGTCATTGGGGATAAGTCCAACACCCTAATTTCTACGGAAAACTATCTGCACTATGAAGAATGGTCTCAAGCTGTTCAAACCCCTTCTCACAATATACAACCCTTTTATGAAAAAGAAGGTGCCGAACAAATAACACGAAACTACACCACTACTGATGCCGTCGTACAAATGTACACCAGCGGAACAACTGGGCGCCCCAAGGGAGTAGTGTTAGCTCATTATACGTTTTTTGACTTACTCAATACCATGAAGACAGAAGGCGATAACTGGATGGGGCTAAACAGTCACGATTCGTTATTACTGTCATTACCCATTTTTCACATTGGTGGATTATGGTGGGCTATACAAGGTTTTCTTGCAGGCGCAGAAAGCTGCTTAATGGCATTTTTTAATGCACCTGAAGCCATAAAAATCATTGAGCAACATACAATTACCAAAGTTGCATTAGTGCCCGCAATGATACAATTCATATTATCCGAGCCCAATGCGACACCAGATAAACTCCGTTCTGTTAATGGCGTACTTTATGGGGCATCCCCCATTACTCCGGAATTATTAACCAAAGCCAAGAATTTATTTAATGCGTCGTTTTTTCAAATTTACGGTATGACAGAAACTGGCAATATGGCGGTTTGTTTGCGCCCTGAAGATCACAATCTTCCCCATCACCCCTATATTTCTGCAGCAGGGCGAGCACTACCAGGGGTTTCAATTAAAGTACTTGACCCAACAGGCAACCCTTTGCCGCCGGGTAAAACAGGAGAAATTGTCATCCACTCGCCTTCTCGAATGTTGGGTTACTGGCACAATCCAGAAGCTACCGACGAGACGCTGCGTGATGGCTGGGTTTATACGGGTGATGCCGGTTATCTCGATCAAGATGGTTATCTGTATGTGTGCGACCGCATTAAGGATATGATTATTTATGCAGGGGAAAACATTTATCCTGCCGAGATTGAATCTGTGTTAGCCGATCATCCCGCCGTCAAAGAGTGTGCGATTATTGGAAAACCCGATAATCGCTGGGGAGAAATTGTGACGGCATTTATTGTCTTGAATGATAATACTGCGTTAAAAAAACGCGATGTCGTAACCTTTCTCAGTGGCAAAATTGCCGATTTTAAAATACCGAAAGCCATCGAATACATCGATCAATTGCCTCGCAATGCTTCAGGCAAAATCCTCAAGAAAAATTTAAGAGCCCGGTATTGGCAAGATAAAGAGCGGCAAGTGAATTAAGCAGCTCACCTACGTCATTATCCGTCATAGATCATCAGTCATACATCATCAGTCATACATTGCATCAATGGCATCAGCCAAACGACGCACGGCAATAACCTCCATGCCTTCAGGCGGTGTTTTCGGTGCGTTTGCCACGGGAACAATAGCGCGCTTAAAACCATGCTTGGCCGCTTCTTTTAAGCGCTCTTGTCCACTGGGAACAGGCCGGATCTCACCGGATAACCCAACCTCCCCAAACACAATTAATTTTTCACTGAGGGCATGATTACGAAAACTGGAGATTACCGCCAATAATAGAGCCAAATCAGAACTGGTTTCTGCCACACGAACACCGCCCACAACATTGACATACACATCTTGGTCACCCAGGTGCAAACCACCGTGCCGGTGCAATACGGCCAATAACATCGCCAATCGATTTTGCTCAAGCCCCACCGCAACACGACGAGGGTTACCAAAGTGTGTTTCATCAACCAACGCTTGAATTTCGACTAATAGAGGCCGTGTTCCCTCCCACACAATCATCACCACCGAACCAGCCGCGACGTCCTCTGCACGCTGTAAAAATATCGCCGAAGGGTTCGATACCTCTTTCAAACCCAATTCGGTCATGGCAAAAATACCCAGCTCATTCACAGCGCCAAAGCGATTTTTGTGGCCTCGTAGAGTTCGATAACGGGAATCTTGATCGCCTTCCAATAGTGTTGAGCAATCAATCATGTGCTCCAACACTTTCGGTCCGGCTAATGAGCCATCTTTCGTGACATGGCCTACCAGAATTAAGACGGTACCTGTTTGCTTTGCAAAACGCGTAAGGTACGCTGCACTTTCGCGGACTTGCGAAACACTGCCCGGTGCAGATTGAATATCGGCCATATGCACCACTTGGATAGAATCGACGACTAAGACTTGCGGTTTTACGTCTCGCGCGATGTCTGTAATGGATTCAACGCTGGTTTCTGAAAGCATTTGCAGTCGATCCATCGGCAAACCTAACCGTTGAGCCCGCATAGCAACCTGTGCAAGGGACTCTTCTCCGGTGATGTACAGCGCATTCATTTGGCTTGCGAGGTAGCACAAGGTTTGTAAGAGCAACGTTGACTTACCCGCCCCAGGGTGACCACCAATTAACACCACGGCTCCGGGAACAAAGCCACCCCCAAGAACACGATCAAACTCCGTGGAGCCGGACGAAAAACGCGGAACATCCTCAATACTGATCTGATTTAATAGCTGAACGCGGTTCTGCTCTAAGCCACCCGCACCGGCATAGCCAGAGCGACGAGCATCGAGAGAACCGCTATTACTGCCTAATCGCACCTCTGTCAGACTATTCCACGTACCGCAATCACTGCATTGCCCCTGCCACTTTCGGTAATCCGATCCACATTCGTTACAAACATACGCTGTTTTGGGCTTTGCCAAATTTCTATCCTCTAATACATCATTTAAAGCAACGTAAATGAATAACTCGCCTATTTAACACTTTTTACTATCATTTATAACCAACTCACGTTCATTCATCACCCACTCACGCTTTATAGTGGCACGCCATTGGTCTTAGCTGATAAACACTTGGCTAATAAACACCTGGCTGATAAACAATTACGCTTAACGCTTTTTACTACACTGATAACGTCACTTATTTCGTCATAGCGAGGGAAAAATCACTAACTCATTCTAAAATTGATAATGGGTTTGACGATATGACACTCAATGGATCATTCATTTAATCAATCTACCTCGAATAGACTATTAGAGCCAAATCGATCTTTTGATCGACTCAGCCGGCACAATGCGATAATGACTCAAATTATCGCCCGTCGTCCCTTGCGCGAAATTCTAGAAAGCCTAGTGGAACTCATCGAAGGGGCAGCTCAACTCTCACGGGGCTCCATTGCTTTGTTAAGCAGTAACGGCAAAAAACTGAATACCCCCATCGCGCCTAATCTCCCCAATCAATACAGTCACGCTGTAACCGGCCTGGAAATCGGGCCTTGCGTAGGCAGCTGTGGTACGGCGGCCTACTTTGGCAAACGCATCGTTGTCGAAGATATTTACAAAAGTTCATTGTGGGCACCTTACCTAGAGATAGCAGAATTAGGTTCCATTAGAGCATGCTGGTCTCAGCCTATTATCGGTGCAAAAGAAAAAGTATTAGGCACTTTCGCTCTGTATTACCACGACACTCAACGCCCCAGCGAAGAAGGCATCAAGCTCATTGAAGAAGCTTCTCATCTTGCAGCACTGGCCATTGAGCACGCACACGCCCAAGAATATCTGGATCGCTCAGCCATCTTGTTTGAACACATTCCCATCGCCATTGCCGTTACCGATGAAAACCTGGTCATCACACGCGTCAACCCTGCACTATGCAGCCTAACCTGCCTTACTCAGGAGGCACTGATTGGGCACCCTTTGACTGAAGCCATTCATTGGTCAACCGACGTTTATCGTCATTTAATTCGTCCTCCTGACAACGAGCGACACACCGTCTGTGAACTGGAATACACCAATTCTCAGCAGCAGCATTTTTATCTGGAAGTGAAGGGCATGTCCATTCGATGCTCAGACCATTTACCCCTTGAAAATGTCTTTCTGTTTGAAAACATTTCTTCACGTAAAGAGCAAGAGTCGATCGTCGAGCAGCAAGCCAATTATGACTTTTTAACCCGCTTACCCAATCGCCATAATCTACAATCTCGCGTGGATTGGCTGATTAGTCTCTGTGAACGCACTAAGAAAAAGTTTGCCATCTTCGTACTCGATTTAGATCACTTTAAAGAGGTGAATGATTCTTTGGGTCACCTTGCTGGGGACCAATTACTCTGCCAAGTGGGTGAGCGCATCAACGCCCATGTCCGAGCCAGTGATACCTTTGCACGACTCGGTGGCGATGAATTTGCTTTACTGATGACCGACTATGAAGAGATTAATGACGCACTAAACCATCTTGCAGATAAAATTATTCAAACCTTTCACAAACCATTCTTGCTTGAGAATGATGCAAAGATCAAAGTATCGACCAGTATTGGAGTGGCCATCTATCCTCATGATGGGCATACCTTTACTGAGCTTTTATCGGCTGCCGACCAAGCGCTTTATCAATCAAAAGAATCTGGACGCAACAATTGGCGATTATTTTCCAGCGACTTACTGGAGCAAGCACAAAAAAACGCCTGGATTTTGCAGCAGCTTCACCAAGCCATTTCTCAGAATGAATTTTCTATTCACTATCAACCCATCGTCAGCCAGCAGAAATCTGGTCAGATTTGTTTCGTCGAAGCACTGCTGAGATGGCAAACGGAGGACCGTACCGTCGCCCCAGAAGAATTTATTCCTATTGCCGAACGATACGGGCTGATGCGAGATATTGGACGCTGGGTAAGAGAACAGGTATTCAGACAAATTCAGTGCTGGCAGCAGGCAGGCATTCATATCCCGGTTAGTATTAATTTGTCTGCCTCAGAAACATGCCATGAAACATTAGTAGAAGACTGGAAGAACAGTTTGAGCCGTTTCAACCTCTCTGCCAGCAGCGTTATCATCGAGATTACCGAATCGTTGTTATTGAAAAGCTCGAAAGGCATCAACGTTATCCACGACCTGGATCAACTGGGCTTTAGTATCGCTATCGATGATTTTGGCAGCGGCTATTCTTCTCTCTCGGCAATTCTAGACTTCCCAGTGAATGCCATTAAGCTGGACTCCAGCTTCCTAAAAAATATGGATCAAAGCCAGCGCAGCTTGGCGGTGGTAGAAAGCGTCATTCAATTGTGCAATCAATTGGATATTGCCCTCACGATTGAAGGTGTAGAAAGCCAGCAACAATACGATTTTCTAGATACTACCTTCCCTCTCTACCGTTATTCTCTTCAAGGGTATGCCATCGCACAGCCCATGAATATTGAGGATCTCAATACCTGGATTCAATCCAGATATCCCTCCAGCTCCTTTTCTTCCTCACAACAATAAAGCCTGCTCAGTTAGACTTTACCCAGTTAGACTTTGCTCACTTAGACTCTACCCAGTTAGACTTTGCGCACTTAAACTCTGCCCAGTTACATGCCTACTCATGTACACTACTTTTTCAGCGATACCTGAGATGATCGCCCCAGATAGAAAGTGCTATATTGCCCCTATGCCTCATGACCCTCATACCACCCACCCATGGGAACCGAATCTACTTGAGCGAACCATCTCGCTTTCACCAACCATTGCGTGTGCAGTAGGCGTGGAGGAAGCGGTTTTACTATCGATGTTATCCACAAGTCTACCCCTGTTGCCTGCGCAAACACGCAATGGGCACACTTGGTATTGCTTGAACCAAACTCACATCGAGTCTCTGATGCCGTTTTGGACCTCCTTGGATGTTCAACGCCTCAGCCAGAGTTTACGAGATCAAGGGTGCCTGTTACTGGCGTCAGCACCTTATGAAGAGAGCCGAGAACTTCGGTTTTCACTGAACCTGAAGGCTTTAAAAACACTGCTTCACCCTCAAACACCTGTGGATAAGTCAATCGAAGCCTCGACCGCACCTGTGCATAACCCACCTCCACCCACATTTTTGCCATCGAATTCTTCCGTATCACCAGGAATGCAATCACCAGAAGTGCAATCACCAGAAGTGCAATCACCAGAAGTGCAATCACAGGGAGCACAAACCACAGGGACCATCCATCAAGGCCACCGGGAAAGCCCCTTCCGAAACGCCAACTTTCCCCACCGACGCGACCGTTTTGTACCCGGCGCCAGACCGATACCACCTAATTGGCAGCCCGCCCAAGAAACATTGCAGCGTATTATGCAGCAGCACTATATTCCTGAGACATTCATTAACAGCCAGCTGCCGGAATTCATTACCTATTGGCGTGAAAGTGGAGAAGCCCATCGCTCTTGGGGTGCAAAGTTTCAAAGCCATGTATTGCGAAAATGGCGCCAGCATGAAAACGATCAGGCCCGACTGCACAAACAACAGATGGAACAAACCCCCATCCACAGCCAGTGGACACCGGACGAAGAAGTCATTCAACAACTCAGCCAAGAAAGCATCCCACTGACCTTTATTAATGACTGCGTGGCTCCTTTTCGTCTGTATTACAAAGACACCAATCAGACCAATCGCTCCTGGAACATGAAGTTTTTCAACTGGGTAAAAGAAGATTGGCAAAAAAAAGAAACGCCTTTCTTGGCCGACCGAAAGCCAGTGCCGATGCGTACAGACTGGCAACCTGCAGACTATACCCTCAACTACTTATCCGACCACTTGGGTATTGATCGGCAATTTGTGAAAGAGTGTGTGCCGGAGTTTGTCCATAAATGGATGGAGAAAGGTGGGTTTCGTAATAACTGGGGCGATCTGTTCAGCCAGCACGTCAGCACGCAATGGGCGTATTTCGAACAAGGCATTAGTATCAATCCAAAAGCCTCCCCTATTACGGAGCAATGGACGCCTTCGGCGGAATGTTTGGAGTTATTGCAAACACAGTGTGAAATGTCTGCTGAATTTATTCGCGCACAGATTCCAGAGTTTATTTTATACTGGCGCAACCGAGGTGAGATCAAACACAGTTGGGACAGCGTGTTTATTCGACACTTAAAATACATCTGGGCAAAACAACATGAACTCAGCCACACGCCCCCAGTTGTATCAACGACACTCACCAACACAAATAACACGATTAATGCAAATACCACTCAGCAAGGCCGTGCCCATGAAGGACAGCAACCAGCTCATCAACAACGTCGAACACGAGATATCTCACTCGAAGAAAGCCTCACCGACCGCAGCTGGGCCTACTAACTCGGAGCATGGCAATCCAGAACAAACAAGGCCATCACCACAACCTGTGTGGATTGATACCATTAACCAAGTTTTTGCACTGTTGAAAATCAGCTATCACAATCAGTACTACAGTGCCTTTCGCGAACAATCAATTGAAATTCAAGCCAAACGCTTATGGTTAGAGTCGCTCTGCTACCACTTCGAGCCGGCCATCATACTGCGTGCCACAAAGACCGTTATTGCAGAATCCGAGTACTTACCCACGCTGCATAAAATGCTCCGTCATTGCCGCAACCTTAGCCACGATGGCCTTCCCGAACCACGGGCCGCCTACGTCGAAGCCTGCCAGGCGCCCTCCCCCAAAGCCGGATTTACCTGGAGCCACCCTGCGGTTTATTTTGCCGGGCGCGAAAGCGATTGGTTTTTCTTAGGCAATACACCAGAGCACATTGCTTACCCAGTGTTTGCACGACATTACGAAGACTTATGTCAACGATTGCTAGACGGAGAAAAACTCCCTCCCATTGAAAGGCCACAACTGCCACAAACCATTGAAACACCACTGAGTAAACAAGAGAACAAAGAAAAGTTGAAAGTACTTAGAGAACAGTTGGATCTTTAGTTTTTCCATTACAAATTGCTTTTAGACCTTACTGTTTATACTAATACCAATACTTCCTTCCAACACTGCTTGCTCATAAAAATAGCTATGATTTAGCAATCACAGAAAATCTGTGACTGCTATTTTCTGAAAAAAACTCAATCCTTTTAAAAATCAAAAACGAATGCCCGCATTCACAACAGTGCGTGTCCGCGCTTCATTCAGCTTATCTTTGAAATTATCATCGCGCGCCGCAAAGTTACCTGCACTCCAATTGCTGGGATCATTCAAAGCTTGTTTTGCACGAGGAGTTAATAACTCCCAACTGGCCGCTGGCCACACAGTTCCGTCACCACGATCTCTTCTGGCAACAGCACCCATAGAATGGGTAAAGGCATCAATACCGTAAGACGCATTCACTCGGCCATTACTCAAATACGGGTTCTCGTCGTAGTAGTAATCCCCATGAGCAGAGTAGGCCGCACCAATAATGTCATTATTACGGGTCCATACGACAATTTCTTCAAAGTCATGGCGATGACCAAAAAAAGCAAAGGGTACGCCATTGTCTTTTGGCATGTAATAAACAAACATATGGCCACAGTATTCACCCACACAAGCACTCCGTGCATACGCTTGGCCGGAAGGGCTGGAGCTACATCCACCGTTATGGGCTCCTGAATTGTTTAACCCTGCATTATAATTTCCGCTATCATCTACAGCTGCAAACGGCTGACAACCATGCTCAATCACAAGCTTCGGTGTAAAACGGTTATGTGTGCTAGTAGCGCCGGTAGAAACAGGCTTTAATCGATCATGACCCGTTGATACACCAGGGCCTGCTGCATTTGAAAAAGAGGCAACGGCCGTTAGTAACACAGCACACACAGCCGGTAGAGACATTTTTATTTTTAATAATTTCATTTGCTTTTCCCAATAGAGAGAATTTTTATGGAAGTACCTTACTCACTTCAACAACACCCTTTTATTACTGCGCACATTAAACTGCAGTAAAAGACCCAAAATACTGAAGTGTACTTACCAAGAGGAAAAACAAACAAAAAGGTAGACAATATTTAATGTTAACTTTGCATGTCAAAAAAATTAAGGAGCCTGTCAAAAAAATATAAACAATCAGACATCATTTTTTAATAATTCTTTTTTATTTCTTCTACACTCATTTTTCTCTCTATCGAAACAGATTCTTCCTCAAGCAGGAAATACCCATAATCATCAGAATAATCACAAAAATAATGCATTATAATAGGCGACGACATTTCTTGATGATCATCCATTTTTTGAACAACACTCACTGCTTGCTGATAAGCCAGCGTAAACTCACCCAGATAGCACCCTATTTTATTTTTTCGATTGTCTCCGTCTTTAGGCATAATCGGCACATCAGCCACAATGAATAACGTTTTTGACAAATCCGCCGCTAAAGTTAACTCGGTCACATAATTTCCAAACTGATCTTGTTGATCTATCTGCTCATTCAACAAAAAATAAGTAGGCAAACTTTCATCGATTTGATCTTTCCCTTCGGTGTCATTCTCTTGAGAACTTTGTATTTGCAGGTTTTTTTTGGGTAGATTAGGCTCTTGCAAAGAATGCATAGCCGAAGAACTGGACGACTGAGATAACCGTTCGTTGTTATCCGCTTTATTTATTTCACTGATGCTTTTACTCGAAGAGGCCATCACTAACGCCGAACTGGCATCATTTTTACCGCCACCACCCTCTGGAGATAAAACGAATATTGTTATACCCCAAAGCATCCCAGCCGCAATAAACAATAAAAAAAATCGACTTTTCGAACAGTGATTTAAAAACAAAGGGAATGTAAAGAATCTGAACATAATCTACACAACCGAGCTAATAAAAATTGACTCGGTTGATCTTAAACACAGTAATGTTACAAAAACTGTTCAAGAGAAATATTAAAACATTCAGGTGCAATTGCTCTTCGGATTTTTCGAGTATTCGTCGGAGCAGCCAAATTAATACGGACAGGAGGAATGATCTTACCTAAGTTGGTATCATAAACCACGATAATTCTAGGCTTGTCTTGAAATTCGATATCCACTTGTTCTACATAAGCCAATTTCGCGTTATCCAATTCAACAAAACTGCCAACAGGGTAAACACTCAAGCTGCGTATCAGCTGATAAACCACGGCTTTATCCAAATGTTCATCACCCGCCCATTCCACCATTTTTTTCAATGCATGAGGTGGGAGCATACCTTTGTGATATACTCGATCTGCAGTGATGGCGTCATAAACATCCACTACAGACGCCATGCGGCTATGAAGTGGAATGTGCTCGCCAATAAGCCCTCTAGGATAACCGCTTCCATCGAGCCGCTCGTGATGCTGGGCACAAATATCAATAATTTCTGGAGCCAACCCTGGTATCTGTCGTAGCACTTCCTCACCATAGATAACGTGCCGCTTCATTTCTTCCCATTCTTCAGGCTCAAGGGAGCCGGGCTTATGTAAAACTTCATCGTCGATACGTACCTTACCTATATCATGCAATAATGCCCCAGTGACCAAGTTGTGTAACTTTTTCCCCTCAAAACCGACAGAACGAGCAAGCACCCCCATTAATACACTGACATTAAAAGAATGCTCTAATAGATAGCGATCTTTATCCCGCAGACGTGTCATACACAGTAGCGCATTCTGGTTGTTCATCATCGAACCTAATAAGCCATCTGCCATATCCTTAACTGGCAACACATCAACGCCACGCCCTAATTTAACATCTGTCATAATATGATGAATCATTTCCGTCGCTTCAGATTTAAGTTGTGATGCGGCGGCTAATTCCGTTTTGAGGTCTACATTAGGCTTGGGCCTCTGTTTTGCGGAGAGTTTGACCTCGCTGATTTCTTTTTCACTTTGTCGATCAATCTCATCTTGTGTCCTGCCAATGGCACAATTTTTACCTTTTGTAATATCAATGTATACATGGGTTACACCTAAGGAACGAATCATCTCAATGATTTTTTCCGACTTTATGACCCCTTTTTTGGATAGATTATTATCGGGAATCCATTCGTTATTCAGATCAGAAAGGTACATATCCACCTCTAAGGCGGAAATTGGAATACGTTTTATATTTTTTAGTGTCATTTGATCCATACAGCGGTTATCTACTCAAAAAGTCATGTCTTTCTGTAATACTTCCCATTATCGAAATAGACAAAAAGCAAGTGGCAAAATTCTAGATAAGTATAGTCAAATCTCCTTCTTATTTATTTAAACCCCTAATGCCATGCAAGTTAAACCCTATGCCGGCATTATGGACATACCCTTACAGAGCCATAAAGCATACCTATAGTTAAAGAATCAACATATAAGATATAAGTCGTAACCTATGAATATTCAGTAACAGGACAGGCTCAATGCGTGCATCTCCAACCGCTCGGCGTATTGCAAAAACTATTATGTATGGCTTCGATGCGTATTTTGCGGACTATCAAAATATCACTCTGGGCGCTAAAGCACGATTTGAACGTGGTGAATGGCAAAAAGTACGTGAGGCACAGACGGAACGCATTGACCTGTATAAATCGCGGTGCGATCAAGTCTTAGATCGTCTTGAGCACGTCACCAGCAAGTCGCTGCACTCTTTAGAATTATGGCCAGATGTTAAACAAACTTATGCTCAATTACTGGAACATCACATAAATGGCGAAATAGCAGAAACCTTTTTTAATACTATTTTTTGTAAAATCTTTGATCATCAACATATTCATGATCGCAATCTATTCGTACTCCCCAGCCATGCAAACGCAACTCTACCCACACACTACGCCAGAGTGTCTGAACCTTTATCTGGTGATGGCATCTTCTTAAGTTATACCTTTACAGGTAACCCTGAGTCAGTGATTGCCTCCATTCTGGATGACTTTCAGTTTTCTATCCCGTGGGAAGATGCCATTCGAGATCGACAGCACTTGTGTGATGCCTTATGCAATGAGATCGACATTACTTCAACCATTACCATTGATCTATTAGACACCTATTTCTATCGTAACAAAGGTGCTTATCTGGTCGGTCGAGTGGTCAGTAATGATTCGCTTATTCCCTTGGTTATTCCTGTGCTACGCAGCGATATAGGGATTTATGTGGATAGTGCAATTTTCAGCACGGATGAAGTGTCTGTAATATTCAGTTTCACTCGCTCTCATTTCTTTGTAGAAAGTCGCGTGCCTTCACGCACCGTCAGTTTTTTAAAAAATCTTATGCCTTCAAAATCTGCGGCGGAACTCTATAGCTCCATTGGTTTTCCAAAGCATGGAAAAACGGAATTTTATCGTGATGCCGTAGAACACACTCGCCACAGCAAAGACCTATATACGATTGCCCCAGGCACCAAAGGCATGGTAATGGTGGTTTTCACATTACCTTCTTTTGAATATGTCTTCAAAGTTATTCGAGATCGTTTTCGACCGCCCAAGTCAGTAACAGAAAAAGAAGTTATTGAGAAATATCATCTCGTTTCCAGAAGTGACCGTACTGGACGAATGGCGGATGCACATGAATACAGAAATTTTATTTTTTATCGTAATCGTTTTAGTTATGCCTTAATACAAGAATTATTAGAACTTGCCCCAAGCAAAATCACCCTTACCGAAAGCCGTATTATCATCAAACATGTGTACGTAGAACGCCGTATGACCCCCTTAAATCTCTACTTAAATACCGCTTCTTCCCATGAGATTGACGCCGCTATGGACGAATACGGTAACGCCATCAAGCAACTCGCCGCCGCCAATATTTTTCCCGGGGATATGCTACTGAAAAACTTCGGAGTGACGCGTCATGGGCGAGTGGTCTTTTACGATTATGATGAAATTGTCCCACTAGAAGACTGCCACTTCAGGCATATACCACAAGCACGAACCGAGGAAGACGAAATGGCCTCTCAACCATGGTATAGCGTGGCGGAAAACGATATTTTCCCAGAAGAATTTCGGCTTTTTTTCAGTGGAAAACCGTTAATAAAACAATCTTTTGAACAACAACACAGTGATATTTATAACGTTGACTTTTGGCAATCCATGCAAGAGCAGGTTAAAAAAGGCCATATTGCTGATGCCTTCCCTTATCGACGAAGTCGACGTTTTTTAAACGACTATCAGTAATCCTTCAATCATTAGCCTCTTCTATTTGTAGTGCCTTTTACGTCTATTAAACTTACCATAAAACTGAGACTCTTGAATTCCCACTGAAGACCTACGATAAAAACTGCAGCCCCACACCATTATCATCACATCGAACTACTTTTACTGTGCGCTTTTGTTGTATAGGAAGATGAGTAATAACTTCAATAATTAATTCTGATCCTATCGGTGGTAGAGGGTGTCCAAGAAGATTCAGATATAGACCTGTTGCAGATACATCTTTTGTAGAAAGGATTTGCTCACCGATAAAGGGGTTATAGACGCTCAAAAAACAATTAAAGCGTGTACGGGGAGATATACGCTTTTCTTTTTGTGTGCTTGCCTCTTTAGGAAGCACTTTATTAGCAATGTTATGATTCAATACCACCATAATACCATTCAAATAAAAAAGAAGTATTATGAAAGTATATTCATAGATGAGAATAGGAGCGCATTTTTTACAGTCTTTAAAACTATAAAAACGCGCTCTATTTATAAAAGAGTGATTTAAGCGAGTTTTAAGGGAAGGCTTCTCAACCTCTGCCCGGTTGCTTGGAATACCGCATTCGCTACTGCTGGAGCAATCGGAGGAACACCTGGCTCACCCACACCGGTAGGGTCTTCTTGGCTGTCAATGATATGAACTTCTACCTCTGGCGCTTCGGCTAATCGAACCAGCCGGTAATCATGGAAGTTACTTTGCTCAACCGCCCCTTCTTTAAAGGTAATTTCTCCGTACAAAGCCGCAGACAAACCAAAGATGATGCCACCTTCCATTTGCGCTTTGACCATATCCGGGTTAACCGCTCGACCACAATCCACCACACAGGTCACTTTATGGACGGTGATTTTCGATCCTTCCACAGAGACTTCCGCAATTTGGGCCACATAAGAATCAAACGAACGATGGGCAGCAATACCTTGGAAACGCCCCTGTTGAGGCTTACCCCATTGGGCAACCTTCGCAACTTCACGAATGACACCATTTAGCCTTGGCGAAGACTGGGTATGGTTAAGGCGCATTTCAACCGGATCCATATTGGCTTTGATGGCCAACTCATCCATAAAGCTTTCTTTGAAGAAACCAGTATAAGAGTGACCAACACTGCGCAAAAACCCAAGTCGCATACCGTGATCTACGGTGACATGACGCACTTCTTTATTGGGTACATCATAATCTTCGTGCAGACCTTCAACACTGGAGGGGTCAACCACCCAGTTTTCGAATAAACCGTAACCGCGTTTACTTAACCAGTCGACCATGCCATTGGGTAAAAAGCCAGGCGCGAGCACATCGATAACCTCATCGAGAATATAAGACATCATATTCCCACCAGATCGGGTTGCCGCCCAAGTTTGTACTTGGCCTTGGTCATCAATACTGGCTTTGAGTCGGGCAAGTGCTGCAGGGCGATAATAATCGTGACGCATATCGTCTTCCCGGCTCCATACGATCTGTACCGGCGTATTCGGGTGAGATTTTGAGAAGGCCTGACCCACTTCAACCGCCTCAACAACATAGTCGAGATTACCCCGACGGCCGAAGCTGCCACCTAACAACGTGGTATGAACGAATACGTTCTCTTTATCCAATTCACCATGATACGCCACGGCTGACTGCACCGCGCCAGTCATTTGTGTGCCCAACCAGATATCACAACGAGGGCCATTAAACTGAATCGTGCAGTTCATCGGCTCCATAGTGGCGTGCGCAAGAAAGGGCACCCAGTATTCCGCTTCCACCACGGTGCTGTTTTCGGAAGACTCGGCTTGTTGCAACGCTTGAACACCTTCCCCACTTTTAAAATGCTCTTCGCCTTCTGAGGTATCCAGCGCAGAGGCAAAGTCGTCTCTTATGTGGGTGCTGGATTGAGAGGCAAGAGGAACGTTACTCCACTCCACAGAAACCAACTTTGCCGCTTTTTTGGCTGTCCAAATATGTTTGGCGACGATGGCAACACCATTGTCGATAGCAAAAACCTGAGCCACATCCGCCAGCTTTAAGGCTTCAGTAGCGTCGAATTTCACCGGCTTTGCACCATACACTGGGCTGCGAATAATCACCGCTTTATGCAGGTTGGGCAAGTCAACATCGATACCAAATTGAGCTGTTCCGGTTGATTTGCTGATGCCGTCGATACGAGGTCGTTGCTTACCAATTAAATTAAAATCGGAGGCATTTTTTAGGGGCACATTTTCCGGTGTTGGTAGAGTACTGGCTAATTGCACAAATCGGCCATAAGGGTGACGCTCACCACTTGTGGTAATGATGTGGCCATCTTCCGTTTTCAATTGCGCTGGAGACACACCCAGCTCGGCTGCAGCAGCGTCAACAAGCATCGCTCTCGCATTGGCGCCGGCTTGCCGAAGTGGATAAAAACTCACCTTCATACTGGTACTGCCACCGGTGCCTTGCATACCAAACTCAGGGTGGTTAAAGGCTTTATTTACCGGTGCGTGCTGGACGGTGATTCGCTCAGGCAATACATCTAACTCTTCTGCCACCAAGGTGGTTAAGCCATGATAAGAACCCTGCCCCATTTCTTCACGGGGTAGGTAAAAATGGACGGTATTCTCTGGAGTAATTTGCAAAAACGCATTCAGCACTAAAGCCTCCGGCGAAGGCGATTGCACCGCGTTATTGCCACTAGCACACCCAGATAAACTGGCTGACAGCACTAATCCACCGCTGCCCGCCCCCAACAAGCCCATAAAGCCACGACGACTAACCTTTAATTGACTCATGCTTCACCTCCTGCAACAGACTTCTCTTGGGCAACCCCATCAGACACAGAATCGGCTGAGGGTGCGTTGTCCGAACCCGGTGGCTCCCACTGCGCAACACCACCGGCAGCGGTGTCCAAAATGGCGTCTTTGATACGAGGGTAAGTCCCACAACGGCATAAATTACCGCTCATGGCATTGGCAATATCGTCTTCGGTAGGATTCGGATTTTGGGCGAGAAGCGCACTGGCACTGATTAATTGACCAGACTGACAATAACCGCACTGAGGGACACTGTGTTTCACCCACGCCTTCTGTAACGGATGCAAATTATCGGCAGTACCCAACCCTTCGATGGTGGTGACATGGCGACCTTCAACCGCCGAAACGGGTAAAATACAAGTGCGGGTAGACACCCCATCCAACTGCATAGAACAAGCCCCACACAGCCCCATACCACAGCCAAACTTTGAGCCTTTTAAATTAAAATAATCCCGAATAACCCAAAGTAAGGGCGTATCTTCAGGAACATCGGTACTTACCGGCTCACCATTGAGCATAAAGTGGATCATGGTCAATCACCTTTTGGTTGTTATGAGTACGCCGCAAATTTCCAGAGAAATTCACGGCGCACGCACTTTATTATTGAAATCTTTTTACAGAACGGCTCAGGGTGGTTCGAGTTAAAGGGTTGCGCTCTTTAAGGCCAGTTTTTCTGCTTTTTCAGTCACTTTTGTCTCATCGGCAACGTCTGTCATCATGGACTGCCACCAACGCTGTGTATTCGTCGGGTTCAGAATATCAACGCGCTCACCAAACACCGGGCTCAGCATGTTTACGCGTTTTTCATTGGCTTTGTTTAAAGCACGCTCAAAGGGCTCATACCAATCGTGCAATGCCAAATCGAACGTGCCGTTATGAATGGGCACCATGGCCACGCCTTTTACATCCAAATGCGCCTGCACGCTTTCTTCCGGCATCATGTGAGTATCACCCCACATTTTGTTATAGGCCCCGGTTTCGATTAGCGTAATATCAAACGGGCCATAGGCGTCACCGATCTCTTTAAAGCCGGCAAAATAACCGCCGTCACCACTGAAGAAAATTCGGCTTTCTTTCCCGATAATCGACCAGCTGCACCACAAGGTTTTATCTCGATCAAACAACCCTCTGCCTGAAAAGTGCTGCGCCGGAGTGGCCACCAACTTCAAACCATTCACTTCATGGCTCTGCCACCAATCCAATTCGGTAATCTTTTCTTTCGCTACACCGAACTTTTGCAATCGCTTGCCCACTTTTAAAGGCACGACAAACTGCTTCACTTTGCCGTTAAGCTCGCGAACACTGGCTTTATCTAGGTGATCATAATGGTCATGACTGATAAGAACGACATCAATAGGCGGCAATTCATCGATTGTTAACGGCGCATCATGAAAGCGTTTTGGCCCCATCCACTGCACAGGGGAGGCTCGTTTACTGAAAACTGGGTCGGTAAGCACATACTGCCCATCGACTTTTATCAAAATCGTGGAATGCCCTAAGCGGTAGAGAGAAGGAGAAGGCGCCTCCTGAAGCGCTTGCGCGGTTAACGGTGTGACCGGCACAGGCTGGGTCGGCATGGGCGCAGTACGGTCTTGAACAATAAACTGTTTCAAAATACGAAACATGTTCTCGGTATGTACTGGGGCTTCATTAACAAATTTGCCGCCCTCTTGGGCTGCATTTTTTTTAACCTGTTCAGCAAAACTATTATTCATCGTAGACACCAACATTCCCATTCCAACTATAATTCCAACTACTGTCTCAACAACCTTTCGATTCAGTCGATTCACACTCAACACCTTTTGAAACTCGTTGATTCAAACTTGTGCATATTATAATCACTGTTTTTTGACGCCACATCCACCTCCCATCACGCCATTCGACATTCCATGTGTGACATAGAATTTATACAAAAATATAAAGCTTTTATTTCTTTTGGATATATCAGAAATTGATAAAAAGAATGCTGCGATTTAAAAAATATCAAAAATAAATATCAGCACCTGGACAATGATCTACTTGGGATGTGATTTTAGAAAAAACCCTGAGGACATTTCTCCCACATAAATAGAATGGTAATTTACAAAAACTTGCGTTAGAAAAAACGAAAAACAATGGTAAATAAAAAGTGAAAATAAATTATTATTTTACCCATTTAAAAATACCACCCCGCCATAACTTTTGCTTTCAATATAAAGATCAATTCATTTTTCACTCCTGATGATGGATTACTTTCTCTTTATTTTCCTATATCGATCAGTCAATCAAACCCAACTTTTCCCTCGCTTTATTAACCCCACCGCATCTTATACCATTGTCCCATCTTAACCACGGTGAACCCTATACTCAGCGATGTCGCAAGAAAAAAGTAACATAGGTTTAGAAGAAAACCGCTACAACATTACCAAACTACTGGGAAAAGGCGGTTTTGGCGAAGTCTACTTGGCTTGGGACAACCAACTTGAGCGACAGGTAGCCCTTAAAGTCATCCACAAGTACGCTGGCGACCTCAAACAAGAGGCCAAAGCACTGGCCAAGCTGAGCCATGAAAATATTGTTGGCATTTACGACATTATTCAGTGGGAAAGTAGCCCAGCCATTGTGATGGAATACATTGATAGCGGAATATCATTCACCCCAGAACGTCTAAAACACCTTACCTTAGCGGAGTTTCTGAGCTTTTACCTACCTCTACTCGCGGGTGTTGAGGCCATTCACGAACAGCACCTCATCCACGGTGATATCAAACTTAGTAATATTCTCATTGATCACCGAGGCAAGGTGAAACTCACCGACTTTGGTTTAGCCCAGCATGAATCGTGTAACAACAACCATTCTCACTCACAACAAAATACATTTGATTCAAAAGAAAATGAAGAGAATACGGTTTCCGATAAAATAGTCGGGTCTTGGGAATGCCTTTCTCCTGAGCAATTGCGCAACAAACCTCTCACCGCCGCGACGGACATTTTCTCATTGGGCACCATTTTGTTTTCTGCACTATTTGGTTATCACCCCTTTGTCATCACTGGTGATTCACAAGCAACACGAAAGGCAATAGAAACAGGGGCCAAATTTCACGGAATCACTCCAAAAAACAAAGAGCTGGAACCCTTTATTCATATTTGCCAACAGATGTTGCAAATCAACCCTAAACGACGTCCAACAATTAAACAGGTACAGGCTCTATTCCAGCCATACGGAGAGTTTGTTACGACTAATGCACTGGGAATAGCTTCAGAAGAAACTCAATCTCTTGACGCCTCTCCAGATAACACATGGGTGTCAGTTCTCAAGCAGCGCAGCACTGTGATAACAACATTAATATTTGCAGGAGCCATTGCCGCTACTATAAGTGGGTATTTTCGAGTGTTTGAACCGATTAAGTCGACGCTGGTCATCCCCACATTGGCTGAATCATTAGCTCACTCCAATAAAGTTGATAAAGACGGAAAACCAATAACCCCAGAGTTGCAAAAGATCTTAGTTGAGAAAGAAAAAGCAATGACGGTGATAATGGACGATGAATTAACCGACTCAGTGTTGGCAGACCCGAAACGGCGGCTAGTGACCAAACGGGAGTGGCGTGGAAACAGAGATTGGCAGCAAGTGGCCGAATCGTTGTTAGTGGATGAGATTGTTTTTGGTCAAACTCAATGTAACGAATTTGAATCGTGCCGCTTTACACTGTCTAAATATAGCCGCAAAGAGCGAAAGGTAGTCGATAACGTCTCTATCGACACCCCAACGGATAATATACTCGAAGTCTCAGAAGTGATCAGCTCAATGACCGACAATATGTTAGGTGGTTATCGCAATGAAAATACAGAAAAACGAGCGACTCAAGAAGAACTCGAACACTATTTACGATACAGAGCAAACCTAGATAAATTATCAAATACCGAATTAATCACTGCACTGGAAGGCATGATTGAAAAAGGCACATCATTTAATACAGCATACGCTTATCTCGGTAAACTCTATTTAAAAGAATATGAAGTCACCAGAGAGCATGACTGGCTACTCAAAACCAAAACCATTGCTGACCGCATTAGCCACACCATTAGTGGGTTGGAATTGCTCTTCTGGATGAACATAGAAAAGAAACAATTTACCAAAGCCCAGGAAATTTTAGATCAAATACGCCAGCTTCCTGCCATTGATCAGTCATATCT
Source organism: Marinibactrum halimedae (assembly GCF_021234875.1). Taxonomy (GTDB): domain Bacteria; phylum Pseudomonadota; class Gammaproteobacteria; order Pseudomonadales; family Cellvibrionaceae; genus Marinibactrum; species Marinibactrum halimedae. The sequence continues at coordinate 8,336 of NZ_JAJQVM010000009.1, read as the reverse complement.
CGTATTAAGAAACAGTTTTTTAAAGTTTGAATCAGGAGACAAAACCAAAGCCGTAAATTATTTATTATCCCAGAATAACATTAGAAAGAACGCTCGTTACTATCACACCTTAGTCTATATGCTAAATGATTTGGCCAGAAACGAAGAAGTTCTCAGCTACACCGAACAGTGGTTACAATTAGAACCCGAAAATAGAAATGCCAAAGAATACCAATTGGTCGCTCTAATTTTTCTGGGTGACCTGCGTAAGGCACTCGACATAGGGCTAAAATTGCAAACTGAAAATGCCAATCAATTAGTTCTTGATAATCTGAGCCTAATTTATTTACTGCAAGGTGATTTTGATCAATGTATTAAAATACTTTCTAACCTTTTGAAAGCAAACCCCGACAATCGTAACATTCTTTACAATTTAGCCGAGGCGTATCGAGGACAAAAAAACAACGCCAAGGCAAATGATCTGTTCAAGCAGTTCGTGACGGCCACATTAAAATTTTCCGATCTTCAATGGCAAGATCATGCCTACCTCGCTTTATCGTATGCGCATCTTAAACAAACGAATGAAGCCTTATTATCGATGCAAAATATGTCAGCTCAAGCGTTAGCCTCCGGTAACTCGAGTGACGGTATGTATTACTTACTTTCTTCGCATATTTATTCTCTACTCGGTCAAAACAAAGCTGCCCTTATCAATGCAAAGGAGGCACTGCGTAAAGGACAAGGGCTCCATTGGTTTAACTTGCCGTGGCTAGCTGAGCTAAAAGCTCAGCTAGAGCTCAAGGCCGCTAATTAAAGGGCGTCTTAATAAGGCTTTGCGGGGCGTGTAACATCTGTAGGGTCAACAAATACAAATTGCTGAATTCCATTTTTCGTCTTAAGCGCCAACATCGCATAACTGTAAGTTGCCACCAATGGATCATGAATGGTGACTCGAATACCTAAACTTTTGCCATTCAACACTTTCACCTGTTTAACAATTTTCCCTGCTGCACGATCTGCACGAAAAGCGTCCCAGCTTCCAGGGAAATACAGCATTGCCGCCGATTCACTACCGTAAGCCAACGATAATTGATTAATAAACGTGTTATAGACGGCATCCGCAGTATATTCACCATTTTGTACCACTCTCATGTTAGCAATGGTATTTCTGATTTGCGCCAATACGGCTTGCTGTTCATCAGTTAAATTCTGAGCTCTTGGGTCAAAACCAAGGTCATCTACGAACTCATACAGGTGTGCTTTATCGCCTCCAAGCTTGACCTTAAACCTCCGCGAGACACCATCACTAGAAGTCGCACTGGGTGCTGGCGTGTAAAAACCATCCATAGGTGCACCGTTGTTTAAATACACCAAACACGTTTCTCTCTCTATATCGAACGGAGTTAACCAAGTTTCCAAAAAACGGCTGTCCATACGCAGTAGAAATTTGCTGTTGTTCGGGTCGTTCAGTTCTACCAACTCTAACGGGCGCGCTTGAGGGTTGCTGCCTCGCTGAGGAATCAAAGCCCACTCTTTACCGTTATCATGTTCATTACGGTTCAGAATTGCCACATCACCCTCGGTCGTCAGCGCCTTAATGTACCAATGGGTGTGTAACCCTTCCGCCTCAGTATCCGATACCAAACTCACCCGCCCAGAGGCTTGGTTACCCGCCAAATACAGGCCATATTGTAAGCTCTTCAATTTAAAGAATTTAGTTTGAGGAATAAGCTCAAGCTCCCATAGCACCTTGTGTGGCTGCTGCCCCACCGCAATTTGACGCGGCAGAATTTCAAAAGCGACATCGTGCTGTTCGTTGGCCGATAACACCATCACTTGGGTTTTGGTATCAACATTCTCGGTATATAAATGGGAAATCACCGCAGCGTCACGCCAAATTTGGCGCTCATTACCAGGGTCTACGACACCCGCTGAGGCTATCATTGGCACCGCAATAAGCGGAATAAAAATTGATGCTACTTTTTTAGCCATTTTTAAAACATTCATTGAGCAAAACTTCCCCTAAAATCCACTTTGGTGGGGCGGACTGTAGAGACCCGCTGCCTCAGAGTCCATTACAAACTCTTACAAAATTGAAAAACGGTCACGATTACTTTGCTTTAAGTTGCCTAGTTGCCTTAGGATTTTGCTTTTACGATCAGGAAACCCCATGGCCATTTTGCGATCAACCGACAGCTCATCATTTATTTACCTTAAGCCCGCCCACATCTTTGGGCGTGACCCTAATACCGCAGATCAGCTGTTATTTGATACCGCCTGTTCACGCCTGCATTGCGTGATTCGCTGGCAAGGTAATTGTTGGGTACTCACTGACGAAAGCCGCAATGGCTGCTACATTAACGGCACACCCACCAAGCGCGGGCAAACCGTACGATTAAAGCTGGGGGATATATTTGCTCCCAGTAAAAGTTCGCAGCCTCAATGGCAATTGGAAGATGACTCTGAACCCACCCCAGTCATTATTACCACCTGTGGCAGCCGACTCATCAAACTCAGTAGTTTTAATTTATTGCCCAATGAACATACCCCTATCTGTCAGCTCACCCAGAAAAATCATCAATGGTATTTCGAACAAGGCCATGATTCCGTGGAAATTTCAGAAGGGTTTATCTTTGACATGGCAGGCCAACACTGGCGGTTTTACCCCAATTACGTAGTGCAAGAGACAGAAGTATTCGAAGATAACAGCACACCGATGTTAATTTTTGACGTTAGCCAAAACCAAGAACATATCGGCTTGTCAATGAATATTGATGGCCGGAATATCGAGTTTGGTTACAAAGCTCACCATCAATTTTTACTGGAAATGGCAAAGCACAAATTGGAGTTCAATAGCGAAAAGGACGCCGGTTGGATGAGCAATGATCTGCTGATGCATAACCTGGGGATAGATATTAATTACCTCAATATCCAAATCTATCGCATTCGGGATGCCATTAAAAAGTACTCCCCTTATTGGGCGCAACACTTAATTGAACGACGCAGAGGAGAAGTACGGTTGAGCGGATGTGAAATTAAGATTCATCAATAACCTTTATGTACTTAAACCCTTTAAACACCTACCTTTTTATAAAGATAGGTGTTTACACCAAACGGTTTATTGATGAATTTATTTCCAACTACAGTTCATACCGCTTTCTGTAACGGTAGCGAGTTTTGCTTCATCGGCGGCATCATAGGCGAAATAAAAACCACCCGCACGTACTGGTTCAGAAACATACCCAGATTGATTAAAATACACTTCACTACGGAATCCCGCTTTAGCGAAGAAGACTTTAAGACCTTCTCCCATTAAATGGTAAGGTCGAATTAGCCCAGCATCCTGTAAGCCATTGATCACACTGGTAAATTGATTAATTGTCTCTGTAGAATCCCCTGCGTTGTCCATGGTTGAACACACCGCCCATTTCATATTACTCGGGATATCCAATGCTACCCGGTTAGTGATGGGGGTAAGAGAAGATGCCTCTGGATGCATAAATACCATACTTGCGCCGATTCTCGCTGCCGATACCTGAGAATTATTACTGTTTAAGTCTGATGCGTTAGTTAAAAGGGACAGACGTAAAAAAGCAGCCTCCTCCGGTGAATAACGAGCGGTATAAGCCTCAAGATAGTTGCGACCTGCCTGAATGACTTTTTCGATAGGCCATTGCCTGAATAAATCAAAAGAACCCTCATCAAAAATGCCAAATCCGGTTAAACTTTCTACTTCTTGAGCCAAACTCAGCGCTGCATCCCCAGCACCTAAGCTACTTGTGGTACCATAAATGTAGGCATACTGCTCTTGATATTTAGGGGCCGAAACCTCACATAGCGGATGCGCAAGCCCAGAACAAGAAGGCGCATAAGCATGAGTTGAGAAATGCAAATGATCTTTAGAGCGATAGCGCATCACATCTACTTTCGCCAACATACTTTCCAGCGCATTGGGAAACGTCGTTGTAGAGTTCAGCTGCTTGATTGTATCCAGCACTAAGTCTTTTTGGTTTCCGTGAGTTCCCACAAACTGCACCCGTTGTGTTAAATCTACATCGGCACCGATACTTGCCGGTGGCAGGTAACCAATACACTCCCCATAGTAACTTGATTTTGTGCCCGTCGTTTGGTTGTACTCCATTTTCCCATGGCGGGTACACGCCGTTTTTGCTAATCCACCTGAGAGATTTGTCGCACTGACATTATTTAACACATCATCAAAGTAATCATCAAAATTATCGCCACCACGATTATGGGTGTATAGCCAATCGCCACCGCTCATTTCTAATGCGTCTTCTTTTATTGAATTTTTGTACGCTGAAGAAACATTCGTTTGTGGCACAATTTTCCAATTGTTTAAATCAGATTCACCTCTGGTATGGTACGTATTAGTACTACTGGCGCGTAGATAACTCGCATTATCAGGGCTATAGAAACGAAAGCTGTCTTCTTGTGCGTCGTACTCAGACTGCCACTGTTCTCGCCACTGCCCTCGATACCCAAGCTGCGCTTTCCAATCACCGCCGGCCCACAACGATAAGGTGTTCTCGGCATAAGCACTGATAAAACGAGGCTCATTATTTTCACAACTTAATCGCCAAATGGAATCGGTTCCTGGTTCGGAAACCGCATCTACATTGCCATACGTTGGCGCTTGCGGCCCTCTCTCATTATTGGCCCATACTTTACTTTCAATATTAAATAAGCCCACCTGTTCATTTTCAAAACGAGTACAAATAGGTAATGGCATATCCCGCTTCAACTTCACTTGCCAATCATTAAATAAGGATTCACCCTTAGCATGAGAAGTATTGCTCGTACTTGCACGTAAATAACTGTCATTTTGAGGAGAATAAAATCGGTAGGTATCCGCTTGAGCGTTGTATTGAGATTGCCATTGTTCACGCCATTGATTGCGATAACCTAATTGGGCATTCCAATCTCCCCCGGCCCAAAGTGACAAGGTTGCTTCAGCAGAATCACTGATCAGTCGAGGGTCACCATTTTCACAGGCCACCTGCCACAATGTATTTTCCGTTGGGTTAGTCACCGCATTCACATTATTGTAGGTAGACGCTGAAGCACCATTAGGATTATTCACCCAAGTACCGCTAGCGGGGTTATACAACCCTATTGTCTCACCTTCAAAGCGTGTACAAAACGGCAATGGCATTTCAGTACGAGGCACTACTTTCCAAGTCCTACCGGCTTCAACTGTAGATTGGTTAAAATACGCTTTGTTCGCATCCGCTCGAAGAAATGCATCATAACCTGGCGTCTTCAATCGATACTGATCCGTGCTTGAAATATGTTCAACCAGCCAATCCTCTCGCCATTGACCTCGGTAACCCAATTGGGCATCCCCATCACCACTGGCCCATAACGACAACGTGTCTGTTGCGGCGATACTAATAAAATGTACCGTTTCCTCATCACACTCTACCTCCCACAATGCATTAGCGGTTGGTGTAGCTGTAGTATTTAATTTGTTGTAAGTCTTAGCCTCTGCACCATGTTGATTGTTTACCCAAACTTGACTCGCCGTGTTATATAATCCGACAACCTCACCATCAAAGCGTTGACAAAAGCCACTCGCCGCTTGCACACCAGACGCGGAAAGCAACGCCCCACCCAGTAAAAAGAACGACGATAGCGGCTTTAAAACACCTATTTTTGTCGAAGGAGAATGAATCAATAATGTGGAACGTTTCCCGTCCATAAGATTTCCTCTAATGTTAAAAGAAATAAAAAAGCAGTGGTTTGTGAATGCAGAGAAGGATACGGGAGTGGCAGTAAGAAGCCATTACAAACCCTTACTGCTTGATTGAACATTAAAAGATGAGAAGCAATAAAATTCAGTCTATTGCAAATGGCAATCACAGTGCCTTTAAAACAAAAAACACCTATCTCTTTAAAGAAAATAGGTGCTTAAACAAACTCGCCCGGTACTTACGGCTTCTTATCAGAAGCCAACAGTAAATCTAACATCGTCAATAGGCCAATTTAAGAACAGCTCACGGGGACTATGCTTTCCACTCAGGAGGAAAAGCTTTCTTTTCAGTGACAACGAACTCGCCCCCTTCATAGTGCCCCTCATCGTATTCCCACTCGATAGGCTTCATGTCTTGGCTGATCGTTGCATCAGGCCAAGTCTTTTGGGCGTATTCCAGTTCTTTCTTTGCATGATCTGAGAGTTCTATTTTTACTGTTTCTAGAATCTCATCTCTGAGATCACGGAGAAGGGGATAGCATCTTTCAGTTTCAACTGATTGGAATGTGCTGAAATGTAAAGTAAGTGCATGATATCGGTCTATAGGGATGATACATGAAGAACGAAATTGCTCACTTAACATGCCAGCTGCTTCCTTATAAGCATCATAACGAACCATTAATAACCCATTATCTAGAGTTGTGATCCGCCAATTTATAGGGGATATCTCTCCTTCATTGCGACTTTTGTACGCGCCGGGACCTTTTGTGTAGTAAATTAAATTAACAGCTGCCTGTTCTAAATGAGCAGGATTAAATAGAGAAAATTCCTTGAGAATCGTAGGAAAATAAAGCAAAGTGCCTGATGCCGAAAGGCTTCCGAGACACTTAATTCCAAACGGGAATCCAAAAACACCAAAACTACGAGTAAAAATACTGATCACCTCGGAAGAGCCCGCTCTTTGTTCTCTCCTCTGAGGATCTGTTATATTTTTAACACCATACTCTGCTTTATTAAGGTAATTTATGTTGCCTTTAGTATTGGCTCGATTTCGCGCATCCGCTGGATAATGGGCCGGCAGTTCAATAGAAAATCTTGTTCCATTAAAATTAAAAGAAAAAAGTTTTTTTGACTTACCACCGGGAACATAGGGCCTTTTATCAGAAGCCAATAATAAATCTAACATCACTACCAAACCCACCATTAATCTACGAATTTGCTTTGCAACTTCTGAGCACTTTCATACCAATAATCATTACCCCGCCCAAAGTTAGATTTGACCAACGCATTTAAATGCATCCCAACATGCACCGATTTTTGAAGGGTTTTTCCTACTGCATAAATGCCTGCTGCGGCTGCAATAGCTACGACCCCATCATTGGCCATTGCCTTATTGAAAACGTCCACGGCAGATTCAGAGGTTAGCGCATCCCAAAAGGTAGCAACACCCACCGCTGCGAGCACAACTCCTACACCAGAATTATCAGCCACTGTTTTAGCAAAGCCTGTTGCACCACTCCCCAATTCCTCCGTATTAGTACGCTGAGCTTTTTGCAGCTCTGCAATAATATTACCATGGCGAATTTGCCCCTTAATACAGTAGGGATTGTTATTGAATCCATGATCACCATGTAACTTCATACCCAATTCTTCACACTTCCTCAAAATATCCCTAATATCCGCTTCAGCATTAGAGAAAAAGAATTCCATATTAGACATAAGCTTCGCCATAGAAGAATCTATCTCCCTCTTATGACTTGCCATAGCTTTCACTCCTGAACTCCCCAACAACTGATCCAGAGCCCCCGAAAAGCTCGCTGCACCTTTACCCTGAACTAACCAGAGAACAGGTATGTCATTGATTTGAGACTGCTTAGCCAAATATTGAATAGAAGCAGCTAAGCGCTTTTTAGTGGGAAGAGCGTCAAACTGACCATTAGGAATGTTAAATAAGGAAAATTCTGATTGATCTGAAACCAAAGCCTCTTCATTTACAACTGGGCACCTCTAAAAATAGCCCAACTTTGATATAATCTCACTGTTCAAAAATTTCAAGAGTTTCCTTCTATGTCTCAGCCCGGCTTTTTTGATTTAGATGACAGGTATCGCAAGTTAGATGAAAAAGATCCATTAGTTCATCTCAACAAACTGATATTTTGGGAAGCCTTTCGTCCGACCTTAAAGGAAATACGAAAGTCGAACCGAAAAAGCAATGCGGGTCGTAAAGCCTATGACGAGCTTCTGATGTTCAAAGTACTCGTACTTCAGCACTTATACAATGTATCCGATGATCAGATAGAGTACCAAATACGGGACCGCTATTCTTTTTGCCGGTTTTTAGGTCTGACTCCATCGGACAAGGTGCCTGATGCCAAGACAGTGTGGCTGTTTAGAGAAAACCTAGTCAAAGCTGGTTTAATGAAGCGTTTGTTTTTTACTTTTGATGTTCAATTAGAGGAACACGGTTTTCAAGCAAGAAAAGGTCAAATAGTGGATGCGAGTTTTGTCGATGTTCCCAGGCAGCGCAATAAAAAGGAAGAAAACAAACAGATAAAACGCGGTGAAACGCCTGATCGTTTTGAAAAGAATCCGAACGTTGGCGCTCAAAAAGATACGGATGCCCGCTGGGCGAAGAAGAACCAAGAGA
>NZ_JAJQVM010000099.1 GCF_021234875.1 Marinibactrum halimedae | reverse complement strand
ATGGAGTATGGCGTGGCGCTTGCCCACTGCGATGGTTTTTTAGCGGCTAAAAGGGGAAGTGATGACGGTGCCAATAAAAATGCCGCTGCGAAAATGCAAGCGGCATGACATAGGACAGAGCAGCATTATTGACTATGCAGTGCGCAACGCAGTGCAGCGCTGCCCGGAGCCGCATTGCGGCGGAGTGGCGGTGTGTCCGACTTGAGAGCACTTAATTAAGTTTATCACTTAGCACTGCTCTATTGCTTTATTGATATTCTCAAAGCTTTTCTTTAGATCACCATAAATATCTACATCAATATCATATTTTAATTGATTCTCTGCTATGTCTTTGAGTAAAGAAATTAATTTAGGATATATAAGCTTAATTTGACTTGGATATTCATTAACTTTTTTCTCTAAAATTTCAACAAACCCACTAGCAGCGAGCGGAGTGTTAAATTCATCAAAATCATTCGAAACTATATATTCAGCCAAACCTAAAATATAGTATAAAAAAGGTTTGATAGGCATGTTACCCAAATTAAAACAACGCTCATGAATATTTTTTCTGAATTCATCTTGAAGTTCAGCGTTAGTTTTTCCTCCAAAATACTCGAAAGCATAATAGATATCCCTATCTGATAAATCGCCCCAATCTTCTTCTAACGGAATGTTCTCTTCTATCATACTTTCATCACTTAATCGCAATCCAGAGGTTCATTTCTACAACTCCATGCGTTGTTATATACCCTTTTTAATTTATTAATGTCCCTGTCCATTCTTCTGATGTGATCTGAATGATTTCCTGGTTTATACCTATCATCCCATTGTTGACGCATGTTCCTGCATTGCTGCATCCATTTTATTCTTTCTCTCATATCCTTGCATCGCTCTCCGGTAGGAGGAGGCGGATTATTACAAAAATCTTTGTAGCGTAGATATTCAGATTGAGCCTCGAAAGTATCAACTGGTCCTTCTGAGCTTTCATTTAAATAATCAGCTACAGCAGCGGCATTATCATAGGCAGTTTGTCCGCAGTTTGTTGCGATACAAGCTCCTCCAGCTGTTAACGCTGCCCCACCAGCGAATAAATAATATGCCGGAACACCAAACCAAACTAATCGGCCATCAGGGTCAAAATTATTTATTGGATTTTGGTATGCGTAACCATAGGTATTAATACCGCCATTTAATCCAATGGGGTCGGAGGTGATGTATCGTCCGCCTACGCAACATCATACCTACATTTCCACACAGCCCAGTGCTATCAAGCCTTTAAAGAACACGCAGCACAGTGCAGCGACACTTTAACAAGTCACACCCCCCGACGCGACTTTTCCC
>NZ_JAJQVM010000098.1 GCF_021234875.1 Marinibactrum halimedae | reverse complement strand
TGTATCGTTAAAAGAGGGTTGGATTAAAGTTCATTACCCTAACGGGTAGTTAAATGAACCGCCCTGTGCGGACCCGCATGCAGGGTGGTGTGGGGAGGGCTGGCTAGATACCAGCCCTTACCCGATTATGCCATGCATTTTAGTTTACTACTCTTACGTGCGGATGCTTAATCGAAACTTCCAGATTATTGCAAAGAGAGTTTAATTCTTCTTGCAATGACTCACTCTTTACTTCACGGATTGATCTGCAAAGGTCGACAACAATCATTTCAAGCCAATATCTATCTACGTTAACAACATGAAAACCGCTTTTACCCGATATCGGATGAAAAATTTCCGCTTGATCTGGAAATGGATATCCATATTTCAAAATTAATTTGGCTTCTCTTCCTGTAATTTCAATTTCTATATTCTCTGACATAATTATACTTGTTAAAAAAATATTTTATCTAGGGCAGTAGGGCTGATTTGGTGCATAACGCTGTTGTAAATTGCAGTTTTAGAGGAGCCTTTTTGTGCTATTAAGCACAAAAAGGGGCGACGGAAAAACTGTCAATTTGACAACCTTGTTATGGCTTTGGTTAGGTTGTATTTTATTCCGTTGCTATTAACCACCTGATTACCGCACTTTTCATTTTTATTGTAAACAGCGCTTAGCTCTATATTACTAAGCCACTCGCGCTTTATATTAATTAAATACAATTGCTTACCTCGCTCCTCAATATAAGGTAATACATCCACTACTAAGCTAGTAGCACCTCTTTCTACGACCGTGAGGCTCAGCGCCCCGATCTCCAAAGTGTTAACCTCTGAAGGTATTGATAAGTGCACCTCTTCCAACTTATCACCACTGCGCACGGATGATCCAATTTGATTTAAGAGTTTAGCCTCTTGTGAAAGCTTAGCTGCCGTCACGAAATAAGAAATTCCACAAGGCGGTGAAGCATTAACCCAACCACTTATAACTAAACTTGGAATTAATAAAAATATCATTTTCATGGTATAGCCATAACGCTTGGGTAATATGCGGAAAAAAGCGCAGCTTTTTGAAGTCATATTGACCCATTTGTGTACGCCCGGCATGGGCTTGAATTTATGGGGTGAAAGTCCCCTGTGGGAAGATCACCGTTGAAAACAGGTTGTGATTAAACGACAAACCACTAGCGAATGGCAAGGGCTGATCCGCGAGGAGAAGTCTGGAGGAAGCCGCTAGCAAAGCTGCGAGCTAATGAACAAGAATCGTCATATGAGGCGTAGGCTGGAGGCGAGTTGGCACAAGACAACGAAGCCATGTGATCTAACGGCCACCGTAAATGACGCAGTTGTGCAGTGAAG
>NZ_JAJQVM010000097.1 GCF_021234875.1 Marinibactrum halimedae | reverse complement strand
ATGTCACGTTAACAGCTACTGGTTTTACACTGGATACCACAACCATTGATGTGGATGGGATTACCACGGTTACCAACACGGGTGATATTACCGGTACGACATCATTAGATACCTTCACTGTTACCGGTACGAACCAAGTATTGGCTCAAGCTAATGGAGCAGTGGCGATTTCCTTCAGTGGTGTGACAGCCGTGGATGGTAACGGTGCGGATGATAGCGACAGTGTCGCGTCAAGTGGCACCTTGACCTTGGCAGGTACAGATTCGATTACCGACTCCGGCATTACCTTTACCAGTGTGGATACCATCACTAATGCAGTATCTCTGACCGGTACCACCGGTATTGATGCTGTGACCGTATCGGCGGCAAATTCGCTATCGGTATTGGGAATGAGCTTAAGTGGCGTGACCAGCTATGATGCGGCTGGTACGGCAACGGATACGATTGACGCCAATAACTTGGGTATTGCATTAGGTGCCTCTAACTTCAGTGTTGGAGGTATTGCTGTGAGTGGTGATACCTCTGTAACGCAAGCAGATGTGGTGGATACCACGGGCACCACTCAAGCCCTTACTCTGAATACCTCAGGTGATTTGACGGCAGTAAACATAGGCAGTTTTGCGGGTGTTACCGGGGTGACAGGTGATGCTGCGAATACCATTGATATCAGTAATAGCGATGTCACGTTAACAGCTACTGGTTTTACACTGGATACCACAACCATTGATGTGGATGGGATTACCACGGTTACCAACACGGGTGATATTACCGGTACGACATCATTAGATACCTTCACTGTTACCGGTACGAACCAAGTATTGGCTCAAGCTAATGGAGCAGTGGCGATTTCCTTCAGTGGTGTGACAGCCGTGGATGGTAACGGTGCGGATGATAGCGACAGTGTCGCGTCAAGTGGCACCTTGACCTTGGCAGGTACAGATTCGATTACCGACTCCGGCATTACCTTTACCAGTGTGGATACCATCACTAATGCAGTATCTCTGACCGGTACCACCGGTATTGATGCTGTGACCGTGTCGGCGGCGAATACGCTATCGGTATTGGGAATGAGTTTAAGTGGTGTGACCAGCTATGATGCGGCTGGTACGGCAACGGATACGATTGACGCCAATAACTTGGGTATTGCATTAGGTGCCTCTAGCTTCAGTGTTGGAGGTATTGCTGTGAGTGGTGATACCTCTGTAACGCAAGCAGGTGCAGCGGATACCACGGGCACTACCCAAGCACTGACTCTGAATACCTCGGGTGATTTAACCGCAGCCAGTATAGGCAGTTTTGCGGGTGTAACGGGTGTTACGGGAGATGCTGATAATACCATCGATATCAGTAATAGCGATGTCATACTCACTACCGGTGGTTTTACACTGGATACCACAACCATTGATGTGGATGGCATTACCACGGTCACAAATGCGGGTGATATTACTGGTACGGCGTTAGCGGATACCTTCTCCGTTACCGGTACAAATCAAGTATCGGCCCAAGCTAATGGTGCTGCAGCGGCAATTTCCTTCAGTGGAGTGACTGCCGTGAATGGTGACGGTGCGGATGACAATGACAGTGTCGCTTCAAG
>NZ_JAJQVM010000096.1 GCF_021234875.1 Marinibactrum halimedae | reverse complement strand
TTTCGATGGGCTGTTTTGGCTTGCTTGCCGTCACGATGTGTTGGTCGCAACAAGGGCAAGCGTATTTTAAACGACGGTGGCGAATGACCTTAATTTTAGCGGGAATGATTTCCAGTTGCTCATGATCTTCACTGCCGATGTTTTTGAGTGCAGCGCCATCGTGTGGGCAGGTTTTGTCATGCTCAGGAAGATCATAAATAATGTCTTCACGGGGAAGATTATCTGGAATACTGACGCGAGGTTTACGTGTACGAGTATGACTTTTGACTTCTGTCGCCGTCTCTTCGAGGGTAAGCTCGGTCTCTTCCGCTTCAATTACCTCAGCTTCATTAAATAAGCCCAATTGATTAGGAGGGGTTTTTTCACTGGAGGGGGCAAAACGCTGACGGAGCAGATGTTGAATCTGCTCACTGAGAAAAGAGTTTTTTTCTTTTTCAGCGGCTAATGCTTGCCGTAATAAAGTAATTTCTTGTTGTAACGCCGCGACTGTTTTCATGCAGAAATTATACAATAATGACTAGGCGACGTGTGAGTATTTTAATGTTTGATGAGGTTGTATTTTTTCGAAGTCAACGCCACGAAGTAGCCAAGACCATTGCTCATGGGTAATAGAAACCGTGTCGAATGAATTTTTCTTGGGCCACTTGAATTTATCTTTCTCCAACCGCTTTTGCCACAGCGCAAAACCGGTGTAGTCCCAGTACAATACTTTTATCTGATCGCGTCTTCTATTGCAAAACACGAACAAAGCGGGCTGATAGACATCCAGCTCCATTATATCGCGGACGATGACAGACAGGCCATTAATGGCTTTACGAAAATCGACGGGATTTCGATGCAAATAAATCGGAGTAGAGTGAGTCCATTCAATCATGTCAGCGATTTCACTAGGGCAACGAGATTGGGTATGGACATGGCGGCTGGGCAATGAATCTTGCATTGTCCTATTTCGATGGTGAGCTTGTCCAAGGGTTGGGGCTGTGTGGGTTCTTTATGGGGTTGTACGACCACGGTTGCAAAAGCTTGCTTTGCTTGAGCTTTCTTTCGTTCGGACAGTTTGATGCTGAAATATTTAGGGTTGACGTTGTGTTGCTTGCAGAATTCCACTTGGGTTAGCTCAGATTTTTCAAATTCTGACAAAAGGTGGGGCCAGTTGTAACGGCGATATTTTGGCATGATAGTCTCCTTTGGATGGAGACAGTAGGTTATTGGTTTGGAAGGTGGGGTTGTAGGAGGTTGTTGGTTTGGCGTTTACCGAAGATGAATTGACCCACCAAGTCTAAAAACACTGCAATTTGCAGCCAAAATAAAGGCTTAAAACCTTCATTTACTGCGAGCAAAAAAACTGGCTAGTGGCACGCAACCATCAAAGTCACCTTTATCAACACACTGCATAACGCCTCAAACACCGGCTTGGTGAAGATGGCGGCTTTTTTGGAACAAAAAAGGTGACAGCTTTACCAAGTCCGCGTGCTTTGACTTGTGTACGCCCGGCATGGGCTTGAATTTATGGGGTGAAAGTCCCCTGTGGGAAGATCACCGTTGAAAACAGGTTGTGATTAAACGACAAACCACTAGCGAATGGCAAGGGCTGATCCGCGAGGAGA
>NZ_JAJQVM010000095.1 GCF_021234875.1 Marinibactrum halimedae | reverse complement strand
CGTTGGAAATGCTGGGTTTGGGTTTTGTTCATGGTGAATCTCCTGTAGACAGGCTCACAGATGAGCTTTATGAGATTCGTTCAAAATGGGACAAAGTGGAAATTTGCCGCGTAGCGGCTTCGTTCAACAAACGGTTCTAATTCGTTCCGGCCATTGCATGGCCTCCACCGGACGCAGCATACGCTGCGCCGTTAAACCGGGCGTTAGAACACTGAAATGAAATACTTAGCCTATTTGATAATAGTTTTTTCCAGCTCAGCATTTTCATGCTCTTGTCTCGATTTTAACGCAGAGGAGTGGGCGTACAAATATGAAACCATAATTTTGGCGAGAAATAAGGGTAAAAATATTTTTTTATCAATTTCAAAAAATCGTTATACCTTTCAACCTGTAGAGGTATTGAAGGGGGAGGTAGGAGATAAGATATTTGTGTGGTCTGATGGCATATTTGGATCGATGTGCGGTACTAGCTTTAGTCAAGGCCAGGAATACCTCCTTTTTATCAATAAGTATAATGGCAGGTATATCGCAGGTCGTTGCAATTCAATCCAAAAAGATACCGAGAAAGGAGCATACATGTACAATGAATCCAAACGTTTTCTAACAAGTAAAGCCAGCAACAGCCCTGCGGGCTTGGACTCGCTTCGCTCGCCGCTGCTTTAAGCGTTATGTGTAAAAAACTAACTATGAGTAATATTTTAAAGACAGGCGTACTGCTCTTGCTGCTAAATGGATGCACCTTGTCAATGAATAATTACATCAAAAATAGTTCGCATACAGAAATAGTAGTGGCAATCACAGGAGCTGTGCCAATAAGAAATGAAGGAGATTTACCAACTATTAAAGAGGTACGGATTCCGCCAAATAGCACATGTAACGTCTGGACTATCGTTGGATACCCTAACCACCTCTACTTGCTAGATCCTGTAGAATCAAAAGTAGGTACTGGAATTCTAGATTCAGGTAAAACTCGATATGTGTCAGTCTATTCATACAAAAACGGTAGATACAACGTTGATTTTGAAAAAGCCTCCAGAAAACTACGTAACTCCCTGAAGCACGGTGACAAATGTATTCAAAATATGAATTAACAGCACATAACAATCAATTCAATAGGGACGCCGCAAGCGGCGCCCATTAATTGGGCGTTATGTGCCCCTATGAATAAAGTATTTTTATATATTTTCTTTTTGTTACTTACCGGATGCTCCCAAGTTAGAATAAATGACGAGCAGGCTGATCTAACCGGTTGTAAAGAGTTAAGTAGGGTAGTTGTAACGGGAAACAGCAAGCGTAGTCATTTTTCTAAACTGAGAGATCAAGCAGAGAAAATTGGGGGTAATATGGTAGTTCCTTTATGGACTCAAGAAGAAATTCAAGTTGCTACTTGCCAGCCTGGTCCTTGTAAGAATCTAGGTACTCATCTTCCAGCTATAGTTTATATGTGCGAATCAAAATGATTTCTAATGTTTATCTCCAATCACATAACAAATAAGAATAAGTGTCGTTAGCCGACACTTATTTGGTTGTTGAACGAGCCCGGTGTCTTCTATTTATAGGAAATAAATTCGGCGAGAGTAATCTTTAAAGCGTTTGCATGTGGTAAACCATT
>NZ_JAJQVM010000094.1 GCF_021234875.1 Marinibactrum halimedae | reverse complement strand
TCTCTTGGTTCTTCTTCGCCCAGCGGGCATCCGTATCTTTTTGAGCGCCAACGTTCGGATTCTTTTCAAAACGATCAGGCGTTTCACCGCGTTTTATCTGTTTGTTTTCTTCCTTTTTATTGCGCTGCCTGGGAACATCGACAAAACTCGCATCCACTATTTGACCTTTTCTTGCTTGAAAACCGTGTTCCTCTAATTGAACATCAAAAGTAAAAAACAAACGCTTCATTAAACCAGCTTTGACTAGGTTTTCTCTAAACAGCCACACTGTCTTGGCATCAGGCACCTTGTCCGATGGAGTCAGACCTAAAAACCGGCAAAACGAATAGCGGTCCCGTATTTGGTACTCTATCTGATCATCGGATACATTGTATAAGTGCTGAAGTACGAGTACTTTGAACATCAGTAGCTCGTCATAGGCTTTACGACCCGCATTGCTTTTTCGGTTCGACTTTCGTATTTCCTTTAAGGTCGGACGAAAGGCTTCCCAAAATATCAGTTTGTTGAGATGAACTAATGGATCTTTTTCATCTAACTTGCGATACCTGTCATCTAAATCAAAAAAGCCGGGCTGAGACATAGAAGGAAGCTCTTGAAATTTTTGAACAGTGAGATTATATCAAAGTTAGGCTATTTTTAGAGGTGCCCTTTAGAGGCATATTCAATTGATAAACCTTCTTATCTAGGGATTTCTTCTGCTATTGAGTACGATAATGGAAAGTATGCAGTATTGGGTGGCTTTGGTTTTGTAGGTGAAAAATATACAAACTGTAATTATTTCGACTCCTCTAAACCTTATGAAAATTGTGGTATTGACTTTATGCTCTTTGTGGATCTTAAAAATCAGAAAGTATCAAGAATTAACAATCATGATATTCCTGAAATTGGAGTGAATAGCTTGATGGAAACAGGCGGGTTGCAAGGGTATGATTCCTATGGTTGTTATATTAACTTTGCTTTGCAGTCTGCTGATGTTGACTTGGATGGGAGGTCGGAAGTATTTTTTTTTGGGGGTGTTGGAGATTTTGAATATCGTGGAGAGGGTAAAAATGTTCAGACGACTTTGAAAATATATTCTGGTAGTAGTTATAAAAATATTTTCAGTGAAGAAATGTCTTATGAAAACTTTGTGGGGGAGGATGTTTACAGCTTTTACTTAAATAGTCAGGAGTTGATTGAGTATCAATATATTAGTAATTCGATGCTTGATTCACAAGGTATGCAGGTTCAATCAAAAATAGAGCCTTCAGTGAGGAGGTTTGCAAAGTTTTATTTTTTAGACGTAGATAAAAATGGGCTATTGGATATTCTTGTCTGGCGGAAGATATTAACGGCTAGAAAGCGTACAGACTCTGTTAAAGGTTACGAATTGGCCGAAACTGAGTATGCTCGCTATGAAGAGGGGTTTTCGGGGTTTGAAAAAATACCTATGGGGGCAAGATTCTATAAAAAATTTATTGATTACACTTTCTTTAAATTGGGATAAAGGGTTTCCACATGAAAACTATTGTGAAGAAGGCGGAAAGTTAGGAAATATTCCTGTTAAGATAGATGGTACGAACTTATCAGATTTTTAAACTTCAGTTAGGGTAGTGTTCAAATTTCTGTGTCATTTCTTTCATAAACTGGTTGTAACCAGAGGAGATGACACATGTCCAAATCAGACCTTCCTTTCGATCTCGAAGACGCTATTGCCCATATCAAAGCCGGAAAGC
>NZ_JAJQVM010000093.1 GCF_021234875.1 Marinibactrum halimedae | reverse complement strand
CGATTTGTCACGCTATGCGGCCAACGTGCGTCTGGAATATACAAATAGGGAGAAAAAATCATCAAAAGAACGAATTTTTATCCAATATTTTTGTAAATAAATGCGTAATGATAATTATTTTCGGTAAGTGTTCCGGTAGAAAAATTAGAAAATTATCGCGCTAAAAAAACGAATTTATAGAGGTTCCCTTAAATCAAAGGAAACAGATAAACCTGAAGGTCATAGGCATTATGATGATCATATTTTTACTCAGAAAATTGATTTATTCAATGACAATAATCATCATGTCAAACAAGTAAATCTAAATGAAATATTTAATTTTGTAGATGGTAATAATCAGAACTTTGATTATTTTGCCGATAACTTTCTTTCACTATATACAATACGCTTAGATGGAAAAACTAGATTTTCACTAACTGAGCCTAAGCCATCGGGAGACTTAACTAAACACCCAAGAAATCAACTCATGGCGTTATTCCAAGATGATGAAGCAAGAAAAACAATCAGAGATATAACTTATGATGCACTTGGAAAATATTTCGTCATCGATCCAACGGGTATGACTTCACTCAGAATAAAAATGTCGGAAGAAGAACCTAGCGGTATGATCGAACAAGGTTTAAACGAGGACTCTAGAGCATTTCATACAAACGCTATCGACATCTCTGAAATGAGTGACGGGGTAAAAGCATTTACTGGCTTAGTTTCTGCAACACTATGCCAAGATTATAAAGTTCTTCTAATAGATG
Organism: Marinibactrum halimedae; assembly: GCF_021234875.1. Classification (GTDB taxonomy): domain Bacteria; phylum Pseudomonadota; class Gammaproteobacteria; order Pseudomonadales; family Cellvibrionaceae; genus Marinibactrum; species Marinibactrum halimedae. The sequence goes on along the minus strand of NZ_JAJQVM010000093.1, from coordinate 1,025 downwards.
AACCTGAAGCATTCCTTCATCCACCACTAGCAAGAAAGCTTGGTAAGACTTTAAGCATTCTTACTAAAGAAAAAGACAGTAAGATTTTCGTGTCTACACATAGCTCTGATTTTGTAATGGGCTGTATTCAGGCAGGGCAAAATGTAAATATCACGCGCTTAACTTATAGTCAGGGAGTTCCGACAGCCAGAACATTATCTTCAGAAACAATTTATGAAATGATGAAAAACCCACTTTTGAGATCAACTGGTGTTCTGAGTGCTATGTTTCACGAGAGTGTAATTGTTTCTGAGTCTGATGCAGATAGAGCCTTTTATCAGGAGATAAATGAAAGACTAAACTACTTCACTAATGATGGCTCAACAGATAGTTTATTTATTAATGCACAAAATAAGCAAACAATTGGCAGAATTGTTTCACCTCTACGTAAAATGGGAATACCGGCTGCTGCAATTGTTGATTTAGATATAATCAAGAAAAATCATGAATTCAAAGAGCTTTGTAAATCTTGTAATGTACCTCAAGCACTGATTGAAAGTTGGGGTGTACTGAGAGGTAATATTAATAAGATATTTGAAAATAACAATTTAAACTCAAATAAACATGGCTTACCTGATCTTCCTGAAGAGCATAGAGGTACTTTAGAGTTACTTCTTAGCAACCTAAGGCAGTATGGAATATTTCCCGTCCCTCGTGGTGCCTTAGAGCAATGGTTACCTCGCCTTGAGATTGAGAACAACCGCCATGGCCCAGGCTGGATTATGGAAGCATTCGACAAAATGGGTGAAAACCCTGAAGAACCAGAGTATGTGAAACCTACAGATAATGACGTTTGGGAATTTATGCGTATAGTTTCACTTTGGGTAAATGACCCTTCAAGATCGGGGCTTTGAAACCTAATCGGGTAAGGGCTGGTATCTAGCCAGCCCTCCCCACACCACCCTGCATGCGGGTCCGCACAGGGCGGTTCATTTAACTACCCGTTAGGGTAATGAACTTTAATCCAACCCTCTTTTAACGATACA
>NZ_JAJQVM010000091.1 GCF_021234875.1 Marinibactrum halimedae | reverse complement strand
GTACCAACAAAGACATTAAAAGTCGTATTACCTATTCCGCGACGCTCAAGCCACTGAATCAAGAAGACATGGAACGTTACATTGTTCGAGAACTGGAGTCGGTAAAAATGAGCATTAATACGTTTGATGAGGCCGCGATGGCGTTGATTATTCGTTCCAGTGAAGGGAATTTACGGCTGTGTCGTAACTTGTGTTTGGGAAGTTTAATTGAAGCAGCGCGAGAAACCAAAAGGGTCGTATCGATTACGCATGTGAATAATGTGCTCGTGCAACCGCATTGGCGATCTCATGAAGAGTTGATCACGCAGCAAGTGTTATCGTAGTTGGACGAAACATAGGAAAAGGGCGAAAGCCCTTTTTTTACGCCAGCACGTTACGACAATAAAGCGGTAGACATTACGATGTAAGAGTGGCAAAACCCGAAAAGGCTACGATAGCAATTCGGGAAAAACGTCTATTTTTTAGCAAATCCTACGATGAAGAGTTTGGCAAAAACTACGACAGCAAAAAGGTGCGCTACACAATTGCCCAGAGCCAAGCAGAAATTTGTGAGTGAGATGTTGGAGACAGTGATTCAACAGGCGGGGTTATGATATGGGCTGGCGGGTGAAAATAAAAAAGCGGCTAAGATGGAGGCCTTGCCGCTTTTAGAGTTAGGAGGTCGGTGGGTGTACCCTATTAATTCACCCCCGCCGCTTTTTTGAGTAGGTTATATAAAGTTTTGGCAAACTTAGCTTAAACCATACAAACCTAATTCCTGAGCTTTGGATAATAGTAATGACAAATTATTAGGGTTACTGGAATACAAGTAATTTGTATAATCATCCCCTTCAAAATATATTGCATCTAATTCAGGTATTATCAGTGAGAATTTATATCTGTTGCTTACACTTTCAATTTTGGGCTCAACATAATCCTTTGCAGCACCAAGAGTTTTGAATTTTTTAAATACCACATACCGATGATTTAATTTTCCCTTAAATCTATATGTGAATGACTCATAAGAACTCACTAAAAAGTGATTAAAATTTCTATGTGGAGCAACTCTGCTTTCTACTTCTCCTCCAGCAGAAACATCTCCCAATAAATTAACTGCCTCATCTTCTGACAGCCAGTGATCAAATATAGAAATAGCAATATCATGCAAATTCCCGCTATTTTCTCCGCATTCTAATTCATACAAAAAAGGATATTTTTCTCTTAATTCTTTTTGCTTCAATTTGTCACAATTTAATATTTTTCTTTTTGCTCTAGTCACGAAGCCTAACTCCTTTGTCATTGTATGTACCATCTCTTTTTTTACCTTTTTCCCAATCTCTTTTTTTATTCCATTTTTTCCATTTGCTTCCTCCGTGTGATTTTCCACCAGCACGATCTTTCTCAAATATAGGCTCTTTTTTCCCCACAGGTCTATAAGCCCCGGGCTTCCCTGGAATTTTCTCCCAATTATCTTCGTCTGTGTCAGGGGTACTTTCACCAGACTCATCTGTATTTTCAGAATTGCTTTGATTATGCATAGAAATGCTTAGGTGAATAAAAAAATCAAGCAATAATTGAGTGCTGGAAATACCGGCATTTTGTTGGGCTGAGCGAACCCAAGCCTGCGCAGCTTTTCCTGTCAGAGATTGGCATCCACATCCAGATTGAGGTTCTGGCAAAGGTCGTCCAATGCTCTCTACCTCTTCCATCATAGATACTGAAGACATCCCTTGCGGGTCGGTATATGAAAAAGGATCATTATGCACATAAGCATAAAGATTCATCTGATCCTCATACCCAATCGGATCTACTTGCAGGAAACATCCCCCTACATGCAGATCATACCCGCAATCCCTTTTTTCCTAGTGCTTTCAGACACTTAACTGCATTTTTCGCCGGCATTAGCGCAGTCTAAACAAAAAATTTTCCCGAG
>NZ_JAJQVM010000090.1 GCF_021234875.1 Marinibactrum halimedae | reverse complement strand
CCTGGCTTATTCGACACCCTGTGGGGCTACAAGCGCAGCGAAAACACCACCGCCGGAGCAACTGAAGCGGCTGTTGACAGCATCAACGCTACACCCATGAATGTATTAACCAGCGCTTTTTAAGTAGAGAGAAATGCTGACTTCCATCTAGTCATAGGAAGTCAGCAACACGAAGTGAGTGAGAAGTAGTAAGAAGTGAGTAATTTTCCCCGCCTTTATGGCGGGGTTTTTTGTTTTATAAATCCTGTTGAATCGACTTAGGGCTTTTATCATTTTCAAAAATTACTTCAGCTTACTTTGCCTGGCTGGCTTCTTAAACACTTTCTATTCTTTACGATGGTTACCCCCCCCTCCCTCCAGTCTAAAAAATAAAATTGATACTTTATTGGCTATAAGACATAAAAAGTACCCTCATCAGGCAAACCATTTGAGTAACAAATCATTAAGGAGTAGAATTTTACTCTTTAATTGAGCCATAGCAAAAAGGTGCCTTAATGAAAAAGGCAAATTTCAATATACAAAAAAGCTTTTTTTTTAACGTTGTGTTTTATTTTTTGCTTACAGGTTGCAGCTCAGCCTATCAAACAGAGCTGCCAAACAGGTCAAATGAACACATACGTGATACCATAGACAATCATAAGGCATCCATATGGCAGCTTTATTTGAATGCAAGAAAAACCAACCCCAGTATTGAAGGGAAAATAGTTTTCGAATTCAAAATTTTACCACACGGAAAGGTGAGGAATGCAAAAATAGTAAGCTCCCAACTAAACCATAACGATCTGGAAATACAACTTAAGAGGTATGTAGAATCCATTGAATTTGGAGATCAAAACGTTAAAACATCGGAAATAGAATACATGTTTGTATTTTTTGCCGAATAAAATTTTCTTGTGTAAGCAGAATCCCCATAAATGCGTTGCTCATTACCATGCAAGAAATTATCTATTGCCTGTGAGTCATGAACATTAGTAGAGGTCACGACCACTGAATGTAATCTATCAGGTTAGTAATATTTTAGCTCGGAAGTTTTATCGCGAAATACCCAGTAAGAGAAAGCGGTATAACCCATAATTGCCGGCACGGCAATTAGAGCGCCGACTAGAATAAAGCGTAACGATTCAGTCGCGCTGGCCGCTTCCCATACGGTAAGTGTGCCGGGGATAACATAGGGGTAAAAGCTGTAAGCTAACCCTTGGAAGCAAATAAAAAATATGGTGATGGCGGCGGTGAAGGGAATCCAACAACCAAAATCTTCTTTATGCGGGGCGTGGCGAAGGTATTGATCGACCACAAAAAATAGACCTGCACATAATATTGGCATAGGAATCAAGAGTAATCCTTGAGGGAAACCGAGCCACTTTTGGTAGACGGTTGGGCTGATACTCACGTTCACTACAGAAACTAAGGCAATACCCACTGCGGCAATAGCACCTGCTAGCCGCGTCCATTGAGTAGCGCGATATTGTAGTTCGCCTTCGCATTTTAAGATAAGCCAGGCTCCACCAATAAAACTATAGGCGGCGGTTACGCCTAGTGCGCTCAGTACAGCGAAGCCCTCTGCTTGCCAAGATTGCTCAAAACCCATGACGTATTGACCGAGCATGTAACCTTGAGCCAATGCCGTGATGAGTGATCCCATTTTAAAGGCGCTATGCCAGTGGTGACGATAATGGCTTTTCGCTTTCGCTCGAAAATCAAAAGAAACCCCTCTTAAAATTAATCCTAACAACATAATAGTGGCAGGAAGATAGAGTTCTTTTAATACCAATGAGTGTGCGCTAGGGAAAGCAATTAAAAGTAAACCCACCGCGAGTACTAGCCAAGTTTCGTTAGCATCCCAAAAAGGACCAATACTTGCGATCATAGTATCCCGATCTTTTTTGTGCTCTGGCCCGAGGGGAAGTAGGATGCCAA
>NZ_JAJQVM010000008.1 GCF_021234875.1 Marinibactrum halimedae | reverse complement strand
ACCGGGGTTGCGAGGAAAATAGTGATAGGACGACTTCAGAGAATCGTTACTATCACTTGGATCACCTCGGCACGCCGGATACGTTAACGGATAAGAAAGGGAATATTGCGTGGAGCGTGAGTTACCAAACGTACGGTAACTTGGCGATAAAGCATGAGGGTGAAAGTTTCCATCAGCCGATACGGTTTCAGGGGCAGTACGCGGATGAGGAGACGGGGCTGCATTACAATCGGTTTCGTTACTATGACCCGGCGATTGGGCAGTTTATTACACAAGATCCGGTGGGCCTTGCTGGCGGAAATAATAATTACAGGTATGCGCCGAATCCATTAGAATGGATTGATCCATATGGGCTTACTGCCAAATCAGGTGATTGCGAGAAAAAATATAGGGCATTGACTAAAGAGCAAGAAGCTCAGGCGTTAGCAGGCGAACCTATTTCTCCAAAAGATAAAACGGCTGCATATACTGTACAAGAGCACATTGATGATGGACGTTTAAAAACACAATACAATTCATTAGGTAGTAAAAAAGCCGCTAATTTCTATTCTCGCCCAAACCCAAAACGTGGAAAGATGAATAAGAGTGTCATAATTGAGGTTGATACTCAAAAAATAAAATCATCCAAAGTTCATGACGTATCTAAAGGTATTGATCCAACTACAGGGGATAAATTATCTGATCCTGGGTATCGTTATGCTCGAAAAGACAAGGAGGTTTTGGTTGAGGGTGAGATCCCAGTCGACGCATATAGGATAATTGATAATGACTGATTCTCTGGAGCATTTGAAATATTTATCATCAAATATATCTGATGCTATGTTATTTGAATCGAATGATGAAGATGAGGAGTATCAAGTAAATAAAAATTCTAAAATTAAAGTTCTTGATTTTATTTTAGATGAACATGATAAAACTAATGACAACTCCATTTCAAAAGAGCAGTTTAATATAGTTTTTTTGAAATCATTGGAGTTGTTGCAAGCTAATACTGGTTGTGCGGAAGACTTAGAAATTTTAGAAGATATTCTTGATGTTCTTTATGATAAAGGCCTTATTGATAAGGAAAAATACAAAAATATTATTGAAGGTTCCCCTTGTGGACGCTGGCTTTAGCACTTGAAAAAATTGTTTAGGCTTTACCGTATTTTGACACATCGCCACTCCGCCGCATTGCGGCTCCGGGCAGAGCTGCACTTCGTTGCGCACTGCATAGTCAATAAGGCTGCTCTGTCCTATGTCATGCCGCTTGCATATTCGCAGCGGCATTGTAGCGCACCTTTTTGCTGTCGTAGTTTTTACCAAACTCTTCATCGTAGGATTTGCTAAAAAATAGACGTTTTTCCCGAATTGCTATCGTAGCCTTTTCGGGTTTTGCCACTCTTACATCGCAATGTCTACCGTTTTATTGTCGTAAGGTGCTGGCGTAAAAAAAGGGCTTTCGCCCTTTTCCTATGTTTCGTCCAACTACGATAAGACTTGCTGTGTGATCAACTCTTCATGAGATCGCCAATGCGGTTGCACGAGCACATTATTCACATGCGTAATCGATACGACCCTTTTGGTTTCTCGCGCTGCTTCAATTAAACTTCCCAAACACAAGTTACGGCACAGCCGTAAATTCCCTTCACTGGAACGAATAATCAACGCCATCGCGGCCTCGTCAAACGTATTAATGCCCATTTTTACCGACTCCAGTTCTCGAACAATGTAACGTTCCATGTCTTCTTGATTCAGTGGCTTGAGCGTCGCGGAATAGGTAATACGACTTTTAATGTCTTTGTTGGTACTTAAGGATAAATAATGTAACAACGAAGGCTGGCCGAACAACACTAAGTTATGATTTTTAGGAAAGCGTTCGAACAATAATCGTAACTTACGTAACACCGAAGTATCTAGCAAGTGGGCCTCATCAATCAGTATATACAGGGTTTTTCGTTCACGGATATGACTGAATGCACACTCGATTAAATCGGATTCAATGTTTTTTTCTGTCGTCTCTAATTGAAGAGAATCCGCTAGCTGCCAAATAATCTGTCGATAAGTATGCAAGGTTCTTGAGCAGGAGGCAACGGTGTATTCACGCGCTTTATTAAACTGCTCAATATGTTCCCGTAACACGGTTTTGCCCACACCAGGTTCTCCAATCACAACAGAAAACCCGCCTTGCTGAGCGTGTATTTTAATAATGTCTAACAGGTGGTTTTGTTGGGGGAGCAATGTCAGTTTATCACGTTTGAAAGGGGCTTGAGTAATGCCCCATACCGCATTAATCATGATGGCCTCCTTGTGGTGATGGGTGTGGTGATGGGCGTTTTTGTTGCGCATTAAAATACAGGTTCAACGGTATTGCTTCCCCCATTCGTTGGTCATTGAAATACACAATAAAACGATGGCGCTGATCCCGATCAAAACGGACTTGTATGGTTTTACCACGAAGATCAACGGGGCATTCAAACTTATGATTATTGATGGAAAACACGTTGACGTTGCTGACTTTACGATTTTCTTCAACAAAAAAGACCTCTTCGGTAAACTCGTCATTAGTTAAGTAATGAATACGATGATGATCAAGGTTGAATCGATCTAGCGGTTTCATATGAATGCCACTGTGAGGCTGAGTATTGTAATGGTTTTCAATCCACTCTTGAGTGAGTGTATTTAACTGTTCGAGTGAGGTAAATTCGGTATGCATCACTAAGAAGCGGTCTCGAAAGCCCCTAAAAAATCGCTCTATTTTTCCTTTCGCTGCCCCATCCCGAATCGGGGCATGAGATAAACGAATGTCTAAGCGCACACAGGCTTGCAGAATTTCTTTTGAGGTGTAATTGGCGCCATTATCAAAGTACAAACGCTCCGGTTTTCCTCGCTTGTACAAAGCGGTTTTAAACGCATTGATCATATTTTGCGTGTTATCACGATAAAAGAATTCGGCGTGGGTAATGAGGCGGCTCGCATCATCAATAAACGCGATGAGGAACGTTTTCTTCCATTGACCATCACACCATTTTCTGGTTCTACTGACCCGCAGACCGCAGGAAATGGGGCGCTGATGAGATTGGTGCCGATACCGCTTTTCTACTTTTCCAGTTTAAAAGAGGTGATTAAATGGGCGGGAGAAAGCTCTAGAACAACCCATGGCGCACAAGAGTCAATTAGTGCTTGTCAGTACTTTTCTGCGCTAATTTGGGGGGCTATATCGGGGGCTTCAAAAAGGGAGTTGTTAGATGGCATTTATGAACCCTTAGCGGGGCTCTGGTCTGATTACCCTCTGTGCCCAGCAGTGGAAAGAGTTGCTCTTAGTGCAGCCTCTAAGAGTAGGGATCAGATTAAATCCACAGGGTATGTGATTGATACTATCGAGGCTGCCATATGGGCCTTTGCAAGCACATCGTCTTTCAAGGAAGGTGCGCTGTTAGCTGCAAATTTGGGGGACGATGCCGATACTGTGTGTGCGGTATATGGCCAGATTGCTGGAGCTTTTTATGGTGAGCAGGGTATTCCTGTCAGTTGGATTAAGAAGCTTTGGTATAGACATGTGTTTTATTTAAAAGCTGACGAACTGTTGAAATATGGTGCTTATGCCTTGACTCCTTAAATTACCGTTTAGTGGTAGTTAGGACGTCCAGCACAAGCCGGACGCTCACCCGCTTGTCATCCCCGCTGCAAAAACAGCGCAACGGGGGCCACCAAGAATATCCAAGGGGTAGTTAAGCAGGCCTGAAAGGCGACCTGCTCTTTCGTATTTTTTCTCAAAAAAATCGATACATTTTTACACTTCCGGCGTAAGGAGCGCCAAGTCGACTGGCAGCAAAATCCACCAACCAGTCTTTTAGTTTATGTAGGCTTGTTATTCCATTGAACTGCACAATACCGTGATTTGGTTCGTATAGCAGAAATAAACGCGATCCAGTTTCAGGATGAATTCCCATTGTAATGGCAATCGCGTGACCACGTAGCGCAATTAACCAATACTTATTGCTTTCCCGAAGGTGAGGGATGATATTGCCACAAATTGCATTACCCCCCCAATTTGTTAGGCAGCTCGATTCAAATCTAAGTGATGTGTTCCACATTCCTTGCTGCACAGGCGCTATTCGCGATGCCAATAGTGTTGGTAGGTTAGGTGCGCTTCGTTGATCTTCCATTATCCGACCAATAAAGGTTTGCAGGTCGGAAACATTGTAAAAACTACCTGCGGCATACCACCCGCTAGACGATTCGTGAATATAGTCATAAACCCATTGCCAAGGATCTTGATTAGCACAACGTTTTGCATACAGTAAAAAACTTGCTGCTAGCCCGAGACAGATACCTTCTCGGTTCTGTAGGTTCATTCGTAAATAAGGGTTGTTGAGTGAATTTCCCCTTAAAAGAACTGCTTGATCATACTCCCAATAATCCGCTGAGTGCCGAATTCCAAAAAGCGCAAATGACATTGTATTTTTCCTTTGTTGAAGTATTTCTTCTGATTCTCAAAGTTAATACTGGATATTGCCCTTTTTTTTCTCACTTTTTTGTGGTGCTTTTTAATGCGTGTCGCATCGATAGTAATTACTGATGCTTGATGGCACATAGACTTCCATTAATGATCACATAAAGTCTTTTCACGACATAGTGTGGACTTAATGCATCTCCTAAATTCAACTTAAAAATAAGGGGTTATTAATTAATTCAAAAAAATAGGATACATACTTTTTTTGTAAAATTAGAGATGGATTTGAAGTCATGATTTCTAAACAATTCTGTATTTTAAAAATCTCAAAAAAATCTTAAATAAAACTTTTCAGACTCTGCCAATCTTACATCATAATTTCTACGAATTTATCGTCGTAAAGTGCTAGCATAAAAAAGGGCTTTCGCCCTTTTCCTATTTTTCGTCCAACTACGATAACGCTTGCTGTGTGATCAGCTCTTCATGAAATCGCCAATGCAGTTGCACAAGCACATTATTCACATGCGTAATCAATACGACCCTTTTGGCTTCTCGCGCTGCTTCAATTAAACTTCCCAAACACAAGTTACGATACAGTCGTAAATTCCCTTCACTGGAACGAATAATTCAGTTTTAAAGCGTATGCCTTTCGGATGGCTTTTCGATTTAAAAGAGTTCGCCATTAATGATGAACTCTTCAGTTTACAATATTGAAAAATTAATCGAAATCCTCAGGTAAGTAAAACGATTGTGTAGAGACAGTAATTCGAGTACATTCTTCGTATTCTGCGGAAAAACTAATATATGAATAAGGCGAGATCGCTTTTACTGCTTCAATTAATTCAGGGTTGGTAGAAGTGCAATTGGCCAAGATGTCTTCATCTTCTACCGCTTGGCAATATACCATTGATACGCTTTCTTCACCGTTATTAAATCCACGTATACCACACCCAATCATTGTATAATCGTTGTCCGTGTTGCGGGCCGATAACATATCACCTTGGCCTGAAGAATAACGTACATTACCTTCTTCATCTGTTTCAATTTGTACTTCAACTGGTACAGGTCGGTAGGCACCGGCTATAGCACCCGTAGTGGCAAAAATACAACTAGCAACGAAACAGCCTAAGATTTTCTTCATTTTTTATTTCCTTGTAATTAAAACCGCCGTTATTATCTGGTTTTTATAGTAAAGAAATCAACCTAAAAATAAGAGGTTATTAATTAATCCCAAAAATATGACCACATGCCTCTTTTATAATATTAGAGATGGCTTTGAAAGCATAACTTCTAGACAATTCTGTATTTAAAAATTGCAAAAAAAATCTTAAATAAAACTTTTTAGGCTTTACCAATCTTGCCTCATAATTTTTACCATTTTTTTGTAGAAAGATAATAACGTAAAAAACTTTCCTCTCTTTCTTTTCTTGTCCGACTACGATAGCGCTGTCTATGTAAAGGTGAATAATTAGTCTGTAATCCTCTTAACCGGGAAGATTCAAATCCTTGAAGGAATAATCAGATGAAAAAATTACCGCTTTTCACCTGCAATGCCTTAAGGAATAAAGTATAGAGAGCAATAAGAGGGAAAGGCTCTCTCGGGGGTGGGCTGACGTGAATTATTGAGCCATAAGAGGGTCTATTCGTCGGGTAGTATGAGGTGATTAAATTTATAACGGAAAAACAATCAAAACAACCACAACTGGCGAATATATGAACACTTTATTCAAAGCAGCCTTCGCTGCATCCCTCCTGATTTCCAGCGTGCAAAGCTTCGCACAAAAGGAACCGGAAGATACAGAAGAGAAACCCATTTTTAGCAGCGCAACATTTGAAGCCATGTCCCTTCGCAGTATTGGCCCGGCCTATATGTCTGGCCGTATCGCGGATATTGCGGTAGACCAAAACAGACCGTCTACTTGGTATGTTGCCGTTGGCTCAGGTGGCGTTTGGAAAACCGTAAATACCGGGACTACCTGGACACCTATTTTTGACAAGCAAGACGTGTATTCCATTGGCGATGTCACTATCGACCCAAATAATTCCGACATTATTTGGGTGGGCACCGGTGAAAACCACGGTGGACGCCATATCAGTTTTGGTGACGGTGTTTATAAATCCCTAGACGGAGGGGAAACCTGGGAAAATATGGGCTTGGAAAAGTCCGAACGCATTTCCGATATTGTTATTCACCCTGAAGATTCCGATACGGTGTGGGTGTCTGCACAAGGCCCGTTGTGGACGGGTGGCGGTGAACGGGGCTTGTACAAAACCACCGACGGCGGCAAAAATTGGGAGCAAGTATTAACACCGGAAGATGAATGGACGGGGGTGACATCATTAGCCATAGACCCACGTAACCCAAATAAACTTTATGCTGCCACATGGTCGCGCCAACGCACCGTTGCGGCGTATGTGGGCACCGGGCCAGGAGCAGGCATTCATACCTCAGATGATGGTGGAGAGACCTGGACGGAGCTGGAAACCGGATTGCCAGAAGGCAATATGGGAAAAATTGGTTTGGCGATTTCTCCGATCAACCCTGATGTTATTTATGCGGCCATCGAAACCGATAACCGCAAAGGCGGCGTTTATCGTTCAGAAAACCGTGGTGCCAGTTGGACGAAGATGTCTGATGAAGTCGGCGGCGGCACCGGCCCTCATTATTACCAAGAACTGTATGCCGATCAGCATCAGTTTGATCGCATTTATATCGCCAGTAATTACAGTAAAGTATCCAACGATGGCGGTAAAACGTGGATACCCATTAATGTCGAACGTAAACACGTCGACGATCACGCCATGGCATTCCACCCCGCCGACCCCGATTTTATGTTAATCGGTTCTGATGGCGGTTTGTATATGTCTCACGACCGCATGGAAAACTGGCGGTTTATGGCCAATTTGCCACTCACGCAATTTTATAAAGTGGCGGCCGATGACAGCGAACCATTTTACACCGTTTATGGCGGCACCCAAGATAATTCAACACAAGGCGGGCCGTCTCGCACCCTTAAGAAAGAAGGCATCAAAAATAAAGATTGGTTTTTAACTCTAGGGGGCGATGGCCACCAACCTGCCATTGAACCGGGCAACCCGAATATTATGTATTCTCAGTGGCAACAGGGTAATTTAAATCGCCATGATCGCATTACCGGCGAAAATGTTTATATCAAACCTCAACCACGTCCGGGTGAACCAGCAGAACGATTTAATTGGGATGCGCCCATTAATGTTTCGGCCCATGACCCTAAGCGACTGTATTTTGCGTCTCAACGAGTGTGGCGATCGGACAATCGTGGTGATAGCTGGACACCCATTTCAGGTGACCTAACGAAAAACGGTAATCGCATGCATATGCCCATGATGGGGCGAACGTGGTCGGTAGAGGCTGGCTGGGATCTTTATGCCATGTCTGAATACCACACGATTGCGAATTTTGCCGAAAGCCCGGTGGATGAAAATATACTTTGGGTTGGCACCGATGACGGGCAAATCCAAGTCACCACCAATGGCGGTAAAGATTGGAAAAAAATTGATCTAAAAAATGTGCGAGGCGTTCCTGCAACGGCTTACGTTAATGATATTCGGGCCGATTTATTTGACCCCAATACGGTGTATGTCGCGTTAGATAATCACAAGTATGGTGATTTCAAACCGTACTTGATTAAATCCACCAACTTGGGCGGAAAATGGACGTCATTAGCGGAAGATTTACCTGAAAAACATTTAGTGTGGCGCATTGTTCAAGATCATGTAAATAAAGATTTATTATTTATTGGTACGGAATTTGGCGTATTTTTTACCGTGGACGGTGGTAAAAAATGGATTGAGCTTGATGGCGGTATTCCCACAATTTCAACGCGAGACGTCATCATTCAGCGCAGAGAAAACGATTTGGTGATAGGCACCTTTGGCCGTGGTATTTATATTCTTGATGACTACAGCCCATTGCGTGAACTTAACGAAACCACCATGGAGCAAAAAGACGCTCTGCTGTTTGCCCCCAGCCGGCCAGTGAAATGGTTCCAGCTTGACATCAATCATTCACGTACCGATGGTGATGATCGTTTCGTTGCGGACAATCCCGAGCATGGCGCGACCTTAACCTATTTCTTAAAAGAAGGTTTGCATACCGCAAAAGCGGCGCGCCAAAAAGCAGAAAAGAAAATGGTGAAGGAAAAAAATTATCCGAAATACCCAAGCTGGGAAACCATTGAAATAGAAAACCAAGAGCCTGAACCTGCAGTGTATCTTGAAATTCGGGATGCCTCTGGCGAATTTGTGAATCGTGTGGCAGGTGGAACGAAAAAAGGGCTACACCGTGTGACTTGGGATATGACCTATGCCAATACCACCGCCATCATAACAAAAGAAGACGATGAGGAAGAGTCAGAAGACACGGGTGTGATGGTCATGCCAGGGACCTACACGGCTGAGCTGTATCAACGTGTTGGCAGTAAAGTGACAAAATTAGCCGAAGCAGTAACGTTTGAATTGAAATCCATTCACAAGCCAGCACTTGCTTCTTCATCACCTAAAGCGGTACTTGAATTTAGTAAAAAAATGAGGGTAGCAGAAAGGCGCGTTTCCTCAACGAATGCATTACTTGACGAGATGGGTAAAACCATGGAAGGCTTGCGTGCAGCACTTGATCTTACTCCAGGAGACATCAAAGGCCTAGAAGCTCAATACGCCACCATCCGCAGTGAGATAAATGCCATTAAACTCGAATTAAATGGCCTTGAATCTCGTGACAAAATGGGTATCAAACCTGCGAACATTTCCAGTCGCTTGTGGTATACCATGTCTGCATCTTGGTCCTCTTATGGCCCCACTGAGCAGCATCGCGAACAACTTGGTTTTGCACTAGATGGGTTAGACGCTGTGGGTAAGCGTATGAAAATACTCCAAGAAAAAGCCATTCCCGGCTTGCAACAGGCGGTCATTAACGCCGGTGGCCCTTGGACGTCGGGTGCGCCTGTCATTAATTAAAATTTAAATTAAAAGCAAAAAAACGTCAGCAGGCTTTGACAAATCGATTAGATATTTATAAATATGAATGGATATTCGATTTCCACCTGTTGACGTTTCGAGATATTGTTCGAACATATTAAACAAGATGTAGAAAATAATGCGTTTTAAAAAAGCCAATAGAGCAATCCACAAGTGGGTGAGTATTGTTATTGCCACTCCCTTATTGGTGGTTTTTCTTTCCGGGGTATTATTGCTCGTCAAAAAAGAAGTCAGTTTTATACAACCGCCAACAATGAGAGGCGAAAGCTCTGCCCCAAGCCTCCCTTTTGACAAGATACTCTCCATTGCACGCACGGTTGCAAGCGCTCAAATAGATAACTGGGATGACATCGATCGACTAGATGTTCGCCCAAGCAAAGGCTTAATAAAGATCAGAAGCCAGAATCGATATGAAATTCAAATTGATAGCCATAGCGGCGAAATTTTACTGGTGGCAAAGCGACGCTCAGACCTGATTGAGAGCATTCACGATGGTACATTTTTTGAGAAAAACGCCAACCTATGGCTAATGCTACCCTCGGCAATTGCCGCATTGGTAATGTTAATTACCGGCGTGATTTTGTTTGCCACCCCCTACATGAAAAAGAAAAGAAAAATTTAGTTGTTTTGATAAAACATACTAAATTAGACCTAACCTGACAGCCATTCGCTTTTTATTCTGCTCAAATAGAGGTGTCAGATTAGGTTGAAATACGGCATTTTAGTAGATACGCTTCCATTAATTTCAGCATTCATTACACCTCTAAATCTGAAAGACACGATTCCAGATTTTCTCTTTCTTCAGACTCAATGTGGCCCAATTGATCCATGAGGACTTGAGAATCCTGCTTGCTATCTAAACCAAATCCATCGCACAAAATGTTTAGCTCTTCCGACTGCGGCTGCTTACCCACTTGAGCTGATCTCTCTAACAGTGATATTGCCATATGGCACTGATCTAATTTCGTCAAACCATGCAATTTACTACCAATCTCGTATATCGTTTTTCCGGCCCCTTGAAGGGAGACAGGGATGAAACGCAGCCCATGAGACAATACGGCTTTCGGAATTCTGTAAACCATTTTCCCCCAGTTCCAGGCAGCCTTAGAATAACCTGTATAAGCTGAAGGTAACAGGCTCATTTGTGAACTCTTCCTTATGTCATCCCAACTTTTGTTTTCAACGCACTTTCTATAACTGCTCATACCATGATGTAGCACAACTGATCGCCTCAAAAAAGAGACACAATATTTATATTTATGGGTGCCCCAATTTGAGCCAATACCTGGTATACGAATACCACATACCCTCTCAAAGTGAGGAGCATGAACAAATGGCAAATAAGGCAGACATGGAATAGCGTCGAATTCATTGTATACTCTAAATATATTTTTAGCGCCGACCCCTTTGGTCATCTCCTTTGCAAAACTAACATAACCAACTCGAGGAGCGCCAAAAGTATAAACTTTAACGTTTGTGTAATTTCGCCGCTTATTCAACCAAGCCGCTGCGATCATCGCCAAAGCCCCTCCCAAACTATGCCCAACACAATGGATCGCTGCTATCCGTTTACTTCGAAAAAATCTGTCAATTTGACCACTGATAGAATTGAAAGCTTCACTAAACCCTTTATGTATATAGCTGTCTGTAACCTCTCTTGTCACCCTTATGTTTGCATCTGTGAGTCCATCTCCCTTAGAGACCGTTCCTCGAAATATAAGATAAATTTCGTGTGTTGTTTCAACGTGCAAAGCAACGCCCAAATTTGTTGATTTTCCGTCACCCACTATACCCTTAAGAATTTTATGGGAAACATCGCCATCTTCAGTTATCTCCCCCTTCAAAGTATTTAATGCTGTTGATGCCTCCGACTTACCTTTTTCAATACCGTATACCTTTTCAGCAAGTTTAGCCGCCAACCCTGGTAGTAGTGAATTCGTCATTGCCTGTCTCCGTAAATTAAATCCATTTTTAATGAACTTAGAAACCCTAAAAGAAACAACACCCAATTAAATCTCAAAGAGAAGCTTTAATTTCCCTTGCTTTAAATAATACTGATTTGCTCACAACAACTGGTCATTTCAAATCAATTTTAAAATGAAAAGGTAAGATTAATTTAAATAACAGAACTTAATGTTTTGAAATTTTTATGAAAGAGGATTCTCACACCCTATTTTCCTGCCATAAAGTAGGATATGAGAAAAATATTCAAATGATATCAGTCAAGAACGACCAGAAGACATTTGTATGATTAGAAACGTGTCGTCATCTTTGAATAAGACGTGAGCGTGAAATTCTTAGACATTATTTTAATAAAAATACGTGCAGCCCCTTTATCCTTTATACCAAGGAGCCACCACCAATTAAATATTAATCCAACTAAGAGCTGATCTGCACAGCCCCGTTTTCAATTCTTATCAAATAAACAGAGAGACTCACTTCGGGATTTTCCAAACACTGCCCAGTTTTTAAATCGAAATGCTGCTTATAAAGCGGTGAGGCTACCACCAAGGCATCACCGATTGATCCTGTCATACCCCGAGACATAACATTGGCTTTTCCAATCGGATCATAATTGGAGACAGCAAAAACCTCCCCTGTTTTACTTAGCTTAAAGATCGCCACCTGTTCTTCATTTGAAGCTTGCGTGTCACTCCCTTTAGCTGCATACAAAACACAGACACCAGTACCTGACAACAAATCGTCTTCTCGACACACCGTTTGCCACGCTGCGTT
The DNA here is from genome assembly GCF_021234875.1 of Marinibactrum halimedae. GTDB lineage: Bacteria > Pseudomonadota > Gammaproteobacteria > Pseudomonadales > Cellvibrionaceae > Marinibactrum > Marinibactrum halimedae. The sequence continues at coordinate 141,913 of NZ_JAJQVM010000008.1, read as the reverse complement.
TAAATCATCCGTCACTTTGGCATTCATCTCTACATTACCCATCATTATTTTTTCCACTCAGCAAAACACGTTGAAAGTCATTAACTCGAAACCAGTTCTACCGCCGGGATTCGTTCTTCACGTTCTTTTTCTGTCGCCGGACGACGCTGACCACGTTCGACCACATAAGCCAGTTGATCATCTGATTTATCACTGTTGACGAAATGCTTAAAACGCTTGAGTTTTTCAGGATTCTCCAATGTGGTTTTCCACTCACATTGGTATTGAGCGATATTATTGGCCATGTCCGTTTCAAGATCGGCACCAATATTTAATGAATCGTCAATAACCACTTTACGCAGGTAATCGAGCCCACCTTCCAAATTTTCTAACCAAACAGAGGTACGCTGGAGGCGGTCTGCCGTTCGAATGTAAAACATTAATACACGATCAATGTATTGAATCAGTGTGGGCGTATCTAAATCACTGGCAAATAAATCTGCGTGTCGAGGACGCATTCCGCCATTGCCACAAACGTATAAGTTCCAACCGTTTTCTGTGGCAATGACTCCAATGTCTTTGGATTGAGCTTCGGCACATTCGCGAGTACAGCCCGATACTGCAAATTTTAATTTATGAGGGGCTCGTAATCCTTTGTAGCGATTTTCAATATCGATCGCCAAACCAACCGAATCATCCACACCATATCGACACCATGTGCTGCCAACACAGGATTTAACGGTTCGCACTGACTTACCGTAAGCGTGACCAGTTTCAAAACCGGCATCCACCAGCTTTTTCCAAATTATCGGTAATTCATGTAATTGCGCACCAAATAAATCGATACGTTGCCCACCGGTAATTTTGGTGTATAAATTAAATTCTTTGGCTACCTCACCCAATACAATGAGCTTCTCTGGTGTAATCTCACCACCAGCCACACGCGGAACGATGGAATAGGTTCCATCTTTTTGCATGTTACCGAGAAAAATATCGTTGGTATCTTGCAAGCCGATATGCTCATTTTTCAAAACATAATCGTTCCAGAAAGACGCCAAAATAGAGCCCACAGCGGGCTTACAAATATCACAACCGTGGCCTTTGCCATGACTTTCTAATAATTCATCGAAAGTTTTAATTTGTTTTGTACGCACGATGTCGGCGAGCTCTTGGCGGGTATAAGGGAAGTGCTCGCAAATATCCGTATTCACTTCATAACCCAATTTAAGTAATTCTGCATCGAGCACTTGCTTGGTCAACGCTGCACACCCGCCACATCCGGTTGATGCTTTGGTGGCTGCTTTGATGCCGCCCATATCACTGGCGCCAGCCGCAATGGCCGCAGCAATATCGCCTTTGGTAACATCATGACAAGAACAAACAATAGCGGTATCCGGAAGAGAGTCGACACCCAACGTCGGCGCTGCGCCGTCGGACGCCGGTAGAATTAACCCTTCTGGAGATTCGGGTAAATCCATGTCATTGAGCATTAATTGCAGTAAATTTCCGTAAGCTTCAACCTCGCCCACCAATACCGCACCCACCAATTTCTTCCCATCGGCAGAAATAATTAATCGTTTATACACCTGTTCAACATCATCACTGTAGGTGTAACTCATGCAGCCTTCAGTGCGGCCATGGGCATCCCCAATACTGGCAACATCGACGCCCAATAATTTGAGCTTGGTGCTCATGCCTGCACCTTCAAACGTCTCATTCCCCCCCATTATTGAAGAGGCCGCGACTTTGGCCATAGAGTAACCCGGCGCCACCAAGCCGAAGATTTTTCCACTCCACAGGGCACACTCACCCACCGCGTAAATATTCGGGTCACTGGTTTGGCAATGATCATCAATGACAATACCGCCACGCTCACCCACCTCTAATTTGCACTCACGAGCCAGTGCATCTTGAGGGCGAATACCGGCCGAGAATACAATCATGTCTGTTTCTAGATGAGTGCCATCGGCAAAATTCATTCGATATCGACATTGCTCACCGGGCACAATCTCAGTGGTGGCTTTTTCGGTATGTACGCCGACATCCAGTGCTTCGATTTTCCGACGCAATAAACCGCCACCACCTTCATCTAATTGAACGGCCATTAAACGAGGAGCGAACTCCACCACGTGGGCTTTTAAGCCTAAATTTTTCAAGGCATTCGCTGCTTCCAAACCCAATAAACCGCCACCGACGACAACACCCACTTTGGACTCCTGAGCCGACGCCGTAATCGCTTCTAAATCTTCAATGGTGCGATAGACCAAACAATGAGGCTGATCATTCCCAGGAATAGGCGGAACAAAAGGATAAGAACCGGTAGCCAGCACTAATTTATCGTAGTGCTCTTTTCGGCCAGAACTGGTGGTTACGACTTTGGCTTCACGATCAATATCCGTGACGCGTTCGTTAACAATAAATTCAACGCCCTGACGGATGTAATCTTGCTCATTGGCCAACATTAAATCCGAAACGGTATTCCCCGAAAAATACGAACTTAATTGAACACGATCATAAGCGAGACGAGGCTCTTCAGAGAAGGTGATCACTGACCAGGCATCAGGCTGAGCCACAGACAAAAACTGCTCAATAAACTTGTGGCCAACCATTCCGTTGCCCACGACGATTATGCGCTGTGCGCTCATGCTCTCTGCCTCCTGGATCACTATGTCGTGAATCTCTATTTGTTTTGGGCCAGTCGTTTTACCAATGATTTGTACTGGCCTTTACGGGAATACCGCTCATCACGGGGTTGTACACAACTTTGCAATCACAGTGCCAAAGACAGAATTAATAATAGGGAATCAAAAAAAATCAAAATAAATCAACATATTACGAACACAGGATTTTTCTTTGCATTAAGTGCTTGAGAAAATCACATCCAAAAAGCACTAAATAAGCACACAAAAAACATGAAAAATTAAAAAGCACCAAATAAAAACAAAAAATAAATATAAAAATTGAACTATAAAATGACAAAATTTAGAATTAAGCACAAATAAAGATCAAAGACACTTCCCTTCAACAGCATTATTTACTCGCCTTACCTGCTTTTCATCTCATTTAGAATTCCCGCCATATAAATCAAACAAACGCTCATCAACGAAAATACTAAAATTAGGGAAGGGAAGTAGAAAAAGGGCAATAAAAAAGAATGTAAAGAGGAATAAAAAAGAATAAAAAGAGGTTAGACACATGACCTAAAAAGGCCATGCTTCGAAGGAGAGAAACCGTAAAATAGAATGGCAAGAGAAAGAGTCAGGCGCTATCTTGATGCTCGGCCCACAACTGCTGTAATTCCGGCAAACACGAACCACATCCCGTGCCCGCCCCCGTTAAAGCACTCAACGCATGCACAGAGCCACACTGCACCATGCCATCAATAATTCGCTGAATACCCACTTGCTTACAGGCACACACAATACGCCCCTCTGCCAACGAGCCACTAGCCACACCACTTAGCAATGTTTTTTGCACATCCACACTGACCGGAGCCGCCAGTATTTGCACAAACCATTCATACTGCTGAGAGTCTAACGAAGGCCCAACCACACAAGCATCCAACAAACGCTTTTGAGGCTGATGTTCAAACCGGGCCTGCCGCACCACTCCTCGTTTTGGGTCTTCAAAATCCAAACGCGTTAAGGTTTTCTGGTTCGCATCGTTTCGCGGTAAACACCGCTCTATTTGTTTCTGCAACTGATCAGGGCACACCTCATCAGCAATGTAGTAAAGGTAGCCGTTCTCAATTCGCTGCTGCACCCAATAACCATAAGCCATCGCATCGATGGGGTCCCTCACGGCCACTAACGCACAGCTTTTATAGTGCCACGGAGAGATCGCCACAGGCGTAAATTTCGATTCCGGTTGAGCCGATATTGGGTCTACCTCAGGAGTCACCAATTGACTCACTCGACCATCGGAAGAGTTCGCATCACTCCAGTGAATAGGCATATACACTTCGCCACGACGCTGATCCAATGTAAAGCGAACCCGAACTCGCAACCGACCTACCGAACTCGATACTTCCGCAATGCTCCCTTCAACAATGCTTTCCGCCTTGGCATCCAATGGGTGAACATGCAGCTCTGGCTCAGGCCGATGAGCATTGAGTTTTGGCGGCAACCCCGTCCGAGTCATGGTATGCCACTGGTCACGCAAACGACCCGTATTCAAAATCAGAGGAAATTCATTTGATGTTGCCGTTTTAGGTTCTTGATAGGAGACCGCAATACAACGCCCCCGAGCATCCGGTGTAAAAAAACCACCTTCACTAAAAAAACGTTTATGTTGCGTATGACTATCTGGACTTTTTAATGGCCACTGTTGAGGCGGCATGGCGTTGTAATCTTCTTCATCCATCAGCTTAAGCGGACTGATGTCTAAGTCACGCCCCATCTGCGCCGCCAAACCGGTCATAGCGGCGTATTCTTGAAAAATTTCAGCAGCGCTTTGGTAATCAAAGGCTTCGGCATACCCCATTCGCTTAGCCACTTCACTGATAATCCACCAATCAGGTTTAGCCTCACCCGCCGCCGGCACAAGCGCCCGCTGACGAGACATTCGCCGCTCCGAATTGGTTACCACTCCCGATTTCTCACCCCAACCCGTCGCCGGCAACGCCACGTGCGCAAAGTTTAAGGTGTCATTTTTCGAAACACAGTCTGATACAACCACCAGCTCGCAAGATTCAAGCGCCACCTTTACCGCATCCGCATTGGGTAAACTCACAGCTGGGTTGGTTGCCATCACCCAAACCGCTTTGACTTTTCCCTCGGCAATGGCATCAAACAACGACACCGCCGGCAAGCCTGGCGCTGTCGCCAATCGCTCCGCCTTCCAAAATTGACTGACTCGTTCGCGCGCTTCTTCATCATCAAACTCAAGGTGCGATGCTAAGGTATTGGCCAAGCCTCCCACCTCACGTCCGCCCATAGCATTGGGCTGACCGGTGACCGAAAATGGGCCTGAACCGGGCTTACCTATGCGCCCAGTAACAAGATGGGTATTAAGAATGGCATTGACTTTATCCACCCCCGCACTGGATTGATTGACCCCCTGAGAATAAAGAGTGAGGGTTTTGGGTGTTTCGATGACCCAATCGTAGAAACACGCCAAGTCATCACACGACACCCCCACCAACTCTGCCGTTTCCTCAATGGAGGGCGCATCCACTTTCGCCGCAGCAACGGCTTTCTCAACACCCTCTACATGGCGATCCACATACTCTTTATCGAAGGCCTCAGATGCCACAACGGCCGCCAAAAGGCCATTAAACAGAGCAACATCCGTCCCAGACTTAATGGGCAAATGCAAATCAGCCAATGAACAGGTGTCGGTTTTTCTTGGGTCAATCACCACAATCTTCATAGAAGGGCGCTGAGATTTGGCCGCCACCAAACGCTGATACAATACCGGATGACACCAGGCTAAATTTGAACCCACCATCACCACCAAATTCGCCTGCTCAAAATCAGCGTACACATTCGGCACCGTATCAGTACCAAAAGCGCGCTTATGACCTGCCACACTGGAGGACATGCACAAACGCGAATTCGTATCAATATTGCCGCTACCAATAAAGCCCTTCATAAGCTTATTGGCCACATAGTAATCTTCGGTAAGTAACTGGCCAGACACATAAAACGCAACAGAGTCCGGCCCATGCTGATCAATAATCTTGCGAAAACCCTTGGCGACATAATCTAAGCTGTGATCCCAACTGGCACGCATACCGTGAATGGAAGGGTGAAGCAAACGCCCCTCTCCCACCAAGGTATCACCCAAAGCCAACCCTTTAGAACATAAACGACCGTAATTGGCCGGGTGGGTTTTATCACCACGGACTTTGACACGCGCATTCCCCAGCTCATCGTAACTCTGGACCTGAGCCTCAACTCCACAACCTACCCCACAATAGGCACAAGTGGTTTTAATCCAGTTTTCGCGCTTAGTCGTCACAGAGGGTCTCCACATACTATGTCCATAACCAACTCAAGCAATAAGCAAACCAGCTTCGAAGAATTGCGCCGCATCTGTGCAAAAAAACGACTTAGCACACATCACTATCAATACCTAAGATCGTAAACACCACCTAAAAAGTCTCTTATTGAAGCAAAAATCAAAAATATGCTCTAAAAAATAACAAAAATGAATTCTTAAAATTGAACCAAAATAAAGCAAAAAATAGAAAAGAATTAAAAAGGCATCATTAATGAACATGGCTTTTGCTTCATAATGTCATTTGGCGTATACCTGAATACCCTATGGCGTAAATGGTGCTTGAAAAGCAAGCAGAAACGGCCCACGATATATTCATGACCAATAAAACCATGACCGAAACCTTACCAACTCTCGCCACTCCCACAGATTCCCTCATTGATGGGTTTGGCCGTCGCATCACTTATCTTCGCCTCTCTGTGACCGATCGCTGCGACTTCCGCTGCGTCTATTGCATGGCAGAAGAGATGACTTTTCTACCCAGAGCTCAACTTTGCACCCTAGAAGAATTGGCTAGCATTGGTAAGGCATTTATTGACTTAGGTGTCGAGCGTATTCGAATCACAGGAGGAGAGCCTTTGATTCGACGTGATGTCATCCATTTATTCGAGTCATTAGGTAGCCACTTGGGCCAAAGCGCTCTGCAAGAGTTAACTCTAACCACCAATGGCTCTCGGTTAACCACCTACGCCCAATCTTTAGCCGATGCCGGTGTTAAACGTATTAACGTCAGCCTCGATAGCTTACAGCCAGACCGTTTTCGTGCATTAACCCGAATCGGCGATTTAGACACTGTTTTAAAAGGCATTACGGCCGCCCAAAATGCCGGTATCGAGCGTATTAAACTCAATGCTGTTATCTTGAAAAACCGCAACAGTGACGAAGTTCAAGACCTCGTTCAATTTGCCTTAGAAAATGGGCTGGATATCAGCTTTATTGAAGAAATGCCATTGGGGTCCATCTCCGAACACAGTCGTAAAGAAGAGTTTTTAAGTAGTGAGGCGCTTCGTGAGCGCATCGGCGAGCGCTTTGACCTTTCCCCAATTGGTGTTCAAACCGGCGGCCCTTCTCGTTATTGGGGTATTTCTGGATCGAACAGCCGCATCGGTTTTATTTCCCCTCACAGTGAAAACTTCTGCGGCAGCTGTAACCGGGTTCGAGTCAGCGCCGAAGGGAAGCTTTTATTATGCTTGGGTAATGACCACAGCGCCGACCTCAAAGCCATTCAACGCAATCATCCCGGTGAGCCTGAGCGCCTTAAAAGCGCTATTATTAACGCAATGTCCATCAAACCTGAACGACACCACTTTTCCTTGTCCGATGACGAGCCGCAAGTGGTGCGCTTTATGAATGCAACAGGTGGTTAAGGCCTTTTCAAACAAGATGCTTTCAACAGGAAGTCATTTCACTCAAGAATAATCTGCCCCAGAAATGATTTATAAATAAGATCATGCAGTAAGCTGCCCGGAGAGCTTAATTCCACCAGGCATTGGCCGATACTATTCACAAGGACCGTTGAGCATTCATCTTCAACAGGCATTCCCATAGAGACAAAGCGTGTCATAACGCTTCACCACTTTCCTTTTGCTACGGTTGAGCCATCGTGGAAATGAGCATAGAAAACGAAAACAAACGACTTCGCGCCATTGTGCAACAGCTCCTAGATCGCATCGAAGAAAACCAGCGGATTCAAGAGCACTTTCACCAATTCGAATTCAAATTACTGTCCGCCACTGGCCTGCAAGATCTCTTGCATCTATTGCTCGATGACGCCTGTAGACACTTCAGGCTCGCCTCGTCCAGCGTATTTTTATTGGATGAAGATGGATCACTAGAAGGACTCATTACCTCATTGGGTATAGATCACTACCAGAGCCGATTACAGCTTCGCTCCAGTCCAGAGTTTTACGAAAAAATCTACACAGGCGAGCCCCGTGTGACATTACAAGAGGTTGATGTGCTGACCTCAACACGGCTGTTTCCGGGGGCCCCGAATGTCGGTAGCGCCGCTCTATTACCCCTAATAAGGCAGCATCGCTTGGTTGGCAGCCTTCACCTTGCCAGCTCTGAAGCAACTCGGTTCACCCCTGACAAATCCGCCGATTTTCTCTCACACCTCAGCTCATTGATTGTGATGTGCTTGCAAAACAGCATTTCTTGGGAGCGACTGGAACTGCAAGGACAATTAGACACACTGACAGGTGTTGGCAATCGGCGCTACTTTGATCGAGCCATGGAACAGGAACTCGACCGCGCCAATCGCAATCATGGCCACCTCTCCTGCTTATTTATTGATGCAGATCACTTTAAGCATATTAATGATACCTTCGGACATATGGCCGGCGACCTCTGCCTCCAATTCCTAGCAAAACGCATCGGCCAGCAACTGCGCAAAACGGATATCTTATGTCGCTATGGTGGCGAGGAATTCATCGTTCTCATGCCGGGAACCGAGTCCAAACAGGCAATACTGATTGCCGAACGGATTCGACATGCGGTAGCACAAGAGTCACTCACTATGGGTGAGCAAACTATTCCTCTTACGGTCTCAGCCGGAGTGAGTACATGGAAAGCCCGCAAAACCAAACAGGTTCTCACCCCCGAGGAGCTATCGGAGAACGGTAAAGCCTTAGTGGAACGAGCAGACAAAGCCATGTATGCCGCAAAACAAAATGGACGAAACTGCGTAGCAGTCGAAAAGTAAACCTAACGACATACCTCCAATGACATAACCCCAATGACATAACCCCACTGGAATAACTCAATAACAGTGCTCTCACCCAATAAGTGTGATCACTTTTTAATCTAAAAAAACATTGATCCGACCATGACAATGTAATTATGATACCGGCGCGTAGGCAGTGACGACTCAAGAAACACCAATATTGGGTAAAGGTAGGCTGGAAAATAGCGCTCTAAAAGGATTTCATAAGCCTATAAATTTAGTAACATGAACTATCTCAACGTATTTGGTTATAAGATTCGTTAGTTTGCCAACGATACAATTGAGGTTTATTAACACGCTTGCCAAAAACCCATTCAGTTGTAAGTATCTCTATGCAGGATTGTTTAATCACTCAAAGCACCATTGCCATGAGCCGTTTCTTTCACGCACGCCACGGAACACGGGTAGGATCATAAGGAATGAATTCATCTAAACCTTTCTCTTCATCATTCATCGCTGTGGCATTGGCCATTATTCTGGCGTTGCTGTCGGCCGAACTCATTGTTCGTGTGGCCGTCACTTCTCCTTCTATTCAAACTTTTGACCCTGAACTGGGCTATCGTTATCTTCCCAACAGCTGGATCATGCTTGGGAAAGAAGGATGGGCTTACAATAAAACCAATGAGTTGGGCTTAATTGATCAGGCCGTCTCCCCCAGCAAACAGCATGTTGTGGTATTAGGCGATTCCATTGTGGAATCAAAACAAGTGCATTATACCGACTCGTTTGCGGCCCACATTGAGCAGACTTTAAATGAAATTGAGATCATTAATGGCGGGCATTCTTCATATAATCCGTCCCATTACCCGCTGGTTTTACAACGCATAAAACAATCGTCCAAGCCGCAGCTGTCTATCTTATTTTTACACCCAGGTGAGATGATCGGTTTGGTTTCTGGTGCGACGCAATTAATAAGAGACGAAAACGGGACTCTCATAGACATCTTGCCGAAAGTCTCCAGCGCCGACCAAATCAAGAAAAAACTAGAACCCTTTATGCAACACTCGGCTCTGTTCACCCATTTAATGAGAAAACTTAAACCCATCGCTAACGATGCTATAAGCGATTATCGTGAAAGTGTTAGAAAGCTGAAATACGCATTTTCATCAGAAAACACTGCCCTCACACAATCAGCGCCTACTCTTGATATTGCCAGCTTGATTGTCTCTGATGGGATCGACCGTTTAGCCTTAATTTTGGAAAAAATTAAACGAGAAAGTGATGGCCAGCTAGTTGTCGTCTTTTATGACAACATTCAGTTTTTAGAAAATGGAAAGGTCTCTCTCACAACCGACTTAAACGAGGGTGATGCCTTTAAGGGTGCCGCCCAAATCGCTCAAGTCCCGGTATACGACCTAACCCCCACTCTTGTTCAGCACTATCAAACAACGAAAGAGTTACCATTGGGATTTCATAATTTAATTCCAGGTGACGGGCACCTAAATCCCATTGGCCACAAAGTCGTTGCGGATGCATTAGTTCCCATTATTCAAGAACATCTTCTTATCCAAGGAGTGGCACAGAAGTGATCTTTACCTCTATTGCTTTTTTGATTTTCCTATCCGTTCTGCTTGCGTCTTTTATTATCGCTCGCGGTAATACCACCAGAACCTATCTTCTTCTCATCGCCAGTTATTTCTTTTACGGCTGGTGGGATTATCGTTTCATGCTGCTGCTGTTTTTTGCCAGCTTCACGGCTTGGTGGCTGGGCAATAAAATGGTCGAAACCAACGACCCGCTAAAAAAGAAACGGTATTTACAACTGAGCTTGGTGATCAGCTTAGGCACCTTAGCCTTTTTCAAATACTTTAACTTTTTTGTCGGCAGCTTTTATGGTGTGTTGGGTATTGAGAAAAGTGTCTTTTGGGAAATCACGTTACCCGTTGGTATCTCATTCTATATTTTCCAGGCCGTCAGTTATTCCATAGATCTGTACAGAGGTAATATTTCCCATTGCCACTCTCTGACCAAGTTCTTGTTATACGTTTCGTTTTTTCCTCAACTGGTTGCAGGGCCTATTGTGCGAGCAGTGGACTTTTTGCCTCAATTGGATAAAGACATCCGTATCCGCAAGGAAAACGTCATTGTCGGGGCACAGTTATTTTTAGGCGGCGCCATTCAAAAAGTCATCTTCGCCGACACTTTACGTCAATTTGCCGACCCCATATTTGCCGAACCCACCCTGTATTCTGCCGGCACGTTATGGTTGGCCATGCTCGCCTTTGCAGGTCAAATCTTCGGAGACTTTGCGGGCTACTCCCTAATGGCCATTGGTATTGCTCGGATCTTCGGCTTTGAACTCCCCGAAAACTTCCGTATGCCTTACATTTCACGATCAATTACGGAATTTTGGCGACGCTGGCATAAATCCCTTTCTTTCTGGCTGCGTGATTACCTGTACATTTCCCTCGGTGGTAACCGTAAAGGACTACATCGCACTTACTTTAATCTTATCGCGACCATGGTTCTCGGAGGACTTTGGCATGGGGCCAGTTGGAATTTTGTGCTCTGGGGCTTTTTACACGGAATGGCTTTAGCCATTCATAAACTCTGGGAAACCACATCTATCGCCCGCACCTTTAAATCCAATTTACCCACAGCAAATGCGTTGTTTGGTTGGAGCCTCACATTTTTGTTTGTCTGCCTGTTATGGATTCCTTTTCGGGCGGAAACCTTTGAAATTTCGAGCCAGTTCTTACAAGGCATGTTCACTTTTCAACAAGGCATCCAGTGGTATCACACTCCGAGCTTAGCCATTTTTGCATTATTATTTATTTGGCATAGCTTATACATCATTAAGGCGAAGCCTCTCATGTCTTATCCTGATGTCGGCATTACCCGCTTCCATACTGCCTATGCGTTATCAATCACCACATTGATGATTGTCATTTTCGCACCGGAAGATGCTTCTCCTTTTGTCTATTTTCAATTCTAATAGGTTTCAGATTTAATCATTTTCAAAGACACCGTTTCTCAAGGCTTAATGCATTAATGTATTAAGCCTTGTACGTCACCACGAGATAGGCCACCAGAGGTTTTTTCCCCGTATTAGAGATAATATGATCCATATCCGCTCGATAATGGGCCGAGTCTCCGGTAGTGAGTTTGCAGACATCCTCTCCAGAAGTGACTTGGGCATTACCTTGAGTAATCGTCAATAATTCTCGTGTTCCCTCAAAATGCGGGGCGCTGGCCAAACTGGCATTGGGCCCTAAACGCAGCTCATAAAACTCAACATTCTTCTCCATGTGCATCGGCGACAACGTTCGAATATGGCAGTCATCGTCAGAGCGAAACAAATTTTTTGGATCATCGCCATGCACCACCTCGATACTGGGGTTATTGCCCGGCACATCTACCAGCTCACCAATAGAAATACCAAAGGCCTGCGCAATACGAAACGTAACAGCAAGCGTCGGGTTAGCTTGCCCCCTTTCAATCTGGCTTAACATAGAGCGGCTTACCCCTGAGGTGGCCGCCAACTGATCTAATGTCATTTTATGTTGCTTTCTTAGCTGGGCCACACGCACACAAAGCACTTCGCTTGCTGCATCACCCGCTTTATCCATTTCATTCTGTTTCATTGGCACACCCAATTTGTTCCTCACTGGTTAGATTAACCGTTTAACATACAGCAATAATTTTCCATCATATTGGAATAAAATCTTGCATTAAGGAATTCACAAATCTACTATAGCGGAATTATTTCTTATATAGAAAAATTTATTGGATACGGCTGTTAAATAGACACCTTCGATGCATAAACATCTTAGATGCGCTCATGTGACACACAAGCTCTACATTCCAGGTACTTAAGACAATGATTTACCCCTGCTATTGGTTTTCTCGCTTTTCATTTGAACGAATGTGCTAGAAGCACCGCTTACCCCTCAACAACGCATTCACCCAAGAAAACAGCGATAACACAGCCATGCATAAAATCATTGATTATTTTGTAGCACCACAAGACCCCATTCTGGGTATTCGATCAACTAACTGTGTCGATAAGTTGAACGTGAACAACTGGCGAACCAAAGCTACCGTCCAAAACACCGATGTAGATCGTTTGTATGTCTATGTCACCACCGCCAGTGAAATCCACTACGGTCAGCGTTTCTACTGCGTCAAATCCTTTAGCCTCAATCGCCAACAAGAAATTTCACAGCAACTGTTTACCTCAGCCGAAGAAGCAGTGGCGTTTGCTAATCAGTAGTGTCAACCCATCAGTGGCCGCCACAGACCTTTAATCGAAAGAGAATTTCCGCCCATGAAAGCGCTAGTAAAAAAAGAAGCGAAACCTGGAATCTGGCTAGAAGAGGTTCCAGAACCCACCATTGGTATCAATGACGTACTGATTAAGGTAAAGCGAACCGCCATTTGTGGTACAGACATGCATATCTACCACTGGGATGAGTGGGCATCACAAACCATTCCAACACCCATGGTGGTCGGCCATGAATTTGTGGGCGAGATTGTCGAAGTGGGTTCGAACGTCATTGATTTTAAGCCTGGTCAGATCGTCTCTGGTGAAGGCCATGTGGTGTGCGGACGTTGCCGAAACTGTATGGCGGGCCGTCGACACCTTTGTGCCCATACCAGCGGTATTGGTGTAAACCGCCCTGGTGCTTTTGCAGAATACGTTGCTTTGCCAATGTCGAATGTCTGGGAGCATCGTCCTGGTATTGACCTGGATATTGCTGCGTTGTTTGACCCACTAGGTAACGCTGTGCACACCGCCCTACAATGGGACCTACTCGGCGAAGATGTTCTCATTACCGGCGCCGGCCCTATTGGCGCCATGGCCGCAGCAGTGTGCCGACATGCCGGTGCTCGCAATGTCGTGATTACCGATATCAACCCAGAGCGTTTAGCACTCGCAAAGCAGTTGGGTGCTACCCGCACCGTCGATGTTCGCAATGAATCATTAGCCGACGTTCAAAAAAGCCTCGGAATGCAAGAAGGCTTTGACATCGGCCTCGAAATGTCTGGCAATGCCCACGCCTTTAACGATTTACTGAGCAGTATGTGTCATGGCGGTAAAGTGTCCATTTTGGGCATTCCCACCAACGATACCACAATCAATTGGAATACCGTCATTTTCAATATGCTCACGCTGAAAGGAATTTATGGTCGGGAAATGTACGAAACTTGGTACAAAATGTCCGTGATGATCGAATCTGGCTTAGACATTTCTCCTGTCATTACACACCGCTTAAACTTTCGTGAATTCGAAACCGGTTTCCAAGCCATGAGCGATGGCATTGCCAGCAAAGTGATCTTGAACTGGGAGGAATAAACGCAAGTTATTCCTCAGCATGAGCCATCAAAATATTAACGACTAAAATTAACTACTGAGTAGGGTGAGCATGTACGGTCGATTCCAAGAGCATTTACAGCAAGAACTCCACGGTATTAAAGAAGCCGGGCTTTACAAAAGCGAGAGACAGATCACAACCCCCCAAGGGTCTAACGTTGGGGTGAATGGCGAGCAGCGAGTCTTGAATCTGTGCGCCAACAACTACCTAGGGCTAGCACAGCACCCAGCAGTGCAAAAAGCGGCCGCGCAAGGGCTAGCAGAGTGGGGCTATGGAATGGCGTCTGTACGCTTTATTTGTGGCACCCAGTCTCTGCACAAAACACTGGAAGACAAACTCAGCGAATTTTTAGGCACCGAAGATACCATTCTTTATCCCTCCTGCTTTGATGCGAATGGCGGTTTATTTGAAGTATTGTTAGGTCCAGAAGACGCGATTATTTCTGACGAACTCAACCATGCCAGCATTATCGATGGTGTACGCCTCTGTAAAGCCAAGCGCTTCCGCTATCGCAATAGCGACATGCAAGATTTGGAAGCCCAGCTCGTGGCTGCTGATGAAGCCGGTGCACGCTTTAAGCTCATCACCACTGACGGTGTCTTCTCAATGGATGGTTACATCGCTCGATTAGATGAAGTGTGTGATCTCGCAGAGAAGTACAACGCCATTGTTCATTTTGATGACTGCCACGCCACCGGCTTTGTCGGTGCCTCCGGCCGAGGTACTCATGAGTTTCGAAATTGTATGGATCGCGTAGACATCATCACTGGTACATTGGGTAAGGCGCTAGGCGGTGCCAGCGGCGGTTATACCGCTGCCCGTAAAGAAATTGTTGATTTACTTCGTCAACGTTCCCGCCCCTATTTATTCTCTAATACCGTCGCGCCGCCGGTTGTCGCAGGGGCACTCAAAGCGTTAGAGCTCGTCAATGACAATACATTGAGAGAAAAACTGACTCACAATACCGAGTTCTTTCGTGAAGGATTAAAAACACTTGGCTTCGATATATTGGAAGGCACACACCCTATTGTGCCGGTCATGCTGTATGACGCTCAAGTGGCTGCCAAATTTGCAGAACTAATGCTCGATGAGGGTATATACGTCGTCGCTTTTTCATACCCCGTTGTTCCGAAAGGCAAAGCAAGAATTCGCACTCAAGTGTCTGCTGCATTGTCCCAGGAAGAATTGGAATTCGCTTTAGAAAGCTTTGGCAAAGTAAAACAAAAGCTGGGCCTATAAATCTACTGATAAATTAGAAAAGGGCGCCCATTGATTTATACCCCAATGACGCCCATTGATTTTCATTGTATAAACTATTGTATAAACGATCGCATACCCAATTGAAAAAAGCGCCCGCCAAAACAGTACGCCACCCCACCTCTTTAGTTAATAAATCACCTTTGTCACTTTTCATCGAACAATCATATTCAGCGATTAAAATCCTATAAATACTTAAATAAAATACTCAAAATGATCGAATTTCACTCATCCGAAGGTTTTCATAAGGAAAACGAAGTATTTGCTAGAATCTATTGTGGTTGAGTTCATGAATCTTAATTACAATTGTGACATCTTTTGAAGACCAAATAGGCACGTCAGTCTCGCCATGCGTATTGCATTGCAAAGGTTATTTCTGGAACCTCTGTGCTTGAAAACGGTCATCCTTACGCCTGACATTACACGAAGCAAATGAAGGCCGCACGCCAACGTCGTTGACATTCAGGTGCCATGCCCAGAAATATCTCTTAATTCGACGAACGAGGTTCGAACCACCTTCGAACAGAGAAAACAGCCCGAACTAACGCATTAAATTCAACAATTTAAATGAAATAGTGATGCTCTGTTGGCACAACCGACGGGTGAATTACTAAAGGGAGTTACAATGACCGACAACCGACCGCAGAATATGGCTCCAGCCAATACTGAGGCCCCTCGAACCAATCGCAAAACCTACTTAGGATTAGCTGCCGCTTTCATTGGCGGTATTGGTATTATTTTTGCGATGTCAGCGCTCAAAGAACACCCTGAGCCGGAACCCGTTGTTGAACCACCGCCGCCCAAAGTCACTACCATCAGCGCCACCCCCAATGAAGAACAACTGACCATCATGAGTCAGGGTGCTGTCATTCCCGTTCGACAAATCAGCGTGATTGCTGAAGTCGCAGGCAGAGTCACTTCCATTTCAGACCATTTTGAAGTGGGCGAATTTTTCAATAGTGATGAAACCCTGATCTCTATCGACGCTCGTGACTATCATGTGGCCTTACAACAAGCTGAGTTAAGCTTAGCCCAAGCGAAAGAACAACACGCCATGGAAAAAGGCGAAGCCAGCCAAGCCAAAAAACAATGGCGAGATGTCGGTAATAAGGAAGCAAACGCCCTCTTCTTACGCAAACCCCAACTTGCCAGAGCCAAAGCCTCTGTCGTCGCCGCTGAAGCGAATGTTCAACAAGCAAAATTAAACGTGGATCGCACACAACTGAGTGTGCCATTTAACGGTCGTGTATTGAGTAAACGTGTTGACGTGGGCCAGTTTGTCACTGCAGGGACTGTTTTAGCAGAAGTGTATGGTACCGATGCGGTATTTGTACGCTTACCCCTCACGCAACAGCAAGCGGCAAAGGTGAATTTACCATTAACACCTCAATCGCAAGAACAAACGGAAACCGACTTTCCTAGTGTCACCTTAAAAGCCGCCTATGGTGATGAATTTTATGACTGGCAAGGGCGTATTGTCCGCACCGAAGCCTCTCTGGATACACGCAGCCGTGTAATCTACGCGGTAGTTCAAATCGACAATCCTTATGCGCCCGCTGAAGAAGGCACACCACCTTTGGCAGTTGGTATGTATGTCTCTGCGGAAATCGAAGGCAAGCACATTCAAAATGCCTATCGTCTACCTCGCACTGCACTGTATAAGAATGACCAGGTTTTATTGGTGGATGACAATGACCAATTGGCGATTGCCAAAATCAACGTCGAAGAATACCGAGACGACCAAGTTATCGTGACTGGGCTGGAAAAAGGCCAACGTATTATGGTCTCCAAGTTACCTCAAGTGATCGCAGGCCTCCCTGTCACTCCGGTAGATGAGGCGAATATCGCCACTGTAGAATCTAGTCAAACGCCCATCACCGATAATAATCAAAAGGAAGGGTAACGCTCGATGAAAGGAACACTCGGTTGGTTTATTGATAACCCTGTTGCTGCCAACTTATTGATGGTCATCATCATGTTCGGCGGGCTAATGGGAATTTCATCCTTAAATAAAGAACTCTTCCCTAATGTGGTGCCTAATGTCATCGAAATTTCAGTCCCCTACCCTGGCGCAGGGCCTCGTGAAGTCGAAGAGCAAATCTGCATCAAAATTGAAGAGGCTATTTACAACATTGAAGGCATCAAGCGTTTACGCTCTTATGCCCGTCTCGGCAATGGCCGGGTGGTAGTCGAAGTCGAATCGGGTTATGACCTGCAACAGATTTACAACGACATCAAAACCCAAGTGGATGCCATTGCCACTTTCCCTGGGGATACCGAACAACCAGTCATCTTCCAAGGCAAAAATCGCACTCGTATTTTACGAGTCGCTCTCGCGGGTAATATTGGTGAAGCGGAACTGAAAGCGTTTGGTACTCAAGTGCGTAACGAACTTTCAGAACTGCACAATGTGGACGTCGTTGAACTCAGAGCCACTCGCCGAGACGAGATCGGTGTGGAAATTTCTGAGTTTGAGTTAAGACGGCATAACCTTTCCTTTGACGATGTGGTGGATGCGATCCGTCAATCCTCCATCAACATTCCTGCCGGAGTGATCCGCTCCGAGGCCGGCGACTTTCAGCTTCAAACACAAGGACAAGCCTATACCGCTCAGGATTTTGAGCAGATTCCGCTGATCACCAATAACGATGGAACCCGTATACTCATCGGCGACATCGCAACGGTGACGGACGGTTATGAAGACATCAACCGCTATGTCAGCTTCAATGGTAAGCAGGCCGTCTTTGTGGATGTGTTCGGGGCGGAAGACCCTGACATCATTAAAACTTCTGAAGCGGTCAATGAATACGTCGAAAAGCTGAAAAAGCGCGCACCGGAAGGTATTGAAGTCAGTGTCTGGTCTGACCTGACGTTTATGTTTGAGGGCCGGATGACGCTTTTGGCCAACAACGCCATTGGCGGGCTGATTTTAGTGTTCTTAATCCTGATGCTCTTTTTGCGCCCCAAACTCGCTGTTTGGGTAGCCGTCGGCATCGGCACCGCCTATATGGGTGCACTCTGGGTACTGCCTTACGTTGGCGTTAGTATTAACATGCTCTCCATGTTCGCCTTCTTATTAATTCTGGGCATCGTAGTGGACGATGCAATCATTGTGGGCGAAAGCATCTACACCCAACAGCAAAATGGCGTTTTGGGCAAAACCGGTGCTCTCAAAGGGGTAAACGGCGTTTATAAACCGGTCTTATTCGCTGTTATCTCCACCATGGTTGTGTTTATCCCTATGCTTTTCCTACCTGGGGACGCCTCCAAATTTTTATGGAGTATTCCGGCAGTCATTATTTGTTCATTAGCCTTTTCGCTTATCGAGTCTTTCTGGATTCTGCCATCCCACCTCGCCGGCATGAAGCCTGTTAAGCCTGCGAAGAATACTTTGCGGCTGTTATTCGAGCGTGTACGGGAGAAATTCAGCGGCGCACTGGATGTATTTGCTAAAAAAATCTATTTCCCTGTGCTGGATAAATCCCAACGCCACTATCCCGTTACGCTGTTGTTGTTCATCATGGCCTTTGCTATTTCCATTTCGTTGATCAAAATTGGCTATGTCAAAACGACCTTCCAATCCAACCCACAAATGGACTGGATTCAAGCAGAAATCACCTATCCTGATGGCTACCCACAACAAAAGTTTCTGGAAACCATTCGTCGTATTGAGGCCTCCGTACCAGAAATGCAGCAAGACCCAGAACTGTTAGAGCGCGGGTATGGCGATAACTTTGTGCTTCATAACCTAACATGGGTGTCCGGCAGTAAAGCCTGGGTTGTTCTAGAACTCAGCCATAACAGCGAGTTGAACCTAGATTCTGGTTTTATCGCCGAGCGCTGGCGAGAGTATATCGGCGAGCTGCCTGAAGCGGAAAAGTTCATGCTCGGTTATACCGCCAATGGCGATGACAGCGACCTGGCCATTGATGTTTTTGCCTACGACACTGATGTGCTTGCCGCTGCCTCAGCTGAACTGCAAGAATTACTTAGGGCCTACCCTGGTGTGGATAACGTGCGTGACTCTTTACAAACGGCACGAGATGACATCGATATTCGTTTGAAGCCCCAGGCTGAGAACATGGATATCACCTTACGTGACGTGGCCCGCCAAGTCCGACAAGGCTACTTCGGTACTGAGGCACAACGTGTACCTCGCCAAAACGAAGATGTTCGCGTAATGGTGCGCTATCCCGAAAGTGAGCGCAGCACACCCGATTTTATTGATCAAATTCAGTTACGCTCTCAAGTCAATACCGAAATCCCGTTTGACCATGTGGCGGTGGCAGAATTTGTGCCTGGATTTACCCAAATTGAACGTACAGACCGACGCCGTAGCATCGAAATCACAGCAGATATCCAAGAGGATGTGACCAGCACTCAATACGTCATGAAAGACATTCTTGAGCGCAATAAAGAAGCACTAGAAAGCAAATACCCCGGCTTAAAAGTAGGCGCCGGTGGCGACTCCCAAGAGCAGGCCGAGTTTATGGTTGCTTTGGTACAAGCCTTTGCCTTTTCGGTGCTGATTATCTACGTATTGATGGCCATTGAGTTTAAATCTTACTTGAAGCCACTGGGCGTACTTTCAGCCGTCCCTTACGGCATGATGGGCGCTATTTTTGGCCACTGGATGATGGGCTTTGCCGTCGATATTGCATCTTACTTCGGTATCCTTGCGGCAGCAGGTGTGGTCGTTAACGATAACCTGGTTCTCATAGACCGAATTAACCAGCTACGCGCCGAAAAAGTGCCAGTACATCAAGCACTATTGCAAGCCGGTCGAGATCGCTTCCGTCCAGTCATTCTCACCAGTATTACGACCTTTATTGGTTTAGTTCCGATCATGCTAGACAACAGCATGCAGGCGCAATTCCTCATCCCTATGGTGGCATCGATTGCCTTTGGTATTTTGTTCGCTACCGGCGTTACCTTGCTGTTTGTACCAGCGATGTATTTAGCCGGTGCGCGAATGCAATACCATATTCTGAGAATACGAGGGAAAGACACTGGCGATAATAACATCGAGGATGAATCTGATTTTGGTCAGCAAGAAGCGAACTGGGCGAGAAATTAACGTCTATCCCTATTCTAAACTGGCTTTTATCTAAATTAGCTTTTACCGGAATTGGCACTTATTGAAAAGGCGGCAAAAAATGCCGCCTTTTTTATTTTACATTTCATCCCAATACAGGAAATTCTCCTCAAAACGCCTAGACAATTGAAATCGGGAAGAACACCCCTAAATACCCATTAACGTAACGTCTATGCTTGCCCATAAGTCAGTGAATCACGACAAGTACAACAATATAACGATCAAGATGCACTCAGTTTAATCATAAATCGAGCTTCGAATGACAAACCCTAACAAAATTGCAGTACTCGGCGGCGGCAGCTTTGGCACCGCCATTGCCAATATGGCCGCCACCAATGGAAATACCGTCTATCAATGGATGCGTAATGAAGAACGTGCTAAACAATGCCAGGCACTCCGAGAAAACCCTTTTTATCTTCCCGGCTTCCCGCTGCATGAAATGTTAACCATCACCCACGACTTACAAACTGCCATTACCGATGCTGCATTGGTGTTTGTCTCTATTCCAAGCCAGTCATTTCGTTCAGTGGTTAAATTGATTCAACCTTATTTATCAAAAGACACGGGTGTTATTAGTACAGCAAAAGGTATTGAACCTGAAAACTTCACATTGATGAGCCAAGTACTGGAGCAAGAATTACCCGATCACCCGATTGGCGTACTCAGCGGCCCCAACTTCGCAAAAGAGATTGTTGTGAACCAACAAACAGGCACCGTCATCGCCAGTGAATACGACGCATTGATTACACTCACCCAAAAAGCCTTAAGCTCGGGCACTTTTCGGGTTTATGCCAATCATGATCGTTATGGTGTTGAATTAGGAGGCGCCCTTAAAAACATTTATGCCATTGTCTGTGGCATGGCTGCGGCACTGGGTACTGGCCACAACACTCAAGCAATGTTATTAACTCGCAGTTTGGCGGAAATGAGCCGACTTGCCCAAGTCCTCGGTGCAAACCCAATGACATTTTTGGGGCTTGCGGGAATGGGTGATTTAATTTTAACGTGCACTTCTGATTTAAGCCGGAATTATCGTGTGGGCTATGCGGTAGGTTCTGGTAAAAGTTTAAATGAAGCGATCACTGATATAGGTCAAGTAGCAGAAGGGGTAAATACCGTAAAACTCGTTAAAGAAAAGGCGGAGTCATTAAATGTCTATATGCCGTTGGCCACAGGATTATACGCTATCTTATTTGAGTCCCGCCCCGTCATTGAAGTCGCCCAACAATTAATGCAAGGTGAACAAAACTATGACGTCGAGTTCAGTGGAAAACTCTCAAATGAACCTTCAACCTCATTATAATTTCACAGAAATAGGTCCTCATGAATACATCGACTGACTCCACTATTAAGCACAACCTTTTATCGAGTAAGCCATGGCTTCGATTAATTTTTATGCTGCTCTTTTTAGGGATTTTACAAATTGCCAGCATTGTCATCAGTGGTGTTATTGCGTTGCAGTTTTTATTTTCTCTTTTTACCGGAAAACCCAGCACTACATTAACGGTATTCGGTGGTCAACTGAGCCAATACATTTATCAAGCACTGGCTTTTTTAACTTATCAGTCCGAACAAAAGCCCTATCCATTCGATGAATGGCCTGAAGAAAATGTGAGCTCTCGTGAAAAGGTTCCAAATTGGTCACTCAATAACTTCTTACACTGAAGCCTAAGACCAAGAACGTTCAGAGTGGCCATGAAGACTGCTAACATCTAACCATTACGTTTGGCATAGCAAGATCAATAACAGATTCTCTCAGGCGAGTTTTTAAGGTGAATGGTATGAAACTTTTCATTATGAGGCACGGCGAAGCAGAGGCTCACGCTGCTACAGATGCACAGCGTCGCCTGACAGAAAGAGGAAGAGTAGAAACAAGCGCATTATTAGAGCGCTATCAAGAAGTGCTTGGAGATATCTCAGAGCTATGGGCAAGCCCTTATATCCGGGCTCAGCAAACAGCGGAAATCGTGACACAACATGTGCCCTCCCTAGCACAATCACATACATCTCCACTGCTCGTGCCCGACGGTAACTTAAGGGTTCTTCTCAAGGCGTTAGAGGAGGCAATGCATACTGACCCCACTCGCCAAATTATCTTAGTCAGCCATCAACCACTGGTAGGCACCTTAGTGGACAGTCTGGCAGGACTTGAGCCAGGTGCTTATCGAATGGGGACCAGTGCGTTGGCCTGTTTGGAGTTTGACTTTCTAGCGCCGGGTTGCAGTAACTTAATGTGGCTTCATCAACCCAATTAACCATAGAACCAATTGACTATAGAACCAATTAGCCACAAAACCTAGGCAAACACCTAAGATATTTAAACGAAAAAAGCCGCAGTGGTTTCCCACTGCGGCTTTTCTGAATTTGTTGCATCCCTTGACCTTGCTTGGTCGGTAACTTTCCTTATTGCCTCCTAGCATTTTATCCTTGTGCTATCCCGCACTATTGATGCTGACACTTCGACCTTCGTGGTCTCACCTATCCCTTGCAGCTATCCCTATCCTTTCCAATCCATTGGAAAATACGCCAGTGTGAATTCATCCTTGTCGCATCCTGCCAAGTTATTCCTTAAGCAACGTCCTGTTAGTGAGTTTATCCGTAAACTGAATTCCTTCGCTAATCCCTTAGCGCTTTACCTTGCTCCTTGTCCTTGGTAATTGTGTCCCGACATTCCTTGCCTTTCCACCGCTCCTGCGACAATTCATTTAGGAGCATCCTAGCTCTACAAAACCAACCCTGGTCTAGACACCTTTCCGAACTCCGTGTGCTTATCCCTTTCCCTTGATGCTATCCGTGCATCCTCATCCTTGAATCCTTTTCCTGTCTACTTCGATATCCTTATCAACCTGTAAACCTGAACATCCTGTTCGATTGTCATCCCTAATCATCAAGCACTCCGTGTTGCCTTCCTTTCGACTCCTGTCGTGCCTTCCCTGAAGATCTTCCGTGAGGCCATCCCTGATTTTCACCAATCCTTGGTGTTGGGTGTCAGTTTTGTGGGTTGCTTCCTGTAACCCCTCAACTTGGTAATCATTATGTCGAAACACGCACAGTGTGTATGTAGGACATGCCGGAGAGTTTTGTAGGAAATATCTCACAAGTCTTCAGTAATCTCGGCAGAATAAACATGGAGCGTTAATACTCGCCCATCAAGAAAATCTCACCTTATATTGAGTAGCTCTTTGATTTATTTTATTTTTTCTAAAGCCAACTGTGTTTGACGGCGACTGAAATCGGTCCTTTTATGATGTGTAGGCATCCACCCTGCCAAAAATCGTTCAAAATCAGCCCACGCTAATGGCAATAATTGTCGCCATTCTTTTACTATCTCATCCACTATTTCAATATCATCCGCCGCTTCACCAGAACAGATATGTGGATGATATGCACCCATAGCACTTTTCAGAGCATCA
The DNA here is from genome assembly GCF_021234875.1 of Marinibactrum halimedae. Taxonomy (GTDB): domain Bacteria; phylum Pseudomonadota; class Gammaproteobacteria; order Pseudomonadales; family Cellvibrionaceae; genus Marinibactrum; species Marinibactrum halimedae. The sequence goes on along the minus strand of NZ_JAJQVM010000008.1, from coordinate 118,129 downwards.
AAATACGCATCAATTAATTGCTCTACGACAGCCTCTTCGGGGAAGCCCTTCGACATGCTGCCAATCAGGTAGATAAGGTCCTGAACCCCAACACCGGCTCCAACATATTGAAAATCAACGGCTGCCACCGTACCACTTTCCGATACACAAAAATTGGCTAGCTTCGCATCACCATGAACCAATGTTTTGTATTTCGCGTTGTGCAGGGTTGAATCAATGGCTTGTGCAGCGTCTTTTAACAAACCTTCAGGCATGGCCGCCCATTCATCTGGACGCGTCTCTAAATGCCAATACGTCCCTTTTCCCCATAAACCAACCGGAGAAGCACCAAGAAAGCGTGCATGAAAATGAGCCAACCACTGAACACACGGTAATACTGCGCTGGCATCCGCCTCGGCTAGACGTAAATAAAACCCTTGTGCGTCTAAATCTTCCAACACCAAAAGATCAGAAGGCCTGCCCTCTCCAAAGAAATGATTACCAACCTCATAGCACCTCGGCACACGACACCGATCATCACACTGTACAGACCAATGCTGATACCAGTAACGTTCAACCTCGTAGCTCTTCAGTTTTCTTGCATGAGATAACCCGCCGCCCCAACCTCGAGGGTGTTTTACCTCTTTTGGGGGAGAAATACGTTTAACTATAACGGATGAGTCATCACTCAGAGTTAGCCGATCCAAAGCGCCGTAACCACTCCATAACGTATGCAACGTAGTTACTTTTGCCTTCTCCAGCTCATCTTTAGAAAGGATTAATTTTACAGCCACGCTCGTATCTCAATACAAAGGTATCTCAATAAAGTACAGTTACGATAAATACACCAGACAACTTCTGGAAATAAGATCACTAATTACACAACCCAACTAGACTGTGCATGATTGTACTCTGTCATAACGTCAAAAAAATTAGTGAACATTAAGTTAGTTACTATTCACATACATTAGCCAACTTCGAAAACAATGAATCCAAACATCAACCCTGACTTAGCATTCTCACTCGGTGAACTCACTCTCAAAGCCAAGCAATGGGGAAGCCATTACCCCAATAAAATTCTCGCATTGCATGGGTGGCTGGATAATGCCGGAAGTTTTAACGTCTTAGCGCCTCTGATTCAAGCGCACATTATTGCAATTGACCTTGCCGGTCATGGCCAGAGCGATCACAGACACAGCCTGAGGCCCTACCACCTGTGGGATGATGTCGCCGATGTCTTTTCTATTGCCGATCAATTGGGGTGGAATTCATTTGGGCTGCTAGGACATTCTCGTGGCGCGATGATTTCAACCCTCTCGGCTGGTACCTTTCCAGAGCGAATTGAGCATCTTTGGCTTATTGACGCCATTTGGCCAGAACACAAAAATCCGTCTGAAGCACCTGATTTTCTCGCTACCGCCATTCGCAGCTTACGCAATATTGAGCATCGCAGCCCATCGTTATTTCCAACCAGAGAGCAGGCAATTACAGCCCGAGCGCAAGCGTCTTTTCCAATCAGTAAAAGCGCCGCCGAGCACTTGGCAGAACGAGGTTTAAAAGTATCACCCAAAGGAGCGTATTGGTGTGCCGATCAAAAACTTCAATTGCCTTCAGCGATCAAACTATCACGAGATCATATCCATGCCTTTGTAAAAGCGGTAACAGCACCTATTACACTGATACTGGCCGAAGGGGGTTTAATGGATTTGTACCCAAAAACAAAAGAAGAGCTCGCCTATTACCCGGAAATTCATTTGAAGACCATGCAAGGCGGGCATCACTTACACATGGAAGACGCCAGCAAGGCAATCGCAGAGCTAATAAACTCTAACCTACGTGCCGAGGAGCTCACGTAAATAGATACGATTCCATACATACAGAACCAACGAATAAGACGTTGACGAGGAGAAAGGGTGAATATCTTCACAACAAAAAACAATAACAACATTAAACACACAATTACGACAGAGCAAAAACGCTATGGTTTATCACAGTGTTTGCAGGCACTCACTCTCATAATGGCCCTTGTAACGTCAGCTATGGCGTCTACATCTTTGGCTGCACAAGCTACGCTTTCCTTACCCATGAGTGACCACAAAGTTACCGATAAGGTTGAAAAAACAGGCGTATACGAACTCGCTCTTGGACCAATGATGAACGTTAATGGTCGCTGGCAAACCGAGAGAAGTGAAAAACTCACCGGTGTTTTAACAAGAACGGTATACGAATTAAATAACGTTCGGGACATCGGCAATGTATTCAGTGACTGTTTGACCTACTTGCAAGACCATAATGCTGACCCACTCTACCGCTGTAAAGGGCACAATTGCGGCAGCAGCGGAACGTGGGCAAATGACCACTTTGGTCAACGCAGCTTGTATGGCCTGGAACAATACCAGCACTACGCTGCGGTACAACTTCGTTCTGAGTCTGCGACAACATTTATCGCGCTGTATGGAGTGACTCGGGGCAACCGTCGCAGTTACTTACTTGTGGACGAGTTCACCAGCACACTCACATCTACCTCCTCTTTGCTTCCCCAAGCCGAAACTTTAGAAACTTATTTGAAAGAACAAGGGCATATTCGTGTGCCGCTTTCACTTGACGGGACAGAAGCCAATATCAGTAACGAATTTATTAAAATCTTGGCACGAGCACTCAAACAGGCACCAACATTAAACATCGTCATTGTGAGCAGCGATTATCGTAGTAAGAAGCTTGAAGACAACATCAACGCCTCAACTGAGCTTGCCAAGAAAACCATGACCGCTTTGGAAGAACAGGGCGTTAACACCTCAAGGTTAAAAGCCCACGGCATTGGTAACCTTCAACCCAGAATTCATGCCGAACTCGAAACCCATTTAGAGCCCATTCCCGACATCAACCTTTGGGTGCTGCGTATCCAGTAAATTGAAACATCGTACCTTGATTCGCACTCTGATTCGTTCTCAGGTTCTTTCACAAGGTGTAATCCTCTACACTAGCGCGCCATAAACTGAGACAGATTCAGTACTGCAACACTATTCACTTAATGTATTTAGTAACAAAGAGCAATCGAAGTATGGTTATAGAACGTCGAGAAGCCATTCTTGAAGAATTAATTACCGTAAAAGACTGGGTGCGCTGGGGTGCCACTCGATTTACCCAAGAACAAGTCTTCTTCGGGCATGGCACCGACAATGCCTGGGATGAAGCCCTGCAGTTATTGATGCATGTTACCTCTCTGCCCTGGGACTTGGTATCGACCATTTTGGATACTCGGCTTACCCATGACGAACGCAAACAAGCATTAAACTTCATTCAAGATCGTATCGACACTCGCAAGCCAGCGGCCTACCTCACAGGCACTGGCTGGTTTTGTGGGCTGCCCTTTACCGTCAACGAGCATGTATTGGTACCTCGCTCCCCCATTGCCGAATTGATTGACCAACAATTTGAGCCGTGGTTGAGACTCCCTCCAGAGCGCATATTAGACCTCTGTACAGGCAGTGGCTGTATTGGCATTGCTTGCGCCTATGCCTTTCCAGAAGCCTGGATCGACCTCAGTGACATTTCAGCCGAAGCACTGGACGTTGCCTGGCAAAATATTCATCAACATGAGCTGGATGGTCGAGTACAAGCCATCGAGTCTGATCTCTTCGAGCACTTAAAAAACCAGCGTTACGACCTCATCGTCACTAACCCACCTTATGTAGACGCTGAAGACATTGCCGATATGCCAGAAGAATTTCACTGGGAGCCACAAATTGCGCTTGCCTCAGGCCATGATGGCTTAGACTTTACCCGTCGTTTACTCAAAGAAGCTCACGATCATCTCACCGAAGAAGGGCTATTGGTGTGTGAGGTGGGAAACAGCTGGCCAGCCTTAGAAGCACTCTTACCCGAAGTGCCGTTTATTTGGCCAGAATTCAGCCGAGGTGGACATGGCGTTTTTATTCTGAGCCGACACCAGCTACAACAATGTTATGATCATCTGTCCGCCGAGTTCAATTAAGTCGAAGCGGTCACCTAAACGTGTGTACAAAAATAAAAGTCATTAAATGAACCAATGAGCGTGAGCAATACTTAGCCCGCTCAGCTGTATGATGGAAATGCAATTTATGTCTGGAAATAGCATTGGCAAATTATTTACCGTGACCACTTTTGGCGAGAGTCACGGTCTTGCCTTAGGCGCCATTATCGATGGCTGCCCACCGGGGCTGGAACTGTCAGAAGCCGACTTGCAGTACGACCTAGATCGCCGCAAACCGGGCCAATCTCGGTTTACAACTCAACGACGAGAAGCGGACGAAGTAAAAATCTTATCTGGGGTGTTTGAAGGCAAAACGACTGGCACCCCCATTGGCTTACTGATCGAAAACACCGACCAACGGTCAAAAGATTACTCCAACATTAAAGATCAGTTCCGCCCAGCGCACGCGGACTACACCTATCTGCAAAAATACGGTGTCCGAGATTACCGTGGGGGTGGTCGATCTTCCGCCCGTGAAACCGCCATGCGGGTGGCCGCCGGTGCCATCGCCAAAAAATATTTGCACGTTCATTACGGCATTGAGATACAAGGCTATCTATCTCAATTAGGCCCGATTACCATCGACACTGTGGATTTCAATGAAATCGATAACAACCCGTTCTTTTGCCCTGACGCCAGCAAAGTGGATGCCATGGCTGATTACATGGCCGCTCTAAAGGGCAACTCTGTAGGCGCCAAAATCACCGTAGTCGCCAAAGGCGTCATGCCTGGATTAGGAGAACCCATTTTCGACAGGCTCGATGCCGAACTCGCCCACAGCTTAATGAGCATCAATGCAGTAAAAGGCGTAGAAATTGGTGCAGGGTTTGAGTGTGTTTCTCAGCTTGGCACCGAACATCGAGATGAAATGACCGCCGAAGGGTTCTTATCCAATCAAGCTGGCGGAATACTCGGAGGCATTTCTACCGGGCAAGACATCATCGCCAGTATTGCCCTAAAGCCCACCTCCAGCTTGCATATTCCAGGAAAAAGCATTGACCGATACGGCAACCCTGTGGAAGTGGTCACCAAAGGCCGACACGACCCCTGTGTGGGTATTCGAGCAACCCCCATTGCAGAAGCCATGATGGCCATTACACTGATGGATCACCTCTTACGCCACCGAGGTCAAAATGGGGATGTTCAACACGATGTCCCTGTCATTCCTGCTGAAGCACCCAATAACCCTTCATAATCATCTCACATTACTGGATGTGCTCTCGCTAGAGCCATCCAGGCAATTTCTTCCTGTTCATACCTCCATCGACAAACAACCCTCATTAGCCGAAAAGTTAACCTATTTTGCTTTTAAAACACTTTTTAATATAAAAAATCGGAATTAAAAAAAACGAATAAGTTTCCTTATATGCTATTTAGTTATGTAAACGTTTACATTTAATATTTTTTATTGAGCATAAAGCTGACGCCGATTATTCTTTTAGTGTGATCCAATACATTTTTCAGCGCACAGATTGAGAACTGCTAACGATCAAAACAAATTGTTCTCACAATAAATGAGGGACTATTCCAATGACAGAGACAAGCCCGGTTGCCATACTTGGCCATGCCGTTTCCACTACCCTAATCTTTTTACTTATAACAGCAACGAATGCTGTATTTGCGGATAATTGCCCTGCCGTAGATTGTGGTTGCGCCGAATTAAGTGATAATCATTTTCGTACTCAGTGCTTCACCCAAGAAAAACGCCTCAAAGAAGCCTGTGCCGATAACAATAAACAACCTACCAATTACTGCCATATTCAAGGGCGCAGTGCCACGCCCTCACTACTCAAGTTAGTATTAGGGCCTGTTATCACTCTTAACGACGATCAAATCGAAAACCTGGAAAGCAACATCGAAACCATGACATGGTCATTGCGTGATGACATGTCCAATATGATCAATGCTGAAGCGTCTGGGGAATTCAAGAAAGCACTAGGATGGCAAAAATCCTTCGCGCAAACCCGTGAAAGGATGTTTGCCACTCATCGACAAATGGCAGAAAGCTGGCTCACTATCGGGGAGCTTGACGACGCAAATGCTATCTGGGAGCAAGCCGCAAATGACGCGATGACCTACGGTGTTCAGCTACTGGAACACGGAAAGTCATTACAAGAAAAGCAAGACGCATCAGAAAGCAATAAAAAAGCGTACGCCGTATTAGCCCTAAGGGCACTACGCAATGCAGGAAAAGAATTTGAACGTGCTGGCGAAGCATTCCGTGCACACGGTGAATTTGAACAATCTGCCCAAGCTTGGGAACAAGCCGCTAAAGCCTCTATTCTTATTGCAGATTGGAAAGCACAACACGATAGTGAAGAGCGTGTTGTTAATTTTTATCGTTCTCAAGCCTCCAGCCGCTTCTATCAAGCAGCCATGCAATGGTCTATTGCTGGGGATAACACCAATGTTGACCTCGCCGTGGTAAACGCTGAAAAACACTTAACGCTAAAATTATAAAAAACACTGATAAAAAAACCGGATTGAGAGAAGCAGCTCTCAATCCGGTTTTTTCATTTACTTCCAGTGATACAGAACGTTTACTTGGGGAAGATAGACAGCTGCTTTAACGCAGTAGACTTTTAATGGCTCGATCTAACCCATCTAATGTCAGCGGAAACATTCTATCCTCCACTAACTGCTTGATCATTTGGATACTCTGGGTGTAATCCCAATACTGCTCTTGAACTGGATTTAGCCATACCACATTTTCAAACGTACGGGTTAAGCGTTTCATCCAGGTTGCCCCAGGCTCTTCATTCATAAACTCCACACTGCCGTACTGCGATACCACTTCATAAGGCGCCATACTGGCATCACCGACAAAAATGATTTTGTAGTCTCGGCTGTAGGTATGCATGATGTCGAACAGTTCGGTGGTTTCTGTCATGCGGCGCGCATTGTCTTTCCACACCGTCTGATAAATGAAGTTGTGAAAATAAAAATACTCCATGTGCTTAAACTCAGTTTTGCACGCAGAGAATAATTCTTCACACACTTCCACATACGGATCCATCGAACCACCCACATCGAAAAACAGCAATACTTTCACGGCATTGTGTCGCTCTCGAACCATTTTCAGGTCCAGTAAACCGGCATTACTGGCTGTAGAACGGATGGTGTCATCGAGATCCAATTCTTCATTAGAACCCGTGCGCGCAAATTTACGGAGTTTTCGAAGAGCAACTTTAATGTTCCGAGTGCCCAATTCGACGCTATCATCCAGATTTTTAAATTCACGTTTATCCCAGACTTTTACTGCACTTTTATTCCGACTTTCACCACCCACACGTATGCCTTCCGGGTTATACCCACTATTCCCGAAAGGAGACGTACCACCGGTTCCGATCCAACGGTTTCCGCCTTGGTGCCGCCCTTTTTGCTCTTCTAAGCGCTCTTTAAATTGTTTGATCAGCTCATCCAAGCCACCCAGTGAATCAATTTTCTTTTTTTCTTCCTCCGTGAGCTGCTTGATAAATTCACTTCGAATCCAGTCATCTGGAATCAACGCTTCAATCACATCGTCTAATCCTTCGATGTCTTTGAAATACGCACCAAATGCCCGATCAAATTTATCAAAATATTTTTCGTCTTTGATTAAACAGGTACGAGAAAGTAAGTAGAAATCATCCACACTGGCAAAGGCCAATCCCTTTTCCAATGCTTCTAACAACACCAGATATTCCTTTAACGATACCGGAATATCTGAATTTTTAAGCCCATAGAAAAAGTTAATTAACATGGATACCGCCTAAGCAAAGGTCTAAATTAACGCTTTTCACGACGCGTCATGAACGCTAAACGTTCCAGCAAGTGCACATCCTGCTCATTTTTCAATAACGCACCATAAAGAGGTGGAATCGCTTTGGTGGTATCACGATTGGTAAGAATTTCTTCAGGGATGTCATCGGCCAATAAGAGTTTTAACCAATCAACTAATTCAGATGTGGACGGCTTTTTCTTTAAACCCGGAATTTTTCTGAGGTCGAAAAATACATCCAGCGCGTGCTGAACCAAAGACTTTTTGATCTCTGGGAAGTGCACCGAGACAATTTGTTGCATGGTGTCGCGATCGGGGAAATTAATGTAATGGAAGAAACAACGACGCAAAAACGCATCGGGTAACTCTTTTTCGTTGTTACTGGTAATAATCACGATTGGGCGCTTATTGGCTCGAATCGTTTCACCGGTTTCGTAAACAAAGAATTCCATTTTGTCTAATTCCACCAATAAATCATTGGGGAATTCAATATCCGCTTTATCCACCTCATCAATTAAAAGCACGACTTGCTCATCAGAATCGAAAGCTTCCCACAACTTTCCTTTTTTTATGTAATTACCGATATCGTGGACTTTATCGTTACCCAACTGCGAATCGCGCAGACGAGACACAGCATCGTATTCGTACAATCCTTGCTGGGCTTTTGTGGTTGACTTGATGTGCCACTGAATGAGCTTCATTCCGAGACTCTCTGCGACTTCTTCGGCCAACATGGTTTTACCAGTACCCGGCTCTCCTTTCACCAATAGTGGGCGCTGCAACGTGACAGCCGCATTTACTGCCATGGTTAAATCGTCTGTGGCGACGTACTTATCCGTTCCGCTAAAACTCACAATTTCTCTCCTACTCTTTATTCGGCCACATTTATTTAATCGGCCACATTGGATAGCTCAAAACATGCATCACTGCGTGATTTATTTAATCGATATATTACGTCACTACGGTGACGTTTAGTTCAAACGATTGTTCACGGCTTTATCATACGTCTTCGAGCGTAACACAAACCCTTGTCGAGCTAATGCCCGTTTTAGGCCAATTGAATGACGATCTCGCGCAACAAATTCTCAAGATGCAATGCAAAAGCTTGGCAGAGAAAAAGTTTCAAGCGTATACTTTGCCCACGCTCTCGGGGCGCCGACTGTACTGACTTTTGCTATCACCTCCTCAGGCTTTGGCCATTGGAATTTTCTTTATCAAGAGAAATCCGGTTTTTAGTGAGAAGCAGCTACGCTGTAAATGGCTGAGATGTTTTTGAGCGCAATGGCAAACATTGCTCTGAAAACGGTCCCGCAGAACCTGACCCGGATAATGCCGGCGTAGGGAAGAGGCAAGACAAACTGACTAATTACTCATCAGTCGGTTTGTTATGGTAATGATGATACGTAGAACGTGTATTGATTTGGCGATGCCCCTTTCAATACCACCTACCTACAGCGGCCTTTTTACAGGTAGCGGTTGATGAATCAGCTTGGGTGATAAATGCCAAGCTCAACATCAGCCGTTTTGTTATCAACAACGCTGCCACCGCCACTCCCTGCGTCTTATTCCGTCTTCATAACAGATGTCTTGATAGCAATATCTCGATAATAAAATAGACAGTTTGAGGGCTTCACATGACGCAGAACACCACAAACGACTCCGCAACCGTCGATACCTTTACTCCCCCCAATAATGACCCAAAGCAATGTGAGCACCACATTCCAGAAGGCATTGAAATTCTTACCCGTGACCCACTGCCCGCCAGCCGGAAGGTGTACCTAACGCACCCAGACAACAGCAGTGTTCAAGTCCCTGCCCGCGAAATTTCACTGACTGACGGTACCAACATTACCGTCTACGACACCTCCGGCCCTTACACAGACCCTAACGCCGACATCGACGTGCATAAGGGTTTGCCAGACGTACGCTCTGCCTGGATTGACGCCCGCGAAGACACCGAATTCTATGAAGGTCGCAAAATTCAACCTGTCGATAATGGTCAACGCACCGACCTTGGTAACGATTCTGTACTGGCTCCAGCACTTCAACGCCAACCTCGCCGTGCTAAAAATGGCGGCAATGTGACGCAACTGCATTACGCTCGCAAAGGCATCATCACCCCAGAGATGGAATACATCGCACTGCGTGAAAACCAGCTTCGAGAAGCCTTAAGCAACGAGTTCACCACCGAAGAGCGCACCAAGCGTTTGGCGGGCAATTCTATGGGGGCGAATTTGCAGCCGATTACGGCGGAGTTTGTGCGCGAAGAAATCGCTCGCGGTCGCGCCATCATCCCGGCGAACATCAATCACACTGAGCTAGAGCCGATGATTATTGGCCGTAACTTCTTGGTGAAAGTGAACGCTAACATCGGCAATTCGGCGTTAAGTTCGAGCATTGAAGAAGAAGTGGAAAAGTTGGTGTGGTCTACCCGCTGGGGTGCAGACACCGTGATGGACTTGTCCACCGGTAAAAACATTCATGCGACGCGTGATTACATTATCCGTAATTCACCCGTGCCAATTGGAACCGTGCCACTTTACCAAGCGCTGGAAAAGGTCGATGGCATTGCCGAAAACCTTACTTGGGAACTCTATCGCGACACCCTTATTGAGCAAGCCGAGCAAGGGGTAGATTACTTCACCATTCACGCCGGTGTTCGCCAAGGGTTTATTGAGCTCGCCGCCGACCGTGTCACCGGTATTGTGTCCCGTGGTGGTTCCATCATGGCGAAATGGTGCATGGCCCATAACCAAGAAAATTTCCTCTACACCCACTTTGAGGAAATCTGTGAAATCATGAAAGCTTACGACGTCAGCTTCTCTTTAGGCGATGGCTTGCGCCCAGGTTCGGTTGCCGACGCTAACGATGCAGCCCAGTTTGCTGAACTGAGAACCCTTGGCGAGCTAGGCCAAATCGCCTGGAAACACGATGTACAAGTGATGATTGAAGGCCCAGGCCATGTACCGATGCACCTCATTCAAGAGAACATGACCGAACAGCTTAAGCACTGTGACGAAGCACCGTTCTACACCCTCGGCCCACTGACCACCGATATTGCACCAGGCTATGACCACATTACCAGTGGTATTGGTGCCGCCATGATTGGATGGTTTGGCTGCGCAATGTTGTGCTACGTGACACCCAAAGAGCATTTGGGTTTGCCGAATCGTGAGGATGTGAAAGCCGGTATGATCGCCTACAAGATCGCCGCGCACGCTGCGGATTTGGCCAAAGGCCATCCGGGTGCTCGTTACCGTGATGACATGTTGTCTAAGGCACGCTTTGAATTCCGCTGGGAAGATCAATTTAACCTGTCTCTCGACCCAGACACTGCTCGCAGCTTCCACGATGAGACCTTACCGAAAGAGTCAGCTAAGTCGGCTCACTTCTGTTCAATGTGTGGGCCGAAATTCTGTTCGATGAAAATCTCGCAAGAAGTGAAAGAGTACAAAACCCCAGCGACCGCTGAGGCATAAGCAATGACGCTGTCAAACGCTCCCAGCTTCGACTCTTCTCACAAACAATCCCCGCAAACCGCTGCGGTGGTCGGTGGCGGCATTGCAGGGTTGAGTGCGGCCTGGGGGCTGATACAACGTGGCATTTCTGTCACGTTGTTTGAGGCGTCGAAAGGGGGTTCTCCCAAAGGTGCCAGTTGGGCGGCCGGCGGTATGCTCACGCCCAATACCGAAGTTAACGCCTGCCCCATCGTATTAGGAGCAGGACGTGAAGCGTTGAAAGCCTGGCCCGATTTTATTGCCCATTTGAATCAGCATCTAACCACCCCTGTGCAGCTGCACCGAGGTGGCTGTGTGGTGGTCGCGCATCAGCAAGATCACGGCAGCTATTTGGCTTTCGAACAAAAAGCCGCTTACTTAAATCGAGAAGGCTCACCGGCCACCTTTTCAACGCTCAACCGAGCACAACTCTCCGATAAAAACTCGGTGCTCGGCCAGCGATTTAACGGCGGCCTTTGGTTCGACCAAGAAGCGTGGATACACCCAGAATCACTGACTTCAGGCTTAAGGCAGGCGTTACTGAGTGCCGGTTGCACGATGATGCAAGGCATCCGTGTGCAGACATTGGCCGCAAACAAAATCACTTTTGGCGCTTCTAACAAGGCGGCGTTGTCAGCAGAAATGGGCTTTGATCTTGTGGTGGATTGCCGAGGCACCGGAGCCAAAACCGACTTGCCTACGGTTCGTGGTGTGCGTGGCGAAACGATTGAAGTGTATGCCCCGGAAGTCATATTGAATCATCTGGTTCGCTTAATTCATCCTCGATACTCTATTTACGTCATTCCGAGAAAAGGCCAGCGGTTTTTAATTGGCGCGACCGAGATCGAATCTGAAGACGACGGGCCGATTACCCTGCGCTCGGCGATGGAGCTACTGTCTGCGGCCTACAGCTTACATTCGGGTTTTGCCGAAGCCAGGCTGCTGGATATGCGCAGCCAATGCCGACCGGCCCTGAGCAACAACGCGCCGATGATTGATTGGCACGACGGTATCCTCACCGTTAACGGCCTATATCGCCACGGTATTTTATTAACGCCATGGGTCATGCAGACCGTCATGAGCAAAGTGGCTGAGCATTCAACACCACCTCCGTCATCATCAACTTTTCAAACTTCATTGAACCGCTCATCCGCTGAGCGATTCACAACCCCAGTGGAAGCCTAATGATTCGCATAGTCTTTAACGGCGTTGAGCATCAATTGAGTGAAACCATCACGCTCTCAACGTTAACGGAGAAATTTGCTCCCAAAGAACAAAAATTTGCGGTTGCCGTAAACGAACAATTCGTTCCCAAATCGCTTTACGAAGAAACTTCCGTTCAAGACGGCGATACCATCGAATTACTCACCCCCATGGTGGGAGGTTAATATGACTTGGGAATTGGATGGAAACACCTTTGAAAGCCACTTATTGCTGGGCACGGCGCGTTACCCGTCTTTGACCACCATGAGTGACGCCATTACGGCCTCGGATACCGAAATCATCACAGTGTCGTTACGGCGCGAAAGCAGCAATGGTCAGTTTGGTGAAGCCTTTTGGAATCACATCAAACAACACGATGTACATATTCTGCCCAACACCGCTGGCTGTATGAGCGCCAAAGAAGCCATCACAACGGCGCTGATGGCACGAGAAGTCTTTGATACACACTGGATCAAACTGGAAGTCATCGGAAACGATCATACCTTGCAGCCCAACCCCTTCGAGCTAGTGAGCGCCGCTGAGGAGTTATCTCGACAAGGATTTGCCGTTTTCCCCTACACCACCGACGATTTAATTGTGTGTGAAAAACTCATGGAAGTTGGCTGTCACGTACTCATGCCTTGGGGCGCGCCCATCGGCAGTGGCAAAGGGCTAATGAACCCTTACGCCCTGCGAACCTTACGCAGTCATTTTCCAAATGTGCCGTTAATTGTCGATGCCGGTATTGGTGCACCGTCTCACGCTTGCCAAGCCATGGAATTAGGGTTTGACGGCATCTTACTGAACACCGCCGTCGCACAAGCCAATGATCCGGTTGCCATGGCAGCGGCGTTTAAACATGCGATAGAAGCCGGTCGTACCGGCTATCAAGCGGGCATTTTGCCAGAGCAAGACTTCGCTCAAGCCAGTACCCCAGAGCTGGGTAAACCATTCTGGCACGAATAAGTTATCGTCACCTTGCAGGCTCATCAATGAGCCTCAAATCGCCTCCCACAAAACACACATAAATCACTCCCATGACTCAATACACCCCAGAGCAGTCTTCAGTTGTCCTCGCCATTGGCGGTATCGACCCGGCTGGTTTTTCCGGACTACAAGCCGATATTAAAGCGCTGCATTCCATCGGTGCTCATTGTTATACCGTTCCCACTGCAATGACGGCTCAGCCCGCCCAGGCAGGCGAGCCCGCTCAAGTCTACCCAGTGAGTACGGAAGAGTTTGTTGCCCAGCTCAATGCCTGTCTTTCACACGAACGGCCTTCGGCGATCAAAGTGGGTCTTATGCCCAACCAAGGATTAGCAATCGCTCTCAAAAACTGGATCGGTGAGCACAACCTAACAGAGATTCCAGTGGTGTATGACCCCGTGTTCGCCAATACACTGAACAAATCTTTATTGGTTGACCCTCCCCAAGTCATTGTAGAAAGACTTCTGCCCATCACCACACTCATGACACCCAACCTGCTTGAAGCAGCGTTATGGTCAGAACAAATAGCCACTGAAGACGCCGATTTATCTAAACCTGAAACCTTTGCAAGGCAGTGGCGAAAAGCCGGTGCCCAGCAAATATTGGTAAAAGGCGGGCACAGTGATGACAGCTCAAGCACCGATTCCAACATGGTGAGTGATTATTTCATCGGGCTCGGCACTGGCGGGCCGCAAGCATTTTGGGTGAGCACACCCAAATTACCACTGAATCAACCCTGCCGAGGCACCGGTTGCAGCTTAGCATCTCTCATCGCCGGTATGATGGGGTTCGGTTACAGCGCCGCTGATGCCGTTGTGATCGCCAAACAACGTTTGCAAGAAGCCTTGTTTGCTCCCCTCAGCTTTGGTGAGTTTCTCAAACCGAATTTTCAAGCCATCAAACCAGCAACGATAAGCTCAACAGAAGCGGCCCAAATACCGTTAGAAAAACTGCCCTCTGTGCATTTTCCCTCTCAACCCTACCATTTTAATTTCCCCTCTTGCGGAGATTCCCCCCTCGGACTTTACCCCGTTGTGGATAGCGCCGAATGGATTGAACGTTTGCTTTCCCTTGGGGTAACCACCATTCAATTGCGCGCAAAAAACCTAAAAGGCGAAGCCCTTGAGAGAGAAATTCAAAGCGCCATCGCCATTGCCGAACGCTTTAATACTCGGTTATTCATTAATGATTATTGGGAATTGGCAATCAAACACGGCGCCTATGGCGTTCATTTAGGGTATGAAGATTTGCAAACCGCCGACCTTCATCAATTGGAAAAACATCAATTAAGACTTGGCTTAAGTACTCACTGCCACTACGAACTTGCCCATGCGCTGAGCGTAAAACCCTCTTATGTGGCCAGCGGCCCAGTATTTCACACCAATACTAAAGACATGCCATGGCGTCCCCAAGGAATTGATGGGGTATCTTACTGGCGTAAACTGGTTGATTGCCCCCTAGTGGCCATTGGCGGATTGAATGAATCTCATTTCAAAGCACTGTGTGAAGCCGGTGCCGATGGGATTGCCATGATCACCGCCATTACCCATGCCAAGGACGCTGAAGGAACAACTCAACGCTTTATGGATATCATTAAATCGGCTGTGAATGAAACCTATGACCAAAAAACACTGTAACCTGGCCACACAACCGCTGTGAACAACATCACCGTTCAGGTGCAGTTTGGATCAACCTCGTTATGGTTACCTCATCATTAAGACGCCACATGATTAGGCGGAAAGCAATAGAGGTAATGATAATGAAAAATAATCATCGCACCGTTTTTAGGGGTCATTTTTCGATGCTGATTGCCATCGTACTGATGGTAATCAGCCCCATGAGCTTCGCCACCAAAACAACACCTTCATATCAATACCACCTGACTGAAGGCACTTTTCAAACGGCTGGCTACGATGCAAACGACAACCCAAAACATGCTCGACACTGGCGACGTAACAACCGAAATAAATCGGAATACGTAGAGTCACGCGCTGCAGGCGGCAATGGTGGGCGAGCTTTTTCCGATGACGCCACTGCACATTTACATGTACGAAAAGTACAAGTGTGGGCTGGGCGTTACGTTGATGCGATTCGCTTTGTTTACGATGAAAGAAAAGGAAAAAAATGGGGTGGCCGTGGTGGCGACTATCATGAATTCCGACTGCGCCCAGGTGAATACATTGTTGGCATTCGCTATCGAGCAGGAAAGTACATCGACGCCATCCAATTTATCACCAATTTACGAAGCTCTCGTTTTATGGGGGGTAAAGGAGGAAGTACCGGTATTATGTATGTGCCGGAAGGTTATGAAGTTACTGGCATGTATGGTCGGGATGGTAATTTGATTGATCAATTAGGATTAATTGGTCGAAGAATGTAAAACATTATTAAATACGATTCAGCGCTGAATGAAGATACCTCCTTCAGCGCCTCTCAAAAAATTGGATGTCAAAAACACAACATCTAAGACATTAAATAAAAATAGCTAACGCTCTCTTACTCAAACATTTTAAACGCGTCGTCAACGGGTGTCTCATACAAACTATTCGTGTAATTACTCATCACTTTATGACTAATACCAAGCACAATTTGTAATAAATGCTTATCTGAATAGCCCACTTCTGAAAAACGAGCCCATAACTCTTCACTTAAGTGCCCTCTACTCTCAAGAATATGCTCAGTGACCTCACGCAGCACTTGCAACTTAGGGTCATCCAAAGGAGCGTGTTCCCGAATTCTCGCCGTAATTGCATCATCAACCTTCATAGACTTGGCGATAGCCGTATGCCCCGGTACACAATAGTGACACTGGTGATACACATTTATGGTTTGCCACACCACCGTCAGCTCTTCATTAGAAAAATCAGACGATTGAAATAGCTGAGTTATGGTTTGGTACCCTTTTAATAATTCAGGAGACTCCGCCATAACACCGTGTAAATTTGGAATCATGCCAAATGCTTTATTAGAAGACTCAAGTAACGGTTTTGCCGCTTCTGGCGCAGATTCAAGCGTATGTATCGTCGTATTCATCATTGTTCTCCTTATCGTTTGAGAAATCAAAATTTCAAGCAACAAAGAATTTATAGTAATACGAAAATATCACAAATCTATGCAAACGGGATTACAAAAACATCCAAACCGGACTCAAGATGTTTTGTGTATAAAATGAGAGGACTAAAAAGGCGTCTACTCAATAACACAGACGCCCCTAGGCTGGTAAAAACTAGACTGGTAAAAAAGTGAAGTGATGTAAATTACTGATTCACTGCCACCATTTGGCCATTACCCAAATGATCCACATGCAAAACCAATTGCAATTTATTGTCTTCTTTCTCAGCATCTTTTCCATTCAACAATAATGTCGAACCCACTGGATAAACGCCTTGTGGCATACCTTCAGGGAAAGTAAACGTAAATTCATTTTGAAAACGACCACCAGCTTCATTTTTCGGGTTGACCACTTTGGTAAGATCTTTAAGTGGCTTGGTGTTGTCTTCATTATCGTAAATCGTTAAACGCTCTTGCACACGTACATTCTTATCATCACGGCCAGGCACCACTTCTACCGTAGACGCAATAACCACTTTTGTTCCTGGCTCAATAATATCGCCATTTACCGATTCTGCATCATACAACGAAGCCACTGTGGTTTTAGGCAATTTTTTATGCTTTTTCTTATACTCTGCCACCACATCATTTTCTGTGGATACTTGTTTAGATCGATAGTCAACTACCATATCAGCGATTAACTTAATGGCAACGGCACTGGCACCGACGATTGCAGCCGCTTTTAATTTCTCACGAGACTTACAGGAATCATCGCCCTTTTTACATTTCTTATCAGATTTATCCACGGCTTTTTCTAAATCTTTTAAAGAAAATCCTGCGTTCACATTAGGTGATAACGTGGCTACAGAAAAACCACCAACGGTCATCGCGGTTGCAATGGCTAAAGATAATAAAGATTTCATATAAACTCCTTTTTGGTGTTACGACTCACTAAAGTGATGACTTCACCGTTAATTAATCATGATGGATTTTTTCAGTGCTGCTTGAGCATCCTCTGCTTTTTTTCGTAATCGCAGAGCACTTGGGTGCTTTGGCACAATGTCCAAGGCAGATTCAGATTTAGCAATTGCACAACTGTAATTGCGCCTATCCAAACATGCTTGGGCCTGTGTCAAAATTTTTCTTACCGTTCGTTCATCGGCATTGGCTTGTTGCTTTGCCAATATTGCTTGCTGTTTGATGCTGACTGCCTCCGTGTTCACATCATCAATCGCCAGAATTTGATCAGCTTTTGCAATCACACACCCGTAATCTTGCTGACGTTGGCAATTTTTTGCTGACGACATTAGCGCCGAAATTTTTGCACTCCGCTCAGAGGCCTGCTCAGCTAATATTTCTTTTCTGCTCATTAGCGCCTGGGATAGTGCTTCAACAGAAGGATGAGCCGAATCAATGGCCTTTGCTTCATCGAGAAATAATGTAGCACATTCTAAATCTTGGTTATCTAAACATTTCTGCGCTTGAGCAATGACTGTAGTCACTTTTTGCGATTGTTTAATCTGCTCTATCTCCGCAAGACGTTGTTGGGCTTCTGCATCCTCTGACAACTGATCCAGTAACTCTCTCGCTCTCACAGATGCACAATCATAATCGCCAGAGGTAAAACACGACCGCATTCCTGCACGAAGGTCGTCGATGGCCTTGGTAAATTGCTGATCTTTTAAACCTTCAATGGATTTATCGTAAAGCGCTTTTGCATTGCTATCATTAGGGGCTAAGTTTTTTACGACCAAACTGTTATCAATCGCACACTGATAGTTACCCTGCTCGAAACATTGATTGGCCACATCGAGTTTCTCGGCAATGGTATTAGCCACACTTAATTCGGCTTGATAACTCTCGTAACCAAACCAGGCCGCCAAACCGATAGCCACAAAGGTTGTGGCGGCAATACCGCGCACCCAAGGGGATCGTCTGCGGGGCAACAGGTGATACATAAATTGTTCGGTGGATTTCCAGCGGTCTTCCCGCTTTAACGCCAAGCCTTTGGTTAGCGCCTTCCACTCTCGATTGGTCAGGCCATCCGGGCGCTTCGGTTTTAACCCTTCTTCAATCGCTTTATTGGCGGGGGTTTTATCGTAAGGATGCTCACCACAGAGCATCTCGTACAGCACACATGCCAAGGCATACACATCATCAGAGAAACAAGGTGTCTCCCCTTGGAACATTTCCAAACTGGCATAACCGGGGGTTAACGCCCCTAAAGAGCCTGGGTCAAAATCATTCCCACCTTGTGTACTGCCCGCACCTTGGCCATCGGCAATCGCCGTTTTACTGCCCACTGACGCCGCCCTTGCAATGCCAAAATCCAATACTTTAGCGGCATTATCGACCGTGACGAAAACATTACCAGGTTTAAAGTCCGAGTGAATTAAATCTCGCTTGTGGGCGTAAGCCAAGGCAGCACACATGTCCGTGAATAAATGCAGAGCCTGTTTTTTGCCTAAACCGACCCCTTTATGTTCTTTCAGTACTTTATCAAGCGGGGTGCCTTCTAATAACTCCATGGTCATGTAAATGGTATTACCATCACGATCAAAGTCATGAACGGTAACAATATTAGGGTGGGCCAATGTTTGGCTAATGGCAGTTTCTTTTTGTAGGGCTTTAAACGCATCCGGGTGATCTTTAAAACTGCGCCCCAATACTTTAGCAGCCACGTAAGGGTTCCGGTCTTCCGCTTCGACCTTGCGTAAATCTTTTGCTTTATACACCACCCCCATACCACCACGTCCTAGTACTCTTTCAAGCACAAAACGCTTTTTCAGCATCTTACCTTTCACGTTCATGGCTTTTTGAGCCAAATCACGAGCGGCCTGAAAGCCTTTGGAATTAGACGTGCTGTCTGTGGAGGCTACGTATTCGGTGTAATCGCTAGAAGCACCCTTTGCTGAACTTGTTTCTGGATTATGAACATCAGCCATTCGCGCACCATGGGCTTGCTGTGCGATAGGTTTCTGTGCGGTGGATTTCTTTGAGTACGAGGGGGGCGAAGATGATTTCTTTGATGAAGAGCCCTGCGAAGGCGGATTAGAACTTGAAACAAAAACGGTTGCCTCATCTGTCGAAACGGCCTGAGCCTTTTTCGATAAAGACGGAACAATTCGAGTGGACTCCTCCTCTTTATTTGAAGAAGATGATGGAGTCGAGTCCGTCGTTTTCTTTGATGAAACAATTTCAGTAGCAGCATTATCACGGTGCTCTGATGAATTTTTTTTCTCTACAGTCACTGAAAGATGCTCTCCTTTTCACTGCTTTCATTTTAATTCATATGGTTCGAATTTTGGCAAACACAATTGAGCAAATTATATCTCAATTTCACATACAATAGAGGAACGCCAACACATTTCCCTTTATCAGTACTGATATTATCTGTAATTCTATCTATTCAGTACTCAACTGACTTTTGAATAAAATGTTTTGAATAAAATGTGTCGCCAAAAACACTTTAAAATAATATAAAACTCTAATGGCGACACACTCCATTAAACTATCTCTTTTTGTTTTTGGGCCTGGAAAAACGTGATTTTCCATTGGTACTGCCTGAGGAAGTGGGCCGATGCTTGGAAGAAGTACGATGCCCCCCCTGCTTTCCAGCTTCGGACGTCTGCTTGCTTCGTTGCGAACCCGATTTGGGCAGCGCCTGCTGTCGCTTATCCCCTCTGGCCATTTTTGCTGTCGAAGCAGAATGAGCACGACCTGAGCCACCGCCACTTTTAGTTCGAGCGCCACTTTTAGTTCGAGCGCCACTACCTTCTGAGGGAGGAGGAACTAACGCTTTCGTGCCGAAACCAATTAAATCTTCGCGCCCCATTTGCTTTAAGGCTTCACGTAATCGAGGCCAATTTTCAGGGTCGTGATAGCGCAGAAACGCTTTCTGGGTTCGACGCTGTTCTAAATTTTTGGGGGTATAGACTTTCTCAGTTTTATAACCGATTTTTTTCAGAGGATTACGCTCTGAGTGATACATCGCGGTCGCTAACGACATGGGCGATGGATAGAACGTCTGCACTTGATCGACTTCAAAATTATGCTCTTTTAACCAACGAGCTAAATTCATCATGTCTTCATCTTCGCAACCTGGGTGCGCCGCAATAAAGTACGGGATAAGATATTGCTTTTTACCCGCCTCCTCAGAAAATTGATAAAACATTTTCTCAAAACGTTCGTACGTCCCCATACCGGGTTTCATCATCTTACTGAGTGTGCCTTGCTCACTGTGCTCAGGGGCAATTTTCAAATACCCGCCCACATGATGTGTTACCAATTCTTTTACGTATTCGGGGTCTTCTACTGCCAAGTCGTATCGTAATCCAGAGGCAATGGCAATGGTGTGTACCCCTTCTATTTTTCTCGCCTTACGATAAAGCTGTGTCGTTTCACTATGATCGGTTTTTAAATTCGGGCAAATACTTGGGTAAACACAACTCAAACGCCGACAGGATGCTTGAATTTCCGGGTCTTTACAGTTGAGCTTATACATATTAGAAGTCGGCCCGCCCAAGTCCGAAATCGTACCGGTAAATCCTGGAACCTTATCCCGAATTTCTTCAATTTCTCGTAAAATTGATTCTTGAGAACGACTTTGAATGATCCGCCCTTCATGTTCAGTAATAGAACAAAAGGTACACCCCCCGAAACAACCCCGCATGATATTGACGGAAGTTTTAATCATGTCATAGGCCGGAATACGCTGGCCATTATAGGAGGGGTGTGGAATACGCTGATAAGGTAAACCGAAGACCGCATCCATTTCATCGGTCTCCAGAGGTATCGGTGGAGGGTTAACCCAGATATGACGATTACCGTGCTTTTGAATCAACGCGCGGGCATTATGAGGGTTTGACTCTTGGTGCAGTACCCGCGAAGCATGAGCATACAAAACGGAGTCTTTACTGACCTTTTCGAAACTGGGTAAGCGTATACAGGTTTTAGCGGGATCTAAATCTTCTTCCCACCGACGCAACGGCATAGGCACAATGCGAATTGGCTCAACCGTCTCACTCGCCTGCTCTACCTCCCCTTGTAGAGGTTCATCGGTAATATTGCCCTCGGCATCCACGTTTTTTTGATCATGGACATACTCATAAGGGCTCGGGATTTGATCAATCTTGCCGGGCCAATCCACTCGTGAGGAATCTAGCTCTGTAAACCCTGGTGGCGTCCCCTGAGTAATAATCGCCGTACCCCGAAGATCAGTAATGGACGACACCGGCTCACCAGCGCCCAATCGATGAGTCAGGTCTACAATGGCCCGTTCTGCATTACCGTAAAGAAGAATATCGGCTGTAGAATCAATAAGGACAGAACGACGAACTTTATCACTCCAATAATCGTACTGAGCAATACGACGTAAACTGGCCTCAATGCCACCGATCACCACCGGCACCTCTTTCCAGGCCTCTTTACACTTTTGACTGTACACAATTACGGCGCGATTAGGGCGTTTTCCCGCTTCACCGCCTGGGGTGTAGGCATCATCATGACGAATACGCAGGTCTGCGGTGTAGGCGTTAATGAGCGAGTCCATATTTCCAGCAGTAATACCAAAATAGAGATTTGGCTTCCCCAACCGCATAAAGTCCGTCGTATCTCGCCAATCTGGCTGAGCAATTACCCCCACTCGATAACCCTGAGCTTCTAACAATCGCCCCATCACTGCCATACCAAAACTTGGGTGGTCAACATAAGCATCGCCAGTCACGATGATGACATCGCAAGTGTCCCAACCCAACCTATCCATCTCTTCACGAGACGTCGGTAAAAACGGCGCAGTGCCATAGCACTCAGCCCAGTATTTGGGGAAGGAAAAAAGATTTGGGGCAGAAACAGGCATATCAGGTCAACTCATTTGAAAGTGCACGTATTTTCCCAGAAGTTAGACCAAAGTCATAGAGCCCAGTTGTCTACCTGCACCAAATAAAGAGAGCAAGATCATACCGTAACACATCAAAAATATTACATCGTTTTCTAAAAAAGCCCGATACACTAAAAATCAGAATAACGACGAACAAAAACAAAACAACTGGCCATGCTCAAAAGGCTAGCCGCCCTCAATTTCGCCTGAGTAAATATCTATGAACACAATAAAAAATCCGATTCTACCTGGCTTTAATCCAGACCCGTCTATTTGCCGTGTGGGGGAAGATTACTATATTGCCACCTCCACCTTTGAATGGTTTCCGGGTATTCAAATTCATCACTCTAAAGACCTTGTAAACTGGCGACTACTCACACGAGCTTTATCAGAAGTGCGATTACTGGACTTAACCGGTATCGATAATTCTGGTGGCTGCTGGGCACCGGCGCTCACCCACGCAGATGGCAAATTCTGGCTAACTTATGCCAATATGAGAGCTTTCCGTGGTGGAAGCTGGATGTCACCCCGCTGTTATTTAATTACCGCAGACTCTATTGAAGGCCCTTGGTCAGACCCGGTATCTATTAATGCATTTGGTTTTGATCCGTCTATTTTTCATGATGATGACGGTAAGAAATACATACTGAATATGATTTGGGATGGCCGTTTAAATAAGAATTTTTTTGGCGGCATTGTGCTTCAAGAATATGATCCTATAGCACAAAAAAATATCGGCGAAATACAGACCATTTTTCATGGCACCGAATGCGGCTTTACGGAAGGACCGCAAATGTTTAAGAAAGACGGCTACTATTATTTAGTGACAGCGGAGGGCGGAACGGGTTTTCATCATGCGGTTACCGTGTGCCGCTCGAGAAATATTGCAGGCCCATACGAAGTGCATCCCAATAACCCTGTTATTACCTCAGAATTCAAAGGTGATGCCCCTTTGCAACGTACTGGCCATGGTTTTTTTGTAGAAACACAGTCCAATGAATGGTACATGTCGCATTTACTAGGCCGTCCTGTGGACAACCCAGAGGGCTATAATTTTGTACCGAAGTTCGCACGCGGTTTCAGTATTTTAGGCAGAGAAAGCGGCTTACAAAAAATCAAATGGGAAAATGATTGGCCTTATCTTTATAATGGCACCAATACCGGCGAGCTCAATGTGATTGCCCCCGACTTACCGGCTCACCCTTGGCCTTCAGAAAGCCTGAATGATGACTTTGAAAGCGATCAGCTCAATCCTCATTTTCAATCTCTAAGACAACCAATAGAAGAGCGATGGTGTTCACTGAAAGCACGGCAAGGCTACCTACGTTTAACTGGACGAGATTATTTATACTCGAATTACGATCAAAGCTTTATCGCAAGACGTATTCAACATTTTGAATTTTCTGCTGAGACAGAATTGGATTATTCACCAGAATACATTCAACAAATGGCCGGGCTTGTCGTGTATTACGATAAAGGCAATCATTATTTCTTAAAAGTCAGTATTGACGACAATCACGCTCGCACTCTGCAAATTGTGGGGCATATTAATGATCAATACAACGAATACGGCACACCTGTTGTTGTTCCTGATGGCCCCATTAAACTTAAGGTAACACTGGGTGAGTGCTGGTATCAGTTTTATTGGCAAACAAACAGTGGGTGGTCCCCCATTGGACCTAAGCTAAACGCCACCTGCTTATCCGATGAGTTTGGCGACGATATTTTTCGTTTTACCGGCAGTTTTGTTGGAATTTTCGCAGCCGACGTATCTGGATTGAATAAACACGCGGATTTCTCTTATTTTTATTATTCAGAAAACAGCCAATAGCCACCTCAACCTCCCTTTCTTACAGCGAGCCGCGTGCTCGCTGATGCATATAAATTTACGATACGTTATCAACTAACCTTGGCGAGAAAATTCACTGTTGCGCTTTAATAATTTTCTAAACTCACCTGGGGTTTGATTCATAATTAATTTAAAGCGCTTACAAAAATGAGACGAATCACTAAAACCTGCTTGATACGCCACTTCTGCAATAGAAATATCTTTATTCCCCAGTATTGGCAAAATAGTGAGAATACGCTGTCTTAACATGTAATCTTGAAAACTTTGCTGAAATACCGATTTGAACATTCTTGAGAAATGAAATTTTGATATGCCGCAAATCTGCGCGGCCTCTTCCAATGATATAGAACCATAATGAGTTGCCTCCATATGCTTCAATAAAGGTAACAAACGCGATACGTTACGCTGACTGGTTGCCTCCGTCGTACTCGCCCAATGTTTCCGTAAAGAAAGCGGTTCACTGCCCAGCCACTCTAACTTTTCTTCAATAAAAAGAAGAAGTACCTTCAACAAAGCCAGCCCTTTAAGGGTGAGATGAGTGTTATCTACATCCTTTTCCCATTGCCCATACAAGCCGTGAAACAGCAATAAATCCTGATCGTCCACATGCCAAACACCGTCTTGATGGAAAACCTTTGAGATAGGCACATTAAGCTCATTAAATAATCGTGTCTCGAACTGTATCAGATAGAATTTCTTTACTCCTTTATTAAGGCTTAAAGAATGGATTGATAACGCAGGAAAATAAAATAATGCATTCTCGCAAACAGAATAAGGTTGCGAGTTAATAATAATTTCGCCTTCCGCCTGTTCAAAAAATAGAATTTCGTAATGACTGTGAAAATGTGGTGAAACCGTCAACGGGCTTGCGATATCTAAATCATAATACTGCCAGCCAGCACTATAACCACTAGGCAACCGGACATTTTCGTACAAAATTTGATTACTTAAAGGCATCCCAATGACCATTTTGAAGGCATGAAAAAAGGGGCATCGCCCCTTTCGATTTTTACTATGTTAGCATGAGCAATAGCAATTTTTTCTATAAACCCAGTAACGCCTTCTTTAACTTTTCATCTGCCGGCTCTTGGCCTAACCAAATACCCCATAACGCTTGCTTAAAAGCCAACCCTTTAATGGTTGCCTGTTCCGTGCCATTTTTAGAAACGACCGTTCCCACATTCGGTGTATAGTTAAAGACGATTTGATCCCCTTCTTTAATCTCACTGGAAAAAACCTTCATTAAGGTTTCAATCTCAGTGGCCAAAGCTTGAGTATTGCCTTTCAATGACTTTTCAAAACCGTCCGTAATCGCGTCTTTCATTGCATCACTGGAAATCATTCCAGAGGTGATGGTTAATTGCATGGACGCTAATCCATCAGCTCTCACAACCTTATCGGCATTGTCCATACGCTCGGGTAAATAAAGACTGCCGACGTACAACTTTAAAAAGAGCTTTTTCCGAATGCCGGCGCCATTGAGCACCAATTGAGCATTATTAAGTGCATAGCTGGGGGCAATGTCAACACCGGCTATTTTTTCAGCCATCGCAGGGGCCACAGCCCACATGGCCATAAAAGACAACAACATCGCATGAACGACAGAGCGTTTACCAATCACTCTCATAGATACCTCTTCCCGAGTTTAGATTTATTGTTAATCGGTGCCACACAGAAAATGAAAAACCTATTCCAACCTCTGAGTAAGCCACTCAAGGGTAATGTCTCTTTATAGGTTAGTACAGCATCAATTCCACCCAATGCGATAACTCACCTCATCAATCAATGACTTAATAGTCAGTATTAATGCTCTTTTTTTCTTATCGAATTAAAGTGCTTCACCGTGACATACATCACTGGATGGCGTCGCCTAATGCTTTTATGGCACAACATATAAAAATAAATGCGAAGCAGTCTTCATTAACTTATGAGAATTTCGATTAACTTTTCCTCCAATATAACAAAAATCACACAAATATTGTCCATTTAGTCAACTAATAAGTTCAACTGACTGGACGCCAAGCACTATCGCAAAATCCAAAACCACTATTGCACCTCAATGGGGAGGACATTCAATGACGTCGTTTTATACTTTTTGC
Organism: Marinibactrum halimedae; assembly: GCF_021234875.1. Lineage (GTDB taxonomy): Bacteria > Pseudomonadota > Gammaproteobacteria > Pseudomonadales > Cellvibrionaceae > Marinibactrum > Marinibactrum halimedae. Next base: position 91,814 of record NZ_JAJQVM010000008.1, on the reverse strand, counting down.
GGTTTATTCATTCGGCCTATAAAAGGAGGTATTGTTTTACTGAGTATCACTTTATTGAGTTTAGTTTCCTGCGCAACAACAGAAGTCAATTACTTCCCTAGCGCGCAGTTTTCTCCTGAGTCTGAACTCGATAATTTTGTCTCACGCTGGTATTCCGGCCATTTGAGAAGTATGAATGAAAAACCACTTCCTCAATATTCAGAAAGCCAGGTGGTACGTTTCACTTGGTTGGCCAACTCCCAAACCCCGGTTACATTGAGGTTAACCCGCAGTGAAGATGGCCATTATGAAATTCTCGGAAAAAAAACCGATGGTGATGGCGGCTTTGAGCCTGGAAAGATTATTGACTATAAGAGTGCACCCGTACCCACAGAAGTTGGCGACCGTTTACTCAATAAATTTGAAAAGGAATGCCGCTTTTGGCAACAACCCACTAAGAAAGATCAAATGGGTGCAGGCGGGTCACAATGGATTTTTGAAGGGAAAAAGCAAGCTCGTTATCACGTTGTTGACTTATGGCAACCCTCCTCTGGATGCTTACGAGAGTTAGCTTTGGATATGTTGAAATTATCGGAGCTTGAAACTGAGTTGACTTAACAAGGGATGATTGAATCAAAACAGTTTGCTCATCAAAGTTCGAATATAAAAAAAGCGGCCAAAGCCGCTTTTTTCAACACGATGATAGAAAATTACCAACCTGTTAGTTCTTTCAATGCTGCACCAATATCTGCAAGACTGCGTACGGTTTTAACACCCGCATCTTCAAGTGCAGCAAATTTTTCATCAGCTGTTCCTTTACCACCTGATATAATCGCGCCGGCATGACCCATACGCTTTCCAGGAGGGGCAGTCACACCCGCGATGTAAGAAACCACTGGCTTGGTGACATTAGCTTTAATGTAAGCTGCAGCTTCTTCTTCTGCCGTACCACCGATTTCACCAATCATCACGATGGCTTCAGTCTGTGGATCGTCTTGGAACATGCCCAAGATATCGATGAAGTTAGAACCCGGAATTGGATCACCACCAATACCAACACAAGTAGACTGGCCAAAACCGAAATCAGTGGTTTGCTTAACCGCTTCATAGGTCAGAGTACCAGAGCGAGAAACGATACCCACTTTACCAGGTAAGTGAATGTGACCTGGCATGATACCAATTTTACATTCACCCGGAGTAATTACACCTGGACAGTTAGGGCCAATTAGACGAACGCCCAACTCATCACATTTTACTTTGGCGTCCAACATATCAAGCGTTGGAATACCTTCAGTGATACAAACGATCAGTTTAATACCGCCGTTTGCTGCTTCTAAAATAGAATCTTTACAGAAAGGCGCAGGTACGTAGATAACAGAAGCTTCCGCACCAGTCGTTTCAACAGCTTCAGCAACCGTATTGAAAACCGGCAAACCCAAGTGAGTTTGACCGCCTTTACCTGGCGTGACACCGCCCACCATTTTGGTACCGTACGCAATGGCTTGCTCCGAATGGAACGTACCCTGAGAACCGGTGAAGCCCTGGCAGATGACTTTAGTGTCTTTGTTGATTAATACACTCATTTATTTACCCTCCGCCGCTTTAACCACTTGCTGTGCAGCATCGGTCAGGCTGGTTGCTGCAATGATATTCAAACCGCTTTCGGCCAATACCTTCGCACCAAGCTCTGCGTTATTACCTTCTAAACGCACAACAACCGGCACCTTAACACCCACCTCTTCGACTGCACCGATAACACCTTCTGCAATCAAGTCACAACGGACAATACCACCGAAGATGTTGATCAATACGGCTTCAACATTTTCGTCAGAAAGGATGATTTTAAATGCTTCAACCACACGCTCTTTGGTTGCACCACCGCCAACGTCTAGGAAGTTCGCAGGTTGACCACCGTGCAGCTTAACGATGTCCATGGTGCCCATCGCAAGGCCCGCACCGTTTACCATGCACCCGATATTGCCATCTAGTGCAACGTAGTTAAGCTCCCACTTTGCAGCATGGGCTTCACGCTCGTCTTCCTGTGAAGGATCGTGCATTTCTTTAATGGCTGGTTGACGGTACAACGCATTACTGTCGATGTTAATTTTGCCATCCAAACAGTGAAGGTTGCCTTCTTCCGTAATCACTAACGGGTTGATTTCAAGCAAGGCAAAATCCTTGTCTTGGAACATTTGCGCCAAGCCCAAGAAGATTTTGGTGAACTGCTTTACTTGAGCACTGTTCAAGCCCAATTTGAATGCCAAATCACGGGCTTGGTAAGGTTGTGCACCCGTAAGCGGGTCAATGGTCGCTTTCAAGATTTTCTCAGGCGTCTCTTCCGCCACCTTCTCGATTTCTACACCGCCTTCAGTAGAGGCCATGAAAACGATTTTACGGGTGGAACGATCAACGACGGCGCCCAAGTACAGCTCTTGCGCGATATCGGTACAAGCTTCTACCAAAATACGGCTAACTGGCTGACCGTTTTCATCTGTTTGGTAAGTGACCAGGTTGTTACCCAGCCACTTTTTGGAAAATTCTTCAATTTCCGCTTTGGTCTTAACCAGTTTTACGCCGCCAGCCTTACCACGGCCACCAGCGTGTACTTGGGCCTTAACAACCCACATATCGCCACCAATTAAATCGGCAGCAGCAACGGCCTCAGCGGGGGTCTCAGCAGCGACACCCTTAGAGACCGGCAAACCGTATTCGGCAAACAGTTGTTTTGCCTGATACTCGTGCAAGTTCATGATATTTATCCGTTACTTCGCGTCTTTACTTATTGCGGTCGTTCGCACTTTTTGAGTACAACGAAAAGCCGAAAAGACACTCAATTAACCTTAGTAGGACAGCTTTTGATTGCCCTACCCCCACTGCATGCCGGTAAATGCCAATACTGCTTTTACCAGCGGTTCTGTTCGACACACTACAGCTTTACTTCGTGCTATTGCTTTACTTAGTTAAGACCTTAGCGCAATCGAACAGAGTTCGACGCATTTCTATTTGCGTTTGCGTCTGTTTGGCATGTGAATAGCGTGTCCATTCGCCGCCAAAGCGGCTTCTTTTACTGCTTCAGAGAACGTTGGGTGACCAAAAACCGTCATACCAATATCTTCAGCGGTAGAACCAAATTCCATCGCGATTGCCACTTGCTGTACCAGATCCGATGCACTTGGGCCAACAATATGGCAACCTAAAATGCGGTCTGTCTCAGCATGAGCAATCATTTTCACCATACCGTCTTGCTCGTCGGCGGCCACAGCACGGCCGATAGCCAAGAATGGGAAAGTACCCACGTTGTAAGGCACCCCATCCGCTTTAACTTGTTCTTCCGTTTTACCTACAGAAGCCACTTCTGGATGGGTGTAAATCACATTGGGGATAATGTCGTAATTCACCAATGTTTTTTGGCCTGCAATACGCTCAGCGACCATGACACCTTCTTCAGAGCCTTTATGGGCGAGCATTGGGCCACGTACCACATCGCCCACCGCCCAGACACCTGGAGCATTCGTCGAACAAAGATCATTGACGTAAATGAAACCACGCTCATCAAGATTTACACCGCTATCGCCAGACAACAACCCTTCGGTAAATGGACGACGTCCAACACAAACGATCAACTTATCGAAGGTTTGCTTTTGCTCATTGCCGTCTTTGTCGGTGTAGGTGACTTCCACTTCTTCACCTTTCACTTCAGTGCCAGTCACGCGGCAGCTTAGACGAATATCCAAGCCTTGCTTTTTAAAGATTTTTTGAGTTTCTTTGGCAATTTGCTGATCCATAATGGCCAGGAAATTATCCATCGCTTCAAGCAGAACGACCTCTGAACCCAAACGATTCCAAACGCTGCCAAGCTCTAAGCCAATTACCCCAGCACCGATAACGCCTAAGCGTTTTGGCACTTCAGTAAACTCAAGCGCGCCCGTGGAATCCACAATAATGTTATTGTCTACTGGGGCTACCGGAATATTGACAGGTACAGAACCGGAAGCCAGGATGACATTTTCGGCTTCCAAAACGGATTTGTTACCATCGTTATCCACATACTCAACTTTACGACCAGCGAGCAGTTTTCCTGTGCCATACAAAGACGTCACTTTGTTGGCCTGAAATAAACCGCCGATACCACCAGACATTTGCTTAACAACTTTGTTTTTACGCTCCAGCATAGCGGGAACATCAATCGTGACACCCCCAGTGCTGATACCATGGCCCTCAAAGGCCTTATGAGCATCATGAAACTTATGAGAGCTATCGAGTAAAGCTTTTGATGGAATACAACCAACATTTAGACAGGTTCCACCATTCACACCCTTACCGTTTTTGTCTTTCCACTTTTCGATACACGCGGTTTTTAAACCCAACTGTGCCGCACGAATAGCCGCCACATACCCCGCAGGACCCGAACCAATAACGACAACGTCGTACTTATCTGACATATTTTTTTATCCCCAAAATCTAAATAAAACCCCAGTATGTGTCGTAGCCGTAACGTTTTTATGACGACAAAGCCTCACTACAAAAACGCCACACAACCACGACTTCGCGTTAGGCCTGCTTATACTTGTAATAGGATTCGTGCAGGGTCCTCGATCATTTCTTTAATGGCCACCAAGAATTGAACGGCATCTTTACCATCTAAAATACGGTGATCATAAGACAGTGCTAAGTACATCATTGGCAAAATTTCCACCTTGCCATCAACCGCCATGGGGCGATCTTGGATTTTATGCATACCCAAAATGGCAGACTGAGGTGGGTTAAGAATAGGAGTAGACAGCAGCGAACCAAAAACACCACCATTAGTAATGGTGAAGGTTCCGCCGGTCATTTCTTCGATACCCAATTTGCCGTCGCGAGCGCGCAAGCCGTAGTCACGAATACCTGACTCAATTTGCGCAATATTCATGTCATCCACATCACGCAGAACCGGTACAACTAAACCATTTGGTGTAGAAACGGCCACGCCCACATCTTGATAACCATGATAAACAATGTCATCACCATCAATAGACGCATTGACTTGAGGAAAACGCTTCAACGCTTCACAGGCTGCCTTGGTGAACATACCCATAAAGCCCAAACGCGCGCCGTCATGGGTTTTCTCAAAGGTATCTTTGTATTGCTTACGCAAATCCATCAATGGCTTCATGTTGACTTCGTTAAAGGTGGTCAACATGGCCGTGTTGGACGTGGCATTCAATAAACGCTCGGCGATGCGCTTACGCAAGCGGGTCATCGGTACACGTTTTTCGATACGATCACCAGAGCCTGGCAATTCTACCGTTGGTGCTTTAACGGCAGGCGCGGCCGGCGCTTTTGATTCAGCCGCAGTTGAAGCGGCGGGTTTCGGAGCGGCAGCAGCATTCACAACATCTTCTTTAGTAATGCGGCCATCTTTTCCTGTACCAGCGATGGAAGAAAGGTCCACTCCTTTTTCTTCTGCCAATTTACGCGCCGCTGGGCTTGCTGGTGCGGCTTCACCGCTTGCATTTGCCACTGGAGCAGATTCTGCAGCAGGCGCCGAAACCGTTGCTGCACCACCACCGATCTGACCAATCACTTGATTACTGGCGATGGTCTCACCTTCCGCTGCCATGACTTTTGACAAGACCCCATCGGTTGGCGCAACCACTTCGAGCACCACTTTGTCAGTTTCGATATCCACCAACAATTCATCACGTGACACCGCTTCGCCTTCCGCTTTATGCCATGTAGCGACAACACCATCTTGCACCGACTCAGGGAAGGTCGGTGCTTTAATATCAGTGACCTCTGCTGAAACGGCTGCGGTTTGTGGTGCAGCAGCCACGACTGGAGCACCATTACTGACACCTTCACCAGGCTGAACATAAGCAATGACTTCATTGCTTAGTACGGTATCTCCTTCGGCTTTCAACACTTCACCCAATACGCCATCCGCTGGAGCAACGACCTCTAAAACAACTTTGTCGGTCTCAATATCTACCAGTAGCTCATCGCGACTGACGGCTTCACCGGGTTTTTTGTGCCATGTGGCAATCACACCATCCTGAACGGATTCTGGAAAAGTTGGCGCTTTAATTTCAGTAGTCATTGTGTTTTATCTTCCTTCAGCGTCACGCTTCAAACTGTAGTAGCGGTGTTGTCTTATTTTGGTGGCGCAGCGCTGGGACTGCGCAATGATTAAGGGCTTGCGAAGCCAATATTATTCGCGAAGTTGATGAATCAATCGTTATCAAGCGTTAACGCTGCATCCACCAAGCGGTTTTGCTCATCCACATGGGTCGACATATACCCCGCAGCAGGGGCTGCCGAGGCCACGCGACCTGCAAATTTCAAGTTTAGATCCCCAGGCATTCTGTCGATGACTCGGCGCATACGGTGCTGACAGCTATACCATGCCCCCTGGTTCATCGGCTCTTCCTGACACCAAACCACATCTTCGATATTGCTATAGCCTGACATCGCAGACACCAACTCATCTTCTGGGAAAGGATAAAGTTGCTCGATACGCACCAAAGCGACATCATCAATCTCGCGTTCGTTTCGGGCTTCCAATAAATGGTAGTAAACCTTACCGGAGCACATGACGATACGACGGGCCTTTTCACGATCAATGACGTCATCACCAATCGCATTTTTAAATGAACCTTCTGCCAACTCTTCCAACGAAGACGTCGCTAAAGGGTGTCGAAGAATCCACTTCGGACTCATCACAACCAGTGGTCGGCGCATCGGGCGAACCACCTGACGGCGTAACATATGGAATACTTGGGCCGGAGTGGTCGGAATGCAAACTTGAATGTTGTGTTCAGCACAAAGTTGCATAAAACGCTCTAGTCGAGCAGATGAATGCTCTGGCCCCTGGCCTTCATAACCATGAGGCAGCAACATGGTCAGCCCGCACAAGCGGCCCCATTTATGTTCACCACTGGTAATAAATTGATCGATAACCACTTGGGCACCATTGGCAAAGTCGCCGAATTGCGCCTCCCAAATCACCAAACTGTTCGGCTGAGTGGTCGCATAACCGTATTCAAATGCCAGTACGGCCTCTTCGGACAAGAAAGAATCATAAATATCAAAGCTCGGTTGCTCTGAATTCATGTTCGATAACGGAACGCAACGCTCACCGTCTTTCTGACCGTGCACAACCGCATGGCGATGAGAGAAGGTACCGCGCCCCACATCTTGCCCAGTCATTCGCACAGCGCACCCGTCATCCAAAAGGGTCGCGTAAGCTAGGGTTTCTGCCATCCCCCAATTTAAGCGCAGTGCACCGGCTGCCATCTTACGACGGTCTTCATAAATTTTTGCCACCTGACGCTGAACTTGAACGCCATCAGGAATCTCACACATTTTGTGTGCCAGCTCTTGCAGGCGCTTCATTGGGAAACGCGTATCCCCTGGTGTGTACCAGTCATGACCAAGAAACGGCGTCCAATCCACAAACAAAGACGAATCAGGCTCTGAAATTAAGCCATCCGCCACTGACTCGCCATTATCCAATTTTGCGCGATAGTCCGTTGACATGGTGTCCGCTTGAACCTGAGACAAAACGCCTTTCTGCACCAACAAATCGGCATAGAGTGTCCGTGTGGTTCTTAGGCTTCGAATTTTTTGGTACATCAATGGTTGGGTTGAAGAAGGCTCATCCGTTTCATTGTGACCACGGCGGCGATAACACACTAAATCAATGACAACGTCTTTCTTAAATTCGTAGCGGTAATCCATCGCCAATTGCGCAACAAAAATCACCGCTTCTGGATCGTCACCATTAACGTGGAAAACCGGCGCCTCAACGAACTTGGCCACATCCGTACAATAATGCGTAGAGCGCGCATCTTCAGGGTCACTGGTGGTGAAACCCACCTGATTATTGATGACAACATGAACCGTACCGCCATTGCGATAAGCTCGAGTTTGTGACATCTGGAAGGTTTCGAAGACGACACCTTGCCCTGCAAACGCCGCATCACCATGCACGGAAATTGGCACCACCAAATCCCCGCTGGAGTCTTCTCTGCGGTCTTGACGGGCTCTTACAGACCCTTCAACCACAGGAGAAACAATCTCTAAGTGGGATGGGTTAAAGGCCATCGCCAAATGAACCTCACCGCCAGAGGTCATTACATTTGAGGAAAAACCTTGGTGATATTTCACATCACCAGAGGTATCGACGAGTTTTTTACCTTCAAACTCATCGAATAAATCCGCCGGATTTTTACCCAAAATATTGACCAAAGTATTAAGACGACCACGGTGTGCCATACCCAATACGATTTCTTTGGCACCGTAACCACCTGCGCGCTTAATAAGGGTATCGAGTAGAGGAATGAAGCTTTCTCCCCCTTCTAAACCAAAGCGCTTGGTACCGGGGTATTTTGCATCCAAATGTCTTTCAAGACCTTCTGCCGCAGTCAAGCGATCAAGTAATCGGACTTGAACATCGGAGCTGTATTTCGGGTTTGATCGAACACTTTCCAAACGCTGCAACAGCCACATACGCTCAGCGGCGTCATTGATATGCGTAATTTCTGCGCCAATAGCATCACAGTAGGTTTGCTCTAGCGCATCAATGATGTCTCGCAGAGGCGCTTCTTCAATACCGATCATAAGATCACCCGTTTGAAAAACGGTATCAAGATCCGCTTTGGTCAAACCATGGTAATGCAATTCTAAATCTGGGATTGGGTCATCTGTACTAATTTGGAGAGGATCAAGAGCAGCCTTTCTATGACCACGTGAACGGTAAGAATTAATTAGCTGTACAACTTTAATTTGTTTTCTTTCATGCTCAAGATTAATAGGCCCAGAGCCTAATTCCGCCGAGCGACGGACACGCTGCTTACCCAGCTCAACAAACTGATTACGAATAACAGAATGAGGGGTATCTTGAGCAGTAACGCCCTCTACTCTTGGCAGCTTATCGAAGTATTCTCTCCACTGCTCAGGAACGGCATGTGGGTCATGTAGATATGTGTCATAAAGCTCTTCCACATAGGCGGCATTACCACCCGAAATATGGGAAGTTCTCCAAAGTAATTCCATTATGCTGTCTTGCATTTGTGCCCACCTTCTAATGGGGCAATACTACCTGCAAGAGGCGCAAAAATGTCTCGGACAGATACCTCAAATCTTCTTTAATGGACTTTACATAAATGGGCTTTATATAAAGTTCGGTCAATGTGAAGAAAAAGGCTCAACGACCTTGGCAATTCGCACTGATGCACAACGCGATTATTATTAAGCTTAACAATAAACCAGCTTTAGCAGCTTGCTACTTCTCGGCTCATAATAAGGACGTCAGTTTCAGCTCGCCTAACCCATACAGATAGGCCGATTATCTCGGCACACCCCGCTGCTCAACTAACGAAGCCGCCTATCATTTCATTTGCGGCATTCTACTTAATATAAAATGGTGAAAATTACTGCTTTCGAACGCTTGCTCTATACTCTTTAGCAAGTGCACACTCAGTCTCTGCCCTTTGGCCACCATACCAACCAAAGTGCCTTATGTTTTCTATTTCTTGTACTTTTGGTTACTGCTTATTCACTACGCTTATTTACTACTACTTAAACTTTTTACTACTGATTTCGTGCTTGGCTATCTTGGTCAATTACCTGCCTTCCTAGCCATAAGTATTCTGAACAAAAACAAATCTGGAGGCAAAAAAATATCGCCTGCAAAGTCGGTTACGATCCCGACACTTCACATAAAACGGTTTACTCTGCAACACTCAGCTATTGTGTATTTCTTCGTGTTTTCCATCATCATTGTCATTTCAATTAACACGCTTATTAATGTGTAGCATACCGCCCACGTTAATGCGCAAAACGAACGATAAAACACTACCCTTAGACCTAATTAAGCCCCGCGAGCACAATTGTTTGAAATTCAAACAACGCTGGCGAGGCTTTGTCACATGGGTTATCCGATACCCAATAGCTGACATTCGCTCAGAATAATCCACCAACCATGTCAGTGGACAATCGACGTCAGTGGACAATCGACAAAATCATCCGCTTAAAAAAATCATGTTCCACGAGAAAGCAACATGTTTCGGATATGGCCAATCGCACGTGTCGGATTCAAACCCTTTGGGCATACCTGCACACAGTTTTGAATACCATGACAGCGGAAAACACTGAACGGATCATCTAATTTAGATAAGCGCTCATCTGCTTTGGTATCACGGCTATCAGCCAAGAAACGATAAGCCTGTAACAACCCTGCCGGACCAATGAATTTATCTGGGTTCCACCAGAAGGATGGGCAGCTGGTTGAACAACACGCACACAAAATACACTCATACAACCCATCAAGTTTTGCACGATCTTCTGGTGATTGAAGACGTTCAATGGCTGGTGCAGGCGTGTCGTTTTGTAAAAACGGCTCAATCTTTTTGTATTGGTCGTAAAATTGAGTCATATCCACGACCAAGTCTCGAACAACAGGAAGACCTGGCAACGGACGAATCACCAACTTGCCACCTTTCACACATTCAGAAAGAGGCTTGATACAAGCCAATCCATTTTTACCACTGATATTCATACCATCCGAGCCACAAACCCCTTCTCGGCATGAACGTCTGAACGCCAAACTTGGGTCTTGCGCTTTTAACAATTCCAGTACATCCAACACCATCAAGTCTTTACCTTGAGTATCTAACTCGTAGGTTTTCATGTATGGCGCTTTGTCTTGCTCTGGATTGTATCGATAAACTTCAACTTTCAACATGCTAATCACCCCGGTATTAGTAAGTGCGAACCTTAGGCTCGAACGGCTCCATGGTTTTCGGTGCAAAATTCACCGCGCGCTTACCCACACGTTTGTCCTCAGGGAAATACATGGAGTGGCACAACCAATTTTCATCATCACGCTCTTGGAAATCTTCTCGGGCATGAGCACCGCGAGACTCTTTCCTAACTTCTGCTGAAATGGCGGTTGCTTCCGCCGTTTCAAGCAAATTTTGCAGTTCAAGCGCTTCGATACGAGCCGTGTTAAATGCGTTACTTTTATCTTCCAAGTACACATTTTCAATACGTTCACGAAGATCAGCCAGTTTTTTGATGCCTTCCTGCATGTAATCACCACGACGGAAAACACCAAAGTGGTTTTGCATAACTGTTTGCAGCTCTTTACGTAATTCCGCCGGACGCTCACCTGAAGTGGACTCATTGATCTTATTCAAACGAGACATGGCCGCTTCAATATCAGACTCGGACGCTTCACGCATTTCGACGCCTTCACGCAAGGATTTTTCGATAAATAAACCCGAAGCTCGACCAAATACAACCAAATCTAGAAGTGAGTTACCGCCTAAACGGTTTGCGCCGTGTACAGAAACACAAGCGATTTCACCACACGCGTAAAACCCATCGATCACATGATCATTGCCATTTTGATCCTGAGTGAGAGCTTGTCCATGAACGTTGGTTGGAACTCCGCCCATCATATAGTGACAAGTCGGTACAACCGGAACCGGGGTATAAACTGGATCAGAGTGTGCAAAGGTACGAGAAAGCTCACAAATGCCCGGTAGGCGGCTTTCTAATACTTCTTCACCCAAGTGATCTAATTTTAGATACACATGATCGCCATCAGGGCCACATCCACGACCTTCTAGAATCTCTAATACCATAGAGCGGGCAACCACATCACGGCCGGCAAGGTCTTTTGCATTCGGCGCATAACGCTCCATAAAGCGCTCACCGTCTTTGTTGATCAGGTATCCGCCTTCACCACGACAACCTTCGGTGACTAACACACCTGCACCGTGAATACCGGTGGGGTGGAACTGCCACATTTCCATGTCCTGCATCGGCGCATTTGCACGCAATGCCATACCAACACCATCGCCAGTATTAATGTGAGCGTTGGTTGTAGAAGCAAAAATACGACCCGCGCCACCAGTGGCAAACACGGTTGCTTTCGATTTCACAAAGACGGTTTCACCGGTCTCAATACAAATCGCAATCACACCGACAACAGCACCGTCTTGGTTTTTCACCAAATCAACGGCAAACCATTCATTTAAAAAGACGGTGTTATTTTTTACATTGTTTTGATAAAGCGTGTGTAACAACGCATGGCCGGTGCGGTCTGCAGCGGCACAAGTACGAGCAGCTTGGCCACCTTTACCGAAATCTTTAGATTGACCGCCAAATGGGCGCTGATAAATTCGACCATTTTCAAAGCGGGAAAAAGGCAGGCCCATATGTTCTAGTTCAAAGACCGCTTCTGGCCCGACTGAACACATGTATTCGATCGCATCTTGGTCCCCAATGTAATCAGACCCTTTGATGGTATCGTACATATGCCAACGCCAATCATCTTCAGGATCGGCACTGGCAATCGCACAGGTAATTCCCCCTTGGGCAGAAACCGTATGCGAACGCGTTGGAAACACTTTAGTAATTACAGCGGTTTTAAAACCGGATGATGCCATTTGCAATGCAGCACGCATACCTGCGCCACCGCCACCAATCACAATGCCATCAAAAGAAATCGTACGTAATTGACTCATAACCTTATAACCCCCACAAAATTTCAATGCCCCAGATGGTGTACGTTACGGCGACAACACCCAAACAGACTTGGGCTAACACACGAAGTACCACCGCTTTTCCACCCATCATTCGGCTAGTCAAGTAATCCGTCAGTACAGACCACAGACCAATCCACGCGTGAGCAACAATGGAAATTAAGGTTACGAAACTAAAAATTCTCATCCACAATTGATCAAACAACCCTTGCCACTGGGTGTAGGTCAAATCAGGATTTAAGACTAAATACGCCACCATAAATAGAGTGTAAGCGGCTAAAACAACAGCGGAGACACGCTGAATCAGCCAATCATAAAGGCCACTGCGCCCAAAACTTGTAACTGCTGTTACCATACCCACACCCCCGCAAGAGCTATCAGAATGACTGCCACAACGGCAACGATTTTAGCGCCCATACGGCCGCCCTCAAGACTTTCACCTACACCAGCATCCATAATTAAATGGCGAACGCCGGCCACCAAGTGATACGCCAATGCGGCAAGTGATCCCCAAAGAACGATTTTGGCAATGGGGTGTCCAAACACTTGGCCAACTTGAGCAAATCCTTCTTCAGACGCAAGACTGGTATGAAGTGCCCAGAGCAAAAGTGCTACGACGGCAAATAAGATAACCCCGGAAATGCGATGTAAAATGGAAATGATGGCTGTAACAGGCAGGCTAATTGTCGATATATCTAGATTGACAGGTCTGTTTTTATTCACGGTTGTTTTTCACCTTTTTTGTTTATCAAATAGACAAACAGGTTTCTAGTATGGGAATTATTCAGTTCCCCAAGCATAGGCAGTTGACAAAAGATGTGCCAGCGTCCCTAGTACAAGATCGCGCGGAATTATAGATATATGACTTTGAAATTACAAATACGCCATAACACCAATTTTGACGCATAATCCAACTTCAACCTGCACACGTATAAACTTTTTAGGCTCAAAAAAAGAGCGTCTTTTTCACCCTAGCATCAGCTGCATCGAATTTTCTTATCGATAGTGACGTTATTATTTAACAATCGAAATCCAATCGCGCCGTAATACTGATTACTTTACGGTTAGGGCTGGCTTGTGAAGAACACACTTAATACGAAACATTTTTCATACAAGGCGTTTTTGAGCAGTCTGCTTTTGGCGATACTCTATCTAGACTGATACCCTATCTAGAACTGATGTCGCAATTATACGTGATGCCACTGCTCCTAGCTTTAATCCAGCATTCTCGCTTTTTATTCAGTGTTTTCTATCATCACTGAACCAACATTGACGAATTCAACACTTAAAAACACTACCAAAGAATTGACTATGAACGATAGATCAATCCGCCACGCGGTCAATAACGACATTAGTCCAATAGCATTTGTCCTTTTCACTAAGCGACAATAAACTAAAAGCAACAAGCTGAATGGGTAATCCATGTGTATAAAGAATGAGTATATATGGATCTTAATTAAGTCTAGGGTGAAAAAATGTACGCTTCGACGACTGATCATCGCTGAGCATATCCATTTATTATCTGTGTCCATTTATCTATGAACATACCCATTAAAAATATATTCCAAGTTGTGGCACACATTGCTTCTTTTGTTAAGGCAATATTCATTGACAATCAAAATGGCCACCGTATAGTTGTTCGGCTTAATTTCTAAGGCACTACTTTTTGATAGCTTTAATAGGTTTTTACGCGAAAACTTGCGCATAACAGCTATTATTAGCGCTTGAATGGCCAAATCTTTTAGGCTTTCCCACACAGAAGATACAGGAGTCCGTAATGACTGATAAGAAAGCGTACCTTTCGGTCGACGGTTTGGATGAAAAAATTGAAATGCCAGTCTACTCTGGCTCAACCGGCCCCGATGTTGTTGATGTTCGCGGGCTAACTGCCCAGGGTTACTTTACCTATGACCCAGGCTTTGTATCCACCGCGTCTTGCGAATCAAAAATCACCTACATCGACGGTGACAACGGCATATTACTGCACCGCGGCTACCCCATCGAACAGCTCGCTGAAAAATCAGACTATTTGGAATCCTGCTATTTATTGCTGAACGGTGAGCTTCCTACACCGGAACAAAAGCAAGAGTTTGTCGATATCATTACCAATCACACCATGGTACACGAGTCCATGGCTCGCTTTTTCCGTGGCTTCCACCACAATGCCCACCCAATGGCAATGATGTGTGGCGCAGTCGGTGCTCTTGCCTCCTTTTATCACGATTCACTGGACATCACTAATCCAGAACATCGTGCAGTCTCTGCCCATCGTTTGATCGCCAAAATGCCTACTTTAGCGGCGATGTGTTACAAGCATCACTTGGGCCAACCGTTCATGTACCCTAACAACAAAATGGGTTACGCAGAAAACTTCCTGCACATGATGTTTGGTACCCCTTGTGACGATCCAGAGGTGAATCCTGTTCTTGCCAAAGCGATGGATAAGATCTTCTTATTGCACGCCGACCACGAGCAAAACGCCTCGACATCAACCGTTCGTCTTGCGGGTTCTTCAGGCGCAAACCCATTTGCGTGTATCGCTTCAGGCATCACTGCACTATGGGGCCCTGCTCACGGCGGCGCCAACGAGGCAGTATTGAACATGCTCGAAGAAATCGGCAGCGTAGATCGTATTGACGAATACGTTGCGCGCGCGAAAGACAAGAGCGATCCATTCCGCCTAATGGGCTTCGGTCACCGCGTTTACAAAAACTTTGACCCACGCGCGAAAGTCATGAAAGAAACCTGTGACGAAGTACTTTCTGAGCTTGGTTTGGAAAATGACCCACTGCTTGCCATTGCAAAACGTCTAGAGACCATTGCTCTTGAGGATGAGTACTTCATTGAGAAGAAACTCTACCCGAACGTCGATTTCTACTCTGGCATCATCATGAAGGCCATTGGTATTCCAACAGAGATGTTCACCGTCATCTTTGCAACAGGCCGAACGGTAGGCTGGATTGCTCACTGGGCAGAAATGATCAGCGGGCCATACAAAATCGGTCGTCCGCGCCAATTGTATACGGGTTACCCTAAGCGGGATTACCCTGGGTAAATACATTTTAGCTATCCATGCAGAGTCTCAAGTATGAGACTCTGCATACACTTCCGCCTAAGCTCCAATTTAACTTTTTTCTTTATCTAATAAGTTTTAGTCGCTAACAACTTAATATAAGTTTCACAACCCTCCTAAAAAAGCCTTAACCTTTGTACAGGCGCCCCACTGCATTTTTCGAAATGAATCAAAAACGTTGGCGCCAACATCCTCTTTACAAGAAGTTCAAATAAAAGCGCCTCTTGGAAACATTAATGTAACAAAGCTCGTCTAGTCTTTGCGAAAAATTCAGGCATCTTCAGGTGACTTGCATATAAAAAGCTCCAATTACATTAGTCACTCTCCATTATCCAATGCCAGTCTCGTTTCTTTTATACAAACGCCCACAGATATGAGGTGTCAATGAAAACGTCGCTAATAAGAGGGTTAGCTGCAAGTGCTCTCGTACTTAATGCTGCTCAAGCAGTCTCCGATGATGAGCTTGTTGTAACCGTATTTAAAAACGGCGCATCTGCGTCAGGCTTAACTATTAAGCTGGATGGTCAAATAGAAAAGCCTATCGAAAAAAACGGCTCAACGACGTTTGATTTAGACTCAGGAACACACAGCTTACAACTAATAGATGGCACCGAAACAGTTCATAGTTTTCGCTTTGATAGCGCCCAAGGACAACTTACCGATATTAGTATAGCTGTAGATGCTAATAAAGAAACTCAAGTTGCCATTGAGTCTTTTTTCAAGACAGAAACCGCACAAGAAAAACTCAGCGCACCAAGTGGCCTTGTTAAAGGTGGCGTCTTCTCTGCCGGAACCCCCGTCGGCAATGCAGAAATCATAGTGAAACAAACAGGTCAAACCTTCACTGCTGACGCCGAAGGCAATTACGAAATTAGTTTACCTCGTGGAATATATAACTTTAGAGTTACTCATCCGAACTATCAGACTTTAAATTCAGGCGATATTCGAGTCGTTTCAAATTCAGCCAAAGGTCTAAATTTATCTCTCCAAGAAAGAAATGCACCCATCACTCCAATCTTGGCTGCACCACCTCAGATAGAAGAGGTCCTTATACTCGCCGATTACAATCCGTCCATGTTTGAAGAAAGTGAGCGCTTTTCTGCAAACGTAGTAGACACCATGGGGATTGAGCAACTTGCTCGATTTGGCGATTCCGATATTGCAGCTTCAGTTGTGCGCATGCCATCTGTTACCGTTCAAGATGACAGCTTTGTATTTATTCGCGGACTGGGTGGCCGGTACGTCACCACAACGCTAAATGGCTCAACGATGCCAAGTACCAACCCCTCCAGACGTTCTGTTCCTCTTGATCTTTTTCCGAGTAATATCGTAAGTCAGCTGGACGTTAAAAAAACGTTTGTTTCATCCATGCCCAGTGAAAGTACCGGTGGCAACTTAGTAATTAACACTCGAACCTTCCCCGAAGAGCGCTCTGGGAAAATTACATTCAAGATGGGTTATAACGCAGCAACAGGACAATCTGTTGCGACAGACCCGGCACGAGGTGATTACGATTATCTTGGATTTGACGATGGCTCACGTAATGAGCCTGTTGCCGTAGAAGCTTTAGCATACATTTTAGACCCAGCTCTGGCATTAGGCATTGACGATCAAAATAACGAAGGAGTCAGCCAAATTGACCAGTACTTTCAATTGAATGAAAGTACTGAGATCGCTGTTAGAGAAGTGGCGGGGGAATTCCTACAAGACAACTTAGATCTTGCAACAAAAGAAGCAACACCCAATGTGACATTAAACGCAAACTTTGGCGACATTTACTATCCAGGAGAATATGAGCTGGGTTATTTCGCCGCTATTAATTACAAAAGCGGCTGGACCTTAAGAGAAAATGGAATCAGTAGAACTTACACTCCTAATGAACGCGCAGAAGTATTGGATAACTTTGAGTTTGAAGAATCTTCCTTTAATGTCAATGTAAGCGCCCTTTTCTCTCTTGGTTTTATTTCAGGGAACAATACTTATGAATCAAATACAATTGCTTCACGTGTAACCTCAAATATCACACGAGTATCAGAAGGTATTGGCGGGGACTCAAGAGAAAATGAGTTTGGCTACACCATCCAATGGGAAGAACGACAATACTTATCACAACAATTCACAGGGGATCACTTTTTAAGTGAGGATGGAAATTTCAGCACTTCATGGCAATTTACTGCAAGCCAGGCTAATCGATATGCTCCTGACCGCAGAGAAGTTCAATTCAACGAGCCAACGCCAAACTCTGGTGAGTTCATTCTCGAAACGTCTGAGTTAATTAGACGTTATGATGAACTGGAAGATTTAAACTTTGACTTTTCTAACGACTACAGCTGGATTATTCCGAGTGATACTGCTCCAGAGCAAACTTTAACTTTTGGCTACCAGTACATTTATCGAGACAGAGATGCTGATTCTGTTACTTATGGATTTGACACCAATATAGAAAATGATGGATTACTTGCTCCGAATCGTCGCGTATCAGAAGTTATCAATGATGATTCAATTACCGGAAATCGTGAAACAGGCTTTGCTTTCCAAAATAAAACCCTCTTAAGTGATTCTTACACTGCTGATTTATCTATTGCGAGTGTTTATTTTAATTACGACATTTTAATCAATTCCGAATTTCAATTTATTGTTGGTGCGAGGTATGATGAATTCGAAATGGAAACCAATACCTTTGACCTAGCCACACAACGAGCAACCGATGTTCCTGCGCTTGAGTCCAATCCAATCCTTCCTTCATTAACGTTCAATTGGCTCTATTCGGAAGATCAGCAATTGCGCTTTGCCGTATCCAAAACAGCCAGTAGGCCTGACTTTAAAGAACGCTCCACAGCCGTCTTCTATGATAATGAGTTTAACTTTCGAGTACGAGGCAATCCAAATCTAGATGTTTCTGAGATTTTAAATGCAGATTTGCGCTGGGAATATTATTGGTCTGATACTGAAAATTTAAGCATTGCCCTCTTTTATAAAGACTTTGAGGATCCCATTGAGCGTGTTGTACAAACTGCATCAGGGACAGCAGGCAACTCCAGAACATTCCAAAATGCCCCTGAAGCAGAACTTTATGGTATCGAAATAGATAGTAGAGTTGACTTTGATTTAAACGATTCATTAACACAGTTAATTTTCCTTGCCGGTAATGCAAGTGTTATCGAATCAGAGGTTTCTTTAGACGATGGCTCTTCCAGGGAATTACAAGGTCAACCAGAGTATACATTCAACTTAATCCTTGGCTGGGATGACCTTGATAATGATCAAGAATTAACGTTGTTGTTTAATCAAAATGGTAAGTCAATTGTTGATACTGGCTTATCTGGTGCCCCAGATGTTTTACAAGAGCCTTTTGCTGACCTCAAGTTGAACTACAAAAAATCCTTTAGAGATGGAATTAGATTGACTGCAAAACTTTCTAACCTCTTGGACTCTGAAGTCGAATACACACAAGGCGGAAACATTTTCCAAAGCTACAAACAAGGTATTGAGTTTGAAGCTGGATTCGATTGGCAATTTTAATTTTCACCCTTAAACAGAATTGGTTGATTCTCACAACCTTATAACCACCAAGACGTAACACGTTAGGAGACGTTATGGAACTCAAAAAATTAGTGCTAGTCACCACCGTTGTGGCAGCGATCACTGGTCTTTACGGCTGCGGCAGTGACGAGAGAGCAACTGTAAATATTGATGCACAAGACAACAGTACCACCAATACTAGCACTGGTGGTGGTGGCGATACCGGGTCAACGGTTAATTGCCCGTCCGAGTTCTCATTCTTACGTCAGGATGTCAATGGCAATGATGTATGCCAGCTAAATGCGAGCATCATGGCAGACGCAACATTAACCAGCGATATTACTTGGTTCTTGGGCGGCGCCGTGGTTGTAGGTAATGGTAACCAACAAATGTCTGCAACCGACGGAACATTGGCAGAAGACGACACTCCCGTTGAAGAGGTTACTTTAACCATTCAACCTGGCACTAGCATCCTTGCGGATAATGGCACGTTCGCCAACCTAACTATTACTCGCGGCTCTAACATTATTGCAAATGGTACAGCCTCATCTCCTATTGTTTTCTCTTCTGAAGATGCTGGGTTTGATGGTGCTGGAGAATGGGGTGGTTTAATCATTCATGGATACGGCCTTCATAACGAGTGCCGTTATATTGGTGATGGCGGTGCCGACGAACCAACAACTGATGTTGCATGTAACGTAGATGCCGAAGGAGAGTCTGGTTTAGCTGGCGGACACGACAACACTGACGATAGCGGTTCTTTAAGTTACGTGGTAGTTACCGAAGGCGGATACGAGTTCGCAGTAGGTAATGAGATTAACGGCATCTCTTTTGTTGGCGTGGGCAACGGCACAACCGTAAACAACATCCAAGTTAATAACAATGCAGATGATGGCGTCGAGTTCTACGGTGGTTCCGTTAACGCTAAATACTTGGTACTTACTGGAAACCAAGACGACAGTATCGACTGGGATGAAGGCTACGTAGGCAACATTCAATATGCATTGGTTGTTCAATCTAGCGAATCCAATGGTAATACCATCGAAGCTGATACCTTTGGCTCTGATCGCATCTTATCTGCACCCACTATTGTGAATGCCACTTTTGTGGGTAACGGAGGCAAAAACACTCTACACGTCTTGAAAGCCGGATCTGGTGGGTTTATTCACAACTCAATTATGACTGGCGCTAGCGGTACTATCGAAAACTGTGTATTGCTTGATGGTGAAGACGTAGTGACCAATGCACAAACCGGTAATATTGCCTACAACAATACCATTGCAGATTGTACTAACTTCGAAATCACAGATGAAACAGGCCCTGTTACAGCAACAAACCTAGACACAGCGGAATCCTCACCGAACCTAATTACAGGAGTAGCTGCCTCTTTGGATACCAGTTATGCATCAACAGCTACTGAAGCAACAGGCCTTACCGCTATTGATTTTGATATGATCAACACAGCCTTCCCAGGTAGTAAAGCCGATGGTACTTTCTTTGATGACACCACCTATATTGGTGCCATCGAGCCTGGCTCAACGCCTTGGTATGAAGGTTGGATTGTAGAAGGCTCTCTATAAACCTTAAACACTGAATTTCAAAAAAACCCGCTTCATGCGGGTTTTTTGTTTCTACTCTATTTTCACTTAACCTCGCAAGCCCGCCACTTTACACGCAAACCACGCCGCAACGGCTTCCTGTGACAAGTCACCTCTTGATTATTCCTACGCCTTAGCAACAATACTCAAAAACCATTTCCAAGAAGCTGAGCATAAAAACACCATATAAAAACAACGCCTAAAAAAATAAACAAAACCAAATCAGAAAACAGGAGGCTCCATGAGCGCTGGCAATACCTTTACTGCCCTAAATATTGCGGTATTAACCGTCTCCGATACCCGCACCGCCGACAACGATACCTCCGGAGATCTCTTACAGAATAAGCTTCAAGAAGCCGGGCATCACTGTAGTGAGCGTGCACTGGTAAAAGACGATGTGTATGCCATGCGTCGGGAGGTCTCACGCTGGATTGCCGATGATACAACGCACGTTGTTTTGATCACCGGTGGCACCGGATTTTCAGGTAGAGACAGCACACCAGAAGCTATTCTGCCATTATTAGACAAAGAGATTATTGGCTTTGGCGAACTCTTTCGACAGGTATCTTATGAGCAAGTAGGCAGCTCTACCATTCAATCGCGCTGCCTTGGCGGGCTGGCCAACAACACGCTGGTATTTTGCCTCCCTGGCTCTAACAACGCCTGCGCCACCGGCTGGGATGTCATCCTAAAAGAGCAACTTGATGCCACTCATAAACCTTGCAACTTTGTTGCACTGCTCACCAAAGGGAACGCCTCAGCATGACCCCGATTGAAGAAGCACTCGCTGAGATTTTATCTCATGCCCCCACCCCTTCACTTTGTCAGGAAACGTCCATTTCAAATGCGCTCGGGGCTTGGTTATCCAACGATATCGTCTCAACTATCGCCGTTCCCCCTCATGACAATAGCGCTATGGACGGTTACGCGTTTCATACTGAGGATGTGAGTGTCGAGCAGAACGGCAAAGAATATGTCTTCCTGCCCATCAGCCAGCGCATTGCCGCAGGCCAAGTACCCGCACCATTAGTAAAAGGGACTGCCGCAAGAATCTTTACTGGCGCCACCCTTCCCGAAGGGGCCAACGCGGTTGTCATGCAAGAAGCCTGTAAAACCGCCGTGAGTCACGCAGAATCTATCGGGATTCCACTTAACATTGAGGCGGGAAACAATATTCGTCCTAAAGGCCAAGACATTCAAAAAGGGCAAATACTCTTTCGTGCTGGTCACCGATTACAACCTCAAGATATTGGCTTACTCGCCTCCATTGGCCTTGCCACTGTGCGCACTCGCCCTCCTCTTAGAGTGGCTATTTTGTCAACCGGCGACGAACTGTTGGAGCCCGGTATGCCCCTTGAAGAGGGTAAAATTTACAACTCAAACCGTTTTACGCTAAGCGCACTACTGCAAACCATGGGGATGCATGTCACGGATATTGGGCGTATTCCCGACAACCTAGACAGCACTCGAAAGGCCCTGGAAGACGCTGCCGCACACCATGATTGCATTATTTCTTCAGGAGGCGTTTCTGTTGGCGAAGAAGATCACGTCAAAGCAGCAATGGAAACCCTAGGGAAATTAAACCTGTGGCGCCTTGCCATTAAACCCGGTAAACCTTTAGCGTTTGGTAACATCAACAACATCCCGTTTTTTGGCCTTCCCGGTAATCCCGTCGCGGTGTTTAATACGTTTTTACTGGTAGTAAAACCCTTTCTCGAACGTATGCTTGGCTCGAAAGTAACTCATCGTACCAGGCCTTTTATTGCGAATTTTTCCGTTAATAAACCCAGTATTCGCCAGGATTATTTAAGAGTATCGATTCGCCATGATGGCCGCATAGAACGGTTTTCGAACCAAAGTTCTGGCGTATTATCGTCACTGACCCATGCGGATGGATTAGCCATTATTCCAGTGAATCAAACCATCCAAATTGGCGATAAAGTAGAGGTGTTGTTGCTCAAAGAACTTATTTATTCATAACCTCTGCTCTACCTGTCTTAACCAGCAAACGTGACGGGTATGCCGATTAACATTGCTTATTAACATAAATAATTTCATAAAAATTGACATAAAAAATGGGAAACTCAGATGGACAAACCGACCCAAACCGAATTAGAAGCCGCCGCCTTCCGTGCCTTAGTTTCACACCTGCAATCCCGAACGGATGTACAAAATATTGACCTAATGAACCTAGCTGGCTTTTGCCGAAACTGCTTAAGCAAATGGTATTTGGCTGCTGCCAATGAGAAGGACATGGATATGGACTACGACCAAGCCAGGGAGAAGATCTACGGCATGCCCTATGCCGAGTGGAAAGAGAAATACCAAACACCTGCCACAACAGAGCAACTTGACCAATTTAAAAAAAGCTAAGGCCTTCAAATCTCATCACTAGCATGAAAAACATCACACTTTCGTGACGGATTTTTCATCAATGCGACACAGAAAGGATTGGAGCGCAGAGTCGATACAGGTAGAATTCAGAAACATGGACTCATCCACCAGTGCATTCGAAATTCAATCCGCTCTGGTGGAAACAACACTCAGTTAGGGTTAAAGGCAGATATGATAAGAAAGTTATTGCCAGTGTTCACAGCCGCTATGATCAGTGTACTCAGTGGCTGCGGCGGTTCATCCGGCGGAAGCGACAATGCATCCAACCCCGGTATTGATCCCGATCTCACCGGATTAAAGTCCGCAGACGCCAATAGCCCCTATGCCAATACCGCCCCTTTGTGTGTGGTGGCAGAAGCACAATCGAGTGCCTGTAGCTTCAATACTCTCCCTTTAATTGGAATGAATTCCAGTACTCCCTCTAACGACGATATTCTTGCTCATACTGTTGTCAGTCATGACTGGATGGCAGAACGGTTTGCCGAAGTATTGCCTCTATTACCAGAGGATTTACGAGGGTTATTTCGTGGTGTCACCGCTATCGTCATTGGCAGTGATATTCGCCCCTCCTTCTACTCTCGATTAACCGGGGCCATGTACATTGACCCCGCTTATTTATGGCTGACCGTGGCTGAAAAAAATACCATTTCTACCGATGATGACTTTCGCGCAGGGTTTGGTAATGGGCTGCAATTTATCTCTTTGTGGACCTACCTAAATGGTAGCAATAGAGGCTGGCAACGATTTTCTCTCACTGACGACAGAACCAGAACAATCGAAGACCTCCCTGCACGCTTATCTGCCCTGTTGTATCACGAATTGGCACACGCCAATGACGTATTCCCCCCCAGTATGGTCGGCACCATTGATAAAGACGACGACCCACTAACAGCAGTAGACCAGTTAGAACCCTTCTGGGCCTCCACAACATTCAGTCGAGGAGGCGACTTACCCCTAACCTCTGACCTACTCTACGATGTTGCCCAAGTCCTGTTTTATGGAAATGAGGCCAGTCAGTCAATTCTTGATTTGACCGGTACTGACCTAGGCATTGAATTTGAGCTGGATTACGCTTCGGATGATTACGCTTATGCTTCGCAATTCGAAGATGTCGCCATGATTTTTGAAGAAATTATGATGCACAAAAACTTCGGTTTTGATCGTGTATTGGCTTACACCAATCAACCCGACTCAAATACTCCAAACTTAAATTGCAGTCACTACATTGTCGAATGGGGACAAAGAAATCGTATAGGCTCGGATTTTCTTCGTCCAAGGGTTGAACATGTTTTAAGACACATGCTCAATAAACAAGACGTGAGTGAATATTTCGTAAACTTACCCGAGCCGGTCAATTTTGAAATTGGTGAATCCTACTGCGATAATTTTTCCCTAACGGCACCCGCTACGACTTCATCAAAATCAAGCGATGTTTATAAAAATGACCTGCCGGTTGAATCAATCATTAACGAACCGATTGAAAGGCACCCTATGCGCTAGGGGCTTTTTTTTGCATTTGCTTCTATCTGTGCGATAGGCTGCGTACGCAGCCCACGTACCCCCTATAAAGCTGCAACAAATTATCCTTAAAGCATTACTACACATTTAAAAACCAGTTAATACAGTGTTCACATAAGTGTCACTTAAACTCAATACTACCCGAGTATTTTTTCCGCCGATTCTTTCACTAACAACTACATCGGGAGAGAAAAAATGGGATTATGCGTAAAAACACTCAAGGTGCTTACTGCAACAGTATTAACTGTTGTTGCAGGTAGTGCGTGTGCCGGTAAACACTGGGACTGGCAATGGGATTGGAAAAACAACATCGACCTTGGTCCGCGCCCAACCTTCTTAGTAGAAGGCATGGAAGAAAGCCACTTAAAGCGTCGTTTAGAATCTTGTAAAAACGGCCCATTTTACAAAACAGACTTTTCCATTGGCCACCGTGGTGCGCCAATGCAATTTCCAGAGCACACAAAAGAATCTTACGTAGCAGCTGCCAAAATGGGAGCGGGTATTTTAGAGTGTGATGTTTCTTTCACATCCGATGGTGAATTAGTCTGTCGTCACGCCCAATGTGATTTACATACCACTACAAATATTATCCTAACCGACTTAAACGACCAGTGTTCCGTTCCTTGGAATGCCGACATGCCCAATCCTGAAAGTGTAAAATGTTGTACGAGCGACATCACTCTTGCAGAGTTTAAAACTCTTGAAGGAAAAATGGACTCTTTTAATCAAGCTGCGACCACTGCTGAAGAATTTGTCGGCGGTGTTGCTGATTGGCGCACTGGATTATACGAAAGCCGAGGCACATTATTAACACACACAGAATCTATTAAATTATTCCAAAAACTCGGTGCGAAGTTTACCCCTGAATTAAAAGGGCCTGACCGCGCGGCACGCTTGCAGGTAGAAGACGTCTTTGGCTCACAAGCCAATTACGCTCAAAAACTGGCTGATGAGTATCGCCAAGCTGGCGTATCGCCTCATAATGTTTGGCTACAGTCGTTTAATCTTGAAGACGTGAAATACTGGATTGAAAAAGAGCCAAGCTTTGGTCGCCAGGCCGTTTATTTAGATGATCGCTATGGCAGCGGCATCAATCCGAATGACCCAAGTACCTTCAGCCCATCAATGAAAGAACTGGCTGATCAGGGTGTCGAAATTATTGCGCCGCCGTTATGGATGCTACTTAAAGTCACTGATAACGGTAAAATCGTTCCTTCTGCCTACGCTCGTGCTGCACGTAAAGCTGGGTTGGGTATCATCACATGGACATTCGAACGCTCAGACCTTCGTAATGGTTCACGCACCGGTGTTGACGAAAACGGAAACCCGGTTGCCACTTGGTATTACCAATTCGATGTTAATCCAAATGCGCAAGCTATTAATACTGATAGCGACATGTACAAAGCATTGCATGTACTGGCTAAAGACGTGAAGATTTTAGGTATTTTCTCTGACTGGCCTGCCACTGTTACCTACTATGCAAACTGCATGGGGTTGTAACGGCAAAAGCCAAGTAAAATAAGAGTGTGGCACATTGTCATTGTCATTGTCAGTAAATTGTGGGTAACGCCTTCCAAAGGAAGGCGTTACCTTTTTATCGCAAATCCAATAAAAACACTTATCGTCATTGCAAGTTAAATCAACGCCTATTTTTAAACTCCATTTTTTCAACATTAATAAGAGCGCCCATAGGTAGTGGGTAATTGATTCAACTGATCAAACGCTAAATTTAACCCTCTCAACATTTTTGTTTCATGCTCTGGGTTTTCTCTTACTAGGCGATCAAGCAATACTCGCATATGAATTAATTGACTCTCTACTTGATCGTACATAACACTGGCACGTAATAAGATATGCTGGTCTTCATCACGAGGATAAGTTTCTACATCCGTCAACCACGCTTCGTATTCGGTTTGCAAAAAACCTGCACTGTTCAAAGAAATAGAAAGCCGCCCAATCATTGATCCCAACGTGCCTACCACCTCACGTTCGGCAGCTCTTAGTAGAGGATGAACCAAATCTCTTACCGCCACAAACGTTTTCATCAACGCTTTATGCCGTTCCAACAATGGGCCATTCACCGCCCCTTTTGGGATCTCTGAACTCTCAGGCACTAATTTGCATAATTGCGCAGCCGCCACATAAACCTCTTCAATATGCAAATCTTTATTAAATTGCAATGCGGTAAAAATCAACTGATAAACATGATCACCATGATGACGATAACGCTGATAAATATCGGCAATAAGATCTGTAATCGCCACTATTTGGCTGAATTTCGATAGCTGATCACCCAATTTATGTTGGGGATAACCCGTACCGTCTGTGCACTCATGGTGATCCAATACAGCTTTACCCACTTCAGCAGACATACCGGCAATAGAATCCATGCATTGTCTACTTAATACAGGGTGCATTTGCAAAGTTCGTATCTCTTCAGGCGAGTAACTGTCTTTACTGAATAACTTGGGGTTTAAATCCAGATATCCGATATCATGAAATAAACCCGCCAAGAAAACCACTTCAAGCTCACTTTGAATCATGCCAAGTTTCATACCAATAGCTGTTCCCGCCATGGCGGAAAAAACAGCTTGATAATAAACTCTAGGAAATTTTCGCGACAACACTGTTAACTTCTGTGTTAACTCAGGCAAGCGACCATATACAGAGCAGAGCTGAGATAACATAGGTAAAAAGCCACTTTGCTCTAAAATAGGCTGCAACCCTTTCTTCTTCTCGCCCAAATAGATCATGAACTGATACAAAGCATTTGAATTAATTGCACCATTCAAATCAATACTTTGAAATATTGGCTTTTCCAGATGATGCTTCGATAAAATTTGTGCCACTTTACTATTAATCACGTCACCGCTTTTTGCCAACACCACACCTTTATCACTGCAGATTTGACTACGGATAACGGCTTTGTAAGCAGGCTTCATAGAGGCCAAGTGTGATAGATAAAATTTATTTTCCTCAAACATAAGCTCATTCAATATGCCGTATTA
Organism: Marinibactrum halimedae; assembly: GCF_021234875.1. Lineage (GTDB taxonomy): Bacteria > Pseudomonadota > Gammaproteobacteria > Pseudomonadales > Cellvibrionaceae > Marinibactrum > Marinibactrum halimedae. The sequence goes on along the minus strand of NZ_JAJQVM010000008.1, from coordinate 64,189 downwards.
TCGATAAATTTGGCTTACTGAAAAATCTGGCTCTATATAATGGGCTTAAATAATCAGTAAACCAACCTTAGTACTCATTACCTCTCTAATCAGTTTAGCAATGAACACCCACTACGCCGGCAGAACTGAGGGTTTAATACTGCACATAAAAAACCCCAAACACAGTTTGGGGTTAAATCATCTTTTCTTTAAAGTATGAGTTATTTGGCGACAACTTAACATCATCATCACCAAACACTCCGTCAAAAATACACTAATTACTGACAATCACTTCATCTATTACGTGAATAACACCATTGGAAGCATACACATCAAATATTTCGACCATCGCATTACCGACCATCAATGTATTGTTCTCAACTCTGAGATCAACACTTACATCCGCTGCCGTCATTACACTTTGCCCCGCTGCCGCAAAGGCAGAAATAGAGTTCACTGCCGCACCACTAATAACGTGTTCTAATAAAATGGCTGACAACGCATCGGTGTCCGAAAGCAATGCTGTAATCGTCTCAGCGCCCAGCAAGTCGAATGCCGCATCCGTGGGTGCAAATACGGTAAATTCGGTTGATTCATCAGACAATACACTATCCAAACCCGTCGCTTGGAGCGCTGTCACAAGGGTTGTGAAATTTCCATTAGCAATGGCGGTTTCGACAATGTTATCCGTTGAACCGGTCATCTCGCCGGGTGGCAACAAAACGGTATCAATAACATGAATAATCCCATTGTCAGCCTCTACATCAGTTGAGGTCACTTGAGAAAGATTGATAAAAAGATTTTCACCCGATAAAGAAAGCCCCACACTATCTTCATTTGCCATTTCGACAGTCATACCTGCAGAAGCAATTGCCGCTGATGCATTCACTTCACTGCCTGCAATCACATGGTAAAGCAGAATATTCGAAAGCGTATCAGTATCATTTAACAGCGCCTGAATAGTTTCATCGCCTAATTTAGCAAACGCTTCATCGGTAGGAGCAAACACAGTGAATGTTTCCCCTTCACTACCGAGGGTGGCATCTAAGCCAGTCGCCTGTAACGCAGCAATTAATGTTTCAAATGTACCCGCCTGTGTTGCTACATCAACGATAGTAACCACTGGAGTATTTACAATATCATCACCATCATTGTTGTTATTATCGCTATCACTACCACAACCTACTATGCCAATAAGGCTTAACATCACCACTAAAACTTGTAGTACGTATTTTCTAAAAAGAAGAGACATAATCATTTCCTTAGGAGAGTGGAACATTGGGCGTTTTTTTCAAAAAACTGCCTAAACCGAATCCAATTACGAACCACTCTTTCAAACGGATGATGTAAAATAAGAATTCCGTCTGCTTTATCTCAAAAAATGAAATTTATTTCCACTTTAGACATGCACACCACATCCGATGAAATCCAAAAAGATATTAAAGTACGTAAATGACTTGTCTATACACATCCAAATCATTTCCCGAAAGATCAACATCCATACAGAAAGAGCGGATAATAAAGTTAAAAAAAGCTTTTATTTACCGCATATTAATGGCAATAAAAAGACCTTCTCCATAGAAGAAAACCATAGTTGCATTACACACTTAAATTATTCATGTCATGGAAATCCTCTCTCCATCTGCGCAATTAACGGTCACTTACAAATCATAACAAAACTTAAGTCTTTTCAAGGGATTTGGCACCAAAGATAATTGCGACCGTCTCATAACTGTGATTTCATCACACTTATTGTTGAACCAACAGAATACAATTCAACCCAATGATCAAACCATAGAAAAATAATAAAAAATAACCACTAACAAACGTAGCCACTGTTGAATACAAGCGCTAATAAACACCCCAGGACTGGAATCGCAACAATGATGGAATATTGGACGGATAAAAAGTTGTTCAATTGAAAAACAACTTTTTTGAAAACAGCTTACAAAAGAAAATAGCTTCTCTGCTAAGAGTTAATTGTCAAGGATTAATTAAGCCGTCCTCTCATGATGAAAAGCTTTTTCTTCAATTACCCACATGGTAATTCAATTAAAATCACCGTAATTTTGGCCATTCAAACTTGGTCATTTAACCAAAATGGGACAATAGTGCACTAGAATCCGACAATATTAGGCATTCAAGGGCCTCGCTTTCTATGTCCCTACTATCTACATCTCTATGATCCCTTAAAAAAGGAGTTTAGTATGATTCTACCAAGCGATAACATTAAAGTAATTTCAATCGGCCTTCTCAGCAGCGCTTTATTGCTAAGTTCAGCTTTATCTTCTGCCAGTGCGAGCCCATACCAAAGCAATAATATAAATACTTACGTAACGACCAGCCTATTGGATGATGACAATGATGGAATATCAAATGAATTAGACATTGATGATGACAACGATGGGCTGATTGAAATCAGCACACTAGAAGAGTTGGATTGGGTAAGAAATAACTTATCGGGTACTTCTCTGATTACTCATGATGGTACTGAATTTACCGAAGGCTGTGGTACCGCTGCATGCTTTGGGTACGAACTTATCAATGAGCTAAATTTTGATACCAATGGGGACAACCTGATTACCGAAGAAGATGCTTACACAGATTATGATAAAGACGGGCAAAATAACGGGTGGCTGCCCATAGGGTCTGAAAATAACCCTTTTGTCGCCACATTTGACGGTAATCGATTTAAAATCAAAAACTTATACATTAATCGACAAGCAGGTGATCCGGAAACCAACGGACACAATATCGGTTTATTCGGAGTCATTGGTGACCGCGACACATCAGTTTCCATACAGAATATGGACGTTCGAACGGATCGAGAAGGGGTATTTGGCCAAACCAATGTGGGCATTCTCGCCGGAAAACTGATCTCCATTAACAATAAATCCATGCCTTCTTCTTTATTAAAAAATCGCGTTATTGGAACAGCCGAAGGGGTCGATTACATTGGTGGCTTAATCGGGTATACACAAATTGGCTTTTTTGATGGAAGTGCAGTATTTGAAGGTAACAAAGTCCACGCCAACCTCTATGGGAGAGACTATATTGGTGGGCTATCAGGGTATGCCAATGTCGATGAATCCACTTTATCAGTATCGAATAATTTTGCTCGCTGTATTATCTGGGCAGATGATTACTTAGGCGGACTATTTGGAAAAGTGCATTCTCCTTTTCTCTCTTCCCAAGAGTTCAATAACAACATCACCAGCGGTTTTATTCACGGCGGCCATTATGTCGGCGGTGCAGTTGGAGAAATGATTGACAGTTTCGATGGTAAAATCTCCATTTCAGAATTACATTCCTCGGCTCGTGTTTTCGGTGAAGATTACACTGGGGGACTTATTGGCGCGTTAACCGGAGATTTTATCAGTAACATCGAAATGGGGCTCAGCACTGCCATAGGCACAGTCGAAGGGCAACGCTTTACAGGTGGATTAGTCGGAAAAGTGGAAGCGGGCAGTGATGATACGGAAATCAACCTCAACGAGAGTTACGCCACTGGTGATGTTACTGGTATGGAAACGACAGGGGGGCTAGTGGGCGGCGCGTATAGTAATTTCGTCCAAAGCGAAATCATCATTGAGAAAAGTTTTTCCACAGGAAATGTAAACAGCATAGATAATGTTGGCGGTCTAGTGGGTGAAGTAAATATAAAATTCGATGATTCTCGCCCCACCATTATTCAAAATACGTTTTCCAGTGGAACCGTCAGTGGCTCCAGCAACGTTGGAGGCTTAATCGGTATTTATGATTCCTTCAGTGAAGGCTTTAACCCTTCCAATATTCACCATAATTTCACCGTTAGCAAAGTAATGAACACCGAAAATGCAGGGCAAAACAGCATCGGACAAGTAGCCGGTGCCATTAATGCACTTGAAATTACTTTCTCTGGCAATTATTACTCTTTAGATCACTCTATCACCACTGGTGTGGGCAACACAAACTCTGCACCAGACCCTGAAAATGCAGGTGTCTATGGCGTTATCAGTACAGAATTAACCTGCCCAGAAGCCCCCAACAACAATAGTTGCAGTGAACAGACATTATACTCAAATTGGAGCACTGCCATTTGGGACTTTGGTAATTCCACACAACTACCAGGCTTAATTATTAACGGAAAAACCTTCCGCGTAAGTACTGAGAACAACTTGGAAATAGCTGAATAATAAATCTTGACCATTGCTCTTGTGGCCATTGAAGTAACACTCAATGGCCACAAATTTACGAAGCACGAAGATAAATGACTTAGAGTGGATAAAGTCAAAGCATCAAGACAAAAGCGGGCAGCAAGCAAAACCTGACAAACACTCTATCATTCAACGGGCAAGGCCAACGAAAACACACTGCCCTGATCACTGGATTCCACCATTAATTGCCCACCCAACAACCGAGAGTATTGTGCGCAAATCGCTAACCCCAGCCCAGTTCCTCCCTTTGCAAGGCTGTTATGCATATTGGTATAGGGTTGAAATAAACGATCTTTATCTTCATCGCTAATCCCAGGACCATTGTCCGCAACTTGAAGAATCCAATAAGCTTGATGTAGAGTCGAAAGCTGAGACTGAAGAAAACCCAATTGTGACTCTCCCAACTCAGTTCGCTTTAAGGATAACGTAATTTCACCATGCCCATACTTGATGGCATTTGATAATAGCTTTGAAAGAATTTTACTGACCTTGAAAGAATCCGTTTTTACAATTGCTGCTCGGCTTAACTGAAAGCTGACAACCGTATTTTTTTCTTCAATCTCAGACATAAAACGCTGATAGCACTCATTTACCAATATCTCCAAGTCCACATCATGACGATCAATCTTATATTGACCGGACTCAACCTTTGCCAATTCTAGTAAATCGTTAACAAAAGATAATAGATGTTTACTATTTCGACTCACCGCATCGATAGCTGTTAAAAATCGCTCGGGATCTATCTCTCCACCTTGCAGGTAACGCTCTATTTTGGAGGAAAAGCCAATAATAGAGTTTAATGGCGTACGAAACTCATGGGACATGGATGCCAAGAATTCTGTTTTTGATTTATTTGCCAAACTCAATTCTTGTGCCTGAAGTTCCAAAGTGGCATCTGCGTATTTACGTTTTCGCTCATTTTGATAAGACTTGATTAAAAACCCTAATGTAAACATTAAAGGCGTTAAAGTATCCACTAGCGCTTGTGTATACTCCATTGGTGCATTGGCAATGCCTGCCATACCCACTAATCTTTCTCCACAATAAATGGGAACGCCCAAATACCGACATAATGGAGGATGCCCTTTCGGTAATCCTCCCGCAGCAGGGTGTGATGCAGGATGATTTGCAATTACCACCTCGCCTGTCGTTACTGTTACCCCAAACAGCGTTTTATTATTCATAAACTGCATTCCACTGGGGGCATTCACTTTATAAAACTCCCGAGTCGCATCATCCCAACTAATATTCGAAATCGCATGAGTATGGAGGTAAGACTCACCATCGTCTTTTTTGAGAATTTCGCCAATAAACCCATACTCGCTCTGCGTGCAATTTAATAATGCATGTAAAGCACGACCATAGACATAATGGCCACCATAATCAGCAATATAGTCTTGCTGAAGCTCTTTAATCACGTTTAAAACGAGAGCATCATTGAGAATAGGAGAGACACCCGCATTCTCTCGCTCATCACAACTGACTTCAGCAATGGCGGAGGAAGGATAACTTTTCGTTGTTTTACGAGAATCCAAATGACAAAGAAATTCGCGATGCAAAGGCTTTGACTTTTGCTCCAAATACCAAATAACCAGCTCTGCTTCTTGAGAAGAGTGCTTCAATGTCACCATAACGGATTTGCTATGTGCACCCAATTTTGCCGCTTCATAAACTAAATTTAAATATTCATTAAAAAGCAGGCCAGAAGGCAATTGCAGACAATCTCCAAGATCAGTACCTTGAAGGGTCTGTTCAGAGGAGCCAAAAAGAATAGAAGCCGAAGATTGGGAATGAGACAACACAATACCTGCCTGATTGCAGGATATGGTGGCCACTTCTACAAAAATACTGCTGTTAGAATTAGCGTTACTAAGATCACCTCTGATGAAATCACTATCCATCATACGTTGGCATAGATCCTATCTCTATCCAGAATTTACGACCCACCCCGAATTTCCTACCTCTTCAAACCCAGGGAGGCCGTCTTGCATGCACCGCCTCTTCAGTGTAGCTATACAGTAAACACTCAGCAAACCTCACATTTTTTTCGGTCTCTCTTATACCTGAGGATCAAACATTAAGTACTTAAATCTCAAGCACTTAAACCTCAAGTTCTGAGTAACCCTGTGCCAAGCTAGTCAGATATGGGGGTATTGGTAATCCAGACCGTCTGATAGGGCTGCAACGTTAAACCCTCTTCAATAGACTCAAACACACTATTCGAAATCAAGTCAATCCAGCGATCCGTTCCTATTAAGTTGATTTCAGACAAAAGAATATGCTGCTCTTGGTCGGAAACATTGCTGATACAAAAAATACTTTGACGTCGATTAATACTCTGTCGCCAAAAACCAAACAATTGATACCCCAAATGCAAGGTAAACTGTGTTGCGTTTGGATGAAAAGCTTCCTGCACAGATCGAATGGCAATCAATCGTTTTAGCCTGTCGTACACTTTACGATGTTGGGTGTGAGATTGCTCTAAAGCTTCCGTTAATTTTGGATAATCCCACTGATGCCGATTAATAGCCCGATTATGGTTAGTATGCTTAACACGCTCATAATCATTGCTGGTTGCCACCAAACTATGAATATAAATACCCGGTATACCTTCTAAACCGAGCATAATGGCATGAGCACAAATAAACCGATCTATACCCCATCGATCAGGCCCCTTAATTGTGCCTTGCAAGGCATCAAATAAAGCAATATTAATTTCATATGGCTTATTTTTTCCGCCTTCTGCGGCACGCCACGACACTCGCCCACCAAAAGACTGCATAGTATTAATCAGGACATCAATTTCATCATCTTGCAACAAGCCTTCCGCAGGGCGCAGACCAATACCATCATGGGAGGCAATAAAATTAAAATAAGCGGTACCATTTTGCGCCGGGGGCATACTCATCTGCCATTGCTTCAGATATCGACAATCGCCAGTAATTAAGGTATTCACCAATAACGGGGGCAAAGAAAAATTATAAATACAATGGGCTTCGTTAGCATTACCAAAGTAAGATAAATTTTCACGATTCGGAATATTGGTTTCTGTGATGATCACAGCGTCAGGTTGTGCATATTCAATTAACGTACGCAACAACCGAACAGTTTCATGCGTTTCTAAAAGATTAATACAGGACGTTCCTAATTCTTTCCATAAAAAGGCAACTGCATCCAAACGAAAAATATTGACACCACGATCCAAGTAATGACGAATAATACCCACAAACTCTTTGAGCACTGTGGGATTTTTAAAGTCTAAGTCCACTTGATCATGACTGAAAGTACACCAAACATGCTTCATCCCTTCAACCGTTTCAGTAGGGCGCAGCAAAGGGCTGGTTCTAGGCCGAACAACCGCTCGCAAATCCGCATCAGGATCTTCCATTTCAACGAAAAAATCCCGTCCCGGATGGCGACCTGCCTTATAATTTTCGAACCACATACTGCGACTAGAACAGTGATTAATCACCAAGTCAGACATCAAGCGATATCGTTTTGAGATGTCTTCAATATCACTCCATTCACCTAATGCTTCATTTACGGCTGAAAAATTCATGACCGCAAACCCATCATCAGAGGTGTATGGAAAAAACGGTAAAATATGCACACTGTTAATTAAGCCATTACAATATTGATCAAGAAAACTTAACAACGTATGCAAAGGCTTCTCACCCTCCATTTTCACGCTATCGCCGTAAGTAATTAAAATACAATCACTCTGGCTCCAATGGTTCTGATGAGGAACCGGCTCTTCCTGTACTTGGGCTAAGCGCATAACATTAATGAGCTCATCAGCCAATCCAGTAATATCATCTACCGAATCAACACTTTGATAGATAACCTCTAAATGATGATGAACTTTCTGCTGTAATAATTCAAAAGCGTGACTCATGTAACCCCTTTGCCTTTTTCATCCAATACGGTTTTTTATACATGCTAAATCAAAGTGCAGACCAATATATTCTGCCACTATTGTAACGGCACACATTCTTTTTCATGAACGCACTGTTGCCGAAAATTCTTTATTGTCTTCTTCTACAGCTTCTCTCAATCGGTCAAATACATCTGGCATGGCACTGGCCACCCTGTTCCAACTCGGAATAAACGGCGTCTTCATTGGATTATCCAAAAAGGCTTGTCCGGCTTCCATGATGTTTTGTGCAAACATCTCCACCGCCACCTCTTCTTCATGTAAATCATGAGATAAACCATTCATAATGGCATCATTGTGATACGTCTCGACAAAATCGAGTGCAATTCGAAAATACGTCGCTTTAATGGTACGAAATGTTTCTGGTGTAAACACCTCTCCCTGTGTCGCCAATTTACGAAAAACGGCCTTAGCAATATCAATAGACATTTTTGATAGGCCCGCATTTCGATCATCCAGTGATAAGCTTTGGTGTTTGTGATCATAGGTATCAGCAATATCCACCTGGCACAAACGGTTGTGGGCATAATTACGATGCATTTCCGAGAGTACGCCAATTTCTAACCCCCAGTCACTGGGAATCCGTAAGTCCGTTAATACATCTCGTCGAAATGAAAACTCTCCCGCTAATGGATAACGGAAACTGTCCATATAATCCAAATACTCCAACGGCCCTAGCACACGCTTTAAAGCACGAACTAATGGGGTAACCAATAATCGGCACACTCGGCCATTAATTTTCCCCGATGCCACTCTGGCATAATACCCTTTACAAAATTCATAATTGAAAAAAGGGTTAGCCACAGGGTAAATTAATCGAGCCAATAAACTTCGATCATACGTGACAATATCACAATCGTGTAAAGCAACGGACTCGCCTACCCCAGAGGCCAACACATAGCCCATGCAGTACCATACATTCCGCCCTTTACCTAATTCTCGTGGCGCCAGCCCTTTTTCTCTCAACTCGTTGTCCAACGCTAACAGCCTAGGCCCATCATTCCATAACACACGATGGTGCTGGGGTAACTGAGAAAAGAACTCCAATGCAAAACGATACTGGGATTCATCCGCTCGATCTAAGCCGACGACAATCTCCGAAAGATAAGGAACTTGCGTCAAATGAGAAATAATATTGGGCATTGCCTCGCCTTCTAGCTCAGAAAACAGGCTGGGCAAAATGAGAGACATGGGGCGAGTTTTTTGAAATCGGACGAGTTCAGCTTCCATTTCCTCTAAAGGACGATCCGATAAATTATGTAACGTGGTAATAATACCGTTTTGATGAAAATCACCCATGTAATTGTCCTAATAATAATTAACTGTGTTCATGAGCAATGCCACTCAACCCGAGGGCATGTCTCTTGTATTGCTTCATCATAAGCTGACAAAACAATCTAAAATTCATACAAATGGTTTTTCAATCAACCCTTCTGAGGGGATAAATTGCATTCTGGATAAACAATGTTTTAAGTGTTTATACATAACCATTCTCATCCAAGTATTCCCCTATTGCCTGGGCCCACCCACTGGGGCCAAACTCCGCAGTTGTTGTCGGATTACCATTAACCGACGGCGGCTCATGGATTGGAGAGCGAACAATAATGGCTTTCTCTACCGCCTCTAACATTGCAATATCATTGTGGCTGTCTCCCAATCCAATTGTCGTGAGTGCCCCTTCTTGTTTTTGCCACACACTGTGGTAGAACGTTTTCAACCACAATAGCGCCTTACCTTTATCACAATAATCAGACACATGCAGAAAACGCCCTCCTTTAAGCACATGAGCTCCTAACGATTCCATACTCTCGATAAACGTTTCCTGTGCTTTGGCACTACCAACCCATTTAATGGGCTCACCAAATAACCGTTTAGAGGACTGTTCTGCTTCCGCTCTGGAGAGTCCAGTCATTGCCATAATTCCGTCAATACCCGCCTCTTGATAAGTAATGAAACAATCAGGAAATTTATCTTTCACATAGCCAATTAAGCCCTGCCAGTGTTTTCTGGGCTTCGCAAATGGCTTCACCCAAAAGCCTTCATATTCATACATGCCTAAGGCTTGATAATCTGGTACGTGGCTCGTGGTATTACACAGAGTTTTCACATAATCGGAAGGGATGCATACTGCTGCTCCATTTTCAACAATAAAAGGGTGATGATTATTAAGACTTTCTCTTAGTACCTTCAATTCGGCGAAGGTTTTACTGGTGGTCGGTATCACCGGTATACCGAGTGTATCGAGCCTTTGAAGAACATTGACAGCAGGTTTAAAGGAATAGTTATGATGATCCAGTAAAGTACCATCCATATCGGTAAAAATAATAACCGAATTCATGAGTTACCCTAGTTATTCAGTAATGGAAAACCAAAACTGTATTTTATTTATTTAGCCACTCGTCATAAAGCGATAATCATTAGGCTTAGCTTTTAGCGAACGAGCCTTAATCTGTATTTTTACGAACGATCTTTAACAAAAAAACTCTCAACAAAAAGCATTTAGTTCAGCGAGTCATGATACCGTGAACAGTGCGATCTTCACCTAACTCGTAAACCCAGTCTGCCCTTGAAGGTAAAGTGAGTAATGTATGCTCCGTAATACGTTGATAAAACTGAATGAAACGCTTGAGCTCTTCAGCACTCATTATCTTTTTCCCTGAAGTATCGCCTGCTCGGCGACGTAATTTATCTTCTTGTTGCAATCGCCATTGATACACACAATCAAAAGAGGGCGCTTGTAACATCACCCAATAGTCAACTTGCCCAAAAAACATGGCATATTCTGCACCCAAGCGGGCATTCACATAACGACGATACTGCCCATCCGGATCTTCTTTTTCTTCAAGCTCATTGATTGGTTTGATCAACGCACCCTCATCCTGCGGAATTGCACCTAGACACCACCCCTCAATGATGAGGATATCAATGGGCGTTTCCGTTGGCGTCCATTCACTGTTCGGAAAACGATCATCAATGGCTTTATCAAAACGTGGCACCATAATTTGACCCGCATTGCGCATCAGCTGATTGAGTGTCTGTGTTGCCAATTCCATATCATGGGTACCAGGTACACCTCGTGTTTGAAGCAACGGGTGAACGTCTTTCCCAAGCTGCGCTCTTTCACTGGCCGTAAGATAAAAATCATCAATGGATATAGCTACGCTTTTACACTCAAAGCAACCTCTAAGCAATTCAACCAAGAGCCCTGCTACCGTACTTTTACCGGAGCCTTGGCATCCATTAATGCCACACACAATTGGCTTTTTGAACTGCCCATGCTTCTGCTTTAGTACCTCAGCCAACGGAAAAAACCAGCGTATTGCAGCGTCCAAATAACTTGAGGGCAATAGCTCCCTTTGAATAAAGTGTTCAATAACCTGTTCGTATTTCACTATCCAAATACCTTTTTTTTATTATCAAAAGCGATCTAAATGTGAGTCATTTATGAGGCCCAGAAATCCATTTTGCCTTAATCAGACTACGGTTTACCCCTACTTTCTTACTGGCTACTTACTAAGGCCATCTATCAAAAATTCCGCTAGCGTATTGAGATCAAAGCAGAAACCATGCCGACCCCCTCTTATTTAAATGCAAACTATTACAGTTTCATATTCAGTTTAGTGCATAACGCACCGAGTCAGTGCGAATCTTTTCCTACCAACAGCTTGCTTTTAATCGACCCAACTTGGTGCAAAAAGATTCTTTCGTGCAACAAGAGCACCCAATTCAGCGTCATCATATGAATAACCGGTGGAGAATGGGTGGGCCCAGCTCCACTCAATACCCCACTCTTAAAAGAGTATGAAAAATTACAATTAATAACCTGCGTTTTGATAACAAATAAGAGGACTTAAAGCAGATAAAGGAAAATGGTAATAAGAAAGCCATAAAGTGCTGTCCATAACGCTCAATAAGGCCTATACACTCGATAAATAAAGCCCTTGAGACCACTATCAAGCAGATATTGATTTGTATAAATCACTCTATATGGGATGAATAATGTATGGGGTAAATAAAAAATATGGGATAAGTCAAAAAACAGGTGAATAAACACGAGGAGAAAAGAAAAAAGGGGGGCCAGTGCGTAGCCCCGCAAGAGCAAGCTTCATGAGAGAATGCTTTTCCAATAATGAAAAGCATCAAAACTACTGCATATGCTGTGCCAAATCCGCATCAACCCGAATCATGGTATCCTTTTTGTGGTTAAACACTTTTTTAAAAACAGCGATGACACAATGACAGAAATAACACTGGCTCCAAAAACAGCGCTTTACCAAAAGAAACGATTCCTCGCAATACCTCGCTTGGGGGAGATGATGCTCTTTCTGGTTACTGCCTGCGCTTTAGCCACCAATAGTTCGGTCGCCTATAGTTCGGTCACCAACAACTCCCCCACGAAGACCGCTTCCAATGTGCATTGGTTCGAATCCTTCAAAACCAGCGCAACGACTGAGGAAATGTATGCGTTCTTACAAGCACTACCCAAAGGCGGCGACATTCACAACCATATGAGCGGTTCCGGGCTTCCTGAGTGGTGGTTTGAGCTTGCAACTGACTCATCCATTAACAGTGGATACCAGTATTACACCAAAACTCAAGTGAAACACTGCCAACCATATGGAGGAAATGAATTTGGGGGCACGCCTTATTTAATGATGTTTCACACCATACAGCGCTCTACGTATGAACAGTTATCACAATGCAGTAAGTCAGAGTATCAACCCCTCACCAGGTTGTCCGAAGAGGAAAAAAACGGTTGGCTCAATAGCATTCGATTAGATAAACCCTATGAAGGGCGTGAAGAGTTTTTTCAGAGACACTGGCAACGACTTGGGGATTTAACAGGCAACCCCTTTATCATGTCGGAACTGCTCGTGAAAAACATGCAAGCCTTTGGCGAAGAGGGTGTAATGTACCTGGAAACTCAAATGGGCCCCAAAGGCTATATGGATCCCGGTGGCAACCCAATCCAACCGAACATTGTGGCGGATATTTTTAGGCATCGCCTACAAGAAAAAGACGCAAAATCATCCGGCGTAACAGCAAGGCTACAATATGCCATTTTACGATTTGCCAAGAGCGCCAATGAAGACCTGAAAGACGCCTATCAATTTGTCGATAAAAACCGAGATATTTACGTAGGCGTTAATTTAGTTGGTCGGGAAGATAACGATAAAGGCCACCCTTTGCGTTTTTTAAACACACTCAGAGAGTTACGTAAAACAACACCGACCATACCATTGTCTCTGCACGCAGGTGAAGTTGACGAGCCAAACCAGCACATTCGAGAATCTTTATTACTTGGTGCCAAACGAATTGGTCATGGTGTCAATTTATTGGGCGACCCAGACACGCTCCTACTGATGCAATCTGGTCGCTATCTCATTGAAATCAATTTAGTCAGTAACTTATTACTAGAATATATTAACGATTATAGTGAACACCCCTTCCCAGAATATTTACGCACAGGCATCCCGGTAGCATTAACAACCGATGATAGAGGCATGTGGGATTCCAATATGACCGATGAATATTTTACCGCCGTTACTGAGTTTAATTTGTCCTGGGAAGAATTAATCACACTGGGAGAAAATTCATTACAGCACAGTTTTCTTGACCACAAAACCAAAACCTTACTATTAAAAAATTATCGTGAAAAAGTTAAACGTTTTGAGAAAAAAATGAAAAAAAAATTAGAAAAGAAACCACTTTTTGAACCCAAGTATTCGAAGTATTCTTGTCGTCAATGGCAACTCTGTACAAAAAATTAAAATTTCATCCACCTAGTAATACTAGGTGGATGATGTTAATTAGGCAGCGATTAATTAAAAACTCGCATTAGCACTGGTTTGAGATGAGCTGCCCGTACTTAAAGAATTATTACTACCCGACTGCCATTCAACTCGATCATTAGGATTGGTTTCACTACGCTTGAGGCATTTCCACTCTACCGACGCATTTTGCGGTAAAGCCACTGTTCCTGTCCATGTGGGATAACTCATTGGCTCTAACTTAACGGCCTGTCCTAATGACCAATTCCCCAATTCAGTTATATCACCAATGACATAAACGGATTGACCCGGAGTCGTTTGTCCATTCGCACAAGAAAAGTTGACATCTACAGTACCAGAAGAAGGCGGCGGCGGAGTTACTCCCCCTTTTCTAACAGAGATATTTTTTGTTTGGTCATTAAAGGTAATCGTGTAAGTACCGGCACCGTCTGTAATGGGATAGTCTTCTGCTGGATACGCTTCTGACCAATCTTCAAAACGACTAATTTTAAAGCGAGGGCCACCATTTCCATCACCAGAACCAAATGTAGTAGTCACTGTCCACTCACCCTCATCAAATGTCATGGGCGTTGTACCCCAGGAATTAGACGTGGCTCTTAGGTAGGCGTTCTCCCAAGTCTTCGTTACAGGAGGGGGTGGAGGACAATCACCTGAACATCCACCACCAATTTTGGCATTTACGTGAATAGCAGAAGCACTGATCGTGTCTACATTAAAATATGCCGTACCATCGCCATTCACCCGAATAATAGGGCCATCACAATTACCATTCACGTATTCCCCATTGATAATGTCGCAATACTCACCCGCAGGCATACCCGTTTGCAGCGTCTGGTTTAAGTTGTTGTAATCTTCACGGTTAATTGCCACAAACCCAAGACCACCACGACCGAAAGCAATCTGATTATTACCATTATCCCACCAGTCCGTTATTTCCCAACGATCCACAGTCGCGTTCCGAAACCCCACCATGTTAGCAATACCGCGCCAACGGTGCTCACAAACCCAACCTTGATTACAGGCATCCCCCGTATGCGGTCCTGAAGAGGGAGGGCCTTGATCAAAGTCGTTAAAATAATAACTCGACATCACTTTAGGGTAACCATATGGGTAAGCCAACATAAAGATCTCACCGATATAATATAAATCTCCCACATCTTTATAAGTGAGGGTTCGATCTGCGTTATGGCGTTGATCATCATGATTAGACACAAACACCACCGCACTACTGCTATTTAGCCAGCCCCAATTGGTGATATTTCGAAGATTTTTTATTGGCTGACGCCCTTTAAAAGCATCGCCTATGGTTCGCTCAAAATTAAATTCGGTTACCAAACCATTACCCAAGTATTCTTGTGGTTGAACAGGCTCACCAGGTGCACCAATCACTTCCTGAAAAATGACAACGTCTTTTCTTAATCGCGATAAAATGGCAGAAATATCGCCGGAAGGTATATGCTTTGCTGCATCAATACGAAAACCCTTGACCCCTAAATCAATCAAATGATTCATATAACCGGCGATTTTATCTTGGACATAACCAGAAGCGGTATTCAAATCATTTAATCCAACTAAATCACAATTTTGAATTGACCAACGATCACCATAATTGATGTCATCCGTACAATTATTAAAATCATTAGGGCCATAAGGCACTTCTGGAAAATAACGATCCCATGCCGCCATATGATTAATAACGGCATCGACATAGATATCAACACCCACTGCCGCGCAACGCTGCACCATAGATCTAAATTGAGATTCATTGCCACTTCTTCCTTCAATGGCGTAACTCACGGGCTGGTAACGTGTCCACCACTGACCGCCACTAATGGATTTTTGAGGTGGAGAGACTTGAACTGCCGCAAACCCTTTAGGACCTAAATGCTGCTCACATTCTGCGGCCACATCATCCCATTTCCATTCAAACAAATGGACAAAAGCCGTCCTGCTTTGTGCATTACTCGCTTGGCTTATCGACAATGCGACGGCCGCGAATACTGACAACACCGTTCTTTTCTTCATAGCGTCATACCCTTATTTTTTTATTGGATAGTATTTAGGGTTATTTCTTGGTGAGAAACACTAAAACATAAGCCAACGCCATTCATTTTCAAAATCATTTTCTACTAATTTAAAACAATGAATTAAAAATAATTAGCGTTACTAAGTAATTTACCAAGCCACAACTCAGAGTGGATTATGATTGACATACGCCTGAATAAAGCGCATCAGATAATTTTATTTTTATTGTGGACAAAGCATAAACGGGTCTAGAAGAAGAAAAAACTATTTGCATACGTATTCATATTAAAATTCACTTAACCAAGGTATTGATACCCGATTTAGATCAACATATTAAAATAATCTACTCATCTCACAGTAAAAAGCACATAGTTCATGACAGGCATCAATAGATTCTTTGATTCTATGATGGCATATCAGCCCATAAAAATATGAAAAACGGGTTATTCCATCAATGTGGCTGAGCAATCAAGCACTCACTCAACGGCCTTCACAATGGAGAAATAACAATCAAGGAAACGGGGCTATGAGACAACCATAACGCAGACATAAACACTAAAGCCCCCTACAATCCCATAGAAAGTCGAGATACTATTATTGATATACTATTAGTGATATCCAATTATTCTATGAGAACAAAGATGAGCATGTCGGCACTGGAATCCGTAAAACATCGCATTGATGAATTAAACACACAAGATCCTAATTCTGAATACGACGGAGTTACAATGGTGCCAAAGGAATGGCTCTATAGCCAACGAATGAGCACTCGCCTCAACTTATTTCAACCGGATGCAAATGAGCTTTTACAAATCGCCGCACACGGACAGCACATCATGCGCTGGAAATCACCTCGTAGTGATTACCCAATGACCAAAGCAGGGTATAAACAATGGCGGTTAAAACTGGCACAATTTCATGGTGAGCAGGTTGCTAAGGTGATGGCGGCTCATCAATATCCAGAGAGTGATCAAACTCGTGTAAAAGATTTACTACTGAAGAAGCGACTCAAGAAAGACGAAGACGCACAAGCCTTAGAGGATGTAATCTGCCTCGTTTTTTTGGAACATTATTTTGAACCTTTTGCCCAGAAGCACACCGACGAGAAAGTGATCGACATACTTAGAAAGACCTGGAATAAAATGTCGCCAACCGGTCATGAGCATGCACTCACTCTCGCCCCTACCCTCTCTCCTCCACTGCAATCACTTATCTCCCGTGCACTTTCATAGGCCTATCGGGTTGTGTGTATTCCCGTCATTACGCATAATCCAACCCTCACCATCAGCATCACTGATTTCTTCTCTAACTGATTGAAACCAATCCGCTAGAGAAACCGTCCACTTTTTTGTTCTCGGGTATTACGCGTCACATGTGGTTTAAAAATATACAGTTTTATCGACTCGCCTCCCCCTTTCAACTTACAGAAGAAGAACTCGAAAAGTCCCTTGAGGAGAATAAATTTACCCCATGCGGACGCCACGATTTAGTTCGTTACGGCTGGATATCCCCCCTTGGCAAACACAGTGATCGACTGCTGCACGCCTCCAGCGGCTGTATTCTGCTGTGCACACGAAAACAAGAAAAGGTTCTTCCGGCCAGCGCGATTAAAGAGCTCGTTAACGAGAAAGTCGATCTGATCGAGCAAAAAGAAGACCGTAAAGTCTATCGAAAAGAAAAAGACGCCATCAAAGAAGACGTCATCCAGGAAAACCTACCCAATGCCCTTTGCCGTACCAACGATACCTACGCCTACATTGACTTACAGCAACAGTGGATTGTAATTGACTCTTCCAGTGCCAATAAAGCAGAAGAACTTGTCAGCTATTTAAGAAAAAGTATTGGCAGCTTTCCAGCCATCCCATGCCAAACTACGGATACTCCAGCCATCATTATGACCCAATGGCTATCTTCTGCTGAAATACCCAGCTATCTATTACTTGGCACAGAGTGTGAGATGAAAACCCGCACCGAAGAAGGTAGCTTGGTGCAATGTAAGAACCAGGATCTTTTGAGCGAAGAAATTCAGTCACACATCGACAACGGCAAAGAAGTTTCTAAACTCGCTCTGACATGGAGAGATAAGGTGTCATTCGTAGCTTACGCCGATTTGAGCCTTAAAAGGATGAAGTTTGGGGAAGAGCTGATAGAAGAATCTTCTAATGCCAGTGATGGAGACCCCATCGTCCAGTTCGATACGGATCTAGCAATTATGTCTAACACCATCAGAGAGCTGCTTAGCGATATACTGGAAGAGTTTGGCGGCATAAAACAAGAGGCAATCTAACGCCCCTGAGCGAAGGGGGTCACAGCCCCTCGCTAAAACTAACTTAAACACGAATCGTTCTACTTAAATACCACAAAATAAATACCACCAAAGCAAATTACAGTGATTCCACAGTCGCAATCACATCACACGCTCATCACTCTTAACTCTTACACCCTGCAATAAAAAGTTCTTTTTTTGACCAAGACTTTCGCATGAAAACGCTATAAAAAATTAAAATTTACAACATAAAGGAATTTAAAATTCTTTTACGGAATATAAGAAGCCCTCTTTGGAAATCTTTACATTGTAGGAAAAATTATTCTTGACATAGTTCACACATATATTTAGAACTGAGAAGGATAAGGGGCACTGCTGTATTACCCAATTTGGAACAAACCCTTTTTTCATTAAACAACCGAACAGGTGGACTACCCATGAAAACACGAACAAAAGTAGCCACATTTTTACTCTTGATCAGTGCATTCATCAGCCAAACAGCGTTCAGCAATGACCTCGCTAAACTAGCACGCGCATGTGACGAGGCATGTATCAAGTCTAAAGCAGAGCGCGAGCATGGGGTCAAATTTCCCTCTTACCTCACGTTCAAATTTTGCGAAACAACAAGAGATACCTTCTTAGAATCAGATAACCGCAGTATCACAAACTACCGCGAAAAAGACATGGACCCAAAGTACACGGGTGGTATCAACAATATGAGGAAGTTTATCAGCCAACGCAGAGAGTGGCTGGCGGAGTGTGATGATTACACTCGTAAAACCGAGCGTGGACGCTTATTCTCAGACAACAAAACCACCGACAGCATCTTTAAAGCAATGGACTCTGTTACCAAAGAACTTCAGGCCATTCTCGATGGCGTCACCTATTCCACCGAGCTTGGGTCAGATAGCCTTCTTATTGCCGGAGAAAAATTTGATCACCTAATTAAAGTTGTGGACGATCACAAAAGTGTGCTGCAACTTAAGGGGCAATACGTGGCCAATTAAAAAGCCCGTATTAAATTGACAACAACCCAAAACCTATATTCAGATACCAACTTAAGCCGATTTAAAACCAAATCCACTAAGAAACTCCTGCACCCTTAAGCATTTTCAGGTGCAGGTTTTTTCTTCAATGACAAAAGAGGCTTTTTCTTCCTGTCACTAAGCACAATAGAAGAAGGTTTTTTTACCACCGTTGGCTGTCGCGTTTCACTTCGAGTGGAAAAACCACTCCTGGCACTCCCACTTCGAGCTGTAAAGTGAGTGTCGCGGGGTCTATTGCCTGCCGCTTTACTCAAGGCATCCATCCCCTCTCTTAACAATTTAACCTGCTCCAAAGCGGATAAGCCTTCGGGAAATGAACCTGGATGAACCGTAGAGGGGCTTCGTAAGGAACCCTCAATAGTGACTGTAAAACCACTATCGTGTGTTGCTTGCAAGCGTTCAATATCAACTTGCCATTCGGTATGTGTCATTTATCAATCAATTCCTTAAATCAGTACCGATAAAATTGAGTGTTGGGTATTCAATATGCTGCCATACAAAGAGCGAGTGGCTATTGCACTGGCATTTATATCCATCAGAAATAGGAAACCCGTATTGAGTAGGCACTGTACCATAGGCACGTAGCTGTAGGTATTCAGATAGGTCATTTTACGTGCTATTAAACGGAACCCAGTCAAAAATCAAATAAATTGAACTGGATTCCTTTTAAATCTATGCACTACTTTTGATTGGAGCCTCAAAGACTCTTGGTCATCACTGCAAATCAGCTAGCCTGATGCACTTTTTTGCGGGTTTGTCGGGCCGGTGGTGGCGCACCGATATGGGCACGATTTCGACGCTTCGCTAGCTCAATTTGTTTTTGCCGTTCCGAAAATCGTAGTCGCTGTTCTGCTGTAAGTTTATCAAAACACTTAGGACAAGACACTCCGACTATGTATTGATCAGACTGCTTATCCTCTTCTGTAATGGGGTGTCGACACCCATGACACTGATCGTAGGAGCCTTTTTCTAGATGATGATTGACTGAAACCCGATTATCAAAAACAAAACACTCCCCTTCCCATAAACTGTCTTCGGGACTGACTTCTTCTAAGTACTTTAGAATCCCACCTTCAAGATGATAAACCTCATCAAACCCCTGCTCCTTTAGATAAGCTGTTGATTTTTCACACCGAATTCCTCCGGTGCAAAACATAGCCACTTTCTTATTTTCTTTAGGGTCAAGATTCTCTTTCACATAATCAGGAAACTCTCGGAATGTTGTCGTTTCAGGATTCTGTGCATTCTTAAAGGTACCTATCTCAAATTCATAGTCGTTACGTGTATCAACTACCACGACATCAGGGTCAGAGATCAAGGCATTCCAGTCCTGCGGCTTAACATAAGTGCCTACTATTTTATTTGGGTCTATGCCATCAACCCCCATTGTCACGATCTCTTTCTTCAGCTTAACTTTCATCCGATAGAAAGGCGTACCGTCATCTTCCGATTCTTTGTGTACCAAATCCTTCAAGCGAGGGTCTGATTTTAAATAGGAAAGCAGGTTATCAATGCCTTCACGAGAGCCAGCAACCGTACCGTTGATGCCCTCTTTGGCCAATAATAAAGTACCTTTAACACCATTGTCGTTACACACCGCTAACAGCGGCTCACGAAGAGATTCAAAATCAGGGAGGCTAACAAATTTATACAACGCCGCAATCACCAAACTCATAATATTTCCTTTCTACTATTCAAAAACTCCGTCGTAAGCGGAGCAAAGGCCTAAAAAATCGGCGAGATTATAGCGTTTGAAACCTAAAATGCACACTGATCACAATCAAATGAACGGCAATCAACTAAGCAACAATCGAAGTACTTAACCTTTTGCTTTGCCTTTCTCGATTATGATCTTCCCATACATTACGACCCACCCATACAAAGGGGCGAAGTCGCAGTTTGCTTCTGACGCTCTTGCCACTCCAGTGGAGTAAACAAGTGCAATGACAATGCATGAACGCCTCCCTGTAACTCCTCTGATAATATTTGGTAAAGTAGCTGATGCCGACGCACCCTTGCCAGACCTTCAAACTGCTCTGTCACCGCAACAACCTTAAAATGTGTCTCTGAGTTCTCAGGCACATTGTGATTATGACTCTCATTAATCACCTCAAGGTAATCCGGTGAAACCGACTCTATTATTTTTTTCTGAATAGATTGCTCAACGTTCATACTGCCCTCTTCTGATCATCACTTTTGAGGCTCTTCTCTGTGGAATACTTCTGTATAGGATATTTCACCCTTCATTTAAGCTACTCTCTTTTACTTGAAGCACCTCTCATTGCTCAAACTGAGACTGCACTTTTTGAAAAGCCTCACCACCTTTTATGTCACCGTAAAAGCGGTTTATGTGCTCAAAATTTGAGAATCCAAACGACGTGGATTCAGAGATAGAGAGATACGCAAATGCAACCAAATCTGCAATCGTCAACTGCTGACCAACCAAATGCCCATGGTTTCGTAAGCCCTCATCAATGATCGGCAATTGCCAAGAAAGCCTCTTTTGTGCTGCCTCAATGGCGGGAGCATCTACGGGTTGCCCCATCATTTTTGAGCGAACCACCTCCTGATAAAAGAAGGTAGTAATATGGCGCCCAAATTCTTGAGCAAAAACATCCACCCACTGATCCACTTTTCCCTGATCAATTAATGACTCACCATACAAAGCAGGCTGGTAACGCTTAGCAAGATAACGACAAATGGCGCCTGATTCGCCAAGATGCCCCTCTTCCGTCTCAATAGTGGGCACCAAACCAATCAAACTTCGAGAGAGGTTTTCGGGACTTTTATGCTCTTTCTTAGCTGGATTGAGTTTTTCATACCGATAAATCACACCACTGTATTCCGCTGTAAGCATGACTTTCAATACATTAAAGGTCAAAAATGGAAAACCATAAATCGTGAGCATATTTGCCAACCTCTTTCATTTATTACAACTTTCACCTATTACACTTCAAATTGATACACACCACAAATTGATACGCACCGCTCACTGAATGAATACAAATAGGCACAAAGGGAGCAGCCACATAGCCCGTATTCATTCGCCTTATAGTATGACACTCAATAACAACAGGTAGGTAAAGTCTGAGGAAAGGTAATTCAGAAACGAAAAAGCCCCAAAGCATTACTTTGGGGCTTTTAATATGGCGCACTCGGAAGGATTCGAACCTTCGACCGCTCGGTTCGTAGCCGAGTACTCTATCCAGCTGAGCTACGAGTGCGAAATTCGGTATTTTTAAGCTTTAATAGCTACAGTATGTTAATCTCAACTTCAACATACATTTGAAATAATGGCGCACTCGGAAGGATTCGAACCTTCGACCGCTCGGTTCGTAGCCGAGTACTCTATCCAGCTGAGCTACGAGTGCGCTTCACATTGATTTCAACCCATACGGGCCGCAACCAACAGGCGCGTATATTAGGGATATGGGACGATCAGGTCAACCGCTAATGATACTTTTATTTCAACCACTTACCTTAGCCAAGACCTTATTTTTCTCACGCATCCACCACCTATCCTTAAGTTCCTTCTATTGTTGAACTCATTGACAAAAAAACGAAAAGAATTGACTTAGAATTCCGTTGCACCTAATCTAAATGATATTAATTATCATTTAGATTAGGTGCAACAATGAAGTTCCTCTGCTCACGTCACACCCAGGCAATTCAATCGAATCCAGTGAAAGCAGGACTTTACTGGCAAAAACTCATTGACTCAGGAGAGCACAACCTTAAACAAGGGAATTATTATAAGGCACATCAATGCCTTGGCGGGGCCAGTGAAGTCGCCAGCCTCATGCTAAAATCACAAGTCTTGCGATGGAATAAATACAGCTGTATAGATATGCTCGTCATTGCATGTCGAAAACTTCAACAGACCCTGTCCCTACTTGGCTACCCAACAGAAGCAACGGCTCTAGAAGAAGAGCTTATCCTACAACTGGAAAATCTCTCCACTAACCACCAAATAAATGTCGGCCTTCGTACCGATGCAAAAACCGCCATAGAATATTCGGAACTATATGAAGAAAGAGTACTCGTTCACTAACAAGTCATACACCCTCAAAAAATGATTCAGCTTCGATTCACTGCATCAAGATTAGGATGACATTACCGACTTTGAGTTTTGTATCGGTTTGCTTTTCTGAGGGGAAGCCCTCAACCCTAGTGGACTTGGCGGGTTCTTCCCGCTTTTTTTACTAATAGCTCCGCTTTACTAATAATCTTCGCTAGCTTTAAGAAACTTACAACCCCATTCCTTTTTATAATCCCTACAATTACGCTTACTAACGATGTTTACTATAAAAACATACATTCTGGGGATTATAGAAATCAAACTTTCCAACTAAAAGGCGTAAATAGCGTATCAGTAAAAAGATAGGAGTAGATATAGAAATAAGGAGAATTAACCACTAAGGAGCAAGCGATATTTTTTATATGCGAAAACACATATGAGCAGGAATGGCGGAGAGGGAGGGATTCGAACCCTCGATACCGGGTTAGGGTATACTCCCTTAGCAGGGGAGCGCCTTCGGCCACTCGGCCACCTCTCCGTAACGTGGCGGGCATAATACCACAACCATTTGAAATTCAAAGACTTAAGTTCACTATTTTCTCTAGGCTTATTTAGTCATAACAGAGAAACCGGCCTGACCCGATAAAATCGTGCAATTTTCATTTAAACAACAGGATTTTCACCGAAGGAATTAGAAAACAAAGCTTCGTACGGTTAAAAACAAACTCTAATGAAAAAGGTGATCAGGCACACCAAACAAGAGGTAGAGACTTCCTTAAATTCATACCGACTTTTAAAAAGCTCGATGAATAAACACAGCGCTTAACACTGAAACAATAAAGCACTGAACTTAAAATACGCTCTTGCTTGGGCAAACAGAGATAAGGATTAGCTATTGTGCTCTTGCTCTTTTTCCCGCTGAATACGCTGATAAATCTCTTCACGATGAACAGCAATCTCTTTAGGCGCGTTGACCCCAATACGAACTTGGTTACCTTTTACACCCAATACGGTAACGGTAACGTCATCACCGACCATTAAAGTTTCGCCGATGCGACGAGTCAAAATTAACATTAGAAAATCTCCTTACTCATCCTGATTATACAGTGATGGCTGTCAGTTATATCAATTCGCAACCAAATATGGTCTGCGCTGATTCACCTATTCGGTGTCGTTTAATCGCCTATAAAGGCCTGAGCCAAGAAAAAACACTTGGCAAATTTCCTTCAAACCATCGCAACAATGTTACCAAATTCAATGTTACTCAAGTTTGCCGTTAGCTGATATTACCTAGCTAATACACGCGCTATTAGTACCGTATTATGCGTCGCTTAACTCAAAAGCGGAGTGAAGTGCACGCACGGCGAGTTCTAAGTAACGCTCATCGATAATCACCGCAATCTTAATTTCTGATGTTGTGATCATCTGAATATTGATATTTTCATTCGCAAGTGTCTCAAACATTGTAGAGGCAACACCTGCATGTGAACGCATCCCCACACCGACAACTGAGATTTTAGCGACCTTATCATCAGTCTTAAGCTCGCGAACGCCCAGCTCTTCACATACCGGCTGCAAAACAGCCTGTGTTTTAGTAACATCATTTCGATGCACCGTGAAAGTAATGTCGGTTGTGTTATCTTCCGAAATGTTTTGGACGATAACATCCACTTCAATATTGGCACCACCGATGGGAGAAAGCACTCGTGCTGCCGCTCCGGGGGTATCCGGTACACCCACAACGGTTACTTTGGCTTCATCACGATTGAAAGCAATACCGGATACGACTGGTTGCTCCATGGCGTTTCCTTCCTCATCTAAAGTAATCAGTGTGCCAGGGCCATCCACAAAGCTGGATAACACACGTAATGGAACATTGTATTTGCCTGCAAATTCTACGGAACGAATCTGGAGTACTTTAGAACCCTGACTCGCCATTTCAAGCATCTCTTCAAAAGTCACTTTTTCTAAGCGACGGGCACTATCTACCACTCTGGGATCGGTGGTATAGACACCATCAACATCAGTGTAAATCTGACATTCATCGGCTTTAAGTGCAGCTGCTAACGCCACTCCAGTGGTATCGGATCCACCACGGCCTAACGTGGTAATGTTGCCTTGATCATCAACGCCCTGAAAGCCAGCAACGACAACAACTCGGCCTGCATCCAAATCGGAACGGATATTCTCAACTCCGATTTCTTGAATACGAGCCTTGTTATGAGAGTTATCGGTTAAGATGCTTACCTGTCCACCCGTATATGAACGAGCGTCCACGCCTCTCTCTTTTAAAGCCATACAAAGTAATGCGATGGTTACCTGTTCACCGGTAGACACCAGAACATCAAGCTCTCTTGGGTCAGGTGTTTCCTGCATGCTATTGGCCAAGCCAATAAGTCGATTGGTTTCGCCACTCATCGCAGAGACCACAATAACCATATCATGGCCATCATTGCGGAACTTTGCGACTTTATCTGCCACGACTTGTATTCTCTCGACAGTACCGACAGACGTACCGCCGAATTTTTGTACGTATAAACTCATTTGTCGATCTCTACACACGTCGCTCGCGCATAACATTAGCGCGTGCCCCCGTTATTTTCCGGGGGCGCTAATTTAACACCAATTTGGAGTGAAAGGTAACCAGCCGAAGCGCTATAAAAATGATTATAGTTATATAAATTGTAATTTATTAGAACATTAAATGCTTTGCGCTTCCACCCAAGCATAAACTTGAGAGACAGCGGCATCAATTGCACTTAAGTCTGTACCTCCGCCTCTGGCCATATCAGGCCGACCACCGCCTTTACCTCCAACGGTAGGTGCGACATGCTTGATAAGATCTCCGGCTTTTAGAGTCTGAGTTAGGTCTTTGGTTACACCAGCAATAAGCACTACCTTGCCCTCCTCCCCAGAAGCTAGAAAAACAACACCAGATCCCAGTTTATCTTTCAACTTATCTGCCATCTCACCAAGAGACTTTCCGTCGACACCACTCAGGCCAGCAGCAAGCACCTTTACTCCCCTTACCTCTTTCACTGAAGATAACAAATCACTGCTAGCGGCCTGCGCTAACTTCGCTTTGGCCTGAGAAAGCTCCTTCTCTAAAACCTTCAAGTCCTGTCTAAGCTGAGCCACTTTTTCAACAACCGAATCAGGTTTTGCTTTAATCACATCACAAATTTGAGCTAGGCTCTGCTCAGATAGGCGCACATGAGCCATCGCTTTCGCTTCTGTGACAGCTTCGATTCTGCGCACTCCGGCCGCAATGCCAGACTCCGACACAATACGAAACAAACCAATATCACCGGTTCGCTCAACATGGGTGCCGCCACACAACTCTACAGAAAAACGATCTTTCCCCATGGACAACACGCGTACTTCATCCCCGTACTTCTCACCAAACAGCGCCATAGCACCTTTAGATTTTGCCGTTTCCATATCCGTTACATCAACCTGGACGGCCTCGTTCGCCCAGATTTGCGCATTCACGAGCGCCTCAATTTCTTCAAGCTGATCTGGATTCACACCTTCAAAATGAGAAAAGTCGAAACGCAAGCGCTCTGAGTCCACCAATGATCCTTTTTGTGTGACATGTTCACCCAATATTTTTCTCAATGCAGCATGCAATAAGTGTGTGGCGGAGTGGTTTTTAGCGGTTAAGGCCCGAACCGACGCGTTCACCTCTGTTGCAACCAAGCTCCCCACACTCAATTCACCGGATACCACCTGAACGTGATGCAAATGATTCGCACCCTGTTTAGTGCAATCCCTCACCTCCACTCGTAAACCATTTTCCTCAGATAGATAGCCAGTATCTCCGACTTGTCCGCCAGACTCGCCATAAAATGGGGTTTTATCGAGAACAACAATGCCTTTTTGTCCTTCTAATAGCGAGCCTACCTGATCGCCATTGTGATTCAATAAAGCGGTAACGGTTCCGCTTGAAACTAAATGAGAATAACCTTCAAACTCAGTATTCCCTTCTACCTTGACCGAGGCGTTGTAATCCACTTCAAACTTGCCTGCCGCACGAGATTGCTTACGCTGCTGTTCCATCAACGCTTCATACCCAGTTTCATCAATGGTTAATTGACGCTCCCGAGCAATATCAGCCGTCAAATCAACGGGGAAACCATAAGTGTCATAGAGAGTGAAAACCAACTGCCCTGGAATCTCTGAGCTTTTAAGTCCTACCAGCTCAGATTCTAAAACCGCCATACCTTTATCTAGGGTTTTCGCAAACTGCTCTTCTTCCAGCAAGAAAATACGCTCAACATGCTCTTGTGCAGAAAGCAGTTCAGGGTAAGCCTGCCCCATCTCATCCACCAGCGCTTTTACTAAAGCATGGAAAAACGGCTGTGTTTGACCCAGTTTGTGTCCATGACGAATCGCTCGTCGCATGATTCGGCGGAGTACATAGCCACGCCCTTCGTTAGAAGGCGCGACACCATCAACCACCAAAAAAGCACAGGAACGAAGATGGTCGGCAATCACTCGCAGTGAGGTATTTTCAAGATCCTCGGTTTTGGTTTCTTGCGCTACCGCACGCAGCAGGTTCTGGAAGAGGTCAATCTCATAATTGCTGTGAACACTTTGCATGACCGCAGAAATACGCTCTAACCCCATGCCCGTATCAACACTCGGCGCCGGTAAAGGCTCCATCGAGCCATCCGCACTGCGGTTATATTGCATGAAAACGTTGTTCCAAATTTCGATATAGCGATCGCCATCTTCCTCTGGTGACCCTGGCGGCCCCCCCCAGATACCTTCACCATGATCATAAAAAATTTCCGAACATGGGCCACACGGCCCAGTATCGCCCATTGCCCAGAAATTGTCCGACTGATAACGGCCTCCCTTGTTATCACCGATACGAATTATACGATCATCAGGCACACCGATTTTCTGAGACCAGATATCAAACGCTTCCTGATCTTCTGCGTAGACGGTTACCCATAGTTTTTCGGTAGGAATGTTCATCCACTCGCTTGAAGTGAGAAACTCCCATGCATAGCTGATAGCATGTTCTTTGAAGTAGTCACCAAAGCTAAAGTTACCCAGCATTTCAAAAAATGTATGGTGACGGGCGGTATAACCCACATTTTCTAAGTCATTATGCTTGCCCCCAGCTCTTACGCAGCGCTGAGAACTCACCGCTCGAGAATAATCGCGCTGATCCTCTCCGAGAAAAACGTCTTTGAACTGGTTCATACCTGCATTGGTGAACAATAATGTTGGGTCATCTGCAGGCACCAGACTACTTGAAGGAACAATGGTGTGTCCCTTGGATTCAAAAAACTTTAAGAACGCCTGACGAATTTCTGCGCTTTTCATAACGACTTCGGATTTCCAAATGTATGGCCACTGGCCAATGATCAATGAATTATCTGGGTTTGGATAATGACGCGGGCACTCCCACTACATATTCAAACCACTTTGTTCTTCGTATTTCTTACCAGCCAGAATATGGAGGTGTAAATGAAAGACGGTTTGCCCCGCCTCTTGCCCATTATTCACAACAACACGAAACGCCTCATCTATGCCGAGTTGACGAGCGATATCCCCCACCTTCAACATTAACTTACCTAATAAAGCATGGTCCTCATCAGTCGCATCCACCAACCGGGGAATGGGTTTCTTCGGGATCAACAACACATGAGTTGGCGCTTGTGGCGAAATATCTTTAATGCAAATGCAATCGTCATCTTCGTATAACTTGTCTGCTGGAATATCACCATTGATGATTTTGGTGAAGATCGTATCTTCGCTCATGCTAACCGGCTCCAAGGATAAAAGTGAATGTTGCTTGTGGCACTGAAGTGACATTGTGACTTACGACGCTTATTACCCTGGATTTCCAGATGAATGAACCTGCTTTTCTTCATCGGTCAGAGTTCTTGCCTCAGACTCTAGCATTACCGGAATATCATCGCGTATAGGGTAAGCAAGCCCACTCTCCCAACAGACCAATTCTTGATTTTCCTTATCGTACTCTAGGGGTGCTTTACTGACTGGGCACACCAAAATACTGAGTAATTTTTTGTCAATCATCGTAATTCCTTCGGGGCACTAACCCACTGTATTCATTTATTAGACGAACATTTATTAGACGAATCATTACACGTCTAAAAGTTACGCAAAATTCTTTAATATGTTGACGTTTTCTCAGATGGCATTGGGCCTACCAACGTGGTTGGGTCCACTCGCCGATCAAACCAATTCATACGCCAATCTAAATGAGGCCCTGTTGCTCTTCCAGACGAACCCACTTCTGCAATTTCATCACCTTGCTGCACCACCTGCCCA
Source organism: Marinibactrum halimedae (assembly GCF_021234875.1). Taxonomy (GTDB): domain Bacteria; phylum Pseudomonadota; class Gammaproteobacteria; order Pseudomonadales; family Cellvibrionaceae; genus Marinibactrum; species Marinibactrum halimedae. Next base: position 34,624 of record NZ_JAJQVM010000008.1, on the reverse strand, counting down.
TCTTTTACCAAAATTTTACTTAAGTGCAAAAAGGTAGACGTTAGTCCGTGCCCATGGTCAATAATCAAGGTTCCCCCTGAATAAAACATATCCGGATGCACTAAAGTGACCTTTCCTGCAGCAGGGGCTTTCACTGGCGTTCCAGTCGGCCTAGCAATATCTACCCCATAATGGGGCCGTCGTGGCTCACCATTGTAATACCGTTGGCTGCCATATACTCCTGATATTGGGCCGAATAGAGGCCATTCAAAGTCTGCCGTAAAATCCTGCCGTGAGGAGGCTCCCGCCCTAGCTTTTCTTACCAATGCTGCTTCTTTTCGTGAGCGTGCGATTTGATGTGGGTCTGGGTTAACGGTTTTTGCAGGAACGCCCTCAATTCTTTGAATTTTATAGTCACGCGCTTTTACCTCGAATTCTTTGGTGAAGACTTGACCGCCAAGTGGGCGCACTTTAATTTTTAATACCGATGGAGCATCACGATCTAAACCGATAACAAAATTGCCCGAATCCGCAACAGGAACAACAATAGAGTCATCTACCTCCAATTCGGTGCCTTGGGGAACCTTCCCTCGAAGTATGGCTCCTTGCTTCACCTCCTGATCAAAAACCAGTTCAGGCAAGTTAAATGATGAACTTACGGCCCATTGCGATAAACCTAAGGCTATTACGGTTGCGATTAAACGCACCTCGGTAATCCGTAACAAGATTTTAGCTTGTGACAACATTCGGGTTAATGCCAGAAAAAAAACGGATATTACGATAAGCCTCAACGTCAAAGTTGAAAAAATGCTCGATTTACGCTGTATTTTCATTCAACATCCTCAAACAATGCATGGTACGCCATCCCAAAAACAGGATAGGAGAAAACCATAAAGGATTGAGGTAGGCCACTGCAAACCTTTATCGTCACTCGGTCACATTTCAATCACAACAATCATGTCAGTAGCAACAAACAAATTAGCGTAGCCATGAATAAAAGCAGACATTATCAAGAGCCTTGGTATTTTAAAAACCCACATTTTCACAACGTTTTTTCCAACCTTTATCGGAAACTTCAACAAAAGAATGTCGCGAAAGACTATCAGAACCAAGCCAAACCAATGGTTATTGATGCAGATGCAGGTGTTCAACTTTCTGCCAAATTAAATGTAGCCTCAACAACTTCAAGTACTCTCGCAATTTTGCTACACGGGTGGGAAGGCAGTTGTGACTCAAGTTATGTTGTATCTTGTGGACATTTGCTGAATCAAAATGGGGTAAATACATTAAGGCTTAATTTTAGAGACCACGGGGATTCTCATCATTTAAACTCAGCCCCATTTAATTCAACCCTTATTGATGAAGTGGTGGGTGCTTTGAGGCAAATTCAGCAACATCATCCACACCAGAAGTTCGTACTTATTGGCTTTTCATTGGGCGGGAACTTCGCACTGAGAGTAGCGGCACGCCAGCATTGCCTGAGCGTCCCGCTAGAGAAAATATTTGCCGTATGCCCGGCGATAGATCCGGCCAATGTGATGATGGCACTGGATTCAGGAAATCCTATTTACGAACGCTATTTTCTTAAAAAATGGAAAAAATCGCTGTCGATAAAACAATCCCTTTTTCCTCACTTAGAGCTGAACCAGGCTCAGAGCTTCCGACGCTTAACAGAGCTAAATCATTATCTTATCCCTAAACATACTCCCTTTGCGTCTGTAGAAGACTATTTCGAGGCATACCGAATCGGGGATAACGCAGCAAAACACATTCAAGGAGCAACGCATATTATTTCAAGCGACAACGACCCCATTACCCAATTGCAAGACCTTAAAAAAGTACGGTGGCCAGAACATGTTAGGCTGGTAGTCACTAGAGGCGGAGCACACTGCGCTTTTTTGGATAAGCTATCGTTTACAAGCTGGGTGGACAGGTACATTACCCAGCTTATCCTCGAAACCAATGATTAACGTGTAACCCCACAATAACAATAACAATAACAATAACAATAACAATAACAATAACAATAACAATCAAGAGTGGCACAGAAACGAAGTCACTTAAGGCAAACGCCCAAGCAGCAAGAAGCCGGGCAATAACGCGTCTTAAATCGACACAAGATCATGCATGTCCTGTTTGAGCGCAATCGGCAATAGTCGTTGCCAATGCCTGCATAACGCGGCCCCGTGTGATAACACCAAGCAGCTTTCCATCTTCCACAACCGGATAAATTTTGGGCTGTTTCTTTGTCATACGCTCAGCCAATTCTTGAATACTCATGTCTGGGCTTACTGACAATACTTCGTTATGCATAACATCATTCACATGCATTATCCCATCACAGTAATAGCTGCTATGAAGCAATTTTTTAATGCAGTCATGCTCAGATACGAAACCGACAATGGCATTGTTATCATTAACTACGGGCGCCCCCCCCATTCCAGAACGCTCGAAGACGGAAATGACCTCGTCAATGGACGTGCCGCAACGGATCATTGGGGAATTAACAATCATGTAATCACGTACACAGGCACCATTATTATTCATACTCACGCTAGCCTCCTCGTTATATGCGAACGTTTCCCGGTTCATAGCGGGCCTATAAACCCTATAGTTCAAGAGTAGTCTGCTTAGCAAGCAAAATAAAATTAATAAAAACAGGTAGATGAATAGCATTTAGCTATGAATGATGTACATGATCCCTATGCAACCTCATCGAGGCGCGGTTATTACGTCATCCCCCTAATAGAGGGTAAATATGCTTAGGTAAAAACCCACGAGTTTGAAAAAAACGCAACCGCTTTGCACGAGTTTTTTGATCCAATTTTTTTGTGTCTGCCTGCAAATACTCTGAATTTTCGTTGTGATCAATAGCATAACCACGAACAAAACGTCGCTGATACAAGTCTTCCGCTAATTCAAACCAGTGATCGCCCTCAATATCAACAAAAGCAGAAACCAGCTCTTCATCAATGCCTTTATGATACAAATCTAAGCGAATTCTCAGAGGGCCATAACCCCGTTGCTGCCGATCCCTTACATACATTTCAGCAAAACGTTCATCGCAGATATAACCGAGTTGCTGACAATGAATAAGAACACTATCAACCACTTCGGCAATATTGGATTCATCATTCGGCATGAATTGGGGTGATGAGCGAAAAGAAGAGGAAAAGAAAGGTGACTGCTGAACTTTACCGACTAACTTTCTACGAAGCTCTGCCACGGAGTGCTCTCTCCGCGACAAAGCATCAAATGCCCAAGACTTCACTTGCTTGATAACATCTGCATTGTTCAGCTCTGTATTTAACTCTGTGGAAACATCACTCATACGGAGCATCTCATCTGCAAAACCATCTAAAGCAATACTAATTAAAAATTAGTATCCTCTAACACTTTGTGCATCAGTCACAATGACCATCCACAATAACCAACGTGACAAAAAACAACTGCAACTATCGTTACACAAGCAAGTGCAAAAGATTATTCTTGTGGCTCTGATTCAGGTGAAGAGCCTGCTGTTTGTTGTTCACCCAGTAATTGCGCTCTCACTTGTGCTTCAATCGTATTTTTAATTTCTGGGTTATCTCTCAGAAACTTCACGACATTCGCCTTACCTTGGCCAATTTTATCCCCTTGATAACTGTACCAAGCCCCTGCCTTATCAATTAACCCAAGCTTCACGCCATAGTCGATAATCTCTCCGGTTAAATTAATGCCTTCACCATAGAGAATTTGGAATTCAGCTTGTTTAAACGGTGGAGCAACTTTGTTTTTCACCACCTTCACGCGAGTCTCATTACCAACAACTTCCTCACCTTCTTTTACAGAACCGGTTCTGCGAATATCCAAACGTACAGAAGAATAGAACTTCAACGCATTACCGCCTGTGGTGGTCTCAGGATTACCAAACATAACCCCAATTTTCATGCGAATCTGGTTGATAAAAATGGCCAAACAATTGGCATTTTTAATATTACCGGTGATTTTACGTAACGCTTGAGACATCAGGCGTGCTTGCAAACCAACATGGTGATCACCCATCTCACCTTCGATTTCGGCTTTCGGAGTCAGTGCCGCTACTGAGTCCACCACCAAAACATCAATCGCGCCTGAACGAACCAACATATCAGCCACTTCTAGCGCCTGCTCGCCAGTATCTGGCTGAGACACAATCAAGTCATCGACATTCACGCCTAGCTTCTCTGCATAGATGGGGTCTAGGGCGTGCTCAGCATCCACAAATGCACAGGTGCCGCCTTGCTTTTGCGCTTCAGCAATCACCTGTAAGGTCAATGTCGTTTTACCGGAAGATTCAGGCCCATAAATCTCAACAATACGCCCTTTAGGTAAGCCACCAACGCCCAGTGCTGCATCCAGGCCAATAGAGCCTGTAGAAATCGCGGGAATAGTGACATGCTCACGATCCCCCATGCGCATGACGGTACCCTTACCGAACTGGCGCTCAATTTGGCTTAGCGCTGCCGCTAGGGCCTTTTCTTTATTCCCATCCATTCCACACCTCTTTCTTCAATTTCGTAAATTTTTTGAATAGCTCATCAGCTTTATTACCCATAGGATAAACCAAAACACTGTATAAGAAAACAGCATATGTCATTTAATACAGTATTTTATAACCTCAGGCATTCATCACAGTAGACTTCTCAATAATGTCGCCCTTCTCAACCGTAGCAACCTCTCGCTGAGAAACAATTGCTAACATACCCTTCAATGCCTGCTCAATGGCGCTATCTCGTACCGCTTCTCGGTCACCTGTGAATTGAAAACACTGACTTGACTCTTCACCTTTATAAGCTCCTACCCAAGCAATCCATACGGTGCCAACAGGCTTACCTGGCACACCCCCACCGGGGCCAGCAATACCACTAACGGCTATAGAAAAGTCGGCTTCATTCAACGCTAACGCCCCCCTCGCCATTGCCAATACGACGGGTTCGCTGACGGCCCCGCAACGCTGAATCAAACGGCTGCTCACTCCCAATATTCGCTGTTTAGTTTGATTTGAATAAGCGACAACACTACCTTCAAACCAACGAGAGCTACCGGGAATGGCGGTTAAATAGTGTGCAATTCCGCCACCTGTGCAAGATTCGGCAGCGGTTAACGTGAGGCCTTTCTGCGCCATCAGTTCACCGACGGCGGCAGACAGAGTATGAAGGGACGAAGTTGCGATCGAATTTTTCATCAGCTTACGGTAAGCGACGAATTTGCTTTTCGCAAGTAGGCAACCTCCTTGAAATTTGCTTAACCCCAAAATTAATTTTGGACGCACTTTATCAAGACCAAAGAATACTTAAATACATTTCAACTTAATAATGCGGAATTTTATATTCACCACCAACGTTTAACTCACAACACTCTCAGTGCCATCACAGACCAAGGTTTGTTATCCTTCCTGCCATAGCTCCTGCCACGTTTGCACTGAATGGACTGATAGCAATATGCAATCTGTGTATCTTTTGCACAGAAAAGCCAAGCGCAGAGAAAATCATCCTTTATTTACTTATAAATCAGTACGTTAATGACAAAGAATACCGCAAAATCCAAGGCAGGCTCTGCCGAACACACCCCCATGATGCAACAGTATCTGAAAATTAAAACCGAGCACCCTAATGAGTTGGTGTTCTACCGCATGGGGGATTTTTACGAACTGTTTTTTGATGATGCAAAGAAAGCCGCTCAACTGTTGGATGTCACACTAACCGCACGTGGTAAATCGGCTGGCAATCCTATTCCTATGGCCGGCGTGCCTTATCATGCAGCCGAAGGCTATCTGGCTAAATTAGTTCGTTTAGGTGAATCAGTCGCTATTTGTGAACAAGTGGGTGACCCGGCGACGAGTAAAGGTCCGGTTGAACGCAAAGTCATGCGTATCGTCACCCCCGGTACGGTCAGTGATGAAGCCCTACTCGATGCTTCACGCGATAATCTTTTAGTTGCGTTAACCGAAGCCCATAGCCATGCCGATACCAGTGTGTTCGGTATTTCAACGTTAGACGTAGGCAGTGGTCGCTTCCAAGTATTGGAGGTGGAAGGCCTGGACTCAGCCGAAGCGGAAATTCAACGTTTAAACCCTGCTGAATTATTGCTGCCAGACACCGACACCGCTTTATCTTTTGAACAGTCACATAAAGGCATTCGACGAAGACCTGTTTGGGAATTCGATTATGAGACTGCATTGCGACTACTTACACAGCAATTTGGCACCAAAGATTTAAGCGGCTTTGGTTGTGGCGAGATGTCCGCTGCCATATCCGCAGCGGGCTGCCTTCTTTCGTATGCACAAGAAACCCAACGAACAGCGCTTCCTCATATTCGCGCACTCACACCCGAAGATCGTGACGAAGCCGTCACCCTAGACGCCGCTACCCGTCGTAATCTAGAACTCGACAGTAACCTAACCGGCGGCGAGGAGCACACACTATTCTCGGTGTTGAATACCACCGCGACCGCCATGGGAGGTCGACTGCTAAGACGCTGGTTAAATCGTCCTTTAAGAGCATTAAACACGCTGGAACAGCGACAAGAAGCCATTGCCAGCTTTCAAGCCGATTATCGTTTTGAACCCATTCATAACACGCTGAAAAATATCGGTGACCTAGAGCGAATTCTCGGACGTGTAGCCTTACGCTCTGCCCGACCTCGTGATTTATCTCGATTAGGAGCATCATTAACTTGTTACCCTGAACTGCAAACACAATTAGCAGATCATTCCACATCGTTAATCGGCACTTTAGCCAGCGACATCAGCACTTTTCCAGAATTAGTGGGCTTATTAGAAAGCGCCATTGTCGAGAACCCCCCTGTCGTTATTCGTGATGGCGGCGTTATTGCGGATGGTTACGATGAAGAGTTGGATGAATTGCGAAACATCAGCTCTAATGCGGGCCAATTTTTGTTGGACTTAGAAGCAAAAGAGCGCGAGCGTACAGGTATAAGCACTCTTAAAGTCGGCTACAACCGTATCCATGGTTACTATATTGAAATTAGCCGAGCACAATCAGAACAGGCCCCTGTCGATTATGTGCGCCGTCAAACATTAAAAAATGCAGAACGTTTCATTACGCCAGAATTAAAAACCTTTGAAGATAAAGCCCTTTCAGCCAAAAGCCGGGCACTGAGTCGAGAGAAAGCTCTTTACGATGCGTTAGTAGAAACACTGAATGAATCGCTGTTGCCTCTGCAAATCTCTGCCGATGCCATTGCCACATTGGATGCATTAACCACACTCGCAGAGCGTGCCGATAGCCTGAGCTTTACTCGCCCACAACTCACTCACAAACCCGGCATTCACATTACCGCCGGTCGACACCCTGTGGTAGAGCAAGTACTGGAATCCCCATTCGTTGCCAATGACGTTGAGTTAAATGAAACACGACGTATGCTCGTGATCACCGGCCCCAATATGGGTGGTAAATCGACCTATATGCGTCAAACCGCATTGATTACGTTATTGGCCCACATCGGTAGTTTTATTCCGGCACAGTCTGCCGAAATTGGCATTGTTGATCGTATTTTTACCCGAATCGGCTCCTCCGATGATCTCGCCGGTGGACGCTCAACCTTCATGGTAGAAATGACTGAAACGGCCAATATATTAAACAATGCGACCGCTCGTAGCTTAGTACTCATGGATGAAATCGGTCGCGGTACCAGCACGTTTGATGGGTTGTCATTAGCGTGGGCTTGTGCCGAATATCTCGCACAACGTTTGCAGGCTTTAACCTTATTCGCAACACACTACTTCGAAATCACAACAATGCCGTCGCTGCTTCCTGGTATCGAAAACGTGCACTTAGATGCCACAGAGCACAACGATAACATTGTCTTTTTGCACAATATTCAAGAAGGCCCTGCCAACCAAAGTTACGGTTTACAGGTTGCCAAATTAGCGGGCATTCCCAATTCGGTAATTAGTGAGGCCAAACGCCAACTCCAATTATTGGAATCAGGTACTCACCCACATACTACACAAACAAGCGAAGACCAACCCAGCTCAAAAGAATGGGAAACAAAAAAGAAAGCACAACCTCTCGCAACCAAGCAAAAGAAAAAAGAATCCATTAATGACCCATTACAAGGGGATATCTTTGCATCACTTTCTCCGCACCCTGTCGTCTCTGCGCTTGAAGAAATTGATGTGGACGACTTAACTCCTCGTAATGCTTTGGAATTGTTGTATGAACTCAAAAACAAACTGAAATAAAACGTAAGCTCAAATAGGAAATAAACCGAGATAGATTATCGAATAAATTCATTTTGATTCTTTCACTTTTCCAAGCAAGCTCTAATGACTAGCGGTGGAAGAATACAAATAGTGTTTACTCGATATAAGTTTGAAAACAACTGCTAGTATGAAAAAGGTCGTCAATTAGGGGCCCACTTTAGAAAATAGACTCATTCTCATTTAGAGTAAAATCGCTGATTTTATCCGAAAATGACTGCATTTTTCTAAACCGTCTTGATAGAATGCGCGACCTATCTTTTGTTCAACCGTAAACTTGGAGTCCAGCATGACATTCGTTGTTGGCGAAAACTGCATCAAATGCAAACACACTGATTGTGTTGAGGTATGTCCTGTAGATTGTTTTTATGAAGGGCCAAACTTTCTTGTCATTCACCCAGATGAATGTATCGACTGTGCGTTGTGCGAGCCTGAATGTCCGGTTGATGCCATTTTCTCTGAAGATGAAGTGCCCGCCGATCAAGAGGCCTTTATCGAACTTAATGCCGAGCTTGCCGAAACCTGGCCAAACATTACCGAGAAAAAAGATCCGCCAGAAGACCATGAAGAATGGGATGGCGTAGAAGGCAAATTAAAACTGCTTGAGCGCTAATCAGAAAATCCTATTCTGCTAAAAATGGTGGCCTCACATAAATCCAATGAATGGCCACCTTACCTCTATAAATCTAATAAGTGACCACCCTACCCATCGCTCTAATCCCTAATGAATATAAGGGTAATAGCTCAAGTTCATTCAATTCAATTTAATCCACTTTTCTACAAAGATCATTACTTCGTTGTCTACACTCCCGTAACGCCAACGTAAATCATGATTGCGCAACTTCATTCCATAAACTCTTTCTGTATCCAACGATTGAAAAGACGGTCGTGGATCTTGCTGTAATACCTCAATAATTAAAGCACGATCTGACTCGCTTAGCTCGACGCTATTAACCCCTTCTTCATTTTTACCAAACCGCTCAAACGATACCGGTAAATGAAGAGGCGGAGTTGCTGCAATATCATTGTTAGCATCAGGCAAGCAATCCACATAAGGCACATAAGGTTTGATATCTAAAATAGGGGTGCCATCCACTAAATCTATACCAGAGAAATTCAGTACCACTCTCCCATTATCTGTATCAATACTCTCTAATTTCACTACCGACAAACCAATCGGGTTGGGACGAACCGGAGAACGTGTTGCAAACACGCCCATTTTTTTATTTCCCCCCAAACGCGGTGGGCGAACGGAAGCGCGCCAAGGAACGTCGATACTGTGATGAAAAAGAAATTGCAACCAAACGTGGCTCACACATTCAAGCCCTGATACCGCAGCAGGTTGGTTAAAAGGAGGGAGTAATTCAAGTTGAGCGTTAGAAGATGGGGCTAACCCTGGCTGCCTTGGCACACCAAATTTTTCTCCAAAGCACGATCGAATAACACCAATCACCGTAAAATGTACACTGTTTGGTAACTCATCGTTCAACATCTAACCCATACCTTAATTCACTGAAAAAGAGATACTAGGTTACAAAATGCTGAGTAAGAGAAAAAGACAATATGAGATTAAAACACAGGTAAAAGAAAGGTTGCTCGAAGAAAACACACATAAATTGGCTGTGTTTTCTTCGAGTATTTTCAGCGGATGACTGAAAAATTAAAGGCTAAACAATGCCTCGCCGTCCAGCCCTTGCTGCTCAAGAATATCGCGCAAACGCTTTAGCGCTTCAACTTGAATTTGACGATCACGCTCACGAGTAAGCCCAATTTCACGGCCCACCTCTTCAAGTGTGCTCATCTCAAAGCCTCGCAAACCAAAGCGTCGAGAGATCACTTCACGTTGTTTTTCAGTAAGTTCACCTAGCCAACAATCAATACTTTCACTGAGGTCACTGTCTTGCAACAGTGCGGCCGGGTCGGAAACATGTTGATCAGGCACCGTATCCACCAGCGCTTTATCCGAAGATGTACCGATAGGCACATCCATCGAGGTAACACGCTCATTCAACCCCAGCATACGCTCTACATCTTCAACAGGCTTATCTAACAACGTGGCGATATCTTCTGGTGTTGGCTCATGATCCAATTTCTGAGCCAGCTCACGCGCAGCACGAAGATACACATTCAATTCTTTTACCACATGAATGGGTAAACGAATGGTACGTGTTTGATTCATAATGGCCCGCTCAATGGTTTGGCGAATCCACCAAGTAGCGTAAGTTGAAAAACGGAAGCCTCTTTCTGGATCAAACTTTTCTACGGCTCGAATCAGTCCAAGGTTGCCTTCTTCGATCAAGTCCAAAAGAGCAAGACCACGATTAACGTAACGGCGGGAAATTTTAACGACTAAGCGAAGATTACTTTCAATCATACGCTTACGAGACGCTTCACAACCTCGTAAGGCTTTACGGGCGAAAAAAACCTCTTCTTCAGCACTTAATAGTGGCGAGAACCCGATCTCATTAAGGTAAAGTTGCGTAGCATCAAGATTTTTCGGCAGTTCTTCGCCATCAATACCTCGTGACTTGGAACGCTTTGTTGCCGGTTGGGAATGTGTCGCTGGGTGGGACTCTAACTCTAAAGCAGTATGTTCTGTTTGTAGTTGTTGTTCAGCCTCTTGTTCAAAATTCACATTATCAAGTAATGATTTGTCTTCCAACACCTTCGAGTCACGAATTTGCACTGCCATGTCTTTAGCCCTTTGAGTTTTCGGATAGTTACAAAAAACGACCCTTTACTAGCGGTACCGTTTTACCCCGTACACCCTCTTGCGGAACCGAGTTCGTTATTATCGTATTTATTACTCTTTTTTATTATCCATTCAGAGCCTCTGACTACCTTTTGGGTAGGTAACGCAAAGGGTCAGCGGGTTTGCCACCTTTACGAATTTCAAAGTACAGCTTTGAACTGGTTGTTCCACTCGAACCTAATTCGGCAATTTTTTGCCCGGCTTGAACACTTTCGCCTTCTTTAACCAAAATTTTGTTGTTATGGGCGTAAGCGCTCAAATACTCTTTATTGTGTTTAATTATGAGTAATTTGCCATAGCCTCGTAATCCCTCACCCGCATATACCACTTTGCCATTTGCTGCGGAGACCACAGGTTCACCCTTTTTTCCGACAATATCAATCCCCTTATTCTTAACTCCTTGGTTAGAAAATCGAGATATGACATTTCCGCGATGAGGCCAGTTCCATTTTAAAGTATGACTTTTTGTCTTAGAGATTGACGCAGGTGACTGCTTAGTCGTTAAAGGTTTTGAACGAGGGGTTGTCATTTTCTTGACGGGCCTAGAAGGTGCCTTAGCAAGGTTTTGTTTCGGCCTTGTTACCTTTGGTTTAAATTTTGGTTTGGCGCGCAAATCTAAAATTTGGCCTGGGTAAATGCGGTAACTGGCGTCAATACCGTTAGCAGCTGCTAATATTTTGTAGTCGAGACCATAACGCCAAGCAATAGAATAAAGCGTCTCACCACGAGAAACGGTATGAGTTGTTACTTTATAGGACGGAGGTTGTGACAATTCTGCCACTGGTGCTCTTGGCACCGAAGAAGAACAAGACGACAAAAAACAACAAATGATCAAGATCTTGAACACTTTGTCTAGCCACTGCCAAAGACCTTGAATGACGAGCTGTCTTTTAAGTGAACAAAAATGGCGTAAAAAACAACGTAAGATATAGCCCAAAAGAGACTCACATCCCAATATTTTAGAACAAAACAGTCTAAACAAATAAGAATAGAATCTATTGAAATGTTGTCTAGCGCCTGTAAAGAACAAATTATTGAACACAAAACAGACAAAAGTTAAACATTGACGACACGCAGAAAGTAGAAAGCGGCCCTTATTGCGAATACACATTAAATGTATCCGCATTACCGAAAGACAGTAACTGGATTTATCCTGCGTAAATCTACTCACAGCGACTCATGTTATTTGAAATCGCTTCCAGCCCCAGTACCAGAAATAATCCCAAGAACATCACACCGATGGCAGGCCATAACTGAGAGGGTAATCCGATTAACGATTCATAGGTCAGCGGTAAAATATTTTGTTGCACCAACGGAATGACTTCACCATGTCTGTCAACCGTGGTCTCTAAAATCTGTTTCCATGGCCATATCACATTCAACGATCCCATTAAAAATCCGGTAAGTAACGCCAAGGTCACATTGTGATAGTGCTTTAATAACCAGGATAATACATGGGAAAACGCTAACAAGCCGACGCCACAGCCTAAAAGAAAACTGGCGATTAACGGTAAATTAAACGACTCAATCGCCCCAATAAAGACGGGGTAAATGCCAATTAATAACAAAATAAAACTGCCAGAAATACCGGGTAAAATCATGGCACAAATCGCCACAGATCCGCTCAGCATCACTACCCACCAATAATCGGGTAAAGCAACGGGTCGCGCAACAGAGACAAATACCGCAAGCCCTAAACCAATAGCTAACGCCATAATTTCTCGCCAACTCACCGACGTTAATTGACGAAAGATATACACCACCGACGCCGCCACCAAACCAAAAAAGAAAGACCAAACCAAAATAGGATGATTCTCTAAAGCCCAGGTGATCATTCGAGCAAAAGACACCATACTGATGGCAATACCACCAAAAATAGAGGCCAAAAAGGCACCATTGCACTGACGCCACGCACCGGGTATACCTTCATTAAGCAATGCCTTCAGCGTATTTGGGCCAATTTTTCGAATTGAGTCGAGAAGTTCTTCATAGATACCTGTGATAAAAGCAATGGTGCCACCAGAAACACCGGGTACTACATCCGCCGCTCCCATTGCCATACCACGTAAAATTAATAAAACGTAATATTTAACCGACTCCCCCACCGATCACTCCTTAGGTATATCTCTGATTCAATGATGTTAATAGTGTAAAAATGACTGTGAGGCCTTATGAATATTGACCTCTTCGTATTGAAGATCGGCAGAATAAAGGCTGACAGATGAACCGTAACCTAATTACGCGTCAACATTAGAAACCGAAGCCGTTAACGAGTTACCCCAGAAAGCAATGGGACAAAGCGAACAGGCTCAAGTTCAGTGGTGTGAAAGTCATCGGAATCCCCCTCTCTGACGACCAACGTCAACACTTGCTCTTTATCACCCACAGGAATCACCAATGCTCCGTTCGGGGCGAGCTGTTTCAATAACTCTTTTGGCATGGTGCGAGGCGCAGCGGTGCTGATGATGGCATCAAACTGTTTCTCTTCCGGCCAGCCAAAGCCGCCGTCGGCATGTCGCAAAAACACATTGCGTAATCCCAGTTGATGTAAGCGTTGGCGAGCTTTGTCTTGAAGGGGTTTAATGCGCTCGACGGAATAAACATCTTTAATTAGCTGCGCAAGGATGGCTGTTTGATAACCCGAACCAGTACCAATTTCGAGTACCGAATCGATCTTGCCTGCTGCCCCCAACAAAGTCTCTGTCATGCGAGCAACAATATAAGGTTGAGACAGGGTTTGGCCAAACCCAATGGGTAATGCGGTATCTTCATAGGCTCGATGGCTGAGCGCCTCATCCAAAAAGATATGGCGCGGCGTTGTGGCCATGACATCTAACACTTCCAGATTGGAAACACCCTCAGCTTCCAAACGTTCTATCAACCGTTGGCGTGTGCGTTGCGATGTCATACCGACACCTTCAAACCGTAACCGACTCAAACATTACCCCCAGTGACGCTTTCTTTTTTGCTGTTCTAATTGACCCCATGCCTGCTGCATGGCCGAATAATGCTTTTCCAGAAAACCGCCAACTATATCACAGGCGGCGCTTTGGAGCGTTCCTTTAACCGAGCGATTTCCCGCAGAACTGACGTCGCATACTCGCCTGAAAGTAACCCAAATTGAAGGACGAGATCATTTTCTTCCCTCTGCCATTGAAACTCCTCTGGTAACAAACAAAGTCGCCTACGCTCTTGGCTCAACCCTTGGTGTTCCAATGCATCACACCAACTTTTCAACGAGGATAACGATTGCCTTTCCCACTGAACCACCTGGCCAGAAGATAAAGGCCGACCCCGCCCCCACAATGGGCCGGTTGGGCTTTGAGAAATACCACCACTCCCCGATTCGACAGGGACATCTCCTTCAAACCATTGGTGCCAAGTCCCCTGATCAATTCGGTCAGATAACACTCGGTTAAACAAATAAGAACGCGCTGCCGACAGCGTCATTGAACGCTTTTGTCGGTCTCGAATTTTTTCCCCATCAACCAGCCAGCGCTGTGCCCATACAAGATTCGCCCCTCCTCGCCCAAAGCGTTGTTCACCGAAATAATTCGGCACACCTTGCTCTAGGATAGCGTTCATTCGTAACTCAACGGCCTGCCACCAGTCACCTGAAGATATGTGATAGTTCGAATCAGACTGTGACTCTCTTGCTATGGAGCTGAGATTGCGTAATCGAATGTTAAACGTATTCCCCGCGTGGTCACCCCGGCGTAACTTTGCACTGTGTCGCGTGTGATTCAGCAGTGTCACAGATGAAGAGTTTAATGCCTGCCAATCAACCGAGGTGGCTTTGGGCATGTACACACTGAACCATTGAGTGGTTACCGCATGTCGATCTTTCTTACCACCATAGCCCACATCCATTTCCCGTACTCCAGCCAGCTCTGCAATTCGCCGAGCGACCCAGTGGGTATTTTCACCCACTTTTTTGACGTTTAGATAAACATGCTCACCTGAACCCAGAAGGGGAAATCCCAAATGCTCCGTAACACAAAAATCCTCCGGTTCCGTTCGAAAATCGCCTTCACACAATGGAGTGCCATGGGCGTAGGCAAAATCGAGGGAAAATGATGGCTGGGCAGAAGTGTCCTGATGTTGGTCAGAAGTGTCCTGATGTGAGGAAACGTCTTGGCTCATAATGCTACTACTCTCTATCGCTCTCTATTTATTTCTTTACAACTCGACGCATTAACGGCTTACCAATAACACCACCGCATACGCTTCAATGCCTTCTTTTCGTCCAACAAAACCCAGCTTTTCTGTGGTGGTGGCTTTCACATTCACAGCATCACGCTCCACTTGCAAATCCTGCGCAATGCACGACACCATAGCGCCAATATGAGTCGCCATTTTGGGGGCTTGAGCAACGATGGTCGAATCAAGATTTTCCACTCGATAACCCTTTTCGTGCACGCGCTCTACAACGGAACGCAATAATTCTCGACTATCCACTCCAGCATAGGCGGCATCTGTATCGGGGAAATGTTTGCCGATATCCCCAGCCGCAATCGCGCCTAATAGCGCATCACAAATCGCATGCAATAACACATCGCCATCGGAGTGCGCGACCAACCCCTGAGTGTAATCAATGCGAGTGCCACCGATGACAATATGATCACCTTCGCCAAATGCATGAACATCGTAACCATGCCCAATACGCATACTGCCTCTCTCCTTACCTTATTTAATGTTGACGGCTAGTGTGTTCACCATACATCAACTGTTAAGCACACTGCCCAGCCTTCAATCGTTACACTGCTGACCGAGTAAAAACTCGGCTAAAGGTAAATCTTCCGGGTGGGTAATTTTGATGTTGTCGCGTCGACCTTCAACCAACATAACAGGCAGTCCAGCCCGTTCAATCGCCGATGCTTCATCGGTAACGGGATACCCTCCTTCTAGTGCAGCAGCCAACGCCTCTCGCAACTGACCCACCTTAAACATTTGTGGCGTTTGCGCTTGCCAGATTTCTTGACGATCAATCGTGCAACTAACAATGTTATCGGCTGATGATTGTTTTAGCGTATCGCTGGCCGGTACAGCAAGAATACCGCCACAATCGTGTTCAACCACTTTCTGGATGAGTTTTTCTAAACACGGCAGACGAACGCATGGGCGTGCTGCATCATGTACCATCACCCAATCGTCATCGGATGCTAGCGTTTTAAGTGCATTTAACCCTGCCAATACTGAATCCGCACGATCACGCCCACCGATAGTAGATAAAACTCGATGAGACGATGCTGACAAAAGCGTCTGCCATATACCATCATGCTTACCAATCGCCACAATGACTTTTTCCAGAGTCGGCAGTGTCAATAAACGATCAAGCGTATGCTCAATGACGGTTTTTCCTTGCATAGTAAGATATTGCTTAGGCAGATCGCTCCCCATACGCGCGCCGACCCCCGCTGCTGGCACAATGGCCCATAGCTTTGCTTTGGATAAACGAGGAGATAAGACGGAAGGAAAATCGGCATCTACAGACATAATGTACGCTCTTAATGGGCATACAACACCGGAGAACTAACTCTCGTGGTATCGTATTTCTAGAAAGGAGATTGGAATGTTCGGAGATAAAAAATCAATAATGAGCCAAGGCTAAAGGCGGCGATACCTTATAATAATCATTAACAACCAACTATTAACAACCAACTATTAACAATCAATCATTAACGGTACTGATCATTAACGTTGTCGTGGTTTTTCGACAAGCATATAAAATGTTTCGCCCTTTTTAATCATACCCATTTCATGACGGGCTTTTTCTTCAACGCTGTCTAAACCATTTTTTAGGGCATCCACTTCCACCGCGATATCCTGATTACGCTTCAACATACGTTCGTTTTCGGCCTGTTGAGTATCGATCTGTTTCGCTAAACGATCCACATGAGCGAAGCTGCCATCCCCCACCCAAAGGCGAAATTGAAGCCCCATCAACAGAACCACCAAAATACTCAAAAGCCACTTCATTTTATGCAGTACGCAACCTATGGTTGAAACAGAATGTCATTTTTAAAAGCCGCATTCACTAAAAACACGGTGGTGTGATTGCAAACAAATTTTATCTTTCTGAAAAAGAATAAAACCCATTGCCAAAAAACGCGAGCGTCTTGCTCGCGTTTTTATTTAAGCGTCCGTTAATCCATTAATTAGGATTTGAACTCAGCCATCCCACGGTAAGGGGCTTTGTCATTGCCCAACTCCGCTTCAATGCGCAATAGACGATTGTATTTTGAAACACGATCGGAACGACACAAAGAACCGGTTTTGATTTGGCCTGCTGCGGTTGCTACGGCTAAGTCTGCAATGGTGGTATCTTCCGTTTCACCGGAACGGTGGGAAATCACCGCTGTGTAACCGGCATCCTTGGCCATACGAATGGCTTCTAGGGTTTCCGTTAACGAACCAATTTGATTGAATTTAATCAAAATGGAATTACCGATGCTCTTCTCGATACCTTCTTTCAAAATCTTGGTGTTGGTTACGAATAAATCGTCACCCACCAATTGAACACGGTCGCCCAATTTTTCCGTCTGATATTTCCAGCCATCCCAATCGGATTCATCTTGACCATCTTCGATGGAAATAATGGGGTACTGATCGCACAATTCCGCCAAGAAGTCACTGAAACCTTCGGAAGAATATTTTTTACCTTCCCCAGACAAGTCATATTGACCGTCTTTGTAGAATTCGGAAGACGCGCAATCCAATGCCAAAGTCACGTCTTTGCCTAATTCGTAACCGGCTTTTTCAGTGGCTTCTTTGATCACCGCCAACGCATCCGCATTAGAAGCCAAGTTAGGGGCGAATCCACCCTCGTCACCCACAGCGGTATTTAAGCCTTTTGCACTTAAGACTTTTTTCAGTGCATGGAAAATTTCTGCACCGACTTGTAACGCTTCGGCAAAGGTTTTCGCGCCAACAGGCTGAACCATAAACTCTTGAATATCGACATTATTATCCGCGTGCTCACCACCGTTAATAATATTCATCATAGGCACGGGCATAGAGAACTGACCGGCAGTACCGTTTAACTCAGCAATGTGCTCGTACAATGGCACTCCTTTCTCTGCTGCTGCCGCTTTCGCTGCCGCCAGAGAAACGGCCAAAATCGCATTAGCACCAAAGTTGGCTTTGTTTTCGGTTCCATCAGCATCGACCATCGCGTTATCTAACGCGGCTTGATCCATCACGTCTTTTCCAATCAACAAATCGCGGATTGGACCATTGACGTTCGCTACGGCTTTTAATACACCTTTACCTAAATAGCGCGATTTATCACCATCGCGAAGCTCTAGCGCCTCTCTTGAACCGGTAGACGCACCGGATGGGGCACAAGCGGTGCCAACAACACCGGATTCTAAAATAACATCGGCATTCACCGTCGGATTTCCGCGAGAATCCAGCACCTCAAAAGCTTTAATATCAGCGATTTTTGTCATGGTTTAGCTCCAAAAAGTAAGTTAACACAAGACACCCATTCAACAGCTTCGTTGCGGTGTCTTATTTTTATTGCGATGACTATTGTTATTTTTAGGATATCTATGATCCGATCAGGCTCTGCTAAATTTCCTCTCTAACCTTACTCGATGCCAAAGAGGAAACAGCGCTTGGGTGATTATTCGAAAGTTTCATGACTGCGTGATGAAGCCATGAAAAGAGTAAAAACAAGAGTAAAAACGTTAACGAATGTCTAACTCAGGTAGGGACTTGCACAAATCATCAAAGGCTTTCATTTGCGCTAAAAATGGCTCTAACAAGTCTAGTGGCAGGGCGCTGGGGCCGTCACACTTGGCCGCATCTGGGTCTGGATGAGATTCCAAAAATAAACCCGCAATGCCGATAGCAATGCCTGCACGAGACAATTCCGCCACTTGATGACGACGGCCGCCACTGGCGGATCCCATTGGGTCGCGACATTGAAGTGCATGGGTCGAATCGAAAATGACAGGGCTTCCTCCCGAAACCTCTTTCATTGTGCGAAAGCCCAGCATGTCGACAACGAGATTATCGTAACCAAAGCAGCTGCCACGCTCACACAAAATGACATCGGTGTTGCCGTTTTCGGCAAATTTGTCCACGATGTTTTTCATTTGTGATGGAGACACAAATTGAGGTTTTTTAATATTAATGACGGCGTCGGTTTTTGCCATCGCCGTCACTAAATCGGTTTGACGGGCTAAGAATGCCGGCAGCTGGATAATATCAACCACATCCGCAACAGGCTGACACTGTTCGATTTCGTGTACGTCCGTAATGACAGGCACATTGAAGGTGGATTTAATCTCTTCAAAAATTTTTAACCCTTCTTCCATGCCTGGGCCACGAAAAGAGTGGATAGAAGAGCGATTGGCTTTATCAAAAGACGCCTTAAAAACGTAAGGAATACCGAGTTTTTGAGTCACTTCTACGTATTTTTCCGCCACGCCCATGGCCAAATCACGAGACTCCAAAACGTTCATGCCACCAAATAAGACCATTGGTTTATCGTTGGCAACTTCAATGCTTCCTACATTGACGACTTTTTGTTCAGCCATTCTACACCCTTAATACACTCTTTTACGGTTTACGATTCGCTACACTGCTATGTATTGCACACTGTTCTGTATGACACACGGTTTTGCACTACCAGTAGATAGTGCTCTTATTTACACAAATCAAGACTGTGTTTGTTGATATTCTAACGCGGCTTTGATGTAACTGGTAAATAACTTGTGCCCATCTCGGGGAGTCGAGGTAAATTCGGGGTGAAATTGACAGGCCACAAACCAGGGGTGGTCTGGAATTTCGACCATTTCAACCAAGGTATCGTCAGCCGACCAGCCACCGATTTTCAAACCGGCTTTTTGTAACTGATCTACAAAGTTATTATTGACTTCATAACGATGACGATGACGCTCCACAATGACATCATTACCATAAACGTCGTGCGCTCGGGTTCCACGAACTAAACGACACTCTTGTGCACCCAAACGCATGGTGCCCCCTAAATCGGAAGACTCATCTCGCGTCTCAATATTACCTTCAGCATCCACCCACTCCGTAATCAAACCAATGACGGCATGTTTGGTTTGGCGGTCAAACTCTGAACTGTTGGCATCACTCCACCCGACCACATTTCGGGCAAACTCAATCACGGCCGACTGCATTCCCAAACAAATTCCTAAGTAAGGAATTTTATTTTCACGAGCGTATTGAACAGCGCGTAATTTTCCTTCTAGGCCGCGCTCACCAAATCCGCCAGGCACCAATATCGCACTCACGCCAGCCAGCATTTCCGGGCCTTTTTCTTCGACATCTTCAGCATTAATGTAACGAATATTGACCTTAGTACGCGTATGAATGCCCGCGTGAGTTAGCGCTTCGATAAGGGATTTATAGGCATCCAATAAATCCATGTACTTACCCACCATGGCGATGGTGACTTCATGTTCTGGATTCAATTTTCCATCAACAACCGCATCCCATTCGCTCAAATCTGCTGCGGGTGTGTCTAGGCCAAATTTCTCAAGAACAATTTGATCCAAACCATGCTCCACCAAGACCTTAGGAATGGAATAAATCGTTTTCGCATCCGCCAGCGGTACAACAGCGCGCTGCTCGACATTGGTAAACAAGGCAATTTTTCGGCGGGAATCTTCGTCAACTTCAATTTCGGAACGGCACAGCAAGATATCAGGCTGTAAACCAATTGAACGAAGTTCTTTCACTGAATGCTGGGTGGGCTTGGTTTTTGTCTCACCGGCAGTGGCAATGTAGGGTACGAGGGTTAAATGCATCAATTGCGCACGGCTCGACCCTAACTCCACCTTCAATTGGCGAACTGCCTCTAAGAAGGGTTGAGATTCGATATCACCCACGGTGCCGCCAATTTCCACCAACGCCACATCCGCTTCATGTCCACCTTCTAAAATTCGACGTTTGATTTCGTCGGTGATGTGAGGAATCACTTGCACAGTACCACCAAGATAATCCCCTCGGCGCTCTTTTCTCAGCACCGTTTCGTATACTCGGCCCGTGGTAAAGTTATTCCGGCGAGACATCTTAGTGCGCACAAAACGCTCATAGTGACCCAAATCTAAATCGGTTTCTGCACCGTCTTCCGTAACAAAGACTTCACCATGCTGGAAAGGGCTCATGGTGCCTGGGTCCACGTTGATGTACGGGTCCAGTTTCATAATGGTGACTTTAAGGCCGCGAGATTCTAAAACCGCCGCCAACGAAGCAGAGGCAATGCCTTTCCCCAATGAAGAAACCACACCGCCGGTCACGAATATGTAACGTGTCATGTAATGCCTTGTGTATAAAAAGAAATGATTAAGAAGGAGAGTAGCGAAAGCCAAAAAGTGAAAGAATTTGGCGGAGTGCATACCCATCTCAAGATGGGACGCCAGATTATCAGAAATGACCTAACGGCTCAATCAACTCACCTATGCGAAAGTCGTTTAACGAAGATCAGTCCACTTTTGAATAGCGGCTGATCATCTAATACACATAGATGACCAACAGATTCGACTAAAGAAACAACAAGGAGAGAAAATTAAATGGTTTCCAAAAAGCGTCCCCAGCGTGGCAGGTAGAAATTGTCGTAATTAAGAGATAAAACCACGGTCTCGGTTTTGCCAATAATTTCGTCACGGGGTACAAAACCAATGACTCTGGAATCAGCGCTGTGATCACGATTGTCCCCCAACACCAGATAATGCCCTTTAGGCACTTCTACCGGCCCAAAGTTTGACATCATCGACTGAGACTGGGCCACAAATACCTCGTGGGGTTTACCCTTTAGTGCTTCGGATAAGCGATTGTGCTCTGCCAATTCTGGTGTATGTTGCGTAGGAGCCTTGCCGTCGTCGTATTGCAAAGGGTTGCCGTTAATCACCAAGCGATTGTCCACCATGACGATCTGATCACCTGGCACACCAATCACCCGTTTCACCAGTCGCTTGCCTGCCGCTGCGGATTCAAAAATCACGATATCCCCCACAACAGGGTCGGCACGGTGGTACAGAGAAATATTGGTAAAGGGCACACGTACATCGTAAGCAAGCTTATCCACCCAAATACGATCGCCTTCAATGATTGTCGGCTTCATGGAGCCTGTAGGCACTTCATTCCAATCGGCAATGGCACTGCGAAAAAAGAACATCAATGCTAAAAACAACACAAACTGTTTATTTTCCTGCCACACATTACGCAGTTTTATATTCATGAATAAATGCCTGTTCATTAATAAAATCAAGATGTCAGTTCGGCTTACGTAAACTGCCCTAGACGTAAAGCAACCTAAAGACTAGAGTCGCAGATAATCCCGTAGTTCCATGGCATCAACAAGAACCGTTTTCGAATAGAGACTGGAAAAAACACAACAACAAGATAGATTAACTGTTTTCAAACACACTTTTTATCCATCGTTCTTTCATCACGACCATTTTATTCGAGTTCATCTTATTCGGGTTCATCTTATTATTACGGCTCGCCTGATTAAGGCCCATCTTTTACGATTCATCACAACTGACTCTTCGTATGACCAACAACCCAACATCCCCTGACAGTAAATCCGATACCACATCCAATACCACACCGACTGCCTCTGAAGCTCGCGTCGAGGAAATTCACCTTCCCCCTACCGCAAGCCACGCGCAACTCCAGTGGGACGAGCAAGGGCAGCCACTTTCCACTCTCTTCGATGATGTGTACTTCTCGAAAGAGTCGGGATTGGAAGAAACACGGTGGGTATTCTTGCACCACAACCGGCTGGCCGAGCGACTCTCCGAACTCTCACCGGGGGATTCGTTTGTGGTTGGAGAAACCGGTTTTGGCTCCGGGCTGAACTTTTTGGCGGCCTGGGAGTGCTGGCAAAATCATGCACCTGCTGACGCACACTTGCACTTTGTCAGTGTCGAGAAATACCCATTACCCAAAAAAGACCTCTTCAAAGCCTGCGCATTGTGGCCTGAGCTCTCTGAGTTCAGCCAAGTGCTAATCCAGCACTACCCCCGTTACCTCGCCAAAGGTTTCCATCGATTAAACCTCTCCGATTGCCATCGCTCAGTGACCCTTACTTTAATTGTGGATGACGCCATTTCCGGCCTGAAAGCCCTGTTGGCTAACGAACACCCAGCGTTTATCGGGCCATTTGCTGGACGAGCGGTAGATGCGTGGTTTTTGGATGGGTTCGCGCCTGCCAAAAACCCGCAAATGTGGCAACCCGAACTGTTCTCTACCCTCGCCTCCCTCAGCCATTCAGGCACCACACTAGCCACCTTTACTGCAGCCGGAGTGGTCAAAAGAGGCTTGGCTGATGCCGGTTTTACCCTGAAAAAAGTACCGGGTTTTGGCCGCAAGCGTGAGATGCTAACGGCCTTTATGACAGAGCCCCCCGCCCGCCCAGCGGCGGAAACATTCAAACAAGCGGCCTACAGCAGCGCCAACCCCATCCCCTGGATGGACTTGGATAAAACCAGCACTGAGCATTTAAGTACAAGCCAATACGCCGCCCCTAAAGACTGCACCGTCGCGATTATTGGCGCAGGGCTTGCCGGTGCAACCACCGCCAGAGCGTTAGCCGAAAGAGGATTTAACGTCGACGTCTTCGAACAACACGCCGCCCCCGGTGCAGAAGCCAGTGGCAACCCCCAAGGCGTGTTGTACACCAAGCCCTCACACAAAGAAGAAACGCTGGCTCAATTCAATACACAGGCATTGCAGTTCGCCGAACGCTTCTACACTCCCTTTTGGGCAGATACTCAGCAATACTTCGGAGAGCGTTGCGGCGTGTTACACCTAGCCCATTCCGACAAACTGCATCAATTGTATGAGCAAGTAGCGGCCTACTACGGGAGTCATCAAGATTTATTGGAGTGGGTCGATGCCAATCAAGCCTCTCGCATCGCCGGTATCCCCTTAGAACACGCTGCATTGTATTTCCCATACGCTGGCTGGCTATCGCCTCCCCGTTTGTGCGAAAGCCTCTTATGCCACCCAAATATTCGCACCCGATATTCACAGAACATCCGCTCTATACAAAGACTCGAAACAAAAGAAAAGTCGAATCATACCCATCACTGGCAAATCGTAGATAAACTCACCAACCCTATTGCTACTGCAGCCATCGTAGTTGTGGCGACGGCGAATCAGACTCCGTTCTTTCCCTTCGCCGCTGACTTGCCACTGAAACCGATTCGAGGACAAGTCAGCATGGCCAATGCCTCGCCCACCAGCGCTGCACTGAAAACCGTATTGTGCGGTGATGGCTATATCGCCCCAGCTCAATCCATAAACGCCTCCGGTCAGCACACCGATGCAATAGACAGTATTCATTGCTTAGGAGCCACTTTTGACCTGAAAAGCACCGACCCTCAAGTACGCCCGGAAGATCACCAACGCAACTGGGACAACTTACACACCTCAAGCCCCGAGCTTGCCGAAAGCTTAACCTGCAATGGCGAGGGCCGTGTCGCCTTCCGTTGCACTACTCCCGACTACTTACCACTGGTCGGTCCCGCTCCCATTTCTGATGAATTCAAAACCCGCTTTGCTCTGATGAGTAAAAATGCTCGTGCCGAAATCCCGCTCACCGGCGCCTACTACCCAGGTTTATTCATGAATGTCGGCCACGGCTCCAGAGGGCTGGCCTACACCCCAATTTGTGCCGAACTGATCGCGGCGTACATTAATGGTGAGCCCAACCCTATTGGTAAACCCACCAGTGATGCCCTACACCCCGCACGCTTTCTCATTCGAGACATCAAGCGTCGGAAAAGTTGAGAAAAAGGGAACCTGCTACACTGACAAAAAAGAGGTTAATAAATTATCAACGCTGGCCAAAAAAACTGTCTGATAAAACACTGTTAGGAGTGTGAGTATGTTGTTATCGGTTCATCCCCATGCCTCAGCCGAAGAAAGTATCGGCTCTATTCATAATTATTATGAAAATTTAGTGATCGAAGAGGCCCGACAAAGCAGCTCACGCGCCATGAATGACTTGGAATTTCTGGCAGATGTGGCTTGTGTTAGCCTCAATCATTTACCCCCACGTTATATTCGCCACGACGTCGATATGACATTCTTTCTTTCCCCCGCCGAGCAACAAGAAATGCTCGATAAAGTTAAAAAGGCCGTCGCTTACGCGATTCAATACGTCTCTGAACGAGACCAGTCCACGTTAAGCGATCACCCAACAGAGAGTGTTTCTACTGCCAGCTCTGATCCGTCTCCCACCGATGTAAATAACTCAGAAGAATCAACCCAAGAAAAAGATTAAATAAAAATCTTAAAAAAGAATTTTGTCATTTAAAATTAAAATTTAAAAAACAAAAAATAAAATCTCGCCAATTTTGTTAAAAAACTCATCTCCTGTGGCGGAAATTTTTTTTTCATCCGTCTTTTCTGTGGGAATTAACTTTTTGCTTTTAGCCGATCGTTTTTATTTAAAACTCGCCTAAAAGCGCTCACTCCTCTGTGTCATTCATTTTCCCAACCCCAATAGAACATTTTCATTCTGTTTTATTTACAAGGTTTCATTTGAAACTTTTATTAACAACTTTTTTACTGATTCAGTTAACAAATCGTGGCAACAGAGGATGGGCCTGACAACCGGCTTATTAAAAGATTTTTTATAATTTTAAGGGTGACATTATGAAGACCAACCTTTTCCCACCGGCACAGACAGCTCAAAAGTGTGCAGCAACCCATTCTGCTGCACCCAATCGCCGTTGGCTTTCCATAGCCATTGCTGCGGCCTCTACTGTATTTTGCGGCTCTGAAATCGCGATGGCGCAAGAGGATGGCCAACAAGTTATGGAAGAGGTCATGGTGACCGGCTCTCGTATTTTACGAAACCCATTAAATGATCCTGCTCCGGTCATGGACATTTCCGAAACCGACTTAGAGCGCACAGGCCTCACCAATATTGGTTCCATGTTGCAACAATTACCTATGACCGGTTCCGCTATTAATGCCAAATTTAACGTACCGGGTAATTCTGGCTTTCCCGCCGATGGTTCCGGTATTGGCGCCGGTGCCGTGCAGGTTTCTTTACGAAATGTGGGCGCAAAACGCACTCTAATTTTGGTGGACGGTAAACGTTGGGTTGCCGGTGCGTCGGCGTCTGGTGTTCCCAATGCCGTAGACTTAAATACCATTCCCAGTAATGTTATTAAGCGCGTAGAAGTGTTACAAGATGGCGCCTCTGCAATTTATGGGTCTGACGCCATTGGTGGTGTCATCAATATTATTACCCATTCTGATTTTGAAGGCGTTCGTTTCTCTACACAAACCGGTGAATACTTATCAGAAGGTGACGGTGAAACCAGCGAACACTCCTTTTTATGGGGTGGCAAATCCGAAGATACACATTTTGTTTTCAGTGCGAATTACGCCGAAGAAAAAGCCGTGCTCACCTCAGATCGTGACCAATCCGCTTTTCCAAGCCCCTTTGCAACCAGCTGTGAAGCCGGTGGATGCTCTTCCTTTACGCCGCAAGGAAGATTTATTCTTGGGCCAGAATTGGGTGGCGCCAACTTAGCTCTCAATGACGGCGTACTCAATGACGGCGCAGGCAATATACCTTCTTTCGACCCCAATAATCCTACCGCTGGTGACTTCCATGAATTCACTAACGCCGATCGATTTAATTTTAACGGTGAAAACTTCAATTACTTACAAACACCCAATGAGCGTATAAACCTTTACACCGAAGTCACTCACGATTTTTCAGAGACCTTCAGTTGGCGTACTAAAGCCTCTTATACAAACCGTAAATCCAATACCCAAGGCGCACCAGAACCTTTGTGTTTTGGTAACGGTTGTGGCAACGCCATTATGGAAAATATCGTCATCGACGCTGACCAAATTTACAACCCTTTCGGTGTCGACCTATCGGTTGCCGACGGCACTCTGGATTTCTTCGGACGCCGCCCATTAGAATCCGGCCCACGAATTTTTGAACAAGACGTGGATACCTATTTTATTAGTAGTGGTTTAGAGGGCGAATTTGAATTCGCCGAGCGTACTTTTTATTGGGATGCCACCGCCAGTTACGGTGAAAACAGTGGTTTCCAACAAAAACGCGGTGCCCACAATGCAGCACGTATTGCCATCGCATTAGGTGACCCCGCTGTCTGTGCA
Organism: Marinibactrum halimedae; assembly: GCF_021234875.1. Classification (GTDB taxonomy): domain Bacteria; phylum Pseudomonadota; class Gammaproteobacteria; order Pseudomonadales; family Cellvibrionaceae; genus Marinibactrum; species Marinibactrum halimedae. The sequence goes on along the minus strand of NZ_JAJQVM010000008.1, from coordinate 7,508 downwards.
GCGGTGCCAGGTTGTGTACCATTCAATTTATTCGGCGGCCAAGGCCCAGACGGCACCGGCTCCATTACCGAAGAAATGTTGGACTTCATTGGTTTCACCCAACGTGACTACAGTGAGCAAACCTTAATTGATTATTCTGCCAATATTACCGGTGAATTAGCGTCTTTACCGGCAGGCCCCTTAGCGTTTGCATCGGGTTTTGAATTCCGTAAACACAAAGGCAGCTTCCAGCCCGACCCGGTTGCCGCCAGTGGTGAAACCGCCGGTATTCCTGCAGGTGCCACCGCCGGTAGTTTTGATGTAACAGAATATTACGCCGAATTAAACGTGCCTATTCTTGCCGGTGTTGCGGGTGCGGATTATTTGGAATTAAACCTCGCGTTACGAAATTCCGACTACAGTAACTTTGGTAATGAAAGCACCTATAAAGTCGGTGCATTGTGGAGACCGATTGCCGATGTGTCTTTACGCAGCTCCGTTTCTACCGGCATTCGTGCACCGGGTATTGGTGAATTATTTGGCGGTAATGCTCGTTCAGATTTTAACTTCACGGATCCGTGCTCTGGTTTAACCGCCGATTCCTCAGAAGACCTTATTAATAATTGTGCCGCGTTGGGCGTTCCTGCAGGCATGAGCCAACCTAACCCACAATTGTCTTCCATCTCTTTTGGTAACGAAGAGCTTTCACCTGAAACCTCAGATTCTTTTACCTTCGGGATCGTCTACAGTCCTTCTTGGGTAGATAATGTAAGCTGGATGGAATCATTAACCGCCTCTGTCGATTTTTATGAACTGGAAATTGACGATGCAATTCAAGCACCAAACCCAGGAGATACCATTGCCGCCTGTGTTGAAACCTTGGATCCTTTTTATTGTAACTCTGTTGAACGTGCCGCCTCTGGTGTAGTGAATTTTGTGAACACACCACTGAATAATATCGGTGCGGTAGAAGCCTCTGGTTATGACATCGCATTGCGTTATTTAAGCCCAATGTCAGACTTTGGCCAATTTGGCTTACGTTTTAACGCCACTCACTTATCTGACTACACCGAAAAAACAGAAAACCCCGATGGTTCTTTCAGTAAAACGGATTTCACCGGTCTCATCACAGATGAGACCTTCCAAAGAGCTTTCCCAGAATGGCGTTACACCAGTAACGTAGACTGGAATTACGAAAATTGGACTGCAGGCATTACCTTCCGTTACGTTGACCAAATGACGCAGCCCATTGTGAGAGAAGGACAAACTCGAGGTGTGAAATTAGGATCTGAGTTCTACACCGACTTACAATTACAATACCGCCCAACCTTGTCCTCATCGAAAGAAGTCACCATTACCGTTGGGGCAAACAATATCTTCGACAACGACCCTTCCGTTTGTGATGACGCCTGCGGCTCGACCAGCATGAGCCCAGTTGTACACGATTTACCAGGCACCGTTGCGTATTTGCGTTTGTCGGTTGATATGTAATTTTGACAAACCCTGCACTTAAGCGCAGTTAAAAAAAGCCCAGGCAATTGCTTGGGCTTTTTTATTTCTCTTCGTGGAAAAGATAGCTTATTCTAGACTCAAGAAAAACGTATAAAACTGAAGAAATTTAACTTTAGTTGCAAGATCAAAATGCTATAACAGTGTTAAAAAGAGTTGCTACTGGTTAGTGCAACCCAAAGAAACACAAGCAACCGGAAAAAGGTTTAGAAATGCTTAACCCTCCACATATACCCGACCTCCGAACTTATGCTTATCACCAAAAAGCAGCAGAGATATTGAAAAAGGAACCAGGCCGCCTTATAGAAATTTATGAAATACTTGAACATTGGAGAACATTATCTGGCTCACAAGCGGAAGGCTGGGCTGAAAAATGGCAAGGCCTTATAAGAGATTTAAGCGCCTCACAGGTTGCTGATCTTATTTGTAAAAAAAGTGAGGAAATGGACTTCAATCGAAAAAGCAGCCCGTTTGCGTGCCTACTTTCAGATGAAGAGCGCTTAGAAATATTACATAGGTTTAAATACGAACATAAATAAAAATCTAGATTTTACACCAATGATCTAAAGGACAAATAAATGGATGAAACACAATATATTGGTCAATTTAAGACCATTGAAGATTTAGGTGATATTGTCAACAAATTAATCAATGATCATCGAGATGCTAAAAATGGAACGCTTGGCGTAATGTTTAGAGTAGTGGTTCCACCAAACAAACCAACATCTTATCAAGAAGGCCATCAAGGTCCTTATAAACTTACAGAAGGAGTTAGGGTTTGTGACTATAAATTTGAAAAATCAACGGGACTGGAATGGGTAATACCTGATCCAACAATGGGGCTTTCTTTTTCTAAAACTTTTTCACACCTAAAAAGCACTAGAAAAATGCTAAGTCGCCATGCAAAAGGTAAAAACAATCCTGGCCCCGCTCATATAGCTTGGTGGATTCTCGAAGATAGAGATCTTCCACAAGGCATGGCATTTACCAAGGACCCAAAGAATAAACATCATTACTTCCTAGCAGTAACAGAGAGAATGCACATCAATACATTAGTTAAAAACCTTCAACTTATTGCCTATAAAATGTCTATTATCAAAGATTTAACTTTTGGAGAAAACTAAGATGGACTTCAGCGGAAATGATCAAAAAGCACAACTAATTGCATTACACTATGCAAATCAATTTAACGAAGTAGAAGTCATTGAAATAATTAAAAATAATCGGAGCGTAGATAGCAAAAAAACCGCTATAAAACTCGCTAAATTTTACTGGGATATGCTTGACGCATCCATAGACGATTACGAAAAGAAGAAAGAAGTTTTAGGTGAAATCGGGCTGCAATATTGGATGGAGAGGCTACTTAATATAATCAGCGGATACCTTTCAAACTCTGGCTACGAGGAAGAGTGGGAGAAGGTTTCTGACGAGGCATAATAAAAAAAGCCGCTATTGTACTGCGGCTTTTTTACTATTATTTACAGAAAACAACTACGTCGCACAAAAGAAATTCAATTTATTCCCATCCAAATCCCGAAAATATCCAGCATAGAAATTTTCACTCCTTGGACCGGGCTCACCTTCATCGGTAGCACCAAGCTCTATGGCTTTTGCGTATAATTTATTCACCTGCTCTGGGCTCTCTGCCAATAAGGCAATCATCACACCGTTACCGACTGTAGCTGGGTTGCCATCGTAAGGTTTCGTGACACAAAAAGCGGCTTGGTTTTCGCCAGTTGACCAAGCCACAAAGTAGCCCTCCACTTCCATATATCGCTGCGCACCCATTTCTGCCAACAAAGTGTCATAAAAAGCAACACTGCGTTCCAAATCATTCGTACCGACCAACGCGTATCCAATCATGCCAATATTCCTTTCATTGTTAATGAGGTTAAAGTAGTAGTGAAAAACTTCTCGAACGCCTGAGCCAACAACTGTATATTAAAACAGAACACATAAGCAACCGTTGAAAACATGAACTCTGTGTGACTGAGTGCCGCAGAGATAACTTCGATTGCGTCCAACACAAAAGGCGTGCACTCAAAATTATATTAGTGCCAAAGTTGTTATAATTCAGTATGGTTATCGGCCACTAATTTATCCATTCTCCTTAAAGAAAGGGCTTCTCTTCAGTGACTGGTTTATCTCGCACTCAACAAGGTGTTCTATTCGCCATAAGCGCTTACTCAATGTGGGCACTTGCCCCTATTTACTTTAAAGCACTCAATAACGTATCTGCACTGGATGTGTTGGCACACCGAGTGATTTGGTCGTTTCTCTTAACCTTCGCTATTTTGTTTGCATTACGTAAACATAGAGCGATTTTAAGCGCCCTTTCTCAGCGTCGCACAGCTCTTGGGTTATTGGCGTCTACTACCATCATTGCGCTTAATTGGGGTGTCTTTATTTGGGCGATTCAAGAGAACCGAATACTCAGTGCCAGCCTTGGCTATTACATTAATCCGATTATTAGCGTATTTTTGGGAATGATGTTTCTCGGAGAGCGATTAAATCTTGTTCGGAAGATCGCTATTGCTCTTTGCCTTTTCGCCGTTGTATTAGAAATTGTGCGTTTTGGTAGTGTGCCTTACATTGCTTTATTTCTTGCTACTTCTTTTGGGCTGTACGGCCTTATTCGAAAAAGGCTAGGCGTGGATAGCTTTGTGGGTATGGCCGTAGAAACCGGACTGTTATGCCCACTGGCGATTGGCTACATACTACTAAGCCCTAACGACAGCGCACGCTTAATCAATAATGAGTGGCAAACGAATATGTTGCTGTTTTTAGCAGGCCCTGTGAGTATGCTGCCACTGCTTTGTTTCTCTGCCGCCGCTAATCGCATCAGTTTAGGAGCGCTAGGCTTTTTCCAATACATCGGCCCAACAGGTATGTTTATTCTCGCTGTATTGGTCTATGGGGAAACGTTCTCTGCGGAAAAAGTCACCACCTTTTCCATCATTTGGATTGCACTGTTGTTGTTGGTGTCCCATTCGGTCAGACAATTTCTTAAACAACAGCACAGAAAACCCTCGGATTAAGCTAACACCCAATACCTAACCACCAGCATTAGCCCTATTCGGTCTAGGGCTAATCATTTTAGAATTTTCAGACTCGATTAACCTAAAAAACGAGTTTTTAGCTCGGAGGAAGGCAGGAAACAAGAAGCCCTCTTACCTGCAATACGATATCGGTTTTTCGCAACGAAACGATAAACGGTATCTCGCAATCCACTTGGAAAAATCAATCCTATAGAAAGTAAAGGCCACGGCTTAGGTAATACTTTTATCACCTGAAAAAATGCATCTGAATAAATGTAAACATCCCCATTGCGTATATACACCATGGTTTCAATATTCTCGGAAGAGAGCCCTATGGCATTCAAAATACTCTGCCCGAAATCAGACTGCACAGAACAAAATGAAAACTTTTTTTGAAAATCCCTTTTAATCAAAAACTGAACCCATCCAGAGCATAAGTGACATAAACCATCAAATAAGATGATGTGTTTATAATTTGATAGTATTTCAAGTTTCAACGTTTCATTTAGATAACGAGATTGATCATCGACTGTCATTTCAACACCTATGAATACTCAAGAGGGAGAGGCTAATGTCTCTACACTTAAATCCCCCAAGTAACCCACTAAATGTCCAACCAAAGGAATCGAGACATCCACAGAAAAACGATATTTATCGTTCACTTGTTGCTCCACGGCATAAACTCGCGGTGCCATCCAACGTGGAATGGGTATACCCAAAATACGGGTTTTCTCAAGGGAATAAGTCAAGGCACCCTCATTAACATCCAACTTCATCAATAAATGAATCGGCCCTAAGCGCTCTATGATATAGTCACCGCATTTGTAGAAATAAGAATTCATCGGGTAATCATCAAAATACCGATTCCACAACATTATGTTGGCATCATGGTGGCCCGTAACGATTAAGCGACAAGCCTTGGCTTCTGGCGGCATACCAAATAGATGACAAATCCACTGAGCTAGCCTATTGCCACGATGTACGCTCGCCTCCCCCTCCAAACGTGTTGAACCATGATGAGCTTGTTGCACCACTGGCGCCAATTCATTAAATCGTTCGCCAAGGCAATCTTTGAATAAATTGTTCACATTATTCCCTCCTCTTTTTGGATCGCCCCGGAATCAACTTGGCTACCTTGGCTCCCATATTCATTAACGTAATCAAGGTGCTTTTGGGAAGTGAACTGACTTGTTCATACCAACTGGCCAGCGTCGAAATAAATTGATTCATATTTCGGATTTTTTCTTTCACACTGTTTGGCGTTTCCTTGTCATCGTCCATTTCCAGCTCACATTGGCGTAACATGGTCAAAGTTGGATCAATTTCTCTGCGTTTGCGCTCCTCAATGATGGTCAACAACATTTCCCAAGTATCACCTTTTACTCGAAAATGATCACGACGATCCCCCATTACATGAGAAACCTCTACCAGATTCCAACTTTGTAATTCTTTCAGGCTCGTACTGACATTCGAGCGGGCCACAGACAGCAGAGAGGATATGTCTTCTGCGTGTAAAGGCTCAGAAGAAAGGTAGAGTAGGGCATGTATTTGCGAAACTGTCCGATTGACCCCCCATCGAGTTCCCATTTCCCCCCAGTGGAGAATGTATTTTTCCATCAATGGTGTGATTATCATATCTTTAATTTCAGTAATTTCTGTTAATACAGAAATTACTGTATAGATGACATTTATCATTGTCAACAGAAGTGAATTTCTTCAGAACTCGATAAAAACGCTATTGGTCACTCTGCTGAATAATGGATACAACACAAGAGGATGATGTAAACAGAAACTACGAACATTCTGAAGGCAAATACTCTGTTACTTTCTACAAAAAATTGCCCTCAAAGAGTTGAACTTCTTTCATCAAACTTATATTGTTGCCAGCATAATGGCGTGAAAATCATTTTTAATGATAAAAAACATAGCTCATCAAACTAGCACACCATAAATAATTTTTTCGTCAAGTAGAGCTTTGTAATACAAATACAAATAAAAATAATAAATGATCAACATCTAGAATATGAAATACACAGAACATTAAATAACTTCGAAAAGCGAGAATAAAACGAGGCTGTTCAAAATTCTGTGTCATGCGAAGCAGATTGGCTTCGCTTGATTGCTACGAATTTTATGCGAGTCAAGCTCGCACAAAATATCGCAGCGACATTTTAGCATTACAGATCTAAAAATCCTTGTAAACGGTCTTCAAAGTGAATGGCCATTTGAGACAATACGAGGTTCCACTTTTGCACCGGGTGTGTCCATCTCTCAGTGGCATTTAAAATGCCAGCATACAGCAGCTTCAATAAACTATTTTCATTTGCAAAGCCACCTTTCGTCTTGGTTAATTTTCGAAATTGCCTATGCACTGCCTCAACCGCATTAGTGGTGTAAATGACTCGACGGATATCCTCCGGATACTTGAAGTAAACCGATAAGTTGTCCCACTTGTTTCGCCATGATTGAATAACAACAGGGTACTGCTTCCCCCATTTTGCCTCTAAGTCATTCAATGCTATTTCCGCTGCATTTTTCGTGGCGGCTTTGTAAACCTTTTTTAAATCGCTCATGAATGCTTTTTGATTTTTCGACGCCACATACTTCATCGAGTTGCGAATTTGATGAATCACACACAATTGAACTTCGGTCTCAGGATAAATGGATTCAATGGCCTCAGGAAAGCCTTTCAGCCCATCCACACAAGCGATAAGAATATCTTTAACGCCGCGATTTTGAAGATCTGTTAGGACTCCCAGCCAGTAATGAGCACCTTCAGCGTCGGATAAATAGAGACCGAGAAGCTCTTTTTTTCCTTCAATATTCAGGGCCAAAATCGTGTAAATGGCCTTACTGACAAAACGTCCATTTTCCTTAATTTTGTAATGAATCGCATCAAGCCAAACAATGGGGTAAATAGGGTCTAGGTCACGTTCACGCCAGGCTTGCAGTTCCGGCAACAGTTTATCGGTCACAGCATTG
>NZ_JAJQVM010000089.1 GCF_021234875.1 Marinibactrum halimedae | reverse complement strand
GGCATGATGAATATCACGTATAACATGAGACGATTTGTCACGCTATGCGGCCAACGTGCGTCTGGAATATACAAATAGGGAGAAAAAATCATCAAAAGAACGAATTTTTATCCAATATTTTTGTAAACAAATGCGTAATGATAATTATTTTCGGTAAATGTTCCGGTAGAAAAAATTAGAAAATTATCGCGCTAAAAAAACGAATTTATAGAGGTTCCCTATAGCGTTCTGAATAATTACATTTGATTCTTTGACATGCTATTTGGTACGTTCAAAAACCCTAAGGGACCTTCCTGGAAAGAACCAGAAAAAGTAGTGCTGAATTTATCTGGCACTACTGTGGAACTGCAATTACCCAGAAGTAATTTTATTTCCCCGCCAGAAGCCATGGGGGATAAAATTGAATTTGGAAATAACCAATACGCTTTAGATGTCGACAATATTATTAGTGATAAGCGACAAAAAAACTCTCTATTAAATTCAACCGGAGAACTTGTCTTTGATCACCAATTACGACGAGTGTTTAATTTCAAAGGATTACCTATAGTAGGAGAATCTACTGGATGCCTACATCTCCTTCTATCGATTTGTTACAACACAAAAAAATCATTTAAAGGATGTTTTTATGAAACATTTTTTCAACACTTAGAAAAAATTCATGGGAAAAAAGCAACAAAAGGATACCTAAGACGTTTATACCCCATAGATTGGTCACTTATTAATATCAATAATGCCCAGCTTCTAAACTATGGCGTAGAGGATTTTGTAGTACAACATCGAAAAAGAAGCGCATTCAGAATAGAATTTATTTGTCCTATAAGTGAAGACGTATCACTGTTTTTTAAATTTAAGTTTGGCAGCATTCCTGTTGAAAGTGGCGGTATAAGCCTAGCTCATGAGTTAATCCAGAAAATCATGCAAACATTTGTGATAGACTACAAACCAGAACACAAAAAACAAGTAGCAACATTAGACTTGAAAGAAACATTTGAACCAATAAAGCCTGTCGTTTGGGATAACTACAAAAAAGCGCCCAGAGTCGATTATAGCGTTTTAGATAATTATCTCTAAGCTCGCTATGCCATTTGGAACCTTCAAAAACCCTAAGGGGCCGTCTTGGAAAAATCCAGAAAAAATCGAGTTGGGTTTTTCTGGCACTTCGGTAATTTTTTTATTGCCTGTAAGTAATGCCAATTACTCTTCTATTGGTGATGGTGACAAACTTCAATTTGGCAAAAGCTCATGCGAAATAGATATTGATAAAAAAGTAAAAGAGTTTGGTGAGCAGAACAATCTAGGCGATCAATTGAAGTATGATTATCGCCTAAAAAGGATGTATGACTTTAAAGGGATGCCTTTGATTGGTACTGAAGCTGGAGGGTTAACTTTTAGGCTGGCAATTATATATGGCCTTGAAAAAAATTTTTTAAATGGAGGCTTTTTTGATGGTGTTTTGGCGCGCATGGACAGGTTGCATGGTAAAGAAGCTACAAAAAATTTTTTGATACGATTATACCCCATCAATTGGTCTTTGATTGAATTGGGTGGGTGTAATGCTCTTAGTTATGGGGTGGAAGATTTAATGCCTCAACCAAGAGAAGTAAGTGCTTTTCGCTTTCATTTTGTTTTGCCTATAAGTAGTAGCGCTGCAATGGATTTTCAGTTTGATTTTGATGACATTCCAGTTCGAAGTGGTGGGATAGAGTCTGCAAATGTATTAATAAAGAAAGTAATGGAATCCTTGGTAGTTGATTATAAAGCTGAACATAAAGTGGGTGTGAAATCTTTAAATTTAAAGGAAAGCTTTACATCTATGGCTCCGCTAGTTTGGAAAAATTACAAAAAAGTGCCGCGTGTAGACTATAATGTTTTGGAAAAATATCTTTAGGGAACCTCTATAAATTCGTTTTTTTAGCGCGATAATTTTCTAATTTTTTCTACCGGAACATTTACCGAAAATAATTATCATTACGCATTTATTTACAAAAATATTGGATAAAAATTCGTTCTTTTG
>NZ_JAJQVM010000088.1 GCF_021234875.1 Marinibactrum halimedae | reverse complement strand
TTCGCCAGCTTCCACTTGTTGTACTGCACGAATGCGAATTTCTTCGAGCGTATCGTGACTTAATTTTCTGCCATCATTTTTCATGACTGTATTATACAGTGTTGTCTAAGTTATGCACCCTTTAGTATGACGCTGAGGCTTTTATTATCTTGGGCTCGTGTAAGGATCGACGATCCGCACAATGGATGCTGGTTACCTCGCGATTGGGAAGACAGGCTTCAAATGCCAAATCATCTACGTAATGCGGTTCCGCATCGCCGTATTCATCACAGACAGTATTACCTCTGGCTTAATGCAAGAATTCAGCCTGCCTTGATCAGAACACCAGATCAGCTCGTCAACGTCTTACGTTTAATTAGAGTTGCCTTGCAAAGTGGGGCTGTTCCTCCTAATGTCATGCCGAGAACAGGTCGATAGGAAATAGTATGTCACTTTATACAATTGTTTTTGACAATATTCATTATCTAGGGATGATTTGGGATAGTACACAAGTTGCTCAGCTTTCAAATAACGATATGGATCATCGGATTGATATGAATGGCTTTCCGATTCGTCATGGTGACGTTTTCAAAGAACCCGTAAGAGTGAGTTTTGAGGAAAGAGGCAAAGAAGATGAAGGACTTGCTAAGCCAGATATAGCGGCTTTACAAGGGCGGTTGTACTTAAGCAAAGCAGCTTATGATGTATTAGCTGATCTATTAAAAGAAGATGGAGAATTTCTTCCTTTAATAGATGAAGGTGGAAATAATGCCTATCTTTTCACCCCTTTACGTATTGCGGAAGACATTGATGCACTTGATACAGCTTTAAGTAAAAAAAATGAATGGGGTGATATTGAGCATCTCGCTTTTTTTGAAGAAAAATTAAAAGATTGGATGGTTTTTAGAGCTGAGTTCAATGGTTATTACACTTTGCAATGCAAAGAGATCGTTAAAATTACAATTCAGCGTGCCAAATTAACAGGTGTGTTTTTTACTCCTGATTTAGGTAATTATTTTTCCAATCAGTTTGATGAGAAAGTTATCAGTGATCATTGATATTAGAGTTTTTTAGTCAATTTATTAGAACTGCCAACTAATGGAATGGGCTTCAATATAAAAGAAGCGCACTGTGAGCCAATACGGTATTGCTATTGCTGCGGCAAAATATTGGTTTTTTGTTGCGTTAAAACCATGAACTGTTCGGGTCTTCTGATGCTTGACGTTCTTCCTCTTCTTTTTTAAGTATTTCTTCATAATTGATTAGCTGGTTGTTTTCATCACGAACATAATACCCAGGTTTTTGCTCTACTTCTGAAGGATTCTCTGTAATGCGAACAAAGCTTAAATATTCTAAAAAGCTTTCGAATATTCTATCGAATATGTCATCTGGGCACCTCTAAAAATAGCCCAACTTTGATATAATCTCACTGTTCAAAAATTTCAAGAGTTTCCTTCTATGTCTCAGCCCGGCTTTTTTGATTTAGATGACAGGTATCGCAAGTTAGATGAAAAAGATCCATTAGTTCATCTCAACAAACTGATATTTTGGGAAGCCTTTCGTCCGACCTTAAAGGAAATACGAAAGTCGAACCGAAAAAGCAATGCGGGTCGTAAAGCCTATGACGAGCTTCTGATGTTCAAAGTACTCGTACTTCAGCACTTATACAATGTATCCGATGATCAGATAGAGTACCAAATACGGGACCGCTATTCTTTTTGCCGGTTTTTAGGTCTGACTCCATCGGACAAGGTGCCTGATGCCAAGACAGTGTGGCTGTTTAGAGAAAACCTAGTCAAAGCTGGTTTAATGAAGCGTTTGTTTTTTACTTTTGATGTTCAATTAGAGGAACACGGTTTTCAAGCAAGAAAAGGTCAAATAGTGGATGCGAGTTTTGTCGATGTTCCCAGGCAGCGCAATAAAAAGGAAGAAAACAAACAGATAAAACGCGGTGAAACGCCTGATCGTTTTGAAAAGAATCCGAACGTTGGCGCTCAAAAAGATACGGATGCCCGCTGGGCGAAGAAGAACCAAGAGA
>NZ_JAJQVM010000087.1 GCF_021234875.1 Marinibactrum halimedae | reverse complement strand
CGATAAATGCCGAGTGAGAATGTTCTTCCGTGACCTCCACCGCCATTTCTGTCGTAATTTCCGGTGGTTTTCCGTTGCCCAACCATTCCGCTTTTCTGATCACCAACTCTAAACTCTTGCGAGCTGGCGTTACTTGAAGCGCGTAAAAATTGGCGTCCATGCCTTGGGGAAACAAGACTCTAAAACAGTCGATGCCTTCGGCTTGCATCATCGCGGCGTGTTTGTCGGCGGCGGTGTTGCCGGGTTCGTCGCGGTCGTAAGCAATCAACACCCGTTTGATTCCGTAACGTTTAAACGCGGCTAAATGGGAAGGTGTAAAACCCTGTGTACCGTAGCTGGCCGTCACATTTCTAAAGCCATGAACCCAGAAGGTCATCGCATCGATTAACGATTCACAGAGAATGATTTCACTCTGGTTTTTCAGGGCTTTTTCGTTAAAGACGCCATCGTGTGGCCCCGGTAAATAGGTGTGTTTGGGTGTGCCTTTGCGCAAGTTGTCGAGTAACTTTCTGCCGTAAACTTCGGTAATCACACCGTTTTCATCGAACACCGGCACCACCAACGAGCCATTAAAATGCTCGTGGCCGCTTTCTCGTAAGATGCCGATTTCCTGAAGCTTGCCCCGCAATTCCTTTCCCGCTTTGCGGTTTTTTTCAGGCAGGTGATACCCCAAGGTGCGATTGGCAAAGCCGAGTTTAAAGTGCTCGATTAATTCCGCACTCTCTAACCCACGTTGGCGTAAATAGTCTTGCGCTTCCGGGGATTGTTTAAAGGTGTCGTGGTAAAAATCGATGACCTGACGCAAGGCGGTTTGGCTATCCGCATCCGCCGATAACGGCGCCGCTAATTTCGTTTTGGTGTTTTTTATTTTTGCGCTCGTGCTGTTTTCTGCGATCACACCTAAGTCTTTTTGTAACATTTCGCAGGCAAAGCGGAAGCTGACGCTTTGGGTTTTCATCACCCAGTCAATCACCGAACCTCCGGCCCCACAGCCAAAGCAGTTAAATAAATTCGATTCTGGGCTGATGATGCACGACGGGGTTTTTTCTTCGTGGAACGGGCAACACACCGCGTAGTCTTTGCCCTGCTTCACCAGCTTGAAGCCTTGGCTTTCAGCGAGGCGAACCAGTGAGATGTCGCGCTTAATTCGTTCGATTTGATCATTAGGTATGCGTGCCATCAGCTATCCACTCAGAATGTTGTCAATGCTCTAATTAGATATTATTATAATGTCTAGTTGGATATATTTGTCAAACCTCATCAGAAACCACAGGTGATAATCATGGATAAACAACAGCTAATGGCGTTTATCACAATGACTTTTTCCAAGCGTTTTATTCAGTTGAGGAAGGAACACCAATTCACTCAACAAGAGATGGCCGATAAGGTAGGGATGCATATCACTCAAGTACGACGTTACGAGTCAGATCAGTCTCAACCATCCATTGAGATACTTAAAAAGATTGCTGTCGCATTTAATGTAACAACCGACTGGTTGATCTTCGAAGATGATGAGCGCGAACTACCTAACAACTTGCAATTAAAGTTTGAAGCAGTAACTCAACTACCCGAAGATGAACAGCGAGTGATTGAGTCACTGATTGATGGGATGATTGTTAAACATCAGACCAAACAACTGGTCAGTGGAATTAACACATAGCGTTATGTTTTTAATCCCAGCATCATCGCTAAGGCAACGCCTTGTTCCGGTGTAATTTGAGTTATCGTAAAGCACAACAATGCGGTAATTACTACGGTATGCCAAGATTTATCGATAGTTAAAGTCATCGGTTTGACTCCTAATTTAAGATGAATTTCTAACTGGCATTACCCACTTTATCGCTCTTTTTTAAACTAGCAACAACCCCAAGCAACATTGCTGCATATATGATGCAACTTGTAAAAAAAGGGCGCAATGCGCCCCTTGTGCCTTACCAAGGCACCACTAAATCATCGTATTCACTCCGTATTTTTCTAACAATTTCTTGAAGGTCATCGATGCGATCCCAAGCTTCAACCACACTGTAACCATCCGGGATAAAAT
>NZ_JAJQVM010000086.1 GCF_021234875.1 Marinibactrum halimedae | reverse complement strand
TTGAACGAAGCCGCTACGCGGCAAATTTCCACTTTGTCCCATTTTGAACGAATCTCATAAAGCTCATCTGTGAGCCTGTCTACAGGAGATTCACCATGAACAAAACCCAAACCCAGCATTTCCAACGTCTCTATCAAAAACACGTCGATGCTCTCTATCGTCAAGGCAAAGCCGACACCACTATCGATGTCTATTCCCGTGCCGTTCGGCGGATTACCGCCTTCTTTGATCGCTGCCCAGATACCCTCACCGCAGACAATCTCAAAACCTATTTCTCTTCGCTCGTTAAAACCCACTCTTGGAGCACAGTGAAAACCGACCGCAACGGCCTGCAATTCTTTTATCACCACACCCTCAATAAACAGTGGCCATGGGTCGACATTATCAAACCACCTCAACGCAAAACCTTGCCGGTCATTTTAACTCAGCTGGAAATTCAACGCATTATTAATCAGACCCAAGAGTTACGCTATCAAGTCTTTATTTTGACGACCTACTCTATGGGGTTGCGCTTAGGAGAAACCCTCAATCTCACCGTTGCCGATATTGACAGTCAACGCATGAAAGCCCATGTCCGCCTCGGCAAAGGTAAGAAGGATCGATTGGTCACCTTGCCACAAAAAACGTTGAGTGCCTTACGCTATTATTGGTGTACCCATCGCCATCCTTTATTTCTGTTCCCTCGTGGTCAATCCAGTGAACTACGCCATACCGCCACGATGCCGATGGATCGAAGCGGGGTACAAAAAGCCTTTAAGGCTATTTTAGCCTCCTGCAACATTCACAAGAAGGCCACGCCCCACAGCCTTCGGCACTGCTACGGCGTTCATTTGTTGGAAGCCAACGTTCATTTGCGTGCCATACAACAAGAAATGGGCCATGAGTGCCCCAAAACCACCGCCATTTATACGCGGATTACCGAATCCGTTCACCAAGATACTCAGGCCATGATTAATCAATTAATGAATCGCCTAGACGTATCGCTCAATGGCGAGGTGTGAAATGACGCTTCAAATGATTTTTCAAGAATACCAGCAGCGCTTTTTAGAGCGCTATGGCCAGAAATTAAATAAGGATCAGTGGTCAGCACTTAATGCTCTGCTCGGTTGTCGAACTGGCCAATACGGGGAGGTGACCATGCACTGTTCTCACTGCCACCAAGACACTCGCTGGAGGCAATCGTGTGGTCATCGAGCCTGCAATCAATGCCAGCATCACCTTTCCAGTTTATGGCTGGCTCGTCAGCAACAAAAACTGCTGCCTACACCGTATTTTATGGTGACTTTTACCTTGCCCGCTAAACTGCGGGGCGTATTTCAATCCCACTCCCAACGCTGTTATCGCTTATTATTTGAGAGTGCCTCAGAAACCTTAAAATACTTTGGCAAACACCACCCTTCTTTAGAGGGTGACTTGGGTTTTACCGGGGTATTGCATACGCACTCTCGACAACTGCACTATCACCCGCATCTGCATTTTATTGTGCCGGCGGGGAGTTTTTGTAAAAAACAGTCTTTATGGAAGTGCAGCGATAAAACTTATTTCTTACCACAAAAAGCCATCGCCAAAGTGTTCCGGGCTCGATTGTTAAAATCTTTATCCAATCATTTTTCACGGTTACCACTCAATATTCCTAAAAAGTGGGTGGTGGATTGTCGACATGTTGGTTCGGGGTTACCTGCTTTGCAATACCTCTCTCGCTATTTGTATCGTGGTGTCATCAGTGAAAGGCAAATCGTACGCAATGACGGCTCTCACATCACGTTTTATTACAAAGAGAGCAAGACCAAGAAGCGTCGATATCAAACGTTAAAAGGAGAGGATTTTATTTATCGATTATTGCAGCACGTTTTACCAAAAGGCTTTCGGCGTGTTCGAGATTATGGGTTTTTACACGGTAATGCCAAAAGGTTGCTACACCGCATTCAACTGTGTTTGCGTGTCATATTACCGCCGTGTCTTCCTGACGTAAAACCTCAAATTTACTGTAGGGAATGTGGGAGCACAGAAGTCAATTTCTTCTTCACCAAAAAAAATCCGTTAAGCCATCCCATACCGACATGACATGCTTAAGGCAATACGAACACTGAATACACTTTTAATACAGGAGGAACTGCTTCATTGGCTTAATGTTTTAATTAAAAAATCATCATGTAAAGCATGAGGGGCTTTTTCGTGCTGACAAAATGGTTTACCACATGCAAACGCTTTAAAGATTACTCTCGCCGAATTTATTTCCTATAAATAGAAGACACCGGGCTCGTTCAACAACCAAATAAGTGTCGGCTAACGACACTTATTCTTATTTGTTA
>NZ_JAJQVM010000085.1 GCF_021234875.1 Marinibactrum halimedae | reverse complement strand
TCTCTTGGTTCTTCTTCGCCCAGCGGGCATCCGTATCTTTTTGAGCGCCAACGTTCGGATTCTTTTCAAAACGATCAGGCGTTTCACCGCGTTTTATCTGTTTGTTTTCTTCCTTTTTATTGCGCTGCCTGGGAACATCGACAAAACTCGCATCCACTATTTGACCTTTTCTTGCTTGAAAACCGTGTTCCTCTAATTGAACATCAAAAGTAAAAAACAAACGCTTCATTAAACCAGCTTTGACTAGGTTTTCTCTAAACAGCCACACTGTCTTGGCATCAGGCACCTTGTCCGATGGAGTCAGACCTAAAAACCGGCAAAACGAATAGCGGTCCCGTATTTGGTACTCTATCTGATCATCGGATACATTGTATAAGTGCTGAAGTACGAGTACTTTGAACATCAGAAGCTCGTCATAGGCTTTACGACCCGCATTGCTTTTTCGGTTTGACTTTCGTATTTCCTTTAAGGTCGGACGAAAGGCTTCCCAAAATATCAGTTTGTTGAGATGAACTAATGGATCTTTTTCATCTAACTTGCGATACCTGTCATCTAAATCAAAAAAGCCGGGCTGAGACATAGAAGGAAACTCTTGAAATTTTTGAACAGTGAGATTATATCAAAGTTGGGCTATTTTTAGAGGTGCCCAATAGAAGACCAATGCATCGCTGGATATATTACCGAATTCTTAGCTGGATTTAATGTCATTTGCAAAGAAGAACGCGAGCATTTATTAAGCGTGTCAAAGCGTTTCAGCAGCAATGCCAAAAATATCGCTCCAAACAAAAACCGAGATGAACTTGCCACACAGTGGGGAGTTGCTCATGACCTCACTCCTTACTTTGAGTATATCGCCCACCTACAAACACGGCACTATAAACATACATCAGAGTACAAACGGCCATCTCGGAATTTTGCTTTGTAACAGTATTAAACTAAAATTCTAAAGGTTAGGAGCCATCAATGTTTAAAGACCTAGTAAAACTAAACGTATCTGGCGCCCCCATTAAGCTAACTGCTCTTGGAGTTAGCCAAGAAGAGTGTTACGGCTTTACCTGGGAAGTTGGCCAACTTACGTTTGATCATTCGATTTATGTCACCTTGGTAGACGATAATGAATTTGCCTTGATTTTTCATCGTACGTCTGAAGAAGCGATAAGTCTTTATCAAGCAGATGGTGAAGAAGTGGTTCGATTGGCTAGCCCCTCTCTTGAACACAAAACATTATCGTTTGCATACCCTCAATTGAGGAAGGGGGACAGAAAGCTATTCGGTATCGTATTTACGGATGGTGAACTTGACTATTCCGCTGAGTTTGATACCGACAGTAAAACCTTTGGGCAAGTTAAGCGGATTTCGAGGTGATTAATTTCCGTTAATCCAAACCAAGAACGATAACTAACTTGAAAAGCGAGGCTGTTCAAAATTCTGTGTCATGCGAAGCGGATTGGCTTCGCTTGATTGCTACGAATTTTATGCGAGTCAAGCTCGCACAAAATATCGCAGCGACATTTTAGCATTACAGATCTAAAAATCCTTGTAAACGGTCTTCAAAGTGAATAGCCATTTGGGATAATGCGAGGCTCCACTTTTGCACCGGGTGTGTCCATTTCTCAGTGGCATTTAAAATGCCAGCATACAGCAGCTTCAACAAACTATTTTCATTAGCAAAGCCACCTTTCGTCTTGGTTAATTTTCGAAATTGCCTATGCACTGCCTCAACCGCATTAGTGGTGTAAATGACTCGACGGATATCCTCTGGGTACTTGAAGTAAACCGATAAGTTATCCCACTTGTTTCGCCATGATTGAACGACAACAGGGTAATACTTCCCCCATTTTGCCTCTAAGTCATTCAATGCTATTTCGGCTGCATTTTTCGTGGCGGCTTTGTAAACCTTTTTCAAATCGCTCATGAATGCTTTTTGATTTTTCGACGCCACATACTTCATCGAGTTGCGAATTTGATGAATCACACACAATTGAACTTCGGTCTCAGGATAAATGGATTCAATGGCCTCAGGAAAGCCTTTCAGCCCATCCACACAAGCGATAAGAATATCTTTAACGCCACGATTTTGAAGGTCTGTTAGGACTCCCAGCCAGTAATGAGCACCTTCAGTGTCGGATAAATAGAGACCGAGAAGCTCTTTTTTTCCTTCAATATTCAGGGCCAAAATAGTGTAAATGGCCTTACTGACAAAACGTCCATTTTCCTTAATTTTGTAATGAATCGCATCAAGCCAAACAATGGGGTAAATAGGGTCTAGGTCACGTTCACGCCAGGCTTGCAGTTCCGGCAACAGTTTATCGGTCACAGCATTG
>NZ_JAJQVM010000084.1 GCF_021234875.1 Marinibactrum halimedae | reverse complement strand
TGAGTGCTAAGTCAAAACGTAACAAGTTTGTCCATTTGACGTTTTTGTCTACGCTCCGTTTTGGAGTGGCTACGCCACATTGCCCCAAAACTCCACTACAACAAAAACGCAAATGACAAAGGCGTTACATGCCTATGGCTAAGTCATTATCGGAATCATATATAGGGAGTAATTGTGAGTCTTGTTCAAATTCATTTTGATGGTGATATAGCTGTCAACCACCAAGTAAGTATGAGAACCCTTGGTAAAACGCTAACGCATTTGCAAAATTCGATGGATAGAGCCTACTTAGAGCAGCATTATGGGCAGCTATGGAAGTTTGCAAAAATGCGACAGGAGTTTTACTCAGAGGTTGAGCTGCTTGTACAAGAGCCTAAAGAAGGTGGCTATGTACTAGATTTCTTATCGTCAAACCCTGTAACCAAGGCCGTTATAAACCGAGTTTCTAGTGCTGTTAATGGTGCTGTCGAAGCTTCAAAGCAAGCAGGTTTGGACAAAGCAACTAAAATAGAAGACTCACTAAGCACTAGGATCACTCAAGTTGAAAGTGGAATTCTTGTCCCAAAAGACCTGCAGACGATGATAGATAACCCGGATGCATCAGTCATAAGGCGATATGGAGATCGTGCGATTTCTAGAGAAATCGATCAAATACTGTCAATCATTAGAGCTGGGCACGCAGGAGATAGCACTTTTGAGCTTTTTTTAAGCGGAGATAAATCTGCTAAATTTGAATTTAATAAAGAGTCTGCTGGAAGGTTCCATTCAACCGTTTCTCGCAGAGAGCTAGGTGAGCCAGTACTCTACACTGCAACAATATCATCACTAGATCGGCATAATAACAACGGAAAAATTTACAATTTAATAACCGAAAAAGTTGCCAACATTCATTTTTTCAATGAAGACTTTCTTGAGATGGCAATGCCTTTTTTTCAAGAGAAAAAAGAAATGGTTTTTGTGGGTTCTCCATTAATAGAATACGGTGCATTTGATCCAAATGCTGGTGATATCTACTTTATCAAATTGGCATAATTATGGATGAACTGGCGAAGGCGGTACAAAAAAAATATATTGAAGATATAACCAAGAAGTACCCGCTTCATCGTTTCCTTGTTATGTTTATGGTGATAATTTCATTATATATTTACTCCAAGGGTGATGACGTTCGAGTACTATCTGAGCTACAGAATATAAAGTTAAGCTTTATCTTTGATTTTAAAAAAGGCTTGCTTGCTTCAGTTGATTTCGAGCAATTGGTTATTGCTATTTTTGTGTCGGGGATTATTGGTTACATATATTCCAAAGTTAGTAGTGTGTCATTCAATTTGCTGACGAAAGCATCTTCTTTTGATTCTTATATATCCCAAATCAAAGAGAAAGTTGATTCAAAAAAATCACAAGAGGAGGTTTTGAATTACTTTCTTGCTAAAGATGTTTCGAAAGAGCTTGAGGGGTTGAGAGTGAAACTGAAATCTTTTCATACCAGTTCTGAAGTGTTTCTTGTTGCTGCATTAATTATAGGGTGGGGATGGGATTCTAATAATTACTTTGATTGGCTTTTAGTTTTGGTTCTGATGGTGACTATTTTTTCAAACATTTGGAAAGCTTTTCAATTCTATATTTCTGATTTTTTACCTTACTATATAACGGAACAAACATTGTTGGGGGCGACTGTTGACTTTGGTGATAAATAGGCATGTAACAAGTCACTCCACACGGAAATTTTACTCGCTACGCTCCCAAAATTCCGGTGAGTGAAGCGTTAAGTTTAAAACATGACAATGCACGAAGATTACGAAGGATATACAAAAGAATCTAGTAAGCTTCTCCCAAAGCTGGAAGGAGCCACCCTGCATACCGTCTTGATCAATGTGGTAGATCCAGAATTTAACGTAGTTTACCTTGGTACTTCGGAAGGAGTTTTTGCGCTGCAGGGGGAAGTTGGCGGCGAATATCTTGGTGTTCGTGAATGTCCCGATTTACCTGAAATTACAAATCAAGACGGCTACATTATCTGCAAGCATCAACCCTTTGAGCAATTTGTCGGCAAAACCATCGTACAAGCTAGGCAAATAGGCGACGTCTGGAATGGTCACGGATACGAACTGGCATTCTCCGGCGAAGAAAATCATACGATGATTGTTCAGTCCATTTATTGTGGCGTAGCGCCTAAGGAACTCAGTGACTGCCTTCGTCTCGGAGTTGGAATTTATGAGAATCAATGGGCAAAAACTTAACAAATAAGAATAAGTGTCGTTAGCCGACACTTATTTGGTTGTTGAACGAGCCCGGTGTCTTCTATTTATAGGAAATAAATTCGGCGAGAGTAATCTTTAAAGCGTTTGCATGTGGTAAACCATT
>NZ_JAJQVM010000083.1 GCF_021234875.1 Marinibactrum halimedae | reverse complement strand
ATTACGATGTAAGAGTGGCAAAACTCGAAAAGGCTACAGCAGCAATTCGGGAAAAGCGTCTATTTTTTAGCAAATCCTACGATGAAGAGTTTGGCAAAAACTACGACAGCAAAAAGGTGCGCTACAATTGACTATGCAGTGCGCAACGAAGTGCAGCGCTGCCCGGAGCCGCATTGCGGCGGAGTGTCCGACAACCACGTTTACTCTGTATTACTCAATTGATCAATTGCCTCTCTGGCAGAAACAATAAGCTCCGCAAGCTCTTGCTGATATTCTTTCATTATTTTTTCATTGTTATTTTCAAGTAACATGGAAATTATTTCGCTCTCACTAATTTTCATATTATTTCTTATAAAAAATTTATCAATATGCTTCAATGTGACTTCTAAGTCTTTAATCCACATCCAGTCATTATGCAGCCAAAATTTATTTCGCTCACGTGACGCCAACTCCCTTGTTGCTATGTGCTCAGAATCACCTCTTAATGCTCCCAATAACATTTTTATAAGATCATATTTATTAAGCATAGGAACCTTTAATCATCAGAATTTTTAGAATCGCTCTTTTTGGCTGTAATTTTAACTTTGGTAGGAACATTTCTAACTTTCTTGCCATCAATGTTCACATCTTCATTACCCCAAGCTTTTACCTCAATATCGTCATACCCAAGCTTTACTCTTTCTCTACCAAAAGATATTTCTTTAATTGCATCCACATGCATTTGCGATTCAGGAGTCCCTTTTTTAGAGGAGTTTCTTATTTTGTTAAACTCCTTTTGAAAATTCTGTAGGTTTTTTCTGATGATTGATCCATCTAAAGAATTAGGAGGCATACCATGCTCCTTAGTATAAATATCAATAGATTGGCTCAATATTTCACTGGTTAAACCAAAACCATCACCCTTGAGCACTATACCTCTATTAAATCTATTATTAATATAAAACTCTAATGAACCAGCATCCGAGTCGACGGTAGTATATGCTAGTTCTAACATGTCATCGGGACCATCAATATAAAATTCATACTCTGCACCTCCATACATTTTCTTCACTTTTATATCTTCTTTTTTAAAGTAAAGAATTTCTTCTCCATCAGGAGTGTGTGTTGGCTTATCCGAGTCAGGACAGTCGCCCGGCTTTGCTGTCAGACCGAACGGATCTATCCACTTAATCGGATTCGGTGCATATCGATAATTATTAATCCCCCCATGTAACCCAATCAGGTCTTGAGTAATAAACTGCCCAATCGCCGGATCATAATATCGAAAACGGTTGTAATGAAGGTTGGTTTCTTCGTCGTGATACTGACCCTGAAACCGTATCGGCTGATGGAATTGTTCACCTTCATGCTTAATCGCTAAATTACCATACGTCTGGTAACTCACACTCCATGCAATATTCCCTTTCTTGTCTGTGAGAGTATCTGGCGTGCCTAAGTGGTCGGTGTGGTAGTGGTAGACCTTACCTTCATCACTTAATGCCACTGGTTTAAAGGTGCCCGGTTCGAAGAAGTATAAGCGCTCGTGGAGCATTTTACCCGGCTGATTCGGGTGGTTGGTTTCTCTTAGGAGTACGTCGCCATCCCATAAGAATTCTACATGCTTGTCGGCGGTGGTTTTGCCGATTCTTCGGCCTAATGGGTCGTATTGAAAGGTGACTTCCGATTCTTTTTGGCCGTTTTTTCCTTTTTCTACTTTGGTTAATTGATGGCGGCTGTTGTAGTAGTAACGGGTTTGGAGTTTTTGTTCTTTGCCTCGCATACTGGCGGTGCGATTGCCGTGTTGGTCATACCAATAATGCGTATCACCTCTGAACGTTAAGCGGTTACCTTTAACTTGTGTGTTACTGGCTTGTTGTTGAGCGTCTTGTTCGGAGTGGCCTGCCGCTAAGATGTTGTGGGCTGGGTCGTGAATAAAGTGTTCGGGCTGTGGGCCGTTGACTTGGGTGAGGCGATCTAGCGCGTCGTAAAAATACTGTTTGGTGCCCCGTTGGCTGTCGTCAATTTGGCTGATTTGCCCGGCGGTGTTGTAGTGGTATTGCTTGCTTTGAATAACACTGGGTTTTACACCTTGTGTAGGATCAATAACCGGTGCTTCGGCGCCTAATTGAGCACTCTGTGTTTTGGTTAACGTGTGTTGTTGTAAACGGCCTTGGGGGTCGTAAGATTTTTCGCTTAATAAGCCGTTACCGTGTTGACGTGCAATTTCTCGGCCTTGTTGGTCATGGCTGATTTCGGTGAGTAATTGGTCTTCGGATTTCCCCAGTGGGCGGTAATGCAAACTTTTAAATTGGCCGGCGGTATTAAATCCGTATTTGATGATTTCGCCGGTGGGCGTGGTGGTTTCTATTCGATTGCCGGCGGCATCGTATTGATGAGTGAGTTTGTCGTGCCCTTGCCAATCATGAATCACTCGCCCACAGGCATCGTAGGTCCACTTTAAGGTGCGGTGTGCATTTTTGGCTTCGGTTAATTGGCCGGAGGCATTGTATTGAAAATC
>NZ_JAJQVM010000082.1 GCF_021234875.1 Marinibactrum halimedae | reverse complement strand
GAATGACCACCCAGCTCAAAGAAGTTGTCCTTCACCCCTATCTGATCTGCCTCCAGCCCCAGGGTCTCCGCCCAAATGGCCACCAACTGCCGCTCGGTTTCATCTCTCGGCGCGACGTATTCGTGCTCTGAAGTAACGACCACTTCCCTTTTTTCCAACACCTGCCGATTCACCTTGCCATTGGGGGTCAGTGGAATCGCTTCTAACCATTGGAAAGCAGCCGGCACCATGTAGTCTGGTAAGGTGCGCAACAGATGGGTTCTTAATGACTCAATCGTCGGTTGCTCTGCATCATCGACAGTCACGTAAAACGCAATTAAACGCTGATCACTTGCCTCACCCTGCGCCACCACCACGGCGTTGCTGAGTGCCGAGTGCTCGTTCAACCTCGCTTCGATCTCACCCGTCTCTATGCGGTATCCACGAATCTTCACCTGTGTGTCCATTCGCCCAAGACATTCCAGGTTGCCATCCTCAAGCCACCGCACAAGGTCCCCGGTTTTGTACAAGCGAGTCCCGGGGTTGAAGGGATTGGCAATAAACCGCTCTTCAGTGAGCTCAGGACGACCCAAATACCCTCTGGCCAGGCAATCACCAGCAATATGCAGTTCACCTGGGACGCCAATGGGTTGGGGATTTTGGTACGGGTCCAGCACATAGACCTGGGTATTGTTCACCGGTATACCGATGGGTGTGATCACCCCTGCCGAACTTGTAGCGGCAGGTTGAGCGCTGCAATCGTAAAAGGTGGCGTCAATCGTGCATTCGGTCGGGCCATACAAGTTGTAGAGGCTGGCAGCCGGTAACGCTTGCTGACAGCGCTCCACCAACCGCTGCTCCAGCAGTTCACCACCGCAGAGAATCGCTTCGAGGCTGTCACACCGGTGCAGTTCAGTCTGCTCCAACAGGGCGTTTAAGAGCACCGGGACACATTGTAACGTCGTGATCTGATGCGTCACGATGGCATCGTGTAACTGTTGTGGGTCTTTTTCGATACCTGGGGCGGCCATCACCACGGTGCTGCCACCCAGCAACGCCATCAACTCCCACTGCGCCGCGTCGAAGTTAAAAGCGGTTTTTTGTAATACGGACTTACCCACGCCCAGGGCGAGCTGGTGAATGATCCACTGCATGTGATTCACGATGCTTCGGTGTTCCACCATGACGCCTTTGGGCTTGCCGGTGGAGCCCGAGGTATAAATCACATAAGCAAGATGGGTGGCACTGACCGCTCGTGTGAGTGATAAGTCCGCACAGGCATCAATGTCTGCCTGTTGGGTATCCAGCACCAGTAATGGCCGGTCTGCCTGCGCCAGCGCGCTGAGCTTGCTCTGATAGCGTGCTTGGGTGATGACCAGGCACGCTTGGCTGTCTTCCAGCATGTAGGCGAGTCGATCTTCCGGGTAACTCGGATCCAGTGGCACATAGGCCCCTCCTGCCTGCAATATCCCGAGGATACCCACCATCATGTCCAGCGATCGTTCTACACACAACCCCACCAAGGTGTCTGGCTTAACCCCGACGGATTGAAGGTATCGGGCTAGGCGCTGGCTGCGCTCATAGAGTTGCTGGAAGCTGAGCGCCTCGCCTTGCGCGACCACGGCAATGGCATCGGGTGTGGCGTTGACCTGCTCTTCGAACCGCTCATGGAGGCATTGGTTTCTGGGGCAATCTAAGGATGTCTGGTTGTATTGCGCTTGATTGTATTGAGCCTGGTTGTATTGGGCCAGGGTGAGCTGTCTTTCCGCCTCCCCCATAAATTGAAATGCACTCAATGCTTTTGTCGGAGCAGTAACAACGGATTGGCACAACGCCATAAAATGGCCCGCCAAACGCTCGATGGTGGACACCTTATACAGTGATGTGCGATAGGTCAGGCTGCCCTGTAAACCGCTGTCCGTTTCTGCCAGCGACAGGGTTAAGTCAAATTTACTGACGGTATTTTCCAATGGGTAGGGACTGATTTTTGTATCGGCGTCGTCGAATATGAGGCGTTCAGATCGGTTATTTTGCAGAACAAACATGATCTGGAATAAGGGGTTAACACCCAGGTTTCGTTGCAGTGGTAACGCTTCTACAATTTTTTCAAAGGGCGTATCTTGGTGTTCATACGCCTCTAAACAGGTGGTTTTCACTTGCTGCAAGAAAGCGGTAAAAGACATCTCTCCGCTCACCTGATTTCTCAACGCTAAGGTGTTGACGAACATGCCGATGAGCCCTTCCGTTTCGCCGTACTGACGATTCGCGATGGGGCTGCCTAGGCAGATATCGTCTTGCCCACTGTAGCGATAGAGCAGCGTCGTAAACACGGCCAGCAAGGTCATAAAGAGCGTACAGTCTTGCTGTTCAGACAAAGTCCGTAATTGCTCTGCCAACCTAGCCTCTAGGCGGAACGTATGACTGCCACCTTCCACACTTTGAGTCACCGGCCTTGGATAATCCGTCGCCACTTCGAATAACTCAGGCACACCGGCCAGCTTGTTCTGCCAGTACGCCAACTGCTTATTCAGTAATCCCTCTTCATCCAACAATTTGCGCTGCCAGACACTGTAGTCCAGGTATTGAATGGGCAGTGGCGCCAATGCCGG
>NZ_JAJQVM010000081.1 GCF_021234875.1 Marinibactrum halimedae | reverse complement strand
GAAAAAAGCCAACTCACCGAACTGCACCGCAACGCCCAGCATTTATTAAAACCCCTAGCGGTCATTAACCCCTACGCCGATCAACTCACCTTCCTGGATGACAAAACCCGCACCCGTCGTGATCATGAAAAATACCTCACCCTCATCGACAGCGTGGCCCTGCTGCACCAATACCAACGGGACATTAAAAGCCTCAACCACAACGGTAATACCCTCAAGTACATCGAAGTGCAGCTGAGTGACATCCACACCGCCAACCGCCTGGCTCATGACGTATTGGGCCGCACGCTGGATGAACTCCCGGCGCAAACCCGCAAGCTGTTAACACTGATTCAACAAATGGTGGCCACGCAGTGCCAAACGCACAGCCTGGTGCAGAAGGATGTTCGCTTTAGCCGCCGACATATCCGTGAATTTACCGGGTGGAGTGATGGTCAGTTAAAAATCCATTGCTCCCGTCTTGCTGATCTCGAATATTTACTCATCCACCAAGGAGGGCGAGGTTCTCATCTTGTTTATGAATTGTTGTTTGATGGCTGTAGTGATGATGAACCGCACTTAATGGGGCTATTGGATGTGGAGGCATTGGGGTATGACTTGGAAAAGTCAGGGGTAAACAGAAATAAGTCAGGGGTAGAGAGGCAAACGTCAGCCCCAAGTCAGGGCCAAGTTAGGCCCAAGTCAGACCCGCTGAAATCGATAAAGCCCTTGAACAGTAAGGCCTACAGAGAAACCCGTCAGAGTAACACCGAAAAGGCGCATCAGGGGTAAACACACATGGCCCTAAAACGTAAACGTACCATGCACCACCAACGGGACAAGGTGGCCATCGAACACACCGGCTTTTACGGTTATCTCCTGCGTTATCAGGAAACCCTGCTCCTGCGTAACTACTCAGCCTTAGCGCTCAAGCGTCGGGAAAATACCCTGCGGCGCTTTATTGGCTGGTGTGATGAACGCGGCCTCAATGACCCGCAAACGATCACCAAGCCCATTCTGGAAAGTTACCAGCGTTACCTGTACTTCTACCGACAAGAGAACGGTGAACCCTTATCGCCCACCACACGGGGCCGTTACATCAGCTTTATTCGCCACTTCTTCAAATGGCTCACCCAGGAAAACTACCTGCTCTACAACCCCGCCTCAGAGCTGGTGATCCCCAAAGCCACCGCCAGTTTGCCGGTGGTGCTCAGTGAAGACGAAGTGGCTCGGCTAATGGAACAACCCGACGTCAACACCGCCAAGGGGCTGCGAGACCGCGCCATACTGGAAACCTTCTACAGCACCGGCATTCGCCGTGCCGAACTGTGTCAGCTCACCGTCAGTGATATTGCCTTAGACCGTTACACCCTGTTCGTGAAAGAGGGCAAAGGCAGTAAAGACCGGCTGTTACCCATTGGCCCCCGGGCGGTGAAATGGATCAAACACTACCTCAACGACGTACGCCATCAACTGCTGTTAAACAGCACCGAACCCACCCTGTTCCTCAACGACTACGGCGAACCGTTTCGAGACAACAAACTCGGTGACAAAGTCAAACGCTACCTGAAAAACGCCGGCATCACCGCCCCCGGCGCCTGTCATCTACTGCGCCACGCCATGGCCACCCATATGCTGGAAAACGGCGCAGAATTGCGGTTTATCCAAGCCATGCTGGGTCATTCCGATTACCGGGCCACACAGGTATACACTCATGTGAGCATTAGAAAATTACAGGAAATCCACGCGGCGACTCACCCGGCCAAGGCAGACGAGCCAGCGAACGAGACAGCAGAAGAGCAAACCGACCACAGTGGTTAACCGGACACATCGCCACTCCAGCACTGCGTGCTTCCGGGCAGTCTTCCGCTTCGCTGCACACTGCATAGTAAAAAAGGCCGCTCTGTCCTATGTCACACCCCTTGCGTGGCAAGGGCTGCGCCACACTCCATAGCCCTTTCCAAGCCGTGCCTCCCCCGTCGTGCTGCGCACGTCTCCCCGCCCTAAAACCCTACCCGCCAAAGTGGGTCACGTTCAGTGGTCATCCGTTCGTTAGCACGTTGTCAAAAACCCTCGCGTGAACCGCCGCCATTAAAGCGGGCAGGGTTCGGGCTGGCCGCACGGCGTGTTTACCCCCTAGCCCCCAAGGGGGAACACGTTCTGTGGCGGCAAAGCCGCGTTTAAAAAATCCATTCCCTAATCCCCCAACCCCCTTTAGCAAAAGGGGGCTTGAAAGTGCCAACGTCACCAACGTGTCTGCTTGCTTGCCTTCTCAGGGTAGCGACGTGCTCGGCAGGTCAAGGCCAAGCCCTACGGGTGCTGCGCAGTCTTGACCGGCCTGTGCGCGCCGCTGATGGGTGGCGGCAAACAAACGCCACTCAAGAGGAGAAAAGGCAATGGTAAATGTTCCACCCATGGCAAGAAAAATCATCGAAACCGCCAACGACTTGGCCACCACCGGTCGCACTGGCGCGAGCACAGGAGAGATCATCGCGGCGGCGTTCGTGTTAGATCGAATGGACTTTATCCCGGATGGTTACAGCGTGGTTGAAGCGTGGGATCGCATCGATGATCTTCAGGAAATCGTGAGAAAAATACGGAGTGAATACGATGACTTAGTGGTGCCTTGGTAAGGCC
>NZ_JAJQVM010000080.1 GCF_021234875.1 Marinibactrum halimedae | reverse complement strand
CAAGTAAAAAAGTTTATGTGTCAGCTACAGAAATCGAAAAATATATTGCTTGGCTTTTTTAAAGATAAGAATTTGGAGTACATAGCAGATGCCGCTTAATGTTGGCTAAGCTATGTACTCCTTAGTAAGCCCTCTACTTCAAAACTTCTCTGTTTATAATTTGTGCGAGGAACAGAGAATGACATAATACTGCCTGATAAATCCAAAACAATTTTTTCTGGATTTTCTAAACTAGGCCCCTTGGGGTTTTTTCGCGTACCAAAAAGCATCAACGTCAACCTAAAAACTAACGATACTGATCTAAAATACTATAATCAACGCCATAGCACTTCTTATATTCTTGCCATAAAAAGGGTTTAACCGGTTCAAACTTATTTTTTAAATCTGCTTTTTTAACCTCCTCAAGATGATGCAAACTAAAATTCACCACAACTGAACCTATAATAAAATTAATGATATTTGAAATGACCTCACCACACATACTATCAAGCCTTGCTTCCACATCAAAAGAAAAATTTAGGATAGAACTTGAAGATAACATCAAGCAATACTCAAGAATATATCGATTCCTATTTCTACCTAATTGAGCCAAATCTCGTATCGAATAAGTTAAAAAATCAACATCATTAATATTTATACACGACCAATCGATAGGATAAACATATTGATAAGATTGGTGAGTATTTTTTATATGGTAAGCATCATTAAGTATGCTCAAAGCCGTGGAGTAAAAATTATCAATATAGTCTTTCTTCGTGCTGTTAAGATAAGTCAAATTGAAAGTTAGCCCGCCAATCTCCCCCTCCCAAAAGGGTAGCCCATGAAAATTATACACCCTATCAATTAACACCCCTCCAAAAAAAGATTTTTTTTCTGAATTTTTAGGCATTATTTTATCTACATCAAGAGTGATATTTCCCCCACCTTTATTAAAATCACTTACTCCTTCTTCAAATTCAGGCTGTTTGAAATTTGACATTGGTAATAAAAATGAAACCTTTGTTCCTGAGCAATCCAGAACAACTTGTTCTGGATTTTCTAAACTAGGGCCCTTAGGATTTTTGCTTGTTCCAAATAACATCAATTTTTCCACTTATGTTAATTTACCCAAGGCGTCGGCTGGGGTTAAAGTAGGGTCTAGCATATCCGCTCTGGGGTCGAATAAGGCTTTGAACATATACCGGGCTTTTTCCGTCTTCTGCTGAAAACCCACCTTATCAATAACACGATAAGTTACAGCAGCACCTAACCCTGCTGCCGCAAAAGACAGGACATCGACCACGGTATTGCCCGTTACCCCAAAGTGTTGAATAAGATCCATTAATTTGGCAACCTCTGTTGAGCTATTGTGCATAGACTGTATCATTTCTTTTAGCATTGCTTGTCCTTCGGGCGTTTTCATTAGCTCATCCATATTTTTATAGGCTAACTCTGCGGCCTTATTGGTATTGCCTAATCCAGCTTGAGTGGCCGCAAACGACGTAATGCCTTTTGCAGGGGCGGCGGCCATCATTGCCTTACCCACGCCAAATGCCGCTTTTTTAATGTTGGTAGACGGGTCTTTTTTCTCTATGGCGTCTCGTTTACCTTGTGGTGTTGCTTGGTGAAAGGCAGGGTGAATCGGCGCAGACAGCTTTGCTGTACTGCCTTCGCCTTCTACAGCCACAACTTCAGTACGGGCTTTTAGTAATCGAGCTTCTTCAAAGAAATTCCAAAATAATTGGCGTGGGTTGGCTCGGTTTACCTGTGGGCCAGTGGCGCACCAATCCATGCCGGCTTTTTGTAATTCGTTATTGGCCGTGTTTATCCCGACCCCTACAGAGCCGGAAAAATACACATGGTGGGTTTTATGAAAATCCAGATTCCAGCGATTATTGGCTGTCTCTAACGCTTCATGAAACACCTTGCAACCTTTCCCAACGGCGGTCCAACATACAATGGGGTCTGGCAGGGCTTGTGCATTCATTAAGGTATTGTGAGCCGATGCTTTATCGCCAAAATTGGTATTGGATTTGGCCATTTGTTTTTTTACTTTATCACCATGTTCTCGATTTAAATCAGGATGGATGCGACGAGAGCGTTTAGATAACACTTTATTGGTGTGAGACTGAGAAGCTCCTATTACTTGAGCTAGTTGCTGAGCACCCTTATGAAAACGCTTATCTAAAAGTTTAGCAAACCCTTTCTCATCGCTACTTTCCGGTACTGCAAGTAGATAAAAAGTATCACCTGGGCTTCCTATTTGATACGAACCAAAACCACGATCTATTGAATTCTTTGCCAATTGCGCAATTTGTCTAATATTGTCAAGGTTCCCTGTGATAGCAAAATGAGTCGGCTTATTTTCCTCGATCGAGTAGTTAATTTCTTTCACGCTTTTAGTTATTAACAGACCTTTTTTATCAACTTCAACCTCATGCAAATAACTCTGAACTTCCCCCTCCTCATCCATATGCAATTCACTAATCAATACATCACCACAAGGCTGAAGGGAACCTCTATAAATTCGTTTTTTTAGCGCGATAATTTTCTAATTTTTTCTACCGGAACATTTACCGAAAATAATTATCATTACGCATTTATTTACAAAAATATTGGATAAAAATTCGTTCTTTTG
>NZ_JAJQVM010000007.1 GCF_021234875.1 Marinibactrum halimedae | reverse complement strand
ATTCTTTGTATCTCTGGGGTCGGTCACATGGAGGGTAATTTTGGATAAATTCACAGCTAATCACATTTTAGGGTATCAAGATGCTGAAAATTTAGTGCATTTGGTTATTTATTACTAGGGAGCCCTGCATCAAACACTAAAAAGCCAGGAGAAGTTTTGTTATTTTATGCCGTAGTTGGTTATAATTGGCTTTCTACTCCCCATAGTTCAACAGGATAGAACGAGGGCCTCCTAAGCCCTAGATCCAGGTTCGAGCCCTGGTGGGGAGGCCAAGTGCTCATACCTCCCCTTCTCCCTTCCTACCTAAGCTCCTGTTTTTAAAGGGCTTTTAAAAAAATGACTTATATCTTTTCACCTGTACCTCCCTCGTTTTCCATGAAGAAGTCGTCCCTTTTTTAGTGTCCTTCCCAAAAACGCCCTGCACAGCATTAAATATTAAATTTAGCCAAATGTAGATGGGTAATTATTTGCCTACGCTCTTTTCCATCATTACTCCCGCTGGTGTATCGATAATTTTTCTTAGCCACCGCCGAGCCAACCGCACCACCTTCACGCAAAGCTTGATGCAAATCGGGTTTAGGTATTTTTGGATTTTTGCTGTTACTCATTATCCAAAAATCAACCTCTCCAACCACACCGAAATATTTTGCCGCTTCTTGAATGGCCAAACTAACACCGGTATACAAACTTTTGTTTGCCTGGATTAAAGCAGCCGTTTCCATCAAATGTTCTCCCTCCATATTCAAATTTTTAGTGTATATATTTCGCATAAATGCTTGCGGAGATACTTTGTACCATTTCGCAGCGACAGTAACTGCTGCAACAATATCAAGGTAATTAGTTGAATCAACTCCAAAGACCCAAACCTCTCCCTCTATAATTGCTGCAAAATTTGTTTTAGAATTGATTTCACATTCGAAGGGAGAAGCACCTACAGAGGCATATTTTTTAGACCACACCTCTATAGAATCAAAACAAGTTCTCAATACTTTTTCGCGCTCTTTTCTACCACCAAAAACCAACGACACATCCATTTTAAATTTTGGACTTCCTTCTGCCATTGAGGTCGCCACTGTTTCAAAAAGCATACTATTTGCCTTCTTCTTTTTTTCCAAAAACCCACTCTACCTCATTATTTTCTTCATCTTCAAAATCCATGGCTTGGGAAGAAATAAACAAAGCAAATGAAGGAGTCCCTGTCTGTTTTACTTGCTCAACAGCATCCTTTATATCTTGATATTGATCAGATTCGCTCCAATCATCTTCAACATAAGGCACACACCCAATCACTTCCAGCAACTCCATATCATGATCGCGCAGTAAATGCGGAATACTTTTCTCCGCCGAAGCTGAATCATGTGAAATCAAAATACAATCAGAGTAATAGTAATCAGATCCATCTACATCTGCCATTGAGTTCTCTAACGGCATAGACTTAGTTGAAATAATCCATAAATTTTTATTATCCATAAACATTCCTCTAAAAATAATTATTTCAATCTAACTTTAAGAATTGGTGTTAGATCACATTACTCCATTAACTCACTGCAAGCAGACAAACCCGATATTCTTTTCATCCCCAAAGATTGACAAGCTTTTTTCAAACTATATACACTCCCCACCAAACCTTTAAATCGACTCTCAAAATGTTGGGTCATATACAACCAATGCTTTATATCAATTCCCAAGCGATTTAGAATTAATGGCAGCTTCGAATCAATCGCCCCAGGCTTATCGCTTCTTAAATGCCTACCCGTCCAATCCACCAGCTCCAAATACTCCGTCAGTTTAAACGGCAAGCCTTCCGGCATCGGTTCTCGTGGATTACCAACAAAAGGCATTAAGGTATTCGGTTGCTGATATTTATGATTAGGAGACGTCGCCGCTTTTGCTTTTTCACAGCGGGATTTTACGGAGGTATACTCTGAAGTTTCGGGTGTTTCTGCCATTGCAGCACGAATCGGATTTAAATCCACATAAGCCATGCACGCTGCTAGGGCTTTCTCATCCAGGAGCGCTTGAGATTTAAATCGTCCTTCCCAAAAACGCCCTGTACACTGATCTTCTTCGTTGGCTTTGCGAGCAATAAATTCGTTGGTACAGCGAATAAACCAGCTAATATCCATTAAACGCTTGCGCCACACCGCTACCAGCTCACTAACCGCATCGTATTCAGCAGGCTCCAACTTCTCTTTTCGTGCGAATTTTTGGGTTAACAGCGTGCCCTTAAACAACTGTTGCCAACGTTCTGCCACCTCAAGCTCGCTCCAATTTTCCGCCTGAGCTTTATTCACATGCAACACCACATGATAGTGATTACTCATCACAGCATAGGCGGCAATATCAATGGCAAATACCGTTTGCAGCTCTAATAAGCGATCTTCAATCCACCCACGACGATGCTCAAAAGACTGCCCCGTCTGTCGATCCTCACCACACAAAAATGCACGGCGTACACAGCGAGTAACACAGTGGTAATAGGGTGTTGATTCCAACGAGATTTGTTGCTTTCTGGCTTTTGTCATGAGTTTTTATCAGATCTGAATAGTGATGATTGCATTTTGAACAACTGATTAGATTTTGTCAAATTATCTTGGGTGTCCTTTTAATTTTGTGTCCTCATCAGCCAGTCGTGCCATGGTGATTCCCCCAAAAACCTGTCAATACGCATTTACGCTAATATGTTATTAGCATATACTGTAATTATCAACTATCCAATATGC
The DNA here is from genome assembly GCF_021234875.1 of Marinibactrum halimedae. Lineage (GTDB taxonomy): Bacteria > Pseudomonadota > Gammaproteobacteria > Pseudomonadales > Cellvibrionaceae > Marinibactrum > Marinibactrum halimedae. Next base: position 157,169 of record NZ_JAJQVM010000007.1, on the reverse strand, counting down.
AAAGGGGGTTTATAGTCATGTTTCCATCCACTATTGAGCTACTGACTATGAGCTTTTCTGATCGCCTAACGGCCTTACGTAAAGACCGAGGACTGACGCAACAAGCGCTGGCCGATGCCGTTCAAGTGCATCTCACTCAGATCAACCGTTATGAAGGTGGTGACAGCCAACCCACACTAGAAGTCATTCGGAAGTTAGCTATTACGCTAGGGGTTAGTGCAGATATGCTAATTTTTGATGAGGGTGAACGCGGCCCTGATGACAGCCTACGTTTTCAATTTGAGACCGTTAGTAAATTCGAGGAAGAGGATAAGAAGGTTGCTCAGGCTGTGCTTGAAGGGCTGATCTTGAAGTATCAGGCTAAACAATCACAACTACGTGAAGGTACAAAGTAACGTTAAACCAAAGGCGCTGACTGAATGGGGTGCAACCCAAACAGCCAGCTAATCACAAACGATATGAGACTATCGATTATGACTACAAACCATGATACACAAGCTTCACGCTTGGCTAAAACTAAAAACCAACAACGGCAGCTAAAAGTCAGAGAGGCTTACCACTCCTACCAGCTTAGCCAGAGTTGCCGCCAACGCACACCCATCGGTGAGATTCACCTTAAAGGCCATTGGTTAATCAAAGCAGGATTTGAGATTGATTCGCCTGTGAAGGTCAGGGTTATGGAGGGGTGTTTGGTGCTCACCAACGAACAGTAAAAACTAAAAAGCCCTAGTTTTGAAATTAGGGCTTTAAATCTCTTTCTTTTTTATTTTTCCAGGGTTTTAAAATGATTAATTTGGATAAATACAAGGGGTGTTTCTTAGGTCTAGCTATCGGAGATGCACTCGGAGCACCTTACGAAGGAGGCCCATTAGAGAGATTGCTCTGGAAAGCCATAGGTAAAACGCGGGATGGAAAGCTCAGATACACCGACGACACTCAAATGGCTATCGACTTAGCAGAGTCATTCCTTCATAACGACGCAATAAACCAAGACCATTTAGCACACACATTCTCACAGAGCTATCAGTGGTCAAGAGGATATGGCCCTTCTACTTCACATCTGTTAAGGCTCATTAAAAAGGGAAAGAACTGGAGAGAAGTAAACAAAAAGAAATTTAAAACAGGATCATTTGGGAATGGCGCAGCAATGAGAGCCCCTATATTAGCCATGTGCTTCCCTTCTAACACCCAAGCATTGATAGACAACGTTAATAAAAGCGCTGAAATTACTCATGCCCATCCTTTAGGTATTGAAGGCGCCAAGCTTATAGCACTGGCAACTCAAGCGGCATTTCAAGGCTTGAGCAGTGAGGCAATCCTGAAGGAACTACACCATCAATGCCAATCAACAATCTACAAGGATAAAATTACTTTTTGCACTGAGGCCGTAAGACAGTCAGACATAAAACTCAAAGAGATAAAAAGAAAACTAGGCAATGGAATAGCGGCCCCACAATCATGCGTTACCGCCATTTATTTTTCTTTAAAGTTCCGAGACCAAACATTTGATTCAATGCTTAGCCAAATATTCTCACTTGGTGGAGACGTTGACACTATTAGCTCAATGGCCTGTGCAATCTGGGGAGCATTTCACGGCATTAAGCACATAAACAACTCGAACATTACAAATATCGAAAACAGTAAAAAAATAATCACTCTTGCAGAACTTTTATTCCGAAAGTCGCAAGCTTCACTATAAATCACCTATTGCAGCTATGAATCAAACCGACTCCGAAACACCTTTAAGAAACCCTGCATAAAAAAGTAGGACAACAATATCAATACGAACCCTATACCAAATAGGGTAAACCCTGAAAAGCCTAATATTGATAATGAATCATGGAAAAAGGATAAAATCGAAACAATCAGAAGAAGCAAGATTTCAACAGGGGCTAAAGACACCCCTGTATTTTTTCTTGATTCTTTGTTCCATAAAAAAGTAATTTCTATTGGTATCCAAAGATTCCAGAGTAATTTCAAAACCAATAAAGACACACACAAATAAAAAAAGATAACCATATCATCACTACTATTTAAGCTGTCTCTGCCCGAAAAACCCTCTAAAGAAATTCCGGCCTGTAGGCCATCCTACACTTGAACGCGGAACTGTACCCGTAATGGAATTTGAGAAAGGGTTGCGGCTATAACCACGCCAAATAATTTGACCACCCCTTGATTGAGGGCCCCAAAGGAAAGTTCTGGCATAATTCCACCGAGTTGCACCACCAACCATAACCCAACGTCCTGCGGCCAAATCTGCTGTTTGTCCCGCGCCTGCCCATGAAGTGACAGTCACCGTAGACCCACGTAATAACTGCAAACCTCGCGCAATTGGGGCAAGACAAGCCAAAACACATGCCTCACCCGCGACACCTGTCGCTAACGGATTAACCAACAATCCTGTTCTATGATCGAACTGATATGCTGTTGTCCCATCTGCACTAACCAACGCCTCATTACCATTTCCATAAACCTGTAGATCAACGGTAACGGCTTCGCCATTTTCATTTAGGTAAGTTCCTGGAACCGGAGAGTATCCACCAATATCAGGATCAGCTCCCTTTTGTGCATCAGGCTCAGCAGGATGATTCAGTTGATTAAAAATAAATCCAAATGCCGACGTCACCGCGCCATTGGCAAACTTACCTCCGGTTATTTCACTGGCAGTCCCACCAGCGATAACACTAACTGCAAACTGGGCCCCTGTAGACCAATTGTTAACTTCCGCTGTTGCTCCTGCTGCGAACCCTACTCCCGCCGCCGCGAACCCATGACCAAATTTACCACCTTGCAATTCAGCCATGACTCCACCAACCACGCCATGAGCTACACCTTGCGCAAACAAGCCTTTGGCCCCCCAAAGAGTGCGGGTTGAATCTACAGCACCAAAATACTCTCCCACAGCATTAAAGGCGGCAGAAGAAATATAAGATATAGCTCCACTCCTAAATGCTTGGTTAAAACTTCTCGTTGCAAAAAATGACTGATCAAAAGAAAAGTGTGCTGATGCAAGTTGCCCAAAATAGGGAATAAAATTTAAACCCACCTGAATGACACTGGCAAGTCCAGGCGAATGATTTGCTAAATACTTATGAAGAGCCCAACGGCCTGTCATTCTCATTTGTGCCTTATAAAGGCCCTTAAAACTAAAATATCCTGAAGGATCCGTAGCGTTCAATGGATTATTATGAACATAGGCATACCGATTAAAGCCCTGAGTATTCGTTGCACCATCTACATGAGGATCTGCCTGTAAAAAACGCCCTAAGCGCGCATCGTAAATACGACCATTCATGTGAACCACCCCAACCTCATCCAACATTTCGTGGCCGGTAAAGCCTTTCGTAGTATTGGAATGGTCAAAGTTGGATAACTCACTAAAACCAAAGTTATCCCAGTCGGTAACATTTCGGCGCTGCCCCCACACATCAAAACTCATGCGCTGGGCCACAGAAATATCACCCACCATATTGGTGATAACATCGGTAGAACCTAGGTGATCTTTCAGCATCACTTGGGCGGTTTCTTGGGTGTAACCTTCACTACCACCCACCGTCAGTGTTATCAAACTCGCACCGATATAACGTTTCATTTCCGTGGTGCCGTGCTTGTCGCCACCTTGGTAAGAAATGCGTTCTACATTGCCCAAGTAGAGTGTGGTGGTGGTTTCCCCATTACCCGAATCCACTCGGCGGTAACGACTGCGGCTTGGGCCATAATCAAACGTCACCGTGTGGTTGCCTTTGGTAATTCGATTGGGTTTATCAAACGTGGTGTAGGCAAACGTACGTCCACCCCACTCACCCGAAGCGGTTTCTCGAATGAGATTGCCGTTGGCATCGTAGAAATACTGCACGCCATCACTGGTTGCACAGACTGCATGAGGGCCGGCATTTTGATTGGCATTGCACTCGCTGCCGTACTGATAAGTACCCACACCGGATTTAGAACGAATATTGCCAAAGGCATCGTAAGACAAGGTTTGTGAAGTACCGTTATTCAGTGCGGCCTCTTCGATTCGATTGAGAGCATCGTATTCGAAGTCTTCACGCAGCCCTTGAACATGGTCGTGACGGTATTCAAGGTTGCCCACATCGTCCCAGTCGTAACTGAGCGATTGCACCTCGTCGCCCAAGGCCGTAGTGGTGCGCAATGCCCTTAAGCGCCCCGTTTCATCATCGTAAACCCGCGTTGAGGTTAAGCCATTTTCATACAAAATAGAGGTAGCGTTACCGCGAAGATCCATTGCCTGTACGGTTTGGAAAGTGCGTTTGGCAGCACGATCCAGCTCCATGGCATCCACCACCTGCCATAAATAACCGTGGTTGTTATACACATTACGAACGCCGGTGTATTCCCACTCAGAATCTGCAATTTCAGTGCTGGCCGCATCAAAGGTTTTCCAAACACGGCCAATGGCATCGTACGCAGTAAAGCTTTTAAAGACTTCTGTATTGTCTGAATTATTAACCTCAGGAATAAAGGTGTGGCTTTCCACCGCTCGGCCTAAGTCATCGTAAAAATAGGCTTCGCGGTAGCCATCAGACTGAATAACCTGCTCTAGCGCGCCACGACCATTGCGACCGCTGCCTTTTTGAGCATTGTTGTAAACCCATTGAGAATGGCTCTCCAACTCTGAGGAGCCCGCATTATTTATGTAATCCCAGCGATGAACTTCTCGGCCCAACTCATCGTAAGCCATAATGACTTTTTGGCCTTTGGCGTCCATCTGTTCGCGCAACTCACCTAAGGCATTAAACGTGTATCGCCACTCCCCCTTATCTGGGTCGTTCATGTACATTTTGCGACCCACTAAATCATACTCAATGGTTACCGTACTTTCCCCTGCCGCACTGCGGGTAACGGTATCTTCTAAATTCCCTTGAGCGTCATAGTGGTACTCAATGGTACTTTCGGTATCGGCATCACTGCCGGCACCCAACCCGTTGGTGATTTTCACCAACTCACCCATGGCATTGTTTTCATTACGTTTTTGCTGGCCCAGAGGGTTTGTCTCGATCACACTGAAGCGATCGTAGCGAGTTAATATGGGCTCATGAATACCCGGCGCCTCAGCACGAATAACACGACCCTGCTCATCATAAGTCACACGACTCCACAGCAAATCGGAATCTGATGTACCTGGAGCAAAAGGTTCAGAGGTTTTCAATACGCGGTTCAAAGCATCGTATTGCGTGTCCACAAAAGACCAGCGCCCATTAAAGCGCTTTGAGGCTTGACGAACACTACGGCCCAAAGTATCCAAACACTCGAAAGATTGACCTCCACCCGCTTGCCATTGCTGGGTAATCAACGCACCGCCATTCGGGCAATCGGCGCCAATCGGGCGATGCAATGTAACGCTGTAAGCACCATTGGAGGAGTAATTCAAATAGGGCACGCCCATTGGCGTAAAGAGAGTTTGGCTAACCACACCATTAACATCTTCAACAACTGAAGGCTGACCAAACGGGTTGCGAGAGAGAACGGTTTCAGTCACTTGCCCTAGAGCATTGGTCGTTTGATTGGCATAACGACCCCGCTCATCAAACGTGGTTGTGGATGATCGAGAAAGGTCTCCGAGATGGCTATTCCCCTCAACCTCAGAAACCGCCACTTCTGCGCCGGAAACTGTGGTCGCTCGCTTGTTCCCGAAATCATCGTATTGGTATTCCGTGCGAACCCTAAACTCGGATAAATCCGGCTCAATAATTTCGGCTTTCATTAATCCCGCTTCATGACCGGCATCATAATACTCAAAAGCCGAAACACGAGTGGCAGTATCATTACCGGTCAGGGTTTGTCTTTCATGACGAACCTCAACACGACTTAGTCGACCTAATTGACGATAAGAACTCAGGGTGTGATGAGCATTGTCAAAAGACAAGGATTTCGAATCGTATTCACTGCGAGTAACTTGAGTAAACGATTCCCCATTGCCCACTGTGGTTACGGTGACAAGACCTGCATTGCCATGCTCATCGGGCTCACCGGTAATCGTGGTAACGGTCGCCAGTGGCGCCCCACCTCCTTGCTTGGCTTCTTCTAAGTCAAAATTGGTCTCGACACTTTCTGCCAAATACATATGCAAAGCGCCCAATGCTGCCGTACCTTCATTGGCGGCGACATTACGATTATGGCCATTGTCACTTTCACTCCACCCACGTAATTTCCATACATTGGTTGAAGCACTAATAGGCTTGTATCCTCCATCTGTAGGCACTTCAACTAATGTAGATAGTGGGTACCCGATAAATGGAAAATCCTGACGATAACGTGTTGTCGTCCGAACCTTCGTTTGCTCATCAATTGAGGTCAAACTATCGAACCCAAGCAAACCCCGCCCAGAAGCCTGAACACGCAGGGTTCCGTATTCATACGACACCGCACTCATAGCATCAATATCAACTTCATCTTCATCATTGACTGCCGGAGCGCTGGATTCCACCTTGACCACGACATTCATTGGGCTAATCACGTCAAAGACTGGGCGGTATTTACCCAAAGTATGGGGGTCAACTTTAGACGTGTGCTCCTCGATGGCAGCGGAATAAGGTAAATTGTCACGCAAGCTTTGGTAATACTCATTGGTTTTTTCAGGCACAGATACTTCACCCTTTAAATCCACCAGTGAGCCATAATGAATTTTCGTGGTCGCACCAAAACCATTGGTTACCGTGTCGATCACATCCATTACTTCGCCATCAAACTCGGCGTGGAAAACAGATAAAGACGTTCGATTTCTTCCACCACTGATACGACTTCTGCGTGCGAGAATATCCAAACGACCATCAGCAGTAATATCCATCAACGTATGCTGAACCGAATCACCTGTAAGTGAGCGGCCTAGGTAATAACTTTCTGTAAAACCACGGCCCAACCAACGTCGAAGATAAATATCAGGGCTGCTTTCATCTTCACTTACCGTAATCAAATCCGCTTTACCGTCCGAGTTAAAGTCGGCAAGTTGAATGCTATCGTCTTCGTGGTAAACCCCAATAACGGTTTCCTCATCAAAGCCGTTACCATTATTTAATCGATAGGTATACAAATCTTGCTTGTTACGATCAAAGTCAGGGGCGCCTAAGGATTCCGGGACATCTTGAGGCATATCATATTTGAGGAGAGCATCCGATAGGCCGTCTCCATTAAAATCCACCACCTGTACAGATTGCTCTAGGGTAACATGACGACGGTAATCGGATTCTTGATAACGAAACTCTTGGTCATTATCCAGACTATTACCCTGCATATATTCCATCAATTTAGCAATGACGGTTATTTTGTCATCAACAACGGTCGCAGCATAAAATCGCGTAAGCTGACCTACATTTCCAAAAAATGTATTCGTCCCAGATACCGCAGCGGTATGCATAACAATGAAGTCCATGACTCCATCGCCATTAAAATCCCCTGCGCCGCCCGGAGCAATATAAGTGCTTTGAGCCTCTAGAGAATAATAATCCCCATTCTCCTCAGATAATTCAGCAATATAACCATCCCAAGGCTCAAGCTCAGGCTGAATAAACGGTATTTCATCACCGTAACGATAGTAATTTGCATCAGAGTCTGAGGCGTTTGGGTTTCTCTCTAATAATCGATAACCACTCAAACTCACCGCATCAGAAAGGCCGTCGCCATTCACATCGATAAAATTCGTGGTTTCATCTTCCACATTAATAATGATGGCTCTTGAATCCGTTGGTTCACCTCTCTTATCCAGCACTCCCTCTGGCAAGCCCCACTGATCCCCCTGAGGCTCAGAAATTAAAACTTTCCAATGCGTCCCGCGCTCACCGTCAGCACGTTCAAAAAAGGCAATATCACTGCGGCCATCCGCGTTAATGTCGATTGGCTGAACTCGTCTAGAAAGCCAACCATTACTTCTAATTCGGATGTGATGTTTATCATCAAAATTGAAGCCGCCTTTTCCACCGTACACGTAACTGATGTACTGCCGGCCTATGGTTTTCTTACCATCCTCCCTTCGGGATTCAACCCAAACATAATCTGAATAAGCATCGCCATTAATGTCTGCCATAAACTGGCTAGAAACAGATTGCCTTTCATGAGAATCCGCTACTTCGTAGGAGCGATCAAAAGCGAAATCATTGCTGTAATTATTTTTCCAGCCAAACACTAAAGGTTTTAATAGCGTGCCGTCTGCACCCTCTTCTTGAATACTTTCCAGTTTATTAATGTGATTGAAACTGGTCGAAAAAGGGATGTAATTTAAATGGTACTTACGCAGTGTTTGCCCAATTTCATTATTGATGACTTCAATAGACTTAAGCAGGTGATTGGTTTCAAAAGTATATCCACCCACCGCTCCAACAATCGGGTCTTTACGATCACCTTCATAATTAAATTGAGTGGAGGCCGCTGGAGTAGAGCTATTACCGTAGGCATAATCAATACGGTCTATTCTGTGCCCCCCTACCGTTTTGTAAAAATAGTCAACGCCATTACCCACACTGTCTTCAAAGCGGCTTTGTGCCCACGTTAAAATATGGTCATCTTCGGTTTTAAGCTGTGAATTGTTCACCGAAGACAAATCACCATAAAAGGTTAATGAGCCATCTTTTTTCTCTGCCACGAAATAGTCGGGTGAACCTACATCACCACCATAAGAGGTAACGACAACTTGGCTATCCACTTCTGTTCGATAAACGGCATTTAGTGCACCGTACTCACCACTGACCACAACAAGACGCTGGCCATCCAAACAGTATCGGTCTCGTTCTGTCCAATTAATGGGGTAATTCGCATTGTCTTGCCCAAGGGTTTGACGACAGCGACTAATGGACGACAAACCAGAAATACTCCAACCTCGACCCACTAAACCATTACCAGACTGACTGGAATACCCCAGTGCAATTTGAGGCGCAACACCCGCAGTACCAGGTAGAGCGGCAATAGCAATGTTATACATCGCAGCGCCCGACTCACTGACTCTAAAACTGCCACTGGTCAGTTGTAATTGGTCACTTAATGCCAAATCATCTGTCGATAAACCCAACGAACTCAATGACGGCAACGAAGCCGGCTCTTGCGATTCCGTACTCACCTCACGATTACACACCTGTGCACACGGGTCTCTGCGACCAGAATACACCTCAACAAGCGACTCGCCGCTATTGGGTGAAATATCTTGACCGCTTTGGGTTTCAATATCCCCGAAATAAATAAGCTCCCAATAATCAGGCAACTGGTCTTGGTCGCAGTCCAATAAATACAACTCACGGCGCGTTAAGTCTTGCTCATTCACTTCGCAACTAAAGTTGAACGTGATGTTTTCGGGTGGGTAAAAGAAATCAAAGGCGTCTTCGAGTTCACGATCAAAAACCGCAAAATTGCTGGCTTGTGCAAATAGTGACGCAACGTGGGCACGGGTAAACTGCCCGCTATTTAAGCCCGACAATAACGCGTTGTAATTCTGGTTGTCACCATGGGTAAACGTCAGTTGGCGTGCATCGCCATTACTATTTGGCAAGGCATACGCAAACAGTGCATTCAAAAACTCTTCATGAGATAAACGGGCCAAACGGCGAGTAATATCGAGATTCGACGATAAAAATGCCTGTGACACCTCATCCAAATTGCCACGGTTAGACATAACGTACGTCCAGAACGTCATTACCGTACGATCCAGTGGGTTGTCTGCCTCTGCTTCATTAATGTGGTAATTTTTCAGCAATAAATAGTACAAACGACCTATTTGCGTAAAGTAATTAATGTACGCTGGGTCTGGTTGCCACTCATTGGGGTTACCGTTAGCGTCTACCCCGTCACCCAATAGGGTTCGGTTAAACGCATCGCTCCAAGTATAAAGCTGGCCACTTAATACACCACGACCAATGGCGTGCAAAGCACCTGTATTCGTGGTCACCAAGATCGTCTGGCCACTGTTGGCCAATTGTGGCGCACTTGTAATGGCATCGGTGGCATTGTAGGCCCAATCTAAAGTGCCGGTTTCAGTATCGGCTTTGTATAACAAACCATCCATATTGCCGAAATACACATTACCGTCACCATCCAATAAAGCAGATGCGACAATATCGGAGCCGGTTAACACTCGCCACACACTAAACCCACTGCTATTAATGGCATAAAAGGTATTATCACGAGAGCCAACAAAAACATTTCCGTTCACTCCGTCAATCACCGGCTTGGCCACGATGTTGCCATAGGTGGTAAATGGCCAGCCAACTAAATCCTCACCGGTTTGTGGGTCGAGTGCATAGAGGGAATTTCCTGCCCCCACATAAATGGCTTTAGGTGTGCCTAGAGCGTCGTAATACACCGACGATGCAGACGCGCTATATTCAACAAAGGTTTGCGATTGGGATGCTAATAACGGGTAACTGCCCGAAACACCATTTTCGGCGGTGACGGTCACTTTCACGCCCACACCACGATACGCACTGAATAAAGCGTCGCTCAACGGTAAGCCAGTAAATTCAAATTCGCCCGTATTATTTACCACGATATGGCGAACCCCTTGTTGGCCCGCTCGGTATTCTTCACGAATAGAAGCGTCACTCAGGGCTTCTATTGAAACCACTGAATTCGCCGGCAACCATAAACCCGATATCGATAGCGTTTGATTCGATTCCTCCACTTGACCGCTCAAGGGTTGCGGTGCAAATACTTCCACTATCACTTCGTTACTGAAAGCGGTGCAGTTATTGCCTTCGCAGACATTAAACCGATAAGCATATCGGCCAGGACGCTGAGACGAGAGAGTGTAACGATGGCTTGTTAAACGGCCATTGGGGTTGACCGACTCCCACGGCGTTTCACCGCCGGTTAAGCGGCGCTGTTGCAGCCCATAGGTTTGACCTGCAACTGACACGCTTCCCATGGTTAGCGTGTATTGCCCCATATTGTTGGGCGAATCTACCGACAATACTGGAACCAAATCGGTAGATTGCACATTCACCTGCACAATCTCAGATGCATTACCACAATAATTCCCAGAACCGGCGCCACGGGTAATTCGCCAACAGGCTTTTACCGCAAAATAATAAGTAACGTTTTCACGAGCGACAAAGGCATGTTCTAAACGCCCACCACGAGGGATCGACTGCCAAGCATCCTCATTAAATACCGGCTGCTCTGCGCCAAACGGCGTTTTTGTCCAATACAATACATAATCATCCCCCCCCTGGCTGTTCCAACGAACATTAAACAGGCTGGAAGTCGAATTAAATTCCGGTGCCGCACCGCTTAACGTATTTGGCCTTGAGGTGTGCTCAACTGCATTTAATTGATTGGGAGCTGCCGGTGGCTCACTGGGTTTCACATGCAGCGTTAACGCTTCTGTTAAAGCACTACCGCCATTGCTGTCATTGACTTTGATTTGAGGGTAAAAGCGAACGGTATTACTTGAACAACCTGGGTTATTGAGTTTTGCTTCCCAGCTAAATGTTTTATTAAAACGGGTGCCATTCGGCTGACCTTGCGAGGTATCCATTGCGCAGGGGAAATTAAGGTATTCGATATTATTGAGTGTGCCATCATGAGCCGTCACATTCGCTTTAATACGAACAGTATGATTTTCCTGTACATTTAACTGTGTACCGAGAGACTGACCTGCACCGTTCACAAAAACCAAACTGCTTGAGGGGTCTTTACCAACACGAACGCGCTGACCATAAGAATCCGTGGTAAAGCCTGAGCCATCTTTCACTGTGACGATCACTTTACAATTGACACAGGCTTCTGTGAAATTAAACCAAGTGTGTGTAAATTCACCGCTGGTATTGTAGCCCCCATTGGCATTAACGGTACCGGCTACCGTATCTGGGCCACGCACTGTAGAGCCATTGGCATCCACTAATTTAAACGTGACCGATTCAATTCCATCACCATCGTAAACATCAACGGTTACGGTGAGGTCAACAGGTTCAGGCTCTTTAGGAATAAACGTTAATATATCCCCAACACTGATGGGGATATATTGGGTATCGCCCGGCAATAAAATACGTTGGTTATCAGAAGGGGCACGGAAACTGATGGTGGGTTCACTATTGGCGTTGACGGTGACGTTCGTGGACGTAGGGCTAGAATTGCCTACAGCACTTCTTGCTTGAACTTGATAAAAGAATTGCTGACCTGAATTACCAATATCTTTGGTAATAGCTAACGTACCATTATCACCATTATTGTTATTGGAATAACGATAATTAGCCGTATCTCCCGAGAAGGCCGGCTTATAAGTAAAGCTATCGCCGCTGGTGGTGTGGGTACCAATGGTCTTCCACTCACCTTGTGTACCGATTTTTTCTTGTATTAAGAAAGTTTCAACTGGGCCACCGCTGGTGTTTTTACCCCACGTCAAAGTATAGGACGAGGTTTTATCAGCAACGTTGATATTTTGTGAAGATATAGCAGCCGTTGCGCTTGAAGGTGGCGGCACATGTCGATGCTCAATGTAATAGGACGCAATAGGCGCTGTTATATTAGAGTAGGAACCAGCACCTTGACATCCATACTCATCGCCTTCATCGCAGCTCTCCCAATAATCATTTCTTTCGGACCAAAAAATCTTAAGCTCTATCAGCTCATCTTCTATGCCTTCAAATGGAACAGTAAAACTAACGTCGATAGAGGGGATAGAATAACTACTCACCTCGGGGGCTTCAATTTTCTGACTTACCCAAAACGGCCTTGAAGAATCATTAACATGGTAAGCTCTAGCCTGAATCCAAGAATGAACACATTCTTCACCATCATCAGGTGAGTTTGTATTTTGCACTGCACAGGTCAGAGTTCTTGTTTGAAATTTAAACTCATCTGCGTATGAAAAACCATTGTTACCATTTGTAAAGCTCACATCTGTAAACGTCACCGATGGGTGAGGCTGTGCAAAAAGCGCGCATGAGAGAAAAAGAGAATGCAGTAAAAAAACGCGCTTAAAAGAGAAAAAAGATACCGCTTTATTCAACGTTTTCACCAATCCACTCACACCAGAACCCAATTTCATCCACTGTTTTATGCCGTTATTCTTCATTATTTTTCTCCCTCACCACCGAGCTTGCGACGCCATAATTCAAACTCCCTAGAGGGGGCATTATCCGTGGCTTTCTGGGATGGATTTTGATCTTTTGAGGAAGGAGAAACAGCCTCAATACGCTCTGCATGACGTACGCCATCAAAGCGCATACTGACGGGAATTAATGTCCCATCGCGGGTGCTTACATAAAGAATGTCATCCATTAATGTGGGAGCCGACACAATCGCATTACTTTGCTCACCCCATTGCTCTAATTGATATTCACGAGCATGAATTAAACGAACAACACTGCCACTCACCTGTAGCTGCAAACCATAAATGACACCATTAAAATCAGCGGCATAAACAATTTCGTGGCTTGCATCCCAGATGGGCTGGGCCAGTACCGCTCCACGGGTAGCATACTGTGCTTTGATACCACCGGTTTCAGTATCCAATACAAGTACTTTTCCCTTCGCCGAAGAGGGTGCAAAATCACTTCCTGAGTCACGCTCTGAATTTTCTGAAGCGCCATCACTCACACCAAGAATAAGATAGTCGCCTACCAATAATCCTTGTTGCATCACCACACCAATAGGATGTTTCCAAAGTAACTGGCCGTTCGCTGAAAACTTATAATAATTTCCGCTTAAATCCCCAAGGTAACTGCTGCCATCTTCCGCCGTCGTTAACGATGTAGAAACTCGACTTTGTAACGAATCAATAGATTGGCTAGTTGGCCATAATGCATGGGCATTACTGTCTGATACGGCCACTTTAATTTCCACAGCGCGAGAGGCTTGCCCTCCTTCACCGTAAGCCACCAACCAATATCGCTGCCCTACTCCGGGAGTAAAAGTGGTACTGCCCTCGCTGGACAAATCATCTTGCAGGGTTCCCCACGCATCATCCATTAATCGAATTCGCGTTGCCTTTTCCACCTGCCAACTCAACGTCACGGGCGTGTTTGGGCCTGCTAACGAAAACGAGCTTGCATTAAATGCGACAATTTCAGGTATCGTTTTTTCACTTTGAAAGACATCATTTTGTGACACCCCGTTCGCAAATGAACTCGCCACAGACACGATAGAAAAAACGACAGTACAACAAACCAATAAGCGATGAAGCATGGCTATCCCTACAGTTTTTAAGCAAAGAACTCCCTTATGAGTGATTATTTTTTAAACACACCCAAATGGCGGGAATTTTAGGAAAATAAAAATGCTGGGAATCATACCTGAATTTTTTTAAGCAACACAAATTAAATAGGTTTTTTAATATTAAAATTCATAGAGCCACTCCCAAAAGAACAAAAATCAAACACAGTGATCCAAATTGAATCAAATAAGACTTTTATCGAGCTGATTTTATAGTGATTGGTTTTATGGAAATTGGCTTTATGGAAATTGGCTTTATCAGGATGGGTTATTCAAAATTAACTAAGGAAGTGGCAAAGAATTTATTGGTGCCTCTTCTTAAGATTACACTCTTTCATACAGTACCTAGGCCTGTATCATCAAACCAAATTCATCTAAAAGACCTTCAAAAATCTCTTTATTGGCAGGATCTAATACGGTTTTATACACCCATGTATAGTATTCATTAGACGCTAAATTAGCGTAAGCCTTTTTCTCTCCAATAAGGCTGCTTAAAGCTTTGTATTCAAGGTAACAAACGATCAAATGCGATAATGTACCGCCTTTATCACCACTGCCGTAGGGTCGCTGCCATTGCGGATTGGGGAATTGGCTTTCAATTCTGGTTCTAAAAGCTTTTTTTGTTGGCTTACCATTTATAATCACATGCCAATGAAATTGCTCATGCAAAAATGTCGACAGCAATTTCGTAGTACTGTTTAAATATTCTTGTTGTGTACTCATGGTTACAACCGGGTGGCTGTGGGGCGTTCTCGCCGTCTCATCCACCATTATCTTTTCCATATAGACCCATTGTTGAATCGGGTACTGCCGAAGTAAGGTCTCCAAAGACGCTTTAATGTACTTTTCCTTTTCCGTATCAGAAGCGGTTGTGATGGTCACATTAGCATAAGCCGAAAGCGATAAGGTTATTGCAAGAAAAATAACGGCTAAAAAAGCGATCAAGCTCTGCGTTTTACCGAAGGAGGTTAAACTTTGATGAGCACATGCACTACTGACTGTTGGCATTGTTTGTCCTCACTTTCTATCCAAAATTGATCCACCACTCAATAACCCGAAAAGGTTCCGTAGGCCTTCTATTCTTTATAAACCTAGCGCTAAAAACTTAAGACCGTATGGCTTATTCTATAGAAAGGCCAATCTTTGGCTTCTAGTCACAAACAAAGTTCAATCTATCATCAATGCACTCGAAATAGACCTGCTGAACTAGAGAAACTTTGATAAGGTGACCGATATCGTCACCTTCATCCTCTTCAATGTTCATTATTTTGCCTATGAAAACGATACTCTTAACGACACTCGCCCTACTTGCCTTCGCGGGAAACTCTGTCCTCTGTCGGTTGGCATTAGGGTCTGAGGCAATCGATGCCAGTGGCTTTACCCTTTTGCGATTGGTGTCTGGAGTCGTGGTTTTGTGGGGTTTGGTATCGTTAATGTCGATACGGAAGAAGCCAACGACTGCTCCACCTTCAACCAATCAAGGTTGGCAAAGCTGGTGGGGAGCCATCGCGTTATTTGTGTATGCAGCAGGGTTTTCGTTCGCTTACATCTCGTTAGAAACGGGGGCAGGTGCGCTGATTTTATTTGGTGTCGTGCAATTAACGATGATTATCAGTGAAGTATTCAAGGGTCGACGACCATCGAGCATGGAATGGGCAGGTATGATTACCGCCTTTGTAGGCTTAGCCTACTTGGTATGGCCCACCGTATCACAACCGTCTTTTATTGGTTTTTTATTAATGTCGCTCTCCGGCATCGCATGGGCAAGTTATACCCTGATTGGCAAAGCACTGGCGAATTCAACCCATGACAAAAGCGTGCTCAATTCCATCAAAATTACCCATGGGCAATTCTTTCGCACGCTGCCTTTTGTTTTACTTTTGTTGGCAGCCACTTTTTATCAGCTATCAATAAGCACCACCGGGGTTATACTCGCCATCACCGCTGGAGGGGTAACCTCCGCTATTGGCTATGCCATCTGGTACATGGCACTACAAGGCTTAAGCCCCCTATCTGCCGCATCGTTACAATTATTAGTGCCGATGATTGCCGCATTAGGTGGCGTCGTGTTTGCCGATGAACCCCTCACTACCCATCTAATGGTTGCTTCGGTATTCATACTCTGCGGTATTTTTGCTGTGTTCTATGCCAAAAATACCCGCTGATGTTCGTTTCATTGATATGCACATCATGAATATACAGACAACTAATGACATACAATTAATGGCATACGATTGATGACATACTATCAAGTGTTTTCCAAGGCGACTCGCCGAGCAAATAAACCATTTTTCAGTACCCGGATAAATTTCATCACGAGATAGTCGATGAGTAGCGTTAGCACTATCATGATCGGCATTAAAGCAATCAACTGGGGAATATTTAAGGTTTTATAACCGATCACCCCCATTCCCCAACACACTAACGTCCATTGAATAATATAAATAGAGGTCGTTCGTTGGCTTAGATATTGAATGACAGGATACACTCGTCGATTTATTTTGATTAAAGAAAGAACACTAAAACAAACTACCGAGAATGAGCACAAACACACGCCCAATGAATACACAATATCCGCAGGGCCAGGATGAAAAAAGTCATTAAATGTACCAATATCAAAATACTTTAAGCCACTTCCTATAACGAAGCACGGCAACCCCAGCACAAGCATTTGCTTTAAAATCTGTGGGTCCGTCAAGTGGTATTTTTTATACGTCATGCCTAAATAGGAACCGATAAGAATCGCGGGCATCCAGAACAGTACTGGAAAATAGACGTTCCATTGGTCTCCCCAAAGTAAATCCAATACATAATCTACTCCAGGTATTCCTAAACGAGCCCCCCTTAATAAAGGGCCAATCGCAATAAAAACTATAACCAAACCCAAGATCGCAAATCGGTTATGGCACCAATGACGAATTAACGCAAGCAGCAAGAAAGAAATGCCTGCCATTTGTAAAATATCGCCCGTTAGCAGTAAATACAAAAGCTGATTTCCAGACAACGGAGATTGCCAACCGTAAGCATTAATAAAGCTTTCTGGCATGGTCCCGAATACCTCAATGGGCACAATAAATTTCAATGCATTCATCAAATACCCCATGGCCAAAATCATCAAGGCTCGTTTTAGGCCATACCCAAAACCTTGATGAGGCGTCACGGCAAAGGAAAAACCCATGGTAATGAGAAATGCCGATGTACCCTGCCCTATAGCATGAATAACCACACCAAAAGAAGACTCAAATTGAACCGTGTCTGCCCCGTACATCCACAGCGAATGAATAACCACTAATAATAAAGCGCCGATACCACGAATAATGTCAATCGTGATACAACGCTGATGCCCAGAATTCATAATCATTTCCAATATTGGTTTTAGTTTATGGCTCAGACGTGAAATACTCTAAACAGATAATGTTTTTAGACGAACACCACTCTCTTCTGCCCCTTGAGCTTCGGGCAATCCACACAAGTTTCTCGCTCACCGACTTGATAATGAAGGCAACAGGTTTTCGAATAATAACGACAAGCTCCTCCTTGATAAGTGGCATTTTTTTCCTGACTTCCGACATGCTTTATTAAACCCATTGCCTGCAGCCATTGAGTATCAATTGAGGACGATAAACGTCTTTTTGAAATTAATTTTGACGCGCTTAAGGCATCCAATGCATTAAGCGCCACCATTCCCAATAAACGTAAGGCTTTCCGCTCTGGTAATGACAATTCAGAAAAAGCCATGTGGTATAAATTATTACACCACTCTCGAACAGCAGAGCCCGCACGAGTAATTAAGGCATTTATGTCCACGGCCAATGAGCGAGAGACGCAACTTGATATCTCACGCTCCCACACCTTTCCCACAAAAGTGTATCCATAAACAGAGGTCGATTTCTGGTGTTGATACAATCCAGAAAAATTCGGCACTTTACCCACCCCATGCACCGCTGCCAAGGCAATATAAATGGGTTGCCAACACAGTAATGTCCATGTGCGTGTAGACCAATATTTAGGCCCAGCCTGAGGATAAGCGTGTTGTAACGCGCAATACACTCGACGAACGAGCCTACTAGCGCGAAGTTCCTCAGACGTAAACTCTGATGTTGTTTGATCCCTTGGCAATACTTCCCACTGCAATGCAGAATTCATCGAGCGGGTTGCAAACGCCAACTTTCTCTGCAGAAGATCTTCGTTTACGCCTGCCGCATTCATGCCATCACCGGTGTCTCTGAAAAAGCCGCAATGGGGTTTTTCAAATTTCCCGCGAATTGCAATAACTTTGACGGATCAGTGAGGTCAATCATTTGCTGATTATTGGCCAATTGCAAACGATTTAAACAGGACAATAAAAATTCGTCTGCAAATAAATTGTAGCGCTGATAGGCTTCTGCAAATTCGGGATGCTGCTCTTGGTATTCCCAAATCGTCATCGCCACACAACGCCAGAATTCTTTCGGGTCCAACTGCAAATGCTCGTACAAAATACCGGTGACATAGCGGAAAAAACAATCAAAGACGTCCGTAAAAATAGACAAGACCTCATGATCTTCCGGCACATTCACCGCTATACGTTGTACTTTTTCAGGTAACACAATCTCACGATTAAGCAAGCACACCTCTTCCCCAATGTCTTTCATAAACACACTGACCGGGACGTGGTTTTCCATCACCATAATGATGTTCTCACCATGGGGCATAAACACCATTTTGTGCTGGCATAAACAATGAAGCAACGGGGTAAGATACGCCTGCAAATAACGAGCAATCCATTGCGTGGGCGAAAGCCTGGAAGCTTTAATTAATTCAGGCAGTACCGCTCCCCCTTGTGGGTCAACGTGCAGCAATGAAGCCATGGTCATCAGTTGCTGACCAGGCTCAATAAAATTCACCGGACTCTCTCGCCATAATGCCGCAAGCATTTTTTTATACGGGTTATCTTTTACGCTCTCATGACAATAATGATCATTACGATACCCAACGGCGGCCAATTCTCTCAGCACTTTAAAACCGTACTCCTTCAAGATGTCATCATTATCAACAACACTAAACACCCAATCGTTAATGGCCGGTGTCACACTCATGTAGGCCGCAGACAACCCCCGTACAAACCCCATATTCAAAATAGACAATGCCGTTTTCACATAATATTTCTGAGGTTGTGTGACATTGAACATGGTGCGAATGGATTGTTGCGGTTGATAATAATCATCCCCCTCTCCTAAAAACACCAAGTTTTTCAGAGCCAAATCCGTTGAATAAGCATGAGCCAATTTATTTCGCCATTGCCATGGGTGGACAGGTATTAAAATATAATCGGCAGGGTTAACTTGCTGGCCCAATAATAGGCGTTCGAAACGTTCGCGTGTGGTGCAATCTAATTCTTGTCGAACCAGCGATTCATAATCGGTAATCGTGGAAGAGGAAAACTCCGCTTTGGCATGATGCGCGGCCAACCATAAAATGCGAAATGGCATGGCTGCCTCAGGGGCATAACGGGCAAAATCTTCTGCATCAAAACCAATTCGACCATTATTCGCAATAAACGACGGGTGACCTTCATTCATACCGGTTTCAACCGCTTGAAAATCCGCATTGATAAGCTGACCTGCCGTTAAATAGGGTTTCTTTATTTTAAATGCCGCACTGTTGAGCGTGGCCGAAATTTCTTCAAGATAAATCGGCAATTGCGCTTGACTCATACCGAGAGTATTTGCAAATTCGATGATAAAAGCCAACGCATCCAATGGGGCATTTTCCCCATCCACTTTTTTATTGATGGTCTCCGTATTAACAACCCAGTGATCTAAGGGCAACAACACAGCCTCAAATTCGTATTCCACTGAAGGCAAATCGCTGGTTAAACGATAACGCTTGGCTTCTCCACAATCGGCGACCCATTGAGGCTGTAAAATACGCTCATGGCTGAGCTCTGCAAGACATTTACGAATATGCTGCCGATTTACCTGAGTCCATATTTCAGGATCTAAATGATCCGGTGATTTTTGCATAGCAGGATCTTGCATATCAGGATACTGAGGCCACTGATGCATCAACCAACGTCGTCCCCACGAATGCTCATATTGATCTCGATCACAAAAGCCGAGATAAGCCTCTTTCTCCCCTAATTGAATACGGCGCTCATGAATAAAACCAAACGCTTTGTTAATGGCGTGAATATTTTGATTATTTACATCCGGCTCCACCACAATACGCTTGGCGCCCAACTCAGAAAACATGAACGCTAATACACTGTTGAAAATACGTTTCGTAAAACCTGACACAGGCGTATCGCTTGGGGCCACTAATATATGCACTCCCCTATCACCCGGTTGTACCGAATAGTGCTCACCGACAGGATCATGCTTAGGGTCATAAATCTCAATAAGAAAGCATGGCGAGTCTTTCCAATAGCCAAGATAAGATTGGCTATGAGCATTCGCATTTAAGGTGTCATAAAAGTCACACACCTGATGTGGTGTGTAGTCTGTCATTTTCCAAAATTTCGCATAGGGTTGCGAGACCCAAGAATGGATTAAAATCGCGTCTTTCTTGGGGTTCAGCTCACGAATAAAAAGCGGGCCAATGTCATCATGATGCTCAAATACAGGGGCGGTATTCATACCTTACGCATTCCTATCCTGTTCTAATAAATGGATTCTTTTTCAAAAAAGCAGCGTACAATCGCTGCCTTACAGGCTACTCAATGGATTCACACACAACGTGGGAAGCGTTTAATACATTCTCGTTTTTTTCACCGCAAGTCTGCTCGGGTACACCAAAGTGTTGAAATGCAATGCGCTCTTCAATGGGGTAATGTTCTACACCGGTTATTTCTTTAATTAAAATAGAGTTGCGGTAACACGCCATACCCAAGTCCGGCGATACAAAACCATGGGTATGCAATTCGGCGTTTTGCACAAACAATGTTTGCCCGCTTTTATCAATGCTGTAGTTGCGATTCACATCAAAACGCTGCTTACCATCATAACGAATGCGATCTTTAATGGGTGACAAAAATGCTGGCTCTTGGTAATGGAAGCCCGTGGCCAACACCAATCCTTCGGTAGTGATAGAAAAATCTTTTTCTTGCTCAGAGTGATAACAGTCGAGCACAACTTCTGGATTCCGTTGATGGTTATCGTGTTTTTGTTTATTTTCTTGAACAGAGACAACCTTACTGTTCGTCAAAATAGTTACCGGCAAATCTTGACCCACTCGATCCGCATTCAATCGCTTGCGATAGAGTATTTCGAATATTTCATCAATTAAGCTACCATTTATACCTTTATAGAGGTTTTTTTGAGAAGCCACCAACTGATCCCGTTTCTCACGGGGCAGTGCGTGAAAATAATCCACATACTCCGGTGATGTCATCTCTAACGTGAGTTTGGTGTACTCTAAGGGGTAAAAACGAGGTGCACTGGTAATCCAATTGAGTTCGTAATTATACTGATCAATCTCTGACAACAAATCATAGAAAATTTCAGCCGCACTTTGACCACTGCCTACCACCGTGATTTTGCGCTGAGATTGTAATTGAGCCTTTTGATATAAGTAATCTGATGAATGCAAGATTGGCTCATTTTTTTCCAACAAAGGTCGACAAGACTCTGGGATGAAAGGCTTAGGGCCTGTGCCCAATACGACTTTTTTAGCACAAACGGTTTCGGTTTTTCCAGTGCTCACATCCACCATAGTGACTTCATAATGTCCACTTTGAGAATCTAAACCCGCCTCTTGAGAGACATACCGCAAAACCTCCACTCGTTTGCCCCATTGGATGCTGGGGATTTGTTTCACCGCCCACTGACAATAGGCATTATATTCTTGCCTTAATAGGAAAAAATCCTCCCGAATATAAAAAGAATACAATCGACCCTTTTGCTTACTGTAATTCAAAAAGCTTAATGGGTGCGTTGGGTCTGCCAACGTCACCAAATCCGACATAAATGGGGTTTGTAAATGCACGCCTTCAATCATTAAACCAGGGTGCCAATCAAACCCCGAACGTTGATCCAAAAATAACGTTTTCACTTCGGAAAGATTAGAGGTTAACGCCGCCAAACTTAAATTAAATGGCCCAACACCAATACCAATCACGTCGTAAATCATATCCCCAGACCTTCAACCAATAGTAATAACAAAGCACCTCAAAGGCGTTTCAACAACACCACTGAAAGAATACTTTCCTGAAAATTAAAAATGAAAAAATAAAAATCCAAAAAACACCCAATAAAAAATGAGCGCCTTTCAAATAATATTATTTAAACAGAATCTTTTATTTTTAAATAATTTTAAAAGAAGTCTATTTTTAACCTAAATTTTGAGAATACACCTTCGAGAGCAGCTTACTAATCCGCTTCGCTCTCTTGCGGTATCGACAAGGAGTTCAGTGTCGCTTGCGCCACTTTCAAGTAATTACGCCATAACTCATCACCAATAAAAATAATGCGCTCTACAACGTCACTCACACTTTCCAATGTTGTTTCTGGATTTAAAAAGGTAAATTTCAAATACAAAGCGCCCTTGACTTTGGTTGACGCAATCATTGCCTCTGCGTTTCTGGCTAACCGTTTACGAATAGTAATATTGATTTCATCCAACAGAGCTAAATCCGCTTCGTTTAGAGGCGATAACGACCTTGGCGTGTACCGAAAGACTAACGTACTCAATTCTGGCGAGTGAATACACTGTATGTTTGGATTACGGTGATACTGCTGATATACCCTTCTTGCCAACTGTATGGCTTTATCAAACGCGGTGCCAATCGTATGAGCACCCAGAGTACGCAAACTTAACCATAATTTTAATGCATCAAAGCGACGTGTAGTTTGAATGCTTTTTGACACCAAATTCGGTGTTCCCTCAACTTGCTGACTTAACGGGTTTAAATAATCCGCATGATAGGTTAAACACCCCAAATGGGCTTTATCTTTTACCAAAAAAGCGCCGCAAGCGACGGGCTGTAAAAACGATTTATGATAATCTAGTGTAACTGAGTCTGCATGATGAATTGCAGCAATCAATGACTGATGCTTTTCTGATACTAATAATCCACAGCCGTAAGCCGCATCCGCATGTAACCAAAGACCATGCTGACGACAAAGACGAGACATCGATTCAATAGGATCAATACTCCCAAAATCCGTTGTACCCATGGTGGCAACCACTGCAATAGGAATATTGCCCTCATTAAGGCACGCCTGAACTGCGGCGTCTAACGCCTCTACATCCATTCGATAATGGGCATCCGTTTTTATCGAGACAACCGCATCGTAACCCATGCCTAAAATAGCAGACGCTTTTTGCAAACTAAAATGGCTCATTTCCGACACAAAAAATCGGAACCGAGAAAACTCTTTCGGTAATCCTTGGTCACGAATACTATGACCATTAAGATGGTTCAAGCAAAATTGATCACGCGCCAATAACATGGCCATTAAATTAGATTGTGTGCCCCCACTGGTAAAAATGCCATCTGCATGAGCAAGGTCAAACCCAATTCGCTCCGCCGTCCAATCAATAATCTTTTGCTCAATTAACGTTCCACCACCACTTTGATCCCAAGTATCCACTGACGTATTCATCGCTGCTTGAATTAATTCCGCCATAATGGAAACGTTGGTAATTGGCGGATTTAAGTGCGCCAAGTAATTCGGATGATGAAAATACACCGCATCCTTCAAATACAATTGCTCCAACTCTGCCATGGCATGTTCAAGGGAGTCTTGCGGTACATTTAAATCAATATCAGAGAAAGCCTTTGCCAGCTCAACAGGTCGAATACCACTGAACGGCGCTTGAGCATTTGCAACGTGTTTTGTCACAATAGAAGCGCCACGCATCACCATGCGATTAAAAATAGAGAGGCTTTTGTCACTGAACAGTACGTCTTGAAAGCGCTCTCCCAATTGAACAACAGACTTATCTGATTCATAAGCCAATAAATCTGAATGATCAATCGTTACACTTTTTTTATTAATTGTATGACGTGCTGCCATATTCATACCCAAATACCTATAGAGAAAATATTATTCGCTAATGATAATCACTATCATTATCTTTTCAACTACTATTTGAGCATTTTGCGAAATTCGACATGAACTTTACATTTTATGAACAGATCGAATCTTTTATAACCTCGCCCCACTTAAAACCCGATCAAAGTGATCGCTTTATGACCTTTATTTATTACATGGCATTTTTGGTGTCTTTTCTCTCAATCAGGTTTAATCTTTATGTTTATGTTTATGTTTATGTAATAAAGACCCGGTAATTGTTATGCCACACCACCGCTTCATGATCTCTTGTTTGATCTCTTTTCTTATCGTCGCACCACTTATTTTTCTAATCAGCTTCTTCACCACACCCAACCCCTTACAGCCTTACCTTATTGGGCTTGTGAGTAGCACGGCTGCTTTACTGATTATTTATTTACGTCATATTCAACGAGAACAACGCGTGTTATCCGCCATCGGAGAGCGCATTCAAGGGACCCGTGATAGCTTTTTACCGGACTTACAAAAAGAAATGGAAAGCATTCCTGAATTACGACACATAGAAGAAACTCTGGAACAACAGAAAATATGGCAACACTCCCTTACCCAGCAGGGCAGCAAGATTGCTATTGCGGCAGCGGAAATGTCTTTTGCTGCAGATCAATTACAGAAAAAAATGCATGAAGAAGTTGCTGACAATGCAGAAATTGTCGAAACAGCGGAACACATTCACCGTAGTGTTGAGGATATTGTCAATCAAGTAAAAGACGCTGCGAGGTCTGCCGACGAAACTAAAAAAATTAACCTTACCGGTAAGCAGGTGGTCGAAAAAACGATCCCTCAAATGGAAGGAACCCGAGAAGAGGTAAATATCAACGCCAGTATTATCGGGCAACTGGAAGCAAAATCTGGTGCCATTCAATCGGTTACATCTGTCATTAGCGATATTGCCGAACAAACTAACCTTCTCGCCCTTAACGCAGCGATTGAAGCGGCTCGTGCGGGTGAACAAGGGCGAGGGTTTGCCGTGGTGGCAGATGAAGTTCGCGCCCTAGCTGCAAAAACTTCTTCCGCTACAAATCAAATAGGCAACACTGTCACCGAGATCAACAATGAAATTCAAGGCGCCGTTAATAACAGCCAAGCATTGATTGACACCATTG
This sequence comes from Marinibactrum halimedae, assembly GCF_021234875.1. GTDB lineage: Bacteria > Pseudomonadota > Gammaproteobacteria > Pseudomonadales > Cellvibrionaceae > Marinibactrum > Marinibactrum halimedae. The sequence continues at coordinate 131,857 of NZ_JAJQVM010000007.1, read as the reverse complement.
ATAAAGGTGTGGGCATGACCCAACAAATCGGCCACCACCTCACATCCATTTACGCTCGCTCTGAAGAAGTTCAAGGCAGTATTAATGCCATTGCCCAAAATGTTGAAGGCAGTAGCGCGAATATTCAAACTATTTCAGGCATTGTGGCCCAAGCCGGCCAACGACTGGAAACCAACGAACAGGAAATTGCATCCATTTCTGAGCGAAGCCAACATTTATCCGAAACCGCCGAAAAAATTTATGAGCTTTTTTCTGAAGGAGGCCTAGGAGAACCCCATGACAGCGCGAGAGCCGCCGCAACGAAAGCGGCCAGCGATATTGGCCGAGTATTTGAAGAAGCTTTGCAATCCGGTCGTATCAGCAATGAAGCTTTATTTGATACACACTACGTCCCCATTCCAAATACCAACCCCGCTAAACACACTACTCGCTTCGATGACTTTACAGATCAAGTTCTGCCCGCCATTCAAGAGCCGATTTTAACCTCCAATAAATCATTTGCCTTTGCCGGTGCCGTCGACATCAATGGGTATTTCCCAACCCATAATAAAAAATACAGTCAACCTCTCACAGGGAATTATGAAAAAGATTTAGTCAATAACCGTACCAAACGTATTTTTACTGATCGAACCGGGTCACGCTGTGGCAGTCATACACAAACGTTTTTGCTCCAAACCTATAAACGAGATACCGGCGAGGTTATGCACGATTTATCCGTACCCATTATGGTCAAGGGTCGGCATTGGGGTGGGTTTCGAATTGGGTACCGCTCACTTGTTTAATCAACACTGAATGTCCATGGCATAAAGCTGTGGACACCTTTGTTCAACGACAAAAGTAATGTGAACTAATAATCATGTGGCACCATAAAACTTAACCTCTAAAAACTTAGCCTCTAAAAACCTAGCCTCTAAAAACCTTGAATCTAAAAAATTAGACTCTAACAAGATTCACCAATCGATTATCTTCATCGAGATAAAGCCGAAACATACCCACCACCCCCTGATGGGTCACAAACGGCCGTAAAGCGCGGCTGGGAAACTGCACCCGACGGCCATCCACCGCCACCGCCGATACATTCGCGACACCGGATTGATACAAGCGCAAATACTCTTGGGCAGGAATAGATAAACGAACATCAATGCTGGATACGGCAGGGCCTGGATTTGACATGGCTTTTTTACATGAAAACTCCGCCGCAACACTGCGGCAGAGCCTTAACTTTATTGAAAACGCAACTCTCTAAACGACTCTCTCAGATACAATCAAGCTTCCGACACATTAAACATTAAGTCGGCATGCTTCACTGCTGTCGTCCAAGGATTCGCATTGGCTAGAAGCATGGGCCAAGTCATAAAGCTCACGCATTGCCACCGAGAACATGGCGAAGTCGGTAGTCGTACTGGCTTGTAGCTCTAGCATCATCGACGTCCAGCGTCCGTATAATTCTTTATGCTGAGTACGCCACGCTTCAAAGACCGCCACAAAATCCATATTGCTGGGCTTTACGCGCAATAACGCTATGGTGATAGACCGCATTTGAGCTTCCATATCATCCAAAAAGGCCTCTCGCGCCATGGCTTGCCAATAAGTCTCTACGGTGACCTCAGAGATTTGTCGAGCAAACCAATTTAAACCCAGTTGTTCGCTCACATGGAAAAACATGTGCGCCACTTCCTTCACTGTCGCGCCACTGGATTTTGCCGCTTCCACTAGGCCCAACCCAGAGTACAAACTGGACGGCACCGCGCCGGCTTTGGCAAAGTCATCACTGAGCCCTAAGGCTTTTAAACTGTCGTATTTCTTTTGCCAACGCTCTAATTCTGCACCGGTTAATACGAGCGGCAAAATCGTCGCCAGTTCGTTTAACACCGTCTTAAAGTGGTTAACCTCGAAAGCAATATTTAATTCTTGACGACGATTGCGCAAGAACCAACGGGTCCCTCGACGCACTCGGCGAATCATGTCTTTTAACAACGTAAATTGAATATCCGTCGGCTGAGCGAAATCCAACCCCTCCACCTCTTGGCGAAATTCAGGATATCGAAAGGTATCTCGGGCGGTGACATAAGCACGCGCAAGCGCTACCGGTGCCGCGCCGGTGGATTCCATTAACCGATGAAAATAGGTAATACCCGCATTATTCACCAAATCATTGGCCAGCTGGGTGGCTATAATTTCACGACGCAGAATGTGTTGACGAATTTCATTGGGGAATTTTTCCCGCAGTAAAGGTGGAAACGCCTCCTCAATAATATTGGCAATGTAATCGTCCTGTGCAATCTGATCCTCCGCCAAGACTTCTTTTAACACGACTTTGACGTAAGAAATCAGCACCGACAATTCTGGACGACTTAAATTCTTCCCCTGACTGTGACGCTCCAGTAACACGTCGTCGTCCGGCAAATATTCAAGACGGCGATTTAATCGCCCTTCACTTTCCAAGCGACTGATTAAACGCCGGTATTCTGCAAAGCGTCCACCAGACTCAGACAATGCAACACTGATGGCCTGTGTTTGCTGATAATTATTGGATAACACCAACTCTGCAACTTGGTCGGTCATGTCCGCCAATAACGCATTGCGCTGTTTGGTGGTCATGTCCCCTTGCGCGAGCAAACCATCAATTAAAATCTTGATATTCACTTCGTGGTCAGAGCAATCCACTCCGGCTGCATTGTCAATAAAGTCGGTATTACAGGCACCACCATTTAAACAAAATTCGACACGCCCCAACTGAGTCATGCCCAAATTGCCGCCTTCGCCAAAGACTTTACAACGCAATTGGCTTCCATTAATACGCAAGGCATCGTTGGCTTTATCGCCCACGTCACTGTGGCTTTCGTTGGAGCCTTTAACATAAGTACCAATGCCTCCATTCCAAATTAAATCCACTGGGGCTTTTAATAAACGATGAATTAAATCCGTTGGGGCTAACCGATCTTCAATAATGGAAAAACGGGCTTTCATTTGCGGCGTAATCACGATGCTTTTGGCACTGCGCGAGAAAATACCCCCCCCCTTAGAAATGAGTGATTTATCGTAATCGCCCCAATTTAATTGCGGGTTATCGAACAGGCGCTGGCGCTCAACAAAAGTTTTAGCGGCATTGGGCTCCGGGTCAATAAAAATGTGCATATGGTTAAACGCGGCGCATAAGCGAATATGCTCTGACAACAACATCCCGTTGCCAAACACATCCCCGGCCATATCGCCCACGCCAATCACCGTGAAGTCTTCTTTCTGGATATCCACGCCCTGCTCTTTAAAATGACGCTGAACCGATACCCAAGCGCCTCGAGCCGTAATGCCCATGCCTTTATGGTCGTACCCCTGGCTGCCGCCAGACGCAAATGCGTCCCCCAACCAATGGCCGTAGCGAATGGAAATCTCATTGGCAATATCGGAAAAAGTCGCCGTGCCTTTATCGGCGGCCACCACCAAATACGGATCATCTTCATCGTGATGGACAACCTCAGTGGGATGCACCACTTCACCATTAATGATGTTATCCGTCACATCCAATAAACCTTGAATAAAGGTCTGATAGCAAGCAACGCCCTCTTCCATAAACGCTTTTCGCCCGCCGGTGGTGGGCGGCTTTTTCACCACAAACCCACCTTTTGCTCCGTTAGGCACAATCACCGCATTTTTCACCTGCTGCGCTTTCACCAAGCCCAATACTTCAGTACGGTAATCTTGTAAACGATCCGACCAGCGCAAACCACCTCGGGCCACTTTGCCCCCGCGTAAATGCACTCCTTCAATGCGTGGGGAATACACAAAAATCTCGAACATGGGTCGAGGTTCTGGAATATCCGGAATATCCCGTGGCGATAACTTAAAGGAGATGTAATCTTTCGTCTGACCGACGCTGCCGTCTTGGGAATAGTCTTTCTGGAAATAATTCGTCCGTAAGGTGCCGTTCATCAATTCCAAATAGCGACGCAAAATACGGTCTTCGTTGAGGTTATCCACCTCTTCTAAACTGTCGAGAATTTTTTTATTCAGCCGCTCAACCCGATCGTTATCTAATTTCGTGAATTGATTCACGCGGGGGTCAAATCGGCCTTTAAACAAGGCCACTAAATTGCGGGTCACTTCAACGTGATTGCATAAGGTATCGGCAATGTACGATTGGCTGTAATTAATGACCGTTTGTTTCATGTATCGAGCATAAGCCCGTAACATCGAGACTTCCCGCCAACTAATGCGCGAGGCAATCACCAAACGATTAAAGGCGTCACTCTCTACTTGCTCCAACCAAATAGCTTCAAACGCTTCTTGGAAAATTTTACGAGACGCACTGACATCCACTTTGCTTTTGTGGCTATAAAGCAAATAGAAATCGTGCAAATACACGCTCTGACCCTGCTCATTTTCGATGGCATAAGGGTATTCACCCAACACACGTAGACCAAGGTTCTCCAAAATAGGCACAACACTGGATAACTCTATCGAGCTATCTCGTTGGAAAACTTTAAAACGAATTTCATTGGGTGCGGAGTTCAGAGCCTGATAAAAACTCATCGCCACCGGGCGTTCTGGGGTGAGCGTTTCAATAGATTGAATATCCGATACCGCCGTGCGGGCATCGTAGGCTTCACGGTAGCCTTCCGTGAACGCCAAACCGTACTCGCTGCGGTATTTTGTGGCACGTTCTTCGCCAAACGCCTCTAGCAATGCCGTGTAAAAATGATCGTCCCAGCCACGGGTTAAATCGATAATTTTGCGTTCTAATGCCTCGACATCCACATTGATCACAGACTCTGGGTCTACCCGAAAAACAAGGTGAGCACGGGCTAAAATGGATTCAGAGAAGTGGGTATTAAACTCGGATTCCAACGCGTTTATTTCGCTGGTGATGAGATCTTGAATTTTTAACCGAATTTTTGTGCTGAACAAATCACGAGGGACATACACCAAAAAATTGATGAATTTTCCGTAAGCGTCTTTGCGCATAAATAAACGCACCTGGGAGCGTTCATTAATTTGCGCCACACCCGTCGTAATCGACAGCAATTCACTGGTGCTGACTTGGAATAATTCATCTCGGGGGAAGGTTTCTAATATACGACCAAAGGACTTACCTTCAAACGTGGACATGTCATGGCCTGAACGACTGACTACCTCTTCCACTTTTTTACGCACAACCGGAATGTCGTAAATTTTATTGTCGTACACCATGGAGGTATACAAACCAACAAAACGGCTTTCACCAATAATGTCACCGCTTTTATTATATCGTTTAACAACAACGTAATCGGAATAGGCACTGCGATGAATACGTGAACGCACCGCCGATTTGGTAAAGGCAATGTTGTTGTAGGACAGATAAAAACGCTCCATGCCCTCACTGAATTCTGAGGACAATTCCGGTGCGACAACCCCTTGCCGAGGTTTAAAAATACCCAGTCGCTTTTCTTCTCTTTCTTTCAGAGTGGCTTCATCACCGTCACGAATCAGATCAAACTCAGCATAGCCTAAAAAAGTGAAATTCCCCTGAGTTAGCCAATGCAAAAACGCTTTGGACTCATTCACCAAATCGCCAGCGGCTTCACGGCCTTCTTTTTGCAAACTCAACTCTAAGTTATCCGATACGTGTTTCGCGCAGTCAACCATGGGGCCATAGTCTTTTACGACCTGACGAATTTCTTCGAGCACGGAGACAATCGCATCACGCATAGACAGCAAATCACCCATGGACGCATGACGGTTAATTTCAAAATAAATCAACGCCTCTTTTTGTACGACCTGACCTTTCTTGGCTTTGGCCGGGGCCTCATTGCGACCGTGGACTTCAACCAATTTGCCTTGCGCATCACGAGTAACTTGCAACACGGTACTTTTTAAAAAATGCACCGGAATATGACGACGGTTAAATTCAATACGAATGGAATCGGTTAAAAACGGCATGTCTTCCACTAACACATCCACAATGGTGTGGTTAGACAACCAACCGTTTTCTTCCAAGTTAGGGTTAAACACACGGGCGGCAATGTGCCCAGGCTCTAACAGTTGAAACTTTCGCCACAGTTCCGCTAAGCAGCCATAGACGTCTTTGTATTGTCGACCGTCAAACTCAGCCAATGGGAATCGTTGAAAATAGATTTCTGCAAAGTGCTTTAATGCTTCACGGTCGGCCTTGGGGTGATACTCGTCGATCACCTCGACCATGCGCTCTAAAAAAGCGTCGGTGTTGTCTGTCATGACGCAATTGATTTCCACTGCTGATGCCTCTTCGTTCATTATTATTCGGTGTCAAGTTGGTTAAACGGGTGACAAATACCTCTCACTTTTGGCGAGAAGCATTTTTATAAAATTAGTACGACTTCATAAAATTAGTACGACTTTATAAAATTAGTACGACTTCATAAAAAGTACGACGATAAAGTCAGTGATGCTGATTCAGCATCGGTAGAGCTCGTAAAGTTAATGCTAGTAACGTTAATGCTAGTTAAAGTTAGTGCTAGTAATTAAAAAAGACGAACTTAGGTAAGCGTAGTAAAACGTGTCGATAAATAGGCAAAATTAAAGTGCTGACTGAACGTTCATCCTTGAGGGGTGAATATAACGAAACTCCGTGAATTTTGCCCGGCTTTCTTGCGTTAAACATCACCAAGAAGAGACTTTTTTGCTAAGCCACCGTAATTAGAGCAACTTACACACAATAAGGGCAAAAATTACGCAAAACTCATCAATGCAATGTATAGAGTCATTAAGAATCTACGTTATTAATCATTGGCCCGCCTCATGAGCGGAACTTTGGCTCACACTGCCAGTCTACTAGCGCGCTAAGTGAATGCGTATTCTTTGGGTAAGAAAACCCCTTGAAACTCAATCACTTGCCCCAATAAGCTTGAAAAGTCATGGTGAGGAAAAACTCCCCCCAATGCAAAATAAGCTACACCGTATCAACGGAAAGCAACAACGTACCAACTGAACATGAAAGAAACCGTACAGCGCCTGTACAATGACTCAACGCAAGGACACACCAAACCGTATGTCGCAACAAACTGAGATACTTCACTTACGTGATTGGTTGGCCCACACGATTATTGGCCAACCCCATTTAATTGATCGCCTTCTCATCGCCTTACTTGCCGATGGTCACCTGTTGGTTGAAGGCGCCCCCGGGTTGGCAAAAACCAAGGCCATTAAGACCCTGTCCGATGGTATTGAAGCCACGTTCCACCGTGTGCAATTTACGCCAGACCTATTGCCCTCGGATGTGACCGGAACGGATATCTATCGCCCAGAAACCGGTGAGTTCGAATTCCAAAGTGGGCCGATTTTTCACAACCTCGTGTTGGCCGATGAAATCAACCGTGCCCCGGCAAAGGTACAGTCATCACTGCTTGAAGCCATGGCGGAACGCCAAGTGAGCGTGGGGAAAACCACCTACGCCCTGCCGGAATTATTCCTCGTGATGGCCACTCAAAACCCCGTCGAACAAGAAGGCACCTACCCACTGCCCGAAGCACAGTTAGATCGTTTCCTTATGCATGTGAACGTAGACTACCCGGATGCTGAAGCTGAGCGACAAATTTTGCGTCTTGCTCGAAAAGAGGCCCGCAAAGATGAAGTGCCTCAACCCAACCCCATTTCGGAAGCCTCTTTACTGAATGCACGCCAAGAGATTCTGGGTTTACACATGGCCGACGCTGTGGAGGATTACATTGTCGCCCTCACTAACGCCACTCGTCGCCCAGAGCAAGTGAGTCCAGAACTGGCCCAGTGGATTGAATTTGGCGTCAGCCCCCGAGGCACCATTGCCCTCGACCGCTGCGCCCGTGCTCACGCTTGGCTCAAAGAGCGCGATTACGTCAGCCCCGATGATGTCCAAGCGGTCATTCACGACGTATTCCGTCATCGACTGGTCTTAAGCTTTGAAGCAGAGGCCAATGGTATCCATGCCGATGCGGTCATCGACAAGCTTCAAGAATGGGTAGCTGTGGGCTAACCCGGCAGACTGAATCAATTTGTCGATTTAAAGAGCACTTGTTAAAGAGCACTTGTTAAAGAGTACTTGTTAAAGAGCACTTGCGTAACCATGCCAACCTCTGATTTATCATCGCGACACTCTGTTCAAGATTTGGCTTCCCACTTTGCCCCTGCCGGCGCCTATGTGGAGCTAGATCGTTTAATTGGCTGCCGATTTTTATGCAGCCAATTGAACATCAATACCATTAAACCCAGCAAAGCCCTGCTCAGCGGGCCGGTGAAAACCCGTTTTAAAGGCCGGGGGATGGAATTTGAAGAAGTGCGTTTGTATCAGCCCGGCGACGATATTCGCACCATTGACTGGCGTGTGACCGCACGAACGCAAGTGCCACACACCAAAATTTACAAAGAAGAACGCGAACGCCCCATCTTCGTGTTGGTGGATCAACGCTCCAGTATGTTTTTCGGCAGCCGCGTGTGCTTTAAATCCGTGTATGCCGCCCACTTGGCCGCCATGCTCGGCTGGATGGCCATTGGGCAAAACGACCGCATCGGCGCACTCATCGCCAGTGATACGCAACACCACGACGTTCGCCCCCGCCGCAGCAAACACGCACAACTGGAGTTGCTTCACGGCTTGGTCGCGGCCAACCATGGTTTAACTGCCCCGTTTGCCGAGCAAAGCCAACCTCTCGAAGAGATTTTAAAAGAAGCACAGCGCATTGTGCGCCCAGGAAACGCGCTTTTGGTGATCAGTGATTTTCACGATTTCTCCGACAATTGCGCAAAACAGTTGCACTTATTATCGCGCCATTGCGACCTAACGCTCTTCCATGTCTACGATGCCATGGAAGCTCACTTACCCACACACGACCAACTCACCGTCAGCAACGGCCTTGAGCGATTGGTGCTCAATACCCGCTCCAAAGCCGTCCAGCAGGCCTTTGACGCACAGTTCTCTCACCGTCGCCAGCAACTGCAAAAGTGCGCCGATGGCTTAGCCATTGCGTTGGTAGACGCTCCTGCTCATGAATCCCCCAGCGATTTGCTGCGTGCCGTGTATGGTCGACAAGATCGACGCATGGGAGGTCGCCGGTGAGATTAACGTTGTTCACGAAGCGCATCTCTGTGCTCATTCGTTTGTGTCTGTATGCTGGCTTATCTGTGCTCTCACACTTGCCTGTCGCACAAGAGCTTCCTTCTTCTGCATCAGATATGACTGCACCAACGATGACTGCACCAAAGATGACTGCACCGGCAATGACCGCACAGCCGTCACCCATACCGCCCCATCAAGCCCTGCCCTTACCGATAGGACAAAAGCCGATGGGACAAATGGGGCAGTCACCATCAGGCGGGATACCCGCCATGGGCACGCCCAACTCAGCCCTGCCTTTACGCGGTATTGTGGAGCCCGAGCCGCCAGGGTTTCAACTGGCCGCTGGGTGGTGGGTTCTTATCATCGTGAGCGTGGCCGTCACCCTAGCTGGGTTCCTTTGGATTCGCCGGCACCGTCGACAAAATGCGTACCGTCGTGAGGCGATATCCCAGCTTTCCACTTGGCACGCTCATAATGAGATTGAAATGGCACGGCTGAACCAACTGTTAAAGCGGGTTGCTCTCACCAGTTTTGGTCGACAAACCGCCGCCCAAGCCAGTGGTGAGCCCTGGAAAACCCTGCTGACCCAATCCACTAAAAAGCCTATTTTCACACCAGAGGTATTGGACGCGATTGTTCACCATTATCGGCATAACGATAAGCCAGACCACATTCTCAACACGGAAAAAGCCGTGACACAGGTGAAACGCTGGATTCAGCAACATCAGCAGGATTGTTTGCTGTCTGCCAAACCACACTCTGCCCTAGAAAACAGGAGGAGCCAGCATGTTAACGTTTGAATGGCTCTGGGTATGGTGGTTACTGCCCCTACCGATGGTGTTTTGGCTGATCTTGCCCGCCGCAAAACGCCAACAATCCGCATTAAAAGTGCCGTTTTTCCAAGGGATAAAACCGCTCTCACAAGGCAGCAGCAGTGAACACCGTCGACACTGGCTTGGCGGTTTACTGCTCACCTTGATTTGGCTAGCCCTGCTAGCGTCCGCCAGCCGACCAACTTGGGTGGGCGAACCCATCGAACTACCCGTCTCTGGCCGTGACTTGCTCATCGCTGTGGACATCTCCGGCAGCATGGATACCCAAGACATGATCATCAGCGGGCAAGCGCTCGACCGACTGTCGGTGGTGAAATATGTAGTGGGTGAATTCGTCAAGCGCCGCGCACAAGACCGATTAGGATTAATCTTATTCGGCACCAATGCCTATTTGCAGTCGCCGTTAACCTTCGACCGCGATACCGTTGGCACTCTGTTGCAAGAAGCCCAAACCCGTTTTGCCGGAGAGAAAACCGCCATTGGGGAAGCAGTGGGCTTGGCGGTGAAACGCTTGAAAGATCGCCCAGAGAGCAACCGGGTGCTGATTTTACTGACCGACGGCGCCAATACCGCCGGTGCCGTCACCCCCATGAAAGCGGCGGACCTTGCCAAGCAAGCCGGTGTCAAAATTTATACCATTGGGGTTGGGGCGGATGTGTCGGCCCGCTCGCTGTTAAGTAACCCCTTTGCCCGACGCAGTGCAGTCAGTGATTTGGATGAAGAAACCCTCTACAACATTGCCGAAACCACCGGTGGGCAATACTTTCGCGCCCGAAATCCACAAGAGCTGATGAACATCTACGCCGAACTGGACGCACTGGAACCCATCAAACAAGAAGCGGAAGTGTTCCGGCCCACCAAAGCCCTGTATTACTATCCACTTGCAGTGGCACTGTTACTGAGTGGCTTATGGGCATTGACGAGCCTCTTTATCCCTCTATTTCGACGCCTTGGAACGAACAAAGCACACGCAAACTTATGAATGAATTGATCGACTTTCATTTTATTCGCCCACTGTGGCTACTGAGTATTCTGCCGCTAGCGCTCATGATATGGGGGCTGCTTAAACGTCAAGGCGACGGCGGCAGTTGGCAGAAATACATTGATGCCAACCTGCTCCCACACTTGATGGATGGCAAAACCGTGAAAGCTCAGCGCTGGCCACTGGGTGCCCTCGCCCTTGCATGGCTTATCAGCGCCATGGCACTGGCTGGCCCCACCTGGGAAAAACTGCCACAACCGGTGATCAAATCCGAAGCGGCCATTGTTATCGTGTGGGACATGTCCCCCTCGATGCTCGCCACCGACGTCAGCCCTAGTCGCTTGGTGCGCTCTCGTTTCAAACTCAACGATTTACTGCAAGCACGAAAAGAAGGGCTAACCGGCCTAGTGGTTTACGCCGGCGAAGCCTACGTGGTCACCCCCCTTTCTGACGACACCCAAACCCTGATCAGCCAACTCCCGGCCCTAGAACCAGGGTTAATGCCCATTCGCGGCAGCAACACAGAAATGGGGATTCAAAAAGCCATCGATTTATTGTCGGCAAGTAACATCAACCGAGGCGAAATCCTGTTGGTAACCGACGGCGTCGTCAGCGATGCCATCACGACTATCCATAAAAAGCTCGACAATACCGGCCATACTTTATCAGTACTGGCCGTCGGCACCGAAGACGGTGCACCCGTGCCCATGGGCGACAGTTTCGCCAAAGACAGCGGAGGCAATATCATTATCGATAAAGTGGATTATCGAACCCTTAAGTCCTTAGCCTTAAAGAATGGCGGTCGTTTCTCGCCATTGCGCCGAGACAATCGCGATATTGAACGCTTTATCGAACCTCCTAGCGCCTTAGCTGACCCCGCCCACAACGACAAAGCCCACAACGACAAAGCCCTGAGTCAAAACGAAAACAGCCGTGAAGTAGAACGCGAATTTGATGCCTGGGAAGAACGTGGGCCTTATTTAGTCTTGGCACTACTGCCCTTTGCCGCCTTCGCCTTTCGTCGGGGCTGGATTTTGAGCCTCTTTTTTTTATTGCCGTTAATGGCCGCACAATCTCCCGTGACCAAAGCGCAAGAGCCTGACCCAAGCCCGGCTTCATCGTCATCGTCTTCCAGCACCTGGACCAATCTCTGGAAAACCAAAGATCAGCAAGGCCAGCGTCTTTACGAACAAGGGGAATACGATGCCGCCGCCAATACCTTCAACCACCCTCAATGGAAAGCCGCTGCCGATTACCACAATGGCGATTATGACTCTGCTCTGAAGGGGTTTACCGGCAACACCGCAAGCGATTTCTACAATCGCGGCAATGCGCTGGCCCAAAGTGGCCGTTTAAAGGAAGCCATTGAAGCGTACGACCAAGCCCTTTCTCAAGAAAGCGATTTTGAAGACGCGCAATATAACCGCGATTTAGTACAAGCAGCCTTAGATCAACAAGAAAATCAGCAACAGAATCAACAACAAAACCAACAACAGAATCAGCAACAAGACTCTCAACAAAACAACGAAAACCAGCAATCGCAAAATGGCCAATCTGAGAACCAACCCTCCCAGGATGGCTCCCAGAGTAACGACTCCAACACTGAAAAGGGCCAACAAAACAGCAGCGATCAACAAAACCCATCGCAACAGGAAAATGCCCAGAATCAGCCGTCTCAAAACGACCCAGCTCAATCTCAGCAAGGCAATAGCGATTCCACTGAAGAGGGTGAAGAACAAAACGCTGGCGCCCAACAAGACACACCTTCACTGGAGGATGAGCAAAACCCCTACGCCCAAGGTAACGAGCAAGACACGGAACAAGAACAAGGGGAAGACGGCCAAGTCACCGGAGCTCAGGAACAACCACAAGACGGTGAACCCAATAGTGATGGTATACCCGCCGCCGCGCCTAATCCCAATGGCCTAACCGCCGAACAGGAACAAGCGCTCAATCAATGGCTGAAACAAATTCCGGATAATCCCGGCGGATTATTACGTGAGAAATTCAAACACCAATACCGTCAACGACGCTTGGAGTACCAATCGGGCGAATGGGAACCCCCCAGTAATAATGCGATTGAGCGTCTTTAATCTCGCTAATAAACCCAGCACATTGAACGCAAGCACTGAAAATACAAGTACTAAAAATACAAGTACTAAAAACACAAGCACAACACGGAACCACCAGGCAAACGAACATGAAACGTTTTTCTTTCCCGTTAATCACCTCAATTCGGTTTATTAACATCACTGCCCTGCTCTGCTTTCTTTTGGTGAACCCCGCTTATGCTGATGAGTTAAGCGCAGAGGTTGATCGCCGCACACTGTCTATTGAAGAAACGCTCAATTTGACCGTACGCTTTAAAGGCAATGCCAACTATGGCGACCCGGATTTTTCTGATTTGGATATCGCCTTTGATGTGTTGAATCAAAGTCGCAGCAATCAATTTCGCAGCTTTAATGGCAGAGGCGAGTCGTGGACGGAGTGGAATTTAATTATCGCCCCTAAAGAAACCGGGAAGTTATTAATTCCTTCTTTTCAGTTAGGCCAACATTTCAGTGATGCCATCGAAATTACGGTCAATAAAGGGCAAGCCAATGCCGGTAATACTGCAAAAGATGTGTTTATCGAGGTGTTGCTGGATACCCAAGAGGCCTACGTACAAGAACAAATTTTGGTTAACGTGCGTTTTCATACGTCCGTTGCTGTCGGCTCGATTTCCAGCGACGACCTCAACATCCCCAACGCCAAAGTAGAGCAACTGTCTGAGCAACGCTATCGCAACACCATCGATGGCCGAGAATACGCCATTGTCGAGTGGGTCTATGGCATTTACCCTCAACAATCTGGCCAATTGGAAATCCCGCCTTTAACCTGGGAAATCATGCTAGGCCGACGCTCTACCTCGTTATTCGACCCGTTTAACAATCGCCGCAATGCCATAAGACGCCTACGCACCGAGCGTAAATCGCTTACCGTATTGCCCAAACCAGCTTCCTACCCAGCTAACACCAATTGGTTGCCCGCAAAATCCATTACCTTGGAAGAGCAATGGCCCGGTGGCGCCAATTTTGTGCAAGGCGAGCCTATTACACGTACGATTGTCTTTACCGCTGACGGCTTGTCTGGATCTCAATTACCGGAACTTCCCATTCAATACCCCAATACCATTAATCATTACCCAGAGCCCGAAAAAGCCGACGAACAAAAAAGTCGCTTGGGTATGGTGACCACCGTCAGCCAAAACCACGCACTGGTAGCCACCCAACCGGGCGACTACACCCTGCCCCCGCTCACGGTTACGTGGTGGAATACCCAAACTGACCAACTGGAAACCACCACTCTACCGGCCAAAAAGATCACCGTTTTAGCCGCCCCGAATACGTCGGGTACGAACGCCGCTAACCTCCCCCAAGCAGCAACAGATAACGACTCGAACAACGCCAGCTTACCATCGGAGATCACACCACCAGAGGCGGTTGAGTCGGTCGGAAGCTCATCTACTTCTACTGGCATTGTCTTATTGTTAATTGCCAGTAATGTCATCACGATTCTTATCGCTCTGTTTTTTGCCTATTTGTGGTTTAAACAACCACGCCTAGTGGTCAATCAAGAAACCCTTTCTCAACACCCAGACACAACCAACGAACGGAAATGTTTTAAAGCACTCGAACAACACTGCAAAGCCGGGGACGCTAAGGCAGTACGCGAGGCACTAATCACTTGGGCTAATGCCAAATGGCCGAGTGAATCTCACCGGATATTGGAAGATGTGGCAGGCAAGTTAAACGCTTCCGCCTGGGAAATACTGAAATTACTCGATGCAACGTTGTACCAATCCGAGCCCTCCTCAACACCTGCGGTGGATTATTCAGCACTGCTCGATGCCATCAAGCAGGCTCGCAATCATAAAGCTCAGAATACAAACACACATTCATTACAAGCTTTGAATGCTGCCTAACGGAAATAAACCTGCCCTTCCCCTCAGTGGACTAAACTGAACCAATAATCTTGTTCACTGAGGAGGCCACATCATTAACCTTGCAACTCACAATCACAAAAACCACCGCCTATTTACACCACTGGCTTTTTTACTTTCAACCGTCGCCATGGCGATGGAACCCACCGAAATAGCAGAGATTTCAGCCAATTATTTTTGCGAAGACAACCCACAATTTTTAAACTGTATCAGGCCGGATATTGTCAACACTGGCGCCTGTTCAGGTTACGTGATTCGAAGCTCAAAGGCTTGCCTTACAACACTCGCTCCCTTAAGCGAGAAATCATCTCAAAATGACTTGGATACGGCGGGTATCAATTACACGCAATGCTCCCTACAAGAGCTCTTAAAGGCGGAGGGAATTTTATACAATGACTTTTCAACATGCGTGGGCGATAGGATCAATAAAAATTAATCCCACGTATTTATTCTGTTTTCTATTCCGACATGGGCTCACCTGTCGGAAATTTTAGTCACCCATCACAACCTAAATTTTAAACACATCCACTTTTCACGCTCTTTGCGCTTAATAAAGAGGTAAACCTCTTTATTAACGAAGACCCAAGACTTCACCGCAAAATAAAATAGGCTACAAGGATATTTTCAGCCATCCCGCACAAGCAAAACTATTCAGTCACCCAACAAATCATTATCTGTAATATTTTCGAAACATCGAAAAATCTATAATGGCGCCGAATTTAACCAGCAGGGAATTTTTTAAAAAAACTTTAATAACGAAGACTTGATTTTTTTAAAAACCACCTGCGCCAAATTGATATCCACTTAATTTATTACAAAATAATTAAAAACTTTCTACTTAGTCAAATCTTTTAAATTAACAGTACTTTTTTATTTAACACTTAGGGAATTTACATGCAAAAGACCTCTTTTCAGTTAGCAAAGCACAGTATTTTGGGTGCTTGTATTGCTACTATTATCTCGGGCCAAGCCAGCGCACAAGAAAAGCCCATTGAAGAAATCGTGGTTGAAGGCTTTCGTTCATCATTATTGAAAAGTAAAGATTTAAAACGCGATGCCATTGGTACACGCGACAGTATTGTGGCGGAAGACATTGCAGACTTTCCAGATTTAAACTTGGCTGAAGCACTACAACGTGTACCCGGTGTTACCATTACCCGTGATGGCGGTGAAGGTCGTCGTATTGCCATTCGTGGTTTGGATTCCAACTTCTCTTTGGTGCAACTTAATGGCATGGACGTATTGGGCAATACCGATACCGCCATGGACAGTCGTGACCAAGGCAGCCGCGACAGAGCTTTCGATTTTAACCTCTTCGCCTCTGAATTATTTAATCGTATTGATGTTGCCAAATCTTACTCTGCCAGCGATGACGAAGGTGGCATGGCCGGTAACGTCAGCTTACGCACTGCTAAGCCATTCGATAAAGAAGGCTTTAATTCTGCATTGTCTGTGCAAGCCGGCGACAACGAATACACCGATGACATTGCACCACGTACCGCGTTTTTAATCTCCAACACTTGGGGCAATTGGGGCGCACTAGGTTCTATCGCTTACAGTGAGCGTGACACTATTGAGCAAGGACCAAATACTTATCGCTGGAGAACCACCGCTCGCCGTGGATTGGGTGACACCATCATTGGCGAAAATGTGAGTGATAGCGATTTACAAGCACTTCAAGAGGGTACAGTTATCGCCCCACGCGGTAACCGCTTATCGGTATGGGAAAATACCCAAGAGCGTTTGGGCATTACTACTGCCTTTCAATACAAAGGCGATGTCTTTGATGTCACTTTAGATGCGCTATACGGTGAGTTGAATAACGACCGTGGTGAATACCACATCAACCCGCGTAACAATAACGGTTCAATGCCTTACGGTAGCGACGTCACCATGAGCAACGTTAATTTACGTGCGCTACCCACTAACGATGCAGGAATTACCCATGAAGTGCTGGGTGCCGATTTCTCTAACTCCGTTTTTAACGTAGAAAGCCGTGCTCAAGACGTGGAAACCACATTTGAACAAGTGGTGTTAAGCGGAAACTTCAATCTTAACCAATACGTCACTCTTCATGGTTTAATCGGCTACGAAAGCTCTGAATTAGAAACCTACAGTTTAAAAGTCTATACCGAAACTCGGGGTGACTTCCGCTACGATTATTCAGACATCATGAGCCCTCGCTTTACCTACGGGCAAGATATGACTGATCCATCGCAGTTTTGGTTGCAAGAAATTGATGTGCGTAAACGATTTAATAAAACCGAGAATAGCACAGCAAAATTCAGCGCTGATATTGCCTTAGATGATCGAGATACTTTACGCGTTGGGGTTGCGGCAAAACAGTTAGAAAATAGCACAGCGCAAGGCGATCAAAATAACCGCTTAAGAGACCTTCAAGGCGATGATTTTGGCGGTGCTTTTGGAGATTTAGCCGATATTGCCGCTGGAATTGATGATGATTTATTCCGCGTCCAATCAAATAACGATCAATTGGATTGGGCCGTAGTCAACCCACGACAATTTGTGAACAGCACTTATGTTCAAAATGCGTTGGCGCGAACAGGACAATCTTTAGACGTCGCCACCACTCTCGGAGATTCCGTCAATGGCGTTGAAGAAGAAACGTTAAACGCTTTCATAGAGTACGAATGGCAACGTGATATTGGCAGTATGGCCTTACGAGGAAATGTAGGGTTGCGTTACTACACTACCGATACCGATACTCAAGTATCTGATGAAGACGGTAACTTCATTGGCTCTATTGACAATACTTATGACGGTGTTTTGCCCGCATTAAACGTTTCCCTTGAACCAACAGACGATATTGTTTTGCGTTTGTCATTAAGCCAAAACATCACTCGCCCGTCCTACTCGAGCTTATCAGATGAGCTCGAAATCGAAGTAGACAATGACGATGTGACAATGGAGAGCGCTAACCCAACTCTAGATCCCTACCTTTCCACCAATTTTGACTTGGGTGCTGAATGGTACTTTGCTGACAACGCGGGTTATGTGGCATTAGCGTTCTACCGTAAAGACATCGAAGATTACATCGTTACCTTAGATCGCACCGTGAGCCTTGCTGAAACCGGTATCAATTTGGATACACTGCGTGCACTTTCTGGTGATAACAGTATTACGTTAGATACACCTGTAAATGTCCAGCGTCCAGTCAATGCAGAAGACGCAACTTTAGAAGGGGTTGAATTTACCTTACAGCGTGACTTCGATTTCTTACCAGAGCCATTCAACAATTTAGGTATGATGGGTAACTTCACCTATGCCGATGGTGAAGTAAATTACTACCCGAATGGCGAAACACTGGAAACAGCCGCGTTCCCGAACTTATCTGAACACTCAAGCAATGTAACGTTGTATTACGAAACAGATAACTGGGGCGTGCGTGTAGCACAGTCTTATCGAGGTTCCTACATTCAACGTACCAGCGATGGAAGTGACGAAGAATTCCGTGGTTTTAAACCCACCACTTTCTTTGATATGAGCGCGTTCTATCAGGTAAACGATCAATTAAAAATCACCTTGGAAGGCTCAAACCTAACCAATGAAGCCGATCAGCAATACTCTAGCAAAGCCGGCTTCCAACGTGCTTACAACATCACCAACAGTGGCCGTACTATTTACCTCGGTGCGTCTTATCAGTTCTAATCGAACTTAGGTAGTATCAAAGAAGGCCAGTATTTTTACTGGCCTTTTTCTTTTTACAGCTGCTGGGTTTCTTTGAATCACACCGGATTTGTTAGCGACTATTTAATAACCTTTTGATGGGACAACTGTTCATTTTCTGGGTAGGTTAACGATAACGTAGGAAGAATTGCGTGCATGATTCGGTCGGCTTCTTTTAAAGCAGTTCGACTGGTAACCGGCGTCCACAAGCCATCGCCTGTGATTCGGAATTCTAAATACAGCAAATCCACCTTAGAAAAAGGCACCCAATAATGGGCATGATTTGCATCCAACATCACATGATGTACGGTATGACCATTCACTAACGATGTCTCAATACTGACAGACTCCTCTGCACACGCTATCTCGCCACCACCACTTGTCTCTTCAGAAAGGATTTCCATATGCCCTTCTGTAGTCCGACTAAGGGAAATCGGTTTCTTCAACCTATTGGAATAATAATTTTGCAACCAAGAAAGCGATACAGTCTCGTCCATCATATTTGAATACTTTGGTCGGTCGTCATCGGTGGGCGTATACGCACTTAAAAATAGACGCAGAGCTGCCGCAGGCTCACCGTCTTCAACCGGCAACTGCCAACCACAACCGTAAAACCCCATACCGTAAAAGCCCAACTCATCAACTCTTGTGTAATGGGGCTTACCTTTGGTATTTACATAGGGCCGCCAGTCTTTATTTGGGCCGCCAATACTCCCCCACTCTTCCCACGGGGGTAAGGTTAACTTAGGCAGGGCTAATTGAAGTTTCGTTCTAAATAATAAAATCTCATAAAGCTCTGGGGCATGATCCTCTGCGGGTGGCTGCACCAACGACACCATCCCTAGTTTTCTCAAACACTGCTGAATAAATTTCATTACTCAACCACCTCGTCCATAATAGAAGGTCGAGCTGCGGCCAATTCCTTTTTAGAGCGATCAGATAAAGTAATCTTAAAATCCTTCATAAAGCGCTCCATCACCTCATAACTGTAAGCCTCAAGGGGAAGAGTTGGGTCGTAAAAGTCGTAAAAGATGTATGCCTCACATTTCATTTCCAAAACGATTAAGTGCCTTTTACTGATAGGAAAAAAATATACGAATTCTGGAGCCATTCCTACATAATCAATATATGCTTTTACACATGGGCACCCATTATGCAGGGTGATCGATAACTCGTCCGATGAAATTGGGTACACATAGGTGCCATCACCTAAATCGCCTATCTTAGATGCGCCATTTTGTTTCCCCCACATATTATGACAATCGTCTAGAATCCAATCGAATAAATCATTAGGTGTGAAAAAATTTAAACGGTTGCATAAGCTGTGCGTATTAGTCTCTTTGCAATAATGAGAGCCATAATCAACAAGCGTAGACTCAATTATAAGCCCTCCAGCATGCTCTTTTTGTAAGCGATCAACAAAATCACACCCCGTTACATAAATTTTTCTATATCTATAATTCTCATCACATATAAAATCATGCCCATATTCATCATAAATATCCAAGTCACGAGGCTTGTCGTGAATAGGAAAATGAGCATTATGCGGAGCATCAAGAAACTCTATTTGAATGCCTGAAAAATCTATTTTTACATGTGGGGCCGAATCCAAATCTGGCTTGCTAAACCTTTCTTTCGGTTTTCTATTGAAGATTGAAGATAAAAAACCCATGGCCGCAATCAAGTCTCAACCACCTCGTCCATAATAGAAGGTCGAGTTGCGGCCAATTCCTTTTTAGAGCGCTCCGACAAGGAAATTCTAAAATCTTGCATAAAACGATCTTTCACTTCAAAACTATATTCTTCAAGCGGAAGAGTTGGATCGTAAAAATCATAAGAGTCATACACATCAAATTCCATTTTTAAAACAATTAGATGTCTCTTACTAATAGGAAAAAAATATACAAACTGAGGAGGCATACCCTCACAATCAATATCTACTTTTACACACGGGCAGCCATTATGAATACTAACAGATAACTCATCTGATGAGGTAGGATATACAAACAATCCATCAGCTGACCCCCCCTCCTTAGCTGCCCCATTTTGAGCACCCCAAACTGAATGACAATAATTCAACACCTCAAAAAACAAATCCTTAGACTTATAAAAATTAAAACGATTTATAGTGGCCTAATAATTCCGTACCAACCAATAGATGGTATATTACCCTCAAAGACAGGTATGGTATATGACAAAAAGAAGAACATTTTCTATTGAATTTAAGGCTGATACGGCGGCACTGGTAATTGATCAAGGTATAGTATCAAAGAAGCTAGTGAAGCAATGAGCGTGGGCGTGTCTTGTGTTCAAAAATGGGTTAAACAGCTAAAGAATGAGCGCCGAGGAACTCCCCCGCCATCAGGAAAAGCACTGAGTCCTGAGCAGCAAGAAATTCAGCAGCTGAAAGCGAAAGTCAAACAGCTAGAGTTGGAGAAAGATATTTTAAAAAAAGCTTCAGCTCTCTTGATGTCGGACTCGTTCAAAAGTGCGAAATAATTCGAACATTGAGAGAGCAGTATAAGCAAACCACTTTACTCCAAACTCTCGGCGTAACTCGCAGCAGTTATCAATATCGTATGCAGATGTCGACCAAACAGGATTCTGAACGTCAACAACTGCGTGAAAAAGTAGTGGAAATACACACTCAAAGTCGTGCGGCGGCAGGCTCACGTGTGATTTCAGCCAACTTGAAAGCACAAGGGTTTTCTGTCGGTCGCTTTAAAGCGGCTCGTTTGATGAAGGAGGCCAAAATTGAAAGCAAGCAGCCTGGGAAAAAGCACTCTTATAAAATTGCCGATAAAACGTCTTCAATCGCCGATAACCATTTACAGAGAGGCTATGATGTAGAGCAGAAAAACCGTGTTTGGTGTGGTGATGTGACCTATGTTTGGAGCGGTAGTCAGTGGTTGTATTTGGCATTGGTGATTGATTTATTTTCACGCCGAATAGTTGGCTGGGCTTGTTCAGATAGTCCAGATACAGAATTGACCATGAACGCCTTTTTATTAGCTTATGAAGCTAGGGGAAAGCCTACAGGAATCCTTTTTCATTCCGATCAGGGGTGTCACTACACCAGCCTTGCCTACCAAAATATGCTTCGCAGGTACGGAGTTAGGCAGAGCATGAGTCGTCGAGGTAATTGTTGGGATAACATCATTATTGAACGAACATTTAGGACTTTTAAAACAGAATGGATGCCAAAAGAAAGGTATCAAAGCTACTCAGAAGCGAAGACGGATATTTATCAATTTATTCGACATTTTAATCATCATAGGCTTCACAGTTACAACGGCTATGTAACACCGGCAGCGGCAGAAGAATTGAGTGCTTGAAAAATATTACGCATGGTACGGAAATACTTGACCACTATAATTCGACAAGCTATGTTTATTAGTTTCACTACAATAAGTTACTCCAAAATCGGAAATAACAATTTTAACAAGAACACCGCCTGCATGTTTTTTTTTGTTAGAATAATCCAAAAAATTCCAACCTCTTACATAAAATCGCTTACTTCTTCCATCTTCATCTTCAAAAAAACCATTTTCAAAAACATCATAGATATCTAAATTACAAGGCTCATCATACACGGGAAAATTAGCATTATGTGGTGGATCTGTGAGCTGTATATGTGTTCCAGAAAAATCAATATCTACTTTTGGTGAGCTATCAAAATTTGGCTTACTAAATCGTTCTTTAGATTTCTTACTGAAGATTGAAGATAAAAACCCCATTATATTTTCCCCGTAATTTTATGCTTAAGCATGCAATATAAACTTTTCCCAAACCCTCCAAATTGCTTATCCATTGTGGCATTAAGATCAGCAGTATCAGCAAACGGGTTAAGGTGAGGGTTTATTTTAGGGTCGGCAATTTTGGTCGCTTGCATATTTCGAAAACCGGTAACACTGGATTTTACAGAGTGGTACGCTTTATAACCAGAAAAAGCCGCTGCCATTCCAGCCATAGCCGCACCTACTGGTGTAAAGGGCAATATACATTCCTGCGGAAACAGCTGAGGCTGCACCGCTAGCCCAGCCAAAAGCACCAGTAAACGTCGACATGACTTTATTTCGCATACTTAAATTCTGTTGATAGAGTGCTGCCGCTTTTTTTTCAAAACCAGGCCATTTTCTCAGTTCATTTTGCAACTTTTTTTGATTGTCAAACTGCGCTTTTATAGCAATCTGGTCATTTTCCTGTATTTTTTGCACGTCCATATGTAATTTCATATTGTGCCTACGCATTAAGGGAAGTATCTCAGTTAAATCTTTGCTTGGATTTAAAAACAACACTGTGTGATTGCCCAAACGCTTCCCTTCTGGCATGAATCTAAGGGCTTCATACAAAAGATGAGCTCCATCACCCAATACTCCCCAGAGAATTTTTTCATCAGAGTTTACTAACGTTTCGCGTAAGCTATTCATTGCCACATGGCTATTTACACTATTACAATTATACGGCTCACCTTTGCTATACATCACCGGCGGGTTAAAAAACAGGCTGTACTCTTTTTCTTGACGAATATTCACACCATTATCAAAATCTGAATACGAGAAAGCTTTACCTAAAATGGGAGGCATAACCTCCTGAGCCGCTTGAGTTATTCCATCACAAAAGCCATTAATCGCCGCCACTTTTGTTTTAACCTTCCTTATTGGTTTTTTACGGTTGGTAACCACCCAATCATGCCTATTCTCCAACCTCACATGATAAACCCCAGGGTTATCATCTCCAAAGCGTCCAATATCGATATCAGTGATATAAACTCCACCCGGGTTTCCATTGACTTCTTGCTGTATAATCTCATAAGTCACATGGGTTATACCAAATACCGAAATATGACTTCCAGCATGCCGCTGTGACGTGTAACTGTTAATATTACCTGCTACTGCTTTGAGTTTGGTTAACTCATGAAAAACCTTGAACAACTCGTCTTCTTTTAACTCGCCAAATTTGGGGGCTAAGCTGAGATCAATAAAGACTTTTCGGCCACTGCGGCCATCTGTTGTCGGGTGAAGTAACGCATAAGACCCACCATTATCAACGATATTTCCGTTATTGTTATCTTTAAAACCGGCCTGATAAGCAGCCTTGAGAAAGTTAGGTGACGTCATACACAGTTCCTTTTTTGTCATCTTTGGATAGAAGCGTTAAACACACTCAAAAAGCGAAAGCTCCCTGAGGGTATCTTACTGGAAAATTGGCAGCACTCTGCCCCAGCGAGAGAGTCTAGTGCTTACATCTAAAGTTTACAATGTAATGGCAACACAGTTACGAGGGTTTTGTCGTCTTATTCACTATTATTTTTAAGGAATGTGATCAGCGACAATACTGAAATAAGCTTTATTCTAGCAGCCCAAATTTTTTTTGAGTGAATCGATAAAAAACTTTATAAGACACTGCCCAGTGCTAACGCACCGAACAGTATTGAAGTATCTGATTTCAGATTATTTTGCGGCAATTAAAATTTTCTTCACGATATCCAATGTTAAATCACCACTTTCTGACAAAGCCGTTAACCCCATTTTTTCCATGTTATTTACGATGGTCTCAATACCATTATCGTCAATGCCATAGTGGGTAATATTCGTAACGATATCCAAGGAGTTAAAAAAGGCTTCGGTTTTATCAATAGCCATATTAATTTTTTCATCGTCTGTGCCATCAGTAATGGCCCACACTCGTTCTGCGAATTGCACTAACTTTTCGTACTTTTTCGCTTTTCGCTCACGCAAAAGATGCGGAAGAATAATAGCCAATGTACGTCCATGAGCAATACCATACATAGCCGTCATTTCATGGCCTATCATATGTGTGGACCAATCCTGTGGCACACCAACGCCAATCACACCATTTAATGCCGATGTGGCAGACCAAATAAAGTTTTTACGAGCCTCAATATTGTCATTATCACGATACGTCACCGGTCCATCTTCAATTAAAGTTTTTAATACACCCTCGGCAAAGCGATCTTGAATTTTAGCATTCACCGGTACAGTTAAATATTGTTCAATAACATGCACAAAGGCATCGGCGACACCATTGGCAATTTGCTCTTTGGGCAAGGTGAATGTGAAGTCCGGGTCAAGGAAAGAAAATGTCGGGTAAACCAACGGCGACATAAATGGGTATTTCTGTTCGTTGTAAGTTATCACACCCGCCATGTTCATTTCGGACCCCGTTGCCGGCAACGTAGCAACACAACCTAGCGGCAAAGCTTCTTTTTCAGGAACGGGGGTAAATCCATGAAATAACAGATTATGATGCTCACTGTCTTTTTTAGCCGCCAACGCAATAAACTTAGTACCATCCATAACCGAACCACCCCCCACGGCCAGTAAGAAGTCGACACCTTCTTTCTGAGCGATTTCCACTGCTCGCATCAGCGTTTCATAACGCGGATTCGGCTCAATACCGCCAAATTCAACAACTGATCTGGATTGTAGCCCTTCACGAACCTTATCAATAGTGCCGAATTTTTTTGCACTTTGACCACCAAAGGTGATCATCACTTTTGCGTCTGAAGGAATGAGCTTATCCAATTCTGCCAATCTATTTTGGCCAAAAACAATGTGGGTTGGATTGTAGTAATCAAAATCTAGCATGGTCTTTTCTCTCAGGTCTTATCAACGATACACATGCACTATAGTAAATAAAATACCACCTTTGGATACACAATAGACTTTTTATCATGCACAATCGTTCAAACTAAGGTTTTTATTACCAATTCGATGGTGAACCCAATTTCGCAACGGGTTAGACTATCTATTGCTTAAACTATCTATTGCTTAAACCACACGGCTTAAATTGTTACCCCTAAACCAGCAACCTCTTATTACCCATGTCAAAGAATTTATCTAAACTGAATGCGCTTATTGAACAAATGGCCATCAATGAAGGCTCATCTTCTTCAATGATTGAAGGTGTTGGCGTGTATCGTTCAGCTAAATCACCTAAATGCGCCCCTCATTTTTATGAACCCTTAATCTGCCTTGTCAGCAGCGGAGAAAAGCTTTGTCATGTAGGTGAATCCACTTTTCGATATCAGGCGGGCGATTTTTTCATCAATTTTTTGCCCATGCCGGTTAGCACCGAAGTCACCTCCAATGAAATACTCTCTGCCACACTCAATATTAATTTAGTGAAACTGGCGGACATGGTCCTTCGTATTGAGCGCGAAGAAGAAGCTCATCCTGATGTGGCCAGAGCAGAAAAGTCACACTCGACCTCATGTGTTGTGGTGGGTAAAGCCTCTGAGGTTCTCACAGATACCTTTATCAAACTCTTGACCGTAAGTAACCACCCATTAGAGGCAGCCATTTTAGGTGAATCGATTGTAGATGAGATTTATTATCGAATATTAACCAGCGAACATGGCTACGCGCTTCGTATTTTATTAAATCAATATGGTCAAATTCAGCCCATTTCGAAAGCGGTCAATTTTATTCATAATAATATGGATCGAACAATACAAATCCACGAATTGGCCAATATTGCCAACATGAGTAAAACTTCTTTTTTTAACGCATTTAAAAACTTAATGCATGTTCCACCCATGCAGTATGTCAAATCCACCAAATTACAAAAAGCACAAGCTTTATTAAAGCAAGGAATGCAAGCCAACGAAGCCAGCTTTCATGTTGGTTACAACAGTTTTTCTCAATTCAGCCGCGAATACAAACGCTTTTTCGGGTTTCCTCCATCACATACTCACTAAAGTAACAATTTGCAAAGGGCGACTTTTTAAATTCAAAAAAAACGCTAAGAATATTTAAATAATATAAAAAAAGGCGTTACAGATATTCACTGTAACGCCTTTTGAGTACTTTTCTCTTAAAACTCTTTAAGAAAGATTACCCAGATTCCAAATCGACTCTAAAATTTCTTCAACAAAATCCGGCACCAATGGCGCGCTCTCTGATTTTGGTGTGCTGACCTGTGAATTATTGACTCTAGTTAAACGGTTTTCGCCATCTCTGGTTTGGAAAACAAAGGCTAATTCTTGATTACGATTACCTTGCTGGGTAATGCTTTGCGCATGATACCACTCTGCTTGAATACGATCGGCATTCACATCCAACAACACGTAACCACGACGGGTCAATTCCACTTCTTTTAAATGGGGATTACCGCCCAATAAAAGTCCACGGAACGCATTATTAGAAAGGCCGGGAGAGGTCACCGCTGGGCACACAAATTCTACCGCTACAGAGCCTTCACCAGTATCGCCATCGTAGCCTCTACGAGGGTCACGACGTAGGCTACGGTAAGGGCGATCGGCTACATCCAATGCCCAAGAGGAATGGATATCACCGGTGATAATGGCAGTATTATCGATATCGTTATCTTTTAAATGATCAATAACACGCTGACGCTCTCCTGGGTAACCGTCCCACTGATCTAAGTTATAAGGCGTTCCCAAAGCACGAACAAAAGCCATAATGACTTGTTGCCCAAGAATACGCCATTGCACGCCATTGTCTTTAGAATCTGACAACTGATCAGCCAACCAATTAAATTGGGTGTCCCCTAACAAACGACGAGATTGACTGTTCGACGGGAAAGACGGTGCTCGGTCACGACCGTACAAACGCGTATCCAACATCATTAAATCCATCAAATTACCAAAGGTAAAACGACGGAAAATACGCGCAGGATCATTCGCGTCTACCTGACGAATTGGCATCCACTCATAATACGCACGAACGGAATCGGCTTTACGATCAGTCCAACGCCCTTCACTGCCTTCTGTGTGATTTTCGGCACCGTCTTGGTAGGCGTTATTGGCGGATTCATGATCATCCCACACACAAATAAACGGATGCTGACGATGCACCTCTTGCAGGTCTGCATCGGTACGATATTGCGCATACCGTTGACGATATTCCGATAAATTCGTGGTTTCTCCACGGGGCTCTGGATTTCTTCCCGGTACATCACCGTATTCACCATCGCCATACTCGTAGATGTAATCGCCTAAGTGCAATATTGCGTCTAAATCTGGACGCTCTGCCAACATGCCGTACACATTAAAATAACCGTAAGCGTAATTAGAGCAAGACACAAAAGCCAGACGTAAATGCTCAGTAAAACCCGCAGGCAGTGTTTTTGTGCGGCCAATTTGAGACACCTGTCCTTCGCATTCAAACTGGTAATAGTAAGTGGTATCTGGGTCAAGGTTGGTAATATCCAACTTGACGGTGTAATCCTGATTTTGATCGGTGATGGTTTGTTGTTCAATCACCACCTGTTGAAAGTCAATATCACGTGCAACACGATAATTCACAAATAACGTGGTTGGAATATCGTCAAGAGGTGTCACACGGGTCCAAATAATCACTCGATCACTTAATGGATCACCACTGGCAACACCATGATTAAAGGTTGCAACGGTACGATCGGTAATTTCTGCATTGACGGCACCCGACGCAGCAACGCCAGCCCCTGCAATTAACACAGACTTTGAAAAATTCCGCCTTGAAATGGCCATAAGACTCAACCCCGGTGATGTGGAAAATTTGATTTCGTTTTTATGATGAACGCAGTGTAAAACGAGCGTTTGTTAATTCACTGCGGGGGCAATGTAATGGCTAGTGGTGACTGTTTAATGACTGTTTTGTGAAAAGGAGACACAGTCTTTGTGATAAATTGACCTGCCTCTGCAAAAAAGAATAAAAAACAAACAACTCCAACCGTTGTATCTCTAAAATTGCTCTCTGTTTTCGTTTTCTATTCCTATTCCATAAAAAAAGCGCCAATCAATGGCGCTTGTTCATAAAATTTCAACATTGAGTCCATGAAAAATTCATCTGTTGATTTTTAATTCAATGGCATCCGAAAAGTTAAACCACTCGTTAAAAAAAATTTACAAATTTATTCTCAAAAAAGAACTTATAACACTGACCTCAAAAAGCAGGATACTTAAAAACGATAATTTGCTGTTAACGAATAGGTGCGAGGGTTACCGTAATAACCAATAATAGAGTCTTCCGCACCCAGCCCTAAAAAGTTGTAGCCCCCTACCCGATACTCTTCATCGGTAAGGTTTTTACCGTGCAACCCAACGGTCCAATTTTCATCTGTGCTGGTCCAAACAATACTGGCATCCCACAGGCTGTAGCCTTTTTCATCCACCAAGGAGGCATTATTGGGGAAAATACGCGTCTCATCCCGATAAGAAGTGGACACACTCCAATTGATACTGCCGATATTCGCCACTGTATGGAAATAATTGACCGCAAGAAAAGACGTCCACTCTGGCGTGAAAGCAAATTCCCACTCGTCTGCCACATTCACAGGCCCACTTTCGGTGTCGGTAATTACCTCGGTAAATTCGGCATTGGTGTAGCCCACACTGCCGGTTAAGCTTAAGCCTTCAGTTAATTGCGCCGAGATTTCCAATTCAGCACCATCCACTTCTGCTTTGCCGGCATTCACCACTGCACTGGCAAAGGTGGTGCCGCCATCGGCAGAATTTTGCACCGTCACTTGTACATCATCGTAATCCATGCTGTACAAGGCGGCATTAATACGCAAGCGGCTGTCCCACAATTCCGTTTTCATGCCCAGCTCAATACTGTCTACGGTTTCTGGGTCATACCCATTTACCGTTTCGGGGTTCAGCGTGGCATTACCACGCATATCAAACCCACCACTTTTAAAGCCTCGACTGAAGGCCCCATAAGCCATCAACATTTCATTAAAGCGATAATCCACACTGACGCGTGGAGAAAACTCACTCCACTGCTCATCATTCGAATAATCCGTACTCACTGAAAGCGTCGAAAGGTCTCGTCCTCCCAAACGTGAAGATAAACCCTCTACAAATAACGAGGAACGAAAAACCGACGCGTCTTTTTCATCGACGGTGTAACGAGCACCCAACGTGAGCGCCAATGCCTCAGACACATCGTAGGTGGTATGGGCATACAACGCGTAACTGGTCGTATCCACCGTGCCGGATGTAACCGCATTAAAATTGCCTATTACATTGCTGCCATCACCAAACACGTCGGTACTGTCGAACGCACCCAATAACACATCAAACGCTCCCGACGCTGTGCCCTCATATAGATAAACACCACTGACGATGGCTAAACGATCGCTGGTGTAGTTGAGTTGGAATTCTTGTGTGGTTTGATCGTCTTCATAAATGGCGGGAACGTGCACCGACGGCAACGAGGTATTATCAAAATCAATATTGGTGAAGGTCTCTCCTTCACGATACGCCGTGATGGATTTTAACGTCACCGAGTCTGTGACATCCCACTCAGCCGTTAAAGAAACCCCTGAACTCTCCACGCTATTGAACGTACTCATGTCTGCATTGGAGTCGTAAACACTGCTGGGGATTCCCTCATCGGGCACACGCAAGCTTTGTGTTAAACGATGCCCACCTTTCGCATTGGAATCGTCCTCGGTGGAATCGGCGGCAATTCGAATCCATAGCGCATCATTTGGGGTAAATTCAATACTGAACCGACCAGACACAATATCCTTATTGTAATTTTCATCGTCATTGAGAATAAATTCACCGAACCCATCACGAGTAAATCGGGCAATTGCCCCTCCTACCGCCACGGTATCGCTCAGAGGCATTTGCCCGGCCACTGACACATCCAATTGCCGATAACTCCCCACCGAAGTGGTTACCGATAATTCCTGTTCACCGCTGAGCCGTTTCGTCACATATTTTAACGCCCCGCCAATGGTATTTTTTCCATACAAAGTGCCTTGGGGGCCACGCAACACTTCAACACGTTCCACATCATACACATCCAGCACCCCCGCCTGTGGGCGCGCCAAATACACATCGTCCACATAAAGCCCTACACCAGGCTCAAATCCCCAAAGCGGGTCTGCCTGCCCAACACCGCGAATATATGCTGTTAATGTCGAGTTTGTGCCCCGGCTGACTTGCAAAGTGGTGTTAGGCGCTATGCGTTGAATTTCAGTGATATCGGCCACCCCTCTGTCGGCCAAAGCATCCGCACTTAACGCCGTTACAGCGACAGGAATATCTTGCAACGACTGCTCTCGGCGCTGTGCGGTGACCACTACTTCTTCAAGTGCCACTTGTGATTGGGCAACCGCCGTCACTGAAAACGAAGACGTGATCGACACGGCCAGTAAAGACATGACAAGTGATGCAGGCATCGTGCTCTTTAAAAATGCATTGGTTTTAACTAAATTGTTTTTAACTAGCTTGTTTTTCACTAGATCGTGTTTAGCTAGATCGTATTTAGGTACACCGTGTTCCATTATCCAACCCTCACTTGTTGGGGCGCCCAACACACCCTAGACACCGCTTTTTTATTTTTAATAACAAGATTTATTTACGTGCCGCCACAGCAAACCATCCCTGACGGTCTATTGCCAACGCCACACCACCAAATAATAACGCCATCAAAATGGCATAACTCGCTGAAACAGCAGGGTTGGTCACCCCCCCCACCGTATTCAAAATAAGATGAATCACCAGCCCCATTACCGCTGGCACAAAGACCGCCCACAGAGGTAGCTTTTCTTTAAAAATAACGCCAAATAAAATCGGAACAACCGATGCCGCAGCCAAGCCGTACACCCCTTTTTGCGCAAACAAACCAATTAACGGAGGCGGGTTCCAAGCCAAAAACCCTCCCACAACACCCACGGCAACCAATACCCATCGGGAAAGCTGCAACGCGCGGGTTTCATCATGAGTAATAGGAATCACAATGTCTTTTACCACCATGGCAGACAGTGCCACCAAAATACCATCCAACGTGCTCATTCCCGCTGCCAATAGTGTGATAAAAATAAAAGCCAACAGGTATTGCCCAAAGGTACTTTCACTGAACTCAGCCAACAGATATTCACGCACCACCACGTCTTGATCTGGTGTTTCAATGCCTGATAATCGAGCATAAAAGCCGATACAAAGAATGAGAGAAAAGCAAAAGGCGACCACCACCGTCGTCGTTATAAACTTTCCGATGTCTTTCTCGCTTTTTAAATACAATATTTTGGTTAGGATGTGCGGCTGAAGCATTAATGCAAACGTAATAATAAAACCACTGGCAAACACAGAAAAAAAACTAAAATACAAATCGCTAGAAGGATTTAAAAAAGACGCATAATCTTTACTGACCGACTCCAATGCCGTGACCACACCACCGGAAAAGTACGGCAGACCTTCCACAAACAACAAAACCGCAATCAATAACATCATGATGCCCTGTAACGTATTCGTATAGGCATGGGCATAAGTCCCTCCCATCAGCACGTAGGAAAACACAAACAACAATGTGATAATTAAGGAGGTTTTTTGATCAATTGGAAATAATCCACTCATCAGCAAGCTGCAACCGACCAAAATCAAAACGACAAACGTAATCGACAATAAATTAATAAAGGCAAAGAACAAACTAAAACTGCGGGTTTGATAACGATGATAAATCCAATCTGGAATGGTTAATGCCACATATTCATTGCCCTGACGCAAAAAACCTTTACTCAACACTAAAAAAGCAACTGCCATTCCTAGAATGGCAGAAACACCATAATGCAAATACGCCGCTGCTCCATGGGCATAAACAAAACCAGGGTTGATGACAAATGTCGCCGTAGACGCCACGGATGCCGCCAGTGTCACTCCCACCAAATAAGGGCTCATGTCTTTATTCCCAATTGAAAAACCCTTAATATCTCGGGTTCTTCTCATGCCACGCCACGATAATGTGTAAATGACCACAACATAAAGCCCACACAATACATACTTAAATAACTCAGGTGTCATTAGTGCGTTTTTTCCATTTTGTACTTTGTACCGGCATAATCGCCGTAAGGTAAAACAATAGATAAAAGAAGTTAAAACAAATCACTTGATAGCTAAATGGTACCGCAGACCGTTAACGGTTTTATTATATTTTGTTAGGCTTTTGCAAAGAGAGAGGTATTGCAAGTAGAAACATCGCAATAAACTATCAAATGCCACTAATTTATATAGACATAACACTGTATTTCAAACCTATACCGTCGTTAAAATCAATGAGCAAAGCTATTTCAGCGCCATAAATATGCACGATAATGAACAAGCACGACAAAAGAGATACGAAAAATTAGAACAACAACATTAAGGCAACAATATTAGAGCAACAACAAAAGAACGACCGAAAACAAATAACCAGAGCTACGAGTTCAGATCTCAAAGCTCTTGTGCGTAATCGTTATCAATCCTTTAAGATTAAAGAGCAATCTGATTAAGATTAAAGGACGGCCCGATTAAGAAAACATAAGGTGATTACTTTCCAGCCACTCTATGTAATTTAAACTATATTCAACATACGTTGAATACGCAACACCAAGGCTTTATCGACTTTACAAAAAATGAAAAAATGGCATCTTAAACTTCTTTAAACGCGTTAACACCATAAAAATTTTTTGTGTTAATGCGTTTGTGTTAATGAAAAAGGTATGCCATTCATCATTATAAATATTCACGCCATTTACCCTATCCAGGTCATTGTGGAAAGCGTTTTGGAGAAGATTTTGAACCACTCAGTGAACAAGACCAACTCAATAAAGCAAAATGCGGTAACACAACACCCTAAAACTCCGCATTCAACAGAACAGAATGAAACAATATTGAGTTCACACACCCCAACAATATCCCGTGAGAACATCTCCAAGCGAGAACGCATTCTTGATGCCGCTGAAATCTTATTTGCTCAACATGGATACGATGGCGTCACGCTTCGAGAGATAGCCAAAACCGCTGCCGTCGACGTTGCACTGGCCAATTACCATTTTGGTAAAAAACTGGATTTATTTCATGCCGTGTTTGATCGACGTGCAACACTATTAAGCGAAACGCGCCAAATGCTATTGCATCGCAACAATGACAAACCTCAAACCTTGGAACAAATCATAGAGGCATTTTTACTGCCCTTAAAAATGGCGCAAAAAACAGGTGACGCGGGTTGGCGACACTACTTGGCCTTACTCGCTCAAGTGATGATTTCTCCTGTTTGGAATACCGAACTGATGCCATCGGTGTTCGACAAACGTGTTTCAGAATTTATTAGTGCGCTGCAAGAAGTCTTTCCCCATGCGGATGAAACCAAGTTGCACTGGTGCTACCACTATATGTCTGGTGCACTGGCTCTCACATTGGCCCAAACCGGAAGGATTGATCGTATTTCTAATGGGAAGTGTCGATCGGTTGATTTTGACGCCGCTTATGAAAATATGGTGCCCTTTATGGCAGCCGCACTGCGTGGCGTCTGTGACATCAGTGCAGAGATCGAAAAATAAAAGCATCCGTTATATGACATGACTTCCCTATTGGAGGCAAATCATGAATATGCAACTGTTAATTGATCCATCCTGCGACCTGCCAACCAGCATCTACGAAAAATACAATGCACGAATCTTACCGACATTACTTAAACTCAACGGTAAAGAATTTTTAGATTATCGTGGTGATCAATACTCCGGTTTTTATCGGCAGAAGAAATACGTGTCTGGAAAAAAAGTGGATACCGAACCCGCCCCTCAAGATGTTCTTACAAAAGAGTTAACTGAGGCGGCCAAGGCAAACGATCATGTTTTAGTTATTACAGCCTGCCGCAAGCGCAGCCAAACTTATTTTAGAATTCAACCAATTATTCAATCTCTGCAAGATACGGTTGCCGCTAAAATTAAAGTGGTTGATAGTCGATCTCTCTTTGCAGGAGAAAGTGTACTGGCGGCCCACGCACTGGCACTATGGCAGCGAAAACACGATTTCACCGGCCTTCGCCGAAAACTCGATGCCATATCAGATAAAATTTATTGTTACATGGTGCCGGCTGACTTAATGCACGTTCGCGAGCGCGCTCAAAAACGAGGCGACACCGACGTATCCTGGCTCTCTGCTGCACTGGCCAGTACGATTGATGTATGTCCTATTGTGCTATTCAAAGACGAAGAAAATAAAACACTGGATAAGGTGAAAGGGTTTAACAATGCCGTTGATAAAGTCCTCAACAGCGTGTCCAATTTTATTGAGCGTAAACCACTGCTTTGCCCGTATTTGTCCATTACTTATGCAGGTGGCTTAGAGGAAGTAACAGAGCGAGAAAGCTACCAACAACTGCTTCAAAAGGCAAAAGAGAGACACATCAAGATATTATTGGCACAAATGAGCCTAACCAGCACCGTTCATATCGGCTTAGGCGGGTTCACACTGGGCATGGCCTGCGACGATGAACCTTTGAATTATGTCGTGCATTAATAGGCACCCAGCCTCGTCTCTCATGTATTCTCATCTGTAGCCCGCCTTGCGGAAACGGATTTTTCCAGCTTTTTTTGTACCATCTTAAGCCGACGCGCTTCAAATTCTCGATCACTTCGGATCATTAATACCACGAGAAGTAACACCCCTATACAAATCCCCAGTATAAAAAACATTGCGCCCTCATCTACTATTCCGTCGTCATTTTTCACCCAATCGCCACTGATTCAACCACTACCATGAAAGCATGGTTCATGATAAATCAACTAGCGTGCGACCAGTTTAGATTGTGAGACCATGATAGTTAACAGTTTAATCTCAATTTATCATGCTAGCGCTTGCATTTATTAATATCCATATCCTAAAAGTAAGAAACGCCCCAAAAGGACGTTTCTTGAAAGTTAACATAACGCAGTAAATTTATTCTTCTATGTATTGCTTTTCCGTTTCGCCACTTGACGATAATGATGTAACAAGGGTTCAGTGTATCCGTTTGGCTGTTCAACGCCTTTTAACACCAAATCCTTTGCCGCTTGGAAAGCAACGCTGTCATCGTAGTTGGGGCTCATAGGTTGATATAGTGGGTCGCCGGCATTTTGCTCATCAACCACTTTGGCCATACGCTCTAACGTTTCAACCACTTGGGCTTCATTGCAAATACCGTGGAATAACCAGTTACACATATGCTGGCTGGAAATCCGAAGTGTGGCCCGGTCTTCCATTAACCCCACATTATTAATGTCAGGGACTTTCGAACAACCTACACCTTGATCAATCCAGCGTACTACATACCCCAAAATACCTTGTGCATTATTATCCAATTCCGCTTGAATAATTTCAGGCGTTAATTGGCTTGGGTCGGCCAATAAGGGAATTTGCAAAATTTCATCCACCGAACCACGAGGGTTGCCCATTAATTCATTTTGAATTGCGCGCACATCCACTTGGTGATAATGGGTTGCGTGTAAGGTTGCCGCATTAGGCGATGGTACCCAAGCAGTATTGGCACCGGCTTTCGGGTGCGCTATTTTGGCTTCCAACATATTCGCCATTTCATCAGGAATGGGCCACATGCCTTTACCGATTTGCGCTTTCCCTTGCAAACCCGCTTCCAAACCACAATCCACATTCCATGCCTCGTAGGCATGAATCCACGTTTGTTGTTTCATGTCCGCTTTCGGTACAACCGGACCGGCTTGCATACTGGTGTGAATTTCATCGCCCGTACGATCTAAAAAGCCGGTGTTAATAAAGACAACACGATCATCCGCCGCCGCAATACACGCTTTTAAATTCACCGATGTACGACGCTCTTCATCCATAATGCCGACTTTTAGGGTTTTTGCTGGTAACCCTAATGCTGCTTCAATGCGCTCGAATAAATTAACGGTAAACGCCACTTCTTCTGAGCCGTGCATTTTGGGTTTTACAATATACACACTGCCAGTTCGAGAATTGCCGCCGGTATTTTTTAAATCATGAATGGCAATTAATGAGGTAATTAATCCGTCTAAAATACCTTCTGGTACTGGATTACCATGCTTATCAAGAACCGCATCAATATCCATTAAATGCCCGACGTTACGGACAAACATTAAGCTACGACCGTGCAATGAAAAACTTTCGCCTTTCGCAGAAGTGTATTCACGATCGGCATTCATGGTGCGCTTAAGAGTTTCGCCGCCTTTTTGGAATTCTGCACTTAAATCACCGCGCATTAATCCTAACCAATTCCCATACACTTCGGCTTTATCTTCGGCATCCACAGCGGCAACGGAATCTTCACAATCCATAATGGTGGTAATGGCCGCTTCCATAATAATGTCTTTCACACCAGCGGGGTCGGTTTTGCCGATGGGCGATTGTGGATCAATTAATACATCTAAGTGCAAGCCGTTATTTTTCAATAAAATTGAGGAAGGGTTATTGATTTCCCCTTGGTAGCCCACGAACTTTTCCGGTTGGGCCAAAGTGGAAGTACTGCCTCCTTCTAGGGTGACGGACAATTCACCATTCTCAATGGCATAACCTGTCGCATTGGTATGGCTGCCTGATGCCAACGGGGCGGCCTGATCCAATAGGCGGCGGCCAAACTCAATCACACGCTGGCCGCGCACTGGGTTGTAGGCGCCGGCACGCTCGGCTCCATCACTTTCAGAGATGGCATCGGTGCCATAAAGGGCGTCGTACAAACTGCCCCAACGCGCATTCGCCGCATTTAACGCAAAACGCGCATTTTTTACCGGCACCACCAATTGCGGCCCCGCCTGCTCACGAATTTCCGTATCGACATTCTCTGTAGTCGCACTGAACGGCTCAGGCTCGGCCTCCAAGTAACCGATGTCGGTTAAAAAGGCTGTGTAAGCGGCCTGATCAATCTGACCTTGTTGAGCCGGGTTATCTTTGTGCCATTGGTCGATTTGCGCTTGCAGGGAATCGCGCTTGGCTAACAAGGCTTTATTGACGGGGGAGAGGTCATGAATAATTTGAGAGGCTTGAGACCAAAAGTGATCGGCATCCACATCCGTACCCGGAATCGCTTGTTCCACCACAAGCTGATAAATCTCTGGTGCGATGCGTAATCCAGAATGCTCAATACGTTCCTGACCGGCGTGGGTTGGCTCATTTGCTGCCATCGTATTCCCCTCTTTGTTAACAGACTCTTGTTGACGAGTTCTTGTTGATGAACTCTCGTTAATCAAAGGCCGTGAGACTGCGCATTGATGAATCGTTGCCAGTCGCGGCCATTGATAGGCTGGTGATTATCGTTTTTATGTAAATGACGGTAAGCGCATTAACTATAGCGCTCACTCGATAAGAAAAAGTCTATGGAGGCGGGAAAGA
The DNA here is from genome assembly GCF_021234875.1 of Marinibactrum halimedae. Classification (GTDB taxonomy): domain Bacteria; phylum Pseudomonadota; class Gammaproteobacteria; order Pseudomonadales; family Cellvibrionaceae; genus Marinibactrum; species Marinibactrum halimedae. The sequence continues at coordinate 94,225 of NZ_JAJQVM010000007.1, read as the reverse complement.
TTTATCTAATTTATCATTGTTATCTTTGCTATTCCTTTTGAAAATAGACACTTTTAATGCCAACGGTGACGGGGCTCGATAAAAGAAACGCCTCTTAAAGCACCGAATAGTCGTCCATCCCCCTCGCGACATCCATCAATAATCGGCGAATCCAGCGATGCTCCGGGTTATGTTGCAACAAAGGGCTCCAAGCTAAGGTCAACTCCAACGGCGGGATTTCAAACGGCGGCTCCAACAAGGCCACTTTCGGGTTATTTTCATGCAAGCGAGCCGCCTTGGAGGGCAAAGTGACGATTAAATCTAAGGTCTCGGCCAAGAGCATGGCAGCCTGATAATGCCGGGTAAATACACTGATGTTGCGCTTTTTGTCTATTTTATTTAGAGCCTCATCCACCCACCCTAAGCGTTGGACATCATCCGGGTTCACCCCCACGCCAATACCCATGCCGGTCTTACTCACCCAAACATGTTTGGCTTCTAAATAGACCTCCAAATCAAAGTGGTTTCGAATGGGGTTATCGGCATTCACCATGCACAAGAAGCGATCGCGCCAAACCGGAATATGATGGAACGATTGCGGTAAGGAATCAAAACGGTTCACCGCCAGATCCACCTTACCCTGCTCCAAATCATGAAAGCTCACATCACTGGGAGTCATCACATCCAAGGTTACATTGGGTGCCAAGTCTCGCATTTTGAGCAGCACCTCAGGCAAAAGAGTCGATTCCGCATAGTCACTGGCCATAATACGAAACACACGATGACTGGATTCTGGGTCGAAGTCTGCCCGAGGCTGAATAGCACGCTCTAACTCTGAAAGGCTGCGGCGAATCACCGGCTGCAATTCCAACGCCCGCTCTGTAGGCGTCATGCCATCACTGGTGCGCACTAAGATTGGGTCATTAAATAAATCTCGCAAACGACGCAAGCCATTACTCATAGCGGGCTGGCTAATCCCCAATATGGTCGCCGCTTTTGTTACGTTTTTTTCACGCAGTAAGGTATCCAGATACACCAATAAATTCAGGTCAACTCGATCAATTTGCATTCAGTTCACTCGCGTCTAAAGCCGTCTACTCATTTTATGGAAAGTACTACTGAGGAAGTACTACTGAGAAAACACCACCAAAATTTCTTATATGAATACTAAAGATTATGAGTATAAATCAAAAAAATCTCGAAGGGAGGGAAACGAAGGAAAAAATAACGAATGTGGCGCCATTTAAGTGCACCCTCATCCTAGTTAAGAGCTTGAGTAGTAGAGAGGGTGCCAATCTAAAGGTTAATACCGATGGTATTGCCCTCGTACACCAGCGGAATACCATCAAGCTGCCCCGGCTGACCCAAGGTAGGACGACCACTACTGAGATGAAATGCCCAACCATGCAAAGGGCAATGAATGCAGCCTTCACTTAATTTACCAAAGGTCAGCGGCGCCCCCTGATGTGGACAGCGATTGTGAAAGGCATAGCGTTTGCCATCCCAATCTTGAATCAACAACACTTCAAGGTGATCAATTTTGAAGGCACCGACGTACCCATCATACAATTGATGCAATTTCACCAATGGCTGAAAGGCCATTTTGTTTTCCTTTATTGAATAAATAAACACTGACCTTGGCAAATAAATGCACAATAAACCACCAAGGCGCTTAGAAACTGATAACCCCTCTCTCCTAGCTTAGAAACCACCATTTTCGTGTACGAATTATGGTGTACTCGCTTTTATTCGAGAGGTAAAATGCGCCGCACATCAGACGAGCGATGAACAGCTATAGGACACCCCCTTTGTATTCGGTTACCGACCTCCCTTATTTCGACAACCCCTGTGAACTCTTTAACGCCATCGCTCATCTCTCTGGCGCCATCTGGCTTGATAGCGGCCGTCCTTTCAGCACACTTGGGCAATACGATATCTTTAGCGCTCTCCCGATAGAGGTAATCTCACCCTTTAACCATCATCAAAAAGACTGCCCATTTGATCGCCTTAAGACATTATTATCCGCATTACCCGAGCTGCCCAACCATAAAGACACCCCATTTATTGCCGGTGCATTAGGGTATTTTGGTTACGAATCGGCGCAGCAAGCCATCGGCGTTGCTGCCAACAACCCAAAGCTTGTGGACTTACCCGATTATGTTTGGGGGCTTTATCCTCACGCCATTGTAATGGATCACCATAATCGCACTTGCCGCTTTTATGCCCTAGAAGGTTTTGAGTCTTTTGCTCAACCTTTGCGTGACTGCCTCAATCAAACTCGCACAACCCAACCCTCTTCTTTTTCATTGTGGGAGCTGCAACAGGCACAACCGCGAGAAAATTACGTCCAACAACTGGAACGTATTCACCAGTACATTCACAGTGGCGATTGCTACCAAGTAAACTACACGCATCCGTTTTCAGCTCAATGGAAAGGCGACCCATGGCAAGCCTATCAAGCCCTAAGGCAATCCATGCCCTCTCCCTACTCTTGTTTTATGCGACTTCCACACGGCGGCGCCATCATGAGCCTATCGCCCGAACGCTTTATTCAAGTGAAGAATGGACACATCAACACCAAACCCATTAAAGGCACCCGACCACGGGCTAGCGACCCACAACAAGATCATGAACATCAACACGCCCTGCGCAACAGCCTTAAAGATCAGGCAGAGAACCTGATGATTGTGGATTTACTGCGCAACGACATGAGCAAACACGCGCAAGTGGGCAGCGTTAATGTCACCAAATTGTGGGATTTAGAAACCTTTGCCAACGTTCACCATTTGGTGAGCACCATTGAGGCCGATTTAATCGAAGGCAGCCATCCGCTGGATTTGTTGCGAGATGCCTTCCCCGGAGGTTCCATCACCGGTGCACCCAAAAAACGCGCCATGGAAATTATTGACGAGCTTGAACGCTTCCAGCGAGGAATCTATTGCGGCGCCATCGGTTACGTAGGTTGTGACGGCAATATGGACACCAACATCGCTATCCGAACCATCGGCATGGACTGCCAGCGCCTTGCCTTGTGGGGCGGCGGCGGTATCGTCGCGGACTCCAATACCGACAGTGAATACGCCGAAAGCCTCGTCAAAATCAACAAGCTGCTGGAGACGCTCAAACGTTTCGATACAGAACATAAAAAGAATCCCTCCCCCTGCCATTGATTTTTTTTAATCTTCCACCATTTACTACACATGACGAGGGGCAGCCCTCAAACAAGACAATACATCAGCGTTAAATCGCCTATTTAAGGGTATTTAGCGCAAAGACAGGAGAGCAATCGTGAAAATCACTCTAGTAAAAAAAATATTGGCCGACGGCTCCCCTTGTAAAAAGTGTGGTGAAGTCATCGCCAAATTGGAGCAATCGGGCCACATGGGCTTAATTGACGAAGTGGTCGTCGCCGACGAACGCGACCCAGAGAGTGCAGGCCTCAAAATTGCCAAAGCCCACAACGTCGAACGTGCGCCTTTTTTTATGATTGAGAAAGACGGTGAATCACCGGAAATTCATACCGTGTATTTTAAGTTTTTGAAAGAAGTATTGGAGCCAATGGCTCAGAAATCTGATTAAAAATGCCGTGATGAGAGCTCAGCAACCTAATTTATGCACCTGCTTTATAGGTAAGTTGATCTCTCACTTCCATGAGCGAGAACCCTAAAAGATTAAGACCTTTCCATAAGTTTGGGTTTTCACATGCCCGATTGTCTTGAGCCAAACCAATGCCCCATATTTTATCTACTGGGCTGGCTTCGACTAATACTCGATTTTCGGTATGTAACAAAAACGCCTTAAGCTCTGAATTTTGAGAGAACTTCGCAAGGTTGGCATTGACTACAATCTCGAATCGTTTCTCATCCCATAATTTTTGTTCGAAACCCAGCACGCCACGGCCAATGGCCTTAGCTTCTCCTGGGTTCTTAGCAGAAAGCACTTTCTCACACGCGTTAGTATCGCCAAACAACTTTGCTTTGTGATACATCATGTAGTGCTCAGCCGTGATAAATTCATTTCCATCTTCTTCGAATTTTGAACTATACCACTGACTAAAGCAGCTCTTTGTCACTTGGTTGCCTTTTTCTTGATGCCCCCAGAAAAAGATATATTTCACCGTATTGCCTTGATTAACGAAATCGATCAGTGCTTTTTTCGTTTTAATGTTCAATGTTTCTTCCGATATTTGATGTAGGTGAATATTCAACGCCAGTCATAGGCTAAAAAATACAACATTATTGTTGAATATAGGTTAAAGATATTAACCTATTGAGGTTGGTAAATTGATGAAAACTTTAGCCACACCCAGTATGTGGCATGATGCGACATCCTTACGGAATAGTGGGGAACGTCTCAAAACTGGCATAATAGATTTTAAATTTGACACACATTGTTTGTTTAAGATTTGCACTACACTTTTCCGATCATTGATAATGGCCTGCACTAAATTCAACAGAGGTTGAACTAACCAATGTTCACTGAATTTCTAAATATGGATATTGCATGAGTTTTATTCATCAACTTTTCGCCTCCCGCCGTCGCCCCTACATTCCGGGGAAGAACAAGCGGGACAAAATCACCATTAATTTTTCCGGCAGCATATTGACCCTAGAGCTGCCACCGAGCCACTACAGCGAAGGCTTAGGGAAAGACAAGCCCATCCCAGAAGTCGTCAATCTTTACGAGAAAAGTGATTTCATCAGTGATGAAGATTTACCGAGTTGGCGACGGCAGGGGGTTAGCGTTCGATCCATTATGGGACGTCATTTAGAATTACTTGGCCCACCATGGCATCCCCAACCTACCTTAGGACTCATGGACTTTAGCATGGGTGTTCGTCATATGGATACCATGCCTGAAGGCATGAGCTTGTTTAACCCTGAGCATTTAGAACAAGCCACACTCCGCAATATTTATTTTAATGGCCCAGGCAATCCATTAAATAGACATGTTCAAGGGCCCGTCAATTGGCAGGTTAGAGAAACCGATTCAGGTACATGGCTATACACCGAAACTCACCCTAGGCTCGAAAATAGGGAGCCTGATGACGACTCACCATTACCTGAAGAATCGTCCTTTATTAGATCAGTTCTTCTGATGGCTTTGACTGATAGACATATGCTCAGTATGGGATATCGATATATTGGATACAAACCCGTTGTAGACTGTTTACGCTCGATGAATTCAATTCGAGATTCTGTGTTCAATAGTGTTCAACTCACTCTTAGTAATGAGTCACAAGACAAGCTTAAACACGCTCAAAAACGCTGGCCCAATGCACAAGCCTGTGAAAATCGAACTCCTGAACCCTGGATTTATCCCATAGTGCGCAGAGGAGACAACAGTATCGGCGAACCCAATATTGTTCTCCTAGAGCCTGGATCTCCTCCCCCAGAATTTACACCCAATTAATCTCTGAAATTAAGGATAATTAATGAAACCTCTAAACCCTACCGAATACACAACCATATTAGAAAAAGGTCGAGATATTAATGTTTCTCGTAATGTTTTTGTCAGTAAAAAGCACTTGAGTCGATGGCAGGAGCTACAAACGACCCACCAAACCAATTTTTACCGAGCCAGTATTTTTCGCATGGTGTATAACCTTGGCGGCATCTCCGAGCAAAGAGACAGCCAAATACATAGCATCACCAAACCAGGTGTTCAAATAATTTATCGCTTCAATGGGGGCGGTGACACCTACATAGAAAGCATCTTATTTGGGGATCAATTCCAACCAGAAAGTATTCAACAAAACCCAAATATCTACGAAGTTATCTGTAGTATGAATGAAGAAGGGAAGCCTGAATGGAATACCAAAGATAGCCCTACAGCAAGATTAATGCTCTCTCACAAATGGGATGGTCTCCATGGCTCGCATCGTATAGCCATTGGTGGAAAATATGAAAATAAAGAATCCGCAGGAAGCACGCTTATTGAGCACATCAAAAATGCCTATGCTATTCAAGATAAAATGTCAGACATCCCTGATAACTTTTATACGTTAGCTTGGTTAAATGGAGAATTTCACAAGCCCAATAGCATTAAATTAGTGCTCGATGCCATTATCACCATTGCGGCTCAGGGCGAAAGCGTAGACTGGCTGATTCAAGGTAATGCCTGTGAAACTTTTGCAAACGTCATGCAGGCACTATCGAAACACCCGCGCTTACAAGCAGAAAAAACTTCACCTCATCCTATGGATGGAAATAGCCTCGAAAGCAATTTGAAAAAACAACGTGTTTTCTTCTCCAACCCGCGCGGCAAAGGAGTGAGAGAAGAAGAATTGGAAGCACTCTGTAACGCTTCAGGATTAACGTATCACGGCACGCGTATTAACGCGTATGATTGGCGAAATGAAGATGCGTTGAGAGCAGTTGGTCATAACATCTCGGTTTCCGTTGTTAAAATAGCGGGTAGTGGCATCGTCACTTTCACAGGGGCTCAATACCTTGAGCCATTGTATGAAATGGCAAAATCGCCGATGACGAACCCTGATATTATGCTTGGACTTGGCGTGGCTTCTGCGGTGTTACTGAAAGATTTCGTCATCAAATATGGCGGATACGGACGAAATATTCCTAAGGCCTGGAAAGCTACCGCCGGCCAAGATCATTTACAGTGGTAGTTGCAGATCCCAACAACCGAACTTTAACACTATGTCGAACACCATAAAGCGCCGTTTATTTTTGCAAGCCGGTCGTTGTTTTTACTGTCGTCAAACATTGGACCTCAGTGACGCGACCCAAGACCATGTGATCGCTAAGTCGTTGGGCGGTGCCTCAGTAATCATTCACAACCGAGGCACGCTAATGTAATGGAAGAATCAAATAGATCTATTTTGGTGTGGTAATGGTTCGAAAGACCGGACGACCTTGTCGAATAAAACGAATGGGCAATAATGCCTCTCGTTCAAGCTGAGACTCCACTAAGCCAAAATCATCAACGTTTTGAATCGCGGTAAACCCGATTTGGGTAATCACATCCCCCACACGTAAGCCAGCACCCGCTGCCGCACCGTTGGGATCAATGGCTTTTACCAACACTCCGGTATCAAGATTCCACTCACGTTTAAGCTCATCAGGCAATGACTCCACCTGCACCCCCAGTAATGAATCAACCGATTTCGATGAATTGGATAAACCAGCAACAGTCGCACCACCTCCTAACGCCCCCACCATAACAGGAACACGTTTACGATCGCCTTCTCGAATAATCTCGGCAATGGCTTTTTCACCCGGCGTTACCATCCCCACCGCATGGGGAAGATCACCAGATTGTTTTATGGATTTTCCATCAAACGACAAAATAATATCGCCCACTTTTAAACCGGACTTATCCGCAGGGCTTCCGGCCTCAACCCTTGCCACTAATGCGCCTTGAGGTTTTCTCAGGCCAAAGGAGCGAGCCAAATCTTTGTCTACTTCTTGAATCATCACGCCAAGCCAGCCACGCTCTACCACGCCTTTAGACTTTAACTGTTCCACCACATCAATGGCCACACTGGCAGGGATGGCAAAAGACAAGCCTATGGACCCCCCCGAACGGGTGTAAATCTGGGAATTAATTCCGACCACTTCGCCCTTCAAATTAAATAAAGGGCCGCCTGAATTACCGGGGTTAATGGCCACATCGGTTTGAATAAACGGGACATAATTTTCGTTTTCTTCGGTGGGAATACTGCGGCCAATGGCGCTCACAATGCCAACACTGGCAGAAAAATCCAAACCAAATGGAGAGCCAATCGCCAGCACCCATTCACCCACTTGAATTTCTTCCGGATCGGCAAAATCCAAATGCGGTAAGCGCTCTGCATCAATTTTAAGAAGCGCTAAATCCGATCGCTTGTCCGTCCCCACTAAAGTGGCTTCAAATTCCCGACGGTCGAGCAAGCGTACGGTAATTTCATCAGCACCATCAATAACGTGATTATTGGTTAGCACATACCCATCATGTGACAAAATAAACCCCGAGCCCATCGAACGTTGTTCCCGCTCTGGGATTTTACGAGGGTCAAAGAAATATCGAAAAATTTCAGGAATCTGCTCCATATCTGGTCGGTTTAAGGTAATTCCTCGGCCCGACTTTGCAACCGTTGTAATTTTCACCACTGCCGGGCTTGATTCTTCAACCAATTCTGAAAAATCGGGCAGGCGTTGTGCGTGGACTATCATCGCACCAATCATTAATACAAACGCTAACGGCACTTGTCGCCATAGCATGGGCACTCTCCTCTAACATTCTGGCGTAAAACGTCGACTCTGGTTATCGACGAAAAAAACGGATGAGCGCTATTTTTCTTAATAGCACTGCACTTAATCAACGTCTTAGTTGGGGACTGGGAATAAAAATTCCACCGTAGAATAAAATTTGTAAGACTTCTTAAAGAATTTGTCACATTCAATAGAGCGACACTGAACAATAGTCGATCATTTTAGGTAACGGCGTCTTATGCTTGTCTAGTCATACCTATTGTCTAGTCATACCTAAGAGAGCTATGACTCAGGCTGCCAATTTAACGTTACGGCTGCCTCAGACAGCACCACCGGCTGCACACTTGGGTTGTGCTCATGTTGAACAGAATGCCAGCGCACAACCCACCCTCCAATGAATAACCCCACTAACGCACCCATAATACTACCCAACTCCCCTCCCCACACATTGTTGGCCACTAAAGCCCCTATCAACAATGTAAGAAGAGGAACGCAATACACCAGCAAAGACGCTTTCACGATCAGCGTTTCAGCAATGCCAATCTCCACCCAGTCGCCTTCCCTGAAGTCCTCAGGCGATTGACCATTCAACAACACCTTTAATTGTGTTGGCGAACTCCCAAGGCGAGACAATAACGATTGACCGCACCCTTGCTTTGCATTACAGCCATCACAAGCAGATTGCTGACGCGTTTCAACCCAAAGCGCTTCGGCTTCAATGGCCACGACTCTGCCCCTTTCTTTAACCATTCCTGATTGCGTTATGCCGCAATCATTGGCTCTGCTGTTCATATCCACACTTCGTTACACTCAGATTCATTAATTCACATTCGACAAAGGAATCAACGAGGCAGCCACTTTTTTTGCCGTTTCTACTGGAATTTCACCCACCACAGAAATTTGATACAAACCACCATTGGCAATGACTTTATCCAAGTACACCAACGTACTGCCTTTTCTTCCTTCGCCCTCTAAAGTATGCGCGCCTTGGGCAGGGTTGACAAAGACTGTGAAACGGGTGATGCCATCGCTGAACGACAACATATCCGCCGTTTGGTTAAGCTTGGCGGTGGTTAAACTGAACCCTAGTGGTAACCACCCCAACCGCCAACGGGCACTTTCCGCCACTTCGGCACACCCTCCGTTTACCGAGAAAGTGGTGCCTTGGTTATCCGATGGCATAGGCGCCGCCGTTGATGGGTCAGATACTGGGTCAAAATGCACAAACTGGAAACGCTCCAAGATGCGCTTACCCGCCAACATCGTAAACATCAGTGGCATACGTGTGTCCCGATCTAACGCCAAAGTAAAACCATAACGATATTCGTCTGCAGGCTGAGCAAACAACATATCCACGCTGCGGCCCGCAATACGATCTTCTCCCACGATTTGAAACTGATAATATTGCGCCAAATGCGGGCCTACGGTTACCGCAAATTGCTGTGGATCACTTTGGCAAACGTGGCGAGCGGAATCGTAACGCACCGAATCTGCAAATCCATTTAAATGGGTAATTTGGTTCGATTGCCGATCGCCATCCACGCGATGGGACACGGATAGCGTGTCCAAATTTCCTGCGTATTCATAAGTGTATGTGCCGTCATAACTGAGCTGTTTTAAAGATTGCTCTGCATGGGACAGCATTTCGATCAATACGGGGGAGACAGAAGGGTTCAACCCATTTTGAGCCGTAGCAGACATGGCGCACATCAAACACAATAACACCCCCATTCCAAAACTGATTGGGGTACGAAAAACAAAATGACTCGACATAATTTTCATATTTTGAATGAACTTTCCTCGGCAAGCTGGGCAAATTTCGCATCACACATACGTAAGAAAGGGGGCTAATGCCCCCTTTCTTTTTCAATAACGCAACAGTAAAGACTCACGATAAAAAACCGACGATAAACAGAATGTTAAGATAAACGAAATCAACCCAGCCGCTCAACCATATGGCTTACAAAACGGCTAATGGCGCATTCCTCATTACGGTTTTGCCTCTACCCTCGGTACACGATTAAACGGTAATGAACCGGGTGCCGCAATGCCCGTTTGGGCATGTTCAACCATAATTTGATTCAGATACTCTTCTAGCCCTGGGTGAGATACCTTGGCTTCCGTTCTGGGTACAAACACCAATGGTGAGCTAGACGTTCTTCGTACGGCGTTATTCCCTGCCCCCGCACTCACTGTGCGTGCTGCAATGGAATCCGTACCATAGCCAATTGGCAAGCTGACCGGCGCTGTTACCGGCTCATTGACCGTAGGCGTCACAGGCGTGGCATCGGCCACAATGTCTTTATCAACGGATGGGGTTTGTTGCGCATCATTCACAACCTGTTGCGCTACCAATACAGTCACCATGGCAACGGACGCAGCAACCGCCATTTTACCCAAGCCCCCCAACCACTTCACTGACTTTTCTGATGTAGCAGGAGTGCTATTCGCAGTAGAGCTGTCCACAGTGCTATCAAGTACTACGGTATGCGCTGGCTCATCCGCAATAGAATCGGCAATGGCGGCCGATAAATCGACGGTAATATCCAGTGGTAACTCACGCTTCATAGCCCCGCGAGCGAGATGATAACGAGACCAAGAGCGCTTCAAGTCGGGGGTATCGTCAAGCGAAGACAGTACTCGCCTCAGCTCAAACTCAGAGGTTTCTCCATCCATCAAGGCCGATAAAGATTCGGCCATTGTTTCTTTGCCATTGGGCTGTGCCATACGCTTTGTTACCTCAATGCTTCGCCGGTCCAACCGACATCGTTGTTTACCTGAATTGTTTTATCTTAACGGTTTATCTAAATACTATTTATCTAAATACTGCTTTTCTAAATACGGTTTATCTAAATATCACTTGTCTAAATATCGTGCTGACGTTAAGGCAATAACCCTAAAAAATCGACGAACACAAATGACCAACGCAAACAGTGAGTAAAGCGTTTAAAACTGACTCACAACACCAAGCCTCAAGGCTGGTTTCAGACCTTCTTTTAATTCATTAACAGAATCTGAATAGGTTACGCTCTTATTGACCGAGAAATTTCCAAATGGTTCGTTCAATCGATATTTTTTTATAAAATTTAATGCTTTATCGACGACCAATCACCACCGCATTGAACATTCAATAAATCAACCTGCAATTAACCGTCTACCTACAATTAGTCATTTACCTACAGTTAACCATCTAGTAAAGGTCGAATGGCTTTATCAATACTCTCACGGGCTCGAAATATTCGTGAACGCACAGTACCGACAGGGCATTCCATCACTTCAGCAATGTCTTCGTAACTCAGACCTTCCATTTCTCGTAAGGTTAACGCCGTACGCAAGTCCTCTGGCAACGCTGTGATGGTCTTCTTAACCACATCGTGCAGTTGATCACGCATCATGCTGCCCTCTGGCGACTCAATATCACGCAAAGGTTCACTACCGTCATAATAGTCTGCTTCGTCCACATCCACATCAAACGCAGGAGGGCGTCTCCCACGAGAGACCAAATGATTTTTTGCCGTATTAATCGCAATTCGATACAGCCAGGTGTAAAACGCACTTTCTCCGCGAAAGTTACCTAACGCACGATAGGCTTTCACGAACGCCTCTTGAGTCACGTCATACACTTCTGCATTGTCTTTAATATAGCGCCCAACAATGGCAATGATTTTGTGTTGGTACTTCAGCACCAACAAATCAAAGGCGCGCTTGTCCCCTTTTTGTACCCGTTCGACCAACTGCTGATCTGATTCAGGCGCCGCTTGCGCTGTCATTCATTACTCCCATATAGCCACTTGGCAGAACTCATGCCTTGCAATGGTATTCGACGCCATTGCTTGCAAGCTCACTAGACTCAACTCTAGAAGAGAAGTTCAAAACCCGAGATAAGTTTTTGTATTTTGGACGTTTTTTTAGCCCCTAAGGTCAAAATGTTACTCATTTACCAACAGATGTATATACTAGCGCGCCTCGATTCTGTGCTAGAAATGGACTTTATAAACATCGCGTGCGTAAATCCGGCACCGATGACGCATCGACCATCATCGAAAACACGACCTGCACACGGAATATTTGGGGTACTTTGCGCTCAAACAAGCTCTGTGTGATGTTTGAATCTTTGTCTGTTCGAAAGTAAACATTATGACCAATACGTTTTATCACGATGTCCTTATTATTGGCTCTGGTGCCGCAGGATTAACCGCCGCGCTGCATTTGCCTGAGCATTTATCCATCGCCATGGTAAGTAAAGGCGAGCTGAAAGACGGTTCCACGTTCTGGGCTCAGGGCGGTATTGCAGCGGTATTGGACAACAGCGATTCCGTCGACATGCACGTAGCAGATACCCTCAAAGCCGGTGCGGGCCTGTGCCACGAAGATGCTGTGCGGTTTACGGTAGAGAACAGCAAAAGCGCCATCGAATGGCTCATCGACCAAGGCGTCAGCTTTACCAAGAACGCTCATGACACCCAAGGCAATGAATCAGAGTCAGACAAAAATTCATCAAACGATTATCACCTGACCAAAGAAGGCGGCCACAGTCACCGGCGAATTATTCACAGTGCCGATGCCACTGGCCGGGCCGTGCACTCCACATTAGTCGAGCGCGCCACCCAACGCGATAATATCGAATTGCACAGCAACCACGTTGCCGTTGATTTAGTCACACAAGCGGATGCCCAATACCGAAAAATCCGTTGCACAGGCGCGTACATTTACGATATCGATACCGATACGGTTAACTTGTGGCAAGCCAAAGTCGTTATTCTCGCCACCGGCGGCAGCAGTAAAGCCTACCTTTACACCAGCAACCCCGACGGAGCCAGCGGTGATGGCATTGCCATGGCCTGGCGTGCCGGATGTCGAGTCGCCAACATGGAATTTAACCAATTCCACCCCACCTGCCTTTACCACCCCAGCGCCAAATCGTTCCTGATCACCGAAGCGCTTCGTGGCGAAGGAGCACACCTGAAGCTGCCCAGCGGCGAGCGCTTTATGACGCATTTTGACGAACGCAAAGAGCTCGCCCCCCGCGACATTGTCGCTCGTGCCATCGACCATGAAATGAAACGGCTGGGGTGCGATTGCGTGTATTTAGACATCAGCCATAAATCCGCTGAGTTCATCGAAGACCACTTCCCCACTGTGAAGGCGCAATGTGCGAAGTTTGGAATCGACATCACGCAAGAACCCATTCCTGTCGTGCCTGCGGCGCACTACACCTGTGGCGGTGTCATGGTCGACCACAATGGCCGCACCGACCTAAAACACCTATTCGCCATTGGCGAAACCTCGTTCACCGGCTTGCACGGTGCCAATCGCATGGCCAGCAACTCCCTACTCGAATGCATCGTTTACGCACGCTCTGCTGCCGATGAAATTTCCCGCATTATCGAAGACATCGACAAACCCCACTACCAACCAGAATGGGATGAAAGCCGAGTCACCGACTCCGACGAAGACGTGGTGATCTCCCACAACTGGGATGAGCTACGACGCTTTATGTGGGACTACGTGGGCATTGTGCGCACCCGCAAACGTTTAGAACGAGCGAACCACCGTGTCGAATTACTGCAACGGGAAATTCACGACTATTACAGTAACTACAAAGTCGGAAACGATTTAATTGAATTACGAAATTTAGCCATGGTGGCGCAATTGATTATTCGCTCAGCCCTAGAGCGAAAAGAAAGTCGGGGTTTACACTACTCTCTGGATTACCCTAACCTCAAAACATTTGCGCGCGATACCGTGCTCGTGCCCAATAATTTCGCAGGCCAAGACGTCATTGTGGGGCCGAGTGTTAAAACCGCTTGCCCCTAAACGATTATTTAAAAGCTTTACCTGTGATTAACAAAGCACGTAAATGCCGGAACCGGCGCTCAGCGCCCTCCGGCTTCACAATCGCCGCTCGTTCAATAAAAAAAGTATACTCACCGAAAAACGCAATAACCCATCGCCGCCAAACACTTAATCCCTCTGTTGGCGAAAAACCGAGCACAACAAAGTGCTCACCGAGATAACAAAATTCATTCAGCATAAGTGACTGCGGCGGGTTACCCTCAACAGGCGAAAGCGTCCAACCCTCCTCATCAAACAGTAAAGCACCGTGGTGCCTTAAATTGACCTTCTGAATAAACCATTGAACAAGCCTCCACCCAAACACACCCAAAACGCCCCACCCAACCACAACCAATGCGGTGAATAGTGCGTTATCAGTAGAAGGCCATAATGCACCCTCAAACGAAGACAGATAAAAAGAGTGGAAAATACCGGAAAGGCTAACAAGAAGAATTAACCACCTCACACCCCAACCGATACGTTGGACAACCAGAGGTGGCGAAAGAGGCAATTCAAGCGTCAGGCTGAAGCCCTGTGTGAGAGCGAATAATCTTGACGATATGCAAAATGTCAGAGGCCTCAGGGTCGACTTTATCGATAAACCAAGTGAACATATCCTGATCTTCACACTCCAATAATTTTTCAAACAGCAATTTATCGTCGTCTTTCAAAGAGTCATACACATTTTCAATAAAGGGCTGCAACACCAAATCCAGCTCCAACATACCTCGACGGCTTGCCCACATTAAACGGTTTTTAGACATCATAGTTTAACTTCACCTGCACTCATTAATGACTGGGGAGATTATGCCATAGCCTCACCAAAACGCGACCTCTGTATATTCTTCCCCACCGCCTCATAAATACCCTTAGCTCTAATGCCAATTCATTTCTTCCTCTTTGGCGACAACTCATTAACATCATTACCCTACACAGGTATTAAGGATATAAGGAATTTGACGACAAGACGTTAAAACAGAGGAAAATCGATGGAACGAACCCCCATTATCAGGTTGAGACTCGGTATTACTGGAATTCGCATTACTACAGTCGGCATTGGCACATTCTGTATAATCACGCTACCTTTCAGTGCAATCAGCCAAGTAGAAAACGCCTACTCGAGTCTATCAGATACCCTACGCAATTCCGTGAAAACAAGCATTAATGGCATTCGAGCCGTCGACATTATAGTCAACCACAAACTAGCCAACGCACATTACCTAGGTAAAGATTATTTAGATGCTTGCATAATAAAGTGCGTTTATAACGGCTCAACCAATTTAACACTTGCGCTCCTTAGCGCTTATATTTTTTATGAAAAAACGCAGAGCACAGGCGAACCTAAACCCATTTTATTTTTGGGCAAACCGAGCCACAGAACATAATTCGGCAGCAACCTGATATATGCTGGAGTTGATAATTTAAAGGGATATTACTAAATACCTCAAAATAAAAACGCTGCCAAAAGCTGGTTTGAAAAGCGGCGATCCAGGGATTTTAGGAATCTAAAAAAATGTTAAACAGCTCTGCCTTTCAATAAGATTGCTTATTTTTTAATTAATATTGAACTCTGCTCAAACTTAACGAAAACGATAAAAAATAGGTTATAACAATGAAAAGGATTTCACTTTCAATACCTTATTCTGTAGATTTAACCAAAGAAAAATCTTGGAAAATCCTTGATGAGAGTCAAACATCCTTTGGCATTGTTCGCTGCCACTTTCAGTTAAACGAGCGCTTTTTAGATGAACATCATCAAGTCGGGGATGCTCTCGCTGTTTACAAGTCACCTCAAGGAGTCGGATCTCAACATGTCATAGCCTCCAGTTTTGAGTTGGAAAAAATAAAGCAAATCTCATCCATTGAAAAATTCTTGACAGAGAACGAACATACCGCGTCCTTTGCCACCGAACTAGCCGCGAAAATTGAACTTTCAAAAGAAAACAAACTATCAAGCAAGATTAAAACACAACTTGCCAGCAAATTAAAAAGCAAACTATCAATAACCAGTGAATTACATGAAAATCAAAAAATTCGCGAAAAAACTTCTTTTGAAATCACAAACACAATAGACCCAGAAATAACAGAACCCATAGTGGCAGTTCCAGCATACAAGCGTAAAGCATATGACCTTCTCTTGGGACATGTTGATTTCTTGAGGGTAGATTATAAACGAAGTCTTTTTGGGCTGAGAAAAAAAGCAATAAAGCACCCACCCATTATCGACTTTAACAACCACCCCAATAGAGAAGGCTTTGGGGTTCCGTTAGCTACAATCATGTACTGGGAGTTTCTCCCTAAAAGCTCGATCCTGATGCTTGAATCCGAGCATTGTGTTCAGGTTAAAGACTCCGAACAGGTTACTCTCATCCAACCTCACTGTGAAAAAACAAAGAATGTCGACTTCCCGGATGTTCCGAGCCTATATCAGATTGCGAATGCCGCCTTCCCTAAAAAATGGATATTAAGAAAATCGGAAAACAATAGCTGGACAGAAGAAGAGCTTAAAAATATTGAGCTCGAGGAAGTTAAAAGTGCTGAAAATGGATGGTGGAGCCGTCACAGAAATTCAAAATAACATCTAAAAAAATTTAAAATTATAGCCAACAAGCCTTACAGGCAGCATCAAAACATAAAGTTAAATTCAGCATTAACCAGAAATCTTAACGGCTTTTATCAAGCTCAAAAATTTTTAACACAAGCATTCAAGAAATGACAAACCATCAAGAGATAAGGGATTTATAGCATGTCGACAAAAACGTTGAAAAACAAAGCGCTGCTTGAAAATTTTTTTAACTCTTCAGAGCGTGCAACTGTCACAACTATACTCTTATTCTTACTATTTATTCTTATGTATTTATTCTTTCAGGTCGCACAGGGAACAACAGTAGAGCGGTGCAAAATGGGCATCAAGTTGAAAGAGTTAACACCCTGCACCCAACTCACACCCCCCATCATCTTTTATAAAGACGGCCTTTTAGAGTACGAGATTCATGAAACAGTATTGGAAAAATTTTATGATTCTCAGAGTGTTGAGGAATTTATTGAAGACTTTGAACACAAGGCATCCCAGGAAAAAAACATACTACTTGACAAAAGAGCTTATTTTTTTCGTCAAGCAAGCCGCGCAATTTCACCACACTATGTAAACAAACCAATGCCAATTAACATTCCAATTCTCGACACCTTTACATCTGAGCAAGGTAGAAAAGTTTTTGAAGAAATGAAACTAAACAATTTTTTAGCAAAAATTGCTCTTTTAAAAAAAGATGTCCAACTGAACTGGACAAATAGTGAAAGTAATCTTTATTTAATACAACTAGATGATTTACAGATTGACATTAAATCTCTAATCCAACGCCAGGAAGCATCAGCAAAATTACTAGAAGAACGTATTGAAACATTGAAACCTCAACTCAATTTCTTGTGGCTTTATCACCCTGGCTCAGGCTGGATTGTGGAATTGGTATTCTGGTCTTTATTTGGCTTATGTTGCTGTACTTTGGTCAACAACATTCGAGATGTCAGAAATAACGAATACAACGCCAAACGATATACGCTGTTCTTTCCTCGAATATTCCTTGCTCCTATCATGTCGGTTGTCGTCGTAGCTTTAATTTCATCTGGATATATGGAGTACAACTCTAACTTAAATAACTTCCCCTACTTTTTGGCGTTAGCCTTTTTCCTAGGATTCAATAGCGAAAGCTTAAATGCCATAATTCAAAACACCTCCAATAAGCTATTGCAACCCTTGGCATTTTCCAAGGAGAAAATGTTGGCCGCCAACAAAAAAATACGTTATTTGCCCAAGTTCCAGGATGAACTAAAAAATGTTCGACCCACTTCTGCAACAATGAGCGAAATCAGAGACCATGCAAAAGTACGGATTAAACCAGAATCGGAAAAACAGGTGTTGAAAATGTATGCAAAGGAGAGTGAGTAATGAACTTGGTAAAAATCGTAAGGCTCAGAACACTTGGGTTGTTGGTTACTGCCCTAACGCTTCTTTCTGGCTGCGCGGGGAGACAACAGGCGGTTGATATGGCTCATGGATTGCAATATTTCAACGAAGAAAGCGAAATCAATATTAAAGACTACTTAACCCAATTAGAAAACATTGAAAGAAGCAGAAATGCTTTACTGGAAGAAACACAGAAAACCCTTTCAACGTTAAGTTCAAACTCTTCCAACCCGCATGTGCAGTGCTTAAAAACTGGCACGAATGCGCTGAAATCATTGGTTTCACAATACACCAAAGACATTCAACGCATTAATCAGGACGCACTCTCAAGTAAACAAGAAACGCATAAAAAAATGGAAGAAGTCATATTCCCAATCCACGCGATGCTTGAGTCCAATGAAAAGAACATCTTGATGTTGACCGACAGATTAAGACGAGACGATACTACTCAGGGCACATTTGAAGATCTTGCCCGCCTCAAAAATATCCAGCTCAACCTATATCTTCGGTACAATGAAATTTATTTAGGGCAATCGGAAAAAATTACCGAGACTATTTCAGTAATCTCAAAAGAATATGCTGATGAGATCAGTAATACTTTCGATGCCAGTTATAACAATCTTACCAATAAAGTCGTTGATGGCTGCAAAACGGTGAACCAAGAAATTCTGGCCAAACATCAGGTTTTGGTAAACGGTTTTATGGAGATGACTCAAGTGTTAAGATCCAGCAGTAACGCTGATAATATAAAGAGCAGTAAAGAAAAACTTCGTGTTGCCTTTCAGGCAAACCAAGCCGCTGGTAACAGTTTATCCACCTATCTGAAATATAACTCATTAGGCCCTGGGTCTGGTGCCTTTTCATTTTTAAGAGCTATACCTTCCGGATTAGCAAACGGTTTAATTTTTCCAGATAAAAACGCCAACACTGAAGCCGTTAAGACTCTTGCTCAAGCTGCAATCGATGACCTTAAACAAGAAATTCCCAATTTTTCCAGCAGCTATGGACCAAAAGCGGATAAGCTCAAAGTCAATTACAAAGAAGATATCAACAAAGCCGTAGATGGCATCTTTGACAACCTTAAAAACAAAGTGAAAGAGACACTTTCACCACAGTAACCTGGCGTTACTCAACTAGCAGGAGAACCCAATGGCGCGTTATAAACCTAGTCCGGAATTGATGCAAATCTATAAGGATGATTTACCAGACGACATAGCTGATGTGGTCGATAATGTAGCGGCCAAAGCGGAAAGCTTGGTCGATGATTTACTTGATCAGTACGAAGAAGAGCAAGCTAAAAAACTGGAGAGTTTCAAACAGAATACGGCGAAAGACATTTCCAACTTCGAAACAGAATTATCTTTGACATTACAACAAATCAATGAAGAAAAAGAAGCGTTAACAGCACAGATCAATTCGTTGAGAGCAGCTGCTAATGCATTACATGACAAAGCCAGTAAAGCTGATAATAGTTTAATCATAGAAACTGATAAGCTTGTACATCTCTCTAACGCGCTAGATAGTCGGATTAAATCACAGCGGGAAAAGCTGACCAAAGTCGGCACCGCCATCGGTAATTTTGCTGGGAGTATGGCAGGACTCAAACTGCCTTTATAATATCATGACAACACTTCGCAAAGGCCACAAAGGCTTACTGGTTAAAAGGCTTCAAAAGCAACTGAAGGCTTTAGGTTATCCAATCTCTGCAGTTGATGGGATTTTTGGTGATGAAACTGAACATGCCGTTATTTTGTTTCAGCGTGACAACCGGCTTGACGATGACGGTATTGTGGGTAGACGAACTCACTCTGAATTAGCTATAGAACTTAATCCTATTGATCAAATGATTCCCCAGCAGACTGAGCTGAAAGACTCTCTGGTGATGGCCTGCCCAAATTCACTCGTAGTAAGAATATGCCATGACTCTTCTCATGCGAATATTACAGAAAATTGGCCGCTTCTTTACGCATCACTAGATAAATTTCATTTGGCCTATAGAGAAATGTTTCTTATGACCATCGCTACAGTTTATGTCGAAACTGGCAGGTTCGCCCCAATTGATGAACATATATCCCACTATAATACCAGCCCAAACGGACACCCTTTTGATAAATATGATGATCGTAATGATTTGGGAAATACAGGCAAACCGGATGGCGCTAGGTACAAAGGGCGGGGTTATATTCAGTTAACCGGTCGTGCAAATTATTATCATATTGGTCATCAACTAGGGCTGGGGGATATGCTCGAACAAGACCCTGAAAGAGCCAATGACCCGAAAACAGCCGCTGATATATTGGCTTGCTTTCTGAAAAACAAAGAAAGTCGAATTAAAGCTGCATTAAAAGATAATGACCTACGTGATGCAAGGAAAGCGGTCAACGGTGGAAGTCATGGCTTAACTGATTTCAAGCGCATATATC
Organism: Marinibactrum halimedae; assembly: GCF_021234875.1. Lineage (GTDB taxonomy): Bacteria > Pseudomonadota > Gammaproteobacteria > Pseudomonadales > Cellvibrionaceae > Marinibactrum > Marinibactrum halimedae. The sequence continues at coordinate 73,811 of NZ_JAJQVM010000007.1, read as the reverse complement.
GACTTGGCTTGCAGTTACTCTCCGCTCAGTAGCCTCACTATAGTCATTGCTTGTCATGGGCATCCAATGACAAGCAATGATCTGATACGAAAATATTCTAAATAGTGAACCTTACAGCTTCAAATTTTAAAAAAGCTGCTCGGATGAGATGGCTTACACATTACATCACACCTCGAATATGCGTTTTCACAGTATTAAAATAAAACTCCGTGAGTTTTTCATGCAATTGTGAACTAAGGGGTTCAAGGCTAGAAACAGACGCATTTTCAGCCACCTGCTCCACGCGACTTGCTCCTGTAATCACAGAACTTACGGCGTCATGATCAAGAACCCAGCGCATTGCCATTTGTGCCAAGCTCATCCCTTCTGGCAACCACGCTTTTAGAGTCTCAGCAAACTCCACCGCTTGCTCAAAAGGAATACCGGAAAACGTTTCTCCCACACTAAAAAACGCGCCATCACGGTTATAATGTCGGTGATCACTCTCAGCAAACTGATGGTTTTTTTGCATTTTTCCCGATAAAACACCACTGGCCAGTGGTAAGCGCACAATAATACCCACTTGATTTTCGATGGCTTTAGGGAACAGTTCATTGACCTGATCTTGGCGAAAGACATTAAAAATCGTTTGAATGGACGTTAACTGCGGGTGCGTTATGGCAAACAATGCCTCATCCATCGTTTCGACACTGGCACCAAAATGTTTGATTAATCCTTCTTGTTGAAAATCTTCCATCCACGCCAACATATCTCCCGCTTTTAATACCTCAGTGGGAATACAATGCAATTGGACTAAATCCAATGCCTCCACATGCAAACGCTTAAGAGAACCCTCAATATTGGCTCGCACTTTTTGTTTAGTATAAGCCCCTGGATACAACGTCCCGTCGCGCCCCACCTTCGTGACAATAAATCGATCTGACGGATTCTCACGACAATATCCACCAATACGCGATTCACTCACGCCACCGCCGTACACATCAGCGGTATCCCAGAAATTCATTCCTTGACGATCTGCCTCTTGCAATATCGCGGTGGCACGTTCGTCTTCCATCGGGCCAAAGTCATTGCCCAACTGCCAACAGCCGATACCCATTTCAGAGATACTGTACCCACTTTTGCCCAAGGTTCTCAACTTCATTAATGGCTCCTTTTTATTGTCTTTATTACGGTTATTGTCTTTATTACGGCGCTGTTCAGTTTTTACGCGCGAAAAGTCATCAGATTTTATTAGGGTGATCATTGTAACCCTTTTGTATTCTCGTTATTCAAGAATACAATACTGGCATTCTCTCACTGACTAGAGGCAAAACAATGAAACTCCCCATTTATCAGGTCGACGCCTTTGCCTCCAAAAGCTTTGAAGGCAATCCCGCTGCTGTTTGCCCGTTAGAATCGTGGTTATCCGATGCCACTCTGCAAAGCATTGCCGAAGAAAATAATTTGTCTGAAACGGCGTTTTTTATTTGCGAAGGCGAGCATTATTCATTGCGTTGGTTCACCCCTGAAGAAGAAGTCGATCTTTGCGGGCACGCCACACTCGCTACTGCACATGTACTATTTAAACACTTCGATTATCAAAATGATGCGATAACGTTTTCCACCCGTAGCGGGGAATTGGTGGTAACACAATCCGATTCCGGTTACGAAATGAACTTTCCTGCCACACTCCCGCAAGTCATTGAGCCACCCAATACACTGTTAGAAGCCATAGGCGTCTCTCCAACGGAAACTCTACTTGCCTTCGATTATATTGTTGTACTTGAGAACGAAGAACAAGTCAGAAAGGTTGAACCGAATTTTCTGCTGATGTCGAAATTGGATTATCGAGGCGTACTGATTACCGCACCAGGCGAGTCAGTAGATTTTGTTAGCCGCTGTTTTTTCCCAAGCTTGCGAGTCAATGAAGACCCAGTAACCGGCTCTGCCCACTGCGAGCTTGCACCCTACTGGAGTCAACGACTCAATAAGAAACATTTAATCGCGCAGCAATTATCCCAACGAACCGGCATGGTGGGTTGTGAAGTGCGAAGTGATCGAGTCATTCTGACGGGTTCGGCGGTGGATTATCTTCAAGGAACCCTTTCTATTGAGGCCTAATTGATCACTCAAAAATCGAGTGGCTCCTCGCTACATTGTCCCTGCCCCACTTTTCCATTACGCTCTCGTGAAACAAGAGGGAAAAGCCCTGCAAATGATGGCATTTTGATCATTGTAAGACTGACCACCTTTATTTTACTTGGCACCTATAACATATAGAGACAAATAAAAGTTATCGATGCCAATTTGTATGAATTTTTATCTAATTTGGCACCTACACAAAAAATATTAAAACGATTTATCTATGACCCACGAAGAAGAACAGCAATTTCTTAACCATTTAGACAAAAAACTATGGGTAGCAGCTGATAAGCTCCGCTCCACCCTAGATGCCGCACAATACAAGCATACCGTGCTGGGCCTAATTTTTTTAAAATACGTCTCTGATGCCTTTGATATTCGCCACAAAGAACTGGATACCCAGTTTCGTGACCCTGACCACGAATACTACATGGACCCGGAAGATTTTGGCGGTGAAGGCGAAGAATACGAAAAGGATGTTGCTTACGAACTGGAAGTGCGCGACTACTATCTAGAAACCAACACTTTCTGGGTGCCCAGTGTGGCCCGTTGGGTATTTCTACAAAACCAAAACAAAGTCGTGATCAACGGCACTATCTGGATTACGCCAGAAGGCGACGTGTTACTCGAAGCCCCCGCAGACGAAGAGCAAAAACGCAAGTGCAAACGCATTAGCTCCGTTGGCCAGTTAATCGATAATGCTTTAGAAAGCATCGAAGTCGCCAACCCGAAATTGAAAGGCGTACTGAATAAACTCTACACCCGTTTGCAAATCGACCGAGCCAAATTGGGGGAGTTGATCGATTTAATCGCTACCATTCCATTCAACCACGCCAGCCTTAACTCCAAAGACATTCTCGGCCATGTGTACGAATACATGCTCGGTCAATTCGCTTTGGCCGAAGGCAAAAAGGGTGGCCAATTCTACACGCCTAAATCCATCGTCAGTTTAATTGTGCAAATGCTCGAACCCTTTAAAGGCCGTGTTTACGACCCGGCCATGGGCTCTGGTGGGTTTTTTGTGCAATCGGAACATTTTATTAGCGCCCACCAAGGCCGCATTGAAGATGTTTCTATTTACGGGCAGGAATACAACCATACCACTTGGCAATTGGCCGCCATGAACATGGCCATTCGCGGCATCGATTTTAACTTTGGTAAAGAACCCGCCAATACTTACACCAACGATCAACACCCAGACCTACGGGCCGACTTCGTGATGGCCAACCCACCCTTTAACATGAAAGAGTGGGATGCGGGCGTCGCCACCAACGACCCCCGCTGGCAATACGGCACGCCACCCAGTGGCAACGCCAATTTCGCCTGGTTGCAACATATGCTTTACCACTTGGCGCCCAACGGCAGCTTGGGTTTGTTATTGGCCAATGGCTCCATGAGTTCCAATACTAACAATGAAGGCAGTATACGAAGGGCGCTTATTGAAAACGACTTGGTGGAATGTATGGTTGCCTTACCCGGCCAACTGTTTACCAATACCCAAATTCCCGCCTGTATCTGGTTTTTAACCCGCAATAAAGGCAAGCGCACCAGTGCCGCCGGTAGAAAATTCCGCGACAGAAAAGGCAAAGTGCTGTTTATCGATGCCCGTAATTTAGGCTACATGAAAGACCGTGTATTACGGGATTTTACTCAGGACGATTTAAATCAGGTTACTGAGGTGTTCCATAACTGGCAGATAGGCAAAGGCTATGAAGACGAAGCCGGTTTTTGCGCCAGTGTCGATTTAGCCGCAATAGAAAAACACGATTACGTGTTAACCCCCGGCCGTTATGTTGGCGCGGCGGCGGAAGAAGACGATGGCGAACCCTTTGCCGAAAAAATGGCAAGGTTAACATCGCAATTAAAAACACAGTTTGAAGAATCAGATCGATTAGAAGCGGAGATTAAAAAGAACTTGACGGGGTTGGGTTATGGCATCTGATTGGCCGCTTGTTACTATTGATGAGATAAAAGCTGATAGTAAAGGCTCTATTGCTATCGGACCTTTTGGGTCGAGAATGAAGAGTGATTGCTACGTTGATGAAGGTATTCCAGTCATTCGTGGTACGAACATCACGGGAGGGCCAACATTTGAAGGTGACTTCGTCTATATAACTGAAGAAAAAGCAGATACGCTCGGTTCCAGTAATGTGTATCAGTATGACTTAGTTTTCCCACATAGAGGCTCAATTGGTGAAGTAGGGATAATTCTAGAAAATGAACGCTATGTTTTATCTTCTAGCCTAATGAAATTGACTTGCGATAGATCGAAAGTTAATCCGAAGTTTTTGTATTATTTTTTCAAGAGTCGGTTGGGTCGTCATGAACTACTAAAAAATGCTTCGCAAGTTGGTACACCTGGAATAGGCCAGCCATTAACATCATTAAAAGGTATTGAGTTCAGACTGCCGCCGTTAGAATTTCAAGATCGAATTGAAGAGGCTCTGACTTCTCTCGACGACAAAATCGAACTAAACCGCCAAATCAACCAAACCCTAGAACAAATAGCCCAAGCCATATTCAAAAGCTGGTTTGTCGATTTCGAACCCACCCGCGCAAAAATAAAAGCCAAACAAGAATGGACCAATAAAAACGCGTCCGAAAGAAACGACAAAAACGCCGAAGCCAAATACATCCAACGCGCCGCCATGGCCGCCATTGCCGGAAAGTCGGTTGAAGCACTAGAAGCGGATGATGACGTACAGGCAAGTGCGACCCTAGAACAACTCCAAACCACCGCCGATTTATTTCCTGATGCGTTGGTTGAATCGGAGTTGGGGGAGATTCCTGAGGGGTGGGGTGCTTCTGATATAAGTAGTGTAACGTCTTTAATTATTGATCATAGGGGTAAAACCCCAAAGAAACTCGGGGGCGATTGGAGCGATGAAGGTTATCCTGCTGTTTCGGCTAAAAATGTTAAATCCGGAAATATTATTAATAAACAAAGTATCCGATTTGTCGATGAAGAATTGTATAAAAAATGGATGAAGGAAGAGCTTGTTAAAGGTGATGTTCTTTTAACTTCTGAAGGACCAATGGGGGAATTATTCTTATTGGCTAACAATACTAAGTACTGCCTAAGTCAGCGCCTTTATGCGCTGAGACCAAATCTAGAAAAGACTAGAAGTAGCTTTTTATACCTTTGGTTGCAAAGTGCCAAAGCAAAATCAGATTTGGAAGGAAGAGCCACTGGCACTACAGTGGTCGGAATACGTCAGTCAGAACTACGTAAAGTAACCGTTTTGTCTCCGCGTGCTGATTTAGTCGGTGAATTTGAGGCACTTGTATTTCCATTTTTTGAGAAAATACAATATTTATCTAATGAGAACGAAACCCTTTCTAATATTCGTGATTCTCTGCTGCCAAAGTTACTAAGTGGAAAATATGGGATTAAGGCTAATGACAAGTGGACACTTTGATGTTTGTCAAGACAAATGACATAGTTGAAAGGACTGCTGACCGATATCGATTAAAAAGAACACTTATTGCTGCTGAAGCAGCAATAGAAGAAAAAGAATCTGGCCTAGTGATTGGTCATTCTAAAGCGTTAATTGAAAGCGTATGTAAATCGATGTTGGATGAGTATCGTGTTGAATATGCGGCGGATATTAAGATTGCTAATCTGGCTAAAAAAACTGCTGGCATTTTTAGTCTCGCTAAAGGTGTTGAGAAAGAGGGAAAAACAGTAGAAGCTTTTAAAAAAATTATAAGTAGTGCTACGAACCACTTTGAAACAGCTGTTCAAGGGATTGGGGAGTTGAGAAATGAGTTTTGTCCGTTAGCTCATGGTAAATCATCAGACCATATACCGCTCGATATGCATTATGCTGAGTTTATTGCAAAGCAAGCAGATTCAATAGTTGGATTTATTTTCGATTTAAGAGAATCGTATCTAACCGCTGAGCCGAAATCAGAGCCAGTAAAAAACTCAGGATTTGACGAGTTCTTGGACTCTGAGTTTGATTCTGTCGTTATATACGAAGATACATATCTTCCTTCTGAGATTCTTTTTAATGTGGCTCCGAATATGTATCAAAGTGTTCTTGAAGAATGGGAGGAAGGAATGGAGGATAGTGTAGAATGATTTCTGAAGACTTGCTAGAGAAATCATGTATTGCATGGTTTGAACAAACTGGATACAGCTACTTAAACGGGTATGATATTGCTCCAGACGGAATCTCTCCAGAACGAAGCGATTATCGCCAAGTCATACTGAATGATCGTTTGTTAAATAGCCTACAAAAAATCAACCCTAATACCCCCGTCTCTGTTCTTGAGCAAATTACCCAGCAAATCGCCAAGCCTGAATCTCCTGTTCTAATTAAAAACAATAAAGCCTTTCACCAATGGTTATTGGAAGGCGTAAAGGTTGAATACAAAGACGATGGAGAGGAAAAGACCGATTACGTTCAGTTAATCGATTTTTCCAATGTCAGCAACAACCAGTTTTTGGTGGTCAATCAATACACCATTTCTGGCAGTAAAGGTTTACGCCGCCCAGATGTGATTGTATTTATTAACGGTTTGCCGTTAGCGGTGCTGGAGTTGAAAAATCCGGCGGATGCAAGTGCGGATATTTGGAAAGCTTTTGATCAGTTACAAACCTACAAAGAAGAAATACCGGATTTATTTATTTTTAACGAAGCCTTGGTGGTGAGTGACGGTTGGAATGCCCGTGTGGGCTCGCTTACCGCGAATAAAGAACGTTTCTTACCTTGGCGAGTGGTGAATAATGAAAACGATAAACCGCTATTTGAATTTTTTTTAGAAACGTTGGTGAAAGGTTTTTTTAAGCCAGAGTTGTTTTTAGATTATATCCGCCATTTTGTTTTATTTGAAGAAAGCGATGGCGCAACCATCAAGAAAATCGCCGGGTATCATCAGTTTCATGCGGTACGTGAAGCGGTAAAAGCAACCGTGATTGCCGCATACCGGCCACCAGAAAATACCATTGCTGAACCTCGCGCAAATTATGGAGAAAGGGTCGAGCCCGGTTCTGGTAAAGCGGGTGTGGTTTGGCACACACAAGGTTCGGGTAAATCTATTTCTATGGTGTGTTACGCTGGGAAGCTTTTGGCCCAACCTGAAATGAATAACCCGACCATTGTTGTCGTGACCGACCGTAACGATTTGGATGGTCAGTTGTTTAATACATTTTCGATGGCGGCAGATACCCTTAAACAAACGCCTGTGCAAGCCGGAGATAGAGACGACCTCAGGGAGATTCTCGCGTCGCGTCAGTCGGGCGGCATTATTTTTACGACCGTTCAAAAATTCGCGCTATGGGCAAAGGAAGAGCGACACCCTGTTTTAAGTGATCGACACAATATTGTGGTTGTCAGTGATGAAGCCCACCGCAGCCAATACGGCGATAAAGCTAAATTTAACCAAAAGACGGGCAAGTACACGTTCGGTTATTCCAAACACATGCGCGATGCGTTGCCCGAAGCGTCATTTATTGGGTTTACCGGTACGCCTATCGACAGTGCCGATAAAGACACCCGAGCGGTATTTGGTGATTATGTATCGATTTATGATATTCAAGATGCCGTAGACGATGGCGCCACCGTACCGATTTACTACGAATCCCGTTTGGCAAAGTTGGATATTAAGCAAGCCGAAATAGATTCCCTCAACGACGATGTAGACGAAGTAATTGAAGATGAAGAGGATGTATCCGAGCGGGAAAAAACCAAATCCAAGTGGGCTACATTAGAAAAACTCGTGGGGAGTGAGCCGCGAATACAGCAAGTGGCTAAAGATTTGGTTGCCCATTTTGAGGCACGCACTGCCACTATGCCCGGTAAAGCGATGGTAGTGTGTATGAGCCGAGATATATGTGTCGAAATGTACGATGCGTTAACGGCAATTAAACCCGAATGGCACTCAGAAGATTCGGCCAAAGGTGCAGTAAAAATTGTCATGACCGGTTCAGCATCTGATAAGTCAAAATTGCAACCGCATATCTATAACAAAGAAGTAAAAAAATCGTTTGAAAAACGCTTTAAAGATGTCAACGATGAATTGCAAATCGTGATTGTAAGGGATATGTGGCTAACCGGCTTCGATGCGCCCAATTGCCATACCATGTATATCGATAAACCCATGAAAGGCCATAACTTAATGCAGGCCATTGCGCGGGTAAATAGGGTGTTTAAAGACAAACCCGGTGGCTTGGTGGTGGATTACATTGGTATTGCTAACGAATTAAAAGCGGCCTTAAAAACGTACACCAATTCTAATGGTAAAGGGCAACCCACCGTCGATACGCGAGAAGCCTTCGCGGTTTTATTAGAGAACATCGAAAAGCTCCACGCGCTGATGCATGGTTGTGACTATTCCGGTTACGAAGATAACGCACTGCAATTAATGCCAAGGGTGATGAACCATATTTTGTCATTACCCAACCCAAGTAATGGTGAGCTAGAGGGTAAAAAGCGTTTCTGCGATATTCTCGCGAATATTCGCACCGCTTTTACCTTGTGTTCCACTATGGAAGAAGCCAAAGCCTACGGCAAAGAAATTGCCTTTTTTGATGCGATTAATACGGCGTTTAGAAAGCGAGAAAATGTCGACAAAAAACTGAATAAAGACCAAAAAGATTCGGCTTTAAAGCAGATTATTGATAACGCCATCGTTGCTGAAGGCGTGGATGACATCTTCGAAATGGTGGGCTTAGATAAACCAAACGTCGGTTTACTCTCGCCGGAATTTATGGAAGACGTTGCCAACATGAAAGAGAAAAATCTCGCTGTTGATCTCCTAGAGCGGTTACTGCGTGATGAAATAAAAGCGCGTATGAAAAACGATGTGGTTTCCGAGAAGAAATATTCAGATCGAATATTAGAATCTCTTAGAAAGTACCACAACCGTGCCATTGAAACAGCGCAGGTTATCGAAGAAATGATTCAAATGGCCAAGGATATGGCTAACGATGCGGAACTTGCCGAAAAATCAGGTTTAAACGCGGATGAAATCGCTTTCTATAGAGCCTTAATTCAAAATGAATCGGCGGTACGTGAATTAGGTGACAATACCCTAAGAGACCTAGCCAAATACGTAACACAGCAGCTGAGAAAGTCGACCACTGTCGATTGGCAAATACGGGATAGTGTAAGAGCGAAATTGCGAAACCTGGTTAGACGCGCATTAAGAAAGTGGAAATATCCACCAGATGGAGCGGATGAAGCCGTTGAGTTATGTTTACAACAAGCAGAAGTGTTGAGTAATAATTGGTCTCAACCAATGGTTTGAGCATAGTATGTATCAAAGCTGCTTTTTTATGGTAGCCATACCCTGCCCCTGCCAATATCACCATAAACAATGAGTACCATAAACAATGAGCACCATAAACAACGAACACCACAAACAACGAATGCAATAAAAAGTAATGCAATAACAAATAAAAGAGGGTCACAATGAAATTGAAATTTTCCCACTGGGCCAAAGCTGCAACACTGGCCACCTGCGCGTCACTGTCGTATTCGGTATTTGCCGACGACAAGATTAATGCCGCCATTGCCAAAGATTACAACAAACACCTCGATGGCTTGTTCGAATATTTTCATAAAAATCCTGAGCTGAGCCTGCAAGAACACAAGACGGCCAAACGCCTCGCCAAAGAATTAAAGGCGGCGGGCTTTAAGGTGACACAGGGCGTGGGGGGCACCGGTTTGGTGGCCATAATGAAAAATGGCGACGGCCCCATGGTGATGATGCGTGCCGACATGGACGGCCTGCCTGTGGAAGAAAAATCGGGCCTTGACTACGCCTCAAAAGCGACCCAAAAAGATTTAATTACCGGTAACGTCGTACCCGTTATGCACGCCTGTGGCCACGACATGCACATCACCAGCCTAGTCGGCACCGCACGTCAAATGGCCGCCATGAAAGATCAATGGTCGGGCACGCTCATGTTGATCGGCCAACCGGCGGAAGAACGTGTATTAGGGGCGAAAGCAATGATGGAAGACAATCTCTGGGAGCGCTTCGGGACACCCGATTACGCCATGGCGCTGCACGTCTCGTCCAATATCGAAGCCGGTAAAATTTTCGTCACCGAAGACAGCCCTTTTGCCGGTGCCGATACGGTTGATATTACCATTCATGGTGTAGGGGCTCACGGTGCCTACCCGCACGCCGGGAAAGACCCCATCGTACTGGGTTCTCAAATAGTGCTGGCATTGCAAACACTGGTTTCACGCGAGCTGCCACCCCGAGACCCCGGTGTCGTTACCATCGGCTCTTTCCATTCCGGTACGAAACACAACATCATCTCCGACAAAGCCACGTTGCAGCTGACCGTACGCAACACCAGTTTCGAGACCCGCGAAACGCTACTCAGTGGTATTAAGCGAATTGCCGAAAACCTCGGTCGCGCCGCTGGCCTGCCCGACGATAAACTACCTGAAGTGGTGGTCTCCGAAGAAAGCGTACCACCCACCATTAACGACACCAAACTGGCCCGACGCCTACATACGGTGTGGACGAATAAAATGGGCGCCGATGCCCTAACCGAGCACCCCATAAAAGGCATGGGCGCGGAAGATTACCCTTTCTTTACCACAGAGCCGTACATCCCCAGTGTGTATTTTCAGGTCGGGGGCACACCCAAAGCCGATTTTGAGCGAGCAAAAGCTGGCGGCCCTCCCGTACCCAGCCACCACTCTCCTCTATTTAAAATTGAGCCAGAATCGTCCGTTAAAGCAGGCGTCGCCGCCACGGTTTATGCCTTGCTGGACTTAATGAAAAAATAAAGAACGAAATAAGCCCAATAACACCATAGGAGCCACCATGACCGTGAATCATCAGCAATACTTACAAGCCGCCATTGATGAAGCACAAAAAGGACTAGACCATGGTGGTATTCCTATAGGTTCAGTGTTGGTCCATGACGGAAACATTATTGGCCGGGGTCATAACCAGCGGGTTCAAAAAGGCAGCACTGTCTTGCATGGCGAAATGGACGCGCTAGAAAACGCCGGACGCCAAAGTGCGGCGGTGTATCGTGCCAGCACGTTATACACCACACTCTCGCCCTGCCCCATGTGCAGTGGCACCATTATTTTGTACGGCATTCAACATGTCGTCATTGGCGAAAACCAAAATTTTCAGGGTGAAGAAGACTGGTTGCAATCTCGCGGCGTAACGGTGACAGTATTGAACGACACCACCTGCATCAACATGATGGCGCAATTTATTCGTGAAAAGCCTGCCCTTTGGAACGAAGATATTGGCGTGTAAATCGTCTCATTCATTTCTTCCTCATTGCCGCCAGTCCCGTTAGAATCTCTTTTTTACGGCAACAATTTTCACAACAAATACTTTCACAACAATATTTGTCACAATAATCATTCTTACTGCATAGACCTTTATAACAAGGGCTTTGTAGTCGTAGTTTTTATAATGACAATTGTTATAAAGCCCTCCTAGAAGATGATTTTTAAGAGGGTAATTTTTAGAACGAAAAACGTAAGGCAGTATAGGAATGGCAATAATAGGAATCGATCTCGGCACCACCAATAGCGCCTGTGGCATTTGGGCTAATGGCGAACTTTCTCTCATTAAAAATCGCCTTGGCGACACCCTTACCCCCTCCGTTGTTGGGCTCGACGATACCGGAGAAGTCATCGTCGGACGCCGGGCAAAAGAGCGTTTAATTAGCCACAGCGACCTGACCGTTGCAGTCTTTAAACGGTTAATGGGGTCCAATCATAAAGTCAAATTAGGGAAAAAAGAATTTTCCGCCATCGAATTATCTGCCCTAATACTCAAAGCCTTAAAAGAAGATGCGGAAGCCCATTTAAACGCCACAGTGGACGCCGCCGTGATTAGCGTGCCGGCCTACTTTAACGACAACCAGCGCCACGCCACCAAGCTGGCCGGGGAATTAGCCGGGCTTGAGGTCAATCGTTTAATTAACGAACCCACCGCCGCTGCCGTTGCCTATGGTTTACATGAAAAACAAGAAGGCACATTTTTGGTATTGGACATGGGCGGCGGCACTTTTGATGTCTCCATTCTTGAATTTTTTGACGGCATTATGGAAGTCCACGCCAGTGCTGGCGATAACTTCTTAGGCGGAGAAGATTTCGTTACCGCCATGGTGAACGACTTCTTACAGCAGCAAGAAGTAAAATCCAGCACCCTCAATAAAGCCCAGCTCAACAGCCTGTATATGCAAATGGAAACCATCAAGCGCCGAGTGGATGTGCTAGACGGTACACCCTTTTCTTTTAATTTAGGGAAACACACCGTAGAGTGGACTCCCACTGCCGACTGGTTTCAAAAAATCTCAACGCCTTTATTGTTGCGAGCCAAAATTCCCATTGAGCGAGCCATGCGCGATGCCAAAACGCGCGCTGACGACATCGATGATATTATTTTGGTGGGTGGCGCCACTCGCATGAAATTATTCCGCAATACCATTGGCCGCATGTTTGGCCGTTTTCCATCGGCCAATATCGACCCAGATACCGTGGTGGCACAAGGCGCTGCCGTACAAGCCGGTTTAGTCGCCAAAGACGCCGCTCTTGATGATGTGGTCTTAACGGATGTTTGCCCGTATACCTTGGGCACCGCCATTCACAATTCGAATACTAAAGAAGCCGGGTATTTTTTCCCGATTATTGAGCGCAACGCCGTTGTTCCCATCAGCATTGTAAAGCGCTTATACACCGCTGAAGATAATCAAACGTCTGTTAACGTAAGGGTATACCAAGGGGAAAACCGTACCGTTGATAAAAATATCTTTCTCGGTGACCTAGATGTAAAAGTCCCCAAGAAAAAGGCCGGAGAGGAAGCCATTGACGTTCGCTATAGCTATGACATGAACGGTCTACTAGAAATCGATGTGGAAGTGGTCAGCACGGGCGAAAAAGTCAATAAAGTCATTCACAACGCGCCAGGCAGCCTCAGTGAAGAAGAAATCGGAAAATGCCGAGAAAAACTGGCTCAACTAAAATTCCATCCACGAGACCAAGAAGAAAATAAAGCCTTAGTTGCCAAAGGGGAACGCCTATACGAATCCTTTATTGGAGAACAACGAGAATGGATCGCGCAAATCCTTAAGGCATTTGATGCGGTGCTTGAACGGCAAAATCCCATTGAAATTCAGCAAGAGCGCAAAAAACTCAGCCAAATCTTGGACGATTTAGACAATGAGGATTGGCTGTGACCTCAATGTGGAACAATCAAATGTGGACTTTACTGGGCATTGAGCCTACCAGCGACGCGCGTGCCATTAAACGCGCGTACGCCAAGCAGCTCAAACAAAACAAGCCCGATGAAAAACCGCAAGAGTTTCAAGCGCTTTATCAAGCAAAAGAAAATGCGCTGGCGTACGCAAAACAGCAACAAGCCTACGAGCAAACGAAAGAGCACACCGTAGAAGAACGCTCTCTCATCGAAACACCCGTTCAAGCCGATACACCCGTTCAAACAATAGAGAAGAACGCCGGTGCTTGTAATGACTCAAATGACGTTATCAAATGCACAGAAGCGGAAGTACCTTCGTCAAAGCAACAAGAAGAAATACCAAATCAAGAAGAGGAAGCACCTTACCCAGAAGAAGAACCCCTCTCTAATCGTGTTTATACCTTGCTTGAAGAAACCATGGGAGAAAAAAGCTGTGAGGTCAATACAACGCTGGACACCATCGTTGAAGATGAAAAGCCCCCTGAAGAAACCTCAGGCAATGGTGATGCAAACGCTCAAGACGCATTAGTGCCATCAATATCGGAGAGAAAGATTATCTTCGAGGCACTGCTGAAAAATACCGACCACTTACTCACACAGAGTAAGAAAAAAAATGACCCAGCCCAGTGGGAATTTATTCAGCACACACAATTTTTATTGGATTCGGATTTTCATTGGGCGCTCAGCCAAGCCATATTGCAGCGCATTGCTCAGCACCACCATAATCGAAAAGCACGACATCACGTTAGCCCCGCCAGCATTATTTATTTAAACTCCATTTTGCAATGGTGTGAATATGAAACACCACTCAAAGAAGTGTTGGGTAAAAGTACGGTTGAATTAGTACTTCAATATATCCCCGACCATCATCGGCACGCAAACGAAACGCAATTGGCCGAGGACGGTTTGCGTGGCGGCAAACTGGTGAATAAAAAACGTCGAAACAATCAACCACTGGCGGTTTATTATTTCGGCAGCCTCTGGAAACGATTATTAGCAGGGAGTATTGATCTCTTACTCACCTCTACCGTAGTGGTTACTACCATGATGATGTGGAAAAAAATTCACGCTACCGATGGGGCTACTCCTGTTGCGGGAATAGAAGAATTTATGGGCATTATCATCGGTTATCTCATCGGCGCTTTTCTATTTGAAGCCTCCCCAATGCAAGCCACGCCGGGGAAATCCTTATTTGGATTAAAAGTCACCAACAAACGTTTCAAGCGTTTAAATTGGGTTCATTGCTTGTGGCGAACGTTTATTTTTACCTTAACCTTACCGCTGTCTAAGTTTATCTTTTGGATTAATGCCTTTCTTCGAGGCAACTTAATTCACGATAGACTTAGCAGTTCTTATGTATTGGATATTCATCGGTCTGAGAGGGAAAATTAATTCCCTCTCAGGTCTGTTTTACTTCATAGTCACTACTACTTCATCAGTACTACATAGATAGCCATTACTTCGGTTTACGAAACTTAAGCGTAAAACGATCACTATCCGCTGCTTTCATTCGCTCATCACGAGTATCATAAGCCAAAGTATCTTCAGACTGTGCATGCATGTCGGTGTAACCTTCAAATACAAAGCCCGCATCCAACGCTTCTTTGATAATTTGCACCGGATCTGCACGACGCCAGTTATCGGCATTATCTGCCTCCATATGACGACGGGTGTGATCTACAATACCGTAAACACCGCCTTTCTTAAGCGCTTTGAATACCGCTTTATTCAAATTCGCACGGCCTTCAGCAGAAATATTATGGGCATTGCGGAAAGTTAACACCATATCCACTTTTTTGACGCCAAACTTAACGTTTTCCAAATCCGAAACACCGCGTCTCTCGGTGCGAGTGAATTTGGCATCTTTAGCCAATACGCCAACATGGTCGTAACCCCACTCTTTTAACCCGTCACCCAAATACCCCAAACCAAGCGCAACATAAAGCTTACCCTCGTCCTTTAAAGCATCACCTAAAATCTTAGTGTACCAACCACGGCCCGGCATGAGTTCAATAACCGTCATATCCGGCTCTAAACCAAAATAGGTTAATGTTTCCAGTGGCAAGCGCTCAGCATCCCGTTTGCGCTCTTTATCGGTTCGAACGTCCGCTTTTAGCGCCTTTTCAATGGTCGCTTTAGGCTCCATTTTGCCCGCCCAAGCTGGCAAAGTCATCGCACTACTCAACACCGCCACACCGGCAGTCATCATCATTGTTTTTATCATTACGTTCATTCAATCGTTACCCTTTTTTATTGAGCCATTCAATTACTGAGCATTATCAATTGCGTTTTAATCCCACACCCTTGGCGTGTGTCAATCACTATCACCATTAAAAGCCGATGGTTAACCACTGACTTTACAACGCGACTGTGACAACAATCACCCCATAAAGTGCCTGAAAGCACATCAATAAAAAAGATAGCTGGAGAAAAAATAGAAGAGGTAGTAATGAGACTGTAGAAAAACCCAAACTAGACCTTCTCTACATCTTTAAAAATTTGTTTATTTTCGCGCCAAGTAGTCATGCTTAGTTTTCACAATGACGGTCTACTTCACTGGGAGATTGGCGTGACTTTATTTTGGCAGCTTTGCCAACCGTCTTGAGAAAAGCTTCGGTGGCAGGGAACTCTGCTCCAACACCAGGCCAGTAATATTGGCCCTTACTTTCACATAAGAAGATAATCACTGGGTCTTGGTTTAATACTACTTCTTCACCGGGCTCAACGAACATCCGATAGTTAATCACTTTTTGCTCTTTACCAGATATGAGGTTGATAACCTCAGCACTTAACTCATACTCATCCCCATCATTTGCGTTCGAGGATAGTTTCGTTACTTTTTTATGGGATACCACTGCTGTAAAAGAAGTGCTCAAGACAGATTCGGTTAGAAACTCTAGTCGTCCATTAGCTTGATTCGCACAGGCTTGATTTATCATAGCACCCAAAAAAAGCACTAGAATTTTCGTTATTACTGTGGTTTTAGCGCTGTTTTTTATAAAATGACTACCCATTGTTTAACTCGCTATTCAACTCTGTTTTTTTACCTTGCTTTTAATTTAATGCTAATGTCTTCTATATTAGGCTTCTGAGCCGGCTTTTTCTGCTGGAGCTGTATAAATGGGTAGACGGCCCGAGTCTTTATCAAAGGTTTTAGGTACAACAAAAAGCGTAATGAGGCGGAATGCCTCTTCAGACAGCTGAAAAGCTTTCGACTAAATTTTACCCAATTTAAAAAATTAGATGTTGTTTTTCGATTTTTTATCAAATTTACATTAATCGTTGACCGAGTTATTAGTGTTAACGGGCCCTAAGCTAATAACGCTATTGATATATTGAGCTTCTGTGCCCCACATCGACAATCCATACTATAAGTTTCTCATCCTCAATTTCATATACAATTCTATATGTACCGACACGCGTTCTATAGGCATTTTGCATACCAGCCAACTTCTTGGTGTCCGGCCCTCTGGGAGAATTTCTAAGGTAATTTAATTTTTGGTCGATGCGTATTCGAACATCTCCGGGTAACTTTTTGTATGCCTTACTAGCCTTCTTGCTAAATTTAACTTCGTACATTTGGCTTAGAATCCTTTTCTGGTTTTACTCCTTTTCCAAATTCCCATTTCTCCAATTTTTCACCCGATTTTTTTTGTTCTTGTTTTTGCTTGGAAATTTCTTGCACATCCTTGAAATCTTCTTGAATATCTTTGTTCATATGTCTTTCTCTCCTGAATTATTAAATTCTTCTACTGATTGAGAATCTATTCTGTCTTCTTCCTCTTCCACTTTCTTAAGAAAGAAGTCATATGCTTTTTTAGGTATGACAACACCGACGATTTCACCACTTCCATCAAAAATACCGACATCCTCGTCAATTGGGTCTTTCTCCAACAAAAGTTCCTGTAACGTATTACCAACGTCTTCGATTTTAATTTCTCTCATATAATTTCCTCGATATCGGATAAGGGCCTAACAAGACTGTAGAAAAACTCAAACTATACCTTCTCTACATCTTTAACAAATTGTTTATTTTCGCGTCAAATAACTAAACAATGCTAATATTCTGGCATCGCTTTAGAGACTGATCAACAAGCAAGCAAATCGTAGGACGACCCGTGCGGTCGTTTCTATAGTCTCAATACTCAACTACTCAACTACTCAAAAAAGCTTTATTTAAAACTGATTTAATAAAAAAGCAATCACTATCACTTGTGGCAACGACAGCAACGGCAAAAATAACGCAATTTTCCAAGAGCGTGTCGTCTCTTTTAGCACCATTACCTCAGTATAATCCGTGGATACTCCCGTCATTAAAAAGGCGAAACTGTTACCCGGCGCGTTTGCTCGGGTTAAAAAGTCTGCCGCAATGGGAGTCGAGCCTTCTGAGCACACTTCAATGACCGTTGCCGCCACCATGGTCAGTAATAAGCCCACCAGCGTTGGGCCAAACCATTGCTGAAACCACTGGAGGTCTACCCAGGTCCGAATCGCTGCCGCCAATAAAATACCGAAAAATAACCAACGTAAGACAATACGAGCGCCAGAGAAGCCCGCTTTAAACACCCCCAAAAAAGATACCCCCTGCCATGTATCACCCGAAAACAATTGTTTAAACGCCTGACGAAACGTTAACGATGACTCAGAATTGTGATCCATCGTATGGGGATTTTGGGGCAACACGCCACGATGACATAACCACTCAAACAACACCCCGACAGTCAACGCCAACAACATGGACAAGGCAATAAACGCCAACGTCCATTGCCACCCAATCAATGCGATTAAGATCAGGGTTAACGAAATCGAATTCCACGGGCTGGCTATTAAAAAGGCCATCACCTGGCCTAAACTGGCTCCTTTTTCATACAACTTCGTGCCGACCATTAAAATGCCATGGCTGCACAAATCCAACAGCACCCCAGCTGCGGTGGCACGAAAAATACCCTGAAGGCTGCCGCCCTTCCCCAGCAATCCAAGAACAATCGATTGCGGTATGTGCGCCAATAAGCCCACGAACGCAATGGCTGCAATCACCCCCCACCACATGGTATTAAGCAGCTCATGAATACTGTGGGCTGCACGCACGCCCCAAGCCCCTTCGATACCGATATCACCATGATAAAACGCACCCGCCAGATACCCCACGATGACCAAAACACTCACGCAAATAAAAAAGAGGTCAATCGAATGGGAATCTGACTCGCAGCAATGGTCTGCTGAGGTTGAATGGTGGCCTGAAGCGGTATTATGGGCGCACGGTGAAGTTTGATGACTGCCTGAATGACAAGAAGCTCCGTGATCTGAACACCCCACCGTTTTTGATTCGTCGGTTTTCACTCCACCCCCCTGAGATTAAAGTGGTAAAAGAACACCTTCTTTTTCATTAAAAATTTTAACTAAAATGTCATCATTGTCCTAGAACCCTTTCACAGCAATATAATTCATTCGTTTATTAACAATATTAATCAAGAGATTGATTCATAAGGCAATTTCCATATCCAAATACTTTACTAACGATTTTTTATTCTTTAAATATAAAAAATCAGTAGCATTTTTGAAAAACCCATGTCATAGTTTTTTACCCACCTTGGCGGTTTGTCATAAAAAATTCAAATAATGACTCTTTTCCTCAAAAAATAATTCCTCCCCTTTACTGGCTGCTTTTGCATTTTACTGTTATAAATCAATCGATGATCACCAAAAAAGGAAGCATAGCTTATGGGTGAACCACAGCTGGTTGTTACTAATAAAAACACAAATGCCGTTACTAATAATCCTGAAAATCCTGTCCGCTACGTCCTAGACACTAACGTTCTCATTCACGACCCTACCTCTTTACTCAATTTTGAAGAACATCAAGTCATCATCCCAATGACCGTATTGGAAGAACTCGACAAACTCAAAAGTGGCCGCAATGCCGTAGCTGCCGATTGTCGTCATGCCATACGAGAATTGGACAAATTATTGGGCCGTGCGTCCCTAGAAGAAATCGCCAAAGGGGTGCCGATTCTTCGAGGGAAACACGATCAACCTCTAGGAAGTATCGCTGTTCTCATGAGCGATAACGACCCAGCCATTACCCCCCTCCCCACACACATCAACGACAACAAAATCCTTAACGACCTTGTCCAACAACAAAAACACAACCCGGATCATCGGATTGTCCTGGTCTCGAAAGACATCAACATGCGCCTCAAGGCACGAGGCTGCGGTATCGAAGCCGAGGATTATCACAGCGACCAATCACTCACCAACATCGAACAACTCAACAAAGGCTTTTTAGAATTCAGTGGCAGCTTTTGGGACTTAATTGAAAAAGTCGAAACCGAACAACAACTAGGAAAAACCCTACAACATTTACCTCGCACAGCGCCAATTGATAACGTCATGCCCAATCAATTTATTCTGGATGAAATGAATTTTGTAGGGAGAGTCATTGAAGTCACCGAAGAGCGTGTCACACTGCTCCATCTTGATCACCATCGTTTACTGGAAACCGAATCGTGGGGTTTGAAACCACGAGATATTTATCAAGCCTGTGCATTAAATTTATTATTAGATCCAGACGTTCACCTCGTGAATTTAACGGGAGCCGCCGGTTCGGGTAAGACCATTTTAGCCTTGGCGGCTGCCATTGAAATGACGGTGGCCAATAAAATGTACCGTCGTATTATCGCCACACGCAGCACCCAAGGATTGGATGAAGATATTGGTTTTTTACCGGGCACCGAAGCAGAAAAAATGGAACCTTGGCTCGGTGCGATCACCGATAACCTGGAAGCCCTTCATTGCGATGACGAAGATTGTTCGGGGAGCGTGGATTACGTCTTAAATAAAGTTCCCCTGCATTTTAAATCGTTGAATTATATTCGAGGGCGAAGCTTTCAACACAGTTTAATTTTAATTGACGAATGTCAAAACCTGACACCACACCAAATTAAAACCATCATCACCCGTGCAGGCAACGGCTCTAAAGTGGTGTGTTTAGGGAATTTAGCGCAAATCGATACGCCTTATTTAAACGCCACCAGTTCAGGCCTAACGTATTTAGTGGAACGTTTTAAAGGATTTCAACACGGCGGAAATATTCAACTCCAAGGTATTCCACGTTCTCCTTTAGCCGCCTTTGCAGAATCCAATTTATAACGCACTTTTTCACTCTCACTGTTCATTCTCACTCTTAACAACAAAGGGCTCCTATTTAGGAGCCCTTTACAGAGGTAACGCAAATAAAAAATCGATGTAAAAATTACACGATTTTTCGAATACCTACCGCTTTACGTAATTTTTCCAATAAACGTGAAGCGTAACCACGCGCACGATCAGCGCCTTCCAGTAAGATTTTTTCAATGGTCTCGCCATCAGACATTAATGCATTATACTGTTCACGGGAGTCGGATAATTGCCCATTAATTAATTCAAATAACTGTTTTTTCGCCTCGCCCCAAGCAATCCCATCGGCAAATGCTTGTCGCATTGACTCCGTTTGCTCAGGCGTCGCAAAGGCACGCCAAATTTCAAAGACGGTGGATGTCTCAGGGTCTTTCGGCTCGCCCGGCTCTAACAAATTGGTTTTGATTTTATTGATGTGTTTTTGAAGCTGTTTTTCTGGTAGGAAAAGTGGAATAGTATTTCCGTAACTTTTGCTCATTTTGCGACCATCCAATCCAGACAGCACCGCTACGTTATCGTCCACCACGGCTTCCGGTAACACAAATTTATCGCCAAAATGATGATTGAAACGCCCTGCAATATCACGAGCCATTTCAACGTGTTGAATTTGATCTTTGCCCACAGGCACTTTATTGGCGTTAAACATCAGAATATCGGCCGCCATCAGTATAGGGTAACTGTACAGGCCCATATTCACACCAAAATCTGGGTCTTCCCCGGCGTCTTCGTTAAGTGCTACCGCTGCTTTGTAGGCATGGGCACGATTCATCAAGCCCTTTCCCGTCATACAGGTAAGCAACCAACACAATTCTGGAATTTCAGGGATATCCGACTGACGATAAAAAATCACTCGATCTGGGTCCAGGCCACTGGCCAGCCAAGTAGCGGCAATTTCTTTCGTCGATTGATGTAACTGTTTTGGATCCGTGCATTTAATCAACGCATGGAAGTCGGCCAAGAAAAAAAACGACAGATTGTCTTCATTTTGGCTAGCTTGAATGGCCGGTCGAATGGCACCGACGTAATTGCCCAAGTGCGGCGTACCGGTTGTGGTTATCCCCGTTAATACCCGTTGTTTACTCATGGAATCTAGTCTTTATGTGGTTGTGTTAGTCGTTCGGATCATAGAATTAATTTGGCCGTCATTATGCGTTTGTTTTCTCGGGAATGCCACGGTAGTAACGCTCTGTCGTTCTGAGTTTTGGGTTTACCCTTTCACCAATGACTCAATCACACACTGGTATTGCTGCCCCAACTCGGCCCAACTCCAGGCTTTCATCCTCTCTGAGCTTTCCGATTTTTTTCTGAAACCCGACAAACAACGATTAAGAAATACACTAACTGCCTCCTCAGCCTCTCTTTGTGGAGTTTCTATGAACGATGGGTATAAATGTTCCGCACCGACAAAATACGGGTAGGCGAGACGATCTGGTAAAAGCGGTGAACAACCCAAGGCGCAGGCTTCTAATACCGAAAGGCCTTGAAAGTCGTGCAACGCCGTCGACAACACCGCATCGCTGTGTGCCAATAATGAACGATATTCATGAACATCCTCGATAAACCCCCAACGCCCCAACCACCCCAACTCTCCCAGCCGCTGATGTAATGTGTCAAATACCGGAGGGACTTTACGAAATTGTTGACCAATAATATGAAACCGTACCGCAGGCCGATCTGAGCACTTAGCAAGCGCGTTAACAAAGTTCAATAATCGATCTGGACTTTTGTCGTACTCCCAACGATGGTTCCACACCACCGTCACTGCATCCGAGTTTTTAGCCAATCGATTTTCACCCTCACTTTTTTCAGCCGTGTTCAATTCCGTCGAGAGCGGCTTCCATAGAGTGTCCTCAAGGGGCACCGGCAATACGGCGGACTTTTCTTTTATGGCATCAAGCACATGAGTCGGCACACCATCCGGCATTTGATTCAACAGCGCCTGTGCACCGCGAAGAAAAGTGGTTTGGTTGTAGGGAGAATTAAAAGCGATTTTGTCTGTGGCAAGCGCCGTGTAAATGCTGGTAAGTTGGATCTCTAATAGCCCTTTTTGATGCTGGCTATCGGGGTAGTCGAATTGGTTTTCGTGGAAATACACTAGCCAAGGGCAAGTGGCCAGGTTGGGGCGAAAGCCCTTTAACGCCGATACATCCACCATCGACGTGGCAATCACTAAATCATACTGATCTCGTAAACGCTCATCGTCTGAAAAGCCCCATGTCAGGCTATTACCTCTCATTCGCCATGAAAAATAACGAGCTGGTAATGCAAGTACACACCATTCCCAATGGGAAAAATATCGAATCAGGCCGTTACACCATCGATGATGACTAGGCGCATTGTACGCCGATAATAATAAGACTTTCACACACCCAACCTATTCAAACCCATTGCAATTCCCAAGAAACCATCGAACCATTTCAATCAACACGATTTCAATTAATACAGCTTCAATTAACACAGTTTCAATCAACACAATGTCAATCAACACAATGTCAATCAATGGCATACCACTAAACAAAAAAACCGCCTCCAATTTGGAAGCGGTTTCATTAGGCAATAGAGATGAATCTGTTCTAACTGGCTAACGGTAATGCTGTTCCGAATGACTGAGTATGGCTGCAGACAAGCCCGTTTGTAAAAGCAACTGAACAGCCACCTTACTGCGACTGCCTCCATCATCGGTCACGATGTAGGTTAAACCCGGGTCTAAATCTCGGATTTGGTTGCGTAAACGGCTCAACGCAATATTGCGACTGCCTTTTACACGAAAATGGCGGTGCTCTACTGGCAAGCGCACATCC
This sequence comes from Marinibactrum halimedae, assembly GCF_021234875.1. GTDB lineage: Bacteria > Pseudomonadota > Gammaproteobacteria > Pseudomonadales > Cellvibrionaceae > Marinibactrum > Marinibactrum halimedae. Next base: position 50,517 of record NZ_JAJQVM010000007.1, on the reverse strand, counting down.
AATAATTGCACCAAAGGCCCCATTTCATCCACATCATTCATTTCAATGTAACGAAATAAGGGTTCTTGTAATAACTCAATAAAATCGCTTTTCGCCAAACGCATTAATATTCCCGGCGTTTTCATTTGAATCGAGGCATTACGGGTGGTGTCCCCAACTAAGGCCTCCTCACCAAAATAGTCACCAACCGCCAGCGCCACACAATCGGTAGAACCCGGCAATAATACAACCGCTTCGCCTTTAGCAATCACATAGAAAAAATCGCCCTCTTGGCCCGCTTCGATAACCATCTCACTGGCCTCAAATTCAACCTCCTCAAAGCGGCCGAACAGCTTTTGAATATTGCCCGCAGGTATCGACGTAAACAAGGGCGATTCCAGCAAGCTCGACATCCAATCGCTACTGGTTTCAACGACGTCACTGAGCATGGGTTGGGGCATCGCAAACGCATCAAGATAATCGATTTCAGCCGTTTGCATCATCGGCTCAGAGGCATTGCCGTCAGCTTCACTCGTCTCAGAATGAGCTTCAGATTCACTCCACGCCATCACCAAATCAAACTGCTTACGATCCACCGCAATGACAGTGACTTCACTGGCTGCCACGGCAGACACTCGGCTAGGGTTGATGTCATTGAGTGCATCCGCCCCATGGGTTTCTGCACTCAATGATGCGGTTTCAAATTGAGCATCAATAAGGTTAACCGAGCCGGATAATAGGTAGTAAATAACACTAAGGTCTTTACCGCGCTTGAAAATGATTTTGCCTTTACTGAAGGTGAGACGCTGACTGGACTCTGCGATTTTCTGCTGGAATTCATCAGACAGCTCTGAGATAGGATTTAGTTTCTGAATAACGTTAACAGGTACGGGCATGACAGTTGAAAACTCCGGGAGATCAAGCCAAAAAACATAAACATTGCCGCTGATAGCAAGAAATTAAGCATCTCTACTGTGATTGATACCCCTGAATTGACAGCCCGTAAGTTTGATTGCCCCTTTGTTCAAAGGTTTTAAACTCATAGGCCCTAGTTAAGGGGCTTTTTCAAATGAACGCCCCATGAGGCTGCCATTTCGTTGGACAGGAGTTTCATCCATACAAACTGCGACAATTTTTGTCACCCTACTGCCACTAATGATCAATCAACGCCTTCTTCAGGCCAATAGATAATGACGCTTTTCTTAATTCGCCTCTAATGATATCCAGTTCAGTTTTCTCTGGATTCAATCAACGGCTGCCACAACCGGCATAATCCAAATAAGTCATTGATTCTTCATAACCTTTCCACCACATCTTTGTCACTGTTGACCTTGAAAAATCGCGCCTTCAAGTATTCCAGTTTGACATAGTAAGTCAGCAATTATTCAGGTTATGAAATATTGACGATGATTATGCCTCAGATTATAGACGCGAGTTAACACCCGATACTTGATCCAGTTTCCATTTTTGTCACCTGCTGACGTAGCGTGTCAATAAACTAGAGGTATCCCAACGGCCACCGCCCTTCTTTTGAACTTCGCCATAAAATTGGTCTACCAACGCCACTAACGGAAGCGATACCCCCTTCTCTCGCGCCTCATCCAAAACCAGTCCTAAATCTTTTCGCATCCAGTCGACGGCAAAACCAAAATCGTATTTACCCTCAACCATCGTGCTACCCCGATTTTCCATCTGCCACGATTGGGCCGCTCCTTTTGAAATGACTTCCAACACGGTTTTGGTATCTAAGCCAGCGCTCTCTGAGAAATTCAACGCTTCGGCAAGCCCTTCCAACACACCAGCGATGGCGATTTGATTCACCATTTTGCAAAGCTGACCACTGCCACTTTCTCCCATATAAGTAACGGCCCGGGAAAAAGCCTCAAGTACCGGCTTCACAATATCAAAGGCACTCTCATCGCCTCCGACCATCACGGTGAGCTGTCCGCGTTCAGCACCCGCTTGACCACCCGATACCGGCGCATCCAAAAACGCAGCGCCTCGCGATTTCGCAGATTGAAACAGTTGCCTTGCGATCTCGGCGGAGGCCGTTGTGTGGTCTACAAAAAATGTCTGACTCACATTACCCGACAACAATCCAAACTCACCAAGATAAACTTCTTCTAAGTCTCTATCGGCGCCAACACAGGTTAAGACCACATCACATCGCTCTGCCATTGACGGCAAATCATCAGAATACGCTCCCCCGAATTGCTCTACCCACGCTTTGGCTTTTTCTGTGGTGCGATTGAATACCACCACATCATACCCAGCCTGCAAAGCATGACGCGCCATCGGCGAACCCATCACACCCAGCCCGACAAAGCCTACTGTTTTGATTCTTGTCATGCGCGTCTCTCCTTATCTTTTCTTTTTTCGCTGGTTTCTGACTTCATGTTTGGTTTCTTACTATCCATTTTGGATCACCAAACCCGAACTACACCCACATCATGCCAATTAAGACACCACCAAGCACAAGCCGATAAATCACAAATGGCATCATGCCAATGGCCTCAATAAATTTGAGGAACCAGTGGATGCACAAATAGGCGCTCACCCCAGACACCACTGTTCCAATGGCAATATCCACCCACAAGATGGTCTCTTCTTGAAGCATCTCTACGGTTTTGAATAGAGCACTGAGCACGATAATGGGAATAGACATAAAGAATGAAAACCGAGCCGCATCGGAGCGACAGATGCCTAAAAATAACGCGGCGGTAATGGTGATACCCGATCGAGAGGTTCCCGGAACCAACGCCATGGCTTGAGCAACACCGATAATAAGTGCAGAAGCAATGCCGATATCGTAAATGGTATTAGTGAGCTGTTTTTTTCGATCTGCCACAGCCAACAACAACCCAAAAATAATAGTAGTAGCGGCAATCACGAGGCTTGAACGTAGGTTCTCTTCAATAAAATCACTGAAGATTAACCCCGCCAAACCCGCAGGAATGGTGGCAACGACAATCATCCATGCCAAACGACTGTCTGGTGTCACCCCCTTTCCACTGACATGGCCAAACCACGCTTGAATCATTTGCAAGACGTCTTTACGAAAATACAACAGCACGGCTAACAACGAACCAAAATGGACCGCCACATCAAAAGCTAAACCTTGATCCGGCCAACCAAGCAGCTCTTTAGGTAAAATTAAATGTGCGGAACTGGAAATGGGTAAAAATTCAGTAATACCCTGCAATAATGCCAAAATAATGATTTGCAGAAGATCCACAGGCAAGATTCCTTGTGCAAGTGTAAGAAAGGACAGTAAAAATGACTTCGAGAGGAGCGAGTTTACAGTCTCATCACCAAGCACTGCATTACAGCACCACATCGAAGAACGTTATTGAAGTACTTCATTTCAACACCTTGGTTTGAATACTAAAACGTTAGCGCTAAAACACTGAAAAACTCTGACGAAATACTTCGATAAGGAATATACGTAAATAAAAACTATTGTGCGCGAATTCTCTCACGCTTCTTCCACGTGACCTCATTGCGCAAATACACCGGCTCAACCGACATCACATCCTGTGCCAGCCCCTGCTGCCACATTTCTTCGGCAACTACGATAATATCGGCTGCATCCGGCAATAGGGATTCTTTAACCGTTACCGCTTGTTCACGGGACAGCTCAGAGTACGACCAACCAGAGCCCACACCAATAACCCCAGAAAAATCATCCAAAGCCACCTCAGCCGGAGGAGAAACACATTCTTGTGTACCCGCTGCTAACTTAGGAATCGTATCGGTGATGCGATAGATACCGGTATAAATTTCACTCATGCGTGCGTCTAATGCCGCCACCACCGTTTGCCCTACCTCAGCAACCCCCTCACGAGACGCTCCTTGTGCCATCGCCATCAGAGTAGAAACCGGAATGACTTTACAGCCACAACCAAACGCCAGCCCCTGCACCACACCAAGACAAATACGCAAACCGGTAAACGAACCCGGGCCACAACCAAACGCGATGGCATCCAAGTCATTTAAAGACACGCCCGCTTCCGATAACAGCTCATCCACCAATGGCAATAATAACTTGGTGTGTTGGCGCGCCTCATCAGAGCGACGATAAAACAGATTCGACTCAATACGCAGTGCGACAGTGCAAGATTCTCCGGAAGTATCCAGAGCAAGAATGTTGGCCATGAAAGTACAATCACCAATTCGTGAATAAATAGTTGAATAAATAGGTAAATGAAAAACGTGAAGAAATTTACTACAAGACGCAAAGTGAGCGAAGCATTCAGACATAAAAAAAGGCCCGAAGGCCTTTTTTTGTTTTCTGCTTAACCGTTTAGGGCAGAAAATACTCGCTCTTTAATTTCACCAACATCGCCAACCCCTTCCACTTTTGCGAATTGAGTTTTGCTGTCAGCAGAAGCGCTCATTTTTGAATAGAAATCAACCAGCGGCTCGGTTTGCTCATGATACAACGCTAAACGCTTACGAACCGTTTCTGGTGCATCGTCTTCACGTTGAATCAACGGCTCACCGGTCTCATCGTCCACCCCGTCTTGCTTAGGAGGGTTGTGCTCAATGTGGTACACACGACCAGATCCTTCATGCACACGGCGACCACTCATGCGAGAGACAATGGTTTCGTCATCGACGTGAATTTCTAAGACACGATCAATATCAACATTGGCCTCAAGCAATGCTTCTGCCTGAGGAATGGTTCTTGGGAAACCATCAAATAAGAAGCCTTTAGCACAATCCGATTCAGAGATACGCTCTTTGACCAAGGCAATGATCAACTCATCCGATACCAATGCCCCAGAATCCATGATGTCTTTCACTTGTAATCCTAAGGGTGTGCCTGCTTTAACGGCTGCACGCAACATATCGCCGGTGGAAATTTGAGGAATACCGTAGTGTTCCGTAATTAACTTCGCTTGCGTGCCTTTGCCCGCGCCTGGCGCGCCCAAAAGAATAATCCGCATTATGGATGACTCCTTACTCTACGTTGACTTCCCCGACTTAAGCTAAGTGACCCGCTGAAAGAACAGAGAAATGGACTGTCTAGGAATGAACCGACGTAACGTACGTACACACCTCTACAGCAGCGTTAATTGGTTTTTTGGTGATTATTTGTTCTATCATTGCGCTAAAACCTGCGATAGCAACATGAAAACACCCAAAACAAGAGGGGTCGTACATTACACGCAGATGGCCCGTAGCTCAAGTTAGACCATGATCTTAAGAAACGTCATAATAAAAGTCACTTATCACTCACTTTGCCTCAATCGCTGAACGACGTAATTGCTGAACGACGTAATTGAAAACGGATTAGTGTAAACAGGCTCGGCTCAATACGGTTACCCAGTGCCATGAATAAACACCACCAAAAAGAGACTTCAGCAACCACAATCACACTCAAGGATCTCGCCCAGTTAGCGGACTATTCCCTAATGGAGTCTCTCAACAGTGACCCCCAAGCCACCACAAATGGCGAAGATCACGAGCCAAGACAGGTTTTTTCCGGGCATTACGTACCGGTAAAGCCAACCCCCATCCGCAACCCTGTCTATGTTGCCCATAGCAAAGCCCTATTCCAAACCTTGGCATTCGATGACAGCTTGGCGCTCACCGAGGACTTTATTCGACTCTTTTCAGGCGATGTTTCTCACGTACCTGAACCCATGCGACAAACCGGTTGGGCCACCGGCTATGCGCTTTCTATTTTTGGTAACGAATATACCGAGCAATGCCCTTTTCAAACGGGGAATGGCTATGGAGATGGCCGTGCCATTTCAGTATTGGAAGCGGTCATAAATGGCCAACGCTGGGAAATGCAATTAAAAGGCGGGGGGCGAACCCCCTACTGCCGAGGTGCCGATGGCCGTGCGGTATTACGCTCTAGTATTAGAGAGTTTTTAGCACAAGAGCATATGCACGCACTGGGCGTGCCGACATCTCGATCTTTGTGCCTTTTTGCTTCCCAATCCGAGAGGGTAAATCGCCCTTGGTACAGTGACGATTCACACTCTACTGATCCCGATGTGTTGGTATCCGAGCCCGTTGCCATCTCAACCCGTGTTGCACCGTCATTTCTGCGCGTAGGTCAATTAGAGTTATTTAGTCGCCGGGTTCGCAATAATGCGCACGCCAAAGCCCAAGAAGAACTGGAGATGCTTCTGCTACATTTGATTGACCGAGAGTATCAGCATGACATAAATAAAGAAGCATCAACGGCCAATAAACTCGTGGCGCTAGCCGGCGCCTTTCGCCACCGACTCACCTCACTGGTTGCAGATTGGCTTCGTGTCGGTTACTGCCAAGGCAATTTTAATAGTGATAATTGCGCAGCAGGAGGTTTTACACTGGACTACGGCCCTTTTGGTTTCTGCGAACGTTTCGATCCTGTTTTTCAACCATGGACCGGCGGTGGACGGCATTTTTCTTTTCTTAATCAACCCTTAGCCGCCGAGAAAAATTTCGAGACATTTTGTACCACATTAGCACCGTTACTGGTCAATGATGCAGACGCAGAAACACAATTTAATGAAATCCGATATGGTTTTTCCGCTTTAATGGAAGAAAAAATCGAAGAAATGTGGGCAGCCAAACTGGGTCTTGACGTATTGGATTCTGAGTTACTGCTTCAATTATTAAAATTAATGGTTCAAACATCCGTTGATTACACCATTTTCTTTAGGCAGTTATCTCATATTCCCGATGACATCAAAGGGGTACAAAAGAGCTTTTACAGAACCCCCTCAAGTGAATTACAAGAGCAGTGGTCTCAGTGGCTGCAAACATGGCGAACTCAGATAAATACTGACCAAGGCATTGAGCTTGTCTCAAATAAAATGAAAAAAGTTAACCCCAAATACATATGGCGAGAGTGGCTAGTGGTGCCTGCGTACCAACAAGCCATGAAAGGGGATTTTACACTGATGCATGAATTACAAACTGTACTAACCGAACCTTTTGAAGAGCAATCAAAAGAAATCGAAGAAAAGTACTATCATTTACGACCACCTGAATTTTTTCAGGCCGGAGGAATATCGCACTATAGCTGCTCTTCTTGAACTGCTCTTCTCACAATCTTTTAACTTTAAAGCGTATTGAACAATTAGCAGAGAGGATTAAACCATAATGAATGATCATAACTTTTACTTTCAAAGTTACGAAGAATGGCGCCATGCTTTAACAAAACGCTGTAATATTGACCTGACTCCAGACTACGCTCGCAAACGAATTGCAGCACTTCGCAACTCGAACGATTCACACACAAAAGAATTTTCTGCTAAATACGGGCAAGCTTACCTCAAACAAGTGATTCAATGGTTCGAGCAAGCTGAGCAGGGTCACTGAGGTTTTCCAAGTCGGCTTAATTTTTTATCCCTTTAATTAGGTGGGCAGTATGAATACTTCCCACTACTGCCTTTTAGACTGTTCAATCTCCTGAATTTTTTTATCAATCTCTTCAGCCTCATAGGTTAGCTGAGAGTAAGTTCTGATATCACCATTACGCTGTGCCTGCATCGCCTGTTCGAGCTTTGCCGAATAGGCTTTCTTAAGCTTTTTGGTTGGGTCTGTCTTAAATAGTGAAAACATTATAAGGTCCTCTTGGTTTAGGTTTATTACGCAAGAGGACTCAGATGGATTAAATCAATTAACATTAATTACTCCATAATCTGACTTTCTCGCTTCTTCAACAACACAAACCCGACCAATGCCATTAGCCCACACAATGCGGCACTAAACGATCCTAGGCTGGCAAAATGAAAGCTTGAATATTGAGCAATAATTCCGGCGCCCGTCGTGCCCCCTGCCATACCAAATTTCATGGCATTGGAATAAAAAGAGGAAGTAAAACCAATACGTTTCGGTAATTGAGCCTGCATAATGGTTAGGCCTAAGCCCGCATACAACCCATAAAAAATGGCGTTTAACCCCTGTAACGCTAAAAATTCCCATGGCTGGGTTGCATAAAAAATCAGCCCATAAAAGGTAATCGCACAGAAAAACCCAAAGGCCATTAAACGTTGTGGTGAAAAATGCACCGTTAATCGGCCCACATTCACCATCACCATAATTTCCAGCCCTGCCACCAACCCCATACACAACCCAGGTAAGTAAGTAGGTAAACCAAGTTCTTTGACGGTGTATAAAGGCAGAGAGGAGGAGTACATAATGTTGCCCATGGAACCAAAAAACATGACTGCACCCAACAACCAAAACGACGACGATACCGTTGTCGCCTGCTCTTTCGATATTGAGTTAGAAGAACCCTTCTTGTGCTCTGGAATACGCCACCAAACAAAACCCGCCGCCATCAACGCCACTATAAAACCGGCAAGAAAAGAACCGGAAAATCCGAACCACGCCACCAAACCAAACGCCAGAGGAGGCCCCGCAATCCATGCCATAGAAATTGCCGCACGCACTAACGCATTAAATTGCGCAATATTAATCTGCTTTTGTTCACCAACCCATTGCCGCCCCAAGGTGAGCATTTGCGGTGTGGCCGCAGCGGCGATCGCCATAAAGGTAATACCCGCCAACCACACCCATAGAAAAGATCGAACAACGGAAAATAGCAGTAATGCAATGGACATAGCGAAAATGGCTGCCATGTACAACTTACGCGCACTCACACCTCTATCGGCCAGCGCTCCGAGCCACTGACTGACCCCCATACCCGCAAGCGTGACTGAAATGGTGTACACACCAATCCAAATCGGTTGGACATTCAGCCCTTCTACCAGAAAAAAACTCATTACCGGGTGAACAAAAGCACCCACCAGCCCGGTTAGCCCACTGAGTACACAATAAACCCAACCCGGCCCTTTAAGAATTTGAAGCGAACTTGACATACTGACGTCTGATAACACCCTATAAACCAACAAACAATATACGACGCATTATAGGTGTCTAACGCTTGGGGTGAAAGCTTGCACATAAAAACAATTAGATCATTAAATGATCTTTTAACTTTTATCCTTCCTTATCTTTTTAACTCCATTTAAAAATATTGGTAATCCCCTTCTAATTAAAAGGCAACTTAGAACCACTTCAAGAAAAATTAAATTTCACAAGCTTGCTTTCTCAACAACAAAAATCACTCTACACTTAGCACCGCCTAATCAACTTATTATAAAATTGAAACTAGGCGCACAACTCATCATTATTATTTTTACCAAACCTGAAGCGACAACCGTTTCTTTTAAAAACTTATATTCAATAAAAATTCTAATAAAAAAACCATTTTTTATTTGGTACACGTTTTGCTGATCACCACCCCTCAGGCAAACCCATAATCAAACGTTATTCATTAACGGCCTGAGCTTCCTAATCAACGGAGAAAATATCAATGCTAACAATGAAAAAAACAACATTGGCAAGCGGTGTTTTAGTATTGGCAACTGCCTTTTCTTTAAACGCTTTGGCACAAACCACACCAAACGTTTTATCAAAGCAACTTGAGGCGATGGCAGCCAGTGAAGAAGCCCACGAAAAAGTAGCTGCCTTTATTTACCTTAAGGACAAAGGCAGCAATATCGATAAAAAACTATTAGAAGCCAAAAGTGCACTTTCTCAACGCGCCTTGCACCGAAGAATGATCAACCGAGGTGCGGATAATGTAGTAGATGAATCCGATATTCCTGTGGATGCAAAATACCTTGATACCATCACATCGAAAGTTTCCACCGTTCGACATGTTTTAAAAAGTTTAAATGCCATCTCTGTCGAGGCCACACCGGCTGAATTAAGTGAATTAACCTCATTACCTTTCATTAAAGAAATTACACGCGTCAAAACCCTCAAGCGCAAACCTGACCCGGTAGACTCTCCTTCCATACTGGTGCCCTCACTGAATGAATTATTGGCACCAACACAAGTGAATATGCTCGACTATGGCAACTCATTTACTCAGGTCAATCAAATTAATGTGCCCGCAGTTCATGACATGGGTTACGATGGCTCAGGTGTGGTGATTGCCATCTTTGATTCTGGTTTTAATCGATTAACCCATGAGGCTTTTGACGAAATAAATATTGCCGGCACCTGGGATTTTGTGAATGGAGACAGCGACGTCGGTGACGGCGGCATGGGTACAGGAAGCCATGGTACCAACACTCTCAGTACGGTTGGCGGCTATAGTCCCGGAGATTTAATTGGACCGGCGTATCGCGCTACTTATTATTTGGCGAAAACCGAAAATACTGAATCAGAATTGCATATAGAGGAAGATAACTGGTGTGCCGCCGCCGAATGGGCTGAAGAAAATGGTGCGGACATTATTACCAGTTCACTAGGGTACAATGATTTTGATCGTGGCGGCGACTATTCACCTTCCGATATGGACGGCGATACGGCCATTGTCACCATCTGTGCCGACAACGCCGCCGAGAACGGTATTGTTGTGATTAACTCAGCCGGCAACAGCGGTAATTCCTCTCAAAATACCTTAGGTGCACCGTCAGACGGGCACTTTGTTTTAGCGGTGGGTGCCGTCACCTCATCCGGTTCTCGTTCTTCATTCAGTTCTGTAGGCTTGTCTGCCGATGGGCGAATTAAACCCGACGTGATGGCCATGGGGTCCAGTGTTCGTGTCGCCAGTGCCAGCTCCAACACTCGCTATAGCAGCGTTAACGGCACCTCTTTTTCTTGTCCATTAACGGCAGGCGTAGCCGCTCTGGTTTTACAAGCCAACCCAGACCTATCTGCCGCACAAGTTCGTGATATTTTGCGTAATACCGCAGACAGAGCCTCCAACCCAGATCGCTTCTTTGGTTATGGCATCATTAACGCCGAAGCTGCCGTCGAAGCCGCCCTTGGTGCAGAACTTAACGCCTCTTTCAACTATTCCGCCACCGAGCTTTCTGTCTCCTTCAGCGATACCAGTAGCACACCTTCTGGAGAAATTCGCAGTTGGAATTGGAGCTTTGGCGATGGCAATACTTCCAGCTTACAAAACCCGGTATACACTTATGCATCTGCCGGTAGCTATGACGTTTCTCTCACCGTCACAAACAGTGAAAACGAAACCGATACCGTAACAGAAACTGTCACAGTAAGCGTGATTGATCCTTCTGATTGCTCTATTAACTTCACCAATACTTCTGATAATTATTCCAACTCATCACCCGGATCAGCAGAAGTATCTAACGGTGGCTGCACCATTACCCTTACCGGTAACGAATGGCGCATTACTGATGAAGAATTCGAAGTGACAGCGAATACCGTCATTACCTTTGACTTCAGTACTAGCGGCAGCAGCGGCGAAATTCAAGGGGTGGGCTTTGATGCCGACAGCGGCGCCAGTTCAAATCGTATTTTCCAATTAACCGGAACACAAAATTGGGGAATTAGAGATTTCAACTATAACGGTGGCACACAAACCATCAGTATTCCTGTTGGTGAATACTACACGGGTACGGGTATGAGCTTTGTTATTGCCAACGACAAAGACAGCGGCGCTACAACCAATAGCGTTACCGTCAGCAATGTTCGAATTTCTAATTAAGTGACTCTTGCCTCCAACTTTACATAACTAAACCTTATTGCTTAGCAAGATGAAGCATTTGGTGTTAGCTGGTAAAGATTTACAAAAATAGACACTCGTAACAAGCACATGGATGTGCCTTTAACTCCCCCCTTAGAAAAGGCTTTCTATAAAGTCATTACTATTTTTATTACCTTTTTCTTGAAAAGTTTTGAAAGAACAGCCTAACGGTTTCTACAAACTCTCATACATTAAAATGAAAACGTTTACATAAAAATAAAGGTTGCACCCAATTATTCAAACACTTATAAATCAAACCAATGTTGATTTAGGCGACTTTATTTCTACGGCCTCCACATCAACAGCTTTCGTTACAAATGCACTAAAAATGCAGGCGAATAATTTCCAATTTTGCACACCAACTAAAACCGATAAATGGATCATTACCGTAAAGATGTATCAAAAAACACAAAGCAAGGCCGCTACTTACACAACACTAGCACCCACAACACTAGCATCCAAGATTACAAACGCTATTATTTTCATGCTTGCGCTAAAAAACATTTTCTTTTCAAGTGACAAGATGACAATGAGAATATCATCCCCCCCCTTCAACTTATTTATTTTTGCGTTTTTTGTAGTGCTTTTTTCTGCTGCTCATTCTGCATGGTCAACGCCCCTAATGATCCCTGGCAAAGCTACCAATTCAAAAGACCTGCCATACATGCTGTTAAATGAATTCATTCAACGTAGTGATCGCTTTGACACCATTGAGTTTGCTTATGGCGACAAAGGAGAGGCTTCATTTTCTCAAACCTTGGCTGACATCAATGCTGGGGCACTGGATATTATGTGGACGGCAACATCCAAAGATTATGAAACTGACTTCCAGGCCATTTACATACCTATCTATCAAGGTACATTAGGGATGCGCTTGGCCATTATTAACCAGAATGATAAACATAAATTTTCCCACATCACCCATAAAGACGACTTTTTGCACTATGTGGCATGCCAAGGCAAGTTATGGGCAGACACCCCCATTTTAGAAGCAAACAATATCTTAGTGGCAAAAAGTTTGAAGTATCCCAACTTATTCAAAATGCTGTCGGCTGACCGATGCGACTATTTCCCTAGAGCCATTTTCGAACCATGGTCAGAAATAGAACGAGAGAATCAATATAATTTAACAGTGGATACCCATGTATTACTTCGTTACACCATGCCATTCTTATTTTTTGTTAAGAAAGACAATACAGAATTGTCTGATCATATCACCCAAGTGTTTCAAGAAATGAAAAAAGATGGCACCTTTGACACGTTATTTTTTCAAGATAAAAAAGTAAAGAATGCATTAGAACTCTCTCATTTACGAGATCGGATTATTATTGATTTAAACAACCCGTTTTTAAGTCAAGAAGTTAAAAATATTCCACCTGAATACTGGTTCGACCCAATGAACGATAACCGGACATTGCTCCCCCCTTCACTACAAGAAAAAACAACACACTAGGCCTCTCAGTTATAAAAATGGACACCGCACAGTTGAGAATCAACGACCGTTAGGAAATGTGAAATTATGAATTCAATTGCAATGAAAATGATGGCCGTTATCCTGGCTGCAACGTTTATCGTCATGACGGGGGTAACCGCTATATCCTACAGCCTTGCGAAATCAGATCAACTTTCTCAATACGAGCAACAAAAGCAGGCCTTAATGCAACAATTGGGCGTGATTCTACAAGAGCCCGTTTTCGTGTATGACACCGCTATCATTGAGCAAACAACGCTCTCCTTTGATTCTGTTGAGCCTTTATCCGGCATTACTGTGTATGACCATCGTGATGAAATACTCGCTACAAATCAGGCTGAAAATTTTGAAACCCATGAAGTAGTCACCGTTAATCTAGAATGGGAAAAGAGACCGGTTGGCCGTGTCGAGCTCAGCCTCAGCCACGACTACATGAACGACACATTAAATTTTTTATTACTGGATAAAATTATTACTGTCTCTGTCGCGTTAGGCTGCATTATTTTGTTTATTACACTGGGCTTAAACCGTCTTGTCACACATCCTTTACAGCAATTAAATGCCATCGTCTACGATATTGCCCAGGGTGGTGGTGACCTCACTGCTAGAATTCCCGCTACCAGTAATGATGAGTTCAGTACCCTTGCCAACAATTTTAATGAATTTATTAAAACCGTACAGAGCATTATTACCGAATTGGCTCAAGCTGTAGAAAACCTATCAGGCGTCTCACAACAAGTAGACAACATTTGCCAATCCTCATCACACAGCTGTAAACAACAGCTGACAATGACAGATACATCACTAGAAAATATTCGACAACTTGCCGAGTCAACACAAGAGATTGCACGTAACGCTGAAGAAACATCAGAAAATACACAAAATGCCAGTGAACTTTCAAAATTAAGCCAATCAAGCATCAAATCCAACATGTCTCAAGTTGAAAAGCTCGTGACCAACTTAGAAAACACTGAACAAGTCGTTAACGAATTAAAAACCTCAAGCAATAATATTGGTACTGTATTGGTCGTCATCAAAAGTATTGCAGAACAAACCAACTTATTGGCTCTCAACGCCGCTATAGAATCTGCCCGAGCAGGAGAGTCTGGACGAGGCTTTGCCGTAGTGGCCGATGAAGTTCGTGCCCTTGCCCAAAAAACCCACGATTCCACCACCGAAATTGAGCAAATTATTTATGAGCTTCAACACAAGGCAGAGGCCTCGGTCCAATCCACAAAAGAAAGCACTCGTTTAGTTACTGACACTATTCACTCTGCTGAAGAAGCTGATAAATCATTAGACAAGATCACCTCCAGTATGCAAACCATTGCCTCAATGAATCACCTAGTGGCCAGCGCCACCGAAGAACAATCTTCCGTTACGATGGATGTGAAAGGTTTAATTGAGGAAATCAGCACCGGCGCCCATACGCTTACCGAAAATATGCAGGAACTGAAAACTTCCACCACCAATCTCGTAGAAGTGGGAGGCCAATTGACAAAATACATTGAGCGTTTTCGATATTAATTATAAAGAGAGTGACCAAGATGAGAGTGGCCAAGGTGAAAAGATTACACTACGCGCCACCCCACACAACGCTCTCAACTCACAACACTCTCAATCGAAATTAAGCATGGACGCTCAACTCGATAAATTTAGCCTATTTTATAGGCTAAATCACAATCACACCCCATTAGCCCGCACCCGAAATTCTATTACTCTTAAGCACCAATTTGAGTCACACAAACTCTACAACGCACGTAAAAGCCTCATAAATTGACTAAATCGCACAAACACTTGCAGATTATTTCAAATTTTAGGCTTTTTACACCAATTATTTTTTTCTCTGCCTCAAATAAGTCATTTGTTTTTATGGCACTTATTTTGCTGAGCATCCAATGAAAAATGATTTAGGCTGCTGGTATTAGCTCATAGACAATATCGGTACAACGACAGACAGAATATAAATCAACCAGCCCACCTAAATCTCTTTGTGTTCAGATCACTTATTTAAAGACGGAGAATTTGTCATCCATGAAAGGGTCTTGCGGAGCATTCACACGAAAAAAAATAGCAACTTACATTGCCTTAATAAATTGCCCATTTATCGCTTTCTCCGCCAGTGAAAGTGCCATGGCGCAACAGGCAAACGGCATTGAAGAAGTGGTGGTGACAGCCACACGTCGCAGCACCAGCATTCAAGATATCCCTTTTAATATCTCTGCACTGAGTGGCGATACTATTGAAAAACAAGGGCTGAATAACCTAAATGATATTGCTCGCACAATTCCTGGTATGGCATTCGTTGATCAAGGGGCACGAGGGTCAGGCAACAATATTATTGTAAGAGGGTTAAACACAGGCTCAACCGGTCCCGGTATGAGTGGCACATTCAAAACCAGCGTAGCCACCTATCTGGGGGAAACCCCTGTCTATGTCAATATTCGTACCTTTGACCTAGAACGTGTTGAAGCGTTGATCGGCCCCCAAGGTACATTATACGGAGCTGGAACCTTAGCTGGAGCGATACGATACATACC
Source organism: Marinibactrum halimedae (assembly GCF_021234875.1). Taxonomy (GTDB): domain Bacteria; phylum Pseudomonadota; class Gammaproteobacteria; order Pseudomonadales; family Cellvibrionaceae; genus Marinibactrum; species Marinibactrum halimedae. Next base: position 35,003 of record NZ_JAJQVM010000007.1, on the reverse strand, counting down.
CAATAAACCCCAATTTGACAACTTCAGTGCAGATGTTTGGGGAGAATTTTCACAAAATAGTGAAGCCAGTGATTTAAGCTATATTACCGGCACAGCCATAAACGTACCCATTAATGATACGTTTGCCCTGAGGGCCTCGGTGCAACGCTTAGAAGATTCAGGCTTTATTGATTACAATTATGTGGTTCGTGAAGGCGGCGTATCCAACCCCCAGCCCGACTTTAGCAACACCACAGATGTGCGTAATAATTTACGACAAATTGAAGATGCCAATGGCGAAGAAACCTTAACAGCTCGTCTTGCTGCACGTTGGGCACCCAACGACATCATTGACGCCACACTGACTTACTGGCATCAAGAATTAGATGCAGAAGGTCGCAGTCTTGTTCATCAAGATGCCATGGCAAACCTCGTTGATCTTGACGATTACGAGTCTGCACTACGTTACGAAGAGCCCAACCTGATTGAAGACAAACTCACCACATTAGATGTCAATATTGATCTGGGCTTTGCAAGCCTAACCTCCGCTACAGGCGTGTCAAAAAATGAGCAAGGGGGGCAACGAGATCAAACCGACTTATTGCTGGATTTCGAATACGGTTACGAAAACTTTCCGTCGTTCTCCGCCTTTACTCGTGAAGATGAAACTACTGAAACGCTCAACCAAGAGATTCGTCTTGTCTCTAATCACTCCGGCCCCATCCAATGGATTACCGGAGTGTATTACAACCATTTAGAAGCAGAACAATACAGTTCTGAATTCACCCCAGGCTTCGACACCTGGTTAATTGAAACCGATCAAGCCGACATCAATCGTACAGACGACCTCGAATACTACAGTGAATTTTTCGAGGAGCTGACTGAACGCGCCTTTTTTGGTGAAATCAGTTACGAAACTGGCCCGTTTACGTTTACCTTTGGCGCTCGTGTTTACGACTATGAAGACGAAGTCACCCAAGGTTTTGATTTACCTTTATTTAATACCGTATTTGGCGGTGTCGATGACGGTGTTATCGCCCCCGACCTCACCACCATTGATACTGAAGACAGCGGCTCATTATTTAAAGGAAACCTTTCCTACCGCGCTACAGACGATGTAATGGTGTATGTCACAGTCAGTGAAGGTTACCGCATAGGAGGTATTAATGGTGTACCGGCCTGTACGGGAGACGAAAATGATGCCGAGCAAAATTTATGCGCATTACCCAATGAAGTCGCCTACTCGCCCGATACAACATTAAATAAAGAAATCGGTGTACGCAGCACATGGTTAGAAGGTAGTCTGGTTGTTAATGGCTCGATTTATCACACCGACTGGGATCAGGTTCAAGTACCCAGTGCAACCGAAAATGGCTCATTGCCCATCACCATTAATGGCGGTTCAGCGACTTCACGAGGCCTTGAGCTATCAGCAACGTATTACGTCAATGAGCAATGGGTAATCAATGCCAATTATGCCTATAACGATGCCTTTTTAAGTGAAGATGCACCAGGTTTAGTCCGTAACGATGATGCGCTTTCTGGAGATACCTTGCCGGGCTCACCAGACCAATCTGCCTCATTGTCTGTCGACTATAACACCTCAATTTTTGATAATTACAGCTTAAACATCAATTATCTCGGCACCTATACCGGAGACGTATACACCTCCGTTGGCGCGAGAGGCAATGACAACTCAGGTGAAGTGGTGCCCGGTTATACGTTACACAACCTCTCGGCGGCCATTTCTACCAATGATCGATGGGAAGCCCGCCTATTCATCAACAATCTGACGAATAAATACGCGGTTACAGCCGTACGAGCAGATCGCTCCTTCATCCGTGATGTCAATGGATTTAATCTTCGTTCTTACGGCCAGTACGTCACTACACCACGCACGATTGGCTTAGCAGTGAATTACAGCTTCTAGTAAAAGAAAAGTAAACACATTGGCGATAGCGACGCTTAGCGTCGCTTTTTTATTCGGCAAACTCAGCCCGCCTACACCAACCGACTTCTCCGCTACCACAGTAAAAAGGTGGTCACAAAGACAGAGGTTGTGTATGTTTACTCTAAATGAATTACCCACACCCCTTTCTATGAGCGCACTGATTACTCAACAATTATTAGAAAATGCCGAGCAAGCTTTACATGAAAAAGACTACCGTCTCGCCCATGAACTTTGCTTAAAAGCACTCAAACAAGACTCCAATAATAGTCAAGCGCACTTTTTACTGGCAATGAATGCCATGGAAAGGCGTGAGTTCAAAAAAGCCAAAACCTTGCTAACCGTCGCGTGTCGTAATCACCCGAACAACGCCGATTATGCTTTGCAACTTGCCCGCCTTTACACTTTACTCAATCTCAATACAGACGCTAAAGCGGTATGCCAAACCCTCATTCAAAATGTTTCCCTGAACGACTTAAACGGATGGCAGAGCGATACTCTCGGTGTGTTACTAAGTCGATTAAATCAGCACAATGAAGCACACCCGTATTTTTTCCATGCGGTAACCATGTGCCCAGAGAACAGTGAATATCGGTATAATTTAGGAAGTAACGAGCGCTTTTTGGGAAACTTCAATAGTGCTATTCACCATTTCCAGCACATTATTGAACACACACCCACTTTCTATAAAGCCTATCTTCCAATTACAGAACTTCGCAAAGCGACACAAGATAACCACCTCATCGATAAAATTCAGTGTGTCTTACCCTCTTTTGAAACGTCAAGTGATGCACACTTACATTTATGCCACTCTCTGGCTCGTGAATTTGAAGCATTACATCAATTTTCAAAAGCCTTTTATTGGTGGAAAACAGGCAATGATGAAAAACGAAAAACACTGCCTTATCACATTCATCAAGATATCGCGCTATTCAATGCTGTAAAAAAAAGAACCCCCTCATTGATGACACCCATATCAGGTTCTCACCTTGTAAAGACATCATCACCCCAAAACAATGGCCCGATCCCACTGTTTATTATTGGTTTACCACGCAGTGGCACCACATTACTAGAGCGTATGCTCAGTAATCATGAGCGTATTGAAAGTTTTGGTGAACTGCAGGATTTCCCCATCGCGGTAAAAACACTAAGCCAAACCCCTTCATCGGTCGTGATGGATGAGGCAACCATTTTTGCCTCACAATCGTTGCCACCAGAAAAACTAAGAAACGAATATTATCGCCGAATACAACACCACATCAGCAACCTACCCCCATCATGCCAATATTTTATCGACAAACTGCCACTGAATTTTTTTAATGCCGACCTCATTGCCAAAACATGGCCAGAAGCAAAAATACTGATTATGCTGCGTGATCCTTTGGATGTCTGTTTAGGAAATTTCAAACAACTCTTTTCGGTAAATTTTTCTTACTATAATTACTCATATGACATCACAGATTGCGCAAAATACATCACTGCCTTCCGAGACCTAATATCACACTGGCAAAATATCATCCCAGAGCATCAAGTAACCACAATCGAATATGAAAATCTCGTACAAGCACCTGAAAAGCACATCAAAGCTATTACCCAGTTTTTACAACTCCCATGGCAAGAGCAATGCCTTGATTTTGAAAAAAATCAACAACCTGTCTCTACCGCCAGTGCCGTCCAGGTAAGAAAACCCCTCTATAAGAATGCCATTCGCGCATGGAAAAAATATTCAAATGAATTAAAACCTGCCATAAATATTTTAAACAACGCCAAACTCACCCAACAATAAAAACCCAACATATAAAACACAGATAACACCATCAAAAGAATCGGCATCAAAATCACTGAATTATTTTAAATCAATTAAAAATTACGCCAAAAACCCACGCCCCAATCTGTACCAAATCGCGACAAACTCCTTATCACTTGTGATACTTTCGTGAAAATTAATCTGTAAATTTTTTTCAAACAGTAAAAATTTATCACACCCATAAAAATAAACTATTGAGATGTGCGAAATGGATATTCTCCTTAAACAACCCCTTCACAAAAGGAGAACACAATGTCAGATCCAGCTCTCTTCACTTACGAAAAACACACTGATAAAAATCATATAGCCTTTGGCCATATTGATTCTTTTAATCATCTTTCCACTCACGACAAATATCTCTTTAAAAAATTTGCCGCAGGCCCGATTTGCGAACTCCCAACAACCTGCATACATCACGCTTTTGAATTTTATGCGCGCACTACACCGAACGCTATTGCAGCCATTCATAAAAAAGACACAATTACCTACGGTGAATTAAATCGACGCGCAGATTTGCTCGCTACCTACCTAGCCACACAAGGGATAGGCCCTGGCGATTATGTGGGATTATTTGTACGACGATCAATCCCGATGCTCATCGGGATAATGGCAGTATTAAAAATAGGAGCTGCATATGTACCACAGGATGTTAAGCTGGCACCGGAAAATCAATTACGTTACATCATTGATAAAGCAAAAATATCCGTTATTCTCACACTTTCTGCCTACCATTCAAAAATCAAACATTTTGAAAATACAAAAACACTGTGCATTGACAAGGTAAACCATTCAACAACAAATCCTCTGGCAACAAAGATAATAACAGGCAATATTACCGGAAAAACCAACAGCAAAGACCCTTGCTTCATATTATTTACCTCAGGTACTACCGGCAAACCCAATGGCGTAAAAGTCACTCATGAAAATGTGTGCAATATTCTTCTCACCGAACCCGGTGACCTAGGCATGAAGCCCGGCATGAAAGTCTCTCAATTATTAAACATTGCATTTGATATGGCGGCATGGGAAATACTTGGATGTCTGTCTCACGGGGCCACACTCTTAATTCGAGAGAGCAACATGCAAGCGGTTGCTAACGATGCCGATGTCATCATCGCCACACCGTCCATCCTTCACAATATTGATCCAGAACAATGCACACATGTAAAAACAGTTGCGGTTGCCGGAGAACCCTGCTCTAAACCATTAGCCGATAAATGGAGTCAAAAGTGTGCCTTCTATAATTGTTGTGGTCCCACCGAGACCACCATCGTCAATACCGCTCAACATTACACAGGCACAGGTGAACCATTAACCATTGGCAAACCCACGCCCAACAATACCATTTATATACTGAATGCAGATCAATTCCCCTGCAAAATTGGCGAGATTGGAGAGATTTGGGCAGGGGGGAAAGGCATCTCTGCAGGCTATTTAAACAACCCCACCTTAACCAATGAGCGATATGCTCCAGACCCTTTCTTAAACGATGGAATGATGTTTCGAACTCGTGATTTAGCCCGATGGACAAAAGACGGGGAATTGGAATTTTTCGGTCGCGCCGACGATCAAGTCAAATTCAAAGGGTTTCGTATAGAACTTGACGGCATATCTTCTGTAATCGAGTCAACGCCCAATTGCACTCAAGCGACCACCTTAAAATACAACAGTCATCAATTAGTTGCGTTTATCACACCGTCAAATGTTGATTGCCAACAGGTAAGAAAAACGCTAGAAAAAAATCTGCCCTATTATTGTATTCCTGAACACATTTATACAATGGAAACCTTGCCGCTAACCGATAGAGGTAAGGTCGACAAACGAAAATTACGTTCCTTTGCGGAAAAATTACAGCGGGTATCAACGCTTTCGCCAACCCCTTCAGAGGAGCTCATCTAACATGATTTCCAATGATCTCGATATACAATTGCCTGCACAACAAGCGTTTTTTCGGCGAGTCACCAAAAAACCACACATGGAGCATTACAAGCGACTGATGCTATTAACGGTGATTATCAATATCGCTTTTCTCATTTACGGCATAAGTTACGGAAAGTGGTGGACACCCGAAGGCAGTAACCTACCCATACTATCCACATTGATCATCAGTAATTTTTTTATTGCCATACTCATCCGGCAACACTATGTAATAAATGCATTATTTTGGCTTGCCACTCGCGCCCCCACTACTTGGCCACTGTCCCTTCGCTGGATACTTGGCAAGGTCTTTCACTTTGGTGGCATACACAGTGGTTGCGCAACATCAGGAACGATTTGGTTTGTGATTTTTGTCTATTCAGCCACCCTCAATTACTCAAAATCCATACCCGGGGTATCCTTTAATACCCTCATTACCAGCTATGGTATTGTGGTCTTGCTTATTGGTATTGTTCTCACGGCGCTACCCCGCTTTCGCGCAAAGTATCATAATATTTTTGAGAAGTGTCATCGCTTTGGGGGCTGGACAGCATTACTACTTTTTTGGACTCAAGCGTATTTTTTTCATCTCGATCATTATGCTCTCAATGATGATGTCGCTCAGAATTCATTAATCACAACTCAATCATATGCAGCTCAAACCAGTTCGTTTTTTACAACGTTTTTTTCCACCCCTACCGTTTGGATGCTTTCACTGATTACATTGAGTATTGTATTACCGTGGTTAAGACTTCGAAGAGTGTCGGTAGAGGTTGTGCGCCCTTCCTCTCATGCGGTATTGGCCAAATTTAATTATGGCGTTACTCCTTTTGCCGGTTCTTCAACAGCCATTAGCCGTAACCCATTAATGGAGTGGCACTCGTTTGCGAATGTGCCCGCGCCTGGGGAATCCGGTTTTCGGTTAACCATTTCCCGTGCAGGAGACTGGACAGGTAAATTTATCGACGACTGCCCTTCTCACGTTTGGGTGAAAGGCATTCCCACCGCCGGGGTTGCCAATATTGAAGTTCTGTTTAAACGCGTCGTTTATGTCGCTACCGGCAGCGGTATTGGCCCATGCCTGCCCCACTTACTGGCCAGAAAAGTCCCCTCATTATTAGTGTGGTCAACACGCACACCACGCACCACCTATGGAGACAATTTAGTCGATGAAATTATGGAAGTGCAACCGAATGCGGTTATCTGGGATACCATAGAGCGAGGCAAACCCGATATGGTGAAATTAGCTTATGCCGCGTATGTTAGCTTTCAAGCAGAAGCGGTTATTTGCATCGCCAACCAAAAACTCACGCAACAAGTTGTATACGGAATGGAGAGTCGTGGCATACCCGCCTATGGAGCCATTTGGGATTCATGATTTATCAAATTCATGAAGTATGAAATTCAATCTTTCACTCTTAAAAAGGGAAAACCCATGTCCATCCTTATTGAAAAAAATCATCGTGTTGTCACCATACGATTAAATCGCCCTAAAGCACGCAATGCCCTAAACACGCAATTATTATCAGAGCTTGTCAGCGTACTACAAGAATTAGACCAGTCTCCTGAAGTGGGGTGCTTTATCATTACCGGGTCGGATACCGTATTTTCTGCGGGTGCCGACATAAAAGAAATGCGGAGTAAATCCTACCACCAGATGGTGCAAGAAGATTATTTTTCAAAATGGGAGCAATTCACCACACTACGCACCCCCAAAATTGCCGCTATTTGTGGACCTGCATTGGGAGGCGGATGCGAACTGGCACTCATGTGCGACATCATCTTTGCCGCTGAAAATGCCTTAATGGGGTTACCAGAAATTACCTTAGGCGTTATACCAGGCATCGGCGGCACACAGCGACTCACCAAAGCAGTTGGAAAAGCCAAAGCCATGGATATGATTTTAACAGGAAAACATTTATCCGCTTTTGAAGCCGAAAAAGCCGGCCTAGTATCGCGGGTATGCCCAACTGAACAGCTACTGGATGAAGCCATTACCGCTGCCAGTGTCATTGCCGGCTATGGCAAATTTGCCACCACATCCGCTAAAGAAGCCGTTGATCAAGCACAAGAAATGAGTTTAAAAGACGGTATCTTATTTGAACGACGTATTTTCCATGCCTTATTTGCCACAGAAGATCAAAAGGAAGGCATGTCGGCTTTTATTGAAAAACGCTCACCACAATTTAGGGGGTATTGACATTAGGGAGTTTGTACTGACTTTAATAAACACCCCTGCACCAAAAGACGGGGGTGTTTATTCGCCATACAGATTAATCAGCTCTCTATTTCAATAAGCATAAGGAAATGTAAGCAAAATATTTAACGTTAACTCAATTTATTTAAAAATTATTCAAATCGACGCTTTTGTTTTAACGATTCTTCAGAAAGTGATAACGTTACCGAATTCATAAAGGCTTCTTTAAATTCAATCATTTTTTGATGAATATAATCGCATTGAGAGGAATAAGTGAAACTCAAATTTAAGACACAGTGCTCTGTAATGGGGATGTAATAGAGGTGACTCCTAGGCTTGGGTACTTCTTTATTGAGATCTTTTACTAAAGTAGGGGTCAATTCTATCCAATTAGCACCAGCATAATTTACTATCTCATAGTTTTCTGAAGATTCAGGAATATGATATAAATAATGGTTAAGGGTCCCCTCGGGATACTCTTCATCATCTTTATACTGGTCGTTGGATTCCTGTAAAAGTTTGGCTTCTCTTGCGTGTACCCAATGTCTCAATGTTTTTTCACAAAAGAATGAAAAATTTGGTGAAGGAATTGTCTCTGGCCTAAAAATCATTAAATCAGTAAAGCAGGTCCCGCAACGATCAGAATCAAAACTTTTCAACAACCCCTTGTAAAACATCCAACTACTGGAATATACCTCTAAAAAAAGATGACCATACATTGAGTCGTATTGAGTTAAGTCATACAAGTCAAATTGGTTACCCAGTTCTTTATAGTCAGCAGGGGTGGTTTTAGGAGGATTTTTAAACGTGAGGGCACTGCCAGATAAGTCAACAGACTTATCTGGTGCACTTTGAAGATTGGGCTGATGTATTTTCTTTTCAAAGAGTTTTGACAGCATCTAACGTTAACCCCATCCGCTGTTACCGGTCACTAATTGTCGAGCCAACGCCAAAAAGGCTTTACCATGGCCGCCGTGTTGTGTTTTTACGTGCGCATTAAATTCATCTGGGCTTTTAAAGGGGTGCATGTTGGGGTTGAGAGACGCATCATTCGTCATAATGCCCGCCATATTACGTACGGATTTGGCTTTTTGTAGAAAGCCAGGCACCGCCGCAATAGAAATTCCAGAAAGAGCACCCATAACACCGCCAAAATGAAACCCGCCAACCGCAAAGGCGCCGAAGCTTACGGCACTCCCATACGTTTTCTTTACAAATCCTAAAAGCGTATTGCCATCTCGAGCCTGTTGCTCTCTCAATACAGCACGTCTATCGTTGTGCTCCTCTCCATAGGCTTTCAAATTCTCATGGAAGCCGCCTAGTTGGCAGCGGTTGATTAACGAACTCCAGTCATGGCTGTTAAATTTCATCACATCATCATGCAGCTTGATGCCCAGCTTTTTCATTTGTGGCAGCATGGGGCCAACCGCGTCTCTAGGCGCTGCAAAGAACACTTCCATATTTTTCAGGTTTTGACCTTCAAGGTAGGGTAAAGCGTATTGGAACATGGCGGTCCCGGTACCGTGGATAAGCCACTTGGTTTTAGCGGAGGGGGCGTTTGCTAAGGAGGTTTTAATTATTTGAGCCAATTTTAACCCCATAATTTGAGGTGTCATTGATTATCGTCCTTAACTATATGATCGGGGTGGCAGTTCGATTGTCTGCACGTAATTTAAGGCGGTTGCGGTGAAATAGCAATTTTCAGAGATCAAAAATCAAACAAAACATGATTAAGCAGACGACAATCATACGAAGAGTGTCACACTTTTTGGAAATCATTCCTGTTGAGTCAATCCACTGATTTTTCCGAGGACAAATTCGCCCTTGGCGCCACCAAACTTCAAATGTTAATTTACCCCTTCTCACAAAACCATAAACAAAAAAGAGGCTTCGATGGCACATCTCTCTCCTCTCTCTAAAGACCTTAATCCAGATTTAGCCGAAGATTTTGCCATCTTCGAAAAAATATTGGGGTTTGTTCCAAACAGTTTACTCACAATGCAACGCCGCCCCGCTATCGTCAAAGGCTTTGGCGTGCTTACCAAAGCCGTCATGGCACCAGACGGCGAGGTTGATTTAGGTTTCAAACGATTACTCGCCCATTTCGCCAGTCGCGCCGCCGGCTGCCAATATTGCGAGGCGCACTCTCTCATTGCAGCCAAAATTCATGGTATTTCCGACGAAAAAGTGGCTGCCGTCTGGGATTATCAAAGCAGCCCTCTGTATTCAGATAAAGAAAGAGTAGCTCTCGATTACGCATTGGCTGCCGGGTCCGTTCCAAATAATGTTGACGAGTCTTTGATGGAACGAATGAAAACTTATTGGAGCGAAGATGAAATTGTTGAAATTCTTGGAGCCATTTGCTTGTACGGTTTTTTAAACCGCTGGAATGACTCCATGGCTACGGATCTTGAAGACGCCCCCAAAGCGCTGGGAGAAATGGTGCTTAAATCAGGCGGGTGGACTGGGGGAAAGCATATAAAATAAATCAATATGCTTTTTATTATTGATAAAACAGAAGAAAGAAAAAGTTGAAATTGAAAGAAGTTTAAAAAACAATAATGAGGGGCACTAAGCCCCTACTGCATTCAGATTACCCGACGCCAACAGGTCAATTTCTGCTTTTAATTCTGGAGGAATTGCACGCATATTAAAATCATAAAGATACAAACCACATAGCGCTCGCCATTGCTGATAAATCATTTGGCAAATTTCCAATTTTTTTGCCTGGGCCATGCCTTGGTACCATTGGCTGCTTTTAAAATCAGAAAAGTTTTGTCCAGCTACATTATGCGTAACTTTAAAATAATTTAATCCACGGGCGTATTTAAAAGATATTGGTGGTAACTCTACTTTTTCCGCCAAATCTTTTACGGCAATGGTGAAGGTTTCAAGTGTGGCAAAAGGTCGGCCGGCGTCTTCAAACTGGCCGAGCACGACACATAAATCGAACTGGCCTTTTTTAACGCAACGAAAACGAAGATCGTTACTGATGATTTTTCCACCCACAGGCCGAAAACCACCCGGTAAGCGCCCACCCACCATGGTTGCACTTTGCAAATCACCCACTTGAACTTTTTGTTGTGGCATTGTTAGTCACCCTATAACGCCTAATTTGGCGCTCATTTACTCATAACCAAGATTTAATAATATCAGCCAATCAATAACAAAACGTTGTAAATTTTCTCGTTTTTTTGCTTGGCGTATTCATCCGTCAAAGCATGGTCTTACTGGTATCGAACGAAGGTAAAGTAATGGTGAGGTGTATAACGGCCATCCTGGTCGAGGAAGGTGTGGTCGATCCTTTCACCACATAACAATTTACCTGAAACTGCACTTTGAATGACTATTGAACAAACACTACTGAATAACAGCCATCAAAAAAACGATTATCAATTAATCGCTTTAGGATGATTAGAAAGGTAACAGTTTGTTATGAGAAAAAGAAGGCAAAAGAGGATTCTTATGACAGAAATTGTCTTTCAGTGATTAATATCGTGACCAATAGCTCACCCTTGTCGTGTGATTTCTTCTTTCCATTTACCCAATTGGTCTTGGACTTTGGCTGCTAATTCATCAGGTTGGAATTTTGAAAGAAAATCATCACATCCGACTTTATCGACCAAGGCTTTATTAAAGTTACCACTCAAAGAAGTGTGCATTACAACGTAAAGTGGCGATAAATTCGGGTCTTGGCGAATTTCTGAAGTCAGTCGATAACCATCCATTTCTGGCATTTCTGCATCGGTAATCAACATTAACAATTGATCGGTAATAGCGCCTTTAGTAGACATTTTTTTTAATAACGCCAAGCCTTCTGCCCCATTACCCGCCTGAATACATCGCACGCCCAAATTCGCAAGGGTTGCGCTGGCTTGTTGTCTTGCTGTGGCGGAATCGTCTACAAGCAATACCGTTACCTGATTCTGTTCTGCCCAATCTCGCAGCTCTTCATTGAGCAAATCAGAAGACACATTGGTGTGATAGGGTGAAATATCCGCCAATACTTTTTCTACATCGACAATTTGTACTATACGATCGTCAAGTTTGGTCAGCGCAGTCAAAAAATGGTTTTTTCCACTGGTGGCAGGTGGAGGCAAAATTTCCTCCCAGTTGAGATTAATGATGCGGTCTACCTCCCCCACTAAAAAACCCTGAACAGAGAGGTTGTATTCGGTGATGATTAAATTCGTGGTGGCATCAGAGCCATAAAGGGGTGAGCGGCCAAGTGCCGCACGCAGATCAATCACCGGAAAACTCGTGCCACGAATATGTGCAACACCACACACCGCATGGTGGCGCTGCGGCATTGCCGTTAACGCAGGTAACTGCATGACTTCTCGAACTTTAAACACATTGATCGCAAAAGGCTGTTGAGAGCCTAAATTAAATAACAAAAGCTCTAAACGGTTTTCACCGACAAGTTTGGTTCGTTGGTCAATGGAATGCAGTAATTTAGACATAATACCTGTGGTTAAATACAACAGTTAAGTACGACGGTTACATTCAATACAACGGCTAAAAGCAGTACAACCGCCATGTACAATGATAAAGCTGAGTAGAAAAACTACGCAGACGGCAATAAACTTACACAGACTACGACAAGCGTAGTCTAGGTTCGCCCTCCCTGCTTACCAAGACCACCAAAAGGCCGTTAGTTCGATTTGCCTTGAATATCGCCACCTTTCAGTTAGCAGCTCCATTTAGTTAGTAGCTCCATTTGTCGTTCATTCTGCTTTCACTATTTGCTTTCACTAGAAGTGCCAATTCCTTCAAAATACCCTTAGATACAAAATTATGTCGCCTAAAAAACATTTTAAACAACCAGTAAGAGGTATGTATGTCATTGTTTGATATCGGGGTCAATCTTGCCGATAAACGCTTCAATAAAGACAGAACACTTGTGGTCAAGCGCGCCATTGAGGCTGGAGTGACCCATCAATTGATTACCTGCACAACACTTTCTTCCAGTGAACAAGCCATTTCACTTTGCCGAAACTTGGGGACCCAATTTCCGAGGGCGCTTTATAGTACGGTAGGTGTTCATCCTCATCACGCAGATGATGTTACCCCCGATATGCTCAAGCAGCTGCACCAACTTGCCTTGACCCCATGCGTTAAAGCCATCGGCGAAATGGGCTTGGACTTTAATCGAAATTTTTCCACCCCATCAAATCAACGCTCTGTCTTTGAAAAGCAACTCGAATTGGCTATTGAAATCCAAAAGCCCGTTTTTTTGCACCAAAGAGACGCCCATCGGGACTTTTTTGATATTTTAAAATCTTATCGCAGTGAGCTATCAGGTGGCGTGGTCCACTGTTTTACCGATTCAGAAGCTGCCCTTCAGGATTACCTTTCACTGGATATGCACATTGGTATTACAGGCTGGGTATGTGATGAACGCCGAGGAACCCCGTTAGCCAATATTGTGCATCGCATTCCGTTAAACCGGCTGCTGATTGAAACGGATGCGCCTTACCTCACCCCAAGAACCCTGAAACCCAAACCGAAGTCGGGCCGAAACGAACCCGCCTTTCTGCCTGAAGTCGTCAAAACCTTGGCCCAATGCTATCAGATGCCATCCGAAACCATTGCTCAAGCCTCATTCAACAATGCCATGCAACTATTTGCGATAGACTCCTAATGGCTTCCTACACTATAACAACTAATGTCATAACAACTAACGTCATAACAACTAACGTCATAACAACTATCGTCATAACAACTAACATCAGAACCGGCGGGTCAGTTGGAGGAGGATAACCACTCAGCTACCTCTTCGGAGGTAAAAGGCCAATTGAGATGTGAACCAATATTGGCCTGCTTATCTGGCTTTGCCATGCTCACAACGGGGATAGAGGTTCCAAATGCCTCAACCCAAGAAGGGTTATCCGCAATTTCCACCTCTTCCAATACCAAAGCATCATGGGAAAGAATGGGCCACAGTTGTTGCTTGGCTTTTTCGCACAAGTGACAACCGAGCGTGGTCAACAAATAAAGTGTCGTGCGGGGTGGGTTGGGAGCCGTCATAAAACCCGTGCCTGATGATTTACGCCGGTTACATTAACGCCCACCACACCACTCCCGCCGCTACTACTGCTCCTGCCAACATTAATGGTAGGGGCAGCCTAGTGTGCTTCGAAGACAGCTCTGTCAATTGGGTATTCTCAACTACAGGGAACTCATCCTCTCTCATCGAGCTGTGAGATCGGCGAGTGGTGGCATCCACACCCGCTGAAGCGGACGCCGCCATCGCAGCATTGATCATATTGTCATCAATGGCAGGGCGAACAAACGTTTTGTCTAGATCTTCTTTCGAACCTTTTATGACAAAAGCCAGTTGATCAAAACGAATTTCATCACCATGACTGATGGACTCAGTAACGATCGGTTGATCATTAACAAAAGTGCCATTGGCCGAGTTTAAATCGACAATTCGGAGTTTCGTGCCAATGACTTGAAATTGGGCGTGCCGACGTGACAGATGCGCCTCAGGTAACGACACTTCACATTCGGTAGAGCGACCAACCGTAATGCCATCGGTAATTGGGAAGGCTTTCCCCAATAACGGCCCGTTTTTACCCACCAAATGCCATTGGGCTTCTGATACTGAAGCCACTTTTGATTGTGCCTTCTCGTGAGTTTTCGCAGACTCACTGGCGCTATCAACTTTAGGATCAACGACAACCAGGTTCGTCTGCCCTACCGTTAGCCGATCATTGATTTTCAGAGAGTATTGCTGGCCTAATTTACGACCATTAATAAGAATTTGCCCATCACACAGGCGCTTAATGGCAAGCTTCTCTCCCTTGGCATAAATCTCACAATGCTGAGGAGCCACGCTCTCATCCCTAATTACCATACTCGCCTGGCTATCTGAGCCGATCAAAACTTTTGGCTCCACCAACCAGATTTCACTGGCTTTTTGGCCTTCAATTCGCAGTTTTAACATGGCACCCAATCACGCTGTTTTTGTCTAATCGGTTAACTTTTGTAAATTACGTTGGTTGTTCACGATTTGCAAAAAAAAAGTCAAATTGATGAAAACATCATCAAAAAAGGGAGTTCGACTGTTCTATGTCGACAATATTGTGGCAGTTTTTCAGACAATCGTCATCTTGTGTTTTGCGCCAAAGCACCACCTAGCGCTATGATAGCCAATAGGCGATTTCTGTGTCTTCATTCGGGAATTGTGACGTTCTTTGCACTTGAAATGATACTGACGCCAGTATTGACTCCCAGTGTCGCAACAAAAAACACTGTGTCGTTAAAAGCAAAGTATTGTTAAAACTAGGATGAGTGGGAATGTGCCTATTGACACTCTATGGGTACAAGAGCGATGAATAAAGAGCGATAGCACGATAACACTCAATGACGATATTGATCTCAAAAACGTTGAACTCAATAACAGTTGAACTCAATAACAGTTGAACTCAATAACAATGGACGATGTATAAAGTGGACTGTGTGAAAATGGACTCTGTAGAAGCGGACACTAAGATTCCGGACAATGTTGCAACGGTAAGTTTTTCAGTGAGCCCCACTGGAAGACGCCACGAAGTACTGACCTCCAGTGCTTTGCCCCCCCGGAGACGCCAGCATGGAAAGTGAGTTGAGAACCCCGCGATTTGTTGGTACGAGCCACGTTGGCTGTACGCGGCGCAGCAATGAAGACTCTTACAGTGGCAACAGTGAAAAAGGCCTCTTTGTCGTCGCAGACGGCATGGGAGGTCATCAAGCAGGGGAAGTAGCAAGCGCGACCGCCATTTTACAAATCAACTGCGCCATGTCCGATGGTGCTCACCTCGAAGAGGCCATTTTGAAGGCCCATGCGGTTATTGTAGATCAATCTGCTGACGAAGATTTGTACATGGGTACCACCGTCATCGCGGCTCAGATGAACAATCATCATTACGAATTAGCCTGGGTTGGAGACAGCCGCGCTTATGCATGGCGTTTTGGCGGTAGTGTCAACGCCCTAGAATTACTTAGCCACGATCACTCTTTAGTACAGCAACTTGTCGATCGGGGACTAATCACACCCGAAGAAGCCCGCGTCCACCCAGAGCGCAACATTATCACCCAATGCCTTGGCAGTCGGGACATTCCACGCATCAAAGTCGGTAAGCGTCACCTAAGCTGGCGTCGAAATGAATGGCTTATCCTATGCAGCGATGGCTTAACCGGAGAGCTGACCGATGGACAAATGGCCGATATTTTATTGGGCTGTCGCACCACAGAAGAGGCAACCCAAAAATTACTGAACGCCGCACTGCTTTCGGGCGCCAATGACAACGTGACTGTGGTGGTGATTGAATCGCCTCTTAATCAACCGAGTGCCTTCAAGCGATTACAACAAAAACTAAAAAAGTGGTACCACCGTAGGCCCAACACTCACAGCTTGTCGCGAAAGCTCAATGGCAAACGGGGGGCCTTATCCTCACCGTCCCCTCTTACTGCTCACGTCGATAACGTAGACACGCCCGTCTTTCTCTCTACAGACGATGAAATTGAATATCAGGGGCATAAAAACCAAAGATGCCAAAATCAGATATTTCAAGGCCAACAGCACTCAGAGCACGACACACCTCTGGCAACACCAGTACTAAAAGTAAAAGACGCAGGGGATGAGCCTCTGTCAATCGAACCTCTGTCAATCGAACCCCTGGAAGTAGAGCACAAGGTGCGCCCCAGCGATGACACAGAAAGAGATGCCCCACAGTCTATGCTAGATAAAAGCGGTATGTTAAAAAAAGACCATGACATCAAAACAACTCATGGGGCTCGCCCCGACAGCAACAATGCTCGGAGCAATGCGCCCAGACGTGATACTGACGACACGACTCAACACTCTTCGTTTCCAAATCACAAACACTGAGCGCAACAGACACACTCATGCAATTACCCGGATACCGAATTCTTCGACGCATTAACCAAGGCGGAATGTCTACCGTTTACTTGGCCGTGCAGCGTTCAATTGGCCGCGAAGTCGCCTTAAAAATCATGTCACCGGCCCTTAATTCAGACCCGGTTTTTTCAGAACGCTTTCAACGGGAAGCCAGCATTGTTGGGCAATTATCTCACCCGAATATCGTCTCAATTTACGATATTGGCAAACATAAGAGCCTCAATTACATCGCCATGGACTTTTTACCCGGTGGTTCTCTGGCCGATCGCATCCACCACGGCATGGGAATAGGGGAAATCTTAACCGCCATCAAGCAAGTTGCCCAAGCCCTGGAGCACGCGCACAGCAAAGGATACATTCATCGAGATATCAAGCCCGAAAACGTCCTCTTTCGCAATGACGGCTCAGCGGTGGTAACCGATTTTGGCGTTGCCAAAGCCATCAGTGCTGATAACTCCATGACCACCGCAGGAACCGTCGTGGGAACACCCCATTATATGAGCCCAGAACAAGCTCGGGGTAAGCCCTCTGATGGCCGTTCGGATATCTATAGTTTGGGTGTCGTCCTTTATGAAATGGCAACCGGACAACCGCCTTTTAAGGCAGAAGATGCCGTCGCCGTGGCGATCAAACACCTAACCGCCCCCATTCCGAAACTACCACCTGAACGAGCACTCCTGCAGCCCATGCTGGCCAAAATGTTGGCGAAAAGCCCTGAAGACCGCTTTCAAACGGGCGCGGATATTGTGGCAATGGTGGACAAGCTTCAAACTACATTGAATCGCGGACGACTCAGAACGACCACAGAAGACGAGGAACTCGGTACCTGGCCACTACTGAAAGCCTTATTGGTGACCACCGCTGCCAATATCACCCAAGCTTTTCAACGCAGACTGGCCACGGCAGAAGGCATAAGTTACTCGGCTCCCGATCTTTCTGATGAACCCGAGTCAGCCGCCAGCGGCGAGCACACCCAAATTCGCCCTGCCGCCACAGACACAACCCATAAACCCGTCGTACAGCGTCGTGTCAATCGCACCACCTATGTGTATAGCGCGGCGGTTCTGACTCTACTACTACTGGTTGGCGCCGGCATCATGTTCACTGGGTCTGAAGAAAACGCCCCACTGTCTTCAAATCTCCCATCTTCAGGCACACAGTCTTCAGACAACCAACCCTCAAAGACCGCCACTCCAGAAGAGGTCGTGTCATCTGCCACAACAGATAACACCACAGAACCTAAGGGGAATATTCAACGAACAGCTCAAACTGCCACCCCAGAAAAAACAAACCCTAGCACTGGTGTACCCATCGAGACCGACTTCCAAAACAGTCAACGCTCTACACGCTCACCAGAAGCTGCCTCAATCAGCTCAAACCCTGTTGTAACACCATCAACCTCTGTAACAACATCAACCTCTGTAACAACATCAACCTCGCCCACTTATCAACTCACAGTGAAACCCTCCCCCACATCGGCTCGTGTTCGAATCATGAACATTAAAGAACGTTACGAAGATGGGATCGCACTGGCACCAGGCAGCTACCATATTGAAGTCTCCAACACGGGTTATCGTACTTACAGCCGCTGGGTGCGATTACGGGACGACCGTACTCTGTCGGTAGCCTTAAAGCGCAGTTATGAGGAAGGGCAAATCATTAGACATGAAGTGGGTGGTGGCGTCATGGGGCCCAACATGGTGGTTCAAAAGCCAGGCTCTTTCATTATGGGCAGTACTCGCTATGACGATACCCAACCTCGTCGAGATATTACCATTAAAGATTTCTTCGCCATCAGCGCTACCGAAATCACGTTTGATCAATACCAAATCTTCACCGCAGCCACCAAACGCCCTATTCCCGATGACAATAACTGGGGCCGAGGCAAACGCCCAGTGATCAATATCTCTTGGGACGATGCCCAAGCCTACGCACGCTGGCTTTCCCAACGCACAGGCAAGACGTACCGCCTACCTACGGAAACCGAATGGGAATTCGTTGCCAGCCAAGGAGGCAATCATGAATACCCATGGGGCCGCAACGCCGCTGGCGCACGAGGCACCGCCAACTGCAAGCGCGGCTGCAACAGTCCATTCAATAATCTGTTCACCATTAAAACCGCTCCTGTGGCCCATTTTACTGGAACCGAGTTTGGTATTTACGATCTTGCCGGTAATGTTGCTGAATGGACTTCCAGCTGTTACCAACCCTCCTACGAGGCGAAAACACCCAAAAACTGCCGAGATCGTGTGGTCCGTGGTGGCAGCATGATCGACAAAGCCGAAGACCTGAACGTGTTTCGTCGATCCCCCATGTCAGCCAAACTTCGCGATAAGAGTATTGGCTTTCGAGTTGTTCTGGAGCTATAGCGGAACTATTCGCCTCAAACTATTCACCTTAGCTCCAGCGCCCTCCCAATTTGCTCCCCACCGCCTAGGTAGAAAATTTACACCGGTATTAAGTTAAACCGGTATTAAGTTAAACCGAGACTAAACCAAACGTGTGAAGTATCACTATTGAGATGAACCTAACGTTGAGACAAGTGTACTCTCGCACGTTATAGAAAGAATTCAGCGCTGTTGTGCGCCCCATAACAATAACGAAACACACTGTTTTAGGAGATTCAAATGCGAAATCGCATAGCGCATGCCCTGTGTGGCGCCTTACTAAGCTTCCCCCTTTTAACGGCAAGCTCTGTGTCCGTTCTGGCCGCAACCACTGAGACTTCGCTCACAACAAAAGCAGGCCGACCAAATGCGCAAGAAAAAAACATCAACGAAGAGAGCGTCAACGAAGAGAGCGTCAACGAAGAGAAAAACAAAGCATGGGATGTGTCTGCCCCCCCCGGCCAATGGCGTGACATCACTATTGATACCCAAACCACCACTTGGTCATTTATCGATGTTAGCCCCGATGGCAAAACCCTGATTTTTGATATGCTCGGGGATATTTATTCTCTCCCCATCGCCGGCGGCGAAGCCACTGCCCTTACTCAGGGCATAGAGTGGAATTTTCAGCCCACCTTTAGCCCCGACGGCAAAAAAATTGCGTTTATTTCCGACCGGGACGGCTACGACAATATTTGGGTCATCAATGCCGATGGCAGCGAGCCGGTTCAAATTACCAAAGAAACCCGCCACAACATTCACAACCCAGCCTGGTCACCAGACAGCCAATGGATCGCTGCCCGCAAAGGCACGGTATATAGCCGCAGTATTCCCTCCGGTGAGATCTGGATGTATCACATTAACGGTGGTGCGGGTGTCGAATTGGTCAATCACCCGGATGGAAAAAAAGCCCAGAAATCCATGGGCGAACCTGCCTACTCACCCGATGGCAAATACGTGTATTACAGCAAAGACACCACCCCCGGCTGGGTTTGGCAGTACAACAAAGATTCCACCGGTGAAATTTTTTCCATTAAACGTTTAGAACTGGCCACTGGCAAAACCGATACCTTAACTGGCGGCCCCGGTGGCGCGGTACGCCCCACCCCTTCCCCAGACGGAAAAAAAGTCGCGTTCGTCAAACGTTTGTCGGACTTTAACAGCGCCATTTACATCAAAGACCTCGCCTCGGGCAATGAAGAAGCGGTTTTTAATAAACTTGAACGTGACAATCAAGAAACCGCCGGCTCCCATGGCAACACCACTTCGTTCGAATGGATGCCCAATAATCGGGATCTTGTTTTTTGGACGGCAGGAAAAATCCATCGTTTAAATACCGAAACCAAAGCGATTAGCGAAATCCCTTTGCACGTCAAAACCACGAAGCAGGTAAGAAAAACCTTACGCTATACAGTAGACGTCGCGCCCGATGAATTTAAAACCAAGATGCTACGCTGGGCACAAGAAACTCCCGACGGTAAAACCGCCATTTTTCAAACATTAGGTCATTTGTACCAATCGACCATCGAGAACACATCCTCAGCTTCCAATAGCCAACCACAACAAAGCAGCAAAAAACAAAAACGTCTAACAAAACAAAACGACCATTTCGAATTTTGGCCTGCGCTTTCTCGTGATGGTAAACGTGTGGTCTACACCACATGGGATGATCAAGCCTTAGGTACCGTTCGTACCGTGAGCAGCAAAGGAGGTCGTGGCAAAGTGCTGGTGTCTGCCCCCGGCCATTATGTAGAGCCTCAATTTTCGCCCGACGGAAAATGGGTGGTGTATAGAAAAATAACCGGCGGTTATTTATTGTCACCACAATGGTCAGCGGAACCCGGTATTTATGTGGTATCGGCAAAAGGCGGCACACCGAAAAAAATCACCCATACCGGCACTCACCCGCAATTTAGCCACGATGGCAAGCGCATTCTTTTTTCAAGCCGAGGCGACTCTGGGTTGGAATTAAAAAGTGTCGATTTAAATGGATTCGATGAACGCGTCCTGGCCAAAGGAGAAAAAGTCACCAGTTATACCGTCTCACCAGACGGCCAATGGCTCGCCTTTACCGAACACTTTAATGCGTTTGTCATGCCATTTACCCCAGCCGGAAAACCCCTATCGGTGAGCCGCAATACTAAATCCGTGCCCGTTAAACAAGTGTCACAACGGGCCGGAGAATTTTTACATTGGTCGGCTGATAGCCAATCGTTAAACTGGTCGAACGGCCCTTTGCTCTATAATCGTCCGTTAAAAGACGCCTTTGTCTTCTTCGAACAAAACGGTGCAAAAGAAGATTCAGAAGAAGCCAATATTCGCACCGTGGATTTAGGCTTTACGGTCAAAGCCGATAAACCCAACAGCACTCTAGCGTTGGTGGGGGCCAATATCGTCACCATGAAAAACGCAGACACTCAACAGGAAATCATCAAAAATGGCGTTGTGATTGTGGAAGGCAATCGCATTGTCAGCGTCACCACCAAAGACAACGCCAAGGTGCCTGAAAACGCGGAAGTTATCGATGTCACGGGTAAAACCATTATTCCAGGGCTGGTGGATGCCCATGCTCACGGCGGTGCCGGTATGGAAGAAATCACCCCAGAACAAAATTGGATGCAGTATTCCAACTTATCGTTTGGCGTGACCACTATTCACGACCCCAGTAACGACACCAGCGAAATTTTCGCCCATGCAGAATTACAAAAAGCCGGAAAAGTCATCGGCCCACGCACCTTCTCCACCGGCACCATTTTGTACGGCGCCAATGCCCCCGGTTACACCTCAGAAGTCAACAGCTTAGAAGACGCCGAATTTCATATCGAGCGATTAAAAGCAGCCGGTGCCATATCAGTAAAAAGTTACAATCAGCTTGGCCGTCGCTCTCGACAGCAAATTATTGAAGCAGCGGAAAAACACCAGATTATGGTCATGCCCGAAGGTGGCATGAAATTACAACACAATCTCAATCAATTGGTGGATGGCCATACCAGTATCGAACACGCCCTGCCCATTGCCCATATTTACGATGACATCAAACAATTATGGGAACAGGTCGATACCGGTTACACACCCACCTTTGGAGTCGCCTACGGGGGTATTTCCGGGGAAAACTACTGGTATGACCGCACTGATGTGTGGATGAACGAACGTCTAATGCGCTATTCCCCCAAACAGTTTGTGGAACCACGCAGCATGCGCCGTACACACGCGCCAGACCACCATTACAACCATTTCAATGTGGCCACCACCGCCAAGCAATTACGGGATAAAGGCGTTCGTGTCTTAATCGGCGCCCACGGCCAACGGGAAGGTCTCGCCGCCCATTGGGAAATGTGGATGATGGAACAAGGTGGGTTTACCCCGTGGGAAGCCATCCGTGGAGCCACCATTGATGGCGCCATTCATTTGGGCATGGACAACGACATCGGCTCCATTGAACCAGGCAAATTAGCCGACCTAGTGATTATCGATGGCGACCCTTTAACGGATATTCGTCAATCGGAAATGATCAGCCACACGATGATTAACGGTCGCTTGTACGATGTCTCCACCATGAACGAAGTGGCCAGCGGTAATTACCAACGCCAAGCCTTTTTCTTTGAAAAAGACGGCGGCAATCAACTGCCTACCGCCACCGCCAAAGCCATGGAAGCCAAAATGCAACGGCACCATTGGCGCCATTGAGTCCGACGAGTTGGCTCAATAAAAAACCGAGCGTTTGCTCGGTTTTTTATTCGCCGGGTTAAATTTCGAAAGCGCCATTCCATTTCCCACATCAAAGCTGGAAACCTCTCACTAGAAAAGAGGGGCCGCTTACATCACTGAGAATAAAGCCGTATTCAGGTCGAACAGAAGCAGTACATATTACAAAGCACATAACACAAAATTTTGAACCGCTCCACTGCACTGGCAATACTCACTAAACTATCAAATACCACAAAATGGATCAGACATATTGGAGGGCGCTGCAAGAGGTCAATTCTGGTGTAGTCAAAATCGCACCATCCAACAACTTTAGCTGCGTAGTCGCTCTGTCCGCATAACGAGATTCATGAGTTACCATACAGATGGTAGTGCCTTTTTGATTTAATTCATCTAATACATCCATAATTTGATCGCCAGTATTAGAATCCAAATTACCCGTTGCCTCGTCAACTAATAAAATTGCTGGCTCATTTACCAACGCCCTAGCAATAGCAATACGCTGCTGCTGACCACCTGACAACTGATTAGGTTTGTGTTTACTTCGATGAGTCATACTGACTAGCTCTAAACATTTATTAACTCTTTGCTCTATTTCCTGAGTGTTCAATTTATCTTTTCTATAGCGTAACGGCAGCGCAATATTATCGAACACTGAAATTTCATCAATTAAATTAAAAGATTGAAAAACAAAACCAATTTTACTATTTCTTACTTCAGCGGCCTCATTCAGAGAAAGACTTGAAACGTTAACGCCTTCAACAAAGTATTCACCCCCTGAAGGCATATCCAACAACCCCAACAACCCCAACAACGTTGACTTACCACAACCTGATGGTCCAGAAATAGAAACATAGTCACCAGCTTTAATAGTTAAGTTAACGTCTTTTAGTGCATGGGTTTCCATTTCTTCAGTTTCAAAGACTTTAGAGATGTTTTTCATTTGTATTTTAATTTCGCTCATAATGATTTTTCCAGCTTCTCTAAATTTTATTCGATTGACATTTAAGATTTAATATTGATTTTCGTAACCGTACTTTTTAGATTGGGCAAATCTGAAATAATGAAAACATCATCAGCTTCTGCGCCTGAAACAATTTCTATGTACCGTCCTGCTTGACGCCCCAATTTTAAGGTGCGTAAGTTTGCTGTTGAAGTCTCTGCATCAAGGCGGTACAACGAAATTTCACTAAACGGTTTCACGT
Organism: Marinibactrum halimedae; assembly: GCF_021234875.1. Lineage (GTDB taxonomy): Bacteria > Pseudomonadota > Gammaproteobacteria > Pseudomonadales > Cellvibrionaceae > Marinibactrum > Marinibactrum halimedae. The sequence goes on along the minus strand of NZ_JAJQVM010000007.1, from coordinate 10,950 downwards.
TTGCAGGGCGCTTGATATAAACAATATTATTGAGCTTATCAGCGATAATATCGGCATCCACATTAAGTTGCGGACGAGCACTGGCAGGCAAATCTTCAGGGAGTTTAATTTCCACTTCGACAGTGTTGTCCTGAACAATGGGATCTATGCGGGTAACAACACCTTCAATTTTATCTCTCCGGGTGTCGATCACCGCTGATTGCCCGACGACAACCTGTTGCACCTGACCATGCGGCACTCGAATCAAGGCAATTAAATCAGTCACACTACCAATCAGGGCAATTTCTTGTCCTGCGGCCAAACTTTGCCCTAACTCAATAGAAAGCCGCTGTAACACACCTGAAATCCCCGCTTTAACCTCTAACGCATCCACTCTAGCCTGTCTGATATTTAATTGCCCTTGCTGTTGTTTAATACGTTCTTGTTGAACATTGATAGACTCTCGATGTACCAGCTTTAACTGTTCTATGCGCTGTTGTAGGAGATCGATGCGTTTGGCCAATTGCTTCTCTTCCAGCACCGACTCCTGGTAAGACAGTTGCGATACAATACCCTCTTCAACCAGCTCTTCTTCGGCTTGACGCGTCAGCATTGCCGATTCATAAAGCGCGGTCATTTCCGCTAAATTCGCCGTTTCATTCAGTATTTCTCGCTGATTATTCAACTTAATTTGGCGCAAATTAGCCCTACTTTGCACTAGCTCTTGGCGAGCACTTTCGACTTCTTGCACTAACTCAGGGTTTTCCAAACGAGCAATGATACTATCCGGCTTTACATAAGCGCCGGGCTTGAGCACAATCTCTTTAACCGACGCTTGAGTTAATGTGGTTAATAATTGTTGTTTATTGGAGCTTAAAATTCCGAAGCCTTTGGTGATGACATCCAAGTCTCCCTGGTCGACACGCTCAATCAAAATTTCATTACGCGATACAGATACCAAAGCGGATTTTTTCCAAGACCATAAAAATAACGCAACAAATAGTACCGTCACGAACCCCGCCAACTGATATTTATTCTGAAATATTTTATTTTGCGGCTTCTTTTTGACAACATCCATACTCTATCCACCAAACATCACAAAACTAAAAATCTTCACTACCATGTTTCACCCTTAAATTTCCTATTTAACGAGCTTAAAATAATCAAGCTATCTACCCAGATTTGCTGTCGAATACTCGTATATTTTCTGAGATCTTTGAGTACCGGTTCATTGAAGTCTCCTACTCGGCTCAGTGGCGAACGAAAGCATCTGGCAAGGTTAATCCCAAACTCTGTATCGTTGGAATCTAAGGCATGCCACCAAAACGGAGGAATATAAAGCGAATCTCCCTCCTGAAGAACGCCTTCAAACTTGATTAGATCTGATTTGTCGGGAAAATAAGACTCATCCAGCGACATATGATGAATATTTTTTTCGATATAAGGGGCATATTTATCCCAATTTTTATCAGTGCATCTGAACATCGACACTTTTTTCGATCCTACTATCTGGCTACAAATCGTTTCATCCGCCGGATGAGTATGCCAATCTGTGGAGGCATTTCTGAATAAAAAAAGTCGATTTAGCTGATAAAAAATCGGCTTTCTTTTTATCCGACTTTGCAAAAATGGATAGTTGCCTATGTCCTCTTTCCAACGCTTAGGAAGATTCATTCCTGGAATAGCAAAGGTTTTATCATGCGGTGTTTCAATCAACGCATTGAGAGCCTCTCTCAACTCCATTTTTTGTGTAATAGGTGGAACGGGATTGGAATTGAAAGCGCGTCGATATCTAACACTCCCATTAACGCTATTGCTTATAGACTGTAAGTATTGTGGTTCTTGCCATTTCTCACAGGCAGCCCAGTGTTTTATTCCACCCCTAATGACTAACGGCCTATGTTTACAAACATAGGTAGACCAAAATTCCTCTTCACTGAGGTTCGTCACGTCTATCTCATCCAAAGGACGCGTTTCACCGGGCACTAAATCATTAACTTTTACGATCATTTTACGCTTTACTCACAATAATTAATTTATTCATACTCACTCTTGGAAATGTAAACAGCGTGAATACTGTTAAATTGCTTACTGATGCGTTGATTATTCACTATTGCGCAAAGAGTAAATAGGCGGTGCGTTAATAATGGGGCGCAAAGGCCAATAACAAGCATACAAAACGATAATGCCAATTAACATCAGAGTAGAGACAAATAAAGGTATCAGTTGCAGAGTAATATAACTGGATAAGCTTTCAGAAAAGCCAATAGAAAGACCTAACAAAATCAGAACACTCACGATAACGCCTATCCCTACCGCACCCGCATTATCTTTAACAATTAAGCCAATTAAGTCAGCACGTTTAGCGCCAATGGCAAGGCGTGTCCCTAATTCAAAGCGGCGCATTTGAGTGGTGTAATTAACAACACCGAATAAACCAATAGACGCCATAAAGAAGGTTAATACTGCCAATACTACGCTTGTAATCGCCGTGGTATATTGTGTAAACAATAACTGTACCTTCTGGTTATCCAGCGAACCGAGTTCCATTAAATCAATTCGTCCGTTCACCTCTTCAAGCACAGATACCACTTGTTCACGAGATAACCTTTGCTGTGGCTTCAATTTCAGCATAAACCAGGTACGCGTAACTCTTGATACGGGGTACGCACGCATAGGAATATCAGCTGCCGCTGGCATTTGAATCCCTTTCACCACCCCACTGATAGTATATTCGCTATTGCCCATTTCTATTTTACTGCCTAGCGCACTGCCTTGCGGTGCGATTTTGTCAGCATAGACATCATTAACAATGAGTAGAAGGTTACGGTCTTGAACGTCAGATTGGGTGAAAAAGTCGCCTTCAATTAAGGGTTGATTGAGCATACTAAAGTACGCATTATCAACAGGGCGTGTTTCGACAACCATCCGTTCTTGTGTAGCCTGAATTGTTTGAGCATACATACCTAAGAAGCCAAATGGCGCAAGCGACTGAGAAACACTGTCCACTTGAGGTAAATCTTTAAATTTACTTTTCAATTCTGCCAACATGGCAGCGATTTCTTCTTCAGAAAATTCACCTGAAGCACCAAAGCTAACCGTCAAGCTGGTAATATTTTCAGTTTCAAAGCCCATTGGCGTATTAATAATTTTCAGTGAATCGCGTGCAAGGCCCAGGTTAACGAAAATCAAAACCGTCACGATAGCCACTTGAGAGACAACCAGTAATTTTCTGACGTTTTGTGAAACCTGAATTCCGGTACCTTTGCCACTGGATTGTAAGACAGAATTTAAAGCACGATAGTTGACTAAACTGGTACTTAAGCGAGCAAAGAATAAACCTAAAAGCAAGGCTATTAGCAGTGCAGCGCCAAGTGTTACGGCATTAATTGCTAGCTCGTCCACTCTTGGCATACGCTGTTCGAGATAGTGTTGCAATACCCAAAATCCAGCATTTGCTACAAACAAAGCCACTATGATGGATAAAAATACCAGCAAACCAGATTGTGCTAATAGGGTATAGAATAAATGGCTTTTATTGGCCCCCACAGCCGCTTGAATCGCCAGCTGGCGATGTTGCTCAGCGGTACGTGACATAAATAAATTGGTGATATTGGCACAGGCGATAAGGACTAGCCCTATCATTCCAGCTAATAACAATAGAACTGAATTTTGACTGTCACCCAGAATAGCCTTTTTAAATGGCAGTAATTCCATCTCAATATACCAGCCACTGAAAAATTCAACACCGGCAACATTTTCTTGCCATTTATCACTCACTAATGGTGTTAAAGACTGTTCAATTTGGTTGTTACTTAAATCGGTATCCAACATACCGACAAAACGACGATTTTGGTCTATTTGCCCCCAACTATTGCGAACTTGCTCATTAGTGGGATTGTAATCCCAAGGTAAAAAGATATCGGTTTTTATACCCACACCATTCAGTTCTGGCTCGATAAAAGATTGGCTCAATACTCCAACAACACGAAAATTAGTGCCACTGATTAAAATCGTCTTATCCAGAATATTACTGTCTGCACCAAATGTATTCTTCCAAGTGCTGTACGTTAATATGGCAACAGGATTAAACGTCTCTTTATTTTCCGATTCTTCAAACAAGCGCCCCATTTCTATTTTACTGTCAACCAATTTAAACCAGTCAGGGGTAACGAAAGTACTTTTGACTCTCGGTTGCGTCGGCAAGGAGCTGATAACACCCTCACCATAATGGACCAATGCAGATTGCTGAAATACAGACTGATTTTCATAAAGATGTATCAGGCTTGGATAAGTGAAGCTGGCCGCCATCATCTCTTTCTTATCGTTGAATAAATTCGCATTCAGCTGATACAAATTATTTTGATTCGAGTAAGGTAAGGGCTTAACGATCACTACATACGCTAACGTCAAAATGCACAATAAAGCACCTAAGGTTATCCCCAGTGTGGATACAACCGTGACTAGAAAGCCTTTTCTTACGCTTAAGCCGGCCCATGCTTGTTTGAGTTGATAGCTGCTATGCTTCATCCTGTTTTCTCTTTTCTGTGGTCTAGCACATTTAAGTAAGTCATACTATTTATATTCTGTGTTGAATTTCCAGATTACTCTTAAAGCTCTTGCGAATAACATACCAATTGTTATTGAACTGAATCGTGACAAGAATCCAATGTGATGATCAAATACCAATCCAGTAAAGCTTCATTCATTCAAACTCCCTAAACGCACCAAACATAATAGACCTTAGCTGCACAAAGGGGTTGGGAATATGATTCAAGAAAGAGAGCAGACTTATTTAGAGAATGAGGTTTTGAAAAATGGAAAAAAGCAAAGAAATAGAAAGGCGAAAGTATTCGGCTTTAGAACAGGAGTCCGATATCGGACTCCTATTCCGAAATCGGACGTTTTCTGCTTTCAAATTAACTTACGATCAAATTGACTTACGTTCAAAGTAAACTTGAATTTGAGAATATCAAACACTTTCAATCAAAAGTAAGTGAATTGAATAAGTTGTGCTGTGGGTAATCCACTTATGCAGAATGAGCCGTCAATCTACCAGCTCAACCATTCTTTTGGAATTGTTGGTAATCGAGGAATAGCATATTGCTGAGCAAAACGAAGAAAATACTTTTGCCATTTAGGCATAGGACGAAATAGATCAACCATTAAAATAACGCGCGTATGCTCTGTTTTATTCCATGCACGATGAGGGTAAAAGTCATCAAATATCATCACTTTACCTTCTTGCCATTCAAGCCGTTCCCCTTCTAATTCCAGACAAACGTCACCTTTAGGAATGATGATACCCAAGTGCATTCGCAAAAAACATCTGAATGCAGATTTATGCAATCGTAGTTCTGCGCCGGGAGCAAGAATACTCAACTCTGCATTGGCCAATGAAGGCACATTTCCCACTACTTGAGCAAGAGTGGGAAGAAGTTGTTTTGCTTCTTCTTCAACTTTGCCTTGTTGGGCAACCAATACAGAATGCGCTTTCGGAAACTGATCAACCCCTAGTGGAATCGACCCTACATCCACGTTATTGAATATATTATCCACCTCCCTGCGAATGGATGCGTAATGGTTCTCAAAGTCTAGTGACCAAGGATAGTCTTGCGGTAAAAAAGTTCTATTCTCAATTCCTTTCATTCTCTGTTCAATAGAATAAACCGTCTTGTAAAGCGTTCGTACCACCCACCCAGGTCTTCTTTGCTGAGTGCCTGTTTCTCTTGACTCTAGGAAAAAATCCAAAGATTTTTTCATCACATCGTCGAGTCCATCAAACTCCGCAGTGAAGCCATGATCAGTAGACGCTGTTACTACTACAGGAAAGATTCTAAAATAAGGTAACCAAACGATACCAGGCGTACCCACTTCCGGAACGTCATTCTCAACTTCAAGAACAACCTGGGTTTCAGATAAACTTTTAAGGGTACAGCGCATTTCTAGTTTCGATTTTGCCGTCCATAATATTTCTTCAACTTGCTGTAAAGATCGGGGGAACAACTCTCTTAAAATGTGAGATTGTCTAGGCATGCCGTTATTTCCTTTTTTAACGTTGTCATTTTAATACACCAAGAAATAATGAGTGCATACACGAGCGAATAACGTGCCAAACTTTGTTGTCAGATATCAAAAAAAGCTTTTATAGGAATATTTGAATCGATTCACAGGACGCTTTACCCACCCATATTGCATTATTTATCTGTTTTCAAAGGCAACGTTAGGGTAACGGTCACCCCCTTTGTACAATTATTGACCAGGCTAATACTCCCTCTATGTTGCTCAATGATATTGCGACAAAAGCTTAAACCAATTCCTTGTCCATCCTGTTTCGTCGAAAATAATGGGACGAAAAGATTCTCCAGATTGGTAAACCCGTGCCCGTCATCAATGACTTTTATGATGGATTGGCTGTTGTCTTCACTGAATTCTAAAATAACTTTGTGGGCTCCCGCTTCCCAAGCATTTTTCACTAGGTTGATAAGTACTTGCTCTAGAATCGTTTGGTCTGCCCAAATGCTCTGCACATTAAACACAGTCTCAGGCTTCTGATCAGAGAACAACCCCTGAACTCGAGCCGCCAACCTAGCAACCGAAATGTCTTGATAAACCAGATTGATTTTTCTAGACAAGGAAGCGTACCGGTTAATAAAACTCTGCAAATGGACACAACGGTCTGATATTAATGCTAGCGCATTCTTATCGCGCTCAGAAGTGGCCCTCTCAGACAACCCTTCAGCGATGGTTGAAATCGGCGTGAGTGAATTTCTGATCTCGTGCCCCATCACTTTTATCATTTGTTGCCAAGCTTTAACCTGGCTGCTTCTCAAAGCAAATCCGATATTCGTAAACACCAACAGCTGATGCGCCACACCCGCATCAATAAAGACACTGTGGCTAATCTGCCATTGCTGTTTTTCCTGCTCATTTTTGAGCTGCCACCCACTTTCCTGCCTGACTAATCCCAATAGTTGAGGAGAAGCATGTCGGAACATTTGCCATGGCTGCCCAGTATACAGTTGGCTGAAAGCACCGTTAGCGTAACTCAATTGCTCTTTATTATTAAATACCAATACCGGAGTTTCTAGCTGATCAATTAACTGATAAACCAAAAAGGCATGTTGATCATAACGTTGTTTTTTTTCAGATAGGTCTAAACTGAAATCTCGTAATTGATGATGAAATTTACCCACAACTCCATCGGGGAAAACTGCTTTCGCGTATTGTTTATAATCTTCCTGGTGCACCGCTTCCAGGTGCAGTAGGGCGCGCTGAAAACTGGAAATAATCCGGTTCCGAAAACGAACGATAGCCACAATATAAATTAAAGCGGTTAACGCAGACACCAGAGCAATGTTCCATGCCCAGAGGTTAAACTGCCACATCAACAAAAACAAAAGGGCTAAAAACAATACCGCAAAAAAAGAGAGCCAAAAGGTTATAAACCCTTCTAAGGTTTTACCTTTGAATATCACTATATTTTTCCAATCGTCTATACAAGGACGACTTCGTCAGACCAAGTAATTTAGCAGCCTGCGTAATATTATTGTCTGTGCGGGCCAACGCTTGTTCGATTAAATGTCTCTCTGACTGTTCCAGTGTCATAGTAGAAAAAGTATCTTCTCTTGTTACAGATATTGATTTTGCAGTAGCCGATTTGGGAGTAATTGGGAGGTCATTCTCCGAAAGCTCGGTATTTCGGGCTAGCAATACCGTTCGCTCCATTAAATGACTTAACTCCCGGATGTTACCTGGCCAAGGATAGTTCAACAACGCTCGTTGACAGGTTTCACCAAGAGTCATCGTGGGTTTTTGATACTTCATCCTGTAAATCGCAATAAAATGTTCTGCTAAAGGGATAATATCCTCTTCCCGCTCACGCAAAGCGGGTACTCGAAACTCCAGCGTGTTTAAACGATAATATAAGTCTTCACGAAATCTATCAGTCGCAATTAATCCATGAAGATCCGCATTGGTGGCACTGATAATTCGGGTTTTCATCTGTTGGGTTTGACTCGAACCCAACACTTCATATTGCCCAGACTCCAACACTCGCAACAATTTAGCTTGCTGGGAAAGAGGGATATTGGCGATTTCATCCAAAAATAGCGTGCCTTGTTTGGCCAACTCTATACGGCCAATGCGATTACTTTTTGCATCGGTGAAAGCGCCCCTTTTATGACCAAACATTTCACTTTCGAACAAGCTATCGGTGATCGCGCCCATATTTACAGCAATAAAAGGGCCTGACTTCTGACAAGACAGAGAATGAATTTTCTCGGCCAGTTGACTTTTGCCTGTACCGTTTTCGCCGGTCAGTAAAATACTCACCTCGGTATCGGCAACACTGTCAATTTGCTGCATCAGCTGTACCATGCAGTCAGAACGCCAAGTAAAACTTTCTTGCTTTTTAGGCTCTAAGCGTTGTTTGAGTTTTTGATTCTGATTCTGCAAGTTCGACAACTTGAGTTGTTGTTTTATGATTTGCAATAAGCGCTGATTTTTCCAGGGCTTTTCTATGAAATCGCCAGCCCCTAATTGCATTGCTTTTACCGCCAGTTCAACATTCGCCCAAGCGGTCATCGCCACAACGGGAATCATAAAAGAGGATTCGGACAACCAGGATAAAAATGCCAGCCCTTCTTCACCAGAGTTGATATCAAGGGAATAATTCATATCCAACAGAATAAGATCGATATGATTCTGTTTAATTTTGGCACGCGCTTCGCCGGGGCTTTTTGCTTGGAGTGGGTAATAGCCGTTATCTTCTAGTACAAAACTGGCACTTAAGAAAATATCGTGTCTATCATCAACAATCAGGATATGGGGTTTATTCAAAGCGATCTTTATTTAGTCACAGTCAATCAATATTGCAAAATAGGTTTCATCCACAACCAATAATTTCCAAGTAGAAAATTTGGTAGTCGGCAGAGACAAAATCATACACTTATCGATAGAAGGGTCAAGAATGCCAAGTGCTTTCAAATGACTTCATCTCAACTACCAGACGAGACCAACCAATTCCGCACTATGAAGCTCCAAGGATTTACCCAGCTAGGAGTTACCCAACTAGGATCTGCCTAATTAGGCTCAATACATCCTCTCGATTGTTATCAATAAAAAAGTGATCGCCATTTACAGCATGAAATGCACAGCTTTCAGTAAAATGATATTTCCAACCCATAGCACTCTCAGTTGAGATGGTATTATCCTCAACACCGTAAAAGACATGTGCTCGCACTTTAAGTTTGCGATCACTCTGCCGATAATGATCAACCATTTTGAAATCTGCTCTTAAGGCCGGTAGAAAAATGGATTTCAATTCTTCATTTTGCAATATTAGTTCCGGTGTACCTCCTTTTTTACGTAACTCCTCAATAAATTCTGTTTCGGGCAAATCGTATATCGGCGCCTCAGTCCGTTTTAGGGATGGCGCAGGACTCCCTGAGGCAAGAAAATAGTTAGGGCTTGGCACGCCTCGCTCCATTAATTTCACGGCAACTTCAAACGCAACCCTGGCTCCCAGACTATGGCCAAACATCACGTAGTCACCATTGATATGAAAACTCATTTGATCCGCAATCATCGTAGTGAGTTGTTCCATATTATCAATAGGCGCTTCCATTAAACGACTAGCTCTACCTGGCATTTGTAACCCTAATACCGCTAAGTGTTGAGGCAAAGACTCATGCCATCTCGCAAAAGTTGAGGCGTTGCCACCGGCATAGGGAAAACAAAAGAGCTTTGTTTTCCCTAGCTTCTGACTAAAATTTGAAAACCAATTTGATTTCATTGTTGAAGCACCGTTCCAAAACTAAATACTATTACAACTCAATACGATTGCTCATTCACTGAGTACGGTGTCTTCTCTGGAGGGTATGTCGAATGTATTGTTTTCGAAAAAAAACGTGTCTACCAGCCGATCAACTATCTGCTGGTTATGGTTTTTTTCAAGCATTGTAAAATGTCCCGCGCCAACATCATGAATAGTAATCGAGCTCAATAACAATGGGTTCCAACCATGATCTTTCGGTAAATTCTCAATGGCGCTTTTATTCTTAACCGCCCGATACAAAGAGACATCAATATCAGCTGTCAATACAGATGGGTTGTAAGCTCTATAATTCTCAAGGCTCGCCTGATACACCCGAAAGAAGGTGGAGAACTGCTCTTTGCTAATAGCAATACCCAATCCATCGAAATATTCCGAAACATAACCACTCATGTTTTCCTGAGATACCTGGTGCAATTGGTCCATATCCAATGTCAGCGTAACCCCATAAAGTTCCGCTAAGGCGTGGCACACATCAATTAACATTGTTGTTTCATCAGTCCTTTGCAATCCTTCCAATACCGAAGGCACAAAGGAGTCCAGTAGCGTTAATGACTCTATTTGTTGCCCCTCTTGTATAAGAATTCGAGCCATCTCAAACGCAACCACACCTCCATAAGAATGCCCCATTAAACGATAAGGCCCACTGGACTGTACTGACCGCATCGCTTGAATATTCGCATGAGCCGTTTCTTCTACACTACTAAACGGTGTAGCTTTACCGTCAAGGCCGGCAGCTTGCAAACCATACAGGTGAGCCTTACCTTCTAACGCTTTTGCCAAAGGCTGGAAAGACAACACATTCCCCCCCACACCGGGCACCGCAAAAATCGGCCTCCTTTGACCTTTCGTTTGCAAAGGCACCACTATCTCAAACGTATTTAGTTTGTCACCACTGCTCATTAACTTAGCCAACGATGCGATAGTAGAGTGAGAAAAGAGAATGGCCAGTGGCAGTGATTGCGCAAACTGACCGTTAATTTTTGCCATAAGCTGTACTGCCAATAAAGAATGACCACCCAGCTCAAAGAAGTTGTCCTTCACCCCTATCTGATCTGCCTCCAGCCCCAGGGTCTCCGCCCAAATGGCCACCAACTGCCGCTCGGTTTCATCTCTCGGCGCGACGTATTCGTGCT
>NZ_JAJQVM010000079.1 GCF_021234875.1 Marinibactrum halimedae | reverse complement strand
GATCGAATGGACTTTATCCCGGATGGTTACAGCGTGGTTGAAGCGTGGGATCGCATCGATGATCTTCAGGAAATCGTGAGAAAAATACGGAGTGAATACGATGACTTAGTGGTGCCTTGGTAAGGCCTTGGTAAGGCCCAAGGGGCGCTAGCGCGCCCCTAATTTATAGAAAAAAGTGCCTCGGGAAAATTTTTTGTTTAGACTGCGCTAATGCCGGCGAAAAATGCAGTTAAGTGTCTGAAAGCACTAGGAAAAAAGGGATTGCGGGTATGATCTGCATGTAGGGGGATGTTTCCTGCAAGTAGACCCGATTGGGTATGAAGATCAGATGAATCTTTATGCTTATGTGCATAATGATCCTGTGACGATGGTTGATCCTACTGGCGAGTTTGGTGTGTTTGGTGCTGTTATAGGTGGTTTTGCGTCTGCTGGAGCATCATATATATCTGGTCAGAGAGGGATGAATGTGGTTGTTGCTGGTGTTGCTGGAGCTGCTGTTGGCGCAGTCACTGGTGGTGTAGGTGCTGTTGCAAAATTAGGTGCTCAGATGTCTGCCGCTGGTATAGGAGCTAGTACGGCCGCTGGCGTTTCAACTGTAGCAGTTGCTGGAGTTTCAGGCGCGGCAGGTAATGCCCTGGGGCAGGGGGCAAATATGGCAATGGACGCAGCACAGGGAAAAGAAGTGCGAGATTTCGATGGTCAACAAGTGGCTACGGCTGGAGCTATTGCAGCATTCGCTGCAGCGCCAATGGCAGTTGCTGCTTCCTCCGAAATGGGTATTTCTACTTCATTATCTGCGAGTACTTATGAGGCTGTCGCCGGAGTTTCCCAAGTTGGAAAAGCGGCTGAGGGCGTTCTCGCGTCTTCTGCTGCCTTAGTTGATGGGGCTATTACTGGGTCTATGAATAATGGGTCCTCTTCTGAGGAGATACGTGAAAATATTAATAATTAAAACAGAGCATAAAATAGCACTGGTATTGGCTTTTATTTTTTTTCTAGGTTACCAGTTGACTCCTGAACCTTCATTAAATGAGTTGGTGTCATTTGAAGGAGAGGTAAAAAGTGTTAACAAGAAAAAAGCAGCTGGCTTCACAATGTATCTAGTCTCTGAGGATGGTGAAACTAAAGTGTTCAATATTCCAAACTCTAGCAAGGTAATAAATAAGGAAATAAGCTTGTTAAGTGACGCTTATATTGTAGAAGTTTTGTATGACCCTCGCTATTCAATGAAAGGAAACAGTTTTGATGTGTGGCAGTTGAAAAGAGATGAGGCTATTTTGATTGGTTATGATGAAAGTAGAGATACAGCGAAGCTTTATTCGCTTATTTTTATCTCTTGCTCATTATTTTCATTTTTTGTTTTTTTAATGTTGCAAGTCTTCAGTAAAAAAACTTGATAATAGTGGCGCATTTGCTCCTACAACCCGAAAAAGCGGCAAGGCCTCCACCTTAGCCGCTTTTTTATTTAACCCCTTCAATTAACGCAATATCCTTTTTCAACAGATCGTTGATCATTTTATTTAATTCAACACCTTTACTCTTCGCCTTGTCTGTAAAATAAACCAATACATCATGGTCGAGATAGACTGGTAAGTTCATGGTTGTGTTGGGTTTAAAAAACTTTCCACGCTGCCCTTTGGTAAAATCGTATTCGTCACGCATTGGTTTACCCTTCGTATTGTTTAATCTCATGCTTGGTGGCGGATCTGGCAGATATTAGCCGGATGGTCACCGTGTTGTCTTGTTGGTCACGATACGTGTGAACCACCACCAAATAGTGTTGACCGTTGACTTGGCCTAACGTTACCCAGCGGTCTTCGTCATTGTTGGAGCTGTCTTCATCAAAAATAGTCAGTGCCATAGGGTCATTGAACACTGCTGTAGCTTGTTCAAAGGTCACGCCATGTTTTATGGCATTGGTGTTTGCCTTTACGGGATCCCATTCAAAATTATATTGCACTTTTTAGTCCTTCACCGTTGTTTGTCGAGCGGTATCCCACCGGCGGCTCTGGTACTTGATAATCATCCCATCGAGTAGTTCTTTGACAATCAGTTTCTCATCTGGCGCCAAATGGCTAATGGCCTCAAATTGTAACCTTAGTTGCTCATCGGGGCCGCGTTCTTCTTCGTCAAAGGCAAGAGAATCAATGGTTACGCTCATGGATACGGCAATTTTTTTTAAGACATCCAACGAAGGTTGGGTAGTACCTGCTTCATAACGCCGTACTTGATTGACATGAACACCGATAGCATCGGCCATTTCCTGTTGGGTCAAATCACGTTCACGGCGTAAGGCAATGAGTCGTTCTTGAATACTCATGCTGTACGTCCAAAGGTTATTGAAGTGACCCATGATGATATCTCCAGGTAACCAAGTGAGGTTGTAAAATATACCAATAATGGTGTATAAATAAAACCTTAAATGGGTATTGACAGGTTTTTAGGGGTACAAAGTATGGCACGCTTACCAGACGAGGTAGTTCACCGAATAAAAAACGAGGTGTCGTTGCTGCGGTTGGTGGAAAGCCAAGGGTATAAACTCACCCAACAAGGCAAAGACTACGTGGTGAGCTGCCCTTTCCATGAGGAAAACACCGCCTCTTGTGTGATCAGCCCTAAAACCAACCTGTTCCATTGCTTTGG
>NZ_JAJQVM010000078.1 GCF_021234875.1 Marinibactrum halimedae | reverse complement strand
GGTGCGAACCCACTGTACGTTAATTTTAAAAGCCAATTTGTTGACCCCGGTGCAACCGCTACCGATGCTGAAGACGGCAGCATTAATGTGACGGCACAAGGTGCGGTAAATACACAAATTGAATCCGGTCGTTACACCCTTACTTATACCGCACAAGATTCTGCGGGTAACCAAACTCAAGCCACTCGCCAAGTAATCGTCGGTGAAAACACAACACCGACCATTGCACTCCAAGGCAATGATGTACTGAATTTTGTGATTAATTCGAATATTGCGGAATTGGATTTAGGCGCGATTGCCAACGACGCCGAAGACGGTGAATTAACGGTGTTTGCCGATTACAGCGCAGTGAATACCGCACAAGCCGGTGAATATACCATCACGTATCGTACAGAAGATTTGGATGGGGCGTCGGCTTCCATTCACCGCACCGTGATTTTAATGGACCCACAACCGGCCACTTTGGCGTTACTCGGTTCAGACATTATCGATATGGAAGTGGGCGATGTCTTTTTTGACCCCGGTTATGTGGCCACCAATGCAACCGGCGATGATGTGTCTAATTCGGTACGGGTGTCAGGCGACGTGAATGCCAACCAAGCGGGGGTGTACACGGTTAATTACGAATTTTATAACGGCAATAGTGTCGTCGCCGCCGAGCGTAAAGTGGTGGTGAATACGGCGAGCTGCCCAGACACGTGTACGACGGGTTGTATTAAATTGGCCGCACACCATATGCAATGTGCAGCGGATTTCCCAGGTGCACAAAATATTACGTCGAACCCGGTTAGCATCGATGCGTCACAAACCACCTGTACCGCACCGTGTGGTGTGCACTTCACCGCTGACGCCAAAGGCGATTACGGTGTGGAATCGAATTTCCACCACTTGGCTTACCACTGGGATTTCGGCGATTCAAAATCTTTCTTCCGCGCGTTAGATGAAGACTTTGCCTTCGGTGCTGAAGCCAATCGTGCGCAGGGTATGTACGCTGCTCATGTGTTTGCCGAGCCAGGGGAATACGAAGTAACGTTGTACACCGCTGCCAAAAATGGTCGTTACAGTAATTCTAAAGTTACGATTACCGTACAAGCACCAGAAGACAACTATGCTGCAGCAGAAACACTGTGTGTGTCTTCTTCCAAGGATTTTGAAGGTTGCCCGACCGGTGCAGCGCATTACGACAACTGGGATGCGATGACCAGTGCCGTACGACGCTTAAGCCGCGCTTACGTTGTGTTACGTGCAGGCGACACATTCGACATGAACACCAACATGATTTTACGTACTGGCGACTATGTGTTTGATCGCTTCGGTGAAGGGGATGACCCCATTGTGAATGTCTTAAATTCCAAAACCACCATCATTACTCAAACGGTTAAATCCATCTCGGTTGCTCACTGGCAATTAATTGGGGATTACGATCCAAAAACCGGTATCGGTAATTCTTTCGGGGCGAAAGGGTTGTACTTCGGACAAGGTGATAATTACCACACCAATAACGTGACGGTTTATCGCAACAGCATCAGTGGCTTGGGCATGTGTTTCGCTCCACGCGGTGGAGTCGGTCATGTGTTTGCGGATAACACCTGTACCAATTGGCAAGATTACGGTTCACTGTCCGATTACACTTCTCGTTTAGCGTTCATCGGTAACAGCGTTCGTCAAAACCCGGAAGCCATCAGTGGTGGTGATCAGAAAAAAGATTCCAAAACCGAACACGCCGCCAACGGTTCACAACGCACCTTCTCTTACAGCTTCAACGTGTTGGCTGAAAATGACATGGCGGTACAAACCGAGGATGCGAACGGCAAAATTACCGAGTTCACTCTGGGTCAAGGTTACTCACTGAACATGGATAACAAGACCATTACTTTAGCCTCAGCGCCGAAATCCGGTGACTTGGTTCGCGTCTACCACCGTCGCTGGGCTGACCACGGTTCATTACGCGTCGCCGATGCACGTGACTTGGTGGTAGCGAAAAACGATTTGTTCAACAACGTTGGCTGGTTCGGCTCACAAGGTGAACACCATAACCCGGCCCTACGTTACAACACCGATGGCGAAGCCAACCACAGCGGTGTGATTGTTGAAAACTTAATTCAAGGTGGCACCATGGCAGCGGTCTTCGAGCCAGCCAACCCACGCATCGGGCCTCAGGCAGGTAAAGCCATGGTGGAACGCAACATCTTCACCGGCACTCAAGCGACTTACTACGGTGTTCGCTCCGCCTACGGCAACATGACCATGCGCAACAACGTGGTACAACAACCGAATGTAGAAACCATTACCAACGGCTACGATGTAGGCATCCTCTTCTGGGAAGCGTACAACGCAGGTAACGGTGCCGACCCAGTCAACTTCCAACTGCCGGTAGAAGTGTACAACAACACCATCATTAACTTATCGAGCGATACACTCGGCGCCAATGGCAGCACGAACTGGAGAGATTTCCAAGACGTACAAAACGCAAAAGATCACACGAGGGAAGAAACGTACAAAAACTTTATCTCAGTGAACGGCGTGTCTTACGCACCTCAAGCGAACTTGGCGGAATACCACACTGACCCAAGCTTTAACGAGACGTTCCACATGATCGACGAATTATCACAACCGGCAATGATGGACATGCCTGGCTTATTCGACACC
>NZ_JAJQVM010000077.1 GCF_021234875.1 Marinibactrum halimedae | reverse complement strand
GGGAAAAGTCGCGTCGGGGGGTGTGACTTGTTAAAGTGTCGCTGCACTGTGCTGCGTGTTCTTTAAAGGCTTGATAGCACTGGGCTGTGTGGAAATGTAGGTATGATGTTGCGTAGGCGGACGATACGTCCAAAGTGATCCTTTGGGTTTATATGATGGGCCGAATACTTATGGGTATGTTCATCAGAGCCCTGTGAATTATATTGACCCAATGGGTCTGAGCTTAGTCACTCCAGCAGATCAAGCATTTTTAGCCGGTGTTAGAAGGCCTTACATGCCTCAGCCTAGAACCACTTACACTAGATATTCAGTTGGAATAAGCGCAACTTTAGCCGCAATTCTTGGAGTAAATGGTAATATCAGTGTTGGCATATCTATTCCTCCGTCTAATTCACCCATAGGTTGTTACCAAGTATTTTTAACTCCTCAGTTAGCTACCATGCTTGGTATAGGCGCGTTTGCTGGAGTGGGGACATCAATGTCTGCTGGTGATGCAGATGCACCTCTGCCTGTTTATTCTTCAAGCATGAATAGATATGCCCAATTAGATGCAGGTTGGGGTTTTGCTGCTGGTACGGGTGTACAAGGCTCTAAAGATGTTTCTTCTGGAGGGCTTATGGATGCATACAGGCATATAACAGACTGGGGTCATGGAGGAAACGATCCTCTTGGGGCTAGGTCTCTTGGGCCGGGGCCAAAACCTAAATTAGGTGCTGGATATGGATTATATGGAGGCATGGGTTATGCAGTTAATGCAACATTAGCAACTCCAACCTTTAGCGAATGTACTTGCCAGCAGTAGGTATGATTAATGAATAGTTATTATTCTTTTTTGTATAACTTAATAAAGTTTATTGGGGCATTAATTTTATTAGTTGCATTTATTATTTTAGGTTTTTCCATTTATGATTTAGTGTTCGGGGAAGAAAAAAATTATCCTGTTTGGACACCTTTCTTTTTGGTTTTCCTTATATTTATTGTTTTAGGGGCAATTAAAATTATAGGGAAATTTTTACGGTTTGCATCAGAAGAAAGCTAATGTAAATCCATTATGAAAAATCACTTTAAAAAAGAATCTTTGTTTATGTATTTACCTATTTTCTTAATAGTAATAGGTTTAATCGTTGGGTATCTAAAAACTCAAGGAATACTTTAGATATTATATCTAAGCACAAGGCGGACACCCCGAACCTCCGCCGCAATGCGGCTCCGGGCAGCGCTGCACTTCGTTGCGCACTGCATAGTTAATAATGCTGCTCTGTCCTATGTCATGCCGCTTGCAAATTCGCAGCGGCATTTTTATTAGCACCGTCATCACTTCCCCTTTTAGCCGCTAAAATACCCCGCAGTGGGCAAGCGTCACGCCACACTCCATAGCCCTTTGTAGCGCACCTTTTTGCTGTCGTAGTTTTTGCCAAACTCTTCATCGTAGGATTTGCTAAAAAATAGACGCTTTTCCCGAATTGCTGCTGTAGCCTTTTCGAGTTTTGCCACTCTTACATCGTAATGTCTACCGTTTTATTGTCGTTGTAGCGCACCTTTTTGCTGTCGTAGTTTTTGCCAAACTCTTCATCGTAGGATTTGCTAAAAAATAGACGTTTTTCCCGAATTGCTATCGTAGCCTTTTCGGGTTTTGCCACTCTTACATCGTAATGTCTACCGCTTTATTGTCGTAACGTGCTGGCGTAAAAAAAGGGCTTTCGCCCTTTTCCTTTTTCGTCCAACTACGATAACACTTGCTGCGTGATTAACTCTTCATGAGATCGCCAATGCGGTTGCACCAGCACATTATTCACATGCGTAATCGATACGACCCTTTTGGTTTCTCGCGCTGCTTCAATTAAACTTCCCAAACACAAGTTACGGCACAGCCGTAAATTCCCTTCACTGGAACGAATAATCAACGCCATCGCGGCCTCGTCAAACGTATTAATGCCCATTTTTACCGACTCCAGTTCTCGAACAATGTAACGTTCCATGTCTTCTTGATTCAGTGGCTTGAGCGTCGCGGAATAGGTAATACGACTTTTAATGTCTTTGTTGGTACTTAAGGATAAATAATGCAACAACGAAGGCTGGCCGAACAACACTAAGTTATGATTTTTAGGAAAGCGTTCGAACAATAATCGTAACTTACGTAACACCGAAGTGTCTAGCAGGTGGGCCTCATCAATCAGTATATACAGGGTTTTTCGTTCACGGATATGGCTGAATGCACATTCGATTAAATCGGATTCAATGTTTTTTTCTGTCGTCTCTAATTGAAAAGAATCCGCTAACTGCCAAATAATCTGCCGATAAGTATGCAAGGTTCTTGAGCAGGAGGCAACGGTATATTCACGCGCTTTATTAAACTGCTCAATATGTTCCCGTAACACGGTTTTGCCCACACCAGGCTCTCCAATCACAACAGAAAACCCGCCTTGCTGAGCGTGTATTTTAATAATGTCTAACAGGTGGTTTTGTTGGGGGAGCAATGTTAGTTTATCACGTTTAAAAGGAGCTTGAGTAATGCCCCATACCGCATTAATCATGATGGCCTCCTTGTGGTGATGGGTGTGGTGATGGGTGTGGTGATGGGCGTTTTTGTTGCGCATTAACATACAGGTTCAACGGTATCGCTTCTCCCATTCGTTGATCATTGAAATACACAATAAAACGATGGCGCTGATCCCGATCGAAACGGACTTGTATGGTTTTACCACGAAGATCAACGGGGCATTCAAACTTATGATTATTGATGGAAAACACATTGACGTTGCTGACTTTACGATT
>NZ_JAJQVM010000076.1 GCF_021234875.1 Marinibactrum halimedae | reverse complement strand
CTCGGCTTTAATCGCAGCCAAATTTATCGATGGTTGGCCCTTTATCGTGAAGGGGGCTATGAGGCATTGAAAAAAAGCGTAGCCAAAGGTCGAGAACCCAAGCTATCTGACCAGCAACTTCAAAAGCTACATGACATCATCACCTCTAAAAACCCAACGCAATTAAATTTTGAGTTCGCATTGTGGACCCGAGCGATGGTTCGTGAGCTCATCCAAGATGAATTTCAGGTTAAATTAAGTGATGTTTCTGTGGGGCGCTTGCTTCGAAAGCTAGGCCTGTCACCACAGCGCCCACTGCGTAAAGCCTGTCAGCAGAACCCAGACCGTGTAGAAGAATGGAAGACAATTGCCTATCCAGAAATACAAAAAGAAGCAAAAAAGGTGGGGGCAGATATCTATTTTGGTGATGAATCGTGTATTCGCTCAGATCATCATAGTGGAACAGCTTGGGCTCCCGTTGGAGAAACGCCGATCATTGAGAGAACAGGGGCCAGATTCAGTATCAATATGATTTCCGCTATCAATCCCAAAGGACACCAGAGGTTTATGGCGTTTACCAGCAGCATGAACAGCGATAAATTTATAGAGTTTTTAAAACGTTTGATGACAAATGCAGAAAAGCCCATTTTTCTTATCTTGGATGGCCATCGTGTGCACACATCAAAGAAAGTAAAAGAGTTTGTGATCAAAACACAAGGAATGCTTCGCTTATTTATTCTTCCTCCCTATTCACCACAGCTAAATCCTGACGAGTGGGTATGGAATTGGCTCAAGAATCACAAGATTGGCAAGTTTTCGATTAAAGGCCCAGATCAGTTTTGTGAACAAGTAAAAAAGTTTATGTGTCAGCTACAGAAATCGAAAAATATATTGCTTGGCTTTTTTAAAGATAAGAATTTGGAGTACATAGCAGACGCCACTTAATGTTGCTAAGCTATGTACTCCTTAGTATAAGTGCTGAAGTACGAGTACTTTGAACATCAGTAGCTCGTCATAGGCTTTACGACCCGCATTGCTTTTTCGGTTTGACTTTCGTATTTCCTTTAAGGTCGGACGAAAGGCTTCCCAAAATATCAGTTTGTTGAGATGAACTAATGGATCTTTTTCATCTAACTTGCGATACCTGTCATCTAAATCAAAAAAGCCGGGCTGAGACATAGAAGGAAACTCTTGAAATTTTTGAACAGTGAGATTATATCAAAGTTGGGCTATTTTTAGAGGTGCCCTGTAGTAATCAACCTTCAGCGGAAAAAGCACTAAGTATAGTTCGCAGTCACTGGGGTATTGAAAATCAATTACATTGGGTTTTAGATGTGGTATTTAACGAAGATGATTGTCAAGTAAAAGATAATCGTTGCGCTGAAAATTTATCTCGATTACGGCATATAGCGACAAATTTATTAAAGCGGGATAAATCGACCAAGGTTTCAATGAAAAACAAAAGGCGTAAAGCGAGTTGGAACGACGAGTATTTATACAATTTGCTTAATTCGAAAGGATAAAAGTGTGCAATCGTCCTGTACGATTATCCCTTCCACACACATCTACGTCTATTGCCGCGACTCATAACGCACTACGAATTTGACTGGCTGAGCACTCCGGATGATAACTCCATACTTGCACCCAATAGCAAAGAGTTAGCCACAACAACCAACACCGAAAAATACCACTTTTTAAAAGGTCATAAGTGTTAACATCAACTATAGACTACCGCTTGAGGGCCTTTTGGCCGTATTTTCCATAAAGAATTACGACAGAAAATACAATCAACCTGATTAAAGTCATACCCTCGACTTTCCAGCTCATCAAGTACCCACTTTAAATTTACACTCGCCATAAAGGGAGAGCGTCTATTTCTTATCGTTAAAACACAGGCTGCAGACATAGCATTAAGATCTTGTAAACGCTTTAAGTTGTCTCTAATTAAAATAGCTTTCGTCGCCTCTGGGGTGTTTTTTGAGCCCATCATTGTAACCAGTGCATTACTCACCTCTTGTGCGTCTTTCTGAAAATCCTTCTTCATTAAGCTTTCAATAATGTCATAGCTCTCACTACCCTTGTTGTGGTTTTTCTTTCCTCTGCTATTTGTATATTTACTCAATATGTAATTGTAGCATCGGTCCCCCTGGGTATATGTATCTTGAGGCGTTGCCCTATGCTTCTGTTGATAAAACTTCCAAATACCAGGGTCAGTTACACTTCTACCATCATTAGAATAAAAATTAAGGGTTGTATTTTGCGTTATTCTGAAAGTAAAATTCGTTCTTCTTCCGCCATGCGCACTGATAATCAGCCTTTTGGGTTGGCCCAACCCTCCTAAATTTTTAGGTGTCCAAAGGTACATTTTTCCAGCGATATCAACGCAATTATAATTTCCCGTTAATATTTGAGACTTGCATTTAAAAAAATTAGACATGACAACTCCGACCAATCAAAAAGCAAACTAAAAATAGCTCTTAACATTATGATTACTAATACCGAAGTCCATTCAAGAAACTGCCATATTTCATGCCCTAGGCAAAATCACGCCCACCCCTGCTCTCGTCGCAATATCCGCTGATCAAAATGCAACCAACTCAATAAGGCCCACACCTTTTCAATCCATAACCACCAAGACAACTCTCAAGACATCTAAGTCATAGTGGAGTTTGACGAATCTAATCAGAAAGCTAGGGACTAAAAAAGAAAACTTCGAAGTAAAAGTTTAATAAGCCTGTATTTACAAATCAGAATAGTGAATAAAAAATCACGATACACAACAACGTTTTATTCACTTTTGAATTCAACACCAACGCCTCGATTTGCTCCTTACTCTATCCATCCCATTCATTAACCCCCGTTCACCCTCAA
>NZ_JAJQVM010000075.1 GCF_021234875.1 Marinibactrum halimedae | reverse complement strand
GAATAGCGGTCCCGTATTTGGTACTCTATCTGATCATCGGATACATTGTATAAGTGCTGAAGTACGAGTACTTTGAACATCAGTAGCTCGTCATAGGCTTTACGACCCGCATTGCTTTTTCGGTTTGACTTTCGTATTTCCTTTAAGGTCGGACGAAAGGCTTCCCAAAATATCAGTTTGTTGAGATGAACTAATGGATCTTTTTCATCTAACTTGCGATACCTGTCATCTAAATCAAAAAAGCCGGGCTGAGACATAGAAGGAAACTCTTGAAATTTTTGAACAGTGAGATTATATCAAAGTTGGGCTATTTTTAGAGGTGCCCTAAAGATATAAAGCTTAATGAATCCCGGTATTTCTTTCGTGTCTTGCTATTTCGGGTGAACGCGTCGCTGATGTCTTCGAGTAGCTCTTTTTGTATTTCAGGCGAGATTTCTCCTTAAAATAGTTTACTCGTTTAATATTTTGTTTCTCAGTTCTTCTGATGTGGGTTGTGCGTTTTTTGGTTCATCTTGTTTTGGGGCATCATAGTCAGGGGATGTGCAATCCGACGGTATTAAGTCTATTGCTTGTGAGGTGCAATTTTGGGCAGTTGGTTCAGGGGAAGAGAAGCGATATCCCACTCCGCGTATATTTTTTAATTCTTGTTTGGATAGCTTGAGTTTTTTACGTAATCGACCAACATAAACGTCAATAACATTGGTCAGTGGATCACTGTTGGCACCCCATACAGAATTTAAAATACGTTCACGAGCAAGCACCTTCCCCTCATTGATCATGAACATGGAGAGGATTTCACGTTCTTTATCTGACAGTTCAACAGCGGTGCCATCGACGGTAACAATAAAAGATTGTCGATCAAATACAATTCTTCCGCAGGTCTGAATATTGGTATAGTCGCTGCTGTCTTGGGTGTAGCGGCTGCGACGTATCAAGGCGTGTATTCGAGCAATAAGTTCTTCAAAGTCGAAGGGTTTCGAGAGGTAATCATCTGCGCCTATATTGAGTCCTGCAACTCGGTCATGGACTTCGTTGAGCGCGGTAAGCATCATCACAGGAGTGTAATCTTTTTTGGCTCTCATATTCCGGCAAACATCTTTCCCGCAGATCCCAGGCAGTATAACATCAAGCAGCACAATATCGAACGTTGTTTGCTTTAAAAATTCTAATGCTGTTTCTCCATCGGGTACGATGGTTACGGAAAAGCCTTCTCCTTTCAGTCCTCTTGAGACAAAATCGGCAACACGGGGTTCGTCTTCAACTAATAAGATATTCATACAACGTACTTTTATTTTGCCCTAGAAAGTGTGGAGTAGGCTTCAATGATGGCTTTGATAATGGAAAATTCCAGGCTGGATCGTTTTCCGTAATAATCAAATGGTTTATTTGGTTGAAAAAAGTTCTAAAGCAAAAGGTTCTAAAAGCGTTTCTTTGTTTTCTGGGTTCATCTCAGAGCTGTTGGTTTCAGAACGGTTGATGTTGAATGAAAGTTCACCTTTTCCATTAATAGAATTGATGACGGTTTGAATTAAATTCCCTCCCTACTCCCTAATAGTAGGTTTTTTCAGAAATACCAGAGTGATATTTCCAACTTGGTGTTTTCTATTGGATACTCTTAAGTACAGGGTACAAATTACCTTGTATTACGTCTGGTCATTCGTAAAAACTCTGCTACTGTGAATAACGATAACATATCTAATACTAATACGACGAGCCGATAATGTTTTTCCTCAGTTAGACTTTCGTCGATATAGACAGTTGATCAATTAAACCGGTGACTATTTGATCGCTAAGGAAAAGGGGTTGTCATGGGCGATTATTGTACTGAGTATAAAACAAGCTCATGGTGTGTTTGCTGGAGAAGTTTTCAAAAGAACACAATATACCCCATAGCTTGTCTCTGTTTTTTAATCAATATTACTGTGGTTGACTAATCTCTTTATTATTTTATTTCAATGCCAATGATAGAGACTTGTTGGTCTTTGCTGGTATGGTAGCTACCATCGTTAGATCGTTCCTTAAATGAAGGAATCTCCTCAACAAGAGCATGTATCGGTGATTGTCTGTTGCTGGTTTCATCAATGATCGGTTTTGAACGGGTATTATTCGGTTTTATTTGTTGCTGAAGCGTTATAGGGACAGCCTTCTCGTAGGCTTCTAGGCATTTGTTTATAGCAGTAAGACTTGAATTACGGCTGTGGCAGGCTTGTCTAAATAGTTTTAAAATCATGCCAAAAAATGTGGCAATCATTAATGCAATAGTGATGGGGGTGGGGGACAGTTGTGTGTAGAAACACACTAGGATAATGAGTATTCCCGTTGCTGATGTGCCAATGTTAGAGATAACGTTTAAGAATGATACGCCTTTAAATTGGGCTACGATTGTGTTGTTAGAATTGTATTCACGTGGGTAGGCTCCAACAAGGATTATGCTTGAAAGTGTTATTCCCATAGGCACTGCGGCGGCTAAAGCCAATAGCGGGTGCAAGAGCCATAAAGCAAACATACACAGTACTATTGTGGTTGTACTGTAGATTAAATAAGGAATGCCATGTGAAACCCACTTTTTCATCTCACTTAAATCATTCACAAATTGAAACGCCATTGAGCCTGTGGGCGTATTGCTCATGTTTTTTAATGACAGATCGAATGTATTGTGATTAAACGATGTTATAAACTCAGTGATGTAAGACTGACCGCATTTTTCTGAGATGAGTGTTATTAAATAATGTACGTAAACACTGCCGAGCGCAAAGAATAGCATTGAAAAAATCAAGGCAGAGGGGGGAAAGGGAGCAGGTTGCTCTAACGAGTCAAGTGTCATCCATACGATATAGCCTATGATGGAAAATAAAACTCCTTGAAAAAGAGTTAAGAGAACAGGGCTCCCTAGTAATAAATAACCAAATGCACTAAATTTTCAGCATCTTGATACCCTAAAATGTGATTAGCTGTGAATTTATCCAAAATTACCCTCCATGTGACCGACCCCAGAGATACAAAGAAT
>NZ_JAJQVM010000074.1 GCF_021234875.1 Marinibactrum halimedae | reverse complement strand
CTCGGCGGGTGGCCATATCGCTGTCGAAGGGGTTTTCCCCCAACTGCGCGATATCCAGCTCCGCCCAATTCCCCTGGCGTGGTTTGCCGAAGGGGTCGAAGTGACGACGGGCCGTGACTTGGCCGTTATCATCCGTGAGGGTGGTGGCGCTGCCACAATTTCCAGCACAAAAAAAATAGACGACCAATCACTTAGCCGTCTAAAATCAAAATTATATTTTTAAAGAACGTTTTTTAACTTTCTGAAAAACTTTCGACATGAGGGAGAAAACTTCAAGCCAAAAGCATTCTCAGCCATATCAACTAAAGAAGAATTATTATTCCCCTTCCTATTTCCATATTCATCAATTAAATCTAAAGCTTACACTCCAGCAGACTTAAGATAGATTACGACTAAAGACTTAACATGTATTCTAAAAAAGACTCGAATGTAGACCATGATTGAGCCTCTTTACCAAATAGCTCATCTAAAAATAGTGCCACTTGCCCCGACCTTTCCGATTCATCAGAATACAAAAAGTAGTAACCTCCACCACCATAACTCTCTAATACACACCCCTCATTTGATATTCTTTCAAAATTATCTGGCACATCATCTTCACGAAGCTCCATTGTGCATACAACTGTATGATAATCATCATCTTCAGCATATCCGTAAATAGTGTGCCCAAACCATTCAATATAGCCATATTTTTTGAGGAAAATTTTGTATTGCTTGGGAAAAGAAATACCTAACTCACTTTCCATAATATGAATTGACTCATCACTTAATTGTCCACTGCATTCAAAGCCTTCTTTTCCTTTAAATTTATCAAGAATCTCATTTAAATTATTCATATTTCAAAACTCTACTTTTGATAGATATTTTTCCCTTCATCATACCAGTGCAACCGTTTGTTGTATTTCTGATGAAACTTGGCATTCATTACCCTAAAATTATCGAATGAATTGTCACCACCTCGAAATAAAGGGTTTTTGTGATGAACAATATATCCTTTAGGAAGTCTTCCAGATTTATTCATTTTTGCTAATTGCTGAGGGGTAAAACGTTTGGCTGCTTCAGCTGAGTTTGCATAAGAACGAATAAATTCTGGCTTCATACTCTCAAATTCTTTCCTCAATTTAGCTACTTCTTCAACACTTCTCTTATGAAATTTAGTTGGGAATTTTCCTTGCGCAACACTTTCTGTAACAGACCTTATCGCCTGCTGCTGTCTTCCCGGAAGAAAAACCATCGACGTATTAATGACAAGAGCATTATCATCATACGCCTCAGAACCTGCCGTTTGAGTTTCTCCAACAGGATTTAATCCCATTGGATCACCAATTTCTTCTGGTGTTAATCCGGTAATATAAGAATGTGCATAAGTTAACGTATCTTGAGCAAATCGCTTAAACATGCCCCATGCAAATTGCCCAAACCCTTCATTACCTGAGCGAGAGGCCACCACCCCAACGGTTTCCATCCCATTCTCAGTACCCCAGGTTCCCACTTGATCAAACTGAGACCCAATCTCCTCCGTCTTCATACTCTCACTGCCGCCAACGCCCGCGCTGGCTAGTGGGCTCTCCGCTTGGTTTACCGTGCCATTGCTTTCCTGTACGGACGCCGATTGCTTACTGCCCTCGCCTCTGGTCTGGCCACTAAAGACAATCACACTGCAAAAATAGCCACTGTGTTGGCACCGACCCTCCTCAGCCCGATACCCCGTCGGGTCTGTGCCCGCCATGGGGTTGTTCATAATGTACGAGTACGGGTTAATACTCTGCGAATTCCCAGGCTCCTGAATATACGGGTCCACACTCAAAAAACGGCCCAGCTGATAATCGAACACCCGGCCATTCATATGGATCAGCTCTACCTCATCCAAATGCTCGTGGTCGGTAAAGCCTCGGCGGGTGGCCATATCGCTGTCGAAGGGGTTTTCCCCCAACTGCGCAATATCCAGCTCCGCCCAATTCCCCTGGCGTGGCTTGCCGAAGGGATCGAAATGACGACGGACCGAGACTTGGCCATTGTCATCCGTGATGGGTGGTCGCGCTACCACAATTTCCAGCACAAAGTAGGCGACTAATCTCTTAGCCACCTACAAATCAAAATTAAATTTTTAAAGAACACATCGCCTTGTTTATAACATCTACTCCTTAAGGATATCTCTAACCATACAAACTATATCACCTGAACTATTCTCCGACTGTTCAGGAACAATCACCGTATATTCATTAAGAATCTTGGCTATCAATTCACATTCAAACTCACCGAAATTTATATTATCTTTATCAACACCGCCCGAAACTTTTATGTTGTAGCCGAGTGGTGAGGGTCCTTTCACTTCTAGTAGAAAAAACTTAATCCCATCAACGTTTTTAGTAATTCCATTTTCTTCAATATGGTCAAACCCAGCTTTATCAGACACAAAATACAACTCAAAGTCTTTCGGCAATAAATCAACGTTCTCAACCCAACTTTCAAATTCATACCTTTTCCAATCTGGGCTGACTTCAACAAATACTTGTCCCCAATTCAGTTGTAATTGTTTAAGTAATGCTCGCAAAACAAATTGAATCGTTTTGTCGCTTAAAAAAGTGTACTCATACCCTGTAGGCATCATAACTATATTCCCCAAACTGAAGATAACATCAAACAATTTTCCTATTTTAAAAGTTAGGATTTTTACCGCCAGTCCAATTCCCACTTGGAACTGAAACATCGCCCGGAGAATACGTAATTGCCCTGTGATTACCTCCCTTTTCCTTCAAAATACTTTTGGGTACTTGAGCGTGAATGACGTATTCCGTCTTAGATTTTGGTATTCGAAGTGTCTTAGCAGTTTTATTACCAAGATCTTCTGGACTGAGTTTTGAGAAATATGCCCCGGCTGGATTACCACCGGGAGGGGTGCTAGCTTTTATCGTAATGTCTTTACCAGATGTGATGGCGTTATAACCTTTTTTATCCGTGAAGTGCCAAACATCAACAAGATCACTTGCCTTCGGCCTACGAGTAAGCACCATTCCAGCCACACCAGACGCTGCCACACCGGCCTGCTGGAATTCTCCCGCCGCATAATTACTGGTCACTTCATTGTAAATATCAACCGCGCCATCATAAATCTGTTCGGCCATACTTCGGCCACCCATCATCATGAATCCCAGCCCCATCATCGACTCCGATGTGGCCAAGCCATTGG
>NZ_JAJQVM010000073.1 GCF_021234875.1 Marinibactrum halimedae | reverse complement strand
GTATCGTCCGCCTACGCAACATCATACCTACATTTCCACACAGCCCAGTGCTATCAAGCCTTTAAAGAACACGCAGCACAGTGCAGCGACACTTTAACAAGTCACACCCCCCGACGCGACTTTTCCCTTAACTTTGGCGCACGCTTTAACATTCGTTCTTTTTTTAATCGCATTAATTCAGATTCGAAGGCCACCACACTGGGGGAGTGGTAGTCGTCGGTTTTACATGCGCGTAAGGCGCAACACTGCCAGTGTTGCGGTGACAGAAGTGGGTAGCTGGGAAGGTCAGAATCAGGAGATGGGCGAAGGCACGACGACGCTAGTCGTCGGCTTCTTCGGCGAGTGCCGCTAAGAACGCTTTTCTGTCGTCGCTCTGTTGAGCGGGGTGTGTGGTCGAATGGATTTCTTGAAGCTTTCGAATGGAGACGTGGGTGTAAATTTGCGTGGCTTGCAAGTTGGCGTGACCTAACATGGCTTGGATAAAACGCAGATCCGCTCCGTTTTCTAACATGTGCGTGGCCATGGCGTGACGCAGTAAATGGCAGCTGCCCGGTGCGGTAATCCCGGCACTTTTCATGTACCGCTTGACCCGATCACCCAGTTTGTTATCTCGGAACTTCTCACCGTAGTCATTCAAGAACAGTGTCTGATTGTTAATGTCGGTCAACAGTAACGCACGCACCGACAGCAGGTATTGTTCAACCCATTTTGCCGTCTGTTCACCGATGGGCAACAGCCGATCTTTGCCCCCTTTGCCTTTACGAACGTACAAGGTTTGTCGCGGTATCGACAGGTCATGCATTTCTAGATTGCACAGTTCTGAACGCCGTAAGCCAGTGCTGTACAACACTTCCAGCATCGCCCGATCTCGCACGCCGTAAGGTGTGGTTAAGTCCGGCTGCATCATCAGTTGATTAATTTCTTCCACCGTTAACACCACCGGCAAGCTGGAGGGCTGGCGAGGCACTCGCAGTTCTGAAGCCGGGTTGTACAGTAAGTGGTTTTCTTGGGTCATCCATTTAAAGAACTGTTTGACGCTCACCAAGTAATGAATTTGGCTGACCACAGACAAAGGCTCGCCATTATCTTGGCGATAGTAATACAGATGTTTTTGGTAACGCTCTAGTATCGGCTTGGTAATGTCGCGGGGGTGATCGATTCCTCTTTCTTCACACCAACTCACAAAGCGGCGGATGTCACTGTCACGACGATGTAGCGTGCTGTCAGAGTAATTGCGTATCAACATGGCTTCGTTGTAACGCAATAAATACGCGTAAAAGTGCGTGTGTTCGATGGCGATTTTTTCACGGCGGTACACCATGTTACGTTTACGTTTGACGGCCATGTTTTTACACCACCGGAGACACGTTTTTATCACTAACCCACGACGTTTCTCTGTAAGCCTTGCCGTTCAAGGGCTGAGTGTTATTTTCTACCTTGGACGAACCCCCGACGATGGGGCCACGTTGGGGGCACGAGGTTTCTTTATTCGTGGACGAAGTGGCTGTCGTAATTTTATTTTTAATAGAGTCCGTTCCCACTAAGCCCAACATAAATTTGTCTTGTTGATCCCCTTCACCGCTGTACAACAATTCGTATTCGAAGGTTTGCCCCCGGCCACCACGATGCGTAATGACGTACTCCATTTCCATTAACCGCTGCATATGGACTCTGACTTGCTTTTCACTCCACCCGCAGAGTTCGCGCACATGACGGCGGCTAAAACGGAAGTCACTCTGTGCCAGCTGCTGGCTTTTGCATTCTTGTTGCACCCACGTTTGTATCAGCGTTAAGAGTTTTCTTGTCTGTGGCGGTAATTCATCAAGGGTTCTTCCAAGCACTTGATGGGCTAATTGATTGGCCATGTCGATGTCATCCAACGTGACCTCCAGATATTCAACGGTGTGATCGCCTCGCGTTTCTGTTTTTATTTCCCGCTGGTATTGATGCAATAACGTGATGGTTTTGATCAACGTTAAGTACTTCATATGGTCGCGGCGGGTTCTTGTTTTGTCACTTAAGAACGTCAGCTGCTCAGCGTAAGGATTGACGATGGCGTAAGACTTGAGAAGACGCTGCGCGTTGCGGTGTTGCTCGATTAATTCGTCACTTTCCGACTGCATAAACAAGCCATCCAGCGTATCCGCGAAGCGTTGCCGTTGATGGATTTCTTTTGTCTGGTCTTGGCTTTCATCGACGCTGAGTACCAAGCAACGATTTAATAATTCCTCGTCAATGTCGATGGCCGTGGTGGTCATAAACAACTGGGCCGGGCCTTCTACCCGATATTCTTTCGTCACTAAATCGCCAGTGGCTTCGTCTTTGCCGGTGCTGGCGATGGTGACTTCACCTTCACTTTGTAAAAGTTTTAAGGCGTAGCTGGCATTGCTGGCCCCTTCTTCCTCGGCAATGGCGAGGATTTTATGTTTTAAGCTGGTTTCACCGAGGTAATACAAGCTTTGCCCGGTCATGGCGGAGTACTGGATTCGTTCTTCGGGCGGCATGAGTTTTAAAATACTTTCCATCAACGACGACTTGCCAGCCGCGCTCGAAGACTGGATAACCACACCCAGTGGCCGGTGTAATTTCCGCGACACACACGCCAAGTAACCCACTAATTTATTGCTGTCTTCGCCGATCAAGCCGATACGGTTAAAGTCGTTGGCAATGCGAGCCAGTAGGTGTTTATCGTTCAGCAACTGCAATGCCGCGCTTTTTTCTTCCGTGGTGATCTCTGGGAGTTTTGATTCTGGCTCGATGTTTTCCAGCGCACTTTGATCTTGCAAGGCTTCCAGTTTTAACAGCACCTTGCCTAGGTCTTTTTTTATCACCTCGTCTTTCACGCCCAACTCAAGGTGCGCCTGGTTGATAAACACCTGGCGTTGCTTGGCGTTATAAAGTTCTAACGTGTCGTTGTGGAAGCCGTTGTCGTTAAACGCCATTAAATTAATTTTTAAGTGGCTGTTGTCGGCGTTGGTCGTCAAGCCCCGCACTCGATACCCCCGACCACCGATGTCTAACAGGATTTGGTGTTCGGAGATTTCACAGCGAATGCCGTCGTCCGGTGTGTGCGGTAACGGACTGGCGGCTAAAGGGGGAAGTTCTATCGCTTCGTTTTTTTCCTCTGCCACACTGTCAACTTCGGTTTCATTTTCTGGCTCTTCCACTTCTTCTGAAGCCGCTAAAAGAGAAGACTCTAATTCCTCGATAAATGCCGAGTGAGAATGTTCTTCCGTGACCTCCACCGCCATTTCTGTCGTAATTTCCGGTGGTTTTCCGTTGCCCAACCATTCCGCTTTTCTGATCACCAACTCTAAACTCTTGCGAGCTGG
>NZ_JAJQVM010000072.1 GCF_021234875.1 Marinibactrum halimedae | reverse complement strand
TTTTTAGGCGAGTGTGTATTTTTTACATGTACATACCTGTCCGGTGCAAATCGTTATTATTGTGAATTGATGAGAATCAATCTTTCTGTTGGTGAGTTGAAGGTCCTTTCAATCTTCAATGTTATTCATCAATAGATAAGTCGCAAAACAACAGTTGCTTGAGTTATATGGTCAAGCGACTAAGTGCACACGGTGGATGCCTTGGCAGTTAGAGGCGATGAAGGACGTAGGAGCCTGCGATAAGTCTAGGGGAGCCGGCAAACATGCTTTGATCCTAGAATTTCCGAATGGGGAAACCCACCCTTTTTAGGGTATCTTGCACTGAATACATAGGTGCAAGAGGCGAACCCGGGGAACTGAAACATCTAAGTACCCGGAGGAAAAGAAATCAATTGAGATTCCCTCAGTAGCGGCGAGCGAAAGGGGAAGAGCCGATCTTTGTTGTGTTAGTGGAATTTTCTGGAAAGTTAAGCGATACAGGGTGATAGCCCCGTACACGAAAACGCAGTGAAGACATATTAAGTAGGTCGGGACACGTGATATCTTGACTGAAGATGGGGGGACCATCCTCCAAGGCTAAATACTCCTAACTGACCGATAGTGAACCAGTACCGTGAGGGAAAGGCGAAAAGAACCCCGGAGAGGGGAGTGAAATAGAACCTGAAACCGTGTGCGTACAAGCAGTAGGAGCTCTTCGGAGTGACTGCGTACCTTTTGTATAATGGGTCAGCGACTTATTGTCAGTAGCAAGGTTAACCGATTAGGGGAGCCGTAGGGAAACCGAGTCTTAATAGGGCGTCAAGTTGCTGGCATTAGACCCGAAACCCGGCGATCTACCCATGGCCAGGTTGAAGGTGCCGTAACAGGCACTGGAGGACCGAACCGTCATCTGTTGAAAAAGATTCGGATGAGCTGTGGGTCGGAGTGAAAGGCTAATCAAGCCGGGAGATAGCTGGTTCTCCCCGAAAACTATTTAGGTAGTGCGTCATGTCTTACCCTCGGGGGTAGAGCACTGTTTGGGCTAGGGGGTCATCCCGACTTACCAACCCCATGCAAACTCCGAATACCGAGGAGTACAATCATGGCAGACAGACGGCGGGTGCTAACGTCCGTCGTCGAGAGGGCAACAACCCAGACCGCCAGCTAAGGTCCCTAATACCAGTTAAGTGGGAAACGATGTGGGAAGGCTTAGACAGCTAGGAGGTTGGCTTAGAAGCAGCCATCCTTTAAAGAAAGCGTAATAGCTCACTAGTCGAGTCGGCCTGCGCGGAAGATTTAACGGGGCTCAAACTGGTAACCGAAGCTGCGGATGCATTTAATGCATGGTAGGGGAGCGTTCTGTAAGCCGCTGAAGGTGTGTTGAGAAGCATGCTGGAGGTATCAGAAGTGCGAATGCTGACATGAGTAACGATAAAGGGAGTGAAAAACTCCCTCGCCGGAAGACCAAGGTTTCCTGTCCAACGCTAATCGGGACAGGGTTAGTCGGCCCCTAAGGCGAGGCAGAAATGCGTAGTCGATGGGAAACAGGTTAATATTCCTGTACTTTTTGTTACTGCGATGGAGGGACGGAGAAGGCTAGGCCAGCGTGGCGTTGGTTGTCCACGTTTAAGCTAGTAGGCTGAGATCTTAGGCAAATCCGGGATCTTAAGGCCGAGAGGTGACGACGAGTTCTCTTAGAGAACGAAGTGGTTGATGCCCTGCTTCCAAGAAAAACTTCTAAGCTTCAGGTAACAAAGAACCGTACTCCAAACCGACACAGGTGGTCAGGTAGAGAATACCAAGGCGCTTGAGAGAACTCGGGTGAAGGAACTAGGCAAAATGGTACCGTAACTTCGGGAGAAGGTACGCCGGTTTTGGTGATCAGACTTGCTCTGTAAGCTGAGGCCGGTCGAAGTGACCAGGTGGCTGCAACTGTTTATTAAAAACATAGCACTCTGCAAACACGTAAGTGGACGTATAGGGTGTGACGCCTGCCCGGTGCCGGAAGGTTAATTGATGGGGTTAGCTTAGGCGAAGCTCTTGATCGAAGCCCCGGTAAACGGCGGCCGTAACTATAACGGTCCTAAGGTAGCGAAATTCCTTGTCGGGTAAGTTCCGACCTGCACGAATGGCGTAATGATGGCCACGCTGTCTCCACCCGAGACTCAGTGAAATTGAAATCGCAGTTAAGATGCTGCGTTCCCGCGGCTAGACGGAAAGACCCCGTGAACCTTTACTATAGCTTGACACTGAACTCTGAGCCTACTTGTGTAGGATAGCTGGGAGGCTTTGAAGCAGCGACGCCAGTTGTTGTGGAGCCAATCTTGAAATACCAGCCTGGTATGTTTGGGGTTCTAACGCAGGTCCGTTATCCGGATCGCGGACAGTGTCTGGTGGGTAGTTTGACTGGGGCGGTCTCCTCCCAAAGAGTAACGGAGGAGCACGAAGGTTGGCTAATCCTGGTCGGAAATCAGGAAGTTAGTGTAATGGCACAAGCCAGCTTGACTGCGAGACTGACACGTCGAGCAGGTACGAAAGTAGGTCATAGTGATCCGGTGGTTCTGTATGGAAGGGCCATCGCTCAACGGATAAAAGGTACTCCGGGGATAACAGGCTGATACCGCCCAAGAGTTCACATCGACGGCGGTGTTTGGCACCTCGATGTCGGCTCATCACATCCTGGGGCTGAAGCCGGTCCCAAGGGTATGGCTGTTCGCCATTTAAAGTGGTACGCGAGCTGGGTTTAGAACGTCGTGAGACAGTTCGGTCCCTATCTGCCGTGGGCGTTGGAAAGTTGAGAAGAGTTGCTCCTAGTACGAGAGGACCGGAGTGAACGAACCTCTGGTGTTCGGGTTGTCATGCCAATGGCATTGCCCGGTAGCTACGTTCGGACGGGATAACCGCTGAAAGCATCTAAGCGGGAAGCCTCCTTCAAGATAAGCTTTCCCTGACTCCTTGAGAGTCCTAAAGGGCCGTTGAAGACTACGACGTTGATAGGCTGGGTGTGGAAGCGTTGTGAGGCGTTGAGCTAACCAGTACTAATTGCCCGTGAGGCTTGACCATATAACTGAAGAAACTGTTGTTAAGATTGCATCAGACGGAGTTTATGAGTGTATTTAGATACGCACGATACGCGAAAAGATAAGATAGTAAGTAAAAGCTTTACATTCATCACCTTATTTAAGTCAATCAAGGCGCTGAATTGATCAGATAAGACCTTCGAACTTAAGCCGAATTGCTTGACGACAATAGAGCGTTGGAACCACCTGAACCCATCCCGAACTCAGAAGTGAAACGACGCATCGCCGATGGTAGTGTGGGGTTTCCCCATGTGAGAGTAGGACATCGTCAAGCTTCTAATACTAGCCCTCTGGATCTTTG
>NZ_JAJQVM010000071.1 GCF_021234875.1 Marinibactrum halimedae | reverse complement strand
CAAGTAAAAAAGTTTATGTGTCAGCTACAGAAATCGAAAAATATATTGCTTGGCTTTTTTAAAGATAAGAATTTGGAGTACATAGCAGATGCCGCTTAATGTTGGCTAAGCTATGTACTCCTTAGTAAAGGCCTTGTTTATTTCATTTTGAGGAATCATAAATTCAATAGCATTGCTTGTTGATGGATATAATTAATATTACCGTTCAGTGCGCCGGTATTGCCAATATAATAGTCAATTGCTCCATTTACACGGGTTAAAAACTCGTCTAACAAGAGTTTCTTTAAACGCAATAATGTCAAAGTATCTTCAATATCAGTGTCACTATATTTCAGCAAATGCTAATGCCCGTTTCGAGACATGAATTTGAGGTATTGGTGATGCGGCATTATCAGAGCTAAAAATTACGTAAAGTGACTCGATGTGATCAATTTCTTGGGTTTGCTAATTGTACACTGTTTCGTTAATATATAAGGTTGCACCGAGAGAAGAGGTTGCATTCAAAAAATAAGGGTTTAATTTTCCACGTAGCTACTTTATTTTTATCCAATAAAAAAATTTAATTGGATGCCGAATGTGGCTCTGACCTTCGATCTCTTTGGGGATGGTGATTTCTATTTATTGGACACTTTACAATATTAAGGAACACAAGTTTATATGAATAGTATAATAAGGTTTGTATTATTTTTGACTGTTTTTTTAAGCAGTGAAATCCTGATGGCTCAGAATTTAAATAATGAACATAAGTGGCACATACCTAGATCTGCTGTTTTATTCTCTTCTCGTTTCGCATCTGATTCAGAAGAGAAAATTAACGTCGCTACTAGTTTTCATTCAAATGCATTGGTTTGGCATTATCCATATATCGGGGCGGATTTTGTTGATCGAACGATAGTCGAAGCAATATCTCGAATAAACCCCGTTGTCATTAACTGTGCGCTACCTGCATTTACTAGAATTCCCGAAAATGCTTGTCTTGATTCTTCAGGTAATGCCATATCGCACCACGCAAATGAAAATATTTTT
This sequence comes from Marinibactrum halimedae, assembly GCF_021234875.1. Lineage (GTDB taxonomy): Bacteria > Pseudomonadota > Gammaproteobacteria > Pseudomonadales > Cellvibrionaceae > Marinibactrum > Marinibactrum halimedae. The sequence goes on along the minus strand of NZ_JAJQVM010000071.1, from coordinate 2,464 downwards.
TATCCCGACACAACAAATCAAGGGTTTCGTGCAGAAGTTAGAGATTTTTTAAATAGAGCTAGTTCATCAGGTTGTACTTCTTTTCAGCAAGATGATCCATACTTTATGGTCGTCCGGCAAAACAACGGCTGTTATTCATCAACAGATGTGCAGACATTGAAAGGCTATGTTGGAGATTATTATGAATGGTTACATCGAGAAATTGCATCTGAATTCGGACAAACAATTCCTCTAACGTACAATAGAGGACTACATGACACTGGATTATACGGAGAGCTAGCCGAGTATTTTAATGGTGTTATGGGCGAGACTCCAGCGGAGGCTAATACTCCAGAAAATCTATATTTTGCTATTCATCAAGACAACAATATACGTCTAAATCTTGCGACATCTTCAACATTGGTGGATGATAGCCCTCTGTACAATAAAAGGCATATTGCTTCAGTCTATGCATTGGGTGGACACCCAATAGTTCCTTATGACGTATATATTGGCCCAGGTAAGCCAAGATTTTATGGTGACCATAATGAATTTGGACCATATTATAATCTCGTACGAGAGAAGGCTGGTCTGTTTGATGGACATGGAATACTGGATGTGTATATTGATCACTACCAAAATACGATGGGGGTTATACAGCAGCAAGAAAAATTAAGCGGAGTCAGTTCGCGTCGTAATGTCATGGCAGTATTAAAGAAAAATGATAGCTCGTCTCGAGTACTTCATGTCGTTAATTGGCAAGTATCAAGAGCCAATATGGAGAACGGTTCTCATTATTTCACCTTCTGGATTGATAAAAGTTTAATTCCATTTAATCCAACACAGGTTACAATTTATCGTCCAAATAGACCTGATATAGTGGCACCAGTTTATGAGGACACAAATAACCGCTGGAAAGTAACTATTAGCGGGGTAGATGTTTGGGCTGTTGCCAAATTCCAATAATTTGCGATTGTAAGATATTCTAGATATTACAAATAAAGAGTTATGTACATCTACTAAACGACCTGCATTGGACAGGCTAAATACGGCTTTGTGGCAGCCTGTCAATCGTAGAAAATTAGGCGTTACTTAAAAATCAAGGAACGAAACTGACACGTTGATGAGTGTCGGGTGACACTGAAATATTATTTCCCCGATAACCGTTTCAAGTACTGAGTGGAATAGCCTTTCCACCAATTAGGTGCAGTTTCGAAGGTGGTGGATAGGGGAATATACAATTTCTCGCTAAAGCGCTGGTCGTTGTCTAGGCAAAATAAGGAAGGCCCATCGCCTAAATAAAATTGACTTTGTGTGAGCCACTGAAATGCCATGGACACGGTGAGTTCCACCCGCATGTCTTGTCCTGAGTGTGTGAAGATGGCATAAGGTTGTTCACGGATAAAATAATACTCTAAATCTTCAGGTAGCATTGACGGTTCTTTTTTAACTTCTACCGCAAATAAATTTTCGATTTCATGATGAGAGGACAGTGTGTTTTTTCGGAAGGCAATATTCCATTCCTTTTCATTAACGAGATCGGGTAGCTGCTGTATGGCACTCATTAGTCGTTCGGAAATGGATTCCCCTTCCGGTAAGTTTTGTTCCACTCTGAGACCATAAAAAGGTTGAATTTGTCGTATGCCAACCAAGTGCATTGCGGGTAATCTTCCAATGCTGGGTGTGGCGGCGTCTCCGTTTTTGATAATTTCGAATTGCTCGCCTTCAAATGGCATGCGTTGGCTAGCGTGGTAAGTGCTCCCGATGTGCTTGAAGGTACTTGGGGTGTTCCAAAAATAACGAGTGAATGTTCGACAAAATACTTCAGGACTCTGAAATTCATATTTTAAGGCAATATCTAGGATGGAATGCTGCTTTTGTCGAACTAAGTCTTGTGAAGCCTCTGTTAAGCGCCTTATTCGCAGATAGTTTGCGGGCGTTTCTCCTGTGGCTTGTTTGAATGTACGATGAAACTGTCGAAGCCCTAAATGAGCCTCATTGGCTAGATCATCCAAAGAGATCGGGTCTGATAAATGACGTTCCATCAGTTGGATGGAGGCCATTATTTTTTTCTCAACTCTCTCTTTCATGATCTGCCTCTGCATAAAAGGGTAAAGATGTCAGAAATCATCAAGTCCCTTCAGGAATAACGAATTACAGTGACCTTGTTACAGTCTGTTCCACTTTACCATACCGATGAAATAGGCGGTACGTTGTTGGTGATGATCTATGAACCATGCAGTTTTTGCCTTTTTTCCATCTCAAAAGCAGTCCAGTCTCTTTTGGGAGGTGTTGCTAAATTGAGCGATTTTTTGGCAGCCTGAAGCATGATTGGCTGTTCAAAGTTCACCAACCAACCAGGGCTCCCTAGTAATAAATAACCAAATGCACTAAATTTTCAGCATCTTGATACCCTAAAATGTGATTAGCTGTGAATTTATCCAAAATTACCCTCCATGTGACCGACCCCAGAGATACAAAGAAT
>NZ_JAJQVM010000070.1 GCF_021234875.1 Marinibactrum halimedae | reverse complement strand
GATCGAATGGACTTTATCCCGGATGGTTACAGCGTGGTTGAAGCGTGGGATCGCATCGATGATCTTCAGGAAATCGTGAGAAAAATACGGAGTGAATACGATGACTTAGTGGTGCCTTGGTAAGGCCCAAGGGGCGCTAGCGCGCCCCTAATTTATAGAAAAAAGTGCGTCGGAAAATTTTTTTGTTTAGACTGCGCTGATACCGGCGAAAAATGCAGTTAAGTGTCTGAAAGCACTAGGAAAAAAGGGATTGTGGGTATGATCTGCATGTAGGGGGATGTTTCCTGCAAGTAGACCCGATTGGGTATGAAGATCAGATGAATCTTTATGCTTATGTTGGGAATGATCCGCTTACCAATAATGATCCAACGGGAAAATACATACAGGTCGCCGCTGGTATTTGTGCAGTAAGCCCTGCTTGTCGTAAAGCTGTTGGTAATGCAGCATCAGCGATTGTTGGCGCACTTCTTGGTGTTGCCGCTGTAGAAAGCACTGAGGATTCAGATACATCAAGTGATGAACCTAAAACCTCAGATAGAGAACCTGGCTCAGATGGTAAGAAGGGGTCAACTGGTGGGCCTGGTGCAGGAAAAAGATTTAAACCAGAAAAACCGGAAGTAAAGGAGTCTAAAGAGGGTGTTCCATGTCGTTATTGCGGTACTAAAACTACTAACGAGCAAGGTAAACCAAACTCAAGGGAGAGGGATCATATTGACCCTAAAAGCCGTGGTGGGAATAACACTCCTGAAAATGAAGGAGATTCTTGCAGGACTTGTAATAGGTCTAAAGGAGCAAGAAATCCCGATGAGTGGCAGCCGAAGCAGAAGCAATAGAGGACAGTTTAATGGCCAGAGTAAAAATATCTTTTCCTATTTCTAGCGAGTATGGGGCTGTTGAGCGAATGTTTGCTCAACATACAGCTGATAATAGGTATGTACTGGATAATTCTCCCTTCTATGCTTTTGATATTAGCTTTTGCGATGAATTTTTTGTTAAGGAAGTCAATGGTGAAAAAGTATTTTCTGGTTTGGCTTCCAGGGGAGGTCATTCGACTTATCGAATAAAACTTCCGAAAAATAAAGATCATGAATACTTTTTAAATTATTGGGAGCCATTAAAGGAGTTGGGGTGTAGTTTTGAAGGTTCGTCAGCGAATGAGAGGCGCCTCTATTCAATAGATATGCCTCCCGATGTTAATGTTCATAAAGCATATCAAGTAATGGAGTCACTCGAAGATGAAGGCATTTGGGAATTTGAGGAGGGGCATTATTATTCTGCTTCTATGCAATAGCATAGTAATAATCGAGAGCACCCTTGTGTCTTCTGCTGCTTTAGTTGATGGGGCTGTTACTGGGTCTATGAACAATGGGTCCTTTTCTGAGGAGATACGTGAAAATATTAAAAGAAATAATATTATGGAAAAAAAATACAGATGGTTCGGTCACTCGTTATTTTTGTTTTCAGGATTTAGAATTAGATAAATACTGTGTTCAAAATGCAGATTTTTATCACTCCCCTGTAAATGAGAATGATATTTCTCAGCTTGATCAGCAGGCAATTGAATTAATTTTAGAAGAATCACCAGAGTATAGGTGTGATTGGTTTGATTCAATAAATGAGGCTGTCAAAGCTCATGACTCTGAATTTGAATGAGTAAAATAAACTATAAAAATAAAAAAGCGGCAAGGCATCTCCCTTAGCCGCTTTTTTATTTAAACTAACTTATTAGCAAAAGCCCGTTTAGCATTGTGCTTTAAAATCAGGCTTTCCAATAACTCTTTAGCTATCCACCAAGGCTCCATCATCGCCGAAGTGGATCGCCAAGGCGTCATTAACGCCATCATACCTACAATGAATTTGGTGTGCCCAGTGGCTTAAATGAAGGACGATTTGGCTACACCGGACAGTTAAATCTGCCGGGGCTGGAGTTGCAGTATTACAAAGCAAGAATATACTACCCAAGCCTTGGTAGGTTTCTGCAAGTAGATCCGATTGGGTATGAAGATCAGATGAATCTTTATGCTTATGTTGGGAATGATCCTGTGAATATGGTTGATCCGACAGGGGAATTTGCCTGGCTTGCTGGAATGGCCATAGGTGGAGTGCTAGATGTGGCTGCTCAAGGTGTAGCTATAGCAGCGGGAGCGCAAGATGGTTTTAGTGTGCAATCTGTAGTCGCTTCTGGCATCGCTGGTGCTGTTGGTGCGGGCATGGCTGCTAATGTAGCAAAACTGGGCTTGGGTGTGAAAACTGCTATAGCAGCTAATGTTGCTACTGATGCTACTGCTAGTGCTACAGGTACCTTGCTATCAGGTAAAGAAGTGACCCTTAAGGGGGTGGCTATAGATGTCGCTCTAGGACAAAGTGTGGGCAAGGTGGCTGGTGATGCTGCGGCGAGCGCTACAAATAAATCGTCTGGTCAGAAAGTTTTAACTAAAGAGGCCAGTAGAAAAACTAGGATCGCTAACAAGCCTGGCGCTAGAAAAGCTCAAGTGCAGAACGCTGCAAATGCAAGAGCTGCCGCTGCCGATCTTCCTGGAGAGACTTCAGCTTCAGCAGGTGTTGCAGGTTCTACAATAGGCTCTAAAGCAGTGAGCACTGCGGAGTGTACAAGTCAAGGGGAATGTTAACGATATGGTGTCTGAAAATGTTTGGGTAGAATTAAATAGGCATAGTAGGGTCGTAATTACTGGTTGTTTTCTGTTTTTTTTATTGTGTTGGAATAATGATATTGATTTAGCTGTCTTAGCGACTTCTTTTATTATTTCTACCTATGCGAATTCAATGCTAACTTTTTATAGCTTTGAGCATACATTTGGCAGAAAAAAAATAATTATTTTTACAGAATTTTTTGTTCTTGTATGTGCAAATTTATTTTATGCATACAGTGTTGAATGGAATTTTATTGTGTACAGTTTTGTATTGATTATTCCTATACTCGGTGGGATTTTGTTTTATTTTCTTCGAAGAAGGTCAGAATGATCGATGTAAATAATTAAATCTTGGTAAACCACCGCCTCTGGCGGTGAGACACGAAAAGGCTCTGCCATAACGGCGTGCAGAGTAGAAAATGGCCCCCTTTGAACCGGCAAGTTCTAGAGGAGGCCATTATGAGAGACTGGCAAAGCCAAGCTCACGTTAAACATTATTGCAAATATCATGTTGTATTTGTGCCGAAATATAGGAAGAAGTGGATTTACGGGACTCTAAGGAGAGATATCGGAGGTATTCTTCGTGAATTATGTCGTCAGCAGGGCATTGAGTTAGTTGAAGGGTATGCGATGAAGGACCATATTCATATGCTGCTGATGATTCCTCCAAAATTCAGTGTTGCGAACACGATAGGTTTTTTAAAGGGCAAATCTGCGATTCGAATATTCAGGGACTATTTGCAGGTGAGGCGGAATTTTACGGGACGCCATTTCTGGGCGAGAGGGTATTGTGTGAGCACTGTTGGATTAGATGAGCAGATGATCCGGGAATACATTAGGAATCAAGAACGAGGCTGTTCAAAATTCTGTGTCATGCGAAGCAGATTGGCTTCGCTTGATTGCTACGAATTTTATGCGAGTCAAGCTCGCACAAAATATCGCAGCGACATTTTAGCATTACAGATCTAAAAATC
>NZ_JAJQVM010000006.1 GCF_021234875.1 Marinibactrum halimedae | reverse complement strand
GAATTCTGACAAGAGGTGAGGCCAGTTGTAACGGCGGTATTTTGGCATGGTAGTCTCCTTTGGGTGGAGACTGTAGGTTATTGGTTTGGAAGGTGGGGTTGTAGGAGGTTGTTGGTTTGGCGTTTACCCCGAAACGAACGCTAAACCCTTAAACCCTTCAGAGTTTAAACCGCAACCTACGCCTAAACTTAAACCCGAAACGAACGCTAAACCCTTAAACCTTTCAGAGTTTAAACCGCAACCTACGCCTAAACTTAAACCCAAAACGAAATCGAAACCCAGCCGTTTAAACCGACAGCAACGAGGGCTTTATGAGCGAATTTTGGACGGTGAATTTGGTTCTACTTTTACTCTCAAGCGCGATTTAATTTTGGCAAAGGTGATCCCTGGCGGGCACCACAAAATCAAACCCGTTATCGACCAATTACTTTCAGACGAGAAAATTTGCCGCAACGGCAATCAATTTGAACTACTAACTCAATAACTACTACCCCAATAAAGGAAGCACGATGAAATTTCGACTAGACGAATCCGACACCTGCACCGTTCTGGAAATCGACCCCTTTTCAAAAACAGCCAGCGCCCCCTTTGATGCCGCCATTGCCGTTACCGCGCTTCATGGGTTGGGGGAGGAAATTCATATCTCAATTTTAAAATACGGCGCCTACACCAAAGAGAGCATTGCGGTGTACGCCACCACATTAAACCTCGCCAACCGTATTGCCCATAAAGCCGTGGATGCAAAGGGGCTGAAATATGTTTTTGAGAATATTAACCCTGTCGCCGAATACCTCATGCTCACAAAGAAGGAAAAACCGAAATGTCATTAAATGATCGAATAACAATCACATAGTAAAAAACTGCAAAATTTTCTATTTTTATTGAGGTAACCTTGCAATTGCTACGTTATTGTTTATCGCGACAATGGTATACATTGAGGATTAACTCTAGTGTCTGATGAGAATATTAAGGGGGAGCAAAAGTCAGGAGGTGAAGAGCGGCTCGATCCTTTTGAATTTATGTCAAATAAGGAAATGGCAAATTTTGTAAAAGCAATGCGTTTGGGCTTAGGCTACTCAAATATGCGTAAGTTCGCCGAATTTATAAATGTGAGTAAAACGACTGCTTATGAATATGAAAAGGATAATGATGTTCGTCCTGATGGTTTAGTTCTTCTACGATTAATGGCTGAATATGGCTGGGATAAGGCATCGTTTAGCTTAAAGCCAGTATTAAAACGATTGAATGGGAAGAAAACAAAATGAGTAAAATTTTAATTTATTTACTTTTGGCCCAAATTTTTGGAGCAGAAGATAACGGAAGTGTTCTTTTGCCTGGGGAAGTTGAAAATATTTGTCTCACTCAAGATGATGTTGGTGTTTGTCTAACCAGTTTGGAGGAGTGGGGTTATATTGATTTGACAACAAATGAAATTCTTATTAGATCAGATTATGGTCATGTTGATGAGTCATTAAGAGTGATGGCAAATGATTATATCGAAGGTGATCAATTGATTTCGACGCTTGGTAATAGTAGCGGTGAACAGCCAAAACCAGAGTGAAAAATTTTTGAGGAAGGCTGGTGAACTTTCTAAACGAATATGTAAGTTTTTTTAACGCAAATAGTTTCTATACAGAATACATTTATCAGATTTTTTTATGCTTATGTTTTTTGATGAGTTTAAGGTGCCCTAATGTACGCTTCGTATTAGGGTATCTTATTTTTGTGGATTTAACTTTCCTGATTTTAAGGCAAAAAATTGACTTGCCTGCTTTGGGAGGTTGGTTTTATGTGATTGTTACTTTAGTGGATTTGACTTCTGCTATTGGGTTGATGAAAAGGCGAGTTATTGCTGAGAAACTCTCTTACATTTTACCTCGTTGGGCTGCTAATTTTGTGAGGCCTAGTTATGAAAAATATCACATTACGAGGCATGAGATAACTTTAGTATTGCTTTATGGGTCTTCCGCAATTTTTGTTTTTGCAACTTTGCTCGAGAGGGTTGTAAGAAAACTAACAGGTTTGGATGTCATGATTTTTTATTATGCTTATCCAACAATTTACAATGCGATTTCCTTTCTATCTTGTATTGTTTTCCTTTCGGCTGCGGTGCATGCGCTATTGGGATACTATATTGAAGATAATGAAGAAATTAAAAAAGAGCGCTAGTAGCGCTCTTTTTTCTTCCGACGATTCCCCCGCCAAAATACACAAGCCACTCTTAACCAGCAAAAACCACTTCACAAATACTCAAACCAGCGTATACTGATAGTGCATTGGCAAAATCCAGTGCCTGGTTTAGCAGCCGGAAAACTACAAAGGAGCACAGACACGCGCTCGCGTGTTTTTTTGTGCCTGGTAAGTCCTGCCTGTATGTTTATGGTGGGCTGTCTGGTGCCGCCTTCGGGTGGGCCGGTTCCCTTTGTACCGGTTCTGCTAACGCCATTCAGCTCGCCACCTATTTCGTTTAGCAGCGTAGAGGGTGGTTTATAAAATCCAAAACAAAGGTATTTATTATGCACACCACATCAACGACCCTTATCCTTACCCCTGCCCAAATCCGCCACTTCACCGAAGGCGAAGGTTTAATGCTGCTCGACGAGTCTGGCGAAAGTATCGCCTTTATTCACTCGGAAAATGCACAAACCACCTTCAACAGAGACGAGCGCGACGAAAACCTCTCGGAAGCCAAAGCCATCGTCGACATACTGGAATGCCTCTCTATCAATAATCTCGGCCCCTTTGATGAGAACTGCAACTTAAGCGAAGCCGTTGGAATATTATTGGCTCGGTTGTACCAGAATATGCACCGTTGTTAATGGTGTAGTTGGGGTGATAACGCCCATGGTACGGGCCTTTGGCGGTATCACCTTTTGCCATCCCATTGGTTCCCGTTGTTGGGAACCGGTAGGAGGCGAGTTGTTGTTCGTTTCGTTTATTTCGATTACACTAATGTGCAACTAAATTGCATGTTGGCAGCGACAAGGGGGTAATCATGCAGGCGAATGATGCGACTTACATTGCTTCAGAAGAGATGAGAGGCCTCTCAAGCACCAGCGCGACGGCCTTGGCGAAGTTATTAAAGGAACACCCTGAACAGGATAGGGCTCACGTGAAATTGGGCAACCAAGATCTTGTTTTGCCTGCCCAGGCACTGCGTTTATTGAAAGATATTCTGCAACAAATGGCGCTGGGTAATGGGGTAACGGTAATGCCGCAACATGCGGAATTAACCACACAGGAAGCGGCTAACCTATTAAATGTTTCTCGCCCTTATTTGGTGAAGCTGTTAGAAGAAGGGGAAATACCCTTTTACAAGGCCGGGACTCATCGCCGTATTAAAATTGGGGATGTTCTGGAATATAAAAATAAAATCATGAAAGCGAGGGAAGAGAGCCTTGATGAGTTGGCTAAATTATCCCAAGAGTTAGACTTGGGGTATTAACTTGATTTTCAGTGTTCTGTTTGATGCGAATGTGTTTTACCCAGCACCGTTAAGAGACCTGTTAATTGAGTTGGCCTACACAGGCTTATTTAAAGCTTGGTGGACAAAAGAAATTGATGAGGAGTGGCTTCGTAATTTACTCAAAAATAGGCCCGACTTATCCGAAGCAAAGTTGCGCAATACCATTTCCATGATGCACCAAGCGGTCCCTGACTGCTTGGTGACTGACTATCAAGATTTAATCCCTAGTCTGACTTTGCCAGACAAAAACGACCGCCATGTATTGGCCGCTGCGATAAAGAGTCATTCACAAGTTATTGTGACCCATAATCTAAAAGACTTCCCTCCATCCTCCTTACAAAAATACAATATTGAAGCTTTATCTCCTGATGACTTTTTGATGCATCAAATAGATCTTCATAAGAGCGCTGTTATTGTCTCATTGCGTAGCTGTCGTAAACGGTTGAAGAATCCACCAAAAACGATAGAGGAATATTTACAAACTCTTGAGGCTCAAGGGTTGATTAAATTCGTGGCAGAAGCGAGAGAGTTTGGCCATATTTTATAATGTTTTTTTCGTATAGTTTTCTCTGTATTTATTTGATGTGGTATTTCGTGTCATTTGATTATTTTTAATGATTAAAAATCATGCTCAAATTTAATTTGTCCGGAATTCCGGACAAATTCACTTCTGTTTTATGTACTCGTTTTCATTCCCGTTTTAAAGTGTTCTTGTCTCTACCGTAATGAATTAAAAAAGAGAATGATCACGATGGAACTATCGCCAAAGAAACAAAACGATTTTCTCAGCTTAAACTCGGTATTGTCAGCATCACAACTGGCGGCGTCTGAAAAAACAGAAGTAGAAAATGCGTTATCCAAATTAAATTTTGTACGGGAAAGTATCGGCCAACTGGAACTCACCGAAGCGTCGCGATTGGGCGCGGCACAGGTGTTAGAAGAAGTTGTCGACACCTTTCAAAAACACACGGAAGAACAAGACCCAAGCTGCACCCCGTAGCGCTTTGCGCCCATCCCAGGGCGCTTTTTTTTATTTGGTCAACTCCCCCAACAGCTCGCCCAACAACTCCTTCTTATCGTCGTCGCTTAACTTCCTCACCGTATTCAACAACCAGCGTGACTCATCAAACGTCGGCGGCTGCACCGTATGAGAAAACGACAACGTAAACACAAACCGATGCCCGCAATGACCACAATCGCAATATAGGTCAGTTGTACTTTCTGATTGCGGTTTGGTGTGCGTAATTCTTGAGACGTGCTGGCACTCAGTGCACTTAATTTTCATATACGACGAATGAGAGGAAAAATTGGCGCGTGAATTTTTCTTAAGGATAATAGTTATCCATTGAATATACAATTGTTCTCAAGCATATCTAATGGGTTCAATGGGTTGGTGAGAGGCTTAAAATATTTTATTTGAAGAGCAAACGAGGTATGCAGTATTATCCGCGAAAATAGAGAATGGCATATGTGGTGTCATTTAAGATGATGTGGTATGTGCTGTTTGCTAAGCGTTATGCAATTAAGAGGATTAACGCATGAAGAATAGTGACTGGATCGCAATAGTGAGTATATTGGCAACTGCTCTAGTTTCGATCTATGCAACGTATTCTCAATATGAAGCTAATGCAATACAGCAAGAACGGAACTATGAACTTGAGCGTTATAGACAAGCAAATCAATTAGAGTTGCTACAGGTAAAAGCTGAAATCGAAAGATTTACAAAGTATTGTTCAAAAGTTGAATTAGCTATTAAAGAAGCCTCAGATCTAAAAGCAACGAGTGAAGAAAAATCAAATAACAAAGAGCTCCAAAAATTACTCTATCTACGAGCTGTTGAATTTATATACTTGCTGCCGAATGATACAAAGCATGATGTGTTTAAAATAATTCGCGAGGGTAAAGATCCGATAGAGACCATTCTTGGTACTCTACAATTTAGTTATGATGATTGCTTAGGGAAAAGTGGTAAAAATACATAATAAATTAATCAATCAAGCTGAAATCTAGTGTCTCGGTTCATTAAGGCGTTGAGGTAACAGTTAACTTTAAATGATAAATAAGGGGGTGCTGATGAGGGATTTTGTTTTTGTGATATTATTTTTGTTTTCTTTTTTAGTTTTTTTGTCCATATTTGCTGGGCTTTTTAAGCCGAGTTTGATTAGGCAAAAAACTCGTGCTGAAGCATTTGGTAAGTCATCGGTTATTTTTTTTCTTTCAATCGTTGCACTTGTCGTTGCTGCTCCAAAAGATAGCTCAGATGATAAGACTATTAATTTGGAAGAAAAAGAGAAAATCTACATCAGTGTTGACCATAAAATAGATGACAAAGGCTACCTTTACTTTGAAATTGCATCAAACCTTTCTCAAGAGAATGAACTCTTCTTGTTTCTTGAAAATTCTGACGGAGACAACCTTGGTGGAAGCTCTGGTTTCATAACTAATGGGCGATGGGTTACGGAAAAATTTTCACATAATGGGAAATCTCATTTGGTGGGTAAGTATTACCTTTCAATATCAGAAAAAGGAAAGGGTAATTTATATAAAGGTGAAAGGTTATTCCAGCCATTTAGATACGAATTTGACATTCAATCTAACGGTGTAAGTCCACCAGCTATGACAAAAAGTCAAAAGCTTTCTACCTTGGATGCTTTTGATGAAATCATCAATACTATTAAAGCCAAGAGGTATCAAATAGAAGAAGTTAGGCGGAGGCAGCCTACAGGCAGAGGGCAGAGTGGTTCAATTTTTACTGCCAAATGGAATGGAGAGGTTCAAAGATGGAGGGATGATAGTAGTAATAAGTATGGTGATATTTTGGGTAGTGGAATATCCGCTCCATTTTGTCCTAGTGGGGCCTTTCATACTCGAACTTCAATGACTGCATTGGTTCTTCTTGGTGTGGGTTATGTTTCTGGTAAAGTAGATGTAAAAAAGAAAAATTTAGAGAGAAGCTTATCTAAAGCAGAGCAAGAAATTCAACTTTGTAGGGATAGTGTGTGAATTCGGATGACTTCAGAAGTGTGTCCAGTTGGTACTTTGTGCTCCACTTTTGGGGGGTGATTCTAATATTTTTACCCAAAGTTTCCTTCTTAAAGGATAACTGAATTGGGTTTTACGTTTCAAAGCAGAGAGATAATATGAAAATGTCGAGATTTTTATTGATTCTATTTTTTGGTGCTATTCTCAGTGGTTGCGATAACGGGATTGAATCTATCATTGTAAAAAAAATTCAGCTAGTAACAGATTCTGACTTTACCTTAAATGAGGTTCCAGCAGTGTCTATAGCTGTTGGCCCAAACGATACGAACTATATTTATGTTACCCTTTATCGATCAAATATTAATTCTGGCTACGTTATGTCATCTAAATTAAGGAGCGATAAAACGGTATCGGTCAATGCAACGTGGGCTGGTAAGTATTATGTTCAGTCATCAAGGCATGATACTGGGGTTTCGGTTGAAATAGTATCAATTGACACTTCTAGTAAGAGAGCTGTGTTAATGATTAGTGCAACTTTGGTCAATCCTAAAACAGGTGAGTTTTTAAAGTTTGGCAATTCAGAAATTATAATTGAAGGTCAGGATTTTCTTAATTTAATAAAGGCATAGTAGGGGCAGGTGCTTATGTCGCGGTCCTTTGCAAAACTTTTCCCGGTGTTACGGGCGTTAGCATTCCGTAGCAAATTTAAATAAAGAGTGATTATGAAGAGACTCCTAAAAAATATACATTCAGATGTCAGGCTTTCAGCTATCTTCTATGGCGTTATTAGCTCGCTTATGGCTACAGTACTTTGGAGTTATTCTTGGTCTATATTAACGTGGGCGGGGAGTTACTCATTTGGATGGCTGAAGGGTTTTGTTGACTCTAGGTACGCAAAAGCCGCGACATTAGAGTCAACGAATTATTCATATTTTTTAATGATTATTTTTTTTGTAGTGATAGTCATTGGCTGGCTCGAGATATCAGGAAGGATTAAGAAAAAATTAAAAGAAAATAAGCAAAGTAATCCTCCTGAGGAGAAGCCGCTGAACATAAATAGCGACACTCCCTCATGGGCTTCTAAGGTTTTTTTACTGGTACGAGTAATGGTTCTTTTTTATCTGCTCAATGGGCTTTTATATATAGCGGGAGAGGTGACCGTTCTAAACGTTATCCTGGATTTTAAGCAGCATATGAGAATTATTACTCCTTATATTTCTCAAGAGAAGAAAGATATGATGATTTCAAGCTGGTCTCAAATGCGAGGAGTCGACGATTATAATAAGGTCTATGAAGAATTGCTATCTGTAGCAAAGGATAACAATCTTACACTTTATAGAAATCGAACATATTAAATGCTAATGAGTCAATCAACTACATGCCTACGGCGCTGAACGCAGCAAAGTTGTGCCGGTTATTGAGGTGTTGAGGCTGTAGAAAAAGTTTCACTTCATGACTTAGAACGTTTTTTAAATTAAAAGTTGTGATTCTTTACGTAGTTTGCTCCACTAAAAAGTATTTTATTCGCGTAGAATTATCTAAAAATTTAGCCGAGAGATAGTGTTAGGGTTTTTCTATAGTCTCGTTATGTGATAAGGGAGCGATATCGTTTTGAAGCACGAAGAAAAGCTAAAAAGAGAGGACAGTCTCGCGAGTTGGCGATTGGCCACCTTGTTAACATTTAACGGATTTTTAATAACAGCAATCACAAGACTGAAACCAGAGGCTTATGCATACATTATAAAATGGGTTCCAGCGGTTGGTATTTTAGTTAGCCTGTCAGTATTGGCAGTTTCACTATTAAGTGCAAATGTAAAATGGAAGCTTCATATTTCGTGGCCTAAAGATGAAGGCGATTCACCAATAACAGAAAAGTTTCAGAGTGAAAAACTCTATTACATTTATAATTTTTTGGGGCCGTATATTTTAAGTCCCTTGGTGCTTTCTTTTTTTTGGTTGGTGTTTATTTTTGAGCATTGTTAATTATTTTTTGTATTACATAGCAAGAAAAATTTAAACATTGATGAAGTTAATTTGCCCTTCTAAGGGTAAAAAATCATTCACCTCCTGCACTGCCTGCTGCATGGGCACCACTTCATTCTCATAGTGCACACCGGAAATCTTCTCAATATCCCCCGCGTGCCCATTCTCTGGCATCACGGATGCCAGGGCCGGGGGGATGCGGTGGCTGCTGAGTATGTCATTGCGGGTAATGTTTTTGATTCGCTCGAAATCGTCTTTGTGGCTGATGTCGCCAATGGGGATCACTTGAATACTTTTCTCTCGCCCCTTCGGAATATTCACAAATAAGGATCGAAAATTTCCCGGCCCCTTCGTGCCGGAAACGGCCTGCTTAATGTTCTCTTCGGTGTCTGGGCTCATATCCGGGTCGGCGGTGTAGAGGATGTAACCAGCATGATTCCCGTTCACGTAATAGCGGCGTCGAAATAACGTCGCCCCTTCATTTAATAACGAGCTTTGCAGCGAGCCTAAATAATCCGGCTTGCCGTAAATGTTTTGCTGGGGGTCGTAATCTTTCCAGTGAATAATTTCGTCTGGCTTGAAGAGTATCTCTTCGCCCGTGGGCATTAGTTTAAGGTACTGGTTTTTCTCGTTGGTGAGTTTTCGTAAATTCACGCCGCTAATGTGTTGCACGCCCACATACCGCCCGAAGCCATCAAACAACCGCTGTAAATAAAACTGCCCATACACGGCTTTATCAAAGGCGCAGCGTTTAAATTCTTTGAGGGGGAAGGCGGGGGTGGGCATATACCATTTGCACAATAAGTTCTTTTTAAAGTGCAGGGCAGTTTCATGAAAGGCATTGGCGGTAATGCATTGGGTGAGACCAACAAGGCTTACGGGCGGCTCAAAATAGCGGCCATTGTCTAAGGTCATTAACCCCACGTAATCCGTGAGCGGGCTGCCCAGCACCGTTTGTGGGTCACCAAAACTGAAGGCCATGGTTTTGGGTTCACTGTATTCTGCGTAAACCCGTTGGCGGGGGCGTGCGTGTGTCATACCGTCCTCACGTTAGTATTGTTGAATTAACTGGCCAAGTGCCAGGTGGATGGTTTGCCTGGGCCGGTAAGGGGTTGGTTGGCCAAGGCGTTCATGATCGCCCAGGCGGCGTCGGCATGGCCGGCCGTTTTATTGCGGTCTGCCACGTAGGTAATGTTGTCGTGCTTGGTGGCTTCTTGTCGGATTTGTAAAAAGCCCTGGGCGATGTCGGTGTAGTCTTCGGGCCATTTTAATAACCCGGCATCAATTAACCCTTGGGCCCGTAGCACCAATTCGGTTTTTAAATCTTGGCTGTAATGCAGCGGCAACACATTACGGTGTTGGTTGGTGAGTTTTTCACTCACGCCCATGCCGGGGCCGGTGCTGTCGACGCCGATAAAATCCACCTGGTAGCGTTGCGTGACTTCTTGGATGCGTGCGGCTTGGTTTTCCCAAGAGCCAGAAAGGCTCATTTTATCTAGCACACGATAAGGCTTTCCCGGTTTACCAGGGGGCGCCACGATCACCAGCATGGATTTATCACCCCGGCGTGCCGGGTCGTAACCGAGCCACACCGCGAAGTTGGTAAAGGGGCGTTCGGCCTTGGGGTTGAAGTCTGTCCAGGTATCGGCATTGGCAGCACAGGCCAGCAATGAGTCCAGCTTGAAAACACTCTCGCCTTCGCGCATAAATTTACAAAGATAAAGTTGGTCGTATTCAAACGCGGTATTTTCTTCTTTGATGTCGTCCAGCGAGAAGCGATCGCAACCCTGCTCGATGGCATCTTCAATGGTCACGATATTGCGCCAAATTTTATCGGGGCCAAGGTGCCCTTCTTTTAAGGTGGCATGAGATAAATCAAATTCCACTTTTTCACGCTTGGTTTTTTCGGCCTTGCCCCGTGGTCGGTTTTTCCATTCATCGCCAGACCAAAGCGGGAAGGCGCCATGGCTTTCCACGCTGGGCGTTGAGAAATAGGTTTTACGCAAATGCTTTTGAGAGGCAATGGGTTTGATGACCTTGTTTAAGTCTTTGAAGGACGGTATCCAAAAAACTTCATCCACATACAAATGACCGTTATACCCTTGTACCGTGCGTGCGTTGGTGCTGCCAAATTGAAACTGTGCGCCATTACTGAGGGTAGGTGTTTCGCCGGTTAAGGTGATATCAAAGTACTTGTGTGCGAAGGCGGCGATGTAGCCTTTAAAAATTTCCGCCTGCTTTTTGGAAGCGGAAATAAACACCTGGTTCTCCCCACTGAGAATGGCATCTTCCAAGGCTTCCCAGGAAAAATAATAGGTCGCCCCAATTTGACGGCTTTTTAATATAAATCGATTACGGTGGTGCTTGTTGTCGTACCAGCGCAGTTGGTAGGTCTGAAATAATTCGTTGCGAATCTCGGTCAGTTGTTCTTCGGTAATGTGGCTGATGTCGTTTTTGACTTTACGCTTGCGTTTCTCTTTTCGTGCGGGTTTGCCTTCCCCTTTTAAATCGTTTTGTATGGCATTCGGTAAAGGTTTTTCACCGTTGCGTATCTGCTCGATGATGGCTTTTTCTTTTTCGATTTGCGTGTCTTTGAGTTTCATTTGCTGTGCTTGCAATAACTGCTCACTCAAAAACGTGTGCTCACGGTAGTCGGCATCCGTTTTATTGGGTTTGTTTACCAGTAGGGTAATACGTCGTACGTACAGCTCCTCTAGTGTTTTATGGGGTACGTGATTCTCCCATTCTTCTTTCTTCGCCCAGTAATAAATCGTACGCGCGCTGTTAATGCCCAATTGCTTGGCAATGTCTTCCGGGCTGTAGCGCTGTATATACAGTTGTCGTGCCTGGCGACGAATCTCGGGGGAATAAGCAGAGGGCATAACCAACTCTTCGTGATGAATGTTGAGGTTATCTTACAAAGTGATATTGAGAGGCATGACTACTTTCGGTGTGCTGGAGTGTGATGAGGCCCGTTATCACACCACAGCACACCAGAACCGCTTTTGAACGGTAAAAAAAGTCGTAAAGTAATCCCATCGATAACGCAGATGTAAACATTTTGAGATCCCCTTTATGGCAAGAGAGTTAAAAACCGGTTGGGTCAAAATTGCCACCAGTGGCGCCACGGTGGATGGCCGTGTGATTGAAAAAGAATGGTTGGAAGCCATGGCCAATAATTACGACCGGGAAGTGCATACCGCCAAGATTTGGTTAGACCACTATCGTTTTCTCGACAATGGCGGAAAAGTGTTAGCCCTTAAAACCGAAGCGGCCACCAATGACCATCTTAAGGGTGAAATGCATTTACTCGCGATTTTGGCCCCGAACGACTTTTTAATTGAATTGAACCGCCAAGGGCAATACGTCAATTGTTCCATTGAAGTCAACAAGAATTTTATGGACGGCAAGTTCGACTATTACTTGGGCGGATTGGGCGCGACGGACGACCAAGCCAGTGCCGGTACGACGGAATTAAAGTTCAGTTCAAATCCTGCCTTGGCCGGTGTGGAGGTGTACCAAGGTGAGGTGTTCAACACGGTGGATTCCATTAAAAAGCATTTCTTATCTAACTTTAATTTTTTAAAGACAAAACCAAAAGAGTCCGAGGATGATATGAAACCTGAAGAACTTAGCGCCTTAACCGCTGGCTTATCGGCCACTTTGTCACCGCTCTTGGATGAACAATTTAGCAAGATTAATGACACCCTTGCCGAATTAAAACCAAACACTGACGAAAGTGCTGACGATAACACGGACGATCAGTACACCCAGCTAAAAGCGGATCATGAGGAATTGAAAACCAATTTCAATGCATTGCAAGAAAAAATTACTGCCTTGGAAAAAACCAGAGAGCCTCAAACACTCGTGCCAGAGGGTGGTGAAGGCGAAGAACCAGACCAATACATCTAACGATAACCCGTTTTTTACTACATAAACACACGACGTTATCACCTCGGCGGTTTCCGCTTGCCCGTTAAAGAATGAATAAGGTACGACAACCATGAAAGAAAAAACAAAATTAAAGTTTCATAAACTGACGGCGGGTATTGCGAAAGCCTACAACACCTCCGATACCCGCACCTACTTCACCGCTGAGCCGACCATTGAACAAACGCTGGTGGATAAAATTGTTGAGAGTGCGGATTTTTTACAAAAAATTAATGTGCTCACACCCGATGAAAAAAGCGGTGAGAAAATTTTAGGCTCGGCCAGTGGCATGTTGGCCAAGCGCACGAACACCAATGACCGAGATCGTCAGCCGCTTAACCCGTTGTCGTTGGGCAGTAAAGGCTACGAGTGCCATAAAACGGAATTCGATTATTTTATTAAATACGAAACCATTGATGCCTGGGCCAAGTTTAAAGACTTTGCCAATCGCTTTTTAAATTGGACGCGTCACCAAACGGCGCTCTCACAAATTATGGTGGGGTGGTATGGCGAATCCATCGCCATCGAAACCGACCCCGAAACCAATACCAATGGCGAAGACGTGAATAAAGGGTGGTTACAAAAACTGCGGGAATATGAAATGGACGGGGTGGTCACCCAAGTGATTACCGAGGGGGCAGAAGGCTCGGGGGTTGTCCGCATTGGTAAAGACGGCGATTACGAAAACTTGGATGCAGCGGTGCACGATTGTTTGCAATTATTGCACGATGTACACCGCGAGCGTGATGACCTGGTGGCGATTATCGGGCGGGATTTATTGGCCTTAGATAAATCGCAATTGTACGTGGCCCAAGGTGAAACCCCTTCGGAAAAAGAACGCATCGAAAATCAGCGGGTTACTCGAACGTATGGTGGCTTACCGGCGCAGTCGGAAACGTTCTTCCCGTCTCGGGGGATTTGGGTTGGCCCATTGAGTAACTTAAGTATGTACATTCAGTCGGGCAGTATCCGCCAAAAAATCGAAGACAACGCCAAGCGTGATCGCGTCGAGCATTATCACTCTATGAACGTGGATTACGTGGTGGAAGATGAACAAGCCTGCGCCATGATCGAATTTAAAAATGTGCAATTGCCCGATGGTAGCGGTGGCTGGGCGTAAAGGCGCCTAATTGTTTTTGATTAATTCGATAAGGCAGAGACTAATACCATGACACCCGCACAGCGTTTACGAGCAAAAACACAGAAAGCGAAAAATTTAATGAAAGTGAATGTATCTGCTTCAAGCAAAACCATTCTACCCATGACGGAAATATCCTCGAGTTTTCCGTTAATGAAACAGGCATTAGATAGCATTCGCTCTTTGTTGTCTGGCAAAAATGAGCAAGAAAAAATTGCCATTAAAAAAGAAAAGATACCGGAATTTTTACCCTACTTAGAAAACTATCAAGCCAGTGGCCGTAACTATAAGAATCCGGTGTTGGTCTGGATAACGCTTTGGCTATTTGATATCGGCGATGTTGATCAAGCCATGACGTATGCCACCTTGGCGATAGAGCAGGATCAATTACCGCCTTCGAATTTTTCGTCACCACTGGTGGATATGTATGTACGAGGTTTAGTCACTTGGGCGGAGAAAAAATTCAAAGCCAACGACAGTGCCGAACCTTATTTAAGCCAAGTGGGCGAATTGATTGCCTCACAGCAATGGCCGGTGAATGAATTAATTTTGGCCTCGCGGGTGTATTCCAAATTGGCCATGTACGCCGAACGAGAAGAACGGTGGGACGATTGTATTCGTTGGTGCACATTGACTATGAACATCAACCCAGACGGCCATGGCCAAAAAACGCGGCTAGATAAAGCCAGAACGAAATTGGGTATCAAGCCCACGTAACGACTCCCTACCACCGCAGCGGCACGGTGAGCAATCGACAAAACTCATTTTTAGGTTGAATTGCGCAACCGTTGCCCGCTGTTTTTATTGAACGAATCAATCACTTTGGCGTTGTGCTGTTGGGAGAATGTTATGGCGGGCTGGACGGGCAAAAGCGACGAGTACTTGAATGTCGACATCCACAATGATGGTTTTTACCCTGATTTGATTCTGGGCGACTTTCAGAGAGATTACCGTATTCCTTCGGAGTTTTATCAAGACACCGTTACCGTGCATATTGAGTTGGCCATGGTGGAAGTGAACCAGGAATTATTGCAGGCCAAAATGGAATGGACACTGCGCGGTGCAAAGCAACTCAGTGAGGTGGTGGGTGTGGTGATGGACAGTGAAAATGTACTGGTCATGTATTACAAACGCGCCGTTTTTTGTCGAGCTAAAGCTCTGCTGTTGCCACAGTTTGCCACCATGACCCGCACACCCAATGCAGAGCACGCCGCCATTGAGAGTGAGCACAATGAAGCCCATTGGTTTAACGAAAGCCAACGATGGGTACGAAAGATATTGGATAAACCGGGCAGTTATTCGATGCATTTGTTGTGAGGTTTTTATTGTGAGGTATTTGTGATGAGGTGCTTATGGTCTTTGAAAAGCTCACCCAGTTAACCCGGTATTTATTAAGCCAACAATTGTGCGCACAAGAAAATTTAGACAGCTGGGCCGAGTCCGTAAAATTGGAATTACGCGCACGGCAACAGGGTAACGGTTTGGTGCTGTGTGAGGTGCATTACACCGCGCAATTCGAAGTTGATCGAGTGACCACCAACCCTGTTTATTGGTTTGCGCACATCGTGACCTGGTTGTATGAAAACGATCCGGATCGTGATGTGAATCAATTGGATGACCCTGAAATTGAGGTTGAACCTACAGAGAATCAAGCCGTATCGATTTCATTCGAAGTGGAATTTTACGAACCGGTGACCTTGGTGGAAGACGACAACGGTGAATTTGAATTAAGTGGAACCCGTTACCGCATTGATACCCCGGTGATGGATGTGGCAGACAGTGCTGCGATAGGCACCGACGACACACAAGCCACCGACGCCCCCTATACGCGGCCTAATTAATCAGGTGTAAACCATGAGTGAGGTGGTGAGTGTTAGCGGTGCGCTGGATTTAAAGCGGCAAATACAATTGTTGGAGTTGTCCCGAAAAAATCGCCGTCGTGTCATTAAAAAAATCACACGTTCGGTTCAGAAAAACAGTAAAGCCAGAATACGCACACAAAAAGATTTAGACGGTAGAAAGTTCGCCCCTCGCAAGCGGAAAGATCGCAAAGGGTCGAAACGCCGAAAGCGCAAAATGCTTCGAGGGTTGAGTAAACAATTAAAAAATTGGGCTACAGCAGAAAAAGGCACCGTTGGGTACCAGAGCCGCAAAACCGCAAAGATTGCACACCGTCATCAGCAGGGGCATGAACACCGTTATGACAGTGGCAAACAGCGGGAATTCGACAAAGCCTATTACGATGACCCGGCCACTAAAAAACAAGCAGTCGCCTTAAAAAAAGAAGGGTTTAAACGCCCTCGTAAAAACGGCAAAGGTTACGCCAATGCGTCGATTCGTTGGATTATGGAAAATTACACCATTGGTCGTGCGGGGCTTATTCTCAGTGAAATGCGGGGCACTTCCAAAGCGGCAAAAGAAAGAAAAGCGAGTGGAAAACAGAAGGTCATTGTCACCCCAGCTCGAAGTTTTTTAGGGGTAGATGAACCCGAAATTAATGAGCACATCAGAACGGTATTTGATGAAACACTTCAACAGCTTTGAATTCACTCATAAATTAACTTGTTTGAATAAACTTAACAGGACAAAACAATGACGGACGCAACGGTTACAGTCGTGAATGAAAACCAACAGCAAGGTGGCTTTAATGCCATTGAGCGCACCGCCTTGTTTTTGGGGACCTCACCGAATATCAGTGATAACGTGATTGCGGTTAACGCACAGACGGACATCAGTGCTGTATTCGGCAGCGGTGTATTAGCCACACAATTAAACGCAGCACAGGCCAATGGTGGCAGTAATTGGCAGGCGTATGCGGTGTCGCTCACCAGTGCGGATGCCTGGTCGGACACTTTGAGTCGAGTGATTGAAAACGTCGACCCAGAATTTATTGTGCTTTGCGACCCTATCAGTGGTATCGGTGATATTCAATTAATGGCCACGCAATTAGAAAGCCTTCGAACGCGCTTTGCCAAACGCTGTTTAGGATTGGTGACCTTACCCGCGATTGACAGCGATACTCAAACCTGGGCGCAGTACAACGCGGAAGTGATCGATTTACAAGAAGGCTTTGCCGGTGAGCGGGTATTTTTAGTGCCGCCCACCCACGGCAATAATACCGGTGTGTTGGCGGGGCGGTTATGTCGCCATGAAGTCTCGATTGCCGATAGCCCTCAACGGGTGCGTACCGGGCCGCTGTACGGTTTGGGGGCGCCCGTTTTAGACAGTGCACTCAACGAAATTACCGATGCAGAACTAACTCAATTGCGCGCCAATCGAATGAATTGCCTAAAGCGTTACCCAGGGTATGACGGTGTGTATTGGGGCAACTTAAATTCATTGGCACCAGAGGGCAGTGATTATCAAAATGGGGAGTGGTTGCGCATTGCTGATAAAGCCGCACGTCAGGTGCGCGTGCAAGCCATTGGCTTAATTGATAATCGCTCGATTAATTCCAGTACCGTGAGCCGTGAATACACCAAATCCATTTTACTGCGCCCGCTAAAAGTGATGTCTCGTTCCGCAGTCATTAACGGTATTCCGTTTCCGGGGGAAATCGAACCGCCCACGGCGGAAAGCATCACGCTCAATTGGAAAAGCAAAACCGCGTTGGATGTGTATTTAAGTTTAAAGCCATTAGATTCCCCCAAAACACTTCGAGTGGGTATTTTATTGGACTTGTCTAACCCGGTGTAATGCAACCAATTAAATTAACACATCGGTAAACAAAGAAAAGGGGTTTGCGATGAAACGAATGACGGGTAAAAATTTTGACGTGATGATGGGCGATTTTTTAATTCACGTCCAAGAAGCCTCCTTAGATATTGACGACCAATCCACGGTGGCGAAAACCAAAGGTATTCCGGACGGCCAGCTCGACGGTGAAGTGGGTGCCAGTGGCAGCATTACCGTGAACACTCAGAACTTTAAAAAGATTGTTGAGGTGGCCAAGAGTGCTGGGGCGTGGCGAGCCATCGAACCCTTCGATATGAATTTTACGGGCAACAGTGGTTCGGAAGAATTATCGGTATTGGCCCATGACTGCCAACTTCGCATTGCCTCTTTAATTGATATTGATAGTAGTGGTGGCGAGGCCCATACCCATACTCTCGATTACGATGTCACTGGCCCGGATTTTGTGCACATCGATGGCGTGCCGTATTTGCGCCCCGATGAAATTCGAGATTTAACCTAAGTATTTAAGCATTAAGGTCATTCAATGGAAAAGGTGAACACCATTACCCATTGGTCTGTTATTACGGTTGGCTTTTTTAATGGGCTATCCGTCAATCAATGGTTTGCGGTGCTGTCGTTGGTTATTGGTTTATTTACCCTTGGGGTGAATTGGTTTTATCGTCACAAAGAGTACACCTTAAAACTGCGTGATGAACAACGTAAATTGAAAACACAATTGGAGAATCAAAAATGAGTAAAGCAGTGAATCATTCTGATGGTCAGACAGTGGCTTTCGAATTGGGTGATGGTCAAGAGTTGAATTTTTCTGTTACGCGAGACGCGTATTCTAAATTCATTGATGAGGCCGGTGTACCAGAAGGCCGAGTTGTGGCCATGCATACCTTATTAATGCGCTGCGCTGATGAAAAAACCAAAGACATACTCCGGCCATTATTAAAACATGCCCCCAACATCAACTATTTGTGTGGCCAGTTAATGAAGCAATATACGCCGGACATTAGCGTCACGGTAAAGTAGTTAAACGCCTCGCGGACAGCATCGAAAAAAACGCGTATCGCCAATTGGAAATACTCGCCAAGTATTACCTACCGCATCAGCCTCTTGATGAAAATACCATGGCCGAGGCGTTATTTTTAGATAAGTACTTGCATGAGCGCGGGGCCAATAATGTGACTCAAGGTATTGCGCACGCATTTAAAAAGTAAGGGCAGCTTATGAAACACCTCGAAGAATTATTTTTTACCGTTGATTTAATCAATAAATCCACCGGAGGTGTGAATGAGATATTGCGCGATATTGATCGTATCGAAAAACACACCAAAGCCGGTATGCAAAATATCGCGGCGGGTGTGACCGGTTTATTCAGTGCCTGGTACGCGCTAGATGGCATGATGACACCGGGTAGGGATATGGCCAATGCGGTTCGTGAGGTCAGTGCGTTGAGTGTGAATGACAATGCCTTGGCGATGTTAGAAAAAGACGCGTTGGCTTTTTCAATTCAATTTGGGGAAAGCGCGGTGGATGTTGTGCGCAGTGCGTACGATATTCAAAGTGCGATTTCCGGTTTGCAAGATGCGGAGCTCACCGGATTGACGATAACCGGTGCCACCCTTGCTAAAGCCACGAAAGCCGACTCTGCCACCATCACCGATTACATGGGCACCATGTACGGTATCTTTAAAAACCAAGCCAATGAAATGGGTAAAATTCAATGGGCCGAAATGTTGGCAGGGAGAACGGCAGCGGCGGTTGAAATGTTCAAAACCACAGGCTCAGAAATGTCTGCCGCTTTTGGTGGTCTTGGTGCCAACGCTAAGGCGATGGGTGTTTCTTTATCCGAGCAGATGGCAATTCTCGGAACATTGCAATCAACGATGAGCGGGTCAGAGTCAAGTACGCATTTCGAAGCGCTACTTGCTGGTATTGGCCGTGCACAAAAAGAGTTGGGCTTAAGGCTTACCAATGATAACGATAGGATGCTGCATATTACGGATGTTTTAAGAGCCATCCAGCAAAGTCAATACAGTGATTTAGAGCAAGTCTCAAATATGAATAGCCTCAGTACTGCTTTTGGATCGGATTTAGCCAGTTCAACAATTAGTTTATTGATCGACAATATTGATGAACTTCAAGGGAGTATTGAAAGACTTGACTCAATTAACGGTATGGACAACGCTTTGGTAATGGCAAAAAAACAAATCGACCCTTGGTCTCGGTTTGAGGCGGGTGTGACCGCCGTTTCCATTGCGTTTTCTCGTGCATTAGAGCCCAGCTTAAATCCTTTGGCGAATTCCTTGGGCGATATTGCCAATACCACTCTAAGATGGACACAGCTTTTTCCTAACCTCACCCACGCAATCGGTAGCGGCACATTATCCATTTTGGGTTTGGTGGCAGCGGCGTCGGTGTTCTCCATTTTAATGGGGTTGGTGCGTTACACGATTGCCGGTGTGCATACCGTTATGCTGATTGGCAAAGGCATTCATATCGCCTATGCCTGGGGGTTGGGTCTGATTAAGTCCGCTTTTATTTGGATGCGTGGTGCGGCTTTAGGTGCGATGTTGCAAATGAATTTATGGCGAACCTCCATGATAGCCGGTAGCGCCGCTACCTGGTTGTTTAATGCTGCGTTGTGGGCAAACCCGATTACGTGGATTGTGGCGGGGGTTCTTGCCGCCGTGGCGGTGGTGGCGTTATTGATTCGTCACTGGGATACGCTAACGGTCGGGTTTAAAATTGGTCTTGCCAAAGTGCAGGACTGGTTTTCTAATTTTATAGCGTCGATACCTTGCTCCGATCTGTTTTTGGATTGGCTGCTGTTTCCGGTGACCTTTATAAAACTCTTACAAAAAATACCCGAATTTATTATGCAATTCATAAACTGGTTTCAAGGGTTGGATTTATTGTCGTCCCTTCGCAGCCAGTTTGATGGTTTTTTGCAATTGCTGGATCGCTTACCGTTTATTGATTTGGGCATAAATGCGACGGGCAATGCCGACGTGCAAACGGTATTGCATAAAGCCGAGAACGAAAGGATCGATGCGAATCAGGCGTTAGGGTTATCCCCCAGCGGGAAATACGACCAACCCAATACCAATACTCTGCAAAACATATCAACGGTGATGAATAACACCACTCAGCGGGGCGTGCACGTCGATAAATTGGAAGTGAATACTAATCAAAAGGTGGATGGTAATACGCTGTTAGATCAATTGTTAATGGCGGGTGGATAGATGCAACGCTATGACGATTTCCTCATCGAAAACGGCGACCTGGTACTGGATGCGATTGGCGAGCCAGTGTTGTGTCGTGATCGAGTCAGCATTGGCCAAGACATTAAACACCGAATTATTGAGAGTGGGTTGGCGTTGCAGTTTATTGATGAGCGTGATGCGAATACGGTGGCTCAAA
This sequence comes from Marinibactrum halimedae, assembly GCF_021234875.1. GTDB lineage: Bacteria > Pseudomonadota > Gammaproteobacteria > Pseudomonadales > Cellvibrionaceae > Marinibactrum > Marinibactrum halimedae. The sequence continues at coordinate 148,348 of NZ_JAJQVM010000006.1, read as the reverse complement.
TCAAAAATAAAATCATTATGTTGGTGAATAACGATACACGTATTTGGCCCGGTACCGCCCGTTTGCTCAACGATGAACGAACCCCCGGTGTGTATTGGCTGACGGCGACCACGCGGGATTATGGCACGTTGGAGGTGGCGTTATGAGTGAGGAATTTAATTTCAAAGGGCTGATTGATGAGGCGGGTGTGCCCAATACCGAAGCGGCATTAAATCGCGAATTTAAAACACTGGCCGATGCCGCCGCATTAAACGTCAATAATAACGCCGACATTTCCCCCTTTTGGCGTTTTGTGCGTAGCCTCGCCGTGCAACCGGTGTTGTGGTTATTGGAATTTCTGGTCAATCATGTACTGCGTCAGTCTTTTGTTCGCACCGCCACCGGCCGCTTTTTGGATTTATTGGCCTGGGGTGTGGGGTTAACCCGCAAAGCCGCTGTGGCGGCAAAAGGGCAATTGGTTTTCACTCGAACCACTGCCGATTCAGAACTTGAAATCCCGGCAGGTTTTATTGTTGCTACCGACCCGATTAATGGTGCCGTCTATCGTGTGGCAACGGATACATTAACGCGCTTTGCAGTGGGTGAGTTTGAGCGATCGGTCAACGTTACTGCGACTGGTGAAGGGGAAGCCTTTAATTTGGCCGCCGGGTATTACCGTTTAATGCCAAACCCTATTGATAGGGTCAGTGTGACCAATGAAACAGATTGGCTTTTTGTGCCAGGGGCTGACGAAGAAAATGATCATGATTTACGCTTGCGCATTCGCAATCAATACACGGCGGTGAATCAATATCATACGGATGCGGTGTACATCGCGTTAATTTCTCGCTTTGCGGGCATCAGCACCGACAATGTGTTTTTAGAACACGATGCCCCTCGCGGCCCAGGCACCGCCAATGCTTATGTGATGTTAGATATCGGTAACCCCAGCAATGCGTTTATCGCCCGTATTCAAAGCCATATTACGGACGATGGCAATCATGGCCTGGGGGATGATTTACGTATTTATTCAATCCCTGAAAGTTTTCATGAGGTGGTGTGCGAGCTGTGGCTACCTCGTGAAATGACAGACCAAAGTAAGGCGCAATTATTAACGGGTGTCGAAAATATGATTCGGGCGGCGTTTCGTGAAAATACCGATTATGAACCCACCCTGGTCAGCCCATGGAGCCTTTTTAGTTTTTCCCGTCTTGGCAAAGAATTGCATGATCAGTTTTCAGTGATTGAGAATGTGGATTTTAATGTATCGAGAATCACCAGTGAATTAGATATTCCTCGCCTGGGTTCACTCATCGTGCGTGAGGTATCCGTATGAAAATTACCTTACCGGTTTGGGCCAATCGCGGTGAAATCAAAAAGCTCAAATTAGTATTTGAACAATGGTGGAGCAAGGTAGAAGGGTGGTTGGCGTTACCGCTGGCACAAATCAACCCGGATACGTGTGGATTGATTGCGTTGAATTTATTGGCGTGGCAGCGCGGCATTACACGCATGTTGGATGAACCAGAAAGTCTCTATCGACGGCGCGTTAAATTTGCTTTTGTGAATGCGAAAGACGCGGGCAGTGTGGCCGGGATTCAACGCATCTTTGAGCGCTTGGGCATCGGTTATGTGGAAGTGACAGAACGTGCACCTGGCAAAGATTGGGATGTGATTATTTTGCAATTGAGTGACGGCCAGCTTAGCCAGAATCAAAACCTATTACGGTTGTTGTTACGCACTTATGGTCGTACCTGTCGCCGCTATGAGTTTAATTTAATTCAACCCGTATCTTTGGGTGTGAGTGCAGAATCTATTCCTCACACGTTTTATTACACATTTGCGAGTTAATGATTTTTTATGGGTACATTAACCAATGTCGGTCGTGATCTATTTGCTCAACACCAGGGCGATGGTACCGAACTGAAGATTACACGCTTTGTACTGGCATACATCCCGGATTTAGACACGTCGCAACCAGAAAACAAAGACGAAGTGTTGCCCGCTGAGGCGTTTATTCAACGCTCTATCGACATTTCGTTTTCAGGATACGTCAATCCCGATCAAGTAGTTTATTCCTTGTATCTAGGCACCGATGAAGGTGACTTTGATTTTAATTGGGAAGGGTTGGTTACCGAAGCGGGTGAGGTGGTAGCGGTCAATTATTTCCCGGCGATTGAAAAATTCAAAACGTTTGCGGGGCAAGTCGGCAACAGCATGAGCCGTAACTTTGTGGTCTCTTATGTGGATGCGGCCAACATTACCAATATCACCGTACCGGCGGAAGCTTGGCAATGGCGTTTTGATATCGCCAGCGAAGAGGCGAAAGGGTTGGTGCAATTCGCCAATGAAAATGAAGTTAAAGAGCAAAGTAGTTTAACAAAAGCCCTTTCGCCAGGACGCGCTGCATTGGGTTTTATCAGTCGTGTTAAAGACTCGGTTGTTGAAGCTTCCACCAACTGGAAAACGAACGTAAAAACCGCTTGGGGTGATGAAAGCAATATTGCTCTTTGGTTTGATGGAGTAAAAGGACAAATTACGGGTTTAGTCAATTTTGCCACTCGACCACAAGTGAATGAGAAAGACGTGATGGTTGAGGGTGATAAGGCTGCGAATAGTACTTTATGGGATGGGGAAAAGTTTTCTGATTTTTTGAATCAAGATTTAAAAAATACGGCAACTCCTTCTTTTCAGCAGCTACATATAAATGAATATATAGTACTTCAGAATAATGGAAGTATTTTTGGTAAATACGGAAATATGATTGCCAGTGTTGATCCATGGTTACGTTTGAATCATGGAGATGGGCATGAATACGGGATTTACTGCGGAACAAAAGTATTACGTACAGATGGAACATTTCAAGTCGGTGGTGGTGGCTCTGTTCTGCATGTAGATGCAAATATTTTTTCTTATTGGGGGCATCAAATTTGGACAGCCGGAAACGATGGTGCTGGTAGTGGCATGGATGCAGATTTTTGGGATGGGCGTCAATTTGATCATTTTCTAAATCAAGGTGTAAGAACCATTGATAGGCCAACTTTTACTGGCGTGGTATTAAATGGCGATATCACGATGGGGCCTAATGCACTTCGTATACATGGGTATCGGGGTACGATGATGGCCTCTTATGATGAGTGGTTAAGGATTAATGAAGGCGATCATCATACAACTGGTATTTATTGTGGTACAACACGTCTTAGAACAGATGGACGTTTTGAAGTAGGCGATAATGGCTCTACGCTTCTGGTGCATGGGGGTACTTTTCAACATCAAGGTCGGGATGTTGTAACACGAGGCAGATTTTTAACAAATAATATCCATGAAAACAGCACAACATTGTACGCCTCCAGTCATATCGCGACGCTTGCCTATGGTCATGCACAAACAGCTTTAAATCGAGCTAATGCCCGCTCTTTATCTTGGGGGCAAGTACAAATTAGTGGATTTGTAAATAATTACGATGAGATTGCTAATTATACCGTTCCGAATGGATCTGTCATGGTTGGCCACTACAGTGCACATGATGGGCGTACTGAAGACCGTCGTTTTAGATTCCGCTATCGCACTTTAGGAATGAATTAATTATGTATATATTTATTAACCCTGATAATTCAGTCAATTATGCGAACAATCACCCTGTGAATTGGCATTTGTTTCACGAAGGCTTGCGATTAATTGAATTTCCTGAAAAAGAGTTGTTTGAAGTCGTAAAGGATATACCGCCTGAATATGCCCGGTGGGATGAAGAGTTGCAAGAAGTCTATCATGCCCCTGATTTTTTGCCCGAAAAGCTTGAATTAAACGAACGTCGACGTTTGGCAAGAGAGAGAATTGTCTCTAAGTACCCAGTGTTCAAACAAATGAATATTATGCGCAGCGGTGATGAGAAAGAAATCGAAAAAATGGGGAAATACATTGACGAGTATCGTGCCTGGTCGAATGATCACTCGCGAGGCATTGAAGAATTAGAAAAAATTGAAGCCTCATTCGATGCGACTCAATAACTACCAGGTACCTAACACTTCGCTTCGCATTCGCGCTCGACTCAATATTGAAAGTCAAGAACTGAGCGGTGACAGCAGTGCCAGTGATACGGCGCATAAAGGTATTAAGCCCAAAGTCTTCACAGCAAGTTTTATCGTTGATCAAAAAGAACCGGACGAGCTCACAGAATTTATTCGCATTGTTGAACAGGTATCGGAGAACGGTGAGCCAGTGGTGTATGAAATACAAGACGCGACCGCCAATGCCATGAATGTACGGCAAGTGATTTTTGATGGTGAGGTGAGCGTCAATGAAATTAGCAGCGAGCGTGCTTGGCAAGTTTCCTTTGGTTTGCGTGAAAAGTTCAGCGTGCCGGAAAAAGTCGAAGAACGGCAAGCGGTGAACCCTATCGAGAATGCAGAGAGCCCCACGACGGTACCCATTGCGTCCGTTGACGACAGTGAAGAGGTTGAGCTGACCAGCTTTGAAAAAGTCTTACAGCGCGTAGAAAACGCCATTACACCCACACCCGACAATGAAACTGCATAAAGCCCTTGAAATTAATGGTGAGCCTCACAAGCTCGTTAACGAATCGATACAGCTGGATTTGTTTTTGCCTGGTCGCGCTTCGTTTACTGTGGTGAGTCGCAAGCCGCTAAAGGGGTTAATTCGTTACCGGTGTGGGTATGACTTAGCGAATATTAAACCGTATTTCTTGGGCTACGTTGAAACCGCGACAACAGTAGATCAGCAACAACAACGGTTGTTTTGTCGTGAGCTATCAGCATCATTGTATTACCCGCTATCCATCATCGCCAATAATGTTGCACTACTGGATGTACTCGACCAACTGTCGAGTAAAACCGGTTTACGTTTTATCACACCCGACAACGCCCCTAGTTACCTACAAAACCGCACTGCAAAATTCTATGCACTCGCTAATGGTTATTATGCCCTCAGAACGCTTTCAAAGGTGTTTGGGTATCAGCAACCCCTATGGCAACAAGAAGCCGATGGCAGTGTTTACGTGGGTGCTTGGAGTGATTCACGGTGGGCGAGTACACCGGTTTCCATTCCCAATCGTTGGCAGCAAGTAGTCGGTGTCGCCGATGGTGCTCGTGTGCCAGCCATTCCCGCGCTACGCCCAGGTGTGCAAATTGATGGGCGTATCGTGACGCAATTGACCTTTGCTGATGTGCATATGCACTTATCCTGGTCAGAGAACCCCTGGAGCCTCGCATGATTGATCAACTGCTTAAGCGCAATATTAATAATCAATATCCAGAGCTGACCGGGCAACTGCATTTATCGTTGTGGGGCAGGGTGCATACACCACCAAAATCAAACAGCGAACCACAACCTTCCACACCGGAAACACCACGATACGCCATTGATGTTGAAGTGCTGGATGAAACCGGAGAATCTTACCAAGAGCCATTGATACTCAAAGACGTGCCCTTACCGGCAACCGGGTCTGGTGATCAACGTGGTGTATTTGCTTTCCCGCAAGCCGGTACAATTGTTGAACTTGGATTCGTTTACGGCTTGCCCAATCGCCCCTTTATTCGTTCGATATTTATCGAAGAAAAACTCATTCCAGCACTAAATACAACAGACGTATTAATTCAGCGAGATGACAATAATTTTTATCGTTTCGACCAGGAGGATAATTTAACCGAACACTGCAAAAAAATCGCCACGCGCATCGCCGATGTTCAACAGCGACTTGAAGTTAAAGAAGAGGGGACGGTTTGGGTTGGCAATGAATCGATTAATATTGTGAGAGTGCTGGACGATTTAATACAACTCACACAGCGTATTGCCACAACACTGGCCAGCCACACACATGGTTATACCGACGATGGTAAGCCTGCGACAACTAAAGCTCCAGACCAAGCTGGCGACTTTAGTGGGCAAGGTAGCAGTGCAGGTGGTTTGCATGATGAAATTATGGGTATGGTGGCTAAGCCAAATTCAGGTTAGCATTTTATTTACGTTGCTTTTTTCCAACCAATAAGACCACCGCCTAAAATAAAAACAAGCAAGGTGAATAAAAAAATTAAAAAATTTCTAGCCGATTCCGCTTCGCCTTCAAATAATCGAATCTCGAAATACAGAGCCGCTTGACCAATACCCCAAAAAAGTAAATTGCAGACTAAGCCAGCAATGAAGGCACCCAATAAAACATAAGATATTTTTTTCAATCGGCTACCCTCCAGAAAATAATCTTCTTAGACTTTTCAAAATCAGACCAGACACCGTCATACACAATTCCCATTTGTATTCTAATCCAACTTGTTAGATCCGTCAGTCTGGAGCCATTCCATAAATCGATATGATCACCTGTTGGCCGATTTTCACGGTCATTTGATCGTAGCCAATAGTCTTTAAAGAAAATAATACCTTTTTGTCCGGCAACCTTTGCTTTGAAATTCATTGCGTCAATTTCAACACCCTTACTGATACCAGGAATCTTATTCTTCATTAAACCAGCGGCGAGTTCTTCAGCAGAGAGTACATGACCATGAGAAGTATCGTGAAACCAGCAATGCCGCTTTTTACTGACCAGTTTGGTGGTATCTACGCCGGATTTGGCGAGAGCGGTACCGACTTTGATTGCGCATTGATTTTTGAATTTTGTCGTATCACAAGGATCGCTTGGGTAGTTGTCCCATAAGGTTGAAAACGTAACTTTTTGCACAAACGAATCTCCATATAACCATTAAGAATGTGAACAATTTTTATCATTATCAGCAGTGCCCAACTACTGATTAAGGCTCGTTTGTGTTGGTTAAAGGTGGTTTTAGGTAGGTTTGTGATGTAACGCACGATTTCACAAGCTTTGCAATTTCATTGTACAGTTGGACATTGGAGGAAAGGTGTAGGAGGGGTTCACATAGTTATAGTAAGTCGGCTAAACCGACTGTAGCCCTTGATATACCTGGACTTCAAGAATTGATTCACGCTGAATCGATAAGACCAGGGACGCTTGAGAGGGTGACATAGATGCCATCAAATTCACTCCTCCTCACCAACCTGCCGAAAACAGGCAGCAAAAATCACTGAAAAGTAGAGGGGTGTGAACGCCGCGCCATTGCTGGGGTGCGGCGAGGTGTTGAATTACAAATTATGAAGAGTTTTGCAAAGCCTTGAAGTGGGGTTGATTTAAGTTTTTCATGTCGTCTTTTCAGATTTTTCTTTAATGGTTTTTGAAAATTGATAAATTAGTTTGTGTACTCCAGCGTTAAAAAATCTACGCCAAATGTAAGAGCGGAATACGCTCATGATAGTAAATAAAATGGTCACTAATAAAGCTGAGCTATTTAGCCACTCATTGGGCATGACTATTAATCGGTAAACAAAGTATGAAATCAAGAAGCCTGAAAGGTAGTTCATGCTAATCTCTAGAATGGATTCCCATTTTGTTTGTTTCATTTTTTCTCTCCTTGATATCAAAAACCAGTTAACCACTTAACCCAATTTGAAAATGCTTCCGACCCCATATTTTCTTTTGCACCCAAAATAGTAAATAACAGAAAAATTAAGAAGACCCAGGCCAACCAACAAAATGAGCATGTTTCTTTTTTGCTTTCTTCTTTCATTGCTGTTTCCTCACAAGTAAAAATCCAGCACGTTGAATGTCATCGATGAAGTTTTGCAGTGATGACATCGGAAATTAAACGTTCAGGGGATTACCTGAAAGGAAGCGGCAAGAGTGCTCTCAGAAAAAAGAGGCAGAGAAATTTCGAAAGCGAAATTAAACCAAATGTTAAATCGATTAACGAATGATCAGGGGTTTGTTTTTGAGATTTTCGAGGTGTTGAATGTGCAATTAATTGCAGTGCCGATAGCTCAAAAATAGAGATGGCTTTTTTTAGGTGGACACAATATGGACACTTTAGCGCACAACAGCGAGTTTTAATAAAACTAAAGGATTCTATTGCGTGTTGTAAGTTATTGATTTTTAAGGGAAAGTATATGGTACCAGAGGCCGGACTCGAACCGGCACGCTCGTGAAAGCAAGGGATTTTGAATCCCTCATGTCTACCAATTTCATCACTCTGGCACTGAAGGTGAGAAGCAGTACTAGATCAGGTTTCTGACTTGCTCCTCGAAAGTGGGCGCTATTATATCTATGCTTTCTGGTGCGTCAACAAAAAAATCAATAAGCTTCAGTAGCTTGCCAGGGCTCCCTAGTAATAATTGATCAATTCTTAAGGTTAAAGCTTGATCCATATGAACCTTTATTAATCAAAAGAAAGATTCATAAGAGAAAAATTTCATCAGGCAAATTGCCTGAGACCCCAAATATATCTTTTTGAATTTAAAATTAGGTCAAACAATGATCATTTGGGTTGGATCTGGATCATTTTGATTGTTTATTACTAGGGAGCCCTGAGTAGCTTGCGGGTGTTCCATTGTTAAATGGGGAGTGTGGGGGCTGCAGACGTCATAGCCACTTCCTGTAAATTTCGCTACTCTTTGCGCCCTTTTTATTTTCATTGAGTTATCCATCATGCGTCGACAAGATTTTCATTACGATTTACCAGATGAATTGATCGCCAGGGAGCCTTCTGCAACGCGTTCGGCGAGTCGGTTGTTGCAACTGGACGGCCAAAGCGGAAACCTAAAGCATGGGCAATTTTCAGATATTTTGAATGCGGTGAATTCTGGAGACTTAATGGTATTTAACGATACCCGTGTTATTCCTGCGCGGGTATTCGGTCAAAAGCCTACTGGCGGTCGATTGGAGCTGCTGGTTGAGCGAGTTGTTGATGAGGTGACGGCATTGGTGCATTTACGCTCAAGCCGGTCGCCGAAGCCGGGCTCGGAGATTATTTTGGAAGATGGGACAACCGTAATGGTTGAAGGGCGTAAAGAGGCACTATTTCGGTTGCGCTTCCCAGATGATAAGCCTGTGCTTGAAGTGTTGGAGGCGATTGGGCATATGCCATTGCCCCCTTATATTGATCGGCCCGATGCCAAAGCTGATCGTGAGCGCTACCAAACCGTGTACAGTCGTGAGGACAAGAAGGGGGCTGTCGCTGCGCCGACGGCTGGCCTTCATTTCGATGAGCCGTTGTTGGAGGCGCTGAAAAATAAAGGGGTAAATTTCGCTTTCGTTACCTTGCATGTGGGCGCAGGAACCTTTCAGCCGGTCAAGGTAGATGATATCTATCAGCACCAAATGCATTCGGAGGTTATGGAAGTCTCGGCGGAGGTGTGTGAGAAGGTTAAACAAACAAAGGCAGAAGGCCATCGAGTGATTGCCGTGGGCACAACCAGTGTTCGCTGTTTGGAGACGGCTGCACAAAGTGGCGACATATGTCCTTATCAAGGTGAAACGGAAATCTTTATTTACCCCAGTTATGAATACAAAGTCGTCGATGGATTGGTGACGAATTTTCATTTGCCAGAATCAACACTGATCATGTTGGTGTCTGCTTTTGCGGGCTATCGTTATACGCTTGAAGCTTATCGAGAAGCCGTTGCCCAGCGTTATCGCTTTTTTAGCTATGGTGACGCCATGTTTATTGAGAAAAACCCCAATGCCGCCAGTGAAAAAATTGGCTGAGTATTGAAAACGTTTATTAGGATTTATTTGTGGAAGAGCAATCAACAAAGACGGTGGCAGCCAGTGACACCGATGAAACTCAAGAACGTCAGTGTTTCATGACGTTTGAAGTCGACAACAATGACGGAAGAGCGCGTCGTGGACGTTTGCGTTTTCCTCGTGGTGTGGTCGAAACGCCAGCATTTATGCCGGTGGGCACCTACGGTACGGTAAAAGGTATGTTGCCAAGGGATATCGAAGAAATCGGTGCACATATTATTTTGGGCAACACCTTTCATTTGATGTTGCGGCCAGGCACTGAGGTGATCAAAGCTCACGGTGATCTCCACGATTTCGCACAATGGCAAAAGCCGATTTTGACCGATTCCGGCGGCTTTCAGGTGTTCAGTTTGGGAAAAATGAGGACGATCACTGAAGCAGGCGTGTCGTTTAAGAGCCCTATTGATGGTAGTCCGGTGTTTGTCGACCCAGAAACCTCTATTGGTGTTCAGCGTGACTTGGGTTCCGATATTGTGATGATCTTTGACGAGTGCACGCCTTACCCTGCTACGGAAAAAGAAGCGCGTGAATCTATGGAGTTGTCGTTGCGTTGGGCGAAGCGTTCCAAAGCGGCTCATGGGAAAAGTCCGTCGGCGTTGTTTGGTATTGTGCAGGGAGGCATGTACGAAAACCTTCGCGAGGAGTCCATGGCCGGCCTTGAAGAGATTGGTTTTGATGGTTATGCCATCGGTGGGTTGTCGGTTGGTGAGCCAAAAGATGAAATGTTGGCCGTTTTGGATTATATGCCAGAGAAAATGCCTTCCGACAAGCCTCGATATTTGATGGGCGTGGGTAAGCCAGAGGATATTGTTGAATCGGTTCGCCGTGGTGTTGATATGTTTGATTGCGTCATGCCCACCCGAAACGCGCGCAATGGCCATTTATTTACTTCTGAAGGCGTGGTCAAAATCCGCAATGCCAAGCATCGCCATGATACGGGGCCGTTAGATCCTAATTGCGATTGTTACACCTGTAAAAATTTTAGCCGAGCGTACTTGCATCATTTGGATAAATGCGGAGAAATTTTAGGCGCTCAGTTGAATACGATTCATAATTTGCGTTACTACCAAACGCTCATGCAAGGTTTGAGGGAAGCAATAGCTGCAGAACGCTTAGAGGAATTTGTCGAAGAGTTTTATGCTTCGCAAGGCAAAGAGGTTCCGCCTTTGCCGGAAGAATCAGCATAAATAACCTTTGACGTGATCAACGGGATATTGGCCGCCGACAATATACTCGTTGATGGCGACCTTCTTTCACACGTCATATCTCAACGCTAGGCTTTGAATACTCAATAATGTGTACCCTAAGACGTTATTGGGGTTGAAGTGTAGGATTTTGGCCTCACCCTTCTGATAGCCCAGCGAAATATCGTTATACTGCGGCGGTTTTTATGCCCGAGGGCGTTTATCGTTGCCAGTATCGGGATCCGTCTGATTCATATGAGTTGTCGAACGCCGTTTGCGCGTTTGTTTGGATATTAAGAATGCTAAACCGTTACCCTCTTTGGAAGTATTTGTTGGTTGCGTTTATTGTGGTCTTGGGGGCCATATACGCAGCACCAAACCTCTACGCCCCAGACCCGGCAATTCAGATTTCCGGCCAATCCAGCGCAATGGTGATTGATGATCGCGTTATTAAGCGTGTCTCGTCATTATTGGATAAAGGCGGCATTAAGCACTTTGGTGAGCAAGCTACCGGGGCCAATGCGCTGATTCGCTTTCATTCATTGGAAGACCAGTTAGCCGCTAAAGCATTGTTGCAGCGCGATAAATCCATGCAGGAATCTTATGTGATTGCCCTTAATCAGGCGGCGACGACGCCTGAGTGGCTGAGAAGCATGGGGGCATCACCGATGAAGCTGGGTTTGGACCTCTCCGGTGGTGTGCACTTTTTATTGGAGGTGGATACGGCCTCGGCGGTGGCGAAACGACAAGACACCAATGCGGATGAGCTCAAAGCAAAGTGGCGAGAAGGGCGTGTGCGTTATCGCGGTGTTTCTCTCAATAAAGAGCAGGTGATTTCTGCTCGATTTGACGATGAAGAAGAGCGCGATAAGGCATCTTCTATTGCGGGTAAAGAATTTCCTAATTTGACTCGCTTAAAAGAAGAGCGTGACGGTAAGTTCTATTTGCTTCTTTCATTAAATGAGTTGGCGATTCGAGAAATTGAAGACTATGCCGTTTCTCAAAACTTAACGACATTGCGTAATCGGGTGAATGAGCTGGGCGTGAGCGAGCCTATTGTTCAGCGTCAAGGGCGTAATCGCATCGTCGTGGAACTACCTGGTGTCCAGGATACTGCCGAGGCAAAACGGGTTATTGGTAAAACGGCGAACTTAGAGTTTCGTTTGGAAGCGGAATCTAATGCGTTGGTGTCCTCCAAAGAGTATTTTGAATATCGCTCTGAAGAAGATCGTCAGCGATTTGGTGGTGCTTATCTCGAGAAAAAGCTCATCATCGGAGGTGTGAACGTATCCGGTGCTAAGTCCAGCTTCGACCCAGAAACCAGCCAGCCTCAAGTTAATATCAACTTGGATAGCGTGGGTGGTACCAAAATGCACCGGGTAACCCGTAATGCGGTCAGCCGCAAAATGGGTGTGCTATTCATCGAGCAGAAAACGAGAATGGAATACTCCCTGAATGAGGATGGCGAAGAGGTGGCGACGCCCGTGCAAACGGAAGAGCGTCGAATTATCAGCTTGGCCACAATTACTACGGCGTTAGGTGTACAGTTCCGTATTACCGGTTTGGAAAGCCCTGCTGAGGCATCTGAATTGGCGTTGCTGTTGCGTGCAGGTGCTCTGGCGGCGCCGATGTATTTCGTTCAAGAAAGCACCATTGGGCCGTCGCTTGGTGAAGAAAACATTGAGCTAGGTAAGACCTCGGTGATGTGGGGGCTGGGTTTCGTCTTAGTCTTTATGTTGGTGTATTACCGCGTTTTTGGTTTTGCGGCCAATTTAGCCTTGGCGGCGAATATGGTGTTGTTGGTTGCTGTGATGTCAATTTTGGGGGCTACGTTAACGTTGCCTGGGATTGCCGGGATTGTCTTAACCGTGGGTATGGCCGTGGATGCCAATGTGCTGATTTTCTCTCGTATTCGTGAAGAGTTGAAAAACGGTATGCCGCCTCAGTCGGCCATTAACTCTGGGTTTGATCGTGCATTTACTACGATTTTAGATGCCAATATCACCACATTAATTGTCGCGATTATTTTGTATGCCATTGGATCAGGCCCAGTGAAAGGCTTTGCTGTGACATTGTCCATCGGTATTTTGACCAGTATGTTCACCGCCATTATGGGTACACGCTCAGTGGTGAATTTAATTTACGGCGGTCGCCGCGTTGAAAAACTTATGATTTAACGTGTTTTAAATCCGTTTTTGTAAGGCAGAGAATTATGTCGGAAACATCAGAAAAACAAATTACTCATGTCAAAGTCATTGACTTTATGGCATATCGAAAAGTGGCGACCATGTTGTCGGCATTGCTGTTGATCGTCTCTATTGCTTCTTTGTCAATAAATGGCTTGAAGTTTGGTTTGGATTTTACCGGTGGCACACAGTTGGAGTTGGCATTTGAGTCTCCGGCTAATTTAAATCAGTTACGTGAGCAGTTAGCATCAGCTGGGTTCGAAGATGCAGTTGTGGTGTATTTTGGAGAAGAGACCGATGTGATGGTACGTCTCCAGCAAGAAGCAACTGCAGATTTGGGTGATAAGGTCATGGAGGCTCTGCGTGCGGATGGGGCGAAGATTACCCTTAAACAGCTAGAGTTTGTTGGTCCGCAGGTGGGTGAAGAGTTGCGAGACGATGGTGGCTTAGGGATGCTATTTGCCTTGGCTGTGGTGATGGCTTATGTGGCGTTCCGGTTTCAGTTCAAGTTTTCAGTCGGTGCGGTGGTTGCGTTGGCTCATGATGTGATTATTGTGTTGGGATTTTTCTCACTGCTGCAATTGGATTTTGATTTAACCGTTCTTGCAGCGGTCCTTGCTGTGATTGGTTACTCCTTGAACGATACTATTGTGGTGTCAGATCGTATTCGAGAAAATTTTCGTCGGGTCCGTGAATCGTCTTCTGCAGAGGTGATTAATATTTCACTCAGTGAAACCCTGGGTCGTACCTTCGTGACATCATTAACAACGCTGCTGGTATTAATTGCTTTATTTTTAGTCGGTGGAGAAATTATTCATGGGTTTTCCATTGCTCTAATTGTGGGTGTGGTTGTGGGAACCTACTCCTCGGTTTACGTGGCTGCCAATGTATTGATGATGATGAACATTAATCGACAAGATTTAATGGAGCCGATAAAAGAAGGCGAAGAATTCGATGAACTGCCTTAATCTCTTTGTTCTTATCTCATGATTCTTAAAACGGGCCTGGTTGGGCCCGTTTTTCGTTTAAAGCTGCGCTACAAGTCATGTCTTAATGGCAGTGGCCTGAATCAGTGCAGAGAATTAGAAAGATGTACACTTAAGTGTTAAGTTGTGCATTGATATAAGATGTTCTACGGATTGAGAGAAGGTTTTGCAAGGAGAGTCGATATTTTCCATACCTCATGAGTGGCCCTTACGAAGGGATATTGCAGAGTGGGAAGATGAATACATTGTTAACTCAATTGAGATAGGTCATGACAAACCCCGTTATGCCCGAAGGTGTTATTAGCCGGCGCGATCACATGCACTGGTTGCAATGCGGAGATTTAACACCCGAACAACGCAAAGTACTTTTACGTTACAAGTGTTTGAGTGAAGTGCCCGGCTATGCCTTTTGGGAGTGGGACTTTAACCGTCAGACGTTCATCAACAATGGCCAGTTGTGGCAGCAGGCTGGCTATACGGTTGAAGAGGTTGAGTCCGTTACCGATGCGGTAGAAGTCCGTGCTTTTTTTCACCCTGATGATGTTTCTATCGTCTTAGATGCCGTGCGAGAGCATATGGTGTCGGATACCCCTATCCATATGACTTACCGTATTCTGAAAAAAGACGGGGGCTATATTTGGGTGACCAGCTTAGGCCAGTCTCGCCGGGATCGACATGGGTTGATCATCAACGTTTCGGGTGTGACGTTTGAATCCTCTAGCATGAAACAAACCCAAGAGCGATTGCACGAAAGTAAGTTACGCCATTCCCGTATTATGAGTTCGTCTAACGATGGAATTTGGGAGTGGAAATCAGAGGGTGATCGCTTGGAGTTTAGTGATCGATGCTGGGAGCACTTGGGATTTCAATCGCTCGACGAATTTATGGAAGAGGCGGATGCTCGTGAAGCGCCCAATGGGCCAATTAATCGCTTTTTACAAGCTTGGGTAAATCGGATTCATGAGGAGGATTTTCCTCGTTTACAGGAAGATTTTTCTCTCTGTTTGCAAAGCCAACAACAATTGGATTTAGAATATCGGATTGCTGGTAAAGACGGGTTGTATCGTTGGGTACGTACACGAGCGCGTTTTGAGTTCGATGACTCCGGTATAGTTTGTCGATTAACCGGCACCAATATGGATATCACAGAATTAAAAGGTGCTGAGGAAAGGCTGAGTCATGCTCGTGATGCAGCCGAGAGAGCTAATCAGGCGAAGTCAGATTTTTTGGCAAGCATGAGCCATGAGTTACGAACGCCCATGAATGCCATTATGGGGTTTGCGCAATTATTTGATTATGACGCTAACCTTACCGATGATCAGCGAGAAAATATTCGTGAAATCCTAAAAGCAGGCGAGCATTTATTGCAATTGATTAATGATGTGCTGGATCTTTCTAAAATTGAATCTGGTAATGTCACCTTGTCTTTAGAGCCAGTACAAGTTAGCTCTGTCATTCGAGATTGTGTTGGGTTAAGTCACCCTTTGGCGGCGAAGCATTCGGTTTCATTGCAAGCGGATTTGGACAGTGTGGATGATCTTTTTGCGGATTGCGATAGCGTGCGCTTAAAGCAAGTTGTATTGAACTTGTTAAGTAATGCCATTAAATACAATTTGGATGGCGGATGGGTGCGGGTCCAAATATTTCCCCACGACGAAGATACGTTGTGCATCAGTATTGAAGATAACGGCGTTGGTATTTCGGAGTTAAAGCAAAAGCAATTATTTCAACCCTTTAATCGACTTGGAGCGGAAAATACCAGTATTGAAGGTACTGGGGTAGGTTTGGTCATTACGAAACGTCTTGTGGAAATGATGGGTGGCCATATGACGGTATACAGCCAAGAAGATGTCGGAAGTTGCTTTGAAATTTATCTGAAGAGCCGTAAAGATTGGAGTGATTTACCGGATGAATTATTGGCGCAGCGTCACCTGCAACAGAAACAAATACAGTTAGCCATTCAATCTGAGCGTAAAGTTCTTTATATCGAAGATAATCAGGCCAATGTGCGTTTAATGCATCAATTTTTTCAGCATATTGAGAATGTTGAATTGGTTGTTGCGGAAGAGTCATTTTTGGGGCTGTACAAGGCTCGTACAGAAAGACCGGATTTGATTATACTCGATATTAACTTGCCGGTAATTGATGGCTATGAGGTATTGGAAGTGTTGCGCAACGATAGCATTACTCGCGATATTCCCGTTGTCGCATTAACGGCGAATGCGATGTCTAAAGATGTTGCACGAGGGGAAGAAGCGGGGTTTTATGCTTACATGACCAAACCCTTAGATATCGTGAGGTTGGCTGGTATTTTAAATGAAATTTTCCAACAGCAATTAAACTCTGAATAATCGTTGTGTTAATGTGGTTTTACTAAACAAAGATTAGTACAACAATCAATATGGAACTGAATTTGACTAGGCCGCTCAATGAGCATCACTCCACTGCATCGACAATTGACCCCAGACCAGCATCGCTCTATTGAGCATTTAAAAAATCGTTTTGAGCGTTTTAATTCTATTCCTGGATATGGATTTTGGGAGTGGGATCTTGTGCAAAATAAATTCGACTTAGCAGATGGCCAGTTGTGGCGTGATTTAGGCTATAGCCGAAGCGTGACCGACAACATTGAGACGCTAGAGGAAATTCAAGAGTTCGTTCATGAAGACGATAGAGATGCGATACCTGTCGCGATGCGAAACCACTTTGCTGAAAATAAACCTTATGATGTGACGTTTCGCCTGTTGTGTGCCGATGGTAGTTGGCGGTGGGTTCAGGCGCGTGGCGGCTCAGTGCGAGCGGATACCGGTGCGGTTATTTATTTTGCTGGAGTGAATTTTGACATCAGTGATGAGAAAAGTGCCGAGCGGGATTTGCGGGAAAGTGAGAAACGCTTTCAGCGTATTATTGAATCCTCCAACGATGGGATTTGGGAGTGGAGCCGTAAGGGAGGGCAGTTCCATTTTTCGGCACGCTGCTGGGAGTTGTTGGGATACCATCAAGATGATGATGAGGTTAATAAAGGCAATGATCGCTATAAAACCTGGCGCTCTTTTATGCATGATGGGGATCGGCAAAAATTCGATCAAGCGCTTGAATATCATATGACCCATGGTACTCCATTTGATGTGGAGTACCGTATTAAAGGTAAGTCCGGTGAGTGGCATTGGATACGAGGGCGTGGTCAGGTTATTTATGACGAGAATGGTGAAGTGGAGTTTATGTCCGGTGCGAATGTGGATATCACCGAACTTAAACGTGCCGAAGAAAGAGTTTTAGCGGCTAAGGAATTGGCTGAGCATGCAAACCAAGCGAAGTCTGAATTTCTGTCTAGTATGAGCCATGAATTGCGTACCCCGATGAATGCCATTTTGGGTTTTACGCAATTGTTTGACTATGATGACAACCTCACTAATGATCAACTTGACAACATCTCTGAAATTCGTCGAGCGGGTAATCACCTTCTTAATTTAATTAATGATGTATTGGATTTGTCGAAAATAGAAGCGGGTAAAGTGCAGTTGTCGATGGAGCCGGTATTGGTTTCAAGGGTAGTGAATGATGTTATTTCGTTTTGTCGTCAGCAAGCTGATAAACAACAGGTATCACTCAGCTTTGAGCCAAATCATTGCGGTGATTTTTATATTCAGGCAGATCAAGTACGTTTTCGGCAAGCGTTGTTGAACCTTGTATCCAATGCGATTAAGTACAACAAGCCGGGTGGTCGAGCTGTAGTAAGTTTAAACACTACAACGAATAACGCATTATTGATTACGGTAAGAGACACAGGAAGGGGAATCTCGGAACTACACAAAAATCAACTTTTCCAAGCATTTAATCGGTTGGGTGCGGAAGGCAGTAATATTGAAGGGAGTGGTATCGGCTTATTGATCACTCGTAAATTAGTGGAAATGATGGGAGGGCATTTGGATTTTGAATCGGAAGAAGGAGTAGGCAGTAGCTTTCAGATTCAAATGTCAGAAGCGAAGTTTACGTCTGAAGAAGAAATGCCAGGCAGAACCAATAAATCCCTCTCCGATAAGCGGGTGGATACAAAAGCTTTTCGGGGTAAAAAATTACTGTATGTAGAAGATAATCAGGCTAATGTTCGTTTGTTAGAGCAATTTTTCAGTAAGTTTGAAGGGTTAACCTTGGACATTGCTGCGGAAGGTTTTGTTGGTTTGTACAAGGCGAGAACTGAAAAGCCGGATATTATTTTACTGGATGTCAACCTTCCAGGGATGGATGGTTTTGAGGTGCTTTCTATTCTAAAGCAAGACCCTATTACGGAGCGGATACCCGTTTTGGCGGTCAGTGCCAATGCCATGCCTATGGATATTGAGCGGGGTATTAAAGCTGGGTTTGACGATTATTTATCAAAGCCTGTGGATGTGGTGGTATTAGTCAATGCGATTGAACGGGCTTGGGCAAAGGCTCAGTATTGAGCGCTTGGATTGGGAGTCTGCTGAGCAGATAGGCAGAAGCGGTATAGTAGGAGTATGAATAATATCCATACTCCTTTATTAGCAGTGGTGTACCTACTGTTATGAAGGTAAGATTTTACTTTATGTCTTTTAGGTGTTTGCCAACGGTTTGCAGTAAAGGTTTGAAGACTTTAGGTGATCCGCACACTACGTGACCGCTTTGTAAATAGTCTATGCCGCCTTTAAAGTCGCTAATCAGCCCCCCTGCTTCTTGAACCAAAAGTGCACCAGCGGCGATATCCCACTCTTTCAAATACATCTCAAAGAAGCCATCAAAACGGCCAGCTGCCACGTAGGCTAGGTCTAGGGCTGCTGCTCCGGGTCGACGCAAGCCAGAGGTTTGGCTGGCAATTTCTTTCATGGCATCCAGGTAGGGATTGATGTTGTCTAAAGCAGGGCCACTGAATGGAATGCCTGTGCCGATGAGGGCACCGTTTAAGCTTTTGCGATCCGTCACACGAATACGACGTCCGTTGAGTGCGGCGCCTTTTCCGCGAGAGGCGGTAAATTCTTCGCGCTTGATGGGGTCTAATACAACAGCATGTTGTACTTTACCTTTGTATTTACAGGCAATAGAGATGGCGAAATGTGGAATACCGTGGATGAAATTAGTGGTGCCGTCTAGAGGGTCGATAACCCACTCATAATCGCTGGTTGAGCCATCACTAGAACGTCCAGCTCGGTATCCGCCTTCTTCGCCGAGGATGTTATGTTCTGGGTAAGCTTTTTTTAGGTGATAGACGATTTCTTTCTCGCTGGCTTTGTCGATTTCAGTGACAAAGTCGTTGCGGCCTTTCTCTTCAATGGCCAGAAGATCAACACGCTCAAGGGCGCGCTCCATCAATTCACCGGCTTTACGTGCGGCACGTAAAGCCATTGTTAGCATGGGTTCCATGAAAAGGTACTCATTTGATTGGTAAAACGAAAGACGTTAAAGAGCGGGGACGAACAATTGGGTCATGTGCGCGCTTTTCTTTTGGCCACCTCTTGCTTCAAGTGGACAGGTGGGCCGATAGATATTCGAGCGTCGAACAAAGTGCATAATTAGCTGCTATTGCCTTAATTTATAAAAAAAGAGGCAAAAATGGTACGCCAATTCAATTGTTATCCTAAAAACAAGCCGGCGATTGTAACAGCAGACCTGTAACAACACTAGCAGATTTGCTAAACTCCGGCGCCGTTTTTAGGCCGCTTTACAGTGCGTTGGGCGATAATATAGCCCTCTAAAGGTTAGGCAGCACATTTTTATTTAACGCCAACGAGGTTTGGTGTTTGATCATCCTCCTAAAGAGAATTTTTACATGAGTACGGTTAAGCCCAATAACGATCCCGAGCAATTTCATCGTGTACGCATAGTGTTGGTGAATACCACTCATCCAGGCAATATTGGCGCAGCCGCCAGAGCGATGAAGAATATGGGTTTATCGCAATTGTATTTGGTGGCACCCAAACAGTTTCCCGCAGAAGAGGCAGTGTGGCGTGCCGCTGGTGCTGGCGAGATTTTAGATTCGGCGGTTGTCGTGGAAACGCTGGATGAGGCGATTAAAGACTGTGGTTTGGTGGTGGGCACCAGTGCTCGTGAACGCCGTATTCCATGGCCTTTGCTGACACCAAAAGAATGTGGTGATCGTGCTTGGGCAGAGACTTCAGAGCATGATGTAGCGATCGTTTTTGGTCGAGAAGACCGAGGGTTGACCAATGAAGAACTGCATAAGTGTAACTATCATGTGCATATTCCGGCCAATCCAGAATACAGTGCTTTAAACTTAGGAACAGCGGTACAGGTGGTGGCCTATGAATTCCGTATGTCGGCATTGGCGGCGATGTCGGGTAAGCCTGTTCATTTTGATGATTGGGATGTGCCGCCGGCGAAAAATGAAGCCGTAGAGAGTTATTTTGAGCATTTGCATGGAACGCTGGAGCATATTGGCTTTTTAGAGCCGAGTAATCCTCGCCAGACCATGACGAGGCTGCGGCGTTTGTACAACAGGGCTCGACTGGATGAAATGGAGATTAATATTTTACGAGGTATTTTGACTGCGACCCAAAATTACGTGTATCACACCGATAAAAAAATAGCAGAGTTGGAAGCTCGTTTGTCTGAGAAAGTGGAATCAGAACAGGATACTTCCGGCCATTTGAAGCATTAATCCGCTATTTTTCGTCAAAGCTGAAGAGCACAAAGTCGTAGAGGTGCTCAAATTAGAGATACAAAAATTTTAGAGATACAAAGAGTAATGCTGAATTTTTTACCTGCTCCTATCGTAGGGGTTCTTGCCTGTTTGCTAATGTCCATCAATATCCTTTTTTGGTGCGCGTTATTATTTCTCTTTACGTTCATCAAGCTCATTTTTCGTGGCGACAAAATGCGCAAGCGCTTAGATCCTATTCTTATTGCTATTGCTGAAAACTGGATCAGCGGTAATAAAGTTTGGATGGCCATGACTCAGCGTTGTCGATGGCAGGTTGAGGGTGTGGAGCGATTACGTCGCCGGGGTTGGTATTTGGTGAATGCCAACCATCAGAGTTGGGCAGATATTTTTGTTCTGCAAAGTGTATTAAACCGAAAAATTCCGTTTTTAAAATTTTTCTTAAAACAAGAGCTTGCCAAAGTACCTCTTATGGGACAGGCATGGTGGGCATTGGATTTTCCGTTTATGCGCCGATTTTCTAAAGAATATTTGGAAAAAAATCCCAACATGCGCGGAAAAGACTTGGAGGCGACTCGTAAAGCCTGTGAACGCTTTTCATTGGTTCCTACAAGCGTTATGAACTTTCTCGAAGGAACGCGTTTTTCTATAAAGAAGCATCAGCAGCAGAAATCGCCTTTTCGTCACCTTCTACTGCCCAAAGCAGGTGGAATAGCGTTTGCGGTGAATTCTTTAGGGGATAAATTTCATTCACTGTTAGATGTGACCATTGTTTACCCTCAAGGTGTGCCGAGCTTTTGGGACTTTTTAAGTGGTCGTATGCGTGAAGTGATTGTACAGGTGAGAGAATTGGAAATCCCCGATGTGTTGTGTTCGGGCGATTATCAAAATGATGAAGAGTTTCGACACCAATTCCAACAATGGGTACAACAGCTTTGGGTTGATAAGGATCAGCTCATCGGAGATTTATTGGCTCAATACGCACCGGGCCGCCATAGTGCTACTAAGTCGGCTGAATCGCTTTAGTCTCCCAGCGCATGATGTTCTTGTAGAAAGATATTTTCGTAGAGAGATGATGACTGCTCGGTGATTGGCTTAATGTTTGTTCTTTAGTGACTACATACTTTCAGTACTTAGTCTCAGTACCTACTTCTCAGTACCTACCTACTCTAGAGCTTGGATGTATCGATGAAAAAGCAACCCATATACCTTGATTATGCCGCAACCACACCCGTTGACCCTTCGGTGGTTGAAGCGATGTCTCAATGTTTAATGTTGGATGGAAATTTTGCGAATCCGGCCTCACGGTCTCATCGATATGGTTGGCAGGCTGAAGAGGCGGTAGAGAATGCGCGTCGGCAAGTGGCCGATCTGATTGGTGCCGACCCCCGAGAAGTGGTGTGGACCAGTGGTGCGACAGAATCCGATAACTTGGCCATCAAAGGAGCAGCATTGGCCAATAAAGAGCGTGGACAGCACCTGATTACTTCTATGATCGAGCATAAAGCCGTATTGGATTGCTTTGCGTGGTTGGAGCAAGAGGGCTTTGTTGTGACTTATCTACAGCCTTCTGCAGAGGGCATGATTCATCCTGATCAAGTGAGAGACGCTTTGCGTGAGGACACGATACTCGTGTCATTGATGCATGTGAACAATGAGTTGGGTACAGTCACCGATGTGGCGGAGGTAGGGGCACTTTGTCGTGAGCGAGGGGTGCTTTTTCATGTGGACGCTGCACAAAGTGCAGGTAAATTTCCTATCGACGTCATGGCGATGAATATTGATTTATTGTCTGTTTGCGCGCATAAAATATACGGCCCAAAGGGGGTTGGGGCGCTCTATGTCCGTCGTCGTCCACCTCTATCGATAGCGGCTCAAATCCATGGCGGGGGACACGAAAGAGGCTACCGCTCAGGTACATTAGCAACGCACCAATGTGTTGGTATGGGGGCAGCCTTTGAACTTGCAGGTCAGCAGAGAAAGGGTGATGCTGAGCGTATTTCACGCTTGTCTATGTTACTGGCCGATGGTCTTCAGACTTTGGGAGGGGTGGTGTTTCATGGCGATCAAACTTCTAAATGGCCTGGGATTCTGAATGTAGGCTTTCAGTGTGTGGATGGCGAGCATTTGCTCTTTGCTCTCAAAGATATTGCAGTTTCATCCGGTTCTGCGTGCACATCAGCCAGTGTAGAGCCATCCTATGTATTAACGGCCATTGGCGTGCCACCGTCACTGGCACACAGTTCGCTTCGATTCAGTATCGGTCGATTTACCACGCAGGATGATATCTCTCAAACTTTGGATATCGTGGGTAATGTTCTTGAACAGCTTTCACGTTTGTCATCCTGATGCTTTTATGTGTTACCACTATATAATTTTTTACCACTATGTAGTGCCACCTTTATGTCCCGACATCTTTAGAGCGTTTTTTTCGAGCTGGGTTGGTGCGATGCGGTGCGGTGTTTAGTGGTGTTGATCATCGTTGTGATAAACCGTGGCCGCTTTCGGATTTTCGCAGGAACACAGGCTTGCTTCTCAGTCATAGGAAATTCATGGTAATGGGCGTATAATCCGCCCTCGATTTTGGGGTGGTGTCGAAATAACGAGGCTTTTCCTAGGGTGTCGGCACTGAACGAGCGGTTAAAAATACGTTCGTAAACCTGATTTTTATTCACGTAAACTGCAATTCGGAGACTTTCATGGCAGTAGAACGCACATTATCCATTATTAAGCCAGACGCTGTTGCAAAAAATGTTATTGGCGAAATTAATGCTCGTTTTGAAAAGGCGGGTTTGAACATTGTTGCAATGAAAATGGTAAAACTGGACGACGAAAAAGCCGGTGGTTTCTACGCAGAGCACAAAGAACGTCCATTTTTTAAAGATTTGGTTGAATTCATGACTTCTGGTCCTGTTGTGGTTCAGGTTCTTGAAGGTGAGAACGCGGTGATGGCCAATCGTGATTTGATGGGCGCTACGAATCCACAAGAAGCGGCGGCAGGTACTATTCGTGCTGATTTTGCCAACAGCATTGACGCGAATGCGGTTCATGGCTCAGATTCTACTGAATCAGCGGCTCGTGAAATCAGCTACTTCTTCGCTGACGAAGAGATTTGCCCACGTTAATTGTGGCATTGAATGTTTGAGGTATTGAGATGTCGGATGAGATGAATTCTAAAGTTGTGGTAACGGGCGCTGAAGGCGTCAAATCACCGACGATGGAAAAAGTGAATTTGTTGGGATTAAGCCCCCAAAAATTGCAAGATTGGTTCGTTAGTATTGGCGAAAAGCCCTTTCGTGCTAAGCAAGTTCTCAAATGGATTCATCAATTGGGCATCTCAGACTTTGACTTGATGACCAACATCAGCAAAGACTTGCGTAAAAAGCTCCATACTCTTGCGTGTGTAAAAGCGCCAGAGGTGATGCAGCAATTGGACTCATCGGACGGTACCCGAAAGTTTTTGATTTCTATTCCGGGTGGCAATGTCGTTGAAACAGTGTTTATTCCCGATGGAGAGCGTGGAACCTTGTGTGTTTCTTCTCAAGTCGGATGTTCCTTAGACTGCAGTTTTTGCGCCACTGGTAAGCAAGGTTTTAACCGAGACTTGAGTGCTGCAGAAATTATCGGCCAAGTATGGATTGCGGCAAAGTCTTTTGGTCAATTAATGCCGGATGGACCTAGAAAAGTCACGAATGTTGTGATGATGGGCATGGGCGAGCCCTTATTAAATTTTGATAACGTTGTGGATTCCATGGCGTTGATGATGGACGACAATTGCTACGGTATATCGAAGCGTCGAGTAACATTAAGTACCTCTGGTGTCGTGCCTGCGTTGGACAAATTAGGGCAATACACGGATGCGTGTTTGGCTATTTCATTGCACGCCCCTAATGATGAGCTTCGCAACGAATTGGTTCCCATCAATAAAAAATACCCCATTGCAATGCTGCTCGATAGCGCTCAACGTTACATTGAGGGCCTACCTGATTCTCATCGCAAAATTACCATCGAATACACCTTGATCGATAAGGTGAATGACCGCCCTGAGCACGCTTATGAGCTTGCGGAACTATTGAAAGAGGTTCCGGTTAAGATCAACCTTATACCGTTTAATCCATTTTCACTTTCGAACTATAAGCGAGTGAGTAATAACGCACTGCGTCGGTTTCAAGATATTTTGATTTCTGCCGGTTATACCACTACCATTCGCACGACGCGTGGCGATGATATTGATGCGGCTTGTGGGCAATTGGCGGGTAGTGTGAATGACCGGACGCGACGAAGCGAGCGCTACCGTAACACGCTACAAAGCGCAGTAGATGAACCAGTTCGTTTGATACAGTAAGGTTGTGTTGAGTCTAACCGGTTTGCGTCTCGGAGGCGGTCTGTTTTGTCTTACGCCTAGTTTGTGCCCACTATTTTGTACCCACTATCGCGTTGTTTAATAAAAGATACATTAATAAAAATACGGTGTTTAATAAGAGCAGCCTGAAAGAGAGCTGACGATAACAGTACACTGGGGGTGTGAATGAGCCGGTGGAGACAATTTGGGTTTCCTTTTGTTGTTTGGTTAATGGCAGCGATCTTGTCAGGTTGTGTAACAACGACTACGGGTGCCAAGCCCAGTATCGATAAAGAAAAATCCCTCGCCACTCGACTACAGCTCACCCTGGGCTATATCCGTCAAGGTAATCGAGATGCCGCTCGTACCAATCTTAATCGCGCTCGCGATATCAATCGTTCTGATCCTAGAATATTCAACGCTGAGGCCATGCTCTACCAGCTAGAGGGTGAGTCTGAACTTGCCGAAAAAGCGTTCCGAAATGCCATTCGTATAGATCCAGGCTACAGTGCTGCCAGAAACAATTATGGTGTATTTCTAGCCAGTAAAGGGCGACTTGAAGAAGCGATTGATCAATTTGATATCAGTGGAAAAGACATCGAATACGAACGTCGTGATACCGCTTTATTAAATCTTGGCCAGACTGCATTGAAACTTGGAGATGAAGATAAAGCCAAAGCCAGCTTAGAACACGCAGTGATGTTAAATCGCCAATTGGGAGCAGCTCTGATTGAGCTGGCAGAAATTGAATTTAAACTTCGGAACTATTCTGCGGCCAAAGAGTATATAGACCGCTTTGAGCAGAAAAATAAGCCCAGCCCCCGCTCTTTGTGGTTAGGTATTCGATTGGAAAGAATCTTTGGAAACAAAGATAAAGAAGCGAGTTTGGTGTTGGCGCTAAAAAACCGATACCCTTACTCCAATGAATACCTTGAGTATAAACGTTTGGCGAATCAGTAAACTGCGGTACTTCGATGACCATAGAAATTGAGACAGAAACCGTAACGATTTTATCCGCTGGTGATGTACTTCGAGATGCTCGTGAAGCTTCAGGGATTGATCTTTCCACAGTGTCTGCAGCGTTGAATATGAGTTCAGCGAAGCTTGAAGCGCTGGAGTCGAATCATTTTGAAAGCTTAGTTGCACCGGCCTATATTCGAGGGTATCTCCGCTCTTATGGGCGTTGGCTTGGGATCGATCCTGAGCCGTTGGTGCGATGGTATGATCAAGAGCATGCACCTTCCAGCTCATCGGGTAGCTCGCACCCTGAGGCAGCTCCACAACCCATGCGGGAGCCTATTGAAAAGCCGCACCCTGAATGGACTTGGCCTATTGTCATTGGCGCCATGGCATTGATCTGTTGGGGGGGGTACGCCCTTTGGAGTACAGGAGAAAAGAACGAAATCCCATTGGCGGCGGCTTCCATATCACCTGAGTTGGTGGTTTCTGACACAGTTCCACAGTCCACCACCCCCTCTCCTTCTCAGTTATCCAATTTATCAAACTCTGTGAGCGTGAAGGAAATAGAGAGACGAAATTTAGTCCCTAATCAACAAGTTGAATCATTCTTGGCGGAAAAAGTGACTCAATCCGGTACTCATCAATTAAGCACGTCAAGCGATGGTGGCGGTACTCGTTTGCAACCTGATAAGCAAAATATTGCAGGTGATGAAGTTTTTGATGGTGTAGTTGTTGATGGTGCAGTTATTGATGTAGCTGCTGGTAAGACCGAAGTTAATGAAGGGGTATCAGAGGCGCAAAAACGCTTGGCACCCAATCCTGATCCGGTTGGTCGTTACGCAACAGGTGAAACCTTAGCAAATGCTGCTTCGCATGTAGAAATGGCGCCGGCCACCCTTGATGCAGAATCCCAGGCTGCAATAGAGCAAGCGCGTCGTGCTCAGATTGACGCCGTAGAACGTTCTATTTGGTTAGAGTTTTCAGACGACTGTTGGCTGGAAGTTAAAGATGCTTATGGCGATTCTGTGTATGCCGGCTTGCGTGCTGCAGGAGGCTCTTTAGTCCTGAGTGGTTTTGCACCATTTGAATTTATGTTTGGTAATGTTCACGCTGTGCAATCCTTTGCAATTGATGACGAGCCGATTTCGTTAACGCCAAGAGGGACACGTAATACACTGCGTGTCACTTTGCCCCTTTCACGATGATGTTCAGTGTATAGTACTGAGTCACTGAGGAACGGGTGTTAAACACGATGAAACTAAATTATGCATTTTGAATCTCCAATAAAACGACGTAAATCTCGCCAAATTATGGTGGGTAATGTACCTGTAGGTGGCGATGCGCCCATTTCCGTTCAAAGTATGACCAATACAGAAACAACGGATGTTGCCGCTACAGTTGATCAGATCCAGCGTATTCAAAACGCTGGGGCGGATATTGTTCGTGTATCTGTCCCAAGTCTGGAAGCAGCAGAATCGTTTGGGAAAATCCGAGAGCAAGTGACGGTACCTTTGGTGGCCGATATCCATTTTGATTATCGCATTGCGCTGCGTGTTGCAGATTTGGGGGTCGATTGCCTCCGTATCAATCCGGGCAATATTGGCCGTGAAAAACGCATTCAGGCCGTGATCGAAAAAGCAAAAGAGAAAAATATTCCCATTCGAATTGGTGTTAATGCCGGATCTTTAGAAAAAGACATACAGAAAAAGTATGGTGAGCCCACGCCTGCGGCTCTTGTTGAGTCTGCAATGCGGCATGTCGACTTTCTGGATAGATTTGATTTTCCCGACTTTAAAGTGTCCGTGAAGGCGTCGGATGTTTTCATGGCAGTGGAAGCTTATCGTCAATTGGCGACCAAGATCGATCAGCCCTTGCATTTAGGTATTACGGAAGCGGGTGGATTGCGCTCAGGCA
This sequence comes from Marinibactrum halimedae, assembly GCF_021234875.1. Taxonomy (GTDB): domain Bacteria; phylum Pseudomonadota; class Gammaproteobacteria; order Pseudomonadales; family Cellvibrionaceae; genus Marinibactrum; species Marinibactrum halimedae. The sequence goes on along the minus strand of NZ_JAJQVM010000006.1, from coordinate 120,562 downwards.
CGGTTAAGTCTGCTGTTGGCTTAGGTGCGTTACTGATGGATGGTATTGGCGATACGTTGCGTATTTCCTTGGCGGCAGACCCTGTTGAGGAAGTAAAAGTTGGCTGGGATTTGTTGAAAAGTTTGAAATTGCGCTCTAAAGGAATCAATTTCATTGCGTGCCCGAGTTGCTCTCGTCAAAATTTTGATGTGATTAAAACCATGAATGAGTTGGAGCAGCGCTTAGAAGATATCACTACACCGATGGATGTTGCTGTTATCGGGTGTGTCGTCAATGGCCCGGGTGAAGCAAAAGAAGCGGATATTGGCTTAGCGGGTGGCCAGCCCAATTTAATTTATGTAGACGGTGAAGCCAATTCAAAGCTCAAGAATGATTCTTTGGTGGATAATTTGGAGCGAATGATTCGTAATAAAGCTGATGCGAAAGCAAAGGCTGAAAAAGATATTATTGCGAAAGTATAACTTTCATCGCCCTAAGGGTGGACTTGGGGCGATTTAAATTAGGGTATGGCAAAATCAACCCTCTTATTTTCGATGATCATACAAAGATACAGTTAGGAACCCTCTTGAGTAAAATACAATCCCTCCGGGGTATGAATGACCTAAAGCCCGGTGAATCTGCCACGTGGCAATACCTTGAATCTACCATTTCCGATGTTATAGAACGCTACGGTTATCAGGAAATTCGCTTTCCCATTTTAGAGAAAACCGAGCTTTTTAAGCGATCTATCGGTGAGGTTACCGACATCGTTGAAAAGGAAATGTACACCTTTAATGATCGCAATGATGAAAGTGTAACCTTGCGGCCTGAAGGAACAGCGGTCTGTGTTCGAGCCTGTGAGCAACACGGTTTATTGCATAATCAAACTCAGCGCTTGTGGTACACCGGGCCGATGTTTCGATATGAAAAGCCACAAAAAGGACGGCTTCGTCAGTTTCATCAAATTGGTGTCGAAACTTTTGGGATTGCAGGGCCAGATATTGATGCAGAATTATTGTTGATGACCGCGCGTTTTTGGGCAGCTTTGGGTATTTCAAAGGCGGTACAATTGGAAATCAACAGTATTGGCAGTCTAGAATCTCGAGCGCAGTATAAAGCGGCTTTGGTTGAGTACTTGGGGGAGCGTGAATCCGAGTTGGATGAAGACAGTCAGCGCAGATTATCCACAAACCCGTTGCGTATTCTGGACAGTAAAGACCCCACAACTCAGTCTTTACTGGAGGGTGCCCCTAGTATTTTAGATTTTCTCGACGATCAGAGCCAAGCACATTTTGAGCAATTAAAAGCATTGTTGGAGGCGGCCAATATCTCCTATAAGGTGAATCCTCGGTTGGTGAGAGGGCTCGATTATTACAACAATACGGTTTTTGAGTGGGTAACGACCGACTTGGGTGCTCAGGGCACCGTATGTGCCGGTGGTCGTTATGACGGTCTCACGTCTCAATTAGGCGGTAAGCCTGTTCCTGCAGTCGGTTTTGCGATGGGTGTAGAGCGTTTAGTGTTATTGTTGGACACTTTGGGGGTGGTTCCTGACGGCATAAGCCAGCAAGCCGATGCTTATGTTGTGGCTGTTGGTAATGTAACTGTGCCAGCAATGATGCTTGCAGAGGAACTAAGAGAGCAATGCCCTGGTCTACGAGTCTTCATGCATTGCGGTGCGGGAAATTTTAAGAGCCAACTTAAAAAGGCTGATAAAAGCGGTGCCCACGTGGCCGTTATTTTGGGTGAAAACGAAGTTGAGCAAGGTGTTGTTGGTTTGAAATACCTGCGTGACGACCGCGAACAGGAAACACTATCTCGGGTTGATTTAATTGATGCCCTGAAGGCATTGTGAGTAATCGAGTGAATGTGATCAGTTGAGTGATAAGGCGTGACACAACATTAAATCGCTGCATCAGCAATCACAATGGCAGTAAGTCAAAGACAGTCAATTTATACAATATAAAATTTTAGGAGTAGGCGGTGAGCACGCATTTGACCGAAGAAGAACAAATTGAAGCGTTTAAGCGGTGGTGGAATGAGAATGGAAAAACCACGATAGCCGGTGTGGTATTGGCGGTGGGTGCTTATTTTGGCTGGGACATGTATAACGCATCTCAGCAAGCGAAGGCGGAAGCGGGTTCTGAAATTTTTCAAGATTTAATGGAAGCCGTTGCCACCGAACCTGGCACAGAATTGACGGACGAAAAAATTACCACTGCAAAGCATTTGGCCGGTCAGTTGAAAGAGTCACATAAAGACAGTTACTACGGTGAAAGTGCCGGATTAATGTTGGCGAAACTTGCCGTGGATGCGAATGATTTAGACACGGCAGTGACTGAGTTAAAAGGAGTATTGGAAAGTAACCCGAGTGAGGTGATTCAGGCCGTGGCTGAGCCTCGTCTTGCGAGAGTGCTGGCAGCTCAAGGGCAGTTTGATGAAGCTTTGGCATTGGTTCAGACTCCTAAAGCGGAAGCGTTAACCAGTACTTATGCTGAAATTCGAGGCGATATTTTGCGAGCTAAGGGAGAGGGTGATGCTGCCCGAACAGCCTACCAGCTGGCTTTAGATACCTTGCCCAGCGACCAATCATCGCGTCGTAATTTTCTCACCATGAAATTGGATGACCATGCCGTAGCGTCTACCAACGCAGTCTCTACCACAGAAGCCCAATAGCACCGAGCTGTTGAATATATTGTTTTCCATAGGAGGTCACTCGGTGCAGGTTAGTCAGTTGCCGTTTTCCGTACGTGTTTTTTTCGCTGCTTTCGTATTCAGTGGGCTCATGGCCTGTTCGGATAACGATAAAGAATTGTCCCCCGCTAAGCTGGTGGATTTGGATGAAAAGAAGGTTGTTATTGATCGTGACTGGAAGAGCGGAACCGGTAAAGGCCAGGATGTGCGCTATACCCGTTTGGCGCCGACTATTGTCGGAGATCGTATCTATACCACTGATATTGCCGGTAATGTACGAGCCTTTGAGGTTGCATCTGGAAAGCGCCTTTGGAAAGCCAAATTAGATGCGGAAACCTCTGGAGGGGTGGGGGCAGCATTTAACTTGGTTACCGTCGGTACCTACGATGGCGAAGTCATTGCACTCAGTACTGAAGATGGTTCGGAACTGTGGCGACAGCAGGTGAGCAGTGAAGTGCTTTCGGCCCCAAAAACGGATGGACGTGTGGTGATTGTCCATACTTCTGATGGCCGTATTTTTGGTCTGGATGTTGATACTGGCGAACAACGTTGGCTCTTTGATAACACGCTACCGGCTTTGACTTTGCGAGGTACGGCTTCACCATTACTAACCGACAATGCTGTGTATGCGGGTTTTGCCAATGGCAAAGTGGTTGCGTTGGAAGCCGATACCGGTTTGCCAATCTGGGATCAGCGTGTGGCGATTCCAAAAGGTAGAACAGATCTAGAGCGTGTGGTGGATATCGATGGTTCGCCAATGCTGGTGGGCGATATTTTATTTGCTGCAAGCTATCAAGGCCGCTTGGTGGCATTGAGCCGGGCTAATGGTCGAGGCCTTTGGGCTCAAGAAGCATCAACCTATAAAAACTTAGGGGCGGGTGCCGGGCGTGTTTTCTATACCACGGATGAAGATATCGTTGTTGCTGTCAGTGCCGGTAATGGTCAAGAAGAATGGCGTAATGATCAAATGATTCGTCGTTCACTCACAGGGCCCGTATACGTAGACGGTTATGTCGTTGTAGCAGACGCTGATGGGTATGTTCATGTACTGGATGCCGCAACGGGTGAGTATCTGGGGCGTGATAAAGTAGACGGCAGTGGTGTGCGTTCGCCATTGTTGGTCAATGATGAACACATCTATGTTCTTGATAACGATGGTGACTTATCTTCATTGGTGATTGAGTCGGCTTCAGAAAGCTAGTCCGCTATATCAGTTCCGTGCTGGATAAAAATATCTTTAGTTGAAAATATCTTAGTCGAAAGTATTTTTGTCGGGTACGGAACCAGCATTAGTGGTATGAAACATAAGGTAGCTCCTTTCTTTACTCCTATCTTTTTTATTTTACTTCGGTTGTATTTTGTTTCTGGCTCTATTGAAGACATTAGAGTGCTTTTTCCCTAGAATACGCCCCCTCAGATATCCCATAACCCAAAAAACACAAACCTCCGGAGTTTGGTCTCACACTATGTTACCTGTTATTGCCCTGGTGGGCCGCCCGAATGTTGGCAAATCAACGTTGTTCAATCAGCTTACTCGTAGCCGAGATGCGCTAGTAGCCGACTTTGCGGGCCTTACCCGTGACCGAAAATACGGTGAAGCGTTTATGCACAATCGCCGCTTTATGGTTGTGGATACCGGCGGCTTAAGTGGTGAGGAAGAGGGTATTGACTCTGCTATGGCAGAGCAATCGCTTCTAGCAATTCAAGAGGCAGACATTGTGTTGTTTGTGGTGGATTGCCGCGCAGGCTTAACTCCGACAGACCAAAGTATCGGTAACTATCTGCGTACTCAGGGCAAGCCAGTCTATGTGGTGGCGAATAAAATTGATGGCGCTAACCATGATATTGCGGTTGCACCTTTTTACGAGCTGGGTCTGGGGGAGTTATTCCCTACTACAGCGACTCACGGTCGAGGTGTGAAGAGTATGATGGCAGAGGTCTTGGATACTCTGCCTGAAGAAAAAGTTGAGGAAGAAGACGAAGCCACAGGCATCAAAATCGCCGTGGTAGGTCGACCGAATGTGGGAAAATCCACGTTAGTGAATCGCTTGTTGGGCGAAGATCGCGTCGTGGTATTCGACATGCCCGGTACCACACGCGACAGTGTGTACATTAATTACACACGTCATGATAAGCCCTATACATTGATCGATACAGCCGGTGTGCGCCGTCGTAAAAATGTTTCCTTGACGGTAGAGAAATTCTCTATTGTGAAAACCCTGCAAGCCATTGATGATGCCAATGTTGTGGTGTTGCTGATGGATGCCAGTGAAAGTATTGTGGATCAAGACTTACACTTAATGGGACAGGTGATTGATTCGGGGCGAGCGCTGGTAGTGGCCTTGAATAAGTGGGATGGGCTGGAAGAAGACCATAAGGCTCATATTAAACGAGAGCTTGATCGCCGCTTACAGTTTATTGACTTTGCTGACGTGCATTTTATTTCTGCCTTACACGGTACCAACGTTGGGCACTTGTATGAATCCATCGAACGAGCTTATCACTCGGCAACCAGTACGTTATCCACGAACCGTTTGACCCGGATTTTGGAGGATGCGGTGAGTGTCCACCAGCCACCATTAGTGAATGGGCGACGGATTAAACTGCGTTATGCTCATGCCGGTGGCAGTAATCCACCGATTGTTGTGGTGCACGGTAATCAGACGGATGCTCTACCAAAACACTACAAGCGTTATTTAGAAAAAACCTTTCGTCGAGTTTTAGACTTACATGGCACCCCCATTCGATTTGAGTTTAAATCGTCCGATAATCCCTTTGCTGGTCGTAAAAGCAAACTGTCACCAAAAGATCAGCAAAAACAAAAGCGATTGATTGAAAAGAATGGTCGCGGAAGGAATGATCGTGCGAAGTTAGGCGGTCGTTCGCAAAAATCGAAGTCACCGAAAAAGTAATGGTAAACCCACATGGCCTTTAATGGTGACGAAAATTAAGCAGTAATCAATCAGAAAAAAAATACCCCGATTTATCGGGGTATTTTTTTGCCTGCAGCACAATTAGAAATATGGCCGGGTTTAGAAACGATAAGTCCCTTCAACGGCCACACTGCGTGGTCTTCTTAAGAAGCCATAGTAAGTATTGGTACCAAAAACACTGTCAGAAAGGGGAGCATTACTCACATAGGTAAGCACCGACTCGTCTGTAAGGTTTTTACCAACAAGTGCCACTGCCCAGCTTTCGGATTCGATACCTACACGAAGATTAACGGTTGTGTAAGGATCGATATCGTATTTAGGGTCTTGGTTTTCGTGCACATCGTGATTGTCGACATATTGTGCATCAAACAATGAGCGGAAATTGATATCACTGGTGATGGGGCGAATGTACTCAGCACCTAAGTTAAATGTTTTCTTTGGTGCAAATGTCCCAGAGCGACCGGTGTAATCACAGGTGTCTAGGGTGCCATCGCCATCAATATCAATGCCGTTAGGCGTTTCGCCCTGGTAACAGCCGCCGACAGGGAAATTTGTGTATTCAAAGTCGTTGTAGGCAAGTCCATAACTCACGGTAAGGTAGTCAGTTGCTGCCCATCGGCCATCTAGCTCAAAACCTTGAATCACAGATTCTGCTGCGTTAACAACATTAAAACCAATAGCGCCATCAAATTGGCTGACCTGTAAGTTATCGTACTCGGTATAGAAGAATGCACCGTTTAACTCTGCCTCTCCACCAAACAATGAGCTTTTGAAACCGATTTCGTAAGCCGTTGCGCCCTCATCTTCAAACTCGAAGACGGCGTTGGAGTTGGATCGTGTGTCAAAGCCACCGGCCTTAAAGCCTTCGGTGTAAGCAGCGTAGACCATTAAATCATCGGTGGCGTCCCATTGGAGGTTCACAAGGGGGGTGAATTCGCGCTCGGTTCGATCACCTACCAAGTTGTTACCTCGGTTACCGGTACTGGCCTGTTGTGTGTCAACACCAAACACGTTGTTGATGACGCAGGGAATAGAGAAAGTTTCGCTGATATTGGTGAAAGTGCCAGGACTACAGTTGACGCTGTCAGTAACGGCGGCGGGGATGCTGCCATCGCTGAAATCCACGATGGTCATGCTGCGAGCGCCTTCTTTGTCTTCTTCGGTAAAACGCCCCCCCAATGTTAATCGTAATGTATCGCTGATGTTCCAAGTGGCTTGTGCGAAGACTGACCAAGCTTCAGAAGTTTGCTCGTATAAGCGGCGTGTACCAAAATTGCCGAGATCAATCAAGTTGTTATATCTACCATTCACCGCCGTGGCCAGTAGACCGCCATCGGAGATGATGAAATCTTCGTCGTAGGTCATGTCGTATTCTTGATAGAAAGCCCCTGCAATCCACTCCACTGTGCCACCGGTAGGGGAGGTAATACGAATCTCTTGACTGAATTGTTCGAATTCTTCATTTAAGAATACTTGGAAGCTGTCTGCGGAAGTGAAGTCGCAATCACAAAGCTCATCGTATTCATATTCCACCCAACCTGTCACCCAGTTAAGGGTATTCTCGCCTAACTGGTATTCTGCGTTAAACGTATAGTTGGACATGTCATTGTTACTGAACTCATCCACATTGGCTTGTCGTTCGAAATTTTGTTCTGCCTCAAAGGCGGGCTGATTAAACAAAACACTGGCAATATTGCTGTAAGTGGAAGGGAATTGATCCAAAAAAGCGGCAGTGTTGGGATCAGAGACTCCAGCAATTTGCGACAGAGACTGTGGGCTTGGGTTGTCTTCGATAATCTCCAGCTGGCGACCTTCTCCGTCAAACGTATTTTGCTCAAGCTTCAAAGAGAGGGAGAGTGAATCGGTTGGTGTCCAATCTAGGGTTAAACGGGCCGATTGCTCATCTCTGGCAGGGCTGTCTTTATCTAGAAGGGTATTTTCCATCCAGCCATCTTCGGTATAGCTACGAAGGGCTAGACGTGCTCTTAAGGTATCGGTTATTGGGCCTGAAACTACGCCGGTCAGCTCTTGTTGATTTTGAGCAGGAGCGTAATTGGCGCTGATAAAGCCTTCAAACTCATCGGTTGGGCGTGCAGTGCGCATGTTGATGGCACCCGCGATGGAGTTCTTACCGAACAGAACGCTCTGTGGGCCTCTGAGCACTTCTACACTGGCAAGATCCAAGAAGGGTGCTCGGAGCAGTTGAGGTCTACCGTAGTAGACGCCATCAACGTATTGCCCAACGGATTGTTCAAAGGCTTGGTTATTACCACTGCCCATGCCCCGAATACGCAGCTGTGTACTCAGCCCGGATTCAGTCATATGAATGTTGGGAATGAAGCTAATGATATCTTCAATTTTCTCAATGCCGGCATCGGCGAGTTTTTCACCAGATACGGCACTGATTGAGATTGGGACATCTTGCAAGCTTTCTGTACGTTTCTGAGCCGTCACGACCACTTCTTCGAGGGTTCTGTGAGGTTGGTCATCTTGCGCGTAGGAATGAGAGGCGATTGTGGTAGCGATAGTTGAGGCAATGGATAGAGCCAAAGCGGATTTCATCCAGGGTGTTTGTGACATTCTTATACTCCGTTTTTATTGTGCTTATTATTCGGTACTGCTTGTTGTAACTCGTCACTGGTTAACAACTGAGCTTTTTTCTTTGTACAGCATCGAGACAAAAAGTAAGTGGCGATTCTGATCAGATTGAGTGTCTATTTAGCTCACATTGTTGAGAGCGAGTCTAAACCAGCCTTTTGTTCCTCACAACATATGATCTTCACAACATAGCCACGATGTCGTAGACCGAATAAGCGTTTATTATCTTTCCTTTTTGGCACAATTCGACGGTTTTACTCAACGGTAACCATGCTATTTCTTGTGCACACGAGAGTATATTAGCGCTTACTGTTTTATGAGAAAACCATTGTTGAGTTAATCTGAAAAATTGGCGCCTAAATTTTTATTTAATGATGTATATCGCTTAAATATAGTGGCTTTTGACAAGGTTGCTCTAATCAAACCCCGTAATGCGAAATGGTTAAGGTGCTTTGAACGTAACGAGGAGATGATTTGGCATGAAGGATGAGAGATAGGTAGGTAAATACACTCAAAGGCCTAAGATTAGGCCGATGAGTGTATTTGAAGAGTGAAAGCTTTTATACGTGGAAGTCTTGCATGAGGTCGTCTAGGGCTTTAGCAACTGCATTTAACTGATCATTTGCATTGGCAAGTTGCTCTGAGGTGGCCAATGTGTCTTCAGAAATATTATGGATCTTAGTGATGTTGCCAGAGACTTCACGAACGACGGCGGCTTGTTCTTCCGTCGCGACGGCAACAAGACTGCTCACGTCCCTCAAATCTTCAATAGAATTGGCAATGGCATCGAGCTTGTCGTGGGTATTGCTCATCGCGTGCACACTTTCATCGGATTGTGACGTGCTATTTTCCACGCTGCTGACGGCTTTCTCGGATTGATTACGCAGCTTGTCGATGAGCACTTCGATGTCTTGTGTGGAAGTGCGTGTTCTTTGTGCTAATTGACGAACTTCATCGGCAACCACCGCAAAGCCACGCCCATGTTCACCGGCACGGGCTGCCTCGATAGCTGCGTTTAGGGCCAATAGGTTGGTTTGTTCAGAAATCGCGTTAATCACGTCCAATATACCGCTGATAGAGGCAACGTCCTCGACCAAGCTTTCAATGACTTCGGCAACGGCAGAAATGGTACCTTTCAACTCAGTGATGCGTTCTACAGCGGCATTGGCTACTTGGGAACCTCCTTGTGCATCGCTGTTGGCGTTATCAGCACTTTGGGCGGCGCGGGCGGCATTTCCGGCAATGTCTTCTACAGTGGCTTCCATTTCGTGAATTGCCGTTGCGATATGAGTGGTGTGCTCTTGTTGTAATTGACCTTGTTGATGAGTGTTAGAGACCAAATCTGTGCAAATGTTTACCTGCTGGTGTAATTGTTCAGAGGTGTCTCGAACCGCCACAACCGTATTTTGAATTTTGCTCACAAAGGCATTAAACCCTTTTGCCAGAGCGGATAATTCTGCGTGGCTGCCCTCTGGGACTCGGCTTGAAAGAGAGGCATTGCCTTGGCCTAAATCCTCAAAAATTTGGGCGATGTTACTGATGGGGTTGCTGATGGTTTGTGAGAAAAACATCGCGAGAATCGAAACCAAAAGAGTGGCGCCTGTAGCCAAGAGGATTTGCTGATTTCTGGCGGTTACCGCATCGGCATACACTTCTGCCTTGGGGACTTGCGCAATAACCAACCAGCCAGTGGCACCCATACGGTAACGAGCGGCGATCACTTCCACCTTATCTTGATGGGTTTCTATGAGGCTGAATGGTTCATCGTTCATCAACGCTTGAGCGCTGTTTCGGCCATACTTACTGTCCAGAGAAGCTCTGCCGACCATGCTGGCATCGGGGTGCAAAATGACCTGGCCTTCGGCGTTGGTAACGTAAACATAACCACTGTCGCGAATGCGATAGTTTTTTAGAATGTGTTCCCATGCTTGAATGTCTTTGCCTAAGCCTGCTAGACCACGCCCGTTAAGTTGCTGAAAATTAATGTACGCGGTGGTTGATCCGTTGGGCTCTGTGAAAATGGAGTTGCTTTTCTCTTTGCCGCTGTTGCGGTAGTCGTAAAACCATTGATCTTCACCTGGCTCCAGGACGCGTAAAAAGCCATCTTCATTCCAAAAGCGCCCACTTTTTCGGTCTGCAAAAGACATAGTGGAAGCATTGTATTGCCGACGAAATATATTTAGCTTAGTAACAATCAATGCTTCTAATTCATTTGCTTCAAGGGTATCCAAGCTATTGAGGATGGATGGATCTTCGGCAAGAGATTGAGCGCCATTTTCCAGAAGTAACACTTCTTTTTCTAATTCCACTGTAATCCGGCCCATAAGTTCTGGTAGCTCGGATTGTTCCAATCGCTCTTTGGTTAAATCAAAAATGGTGGTGACCGATAAAGTGGTCAAAAGCGCGGCGGTAATGATAACCGTTGCGACAAACGCGGCGATTAATTTGCGCCGTACAGAGATGCGGGCAAAATGGCTCATGTTGCTCCTAATACATTTAAAATATTGTCTGCCAGTTTGATATCTGCCAGGTTGGTAGTCACACCCTACGGTAATTTTTAAACTCTAATTCAGTTGGCACTGTGTTCTATTGCTTTTGCATCGTTTTAAAGACAGCGATGAAAGAGCATGTAAAAAAGTTCTTATTCTTTTTTACATCGTCCAAAAAAGAATGAGCTTGAGAACTTTCTTTTCTGTTTGCTTCACGTATTGTGAATTTGGCATTGTGCTATGCCATTTAGTGCCCTAAGACTGACATTGATTGGCCGTGATTCGGCAGTGCGGAAGTTTTTAACCGTGAATGCTAAAAGCAGACTAAGTGAAAACTCTATTGACACGTTGCCAGAAACGGAATGTGATTATTCTTTCTCTAGGAAAAATACGAGTGTGAATGATGATTTTTAGTTGTGACCTTCATCACACTCGTTTGTGACAGGAATATTACTCAAATTCATGACTCAAGGGGAAGTCCTTACAACTAAAAAATTACTGTTTGGATGGTGACCAATCAGTTGGTTTGGGTTTAAACGCATTCTTTTCTAAAGAAAGCTTAGTAAATAACAAAACCTTTCTCCCATCTCTTTGATTGAGTCTCTTATTTTAGGGGGGAAATTTTCATCACTTCAATTTCTAACGTACCGTTGGCAAGTTTCGCTGAGAGCTGGTCCCCGACGCTTGTCTTATTGACATCAACGATGGGGGCGCCCTGTTGGTCGGTGACAATACTGTAGCCTCGTTTCAGCGTATTCAATGGGCTGACGGAGTCTAGACGATGGGTCAAGGCGGCGAGCTTCGTCTGAAATGTTTGGTGTAGTCGTTCAGATAATCGGAACAATCTTTGAGTGGCTTGATTCAGTTGATCATGCTGCGCGGGTAATTGTTTTCGCGGATGCTGCTGTAATAAACGGTTCGCTTGATAACGTAAATACTGTCCTCGTTGTGAAAGGCGAGTGTTCAGTATTTGTTGTAATCGTATTTCGAGATGATCAACTCGTTGTGCTTGCTGGCGTAATTGGTCGCGTGGATGTTTTAAGCGCTTTCTTAAATGCGTGGTGGCCTGTTTTCGTTGATTAATTGAAACCAACATACTTTGCATAAACTTTTGCTGAATAGTTAAAAGCCTTTGGGAAAGGGTATGTTGGTCTGGGCTTAAGACTTCTGCAGCGGCTGAAGGTGTTGGTGCGCGGTAATCTGCGACAAAATCGGCGATGGTAAAATCCACTTCGTGTCCAACCGCACTGACAATCGGAATTGGGCATTCTGCAATCGCTCGAGCCACGATTTCTTCATTAAATGGCCAGAGATCTTCCAGTGATCCGCCACCTCGGCCAATAATTAACACATCGAATAACCCGCTCATGATGGCCATATGAAGTGCGTTAACAAGAGAATGGGCAGCTTCATTGCCTTGAACCAAGGCGGGGATAACGGTAATAGGAATGGCAGGAAATCGCCGCTGAAACACACTTAACACATCGCGAATGGCGGCGCCGGTGGGCGAGGTGATGACCCCGACGTGGAGCGGCAGTGAAGGCAAAGCCTGTTTTCGTGCCGGATCGAATAAGCCCTCATCGGAAAGCTTTTGTTTCAACTGTTCAAACTGTTGTTGTAAATCACCCAGCCCAGCTTCTTCCATGTGCTCGACAATCAGTTGGAAATCACCTCGCCCTTCGTAAAGGCTAACGCGACCTCTAATCAGTACCTCTTGCCCGTGTTTTGGGCGAAATCGTACGGATTGGTTACGATTGCGAAACATGGCGCAACGTATTTGAGCATTGCTGTCTTTGAGGGTGAAATACCAATGTCCTGAAGACGGAACAGACATATTGGAGATTTCACCTTGAACCCACATCAAGGGGAGCTGCTGTTCTAACAGTAGTTTGGCTGTGCGGTTCAACTGACTGACGGAAAAAATTTTCCGTTGAGGCGTTGTTGATGTTTCAGATGAGCTTGGGGAAAGTGGGGAATTTGAAGTGTAATAGGTCATGGGCAGCATTGTAGGCGATGTTGGCATGTTATGACGAGTGATTTTCAACGTCGTTATTGCTTATGTTTTAAATCGCGCAGGCCAACGGCAAAAGGCGTCATTCGTGGCTATATGTTGTCATTTATTTTTGTTGCACCGTAAAACTGGGGGCGATATTGGAAATGGAGTTAGTCCGTCACGGAGTTGGTCGGTCACGAAGTTTTAAAAAATTGCCTTTCTGGACAGTTTTCTATAAAAATCAGGAAGTTAAGTCAATTGATCTTATGCTCATCTTTTCCTGATGTAATGAAATCGGTATAATCTCTCGTTTATTTATATTGGCTCGAAGCCGTTGTTGGCGTCGAGTGTTATAACTCCAAATTAGGGTGCCCGCTTCTATGTTACGAATCGCTCAGGAAGCCTTGACCTTCGACGATGTTTTACTCGTCCCCGGTTATTCTGAAATCACCGCGAAAGATGTTTCGCTCAAAACACAACTCACTAAAACCATCCAATTGAACATTCCACTCATCTCTGCCGCCATGGATACCGTTACGGAATCCCGTTTGGCGATTGCGTTGGCACAGGAAGGTGGTATTGGCATTATTCACAAGAGCATGTCTGTCGAAGCGCAAGCGCGTGAAGTACGCGCTGTGAAAAAGTTCGAAGCGGGCGTGGTGCGAGATCCCATTACCATTAATGCGGATGCCACCATCAGTGAATTGGTTCGATTAACTCGTGAGCATAATATTTCCGGCGTCCCTGTTTTGGATGGCGGTGATTTAGTGGGTATCGTCACTGGCCGTGATGTGCGCTTTGAAAACAACATGAGTGCAACCGTCTCTTCAATTATGACACCGAAAGACAAATTGGTGACGGCCAAAGAAGGAACGAGCCCTAGTGAGGTGCGTGCGTTGTTGCATAAGCATCGCATTGAAAAAGTGTTGGTGGTCAATGACAGCTTCGATTTGGTTGGGCTCATTACAGTTAAAGACATCAATAAGGCTGAAACCTATCCCAATGCCTGTAAAGACCCCCAGGGTCGCCTGCGGGTGGGGGCTTCCGTAGGCACAAGCCCCGATACCGATGACCGTGTGGCGGCATTGGTTGAGGCCGGTGTGGATGTGTTAGTGGTGGATACCGCTCACGGCCACTCTAAAAACGTGATCGAACGCGTTCGTAAAATCAAACAACTTTATCCTGATGTACAAGTGGTGGGCGGTAACATCGCGACGGCTGCTGGCGCAAAAGCGTTAGCCGAAGCCGGTGCGGATGCCGTAAAAGTGGGTATTGGCCCTGGTTCTATTTGTACCACGCGCATTGTCAGCGGTGTGGGTGTTCCTCAAATTTCAGCGATTGCCAATGTGGTAGAAGCGCTGGAAGGGTTAGACATTCCGGTGATTGCCGATGGCGGTATCCGTTTTTCTGGTGATATTGCTAAGGCAGTAGTTGCCGGGGCGAACTGTGTCATGATGGGCTCTATGTTTGCCGGTACAGAAGAAGCGCCGGGTGAAGTGGAGCTTTTCCAAGGCAGAACCTATAAATCTTATCGTGGTATGGGTTCGTTAGGGGCGATGTCCAAAACCCAAGGCTCATCGGACCGTTATTTCCAAGAAGGCAGTGCGGTGGAAAAGTTGGTGCCAGAGGGTATTGAGGGGCGTGTGCCTTACAAAGGCCCGGTGGCGGCGATTGTGCATCAAATGATGGGCGGTTTACGCTCGGCGATGGGGTACACGGGCTCTGCAACCGTTGACGCAATGCGTACTCAACCTCAGTTCGTTCGGGTGACTTCGGCAGGGATGAGCGAAAGCCATGTTCACGACGTACAAATTACGAAAGAAGCCCCTAATTACCCAGTGGGTAGTCGTTAGCGCGTCGTTGATGTTAGTCGCTAACATATTTAGTCGCTAACATATTTAGTTGCTAACATTTTTTAGCGGCGAAGATCATCGAAAGGGTGTCGTAACGGGGTCTGGTAAGGCCCCGTTGCTGTTTTTATCTCAGTAATTATTTTTCTTTATTCTATCCAGTCTTATTTTCAACGAATTTTCGGTACACACAATGACAAAAGATATCCACGCTCAGCGTATTTTGATTCTCGATTTTGGCTCTCAGTACACCCAATTAATCGCACGACGTGTCCGTGAAGTGGGTGTGTTTTCGGAAATTCGAGCCTTTGATATGACCGAGGAAGAAATTCGAGAATTCGACCCTCGGGGTATTATTTTATCCGGTGGACCTGAGTCGGTGACGGAGGGTGAATCACCAAGAGCACCGCAACTGGTTTTTGAATTGGGCGTGCCGGTATTGGGTATTTGCTATGGCATGCAAACCATGGCGGAACAATTCGGTGGTAAGGTGGCGGGCTCTGATGTACGTGAATTTGGCTACGCGCAAATTCAAACCCATGGCCAAAGTGCCTTGTTAAAAGATATCTCCGATCACGTGGATCATGATGGAAACTCGTTATTGGATGTATGGATGAGTCACGGTGACAAAGTGGTGGCGTTGCCAGAGCAATTCTCATTAATGGCCTCTACACCAAGCTGCCCATTGGCGGGTATGTTTTGGGAGGAAAAAGATTTCTACGGGTTGCAGTTTCACCCTGAAGTGACGCATACCCTTCAAGGCAAGCGTATTTTCGAACATTTTGTTCTGCAAATTTGTGGCTGTGAACCGCTGTGGACGCCTGCCAACATTGTGGAATCGGCCATTGAAACGGTGCGTGAACAAGTGGGCGAAGATAAAGTCTTGCTCGGTTTATCCGGCGGTGTGGATTCCTCTGTGGTTGCAGCGTTATTACACAAAGCCATTGGCGATCAATTGACCTGTGTTTTTGTGGACAATGGCCTTCTTCGTAAAAACGAAGGCGATCAAGTCATGGATATGTTTGCCAAAAACATGGGGGTAAAGGTTATTCGAGCGGATGCGGAGTCTCTCTTTCTTGGCAAGTTAGAAGGCGTCAATGATCCGGAAGCGAAACGTAAAATTATTGGTAACACTTTCATCGAGGTGTTCGACCAAGAAGCCGCCAAGCTAGAAAACGTAAAGTGGTTAGCACAAGGCACCATTTACCCGGATGTGATTGAGTCTGCCGCGTCGAAAACTGGCAAAGCCCATGTGATTAAGTCTCACCACAACGTCGGTGGTCTGCCTGAAGACATGGCGTTTGAGTTGGTCGAACCACTGCGTGAGCTTTTCAAAGATGAAGTGCGTGCGATTGGTTTAGAGCTAGGCTTGCCGTACGACATGGTCTATCGCCACCCTTTCCCAGGGCCTGGTTTGGGCGTTCGTATTTTGGGTGAAGTGAAAAAAGAATACGCCGATATTCTTCGTGAAGCCGATGCGATTTTTCTAGAAGAATTACACGCCGCCGATTGGTACCACAAAACTAGCCAAGCGTTTGCCGTATTCCTGCCGGTAAAATCCGTCGGGGTTGTGGGAGATGGTCGACGTTATGAATGGGTTATTTCCCTCCGTGCGGTAGAAACCGTAGATTTCATGACCGCACGTTGGGCGCACCTGCCTTATGAGTTGTTAGAGAAGGTGTCTAACCGAATTATTAATGAAATTTCGGGTGTGAGCCGGGTGGCTTACGATGTGTCTAGTAAACCGCCTGCGACGATTGAGTGGGAGTAATAATGATTGGTTGGGGCTATAAAGTATTGCTCCGCATTTTGGCTTATTAAGCAACTCGGTTACTGGAATAAACAGTAACCGAAGTTTAAATATTTCCCTCTTCCCGATCCTTATTATTTTTCCATTTCATTATTCATTGTTTTGGAAAAACGTCTTCCATTTTCAAACGCAATAATTTCCGCCACGATAGACAGTGCTATTTCCGGTGGTGTTTTTCCGCCTAAATCCAATCCTGCCGGGCCATGAATTTTTTTGAATAGCGCTTTATTAACGCCCAGTTCGAGTAGTCGCTCTAACCGTTGTTGATGGGTATTTCGGCTGCCCAGTGCGGCTACATAGCCTACAGGTGAATTCAATACATGAGGTAAAATGGTCGCTTCGATATCGTGATCGTGAGACAGGCATATAAATACACTGTGCTTATCTAATGACCCAGGTGCAAATTGGTGGAGTGATGCGTAAGTACTGTTTGAGTGGGGATTGTGTTTCAGAGATTCGTATCGTCGATCATTGGTGTAAGCGAGAAGCTCGACGTCAAATGACATGGCTAAGCGAATGAATTGATCGAATACGGCACCTTGCCCAACCACTACCCAGCGTTTTTTAGGAAAGTATTCTTTCACAAAAGAAAAATCTGCCGACGCTATTTCGGATCGTCTCAGCCCCTTTTTATTTAACTGTTTAGGGGCAGTTGTTACGCTTTCAGATTGAAAAATTTCACTGAGGCTGCTTTCAGAAAATACATCAGTGCCAGCTTGAATGCTCCATTGAAATGTGCGGCGTGACGCTGACATGTCGTTGAGTTTGTTAACCCATTCTTTCGACGGGTTGGGCTTGATGAGGATATCTACCCCAGAGCCGCAAGGCAGAATGATGTCGAAATAATCCGAATCAAGGCCGTAACGAATTAACCGAGAGGTATTGGATTGGATGCATTCGATGGCGTGCAGTTTGATAGTCTCTTCTAGGCACCCCCCTGAAATGAGCCCGACACTCTCACCGTTAAGGTTCACAGCCATCTGACTTCCTACTGGCCTTGGGGAGGAGCCTTCGATATTCACCAAGGTAACAATGGCGAAGAGAACACCCTCTGAAGACCAGTGTGCGATGGTTGGCCGAATGTCATCAATAAAATGAGCGTTAAACGGCTGGTCACTAGAAGAGTGGGCTGTGTTACTGGGTGAGTTAATGACGAGATTCTCCAAAGGGGGCGAATGTTAGTGAGGAAAGTCTGACATATTCCTCAGATGACGCCACCATCTAATGGCGCCAATTCTTCGGGTGGGGGGGACGTTGATAGTAACAGGCGTTAAGGGAAAAAGCGGGGTTAAGACGACGGTGTGCAAATGGTTTTGTATTGTTCAACAGCATGGCCCATCCCCATTGATAGGGAGTCTACCGTCAGTGCATGGCCAATGGAGACTTCCAGTACGTTTTGAATGGACAAGTAGAGGGGCAAGTTATCCAAATTAAGATCATGGCCGGCGTTGACGCCAAGGCCAATCTCGTTCGCATATTGAGCGGCTTTTTGGTGCGCGATAAGCTGTCGTTGTAGTGTTACTAAAGGAGAGGTTGACTCAAAGCTTGTCGAGAAAAGGTCTTCAATAGAAGGGTGAGCCAAAGCTCCGGCTTCTTGTGCTTGAGCATAAGCAGCGGCGTATGGGCCGGTGTACAGCTCAATACGGTCGGCACCGATTTCCTTGGCTAAACGAATTTGTTCGAGGTCAGGGTCCATAAACAAACTTACTCTCACCCCCAATGATTTCAGTGTTTTCACTAGCGGTGCTACACGAATGCCCTCTTGAATGAGGTCAAAACCGTGATCAGAGGTTAGCTGGTTTTTGCCATCGGGAACTAATGTGGCTTGATCGGGCAGGGTGGATTTAATGATCTCTATAAAGCCCGGGTAATTTCCTTCTGGGCCTTCAAAAGGATTGCCTTCAATATTGAACTCGATATCAGGCATTGTTTTGAGTAGTGATGCCAGCTTATGGCAATCGCCGGGCCGAATATGGCGTTGGTCGGGCCGAGGGTGAACAGTAATGCCATCGGCTCCGTGCGCAATACATCGCTTCGCGTGCTCGATCACGCTGGGGTAGTTGCCTTCTCTTGAATTTCGCAGTAAGGCAATTTTATTCAGGTTGACACTTAAAGCAGTGCTGGTTGTTTTCAACGAGGCTTCTCTCTAGATGTGTTAGTGTTTAATTTGGTTTTTTTGTTGTGCTGTCGTTTTGTGTCGATACTCGCTTCGCGGCCAATATTCTAACGGGGGCGTTTGGCGCATCGGGATGCTTGCGGTATAAACCGCGAGGCTCTGCCACGATTTTTTCCACTATCTCCATACCACTGACTACCCGTGCAAACACGGTATAACCGGGGTTGTACTGATTCGGGTCTAAGTGGGTATTGTGCTTTAAATTGATAAAAAATTGGCTTGTGGCACTGTTGGGGTCACTGAATCGTGCCATGGAAAGTGTGCCTCGCAGATTGAGTAAACCGTTATTCGACTCATTGATGATAGGGTCACGAGTTTCCTTCCGGCCAAAATCAAATCGTAAACCTCCACCTTGAACCACAAAGCCTGGGATGACTCGGTGGAAAATGGTGCCGTTATAAAAACCGGAATCCACATATTTTAAAAAATTGCTGACCGTAACGGGGGCTTTTTTGGGGTACAGTTCAATCACAATATTCCCAAGGTCGGTGCGCATGGCCACTTGTTGTGAAAATGCACTGCTGGAGATAAAGCAAAAAATAAGCAGTGCCGTGATCGTTGACAGAGCGGCTTTGACATTCAGGGGGCGTTTCATGTGTTGTCCTTATTGACCGGCTGTTATCGTGATAGGGCTTTATATCGTAATTGGATTTTATGCCTCGAAGGAGTGTTAATTCGCCCATTCCGAATTACGACGTTTACTTGGTAAACGTGGAAGGATGAGAGTGAGAATAACCCCACATAACACTGCGCCTACACCATACATAAACCACTGTTGGCGATTATCGTTTTTTAATCGTTCGTTTTCCGCTTTCAACACATCTAAATCGGTTTGCAATAATTGGTGTCTTTGCAGCATATCTTGATGGCGTTGATTAAGCGCTAAGGTATCGGCGGAAATTCGCTTGATTTCTTCTAATTCGGCTGCCGTATTGGTGGCTTTGGTCGACTCTGAGGAGAGGGTGTTTTGTAAAGTGGATCGTTCGGTTTGAAGTGTTTGAACCTGCTGTTTTAATTGTCCGCGTTCCTTTTCTAGGCGAGTGACACTGGCAAGGGCTTCATTTAAGCGAGAGGCCGCAGTAGGAGTAGAGATCAAATATTGATTGCGGACATAACCTTCTTGCCCATTGCTCAGTGCGACCTTTGTCCATTCACCGTCTTCGCTCTCTTCTAATACAGTCAATTTGGTTCCACTCTTGAGCCCACTTCGGAGAATACGGTACTGATTACCAGCGCCACTGCGCATGGGAATGTACAGTACGTCCGTGATGTATCGAGTTTCTGCGTGGGCGGTGTCGATGTGATGCATCGAAAGTATGGCAAGGATAGCGATAAAATATTTCACAAAAAGACCTGGATGTTACAAATGCTGAATCGGTGAATGTTGGGTTTCAAAACCGAATGATAATGATATTCATTGTGTGACGAAATGGTTGTTCGTCAAGAGTTTTCTAAAGTGTCTCCGTTTGTGAAGTGGGGGGGTGTTTAACCTCTTTTCTCTCTTTTGCACTCTCTTTTGCATTCTTAGCTCGGGTTATGGCATGGATTGAACAAAGGGTTTCACCGTGATTGATTGATAGACGCCTGCTTTTAAAAAGGGTTCTTCATCGGCCCATTGTTGAGCGGCGTTTAGGTTTTCAAACTGAGCCACGATTAGGCTTCCGGTATATCCCGCTTCGGCAGGGGCTTCAGCATCAATAGCGGGGTTGGGGCCTGCCAGAATCAGTCGACCTTCGTTGAGTAAAGTGGTTAGCCGATCAATGTGGGCGGGGCGGTGTTGTTTGCGGAGGGAAAGGGAGTTGGGGGCATCTTCACAGAAAAAACTGTACAACATGTAAATTTCCTCGGGTGGTTACGGCGGTGCTAGATTTTGATGATTTGTGTATTTGACAGCATGTGTATGTGATGACTTTTTATCGCGATGGTTTACTGTTCAGAGGTCGTTAGAGTGGCGGTATGGGTGGCAGAATGACGGCCACCGAACAGCAAGGTGTTAAGAGGCGTTGGCCACTAAATCATCTAATGCCATATGCGTCAGTTTTTGTAATTGGCTAATCAAATAAAACATGGCCACCATCATGACAATCATGGCGGGAACGGAAATGACCGGAAAGCTCCAGGCCATCATTTTGCCAAGCTCTTCGTTAAAGGCATCGGTGCCAGGAGGGCTGACAACAATGATTTTAGCCAGTACGTAATTTAAGACAGAGGAAAGAACGAATGATCCGCTAAGAATGTAAGAGGCGCGCACCAATACCCGTTCGAAAGCGTTTTCATTGCCATGTTTTTCGAGCGCTTCGTGGATTTTATCCACTTGCATGATATTTTCATTGAACATAATGGTTTTAACTAATGGAAAGCGCGTTTTTAATGAACCAAGAATGGCTAGCGCGATCAATCCAGGAATAGCGGCTTCTTTGATGGCAATGTATTTGGGGTCGAGCTGGAGTAGGCCGATGCCACCGGTGAGCAGTGTGCCGAAGAAACCCAATGCAGAGAAAAAGTTGATTTTACCTGAGCGAAAAAAGTCGACAATGCCGTAAGTTAAGGGGAAGGAAAGGGCAACGACTAATCCCAGTTGATTGCCGAGGTATTCTTCATTCGAGAACTTCATCAATATTACCGTCGGGATCACGACGTTAAACACAAGGTTAAAAAAGACATTCTCGCGTTTTTTCGGGGTTTCATTACTCATGGTATTGATGGGGTTCCTGCCAGTTGGTCAATCGAAGAATGTGAATCGTCACGGTTTATGATAAATTCCGCCTCGTTCGGCGCCTAGTGTTTTCTTCCCTGTGTGCTTGTTGATCTGCTCATATTACCGTAGGTGGTTAAAATGAGTTACCTATCAGCGGCCAAAACAAAATAGAAAACGGCTAAAGCTGGGTGAAAATGGCTAAAACTGGGCGATAGTAGCAAGGTTTATCCTGCCATCTCGAACACAAGCGAGCGTATGGTAACGTGTTCGACCTTGCAAAGAAATGTTCCTTTCGGATTTCCAGGAGTTGATTTGTATTCCACCATTGATCTGCACAGTCACAGTACGGAGTCTGATGGCCAGTTCTCACCAACGGCGGTGGTGGCGAGGGCCGCAGAGAACGGCGTGACGCATCTTGCCCTCACTGATCACGATACCGTCACTGGTATTGACGAAGCTTTACAGGCAGCAATGTCTCACGGGTTGGAAGTGATTCCCGGTGTTGAATTATCTTCGCAGTGGAATGGACGGAGTGTGCATATCGTTGGGTTGAATATTGATCCAGAGCACCCCGCCTTAACGGAAGCCTTGTCCGCGTTGGGACGAGAGCGGGATCAGCGAGCGGAGAAAATTGCCGAGCGCTTGGAAAAGCTGGGCTTTCATGGCGCCCTAGAGGGGGCCAAGCGCTTTGCCGGTGGTGCGGTGGTTGCGCGACCCCATTTTGCGCGATTTTTGGTGGACGCTGGGTATGTGAAATCCATTCAGAAAGCGTTTGCTAAATATTTAGGCAAAGGAAAAGCCGGAGACATCAAGCCCGCTTGGCCATCAATGGCAGACGCCATTCACTGTGTGAAAAAGTCGGGCGGTATTGCCGTATTGGCTCATCCTTTGTCCTATGATTTGACTCGCACTAAGTTGAAATCGCTCATTTCGGATTTTTCCGATGCGGGTGGGGAAGCGATTGAGGTAGTCAGTGGCGATCAAAGTCGACAAGAGATTGAGTCACTCGCCATGCTGGCTCAGGAATTTCACTTGAAAGGGTCTTGTGGTAGCGACTTTCATGTCGACAATGCGCCTTGGCAGGAGTTAGGACGCACGCCTCCTTTACCCAGCCAGTGTATTCCCGTATGGGGTGACTGGGCATGGCCGCTTTAAGGAGACGATATACAGAGATGTGACGAGTTATAGGGATGTATTAGAACCTTTATAAGAATAATTTTCAGGCACGTATTTGCTGATTAATGCGGTGATTCCATTGGGTGCGTCTGTATTTATCGCACTAACGCAAAATCCAAACGGCCTGTCATTGCCATAGGAGAAATACACGTGGCGCAATTTTTTCAGATTCACCCAGAGACCCCTCAATCGAGGTTGGTGAAACAAGCGGTCGATATTATTCGTCGTGGTGGGTTGGTAGTGTACCCTACTGATTCAGGCTATGCGCTTGGGTGCCATATTGGCGATAAAATGGCGTTGGATCGTATTCGTTCCATTCGCCAGTTAGACAAAGATCATAACTTCACTTTGATGTGTCGTGACTTATCCGAATTAGCGACTTACGCTAAAGTGGATAATCAGGTTTTTCGAGTGTTGAAAAACCACACGCCGGGGGCGTATACGTTTATTTTACCGGCTACCTCAGAAGTGCCTCGCCGTTTGTTGCACCCAAAGCGAAAAACCATCGGTATGCGCGTTCCAGACAATGCCATTGCGTTAGCGTTGATGAGTGAACTGGGTGAACCTCTAATGACCAGCACGCTCATTTTGCCGGGGGAAACCGTTCCTCTAACAGACCCTTATGATATTCGCTCGATGCTGGAGCACCAGCTTGAATTGGTCATCGATGGGGGATACTGCGGTATGGAACCCACGACGGTTATTGACTTTACCGGTGATGAGCCGCGAGTGGTGCGTGAAGGATTAGGCGACTTATCGACATTTGACTTCATTGATTGAATCCTTCCCATCAGTGAAAAATATGACTTTAGCCGATTATAATGCGCGGCATTTGATGATTGATGGGAGTGGGGCAGATTAACGACATTAACGATAACGAGATTAACGATATAGAGTCGGAACCTGTAACAGAGGCGATGACGGATAAGCCAGCGTCTGATGAGTCGGGCATAGTACAGTCTACAGTACAGTCCGATGAAGCAAAGACTGACGTAGCAGAGGTTGACGCAGCGAGCCCTGAGGTTCAGTCTTCCGATCACCACGAGCCCAGTCAGGCCGAAATGCCTTTTGCCATCGTGTACGGCAAGGCCATGACCCAATTGCCAAAGGATTTGTACATTCCGCCAGACGCTCTGGAAGTGATCCTAGAATCGTTTGAAGGCCCTTTGGATTTACTGCTGTACCTTATTCGTCGCCAGAATATCGACATTCTGGAAATCAATGTGGCAGAAATTACGCGCCAGTACATTACCTACGTCGAAATGATGAGCGCCATGCAATTTGAACTGGCGGCGGAATACTTGGTGATGGCCGCAATGTTGGCGGAGATCAAGTCGCGAATGCTGCTGCCTCGTTCCAGTGAGGAAGAAGAGGAAGAAGAGGATCCAAGAGCGAATTTGATACGTCGCTTGCAGGAGTATGAGCGCTTCAAAAAAGCGGCTGAAGATCTTGATGAAATTCCGAGAACCGGGCGTGATGTGTTTACAGCAACCGCCCAGGCACCGGATCGCACTTTGACACGCCCTGATCCAGAAGTGGATCTGAGGGAGCTGCTGTTGTCTCTGTCTGAGGTGCTTCGGCGCGCTGACATGTTTGCCAGCCACCAAGTCGAAAAAGAAAAGCTATCCACACGCGAGCGCATGACGCAGGTGTTAGACCGGCTCAATCATGGTCAATTTATGCCTTTTGTGAGCCTGTTTAATGTGCGTGAGGGTCGTTTGGGGGTGGTGGTGACCTTCCTGGCGGTGATGGAATTGGTGAAAGAGTCCCTAGTGGAAATCATTCAAAATGAGTCTTACGGGCCGATCCATGTTCGCGCCCGGTCGCAATGATTTTTTGGAACAAGCATGAGTATTGATTCAGCACAACTTCAACAGATACTTGAAGGGGCACTGCTTGCCGCTGGCCAGCCACTGACGGTAAAACGATTACGCGCGTTATTTTTGGATGAGAATGGCAAAGGTGATGCGCCATCTGTTGAAGACATTGAAGCGGTTTTGGCCCGTATTGCCGATCTCTGTGAAGGTCGAGGTTTTGCGCTAAAGGAAGTGGCCAGTGGGTGGCGTTTTCAGGTTCGTGAAGAAACGGCACCTTGGGTGAACAAACTGTGGGAGGAAAAGCCCCAACGATATTCTCGTGCCTTGCTGGAGACCTTGGCCCTTATCGCCTATCGTCAGCCTATCACCCGAGGGGATATTGAAGAAATTCGTGGTGTGGCGGTGAGTTCTCACATTATCAAGACTCTCACCGAGCGAGAATGGGTAAAAGTGGTGGGTCATCGAGACGTTCCTGGGCGTCCGGCACTGTATGCGACGACTCGAGACTTTTTAGACTATTTCAATTTAAAAAGCTTGGAAGATTTGCCCACACTCGGTGAATTAATTGATCTAGATGAGCTGAATCCTGAACTCAATTTGGAAGGTGCCCAAGAGGCTGGGAATGACTCCCCTTCTCCTAATACTGACACCGATGGTCTGTCTACTGAGGAGGAGCCATCTGAGGACAGTTCTGATCAAAAGGATCAACTGAAAGAGGACGTTGAGACTGAGGAAGAGGAAAGACTGGATGAGGCACTGGTTGAGGATGTGCACGCTGAGTTAAGCTCTGATGTAGAAAGTAATGGTTCTGATTTTGGTGTTGGTGATGCCAGTTCTTCTCTTGATCAAGAAGAGCAGGTCGATGCTATACCAGAAGAGCATGTTCTTGATGAAGGCTTGCAGACCGAGGATGACCTACAGCCAGAAGATGATTTACAGCCAGAAGATCACCTGCAAGCAGAAGTTAAGCATAACGAAGAAGCGCTAAGTGATGAGTCACCATTAGGCGCTGTGAGTTCAGGAGCGAAAAGCCTCTTTGGTGAAGATTTGCCTGTGGCATCTGAAATAGCAGAAGAGTTAGAAGAAGAGTTAGTAATAGAAGAAATCTCAGAGCATGAGTCTCTCGCCGCTTCTGTTGTTGAAGAGCAGGAGACTCAAGATAACGAAGCCGACATCGAAAAAAGCGCATCGCCTTTAGCGGGACGTTCTTTATTTGACTCGGTGGAATCTCAAACGGAAGAAGACGAATAACTTAAACCCGCCGACAAGCCTATGAAAGTCGGCAGACGATGTGAGTATTTACTTTGTTTTTCACAAGCCACAGTAAAGAAAGCGCATTCGAATACGAAAGTGGTAGACATACACATTTATGGTAACAGACGAAAAATTACAAAAAGTATTGGCCCGTTCAGGCATTGGATCACGTCGGGAGATGGAGAGAGCCATTGCCGATGGCCGTATAAAGGTGAACGGGGCGGTTGCGACTCTGGGTGATCGTGTCACCGGTGAAGAAAAAATCGAAGTAGATGGCCGTTTGGTGACGGTAGAGTCTACAGCCGAAGCTCCACGAGTTTTGTTGTACAACAAACCGGAGGGTGAGATTTGTACTCGCTCTGACCCGGAAGGCCGTAAAACCGTTTTTGACCGCTTACCAAAACTTAAGCGTGGTCGTTGGATTTCTGTCGGACGGCTGGACTTTAACACCAGTGGTTTATTGTTATTCACCAACGACGGAGAACTGGCTAACCGCTTAATGCACCCATCCTCCGTTATTGATCGTGAGTATTTGGTACGAATTCAAGGTCAGGTGGATGACGATATGTTAGACCGCTTGCGCAAAGGGGTCACCCTCGAAGATGGCGAAGCACGCTTTACGGATATCGTTGAAGGAGCAGGTGAAGGTCAGAATCAGTGGTATTACTGTGTGGTGATGGAAGGCCGTAATCGAGAAGTGCGTCGCTTGTGGGAGTCTCAGGGCGTGCGAGTCAGCCGTTTGAAGCGCGTGCGTTATGGCAATATTTTTATTCCATCTCATGTGCGTGTGGGGCAATGGATTGAGTTGGCACCGAAAGAAATTTCAGATTTGTGTGCTACAGCGGGTGTAAAAGCGCCCTCCAAGCGAGTAATGAAGCCAGCAGAAAAGCAAGTCTATGAACGTCAGCAGCGTAAACTACGCTCAAAAGGTCCTAAACGTTAAGCTGTTATTTATTGCCTATTTTTTTGTGTCTCGCCGCTCCTTAACCCCAAACATTCAACAGAGTTATGCATCGCAAGAACCTTTAGCAGGCTTCTTGCGGCGCACTGATGACACAGTTTCTTCCCTTTTCTTTTGCTTGATACAAGTTGGCGTCGGCGCGATCAAATAATGACGTTGCGGAATCAGTCCCTCGAGCACTGGCGACACCAATGCTGGCCGTGGGGCGAATGGTTTGTGTGCCTGCAGGAATGTGCAGGAGGCTAATGGTGCCTCTCATGCGTTCGGCAATGACGATGGCCCCATTTAAGGGGGTTTTGGGTAAGAGAATCACGAACTCCTCACCGCCATAACGGAATACCATATCGGTACGTCGGGAGGTTTCCTTGAGTACAGTGGCAACTGCTTGAAGCACTTGATCTCCATGGGAATGACCGTATTGATCATTGATTTGCTTGAAGTGATCTAGGTCTATCACCAGTAGTGACAGATCGATTTGGTATCGAATCGATAGTTGAAGCTCACGCTCTAAATTATCAGAGAAGGATTTACGATTGCCAACGTTAGTGAGCGGGTCAACTAAGGCGCTGCGTAGGGCTTTTTGGTAAGCAATGGCGTTGCGTAAGGGTTGATAAAGGTAACTTAGGTACAATTCAATATTGGCCAATTCTGCTGCGTTGAAACGCCGATGCCGGTGGAGTGTCATACGACCTAATTCTTGCTGATGTTCACGCAAATTATAGGTGCATTCATGTTGAGCTCTATGGGGGCCCTGCTCAATGCATAGGTTGAGTTCATTATTGTTGAAGGTCATCGAACAGCCTTCAACCACTCGGCTCAGCTCTTGGTAAAAGGCGTTCAGAGTGGCATCAATCTCCAAGCTGCGATGGAGCGTTTGAAGTAACGATGCTGCTCTTTGCGTAGGAATGATGGAAGGTTTGGCAATGGGTTCAATAGAGCTTGTTGTCGTAATGCTTTTTAATCGTTGAGCGCTGTTGGTGTTGTTCATGGGACTCCGGTGTACCTTATTAATCAAACAATGTGTCCAATGTTTGCTCATTAAGCGAAAACAGTGCCAGATTAAAAAAAATAATATAAAACAAGGGGTTAACGCTGTTTTGGTTTTGGTGGAGGTTTCTTTGTCAAAATCTCGACTGGTTTTTTGTCTGTCTTGTTTTGATATTCCATCGAGATAAAGACAAAGCGGTAAGAGTTTGCCGTTGGGTTCGGAAATATCAGCCTTTTTTCAATAGGTATGTACGTTGAATACATTGATTCATCCCGGTCAAACCTTGTGGTGGGCCTGTGCCATTCCTCTGGCGGTCAGTGTGGTGTTGGCCGTGACTTATGCCCCTTGGAAGGCGTTGTGGAGGGTTGGTGAACGCTTTCGCTTATGGTGTGCTTGGATTGGGTTTTGCGGTGTATTTTGGCTATTGAACGTTAATATTGTGGACGTTATTGCCTTTCATCCACTGGTGGTGATGGCAGCGGTGATTCTATTTGGTTGGGAACTCGGAGTGCTGTCGGGTCTGCTTGCTCTGGCATTGAACTTCTGGATACGTCAGCAAGGGTGGGAAACATTTGTGATTGACGGTTGGTTGTCTGTGGTGGTGCCGTCTCTGGCAAGTATTGGCGTGTTAAGGCTAATTGCCAACATACCTAAAAAAAACATATTTGTGTTTATTCTTGGTGGTGGTTTTTTTGGCGCGATGGTCAGTGTATTGGCCATGCTCGGAGCGTCGTTCACCTGGTTTTCCTTAACGGGAGCCACCAGTTTAACGGTCATGCTCAGTGATTATGCGTGGATGCTGGCGTTAATGTTATTCCCCGAAGGATTCATTAACGGCGCGATTGTGACAATGGTTACGGTGCTATGGCCGTCTTTGGTTCGAACTTATGATGACGCGGTTTATCTATCAGAGCGTCCTGAATGAGTTTGTTCAATGAATTTTTCAGTGACTTAATGCTCAATCAGGTTTTCGTGCTCCTCATTCTCTGTGACATCAATCAGGGCCATTGGAAGGAAAACATCAATCGATAACCCGCCCTCAGGCAGATTGGTGGCTTGAATGGTGCCTTGGTGCAAGCGTACGGTACGTTCTGCAATGGCAAGCCCTAGTCCATAACCCCCGCTGGTGCGAGAGCGGGCACTGTCGGAGCGATAAAACGGTTGAAAAATCCGGTCTAGGTCTTCTTCGGGCACGCCACTGCCGTGGTCACTCACATTGATATGAAGAAGTTGATCGCTCTTTTGGCGAAAGGTGACCACGATATCGGTCACTTCGTGAGTGTAGTGAATCGCGTTGCGAATGATGTTTTCAAAAACACTGCTCAGTACATTGCCTTGTGTACGAACCAGTGCGTGCTGAGCGTGGTTTTCTAAGACGAGATCAACGTGCTTTAACCATGCTTCTGATCGGTATTGTTGGATGATCGATTGAATCATGCCAAATAAATCGATCGTGTCTTCCATATCCAAATGATCTACTTCCGTTACCGGAATTGACAATATGTGGGTAATGATATCTTGGAGGTAGTCCGCAGCCGCGCCAATTTTTTCCAACTCCATGGATAGCTGTGAGTCCGATTTACGCATGGCAATACTCAATGCCACATGTAAACGAGCTAGTGGTGAGCGCAATTCATGGGACACATCTTTAATCAATCGTTTTTGTTCGAGCATGGATCGCTCAAGCTGTGCGGCCATTTTATCGAAATCCCGTGCAAGATCGGCCAGTTCATGGGTGCGACCTTTAAATTGAGGCAGAATTCGAATAGAGAGATCGCCACTGGCCAGTTCTCTTGTGGCATTACGTAACGTGTTGAGGTCCCTGGACAGTTTATGAGCCAGAATCCAACAGGCAATGGCGCTGATAATGACTGACATAATTAATGTGGGGATGTTGTCACGCGCATACACATTAAACAAAATTCGCCAGTTGCTATTGATATGAGTAATGGCTTTTACGGCCTCACCGTCGACCAGAGTGATAACTCTGCCGATGTTTTTGCCAAGGTTGGCGTCGTGCGTTTTGTCGTTGAGCACGGCACTGATGGATTCCACCTGCGAGGGTAAGGGGCGATTTAAAATGTCATTATTGTTGGCATCCACCACGTATAAGTGCTGGAGTATACGTTTGGGGTTCAGTTCCAGCGTTTGCTGAATGCCTTCTAAGCTCTCATTGGCGATGGTAATTTGAAAATCCGCCAGGAGTTTCTGAGCTGGAGTAATGGTATCGCGTGTATTTTCAATGCTCGTAAATGGATTCCTCTTATAAGCACTGTCATAAATGAATACACAGGTTAACAAGAGCCCAGTGACGAGCCAGAAGCTCAGAAAGACACGGAGGTAGGTTTTCGTCATTCAGTGATTCGCTGGTAAAGTGAACATATAACCTGCGCCGCGTACATTGATGATTTGATCCTTAGGCGCTCCGATTTTGGTGAGTTTTTTACGAATATTGCTGACATGAACATCAATACTGCGATCATAGGGCGTCAACTTACGCTTGAGTGCCTTCTCTGTGAGTGTTTCTTTGCTGAGAATATCGCCAGCATGCTGCATTAACATTTCCAAGATGGAAAATTCCGCTCCCGTAATACTCAGTGGCTCTTCTTTGTAAAAGCAGGTGCGGTTGCCTCGGTTAAGAGTAATATCGCTTAAGCTGACTTCCACTTCTTTTGGGGTGGGGGGGTGGCCACCCATTCGCCGTTGAATTGCATTTAATCTTGCCACGAGTTCTCGTGGGTTGCAGGGTTTGGGTAAATAATCGTCAGCACCCGATTCCAACCCTACAATGCGATCAGCGGAATCGCCTTTTGCGGTTAGCATTAGAATCGGAATGTTGGATTGCTCCCGTATTTCTGTCAGCACTTCAAAGCCGTTTTGAGTAGGGAGCATGACATCCAATACAATGGCATCAAAATCTTGTCGTCGAACCGTTTGGCAAGCTTCCCCACCGTCGTGAACTAAGGTGACGTCATACCCTTCTCCATGTAGGTATTCTTTGAGCAAATCGCACAATTCGAGGTCGTCGTCGATCAGTAATATATTATTCATTGACAGATATTTTTCCCAGTTTTCATGAGCGGTAGATAACAGAGAAGACGTTTTTAACCCTAGGCTGTGTGTACTCCACAATCTTTGGAAAAGGCATTTGATTCGAATGTCTTTTTGGCGCGTAAAGCATTGAAAAGTGGAGTGTAAAAGTAGGTCTTCAGTCAGCCTTGGATAGTTACCTTGTTAATATTAGATGAAGATTTGGCGCAAATTTATTGTATTTGACATTAATTGCATAGGTTCTTAGTAATTCACTTTTGTCGCTGGTTTGTCAATTTAGCTTTGCCGTATACTCGTGCTCATCCGTGATGGCAACATGAGCTGAATGAAAACTGCTCCATGCAGAGTGATGCCTGAGAAGCATTCATTGCTGTATCGCTCACAAACGTAGCAATATTAGCACTGCTTTAAAGGCATCCTTTTAAAATGATACTGTTAAAGAGGATCTTTGAAAGGCAAATAAACATCATTTGTCGTTAAAATTTTCTTTATTGAAAATAAAATGATTTATATGTCTTTTGTCACCAGTGTTGTTACGATTATGAGTACCACTCCAGTATCTATCACCTTGGTGGAATCACCATTGATTAATTTATGAGGTAAGTGTGTCAAAAATTGGTTTATTTTTCGGCAGTGATGAGGGTAATACAGAAAGTATTGCTTATCGAATTCAGCAACGATTAGGGGATGATGTTGTTGATGTGCATGATATAGCAGATGTAACGCAATTGGATTTTGCCGAGTACGATCGAATTATTTTGGGTATTCCAACTTGGGACTTCGGACAATTACAGTCAGATTGGGAAGAGTTCTGGAATGATATCAGTGAAGTAGACTTTGCTGGGAAAGTCGTCGCCTTTTTTGGTTTAGGTGATCAATTTGGTTATGGCGATTACTTTTTAGACGCAATGGGCATGTTGTACGAGGTGGTGATTCAAACTGGTCCGAAAGTGGTAGGACATTGGTCTGTGGAGGGTTACGACTTTGAAGCCTCTCAAGCTTTGGTCCCTGGCGATAACCAGCATTTTGTTGGCTTAGCTTTGGATGAAGATCAACAAGAAAACCTCACCACAAACCGTTTAAATCAGTGGTGCCAACAAATTCATAAAGAGTTGGGGCTCGATTCACCTTTGCTTGAGGTGGATGATTGAGTTGCTCGAACGTGACTTTTCAGCTTAATTCATTACCACTGTTTACCGTACGTTAGAACAACTTATAGCACGTTAGAACAAGTCGCTTTGCCTTGTTCTAACGTGTCCCGTCCTAATTTTTGTGAGATTGTTATTTTTTAACGCCGTTCTGTTAAGTATTGACAGGGTGTTAAGTGTTGACTGGGGCTTATATTAACTGCCCATTCAATGAATTTCTGTTATCCCGGTTTTTTGGCAACCATAATGGCTCTTAAGGGAGCGGGGTGGCCTTCGGCGGTTTTGGTGTGATCATTCGGGTCTAAGAATTGGGCGAGCGAGTGAAATCGCATCCATTCGGTTTGTCGCTGCTCTTCCAAAGTGGTTTTGTTGAGATCCACCATTTGTACTTCATTAAATCCGACTTTTTCCATCCATGTTTTTAAGCTGTCACAGGACGGTAAAAACCAGACGTTATTCATCATGGCATACCGCCCAGGGGGCACCAGCACATCGCCGTTACCGCCTTCAATCACGAGTGTTTCCAGCACCAATTCCCCTCCTGGTTTCAAGGTGTCTTTCAATTCGATTAGGTGGTCTATTGGGGATCTTCGGTGATATAGCACGCCCATGCTGAAAGTCGTATCAAAGGCTTCCAATTTTGGGGGGAGTGCCTCAATACCTAAAGGCAATACGTCCACGGGCGACTGTTTCATGAAGTGTTTAATCATCAAAAATTGGACAATAAATCGAGGTGAAGGGTCGATGCCGATAACCCGTTGTGCGCCTTCACCCAGCATACGCCAGCAGTGATAACCATTACCGCAACCAACGTCTAGGATTAACCTATTTTTTAAATCGGACAGGTGTGGCAAAACACGATCCCACTTCCAATCAGAGCGCCATTCGGTATCAATATGCGTACCGTGGATGTTGTAGGGCCCTTTGCGCCAAGGGATTAAGTCTTGCAATAGTTGACGAATAAGGTATCGATCCTCATCGGAGGTATCGTGAAGTGTGCCTACGTGAATGCCTGTGGTTAGGTCGATCTCTGAAGTGGGAACGGTGGGCAGTGCCTCTAGGGCCTGTTGCCATCCGGGTAAGTCCCCAAATCGTCGTTCATTGAGGCTGTTTTTTATTTGATCGGGTAAATGATGCTCCCATCCACTCAGGTCACTGTTGGGTAGCCAGGATAAAAAGTCATCAAAATAGTTCAGCATGATGGAAAGTCACTCAGTGGATTGGGGGCAGTCGATGTTGGGTTTTTCGTTATGGGTTTTTCGTTATGGATTTTTCGTTATAGATAATACAGGCGATAGATTAGTTGGTCTTCTGAGCAATCATTGAGGCAAAATTAAAACACTGAAACCAGACGTCTGCGGCGCCAAATCCGGCTTTTTTTAGCCGTTGACGATGGGCTTCCAGAGTTTCGGGAATCAGCACGTTTTCTAATGACTCTCTTTTTTGGGCAATTTCCAGTTCGCTGTAGCCGTTGGCGCGTTTGAAATTATGATGCAGCTCAATCATCAATTGGTGGTGATGTTCGTCTTCAAAGGCGACTTTTTCGGACAAAATTAAAACACCGCCAGGATTTAGCCCTTCAAAAATTTTCCGTAAAATAGCATCGCGCTCAATGACGGGAATGAATTGCAGCGTAAAATTCAGCACGACCACTGACGCATTACGGATGTCTATGTCTTGTAAATCAGATTGAATAACCTCAACCGTCACCTCGCCACTGTCTGCTGCGATAATTTGTTGTGCACGCTCGACCATTGCCGTTGAGTTATCCACCGCAACAATTTGACAATTTGCCGCTGCAATGCGGTGTCGCATGGCTAAAGTGGCGGCACATAATGAGCTTCCCAAGTCATAACAATCACTGCCAGCTTGAGCGTATCGCTCCGCCAGTTGACCAATCATATTAATGATGGTGGCGTACCCAGGCACCGAGCGTTTAATCATGTCTGGAAATACATCCACTACCGCTTGATTAAATCGGAAGCCATCCACACTACCTAAAGGTTCAGAGAAGAGCGTGTCGGCTATTTCTGCGCTATTGGCGTTTTCTTTGTCACTGATGACAGAGCTTGGTTTAGATGCGCTGCTGGTAGAGGGGGGTGTTTGAGTCATTGTAATGGGATCTTCAGTTGTCTGCCGTTTTCGATTTTTTCGGTCTGTTTCTTACCGTACAAGATTATTGGCGGCAATTTTACGGGTTTTTCTGTTGGAAACCAGTCTCAACTATTGCCTTTATAGCAGACATCAGGATTTGGGATACACTGTAGAAAAGAGAGTGATTTAAACACCCATTTGATTCGGTTTTTCCGCGTATTGTGCTCACTTTATCGATATCGTGATTTTGAAGCATTGAGTACGCCCACTGGTATGGGCGATGTTTAGGAATAAAAAAGATGGCTTTTCGTGGTTATAACAAACTAAAAGTATTGGTGCTTGATGACTTTGACAGTTTTCGAATGACCGTTGCCAAAATGCTGGATTCATTCGGCGTTAAGTCTATCGATACGGCCAGCAGTGGCGAAGAGGCATTACGTATGTGCCAAGGAGGAAGCTACGATCTTATTTTAAGTGATTTTAATTTGGGGGCTGGCCGTAGTGGATTACAAGTATTAGAAGAACTTCGCCACCGGGGTATTTTGAGAAAGCGGGACGTTTTTGTTTTGGTTTCTGCCGAGACCAGTAAATCGATTGTCCTGGCTGCAACAGACGCTGAGCCGGACGCCTATTTATCCAAACCCATTACTGCAAGAGCATTGCAGCAGCGATTGGATCGGGTTCTTTCACAACGGGATCAATTACAGGAAGTGTATAAAGCGCTTGATAATGGGGATGTCGATACGGCCATTCACGATTGTTATGAAAAAATTAACAGCGGGCATCGCCTTTCTGGATTTTGCCAAAAAATTCTTGGGGAGCTGTTATTAGAAGTCAATCAATTGGATGAAGCAGAGGCGCTTTATCGTTCAGTATTAGAGATCCGCTCCCTCGACTGGGCTCAACTGGGTATGGCCAAAGTTCAGCAGTTAAAAGGCGATTTAGAAACCGCAGAACGGTGGTTTAAAGAAGTGGTGGAGCAGCACCCTCTTTGCTTAAAGGCCTATGACAACCTTGTGGAAGTCTATCAAACTCTCGAAGCCAAGGATGCTATGCAAGATGTGTTGATGGAGGCGGTGAAAGTTTCCCCTTTGGCGCTTTTAAGGCAAGAAAAACTGGCGCAAGTCTCTGCTACAAATGGAGACTTTGAAACGTCTGTTCGTGCTTATCGTAAAGTGGTGCGTTTAGCCGACAAATCCATCCATAAAAAATCCTCGCAAGCGCTTGAATTTGCACACTCTTTGGTTCGCTTGGGTGAGCAAGACCCCTCTGCTGCAAAGGATGTACACCGTGAAGCATTAAGAGTTTTGGATGAGGCCAGCACGAATTCTGATGACGCAGTATACAATATGCAATCTAAATTGGTTCAAGCTCAGCTGCTTTCACAGCAGGGGAATACGAAAGCCGCAAACCAAATTTTAGATTCATTTCGCCAGACTCTTAACAAGTTAGAAGAACCCGTGCCTTTGGAGGTGGAGTTAGATTTCGTCAAGGCGCTGGGGATGACGGGCGTAAAAGCCGAAGTCAAGGACCGGCTAAATGAGCTAAGCGTACGTTTAAAAGACGATGAAGAAGGTTTGAAAAAGCTGGATCAGCTACTGGATGAGCCCATGAGCAAAATGAATCGCAAATTGGTTGCCAAAATTAATAAGGATGGAATTAAGAATTATGAATCGAAGAACTTTAAAGCAGCCATCAGTGCGTTTATGCACGCGAAATCGTTATTCCCTAATCATGTTGGGGTGCGATTAAATTTAGTTCAGTCTTTATTGGGTGAAATGGAAGAATACGGGTGTGAAAGGGAGTTGATGGATGAGGCGATTGGATCATTAAATAAAGTGACAGAAAGTATTGATGCCCAACACCCGCAATTTAAACGGTTTCGACAATTACAAGAAATTCATCGTTCATTGGTATTGCGTAACGCGTAAGCAAAGATCGAATTTCTTTCAATATAAGCATTGTTGAACAATATTGATGTTTTATTGGGCGATGTGATGGTTGCTGAACAATAACGACAACGATTGCAACGGCTATTACGGCAAGTAGGATAAAATAATGGTAGATAATGCAAGCAGTGATTTTTCGCTCATTCTTGCTTCAAGCGTGCATGATATGAAAAATTCGTTAGGTATGTTACTGCACTCGTTAGAAGAAGCTATTGCGGATACACCTGTGCAGAGTGAGCGTCAAGCGCGTCAATTTGCCACGTTACAGTACGAGGCATCTCGAATAAATGGCGAACTTATTCAACTTTTATCCATTTATCGCATGCAAGAAAATCGTATGCCCATTGTCATCGATGACTGTTATTTAGAAGATGTGATTGAAGAACAGGTCGCCCGAAATCATATGTTGTTTGAAACGCGAGGCGTGCAAGTCGAAGTGGATTGTGACTCTGATTTAAATTGGTATTTTGATGGAGAGCTTGTGGGAAGCGTGATCAATAATATATTGGTCAACTGCGCTCGTTATAGCAAAGAAAAAATTCTGGTCAATGCAGCAATTGTGGATGAAGTCTTAGAGCTTCGTATATCAGATGATGGCTTTGGGTATCCAGATGTAATGCTAGAGGCTCCAGCGGCGTTGTCTCAATCTGCAGGGTTTGAGTCGGGTAGTACAAACCTTGGTTTATTCTTCGCGGTCAAAGTTGCTACTATGCATACTCGGGGGGAGATGGGGGGTGAGGTGAAGTTGTCCAACAACAGTGTATTAGGTGGGGGAGAGTTTCTTTTGCGTATTCCTTAGTTTTATGGGATCTGAGTGATTTATCCAGGAGGCTTAATAAAAAGTCAGAATTTAAAAAAATACAACCGAGATGAGACTTACGAGAGGTGGTGTGTAAAATATCTTCTCGGCTATATTTCATGAGTATTATATATTATCAGTACTAATGAGCGTGCTTAGTTTTAGTACAATTTGACAGTAATATCCTCATCATCATCGTCTTCTCGATGACGTGGTGGCAATGTATCGTTACCTTCATCAATGTCAGTGTGCATTGTGTATTCGATAATGCCCACACTGATATTATCTTTTCCTCCTCGACCATTGGCGTCGTCGACCATTCGATCGCAGCACTCAATGGCAGGTCGGTGTGTTGAAAGAACGAAATCCAGTTCTTCATTCCCTAAATATTCGGTCAAACCGTCTGAGCACATCATAATCAATGTATTTTGATTCAAGATGTAAGAGTTCATGGTGGGAGTAACGTCTTGCTCTATGCCTAAGGCTTGCGTAATTTGGTTACGAATATTACTGGTGCGGGCTTCTTCCTCTGTCATGTTACCTGCGTCGATCATTTCTTGAACGATGCTGTGGTCTTTGGTTAATTGAATAAAATGATCCTGGTCCCAAAGGTAAGCGCGGGAATCGCCTAAATGGGCAACAATCGCTTGATTTTGCCACACCACCACCAACACAACGGTGGTGCCCATGTGCTCGAAACGAGAGTTCCACTGCTTTTGTTCCAGAATAGCTCGGTTAGCACTGCGTATACATTCAATAGCGCATGAGCTGATCATTAATTGTTGTTGTAGAGGTGTCAAAGCAAGGAAGGTTGGTGTGATTAACCCCTCCAATGCTTCTCCAATAGTATTCACAGCAATGGTGCTTGCTAGGGCGCCTCCGGTATAACCTCCCATGCCATCGGCAATCACGATGTAGCCAAAAGGGCAATTGTGGGCAGTATACCAGCGTATGCTGTCTTCATTTTCATTGCGTACTTGGCCAATATGGGTTCGGCCATGTATCGAAAGTCTCACATCATCCATAGTGTAACGCTTCAAACGTAGTGTAACGTTTCGAATCGAGAACAGTTTGTAGTAGATCCAGCGTTTGCTACCAGCCTACAAACTGAAGGGTAGATTCGTACAGTAATAATTGAAAGTTATTGGTCAAATCAATTTGACCGTCGTTTAGTGCAATTGTGCAACGATCTAAAAATAATTGAAAGCGTAGGAGGTAAGTCAGCGTTTGCTCTTGTGTATTGGGTCAATCTTTTCGGATTTTTAGAAATTGGCGTCATTATCTTTAGTCTAAATGATTATGTCGACCTAAAAACGCCATTCTATGGCTCGTGAGATTCATAGGGTTGTGCTATGTTTGAGTAGTTTGACATAATCCAATTTTAGAAGATTTCGCTAATGCACGGATTAACACTTTTAAAATAAAAAGGACTTACGTTCGACACCATGCCAAGACTGCCAAGACTAAACCTCATCGACATTCCCCAACACATTGTGCAGGTTGGTCACAACAACCTACCTTGTTTCTTTGAAGACGATGACTACGAGTTTTATCTTCAAAGCCTGAAAGTTGCCGCTGACCAATATGAAGTGCATGTTCACGCCTATGTACTTTTGTCTAGCATGGTGCAAATAGTTGCCACACCTAGAATTCCGAATGGCATTTCGTCAATGATGCAATCGCTGGGACGTCGATACGTACAATATGTGAATCATAAATATCGTCGTTCCGGTACTATATGGGGGGGGCGGTATAAGTCTAGTTTGGTAGATTCAGACGCCTATCTCTTGAGCTGTTATCGTTACGTTGAATGTAAACCCATGTTTGAAGGTGTTGTTGATGAGCCGGGTGACTACCCTTGGTCGAGCTTTGATCACCACTCCAGTTTGCAAACAAACCAACTTATTCGTGATCATCGGTTGTATTTGGAAATGGGAGAAACGCCGCAAGAACGGGCCACTGCATATCGTTCATCGTTTCGATACGAATTTGACCCTCGCCTTCTAGAGTATATTGCTGAGACGATAAAACTGGGGCAGGTGCTGGGTGGAGATCAGTTTAAGGAGCGCATTGAGCGTATTGCTAAACAACGAGTTCGACCACTCAAACGTGGCCGACCCAAAAAAAAGACCATTGAAGAGCCGACCTAATCTCTTTCTTTTTAATTCTCTGCTTTTGAATCTATTACATCAGATGCTGGTTTGTATTGGCCGGTTCTTTCTCTTTTAGTTATTGTACATTTTTTTTGTACATTATTGATACTCTCATTTTTTCACTATTTATTTTCCTCTGTTCTTTATTTACCGTTTTCCGAATATGCAATTATGTTTGGTCAAAGCGATAAGAAATGAACATAAGTAATCTCCTTCGAAACCAATTTTCTATTTTGAATCCATGAGATAAAGCAATGGTAGGTTATACATTCTTACTGTGTTTCTCTGTGGTTAAATGAGCTTGTGTAAACTTTACGTTAGAAATTCGCAAAATTTGTGTAAGTGCATGAATTAGCTAAGAAAAAAATCGTGTCAGAGTCAAAAAAGGTGTCAGAGTCAATTTGTTCATGGATTTTGGGGCTATGATGCGATTAACCCATAAAATAAGGGTTTTTAATGTTTTGTATGAAAAATGAACCTTTTAGGTTTTTTTGTCGAGCCTATGCTGTATGGGGGTAGTGTGACGGAGTTATCACACCACTAAAATTAATGGTGTCAGAGTGAATTAAAAACTTCTGAAAACCGGTTTTAAAAGGGAAATGGGGGTGTTTTAATACAACCACCTGATCGCAGGTCGCAATTTTAAATCACGGTTTGCGGAAGCGATGTCGACATTAACATGTAGGTGAATCAAACCCTGATTAATGTCTTGTGCTTCGGCAGATCATAAACAGTGTCAACATTTTTTTACCAAAAGGAATTCTATTATGGCTGTTTACTTAAACTTCAACTCTCTTTCTCCAAAAGGTAACGTAACTGCTGAAGGTTACAAAGACTGGATTGAAGTGGCCTCTTTCAGCTTTGGTGTTGGTCGTGGCATTACCATGGAAGCTGGTGCAATGTCTAACCGTGAAGCCACTCGCCCAAGCTTGAGCGAAGTGACTGTTACTAAAGCACTTGATGCTGCTTCTGGCGGTTTGTTCAAGGCCTCTGTAACAGGTGACGAAGGTGTTACTGTTGAGATTCACGTTGTTCAAACTGGCGCCAAAGCAGTTGAAAAATACGCCGTTTACAAGTTAGAGCAATGCATGATTTCTTCTTACTCAATCAGTGCCAGCGCTGGCGGTGCTCCGCAGGAGAATCTTTGCTTGAGCTTCGCTAAGATTGAAGCGGATCTTACTCATGCTGATAAGACAAACAAAAATACTGCCAACATGAAAGTCGGTTACGACTTGGAAACTGCGAAGCCTTTATAAGTTTCTCAGTGTTGGAAGACAAGCTGGTTGCGGCGATGCGAATCGCTGTTTCCGGCTTGTTTTGTTTTGGGCGCTGTGTTTTTCTTTTCATGACTCATTAATGAATCACTCTTATGAGCCAATACGCTAATTTAAGGTAAGTTTTAGATTCTGCCTAATTGGGCCGATTTTTAATTTTTTAGCTTGTTGAATTTATGAGGACGTACTCGATGACAAGTACGTTTTTATGCATTGTGAACACATCGCAAAAAGAATAACATGACGATTACAATAATATTCGTATAGACATTCTAAATGATTCGATGAAGGGATTGTTATGGGCGAACTTAATCAGGATCGGCGCTTAATACATGCGAACACGCCTTTTGGTAAAGATGCGGTTATTGCAACCCACCTTGAAGGCTCGGAGTCGATTTCACGCTTATTTGAATACACGGCTAATCTTCAGTCTGATAATCAAGGCCTTAAACAAAGTGATATTGTCGGTAAGGCAATGACTTTTACCATAAATTACTCTGGCTCTAAAAAGCCGCGTTATATTCATGGCTACGTCAATGAATTTACGGGTTATGATTTAGATGATAGCGGTCTAAGAAACTACAGGGTACGCATCGTGCCTGGGTTGTGGTTTTTGGGATTAGGCTCTAATAACCGAGTTTTTCACAATAAAAGCGCCAAAGATATTTTGCAGGAAGTTTTGGGAGAGTACTCGAAAGTACTGAAATTTAGCCTCAAACTAACAGGCAATTATATTACCCGCGAATACTGCGTGCAGTACGAAGAATCTGATTTGGCTTTTGCAGAGCGGATCATGGGTGAAGAGGGGATTAGTTATTATTTCAAGCATTCTGATGGTGCCCTCGAAATGGTGCTGATCGATAATGCTAATGATTATTTCGACAGTACTACCCAAGATGTGCTTTACACCGGTGGGGCAAGTTACGTTAAAGAAAACAGTGTCCATTCTTGGGAGCGTCGCACAGCCTATCATACTGGTAATGTTGAGCTGAAAGATTACAACGAATTTACTACAACAAAAGACAATAAATCGAACTTGGCAACAGGCTCTAGCCTGAATGATGTGTCCTCGTTTACTCGTAGACATTTCGGTTTGTTCAAATTTGAACAAGATCAAGATAATAAGCATAAGCTGCAAGAATCTCATAACAAGGCGCTAGTACAGCGCATGATGGAGTCTGAAGAAGGTGCTTTTGATAATGCATTTGGCACCAGTGATTGCGTCGAGTTTGCTGCTGGCGGAAGATTTCCATTAGATCATGGTATTGAGACTGAAAAAGGCACTTACCTCATTACAGAATTGCAATTGTTAGCCAAAGATTCGAATGCCGATTCCTCTCTGTATCAAAATTCGTTTAAATGCGTGCCCAAAGGTGTCAACCCAAGGCCTGCCCCTCCGGCGTCACGCCTAAAAATCTATTATCCCCAATTAGCAACGGTAAAAGAAGTGAAGGCCACCACTTCCGACAGCTCCAAAGACCCCTATGCACAAGTCAAAGTCGTTTTTCCTTGGAATACGGCTCAGAACTCCTGTTGGGTGCGTGTTGCACAATCTTTTGCTGGGGGGAGTTGGGGGGCGAACTTTGTTCCTCGAGTGGGCCAGGAAGTTGTGATTAATTATGTAAATGGGGATATTGATCGCCCTATCGTCACCGGTGCTGTGTATAACGGAACCAATGAGGGGCCAAATTATACGGCAACTCAAAGTGGCTGGAAGACACAATACGAATCCAGTGCGTTTAATGAGCTTCGATTCGACGATAAAGGTGGAGAGGAAGAAATTTACATGGAGGCCGGTAAAGATCACAACTATGTGGTTCACAATGATCAATCCGGTAAAGTGGAAAACGATCAAACCATTGAAGTTAAAAATAATCGCACGTTAAAAGTGACCGATGGCAACGAAAGTATCACCATTGGAAAAGGGAATCAGACCACTACCGTCAGTAAAGGTAACCACACGCTTAAAATCAGTAAAGGCAAGCAAACAACCGATGCTATGGGAGCGATTAAAATCACCTCTAAAGCGTCTATTGAGCTTAAAGTTGGCGGTAGCTCCATTAAAGTGACTCCAACAGGGGTAGAGATCAAAGCGGTGACGGTTAAAATTAATGGTAGTGCAATGGCGGAAGTAAAAGGTGGCGGAATGCTAACGTTGAAAGGCGGCATAACGATGATTAACTGATGAATAAGCAAGTAATGGTAACGGGTTTGTGAATATCACACTAACTTACCAAGCGTTTATTTATTAAATACTTTATTGCTGAAAAATTTTTTCATGGATACGACAGAAGAAATTGAGAGGGGACGTTATGGGCGATTGGGTTCGTGTTCAAGCCATCAGCGCTGGGCCATTGCTAAAACATTTTGAGCTCAGCGATGAAGCGGAAGCCGTAGTCGTGCCGGAGGCTACGACGAAAGCCAATATAGAGGCGTTAATAAAAGCGGGCTGTCACCATGACGCCATCAAGCTTTTGGCGCATGGGCTTCCTAAGCGGGAAGCGGTATGGTGGTCGTGTATAGCGGCTAGGCAAGCTCAAACACCGCAAACTGACGAAAATAACGTGAAAGCGTTGATCGCAGCGGAAACTTGGGCAAAAAAACCCACTGAGGAGAATCGTGAGGTTTGCCGTAGTCTAGGCGAAGTTACAAAACACAATTCGCCTGCCAGCTGGGCGGCGACGGCGGCGAGCTGGTGCAGTGGTAGTTTAGCCGCACCCGATGAGCCGGAAATTCAGCCTCCTGAATATCTGTATGCTCACGCTGTGGCAGGATGTGTGTCTTTGGCGGCATCTTTGGTTAACCCTGAAGATCCAGAGGGGCAAATGGAAGAAGCGCTTATGCGTGGATTTAATATTGCAGAAGGTGGGAATGGACTCATTTAGCCCTTTTGGTAAGAAGGTTCTAGAAATGAGATTAGCGCATAATTTGACATAAAGAGGAGGGATGTGAATGGGAAAACCAGCCTCAAGAGTTGGCGATATGCATGTGTGCCCTATGGTGACGGGAACGGTTCCCCATGTGGGTGGACCAATTGTGAGTCCCGGGGGGCCTACTGTTATCATTGGTGGAATGCCTTCTGCTACTGTAGGAAGCATGTGTACTTGTGTTGGTCCACCGGATAGTGTCGTTATGGGCAGTACCACTGTCATGATTTGTAAAAAGCCTGCTGCCCGAATGGGCGATTCTACAGCTCACGGCGGCAAGATTGTCGTCGGATGTCCTACCGTATTAGTTGGCGGTTAGCGAAAAAGCCTCATGATTATCATGGGGCTTTTTTGTCTCTGTTTTTTCTTTGATGGTTAATTTAGGTTGAGATGTGTCTTTGCATTTTATATGCAGGGGTTGTATCGATTTGGCCTTACGTTCTTTGTTTTCAGCTCTGTGATAAAAATAGCTCAAATAGAAGGGTTATTTAATGATTTTGGCGAAAAGTTTATTGACGTTGTTTCTAATGATCGCTTTTTTTATGGGGTTGTTAAAAGCGCACCCTAAAACGCATATTTATCATTCATTGGCCGAGTATTCAGCAGGTTTTTTATTTAGTTTTTTATCGGGGGTAGGTATCTATTGTATTTGGTTTTGAGTTTGGTGTGGCGTATGAAGTTTTTTGTAGTTTTCTTGCCTTTTATTTTCGTGGCTTGTGGTTTTCGGTCTGATGGTGGTGTGGAGGATGAGGTAATGGTGTTTAAAAAAGAAGAAAAAACTTATGTTGTCACCTCCGGTATGGAAGGTTTTTTGTATCAAGGTGGTGAGCCTTTAGTGAATATGAAAATAACTCGGCGCCTGAGGTGGACGGGTGTTGATGATTTTCAGGAGCAGTATTTTTATACGGATGAAAAAGGATTTTTTTCTCTTCCTATTCATGAAGAAGTTCTCTCAATGTCTAAAATTGCACAATTTGTCAGTAATACGATTGTGGAAGTCGAAATTGATGGTGAGTCGCATATGATTTGGTACAACACGAAATTTGAATCTGAGCTTTTCTCAGAATTTGGTGGTGAATCAGTGGGTCAAGTTGTGTGTGATATTAATAATGAAGAAAAGAGGTATGAATTAAAAAGTTCTACTGTTGTAACTGTTTGTAGGTGGGAAAATATGCCAGAAAATAAATAGGAGGATATATGGCTTTACTAGATGCTCACACTGCGGCAGTTTTGGCTCGAGATATTTATGGTGTGAATGACGATAATGAAATTCCTTTTCGTATTTTTTTAGGTAGGGCAATTTTTGCTCAAGGGGAAAGGCAGAAAGTACTGAAAGCAGCAGTTGGTGGGCATATTATTCGTTCAGCAATTGATGGTTTTGGGGTGTGTGTTATGGGGGAAGGAATTTATAAAGACGACTTGTTTTTAATTTTTAGAGGCACCACTACGGCGAACAATAAAGCAGATTTTGTTACCGATGCTCGTATAGGTATCACTTATTCGAAGACGGGCTCTCCGGTGCATATCGGTTTTAACCATACTTTTAACAGTATGCAAAAAAACATAGAAACCTTTATTAATGCAGGGAAAATCAAAGGCACCATCCATTGTGTTGGCCACAGCTTAGGAGGAGCCGTTGCGTCTCTCGCTGCTGACTGGATCAGTGCAAATTATGTGAATACTGTGCAGTTGTATACCTTTGGTGCGCCTAGGGTGGGGTTGGGATTTTTTACTAAAAAAACAACCTCTCGAATATACGCTGAGAATATGCACAGAATTTACCATCGAACGGACCCTGTTCCTATGATTCCGTTATACCCCTATGCACATGCTCCGTCGCCGGGAA
Organism: Marinibactrum halimedae; assembly: GCF_021234875.1. Taxonomy (GTDB): domain Bacteria; phylum Pseudomonadota; class Gammaproteobacteria; order Pseudomonadales; family Cellvibrionaceae; genus Marinibactrum; species Marinibactrum halimedae. The sequence continues at coordinate 75,905 of NZ_JAJQVM010000006.1, read as the reverse complement.
AAGGTTATTTCATCTCGTCATCTGAGCCGCTTGCGACTGCAGAGGCGCATTCAATGCAGAAGTATGTTGATAATGTGGAGTCTAAATCGTGGGAAGAACTGGGAAATGTACCTGAAGAGCCATACACAATAGAGTCCGAAATTGAAAGGTGGCTGAAGTCTAAATCGCCAGTGGATGCAAATAGTCATGCATTCTGGAGGTGGATTGATTCTGCTTTAATTTACGTACTTAAAAAGGTAGCAATGTCAGTTCTTATCTCAATTCAAGGTGCGGTTTCAGGTTCACATACCATCCTGGATAAGATTGCTTATATGTTGGCTAAGGGTATTGATCTTTCAAAGAATATCAGTATCTGGGTGCAGCGTTTGATGCGAAAATTAATGCAGGCTTTGGGCATGGAGCCGAAAGAAGATAAGAAAGATCTGACCCGATCATTTATACATCGAATTTTAGTGATGATTACACAGAAAGCGTATTCATATGCAAAGAAAGCGTTAAAAAGTATTTAGAGGTTCATTACTGTATTGTTTATGAAAGTTGTAGAGTTATAGGCGGCAATAAGCTTCCCGCATCTTAACGGTTTATTGCCGCTGTCGTAGGTTTTTTGAGTTTTCCTTTCTATTTATTTCCTCCCTTTCCCTATAAGTCATTGTTTTTATTGCCTAAATCAAGTTGGCATGTACTGTGCTTTGTCTTGTGTATTGCTCGTCGGTGAGTGATATCTCGAAGTCTCCCGACAACAACTTATTAGTACGAGGTTTCACAATATGGGTATCAGCTTTGACAAAGCACTCGGTGTTCATGAGAGGGCGTTTGCAGTGCGGGCACAGCGTGCGGATGTGTTAGCGAATAATATCGCCAATGCCGAAACACCTGGGTTTAAAGCTCGCGATATTGATTTTGGCAAGGCGATGCAGCAGGCCATGAAGCCCGCGTCAACGGGTTTGGATATGAATAATACCAATACCCGTCATTATCCCGGTGGAGCGCAAATGGCCAATACGGAAGAATTACTGTATCGCAATCCTTTGCAACCCTCTATTGATGGTAATACGGTGGATGAGCATGTGGAGCATGTGGCGTACATGGAAAATGCATTGGATTTTCAGTCGACATTTACGTTTTTGAATAGCCGTTTTAAAGGCTTAATCACAGCACTTCGCGGAGATTAATGACATGGCATTAGGTAATGTGTTTGATACCGCCGCATCGGCAATGAGTGCGAATAGTATTCGTTTAAATACAACGGCCAGTAATTTAGCCAATGCAGAAGCGGCGGCCTCCAGTAGTGATCAAACTTATCGTGCTCGTCACCCTGTGTTTGCAGCGGCAACGCAGCAGGCTATGGCGATTAATTTTGATACGGTAGGAGAAGACAAAGGCCCTGTGGCCGGTGTGCAGGTGCTGGGTATTGTGGAATCGGGGGCGCCATTACAACAGCGTTATGAGCCCGATCATCCATTGGCGAATGAAGAAGGTTATGTTTTTTACCCGAATGTAAATCCGGTGGAAGAGATGGCGAATATGATTTCTGCCTCGCGTGCATACCAAATGAACGTTGAGGTAATGAATTCAGCCAAAACAATGATGCAAAGAGTGCTGACGTTGGGACAATAATCTTATGTTTGTTTGTCAGTAGTCTGATTATGGTGAATTTACAAAATGGCTTGTTCATACAGAAATATAGGTCAACAAAGAAACAGGTATCAACAGAGAGAACCGTTGATAGGGGAAAGTTATGTCTGACGTAACGGGTGTTGAATCTTCGATCGGTCATTTATATCAAACGAACCGCCAACCTGCTGTCGAAGAAAACAATGAAATGGGGCGGGATGTTTTTTTAGAATTACTGACGGTGCAAATGCAGAATCAAGATCCATTAAGCCCACAGGATAATACCGAATTTGTTGCGCAGTTGGCGCAATTTACACAAGTAGAAAGCCTCGCTCAATTGAGTGGAAGTTTTGATGATTTTACTTCTGCATTTATGTCAAGTCAGGCGTTGGAAGCGTCTTCATTAGTGGGCACATCGGTAACGGTACCGGCGAGCCATACATTACTACCACCTGATGGCATTATTTCAGGCAGTGTGACATTGCCCGCGTCAACGTCAGAGTTGGCCATTAATGTTTATGACACGAATGGATCATTAATTGACACGATTCCAGCCGGTGAACAATCACAAGGTGAATTGGTTTTCCGTTGGGACGGGCAATTTGCAGAAGTGAATGGGGAATTATTGGATTGGCAGTCGAGTAATGAGCAAGTCCCTCATGGGGAATATCACTTTGTTGTTACGGCGACCATTGATGGAGAAGCCTCTCAGTTGGATACTGCCTTAAGTGCCAATGTTAATAGCGTAACCATTAATGGAGATGGAGAATTAACTTTAAACCTTGCCGGTATTGGTGCCTACAACGTCAATGACGTGGTTCAGTTTAATTAATTAAGTTGAATGATTTTGAAGTCTAAGTTTTGGGTGAGGGTGCATAAATCCCATTTTTAAAAGATGGGTGTGTCGAGAGTGAGTGTGTACAGAACGAGTGTTGGAGTAGAATTATGACTTTTAACGTAGCGCTAAGTGGCATTCGAGCCGCCAATATAGACCTTGAAGTGACAGGTAATAATATCGCTAATGCGTCAACCATCGGATTTAAAGAAAGTCGAGCTGAGTTTGGTGATATTTATGCTAATTCATTATTTGGGTCTGGTTCTTTTGAAGTAGGTGATGGCGTGCGCGTTACGGAAATTTCGCAATCGTTTGATCAGGGTAATTTATTGTATACCGAAAATGAATTAGATTTGGCCATCAGTGGCGAAGGTTTTTTTATTTTAAGTGTTGCAGGTGAGCCCCAATACACTCGAGATGGTACGTTTACGTTGGATCAAGATGGTCGCATTATCAGTAATAATGGTGGTGTTGTGCAGGGGTATGATGCCGATGAAGACGGTAATATTGTCGGGGTGTTATCGGAATTGCAAATTAATGCCGATAATATTCCTCCCAGGCAAACCTTCGGGGTAGATTGGGAATTAAATTTGGATTCCTCCGATGATATTCCATTAACGGCCGTTTTTGATCCCACTGATGCCAGCTCTTACAACAGTGCTACATCCGTTACTGTTTATGATGGCTTAGGGGTAAATCACACACTCACGCAATATTTTGTTCAAACCCCATCAGCGGGTAACACGACAGATTGGTTGGTATATTCTTTTATTGACGGGCAGCCAACGGATACGGGTGGCGGTGTTTCGATTCCTAATACGATGACGTTTGATTCTTCCGGGCAATTGATTGCCGTGGATGGTGTGGCAGGTGCAACAGAAGTTTCTATTCTTGATTGGGCACCGGATAATGCAGAAGACCCCTTAACACCGGATATTACCGTCGATTATCGTGGCACAACGCAATTTGGTTCAGAATTTGGTGTTACCGATGTGAGTCAAAATGGTTATGCCACAGGACGGCTATCGGGTTTGGAAATCAGCCAGAGTGGGACTATTTTTGCGCGTTTTACCAATGGACAATCTCAAGTCATTGGTCAAGTTGCTTTGGCTTCTTTTAATAGTAATCAGGGTTTGGAGCCGGTGGGTGATAACTCTTGGGCTGAAACGTTTGCTTCTGGTGAACCGAATGTAGGGGCACCGGGTACGGCATCTCTTGGGTTAATCAATTCTGGCGCATTGGAAGAATCCAATACGGACCTTACAGAGCAGTTAGTGCAGCTTATTATTGCTCAGCGTAATTTCCAGGCAAATTCAAAAACCATTGAAACAGCAGATCAAACTACGCAGACGATTATTAATATTCGATAAACGTTTAATTTTATTGTCATTGGTGTGGTTTAGCCACTATTGTTATTGGATTCGTAGATAGAATTGACTGTGTTTTGGGCGGCGAGAGTCGCCTTTTTTATTTCTTTCTTTACGTGATTTTCGTTCGTCTGTCTTTTCTTTTTTCTCTCCCTCCTTCCTTTTTGTTGATGTCTTTAAATTTCTACTGTTTTTTGTTGCTGTTTAATTTATTTGATGTTCTGGCACTGTTTTTGCTCTTTTATAAATAGAGCAGCGTTTTCGGCTGAAATGGCAAAAACTTGACAGTAAGTAAAAGGTTTACGATGGACAGAGCATTATATATTTCCATGACAGGCGCGAAGAACAATATGATGGCTCAAACTGCGCGAGCCAATAATTTGGCGAACGCCAATACCACAGGGTTTAGAGCAGACTTCGAACAAAGCCGCAGTATGCCTATTTATTATGGTGAAGGGCATCCAACCCGTGCTTATGCATTAACCGAGCGACCTGCAACGAATTTTGAACAGGGCCCATTGAATGAGACTGGCCGAAGTCTGGATGTAGCCATACGTGGTGAAGGCTTTATTGTTGTACAAGCCCCGGATGGCACCGAAGCATTAACTCGTGCGGGGAACATGCAATTGGATGCCGCTGGTATTTTACGTACCGGCAATGGATTACCGGTATTAGGTAACGGCGGTATTATTGCCGTACCTCCACAAGAAAGTATAGAAATTGCTGCAGATGGAACCATTACCGTGGCGATTCAGGGGCAAGGCCCTGAGGCCCTAGCCGTTATTAACCGAATTCAATTGGCAAACCCAGATAGTGAAAACTTAGAAAAAGGAACGGATGGTTTGTTCCGATTAAAAAATGAAGATCCTATTCTACCAGACCCAGATGTTGAATTAATTTCTGGTTTCTTAGAAGGCAGTAATGTCAATGTGATTGATGAATTTACCAAAATTTTAAGTCAGTCACGTCAATATGAAATGCAAGTGAAAATGATGAGTAAGGTGGATGAAATGAGTGAATCCTCCGGACGTTTATTGCAAATTTCATAACTTTTTTTGATTTTTATTTTCTGAATTTTAGGTTGAAAGACAAGAGGTGGCAGTATGCATTCAGCGTTATATGTCAGTAAAACCGGTTTAAGTGCGCAAGATACCCAATTAACTACAATTTCCAATAACCTGGCGAATGCCTCAACCGTGGGTTTTAAACGCGATAGAGCGGTATTTGAAGATTTATTATATCAAGTAACCAGACAGCCGGGTGCTCAGTCGACACAAGATACCGTACTGCCTTCTGGTTTACAGTTAGGTACAGGGGTAAGAGTTGTCAGCACGCAAAAGCAGTTTACCGAAGGCAGTTTGCAAGTGACAGATCAAGCATTGGATGTGGCGATCAGTGGGCGTGGTTTTTTTCAAATTTCTATGCCAGATGGAACTACCTCTTATACCCGTAACGGTGAATTTCATTTGGATTCACAAGGCCAGTTAGTCAATGCCAATGGCTTATTGCTTGAACCCGTCATTACTGTACCGGAAGACACGAATGTACTCACTATTGGATCTGATGGTGTTGTCTCTGCATCCGTATTAGGTGATCCCAATCTCCAGGAAATTGGGCAAATTCAAACGGTGGATTTTATTAACCCTGCAGGACTTCAATCCATTGGTGGCAATTTATTTTATGAAACCGTCGCCAGTGGCAACCCTATTGCCGGTACTCCAGGTGAAGCCGGATTAGGGGATTTACTGCAAGGTACATTGGAGAATTCCAATGTCGATATTGTGGAAGAGATGGTTAATATGATCACAACTCAACGAGTTTATGAGATGAATTCAAAAGTCGTTTCTACCGCAGATCAAATGCTTCAGTATATTTCGCAAAATTTGTAATGACTTAATGAAGAACGTCTTTTTCACTGTGAGAAGAGCGCTTATGTGGTTATCAAAATTACACTATGATGTGGGTCGACATGCGTTTCTCTGGAGCTGTCTTTGGTTGGTTGGTTGTGCTTCTCAACCTATACCGCGCCCAGGCGAAGACCCTTTTTATGCCCCCATAATGGCACCCTCGGGTATGCCATTACCGACGGCGAATGGTTCACTTTTCTCAGCCAATACCTCCATGATGCTTTATGGTGATGCCAGGGCTCGGCGTGTGGGAGATGTGATTACTGTGTTATTGCAAGAGCGGACTGTCTCGACGAAGTCTTCGCAAGTGTCGGTTGTCAAAGACAGTGAAGTTCAACTTAATGAAGCGCCAATTTTAGGGACAGGCCTTAGTGCATCAAATTTAAGTTTATTGACTGACATTAATGCAAACCGAGATTTTTCTGGTGAAGCGGATGCAGACCAAAGTAATAGTTTGCAGGGGGAAATCAGTGTAACGGTTGCGGATGTTTTACAAAATGGCAATTTAATTGTGCGTGGGGAAAAGTGGATTACCTTAAATCGAGGTGATGAATTTATACGCATCAGTGGCATTGTTCGACCAGAAGATGTGAGTACCACTAATACAGTTGTGTCGACACGTATTGCTAACGCCAAAATTTCTTACAGTGGTACAGGTGAGTTAGCGGATTCTCAGGAGATGGGGTGGCTGTCGAAGTTTTTTAATAGTCCCGTGTGGCCGTTTTAGACTGTATGGGCTTTAAATGTGGTAAATGATCCCATGAATAAATACAGAAATAATTTTCAGTTTAATAAAACTAATCGCTCTTTGTCAGTTGCGATAGGTTTGTTTGCATTATCTTTTTCCTGCTTTTTTTTCGGTAACGTTTCAGTTGCTTATGGTGAACGAATTAAAGATATTACCAGCATTCAAGGGGTGCGTAGTAATCAGTTGGTGGGGTATGGACTGGTTGTCGGATTGAGTGGAACGGGAGATCAAACTAACCAAGCACCATTTACTGGGCAAACGTTTTTATCTATGTTGCAACGATTTGATATCGTTTTACCACAAGACACGCGTTTACAGTTAAACAATGTTGCCGCTGTAGCTGTTCATGCAGAGCTGCCCGCGTTCTCCAAGCCAGGGCAGAAAATTGATATTACGGTTTCGTCTTTGGGGAATGCACAGAGTCTTCGTGGTGGCAGTTTAATTATGACTCCGCTTAAAGGTGTGGATGGCCAAGTGTATGCCATTGCCCAAGGTAATCTTGTCGTGGGTGGGCTGGGTGTTGAAGGTGCTGATGGTTCTAGGGTTACCGTTAATGTCCCCAGTGTTGGTCGTATTCCTGATGGCGCGATGGTAGAGCGTGAAGTGCCGACACAATTCGCAGGCGGAGAGCCTGTTGTTTTAAATTTGCACCATCCTGATTTTACAACAGCAAAGCGTATCGCAGATGCCATTAATTTTATGTTGGGGCCAGATACTGCTGCCGCACAAGATTCTACTTCTATTCGTGTAAGAGCACCTTTGAAACCAGAGCATAAAGTAAACTTTATTTCTCTGTTGGAAAATATAGAAGTCGACCCTGGTGAAGCGCCAGCACGTGTGGTTATTAATTCCCGTACAGGAACAATTGTAGTGGGGCAGCATGTTACGGTTGATCCGGTTGCGATCACACATGGCAGTCTTACCGTCGCCATTCAAGAGGCGCCGGAGGTAAGTCAGCCCAACGCCCTTGGTGGTGGTGAGACGGTAGTGGTACCCCAAACTGACATTACTGTTGATGAAGAGCAGAACCCAATGTTTAAGTTTGCGCCAGGTTCTACCTTGGATGACATCGTACGTGCTGTTAATGCTGTAGGTGCCGCACCAGGAGATTTGATGGCCATTTTAGAAGCCCTTAAACAAGCCGGCGCACTTAAAGCAGAATTGATTGTGATCTAATGCAGGAGTTTTTATGTTATCGACCGTTGCGACACAAAAACTTGCTATGCCAGAGCCACAAGGTATTGGGGCTACTGGAAAAACGACACAACCCAATAGTGCTGATACATTTACGGATTTATCGTCTTTGCAAGATATTAAGTCGTTGGGACGAGAGAAAAATCCAGAAGCCTTTAAGCGTATTGCGCAACAATTTGAATCGTATTTTATGCAGGAAATGATGAAAACCATGCGTGCTAGTGTGGATGTGTTGGCGAAGGATAATCCGCTCAACAGCAGTGAAATGCAGTTTCACCAGCAAATGTTTGATCAGCAAATGGCTTTGTCGTTGTCTAGTGGTAAAGGGTTGGGACTTGCGGATACCCTAGCAAAACAATTAATGCAGAACTTTGACGTGGATTGGGCAGAAGATGCAGAGAAAAATAAAGAAGGACTAGCGATAAATTCTTCTCGAGAAAGCTTGACGTTTCAAAAACGTCAGCCGTCTTCATCAATTTTTGCAGGGTCGATGAGTGTAGAAAAAAAACCAATTGAAATACTCGATGTTGATGCAGAATCAATTAACAATAATATGCCTTCTGGTTGGAAGGTGGACACATCATCGCCTGAAGCGTTTGTTCGATCTTTGCTTCCTTTGGCAGAAAAATTGGGTAAACAAATTGGTGTTGATAGTCGCGCTATTGTTGCTCAAGCTGCATTAGAAACCGGTTGGGGTAAGCATATTATTGAGAGGGATGGGCAATCTAGCTTTAATCTTTTCAATATTAAAGCAGATGCTCGTTGGAGTGGAGATCGTGTGACGGTAAATACACTCGAGTTTCAAGATGGTGTTGCCAAAAAAACTTCTGCAGCATTTCGTGCTTATACAACGGTAGAGGAAAGTTTTAATGATTACGCACAGTTTTTACAAGATAATCCTCGTTATCAAATGGCCCTTCAGCAGGGTGATGACCCTGAGCAATATGTGAAGCAATTGCAGAGTTCGGGTTACGCCACTGATCCAAAATATGCGGAAAAAATTATTGCCATTTTAGAACGGCCTGAATTTTCACGGTCTTCATTGTTACTGCATTCTGGTGAGGGGTAAGTATGTCATTAATTGGTATTGCCCTGTCAGGGTTGCGAGCCTCTCAAACTTCGTTATCCACTACCGGTCATAATATTACTAACGCAACGACGGAAGGGTATTCGCGTCAACGTACAGAGCAATCGACACAGCAGCCAAATTTTACAGGTTCTGGTTTTGTAGGTAATGGCGTTACGGTTGATAATATTGATCGATTGGTAAACCGGTTTATTAATGAAGAATTGCGTATTGCAGGACAAAATTTATCTGCTTCTGAGTCTTATCTGGATCAGGCCAGTCAATTAGATCGCTTGCTGGCGGCTGAAAACACCAGTTTAACCTTATCTCTTGAGCGTGTTTTTGCCTCATTGTCTTCGGCATCAGAAGACCCTGCTTCGGTAGCGGGGAGGCAGCTATCGCTCAGTGAGGCGGGGGGGTTGGCTGATCGATTTAATTTGCTTTATGGTGAAATCAGCCAGCAAAATAATTTTATCAATAACCAAACAGAAGCTTTAGTCGCGGAGATTAATCAATACGCTGCGAACATTGCTGCGTTAAATGACGCGGTTGCTCTGTCATTTGCCAACAATCGGGCTCCCAATGATTTATTGGATGAGCGAGATCAGGCGATACGAGAGCTAAGTGAGCTGGTGGGTATATTACCTGTTGAGCAAGACGATGGCACCATTAATATTAATTTGGGCACTGGGCAGCCATTGGTAGTGAGCAGTGATGTGAATGTTTTAAGAGTTGAGCCTTCTTTAGACAGTGGCTTTCAATTGGACGTGGCCCTATCCGATACCGGTGTGGTTTTAAACGATGTGATCAGTGGTGGTCAATTGGGTGGTCTGTTGTCTTATCAGGATGACTTAGTGATTCCTGCGTTGAATGAATTAGGGCGTTTGGCGATTGTGATGTCCGATTCTTTTAATCAACAACAAGCACAGGGTATAGACAGTGCCGGTAATTTTGGTGTCAATATCTTCACTGAAGTGAATACCACCAATGCGATGCAAAATCGAGTTAGCTATGACGTGGACAATACCGGTTCTGCTGTATTTGAGATAGAAATTACCGATAGTTCATTATTGTCTGCCAGCGATTACACTTTGCGTGTTGACAGTGGTAATTATGAAATAGTGCGTTTAGCCGACAGAGCCATTATTGCCTCTGGTGCCATACCACTGCCGGCAACCCTGAGTTTTCCTGCTGAAGGGTTTGATATTAACGTGGCTTCTGGGGCTGTGGCTAATGGGGATGATTTTTTTATTGCACCTGTGCGTAATGGTGCAGATGAAATCCAATTGGTATTAAATGAGCCGACGCAGTTGGCATTTGCTTCTCCATTGCGTGCAGAAACGGCGACGTTTAATCGTGGTGAAATGTCGATAACACAACCTGTGCTTGCCTCAGATTTGCAGGCTGCTACGCAAAATATGCTCAGTGGAGCAACACCGGGTGTCCCTTTTGATTTAGTGTATAACGAAGGTGCCAGTACCTGGGATGTGGCAAATTTACCTGCTGGGTATACGGTGACGCCCGCCAATATTGCGTTTAACCCCGGAGTGACAAATACCATCGCTTTTACTTTAGATGACGGTGCTGGAAATACCATTGATATAGAAATGAGTGTTTCAGGTCGACCAGAAAACGGTGATGAATTCTCAGTAAGTTTTAATACGAATGGGGTTGCAGATAACCGCAACGTATTGACCATGGTAGAGTTGCAAACTGCCGATTTAATTCGAAGTTCATCAGCAGTAGCTGGACCCAATCAAAGTTTGGTGGATACGTATGGGCAGCTGGTCGAAACCGTGGGGGTGGTGACGGCACAAAAACAAATTGAAGCAGCGGCCAATCAGGAAATTTATGATCAGGCGTTTGTCAATCGAGAACAAATTTCCGGTGTTAATTTGGATGAAGAGGCGTCAAACCTGATTTTATATGAACAAGCTTACAATGCTTCTGCGCAAGTAATTTCTGTAGCACGCGATTTATTTAATCGTATCTTGGAGATTTAAACGTGCTGTGGATATTGAGAGAAGCGTTGCAGAATAGCATTGATAATAAGTGAGTATCATTGAGTAGGTGAGTGATGAGAGTATCAACGAACCAAGCCTTTACTGGCGGTATTAATAATATCCAAGACGTATACAGCCGTCTTCTTCGTAAACAAGAACAGATCAGCACCGGTCAGGAAGTACTGGTGCCTTCTGATGACCCGGTGGCGGCCAGCCGGATTTTAAATATTAACGAAGATAATGCTATTTTAGACCGTTATCTGGATAACATTACGCTTGCGGAGAATAGCCTGTCTGAGCAGGAAACCATTCTGGATGGTGTATTAGTCGGTGTTCAGCGATTGGAAGAATTGGCTATTCAAGCCGGTGATGGTGTGTTAAGCAATGCCGACCGCGAAGCGTTAGCATTAGAGTCGCAAGAGATTTATGAACAATTATTGGGGCTGGCAAACAGCCAAAATGCTCGTGGAGAATATATTTTTGCGGGCAGTCAATCGAGTATTCAGCCCTTTCAAGTTCAACCGGATGGCACATTTATTTATGTGGGGGATCAGGCTGAGCGAGAAGTTGAAATTGCCGGCGGCAGTTATGTGAATATTCGAGATAGTGGGTGGGAAGTGTATATGGACACCGATAACCCGCGTCGAGTGGACACTCGTACAACGAACATTAATAACGCGCGTATTGGAGGAGGCGCTCTTGCCGACGAGTTGACGTTTGATAATTACTTTGATCTTTATACGGCGGTGCCTCAGCCTCAAACTACAACGATTACGCTGACGGATAATCGAGACGCTACAGACCCTGACTTCCCTGATGTGCCGGTGAATTACACCGCGACCTATCTTGCACCAGATGGTTCTGGCCCGTTTGCGGTGACGGCACCGGTTAATGTACTGAATGAAGATACGGCCTCAGCCGATGGATTTCTTACACTCGAAGTGGACATGACCGCTGAAATGGGGCAGGTATTTAATATCTACGTTCCGGTCGATACAGATGGTTTTCCAGTGGGGGCCGGAGATGCGGATGGCGCTGGGCCAGGCGTGGGTGAACAAATGAATTTTCAGATCGATCGGCAAGAGCGATCTGGTGTGATTGAAACGGCTTATGCCTTAACTCAATTGTTATCGGAGCCAGCAGACACCCCAACGGATGGTCAGTATTTGAGTGACCAATTGGGTGTTATTTTGGATCAACTTGATGCAGCCGGTGAAAGTATTGACAGGGTGACTGCGAATGTTGGCGCTCGAATGAATTTACTGGAAGCGACAGACGCTTTGCATGAAGATGCTAAACTCTTTAATGCTGAGGCATTATCGGATATTGAAGATTTGGATTATGTTGCCGCACTTAGTGAACTACGATTGCAAGAAACGGTGTTACAAGCTGCCCAAAGCAGTTTTGTTACCGTAACTAATATTAGTTTATTTGATTTATTGTAATGAGTCATCCTTCTCAGGCATTGAATCAATGAGTGATAATGTTGAATAAAAGTACCCGTTATTAAATAGTACTTGCTTTAAAGAGACCCTATTTTCATGACAAATTGCGCAGTTATTACTCCAATAGGCCCCGGCCATGAACAGCGTTGGGAAGAATGCCTAACCTCAATTCTAAGCGCTCATGAATACAGTAAAGGCCCTTTTAGTGAAATAAAAGCATTCCCAGTTGAAGATATTGAAGGCAAGTTGGGCCGTTCTCATGCTCGAAATTTGGGAGTAGAGATGGCAATAAATGAGGGATTTGATTGGATTTTTTTTCTGGATGCGGATGATTTTATGGTGGCTAGTGCTTTTGAGTCGGTAACTGGCCTTATTGAGGAGTACGATGCCATTTGGGGCGCCATTGCTGAATTGTCTGGTGAAACTGCGCAACTGAGACCTAAGCAAGAAATGGAAATTCAATCGTTTGAACAATTAATTCGTATTAATCCGTTTCTATCGTTACAAATGGGGCACTTTGTCAAAGCATCAATTGCAAAAGATAACCCCTTTGATGAGAGCATGGACACCGGTGAAGATTTTGATTATTACTTGAAAGTGTGGGCTCAATATAGGGCTGTGAAGCAACCGCTTCCTTTATTCATTAACCGCAGAGGAATGCATTCTACTGGCCCGCGTTCTGCAACCGGGGAGCAGTGGAATAGGGCTGTCAGTCATATTATTCAACATTACCATCGACACGGTAAGGAGGGTATTAATATACCCTTGTCTTAATGTTGCACTCTTTTTTGTTTCGGTATTTATGCTGAGCTTACCACCTTTCTTTTTTCGTTTTTTTAAGTAACTCTGTAGGTGCTGTTTTTTTGGCGCCTTTTTCGTTTGTTGCTTTTTTATATTCTCTATTTCCCTTTTGATGACGTGTTAGAGTAAAGACGAACGATGTGTTTGGGTCTTCTATTCGTTCGCTCAATATTCATATAAGTATTAATTTTTCATACAGTATTCCATTTTAACAAAATTAATAATGAAAAGGTGCCAATGTGAAAAGTTTATTCTCTGTTCAATACGGGAAGCGAGTTGCGGTAGCGTCTTTAATCAGTATGTTAAGTTCACAGGTTGCAGCGATTGATGTCCGTTTTAATACAAGAGATGCAGGCGTGGTAAAACAGAGTGAGATGTGGACGGTGGGGACGTCTAATGTTAGAGAGTCAAGTGAGTATGTCGGTAATACGATTGATGCAATGCGTTTTGGAGCAGTACAAGAATATGCTTTACAGGCAGATGGAACGCTTTCTGATGAAGCGAAAGCCGAAATTGATGGCTATGTAGAGAAACTGGATCAATTGAATCGCTTGAACTTTCAAAATGATCCAGATAACTATAAAGAGATTCGTACGGTTACGTTAATGGCGTCCAGTGCGAAAGATAAGGTGCATCCTTATTATGTATCTGCCAATGGCAATAATATCAATACAGGTCGCTGGCGAAATATGTTTAAGGCTTATGTTCGTTATGTGGAGGATGTCCATAATTTAACAGTAAGGTTCATTGAGCCAGGTAATGAAACGGATTTTGGTGATAAATATAAAAACAAAGAGAATTGGAGAAAAATACATCGTGTTTTTAACGAAGATGATACGCTGTCAAATTACCCTATTGTGGGGCCTTCAACGTTGAGTGCGGGGGCGGTTCATAACTGGTGGCCCTATGTTCAAAATAACACAGATTGGGCAGCAACCCACGTCATTAACGGCACCATGAAAAATTACATACGATTTTTAAAACAGTCCAAACAAGAAGGTAAGCCTTACTTTGCCAGTGAAAACCACAGTTTGGCGGAGATGATTATTTGTGCCAATTATGCCGACTGTATCGGAGGGTTGTGGTGGCGCACTAGCGCAGATAAAGGGGATTGGTCTCGCGTTAGTAAGACAGGAAGGCAGTTGGCTTATGTAGAGGATCGTCCAAATTGGACTGTGGCAACCGTGTATAAACAGAGAAGGGCGCGTAAAATTTGGTTATTTGCGTCTGGCGGAACACGTGCAACCAGCAATAATGCTCAGCCAACCACATATACTTTTATCTCTGAGGATCGGGATGTGTATTTTGACGGTATAGGCCCACAGCGTCAGTTTGAAATTGAAGTACAGAAAGACGCCACTTACGCGATTGAAGTGACATGGGAATAAATTGAAGTGACATGGGAATAATATGTGCGTTTAACTTGTAAGGTTTTATAATCGGCAGTTTACCCTTGTGCATGATTAATCTGAAATTGGAGGGGGTGATTAATCATGCGCTTCGTGTTGAATCCGCCTTCTTTAGTATTGTCACCAAAAAATAAAAACAATGTAGTGGTATTGCTTTGCCTAACGGCTTGGTTGCTATTGTTTTTGAAATTCAGCATCAACCACTATCGTCACTTTGTCTCCTACCAACCCAGGGTAATCCGTGAGATCAAAAGCATGTCGATCTATTTCCATTGTGGCAGTAAAGCCAATGGTGTAACGCTGTGTTAACTGGTTGTAAGCTCCGCCGTGGAATTCAACGGTTAATGGGATGGTTTTTTTTATATTCTTAATGGTCAAATTGGCAAGGTAGTTATACCGATTCCCTTCTATGGTCTCTAAAGATTGAGTTTCCAGTATCGCTTCTGGATAGGTTTGGCTGTTGAACCATGACGAGCTCCGTAGCATTTGGTCAATGTCATTATCACCGGTATCTACGCTATTGGTGACGACTTTTGCTTGCAGCCGGCTGTTATAGGGAGTGGTAGGGTCGAAATCCAATTCTGCTTCCACAGTATTAAATCGTCCAACATAATTGGATAACCCCATGTGTTTGACTTTAAACAAGACCGATTGATGGGCGGTATCTAAGGAGTAGCTACCGGGTTTAAAGCTGGCTACGTCTACGGCAACGGTGGGGGTGAGCAGTCGAGAGAGGGTGTTGGTGCATGCACTAATTGAAAAGCCCACAACGAGCAGTGTTAACAGATAAGCCATACGCTTTAATTTTCGGTGGGCGACGTTCCTTTCATGCATACTGAAATTCTCCGATATAAATATAGGTTGAGTGGTAATCAGAGTACTCAATGGCAATAACGCACCGCCTCATAGAATGTATTGTGAGTACCTGCTTTTTGTAAATACTGGAATACCGGTCTATTTTATGTCTAGGTTCTTCGAAAATAGAGAATTATTCGTGCTTTAATGAATATGCCTTTACCATGAGTCGTTTTCTATGACGAATGCGTTGCTGGGCAGTACGTTTGTGAGTAGTACGTTTCTGGGTAGCGCGTGTGAGTAGTGCTGTGTGTCATGAGAGTGACATCTTTATGACTTATTCTAGAACCCATCAAAATAGCGTGATAAACATAAAAACATTCCGGCGGCACCTCAAAAGCTGCCCTTAGCCACTTGGTAAACATGACCGAAACGATTATGACGGCTAGAGCGAGTTTCTTTAGCATCAGTCTGATTCGTATGTTGCTTGGCTTTCATTCAACTTGAAAAAACCTCCTATTGATACATGGTGCACCGTGTACAAATCCGGTGTGTAACAAACTTATTCGATGCATAAAGAGACTCACGTGATTTTGACTCTATTTTTAGACACAAACTATTATCAATCAAACCAATATCAATCAGAAAAGTGCCAGCCAAACCGCTGCCAAAATGTTGTTAATGAGAGCTTTGTTAATGAGGGTGTTGTTATTGAGAGTGTTGCTAATGAAGGTGTCGTTAATGAAGGTGCCATTGATGAAAAGGTGGTGACGAAGCGGCTTTACTCAAAAGACACTAAAGTACTGGATTGCGCGAGTCGCCCAGTTTACAGGGGCATACGGGCGGTTTCTGGGGCAAATAACGGCGCAGATTACCACCTCTCACAAGGTGAAATGGTGTAACCTATTCAGATACTTGTAATAAGGTGTAATCGCTTTTGGTCATTAAACTGACCACAATATATGGCAAGTCTCCGAATAAAGATACCGTTTATTAATGTGGTTGCAGTTTGATCAGTTAATGGTTCGTTTGAACAATGTTTGCGACTTTATTCGGACATGGATGCTAAATCGCCAAGTAGTATATCAGTATGCTCAGCCACAGAGTGGCGGTTAGAGTGAATAACTACTTCCTAGTCACAATAGACTAGAACGTTGGCGGCTTAACGTTGAGAGATTCGACGAAAATAGGGAAATCAACATGCACAGCGACAAATTGGACAATCAAGTATTAACACAGCTTGCACGCGCAATGGATGCGTCTTCTGCTTGCGTTATGGTGATAGGGGTGCCTACGGGTGATGTTCTCTATCGGAACGATGCGGCGCTTCAGTTTTATTCTGATCAGAGAAAAGTAGATTGTTCCAGTCTTACTAATAAAGTGGCTAATTCGGCTTTTGATTCTGTGCCAAACGAACTGACGGATGCGGAAATCACCGAATATCTGTTTGCTTGGCAAACGGCATTAGAAGGTGGGCAAATGCCGTCTCCTTCCAGTGGAGTCACTTTGTCTCCCGCTCAGTTTGGTTCAACATTGTTAGCTGAACATTTTTCACTGGGTGAGCAAATGGTCTCTGGGGCTCAGATTGGCAGTGTGGAAGCGGTTATCAACCTGGGCGCATCTTGTTATAAGTGGGGAGCACTCAGTGCATCTCCGATGTACGGCGAAGATGGTTCAGTGATTGCCAATTTGATTATTTGGCACGACATTACCGCTCAAAAACATAAAGAGCGAGTACTTCAGCAAGCGGCAGATTACGACCCTCTGACTAATGTCTTCTCTCGTCAAAAAATTATGTCATTGGCTCATCGATGTGTGGAGCACTCCAAAGTGAGTGGTTCTTCTATTGTGTGTCTGATGTTGGATATTGATAATTTTAAGTCTATTAACGATCAGTATGGCCATGCTGTGGGTGATGTTGTGCTACAAACCTTTGCGGCAACTTTATCAAAAAATATCCGTAGTAGTGATGTGTTTGGTCGTATCGGCGGTGAAGAGTTTTTGCTTATCGCTCCAGATACCGATTTAACCGAAGGCGTGGGGTTTGCTGAAAAGCTTCGCCAGGTCATTGAAACGATGAAGATCTCTGCTGTAGATGTTGAGTTGAAAATCTCAACCAGTATTGGTGTCTCTTTATTGGATGTAAATAATGAAGATGACTCGTTGGAAGATTTAATGCTCAGTGCCGACCAGTCTCTTTACCGAGCAAAACACCTAGGCCGTAACCGTGTGTGTGTGAGTCGAGCTGCCATTCAATCTAGTGCTGTGGCGCCCATTGCCATGTATAACTGAGTATTTTAATAGCTAATTATTTGGAGCTGTTAGCGAATTAAAAAGTTCAGTTATTTTAAAGGCTAGAGTGCTTGAAACCTGTATTCGCGTTTCGAGTACAGGTTTTATAAGCGATAGCCTTTGTTATGGCATGTTGTTTGACTCATCTTTTGTGTCGTCTTCACCTTCACCCACTCGTCTCACACCAAACGTAACGGTAGGTGGTATTCCCATGCCTAAGTCAATATCAGATACCCGATAATTACACCCTTTCGCTTTTAATAATGCATTTACCTTTTCTTGTTTTTCTACTGCTCTGATAATCGTATTGGCAATGACTTCGTCACTACTGAATGAGGTTACGGATTCGTTGACTTTGTCTCCGAGCTCTTTGGCTTTGTCGAGAAGTCCCATGTCTCTTCCTTTTGTATGCAAAATAATCTATATGATGTTTATACTCTTGATGGAGAGTTTTGTGGGTTTGAAAGTACTCTGTTTATCGTTGAGTTGCAATATAATGAATAGAGTGTCAAATCGTTTTTAAATGGTGTTTTAGTTTATTTTTTAATCAGTATAAGAGTGGTGTGTGATGGATCTTAGAGTTGCCTTTTTTATTTTAGGGTGGCTGTTTTATAGAGAAATTAGAGTGTTTGAAAAAGTACATGAAGCAGAGGTTCTAGAATGCCATTTTCATATAAAGATCTAACTTATATTCGTGCAGCTATTCAAGCGTATGAGGGAACATTAACCTCTGTATCAGAAGAAGAGTGTGATGACGAAGATGAATTCTCTGAAATCCAGGATGATATCTTGTATTTGAACAGGCTTTTGGCCCTGGTAAATCGGGAAATTGAAGAGAGTGAGAACTCTGGCCCTAGTTTAAATACAGTCTATACTGATGAGTGATAGGCGTAATAAATAAGATAAAAATGAGAGCGCAACATAATTAATACCGACGCTTTAGATAAGCGTCGGTAAAAGAAGTTGCTCTGAATTATTAAATCCTAGTCATTCCCATATTAAACAATGTAAACCCAAAAATATCGGCATATTGTTCGATAATTTTATCCATGGGTGTGCCTGCGCCGTGCCCGGCGTTGGTTTCGATTCGAATTAGAGTAGGGTTATTGCCTTTGTATTTGTCTTGCAATTGCGCTGCGAATTTAAAGGAGTGGGCGGGAACCACTCTGTCGTCGTGGTCACCCGTCGTGATAAGCATAGCAGGGTAGGTAATGTTTTCTTTTACATTGTGTACCGGTGAATAACCTAACAAATATTCAAACATTTCTTGGTTGTCTTCTGAGGTGCCGTAATCATAGGCCCAGCCAGCGCCGGCGGTAAAGGTGTGATAGCGCAGCATATCCAACACACCAACCCCTGGTAATCCTACTGCGAATAAATCGGGGCGTTGGGTGGTAACGGCACCCACTAATAGCCCTCCGTTAGAGCGGCCTAAGGCAGCGAGGTGTTTGGCGTCGGTGTAGCGGTGGTCAATTAAATATTCAGCGGCCGCAATAAAATCATCAAATACATTTTGTTTTTTTGTTTTCACGCCGGCATTGTGCCACGCTTTGCCAAATTCTCCGCCGCCCCGCAAATTCGGTACTGCGTAGATTCCGCCCAACTCTAACCATAACGCAATAGTAGAACTAAAGCGTGGCTGCAGGCTGACATTGAAACCGCCATAGCCATAAAGAATGGTCGGGTTTTTTCCATTTTTCTTAAGTCCTTTTTTATGAGTAATGGTTAAAGGAACACGAGTGCCATCTTTAGAGGTATAAAACACTTGTTCTGAAATATATTGGCTGTCGTCAAAGGCGATTTTCGAGTTGCGATACAAAGTGGATTTGCCGGTTGCGACATCCAGTTCAAAAATGGTGGCGGGGGTACTGTAGTTTGTGAACGAATAGTAAAGAGTTTGCTGCTGACGTTTTCCGCTGAACCCACCGGCAGTACCCAAATTAGGTAATTGAATATCGCGAATAAATAGCCCTTCTTGATCAAACTGTTTTACCTCTGTCATGGCATTAACCATGTATTGGGCGTAGAAAGAGCCTCCCCCTTTCGTTAAATTAAGTACGTGTTCTGTCTCGGGAATAACGTCTTCCCAAAATTCTGGAGTGGGATTCTTTGCGTTGACTTTTACTAAGCGTTTATTGGGTGCTTGGTGGTTGGTTACGATGTAAAGGGTTTCACCTTTATTATCGATAACGTAGTTGTCCGCACTGGTGTCGGTAAACAGCGGTTGTAAAGTGTGGTGTGGTTGTGAAAGGTCTTTGAGGAAAAGTTTGTTTCCGGAGGTGGAGTGTGCTGCACTCACAATAAGATAACGGGCATCTTCTGTCGTGTACCCAGAGACGTAGCGATGTTTTTCCTCTTCGGTTCCACCAAAAATCAGCGCATCTTTACTTTGTGGTTGGCCTAACTGATGGTAATACAGTTTGTGCTGGTCGGTTTTGGCAGAGAGTTCACTACCATCAGGTTTATCGTAGCTGGAATAATAAAACCCTTCGTTTTTGTACCAACCAATGCTACTGAATTTTACATCGTTGAGTGTGATGTCCACAGGCTCAAGGGTTGTGGTGTTAATGGTGATGACTTTACGCCAATCGCTTCCACCTTCGGAGATTCGATAAGCGGCGAGAGAGCCATCTTCACTGAAGGTAACGCCGGCCAGTGAGGTGGTTCCGTCTTCACTGAAGGTATTGGGATCTAGGAAGACTCGTGTATTGCCTTGTTTGTCTTGCTGATAGAGCACGTACTGATTTTGTAAGCCGTCATTTTGATAGAAATAGGTGTAGTCGCCCTCAATAAACGGAGCCGTGACTTTTTCATAATTCATTAAAGTGGTCAGTCGTTGCTCTAATTGCTCCCGATAAGGAATGTTTTCTAAATAGGAAAAGGTGACCTTATTTTGAGCTCTCACCCATTGAGCGGTTTCTTTGCTTCGATCATCTTCTAGCCAACGGTAGGGATCCGCTACTTGAACGCCAAAATATTCGTCAACAACATCACTTTTGCGAGTGACGGGGTAAATCAAATGGGATTTAGTTGTCATCGATGCTTGAGTCTCATTGTGACGTGGGGCGTTATTACTGTGCTGGCATCCGGTTAATAAGGCACTGATAAGAAACAGAGATGAGACTAAAGGTGTCTTGACCATAATAAACCTGCAATGTTGTGTTTATTTCGAATGGGTTTTAAAAACTCCACTTTATAGCAAGACAAGTATTTCGCAAGCACTGTTGGTATAGGTAGTTGTTGGTGTGGGTAATTGTTGGTGTGGGTAGTTGTTGGTGTGGGTAATTGTTGGTATGGAATGGATGATAGGGTAAGCCACTCTTGCATAACTCCAATTTCATGAAGTGGGTGAGTGAAGTAAGTACGCATAGCCAGTATTTAGAGGGTATGTGGAGGTTTAGCGGGATAATAGCGTTTGAGCTCTTGCCCAAAACAAATGGGGCCGGAGTAGTGCTGGCGAATGGCGGCAAGTATCTGAGCTTTAGTTTGATTGGGGGGTAAAGTGCGACGCATAAAATGACTTAAGAGTAAGCGTTTTGCCCCGGCTGCATGAGCTAATTGCCCAATTTGTGAGGGGCGCATATGAAGAGTTGCTGCGACAGGGTGTGCGTTTTCAGGAATAGCCACATGGGCCACTAATAAATCAGCGTCAGCGGAGAGTGTCGTTAAGTGTTGCCACTGGTTCGTACTGTCGCCGGTGACAATAATACTGCAACCGTTAATGTCTACGCGCCAACCTACTGCGGGTATGGGGCCGTGATGAGTACTGATGGCTGAAAGTTGAATTGAACGTCCATTGTCTTGTGAGCTTGTTCTATTTGCCGTGTTTTCTCCATGCTGTTTATTACTCTCTTTGTCTCGTTGTCTATCGTTTCGTTGTCTATCATCATCTTTATACATAGGGGTATAGGTGTGAATTTTTCCATCTAGAGGGACATCTACTGGGTCAAAATAAAAGCCATTTTTCCGGTTGCTTTTACTCTCTTGGCCTGTCAGTTTTGAAGGCGTACGAGAGGAACGCATTGTGTTTGGCAATGTGTCCGATAGGTAGGGATAAGCCCCTTTTTCACCAAACAAGCGTTGTAAAAATTCAGTTGTGGCAGGCATTCGATCATTTCCCGCTGGGCCATAAAGGGGTAGGCGGGTTCGGCGTCGGGTAAAGTGGGCGCCTTTTGCATAGGCCGGTAAGTCGCTACTGTGATCAACATGCAGATGAGTCAGTGCTATAGCGGTTAAGTCTGAAAATGTTGCTTTTGCCAGATTAAATTGAGTACTGCTACCACTGCCAGCATCAATTAATACGCGAGCTTTCTGATTATGCCAAATAAGGTAGCTGCTTGAATGATGCTGGTCTTCTAATTCTGGCCCTCCCGCTCCTAATATTTGTATCGCAAAGGACGTGTCATCACAGGAGATAGAGGGGGTGATGTTATGTTTCAATTCAACAGATTCGGCATAAAGTGTTGTCCAAGTGCTGCTCATAGCCATCATGGCGAAAGCGAATAAAGGTATAAAAAGAAACCTGTTTATTAGTTTATCCAAAGTGAGTAAACCGCTATCAATGGAAAACTTTTTATTAGAGAGGAGCTGCGTCATAAATTTTATTGAGTGATTTGATTTTTTGTAGGAAGTTAAGAAGTCACTTTGTGATGATTCGGCTTTATTGTCAAAAATACACAGTTATTTGGATTGGTTTTAAATGGTATCGACTATTGTCGTGTTGTGGTTTTTCATGAAAAAAGCTTTGATGTAGGATTTGAATGCTAGACGCTCTTTATAGCGTGCTTGGTGTTGAATAAGAGTGTTCTATGAGGCAGAGCATAACGATAAGAACATTAACATAGAACTAAAATAATTGATAAAAAGTGTCATAAAAAATGATTAAAAATAGGTATTGGTTTCTGCTGCTTAGTGTGGTCGAATGATGTGGCGGCATTTCAGAAATTGATAAAAATGCTTTGCATTACTCTATTAAAAAAAGATGAATAACCATTAATAAAATAGGGTAAATAAGTCTTTTCAGAGGTTTTCTGGTAGAAAGCTTCTCGCTGGAAAAGCAGGATAGATGTCGGGGTATTCAGGGTGGGTTGAATTGTCGTCATTCAGAATATGGTTTCAAAAAAGAGGGATTGTTGCGACATTTTTTTAAGCATAACCTTGAATAAATCGTAGTCATTAATATTTCTTTACTATGCTGTGGCTTATGTCTTCCTGCTGGGATGTCTTGATTCAGGTATATTTTGGAGTATTAGGCGTTGTCGTACAACGATGATCACGAAGAGGCTTTGCCAGATAAGGAAGAGCCTACAGTATCAACGAAACTTAAGGGCTACCGCTCTTTCGTGTCTGCTGGTGAACGATCACCGATTGAAAAGCTATCGTCTTCAATCGATTCAAGTGCGCTGTTATCTTCTAATACAGAGCCTGTTCATGATCAAAAGGGCCAATCATGGCGCGACCCTTCCCCCCTCCTGTTATTGGTGTTGTGTGGCTTTATTGCTTTCACAGGTTTGGCGTTGCCGACGATATTGCAAGAGCAAGGTTTTTTTCTGATTTGGCCGCCAGCGGGATTGGCCGTTGTGGTGTTTTTTTATTTTGGTGCCAGAGCCTTTATTCCTTGCTTTTTGAGCTTGGTTGTCTCGTGTTGGTTGGTTTCTGATACCGCTCATTTTCAGCATCCGGTATTCAGTCGTCATACTGAGGCGCTTGTCCTTTGCCTATATAGCGCTGTGTTCTTAACCTTGCAAGGGTTTTGGCTTGGGCGTTTGCTGTCACCAATTCGCTTAAATCCTAATTATGGCTTGTCTCAAAGTCGGAAATTGCTTTGGCGATTTTTTTTACTGTATTCACCACTGACGACGTTAGCGTGTACGTCTGTTTTATTCCTTGGGTTATTGAGCCTGGGTGAAGAATTAGTTTTCTCTATGCCGCCTCAATCGGCTTTTTGTATTTGGTTGGCGGGTAATTTTAATGGTGTTGTGCTAGTGGTGGCCATTGCCATGACATTACACGTCTTTCATCATACAAAAATTCGGCATTACTTTTTTCATGTGGTGCCCTATATCGTTGTTGCTGCGGTTATTTCTGCTGTTTTTATTTCAAGTCGCCATACCATTATTACCCATCAGCGTAATATTGATGCTGAACGTACACGCGGTCTGTCTCATGAAATTGAAACGGCAATTACCCAAAATGTTCAAGTGGCTCAAATTTTGGGTCAGTTTGTTCGTGCTAATGCTGCTTTTTCGGAAGAAGATTTTCATCATTTTATTACACGTTATTACAACAACGATCATCATTTAGCTTCACACTTATGGTTGAAAAAAATTGAAGATGACGAATTGCAAAATGTGAAAACGAAGGTGTTGGATTTACATCCTGGTGGTATTCACTCTGCTGAACCTGCGAAGCAATATTTAGTGGTATCCCAAAAATACCCCCAGCACTTTGAGGCGGTTCAGTTGGGCTGGAATTTGCTGGCGGATTATGAGTATTTTACGTTGTTTGAAAATGCAGTCGAAGTGGACGGCGTTGCGGTCAGCCCGGATATCCAATTGGCGGATGATGAACGGTACATTGCTTTTGCCTACCCAGTGTATGAAAAGGATTCAGTAAAACAAACGATAACCAGTTCAGAGGCCTCTTTATCAAGCCCGGCACTGTCGACGCTCCCCGAAGATGGCTTGGCGATTAATGGTGCTCCAACATATCGTTATTTGCCTGATAATCTTGAAGGGATTGTGGTGACGTTATTGCCCATTGAGTCATTAATTGCTCATGCTCAGCAGCTTTCTCACTCTGTATTTGATATTGGAATTGTGGAGCTGATTGGGGGTATGGAACGCCATCTATATGGTAATCCTCATTTACTGAGCCTGTATCATTCTCGTAAAAACCACTCTTCCCAAGATATGCTGAGCAATGTGTGGGAGGGAGGGAACGTTGCAGGTTCAAAAGGTGAAGGTGAGAGGGGAAATACGACAAGGTCGCTTAGTGCATCCAGTCATATTATTCGTGTTCTTGATAAGACATGGCGTGTACATTTCTTTAATAGGCAGTATTTCGATGTAGTGCAAAAAACCACAGTGATTGCATCATTGATGATGAAATCGGTTTTATTCATGATGGTATGTGTCTTGTACTTATTTTTTTCCCGCTTTAAAGAGGCTGAGCTTTTCGAGAAAGGCCAATCTCGTGAAGCCTCTTTAGCAAAGATATTAAAGTCATTGGAGAATGAACGACGTTTGAAAACGGAATTTTTGAATAGTTTGTCTCATCAATTGCGAGTACCGTTAAATTCAGTCATTGGCTTTTCCCATCGTTTGTTAAAACAACCGGAGATTAAACGGGACCCTCATGTGAGTGAGGGATTGGATGCCATCCATCGTAATGGATTGCACCTGTTGGCGTTGGTGGATGAGATTCTGGACTTATCAACAATTGAGTCTGGTTCTATGGTAATGCAAAAGCACCAAGTGGATATGCGAACTTTGATGGGTGAGTTACGAAAATACGCCGTCGAAATTAACACACGTAAGTCATTGAAGCTGAACTTTTCTACAGAGGTGAAATTTGTCTGGGGGGATCGGTTACGCTTACGGCAGATGATGTTCAGTTTGGTGGGCAGTGCTATTGATGTAACGGAGGCAGGCTGGGTGACATTAACAGTGACTTCGGAGTATCAAAACAGCAAAGGAGGTGTTTTATTTAAGGTCTCTGACAGTGGCTTGGGAGAAGCAGCGGAGGCGCGTCGAGCGCAATTTCAGCGATTCAGCGAACTGGCCAATTTGCGTGCGAAAGGGAAGAAAGTCAATGAAGCCAGCTTGCGTTTGGTTTTGGTTCATGAATTTGCTGAGCTGCATGGCGGTCGTGCATGGGTGAATGAGTCTCCTGATTCTGAGTTTTGCATTTGGATACCAACACCGGTGGTTGCGATGACGGAGGAGGATTTTGATGACAGTGGCGCGAAAATAACCACTCAGGGAAAGCGTTTTAGCCGCAATGGTAAAGAGCCTGTTTATCAAAGAAAATTCACGGTTCAGGATTCAGGAAGTCTTAGGGTGAGCCAATCTTAAGATTGGTAAATTATTTTGAAGGGTGATTTTTATGGCGTATGTTGTATGCGTTTGTAAAAATACTTTTCTTCCCTCAAGCAAACACGTTTGTATCCCATAAAAAATAGTGGTGAATTTAACATTATTTCAAATATTGGTATTTGATCATGCACCATGATTAACTATCCTCATGGTGTCACTGTTTTTCTAAAAAAGACAAATCATAAAACAGTGCTAAGAAAAAGCCTATGAAATAAGTACTGTAAGATAAGTGTGATAAAAAGTACTAAAAAATATTAAAAGAAGAATGATTACAGCGTAATGGTAGAAGAAGAGTAACGGCATTATCGGGTCAATAAGGGTGTATCCATAACATACTCAATACGGCCGTCATTATGAAAGCAATGTATCAGAGCTTCGCTACGAGGAGGGTGATATGCATCGTCTTTATCCTAGTTCCCGTCGTCGTTATGGCAGCAGTGCCTCAGGAGGATCACTCCAAGGCACCTAACTCCCCCATTTTATTGATTCCTCTGGAGGAGGCCCCTCCGCTTATTGAAGAAAAACATCAGCGAGAGTCTGGTGTTGAACCTCGTAGAGGCGTGACGTTAGACATCACCCGGCGTATTGCTGAAAAGATGGGTTGGCAGACGCAGTATAAAACCTGTTCTTTTAATGATTGTCTTCAAATGATGGAAACGGGTGATTTGGATTTTATGGGGTTGTTGTACAGAGGGAAAACACGAGAACGTTACCTTCGGTACTTAGAACCCCCCATTCATACAGAGCAAATTCATTTTTTTCATTTACCCGGTAAATCTATTACGATTAATCGTTATGAGGATTTAGCCAAATACCGTATCGGAACCATTACCGGGGTAAAGTATTTTGAACCCTTTGATTCCGATAAACACTTGAGAAAGTTTGTTGTGGACTCGGAAATACAGCGTTTTAAAATGTTGTTATCGGGCCGAGTGGATGTAGTCTTGTCGGAGCCTTGGTATTTTTCCACCATTGTGGAGTATTTAGGGTTGGAAGATAGTTTCGTTCGTGCCAATTTTTCCACCCATGGTGAGGATGTGTATTTCACGTTGTCTCAACGATCTTCTTTTCTGAAATACGAGCAAGCCATTACTAAAGTGCTCAAGGAGATGATCGATACTGGGGAAGTAAAAGGTATGTTCGATGAGTATGGCGTGCTTTACGTACGCCCTATTGAGAGGCCGCTCTATCGATAGAGCGGCCATATTGATTACGGCGTTCCGTTAAGAGAATGACGTCTTACAAGTCATCACGTCTTACAAGTCATGATGAGTTACGATAACTCAGTGGTCTCAGTGAAGTCGCTTTCTTGCTTTGACGGAGCCGGAGGGACAAGTTGTGCCGTAATTTGGCGTTTTTCTAAGTCGACCGACTGAATTTTGATTTTTACCGACTGATCCAGAGCGTAAGTAGTGTCGTCGACGCTCAAGGTCAATAGGTCTGGGTTAAAGTCGACTTTTTGTACAGCCTTCGAGTTACTGTTGTCTCCTTTACTGTTGTCTCCTTTACCGTTGCCTCCCTTGTTACTGTCCCCTTTATTTTTGGCTGGGCGCTCGCGTAATTGAACGTAGGCTTCTACACCGTTTGCCTCTGCACGTACCCCAATCCCTTGGCTATTGACCATGACCACCTGCGCATCGTATTCCGCGCCGATGTGCTGTTGCATGTATTGGCACACTAACCACAGTTCCATTTGCCGACAGGCAGTGCGGCCATTGCTGTTGACCTCTTTCAGAGCTTCTAATTGTTCTTCTCGCAGTGAAGAGGTGGTTTGCTCACTTAATAATGATTTGATCAGCAAGTGATTGTAGAAGTCTTGAATTCGGCGAATCGGCGATGTGACATTCGCATAAAAGTCAAACCCTAACCCCAGGTGAGGTTGTGGTGAGAGGCTTAATTCACTGGGCTTTAATTGGCGTTTCAATGCGGCAAGCAAAGTGGTGTGCTCATTATTGGCTTGTAAGCGTTGAATCAATGTTCGGTAGGTGTCGAGAGTGGTGAAGTCCTCTCCGATGCTTTTTGCTTCGTCCCCAAGGTGCGCTTTTAGGAGTCGGCTGACCTGCTCTGCACGGTCTGGACGGAAACCCGCATGACTTGAAAAGAGACCATTGCTGTTTTTTTCAGCAAAAAATTGGCCTGCGCACACATTGGTGGCCAGCATGGCTTCTTCCACCAATTTTTGAGCGCTGTTGCGCTCTAGTCGGATAATTTCTTCAATTTTGCCTTGGGCATTTAAGCGGAAGTCGTAGTCGGTACGCTCTGCCATTACTAAGGCGTGTTGCTGGCGATATTGCAGCCGAGCCTTGGCAAAGGTTGCCAATAGCGTGAGTGAGTGTTGAATGGATTCATCCAGTTCAAGCGATGCCTTTTCGGGGGTATCTAAAAATTCTGAGACACCATCGTAGGAGAGTTTTGCCGCAGATTGAATGGTGGCAAGGCTAAAGTCAAAGTGCGTAATGTTGCCTTCAGAGTCGGCCGATAAGGTACAGACTACTGCAGGCCGTGGTGTATTTGGCACCAGTGAATAGATGTCGTGAGACAGTGCTTCGGGCAACATGGGAACGCTTTGTCCGGGTAAGTACACGGTTTGGCCACGGCTCAATGCTTCTTTACCCAGAGCGCTGTCCCATGGGATACCGGCGGAAGGGTCGGCAATTGCCACCATGATTTCTAGGCCGTTCTCGGTTTCGCGTGCGAATAATGCGTCGTCCATGTCGCGAGTGGTTTCTGAATCAATCGTGACAAACGGCAGTGTAGTGAGATCAGTCCGTTCTAATCCATCGGGGGTGATGACCGGATTGGCGATAACTTGTTCTAATTGCGCATTGTGAGGTTCACGCCATTGGTGGCGTAATTGAAACTTACTGAGGATGTATTTTCGCTCAATGGCTTCATCGGTGGGCGCGCCAATACGATCTACCACGCGGGCTTGGCCTTTACCGTCTTCGAATGGGTGACGAGTAATGCGGGCACGGATGTACTCACCGTCTTTGGCGCCAGCACGACTTTTCGGTGGTAAAAAGACCCAGCGATTTAACTGGCTTACATCAGGGATGACAAAATGGCCTTTGCCTCGAACTAGGTAGGTTCCTACAAACTCTTTGAGCTCGGTGCGAATGAGTTTTTCGAGCGTGGCTTCCAGTTGGCCTTTGTCATTACTGGTCAGGGTAACTTCTACCCGATCGCCAGGAAAAACTCGCTGCATTTGATCTGGGTTAATAAAAGCTTCGCGGCCATCGTCAAGCATCGCAAAGCCGTAGCGGCCTTGAGTGCCTCTTACTACACCCTCGGCGTAGTCTTTGCTGGCGCGAATATCTTTTTTTAGTTGGGTAAGTTGGTTAAGGGCGTTCGAACTGAGCATTGTGACCGTTATCGTTTGTGTAAGATCAAAAGAAGAACTTGGCGATGGTATAGGGCGCGAGCCGTGGTGCCATAACACGTTATTTCACGATGCTAATGCGCATGAAATCTAACGGGAGATTAGCCAAGTGGCGATGGTGAAGGATGATAACAAATTCACCACAGATTCCGAGGTTTTTGTGAGTAAGTCGTGTCGAGTGGGAGTATTTTGCCGGGCTTAAAAAATTTTTTTGAGAAAAAGATTTGGATTGGAGTGCCAGTTGTCTGCTTTTTGATCTAGGTGTTTAATAAAAACGCGCTAAAGTATTTCGATCATTTTTTTCTGTAGAGATTTTTGTACACTGTCAGGGATCCATTCGCCGAGTGAAAAAGTTGTCTAATAAGTCAATGTCATGCTTGGTTCCGGAAATCGATATTTAGGGCTATTTATGAATTATTTTCGAATTATCTCTCGCACAGTGTCGACGTTTTTGTTGGCATGTGTTTTGACCGCTTGCGTGGATTCTACTCAAGCTCCAGAAGAAAAAGGCATTGTACCAAAAGGTATTGTACCAAAAGGCGTTGTACCAGAAATCACCCATTATCAAACCCGTAAGAATGACGTATTACTGGAAAGAGAATACGCGCGCGTGCGGGCAGCACGTCTCAGTGATGTGCATTATGACTTGTCCATCCGTTTACCGGCTGAAAACGTTCCGTTTTCGGGAACGGCGGCGATTCATTTCTCATTGAAGGAGGCAACAGCCCCCCTTACTTTTGATTTCGTTGAGGGAGAAGTGAGTAAGGTCGTGGTAAACGGCGCACCAGTAAACGTAGATTACAACGGTGTGTTTATTACGGTATTGCCCGAATCATTGCGTGAGGGGAAAAACACCGTTGAGGTGGAATACACACATGCCTATCGTCGTGATGGACGAGGTTTGCATTGGTTTCAAGATCCGGTCGATCAAGAAACCTACTTGTTTACCCAATTTGAAGCGTGGGATTTCAATAAAGTCTTTCCAGGTTTTGACCAGCCAGATTTGAAAGCAACGTATCAATTAGACGTAGAAGCCCCCAGCCACTGGCAAGTGATCAGTGCGACTCGTGAAACGTCTATTGAAGAGGTCGGCGATGGGCGCAAGCGTTGGTCGTTTGCTAAAACCACGCCATTTAGCACCTATGTGTTATCGCTGCACGCGGGCCCCTACAAAATGTGGGAAGAAGAAGAGACTTTTCGTGTGCCTTTACGCTTGTTCGCTCGTCAAAGTTACGCCGAATTTGTCGACGTTGAAGAGTGGTTTAAAGTTACTCGTCAAGGGTTTGATTTTTTCGAAGGCTATTTTGAATACGACTACCCCTTTGGGAAGTACGACCAGATTTTAGTGCCGGAATTTGTTTTTGGTGCGATGGAAAATGTGGGTGCCGTAACGTTCACCGAGCGTTTACAACCTCGTCGTGAAAAAAATACCAAAGATCGTCAAACCATGGCCGTGGTGGTAATGCATGAGATGGCACACCACTGGTTTGGTGATTTGGTCACCATGCGCTGGTGGGACGATATTTGGTTGAATGAAAGCTTCGCCGATTTAATGGGAAATTTTGCCACCGCGAATGCTACTGAATACACCGGTGCTATGGTCACGTTTTCGACCAATCGTAAATCGTGGGGCTACAACGAAGATCAGTGGATTACCACTCACCCGATTGTGCAGGATATCCCCAATACGGAAGTAGTGATGGCCAGTATTGATGGCATTACTTACGCGAAAGGGGCCTCCAGTTTAATTCAGTTAATGCACTTGCTTGGGCCAGACACGTTCCGTCAAGGCTTGGTGAATTATTTCGATACCTACGCCTGGAAAAATACGGAACTCACCGATTTTATTGGTTCACTCAGTCAGGCGGCGAATCGGGATTTGTCACAGTGGACGGATCAGTGGTTAAAAACCTCTGGGGTGAATGCGTTGCAAGCCAAGGTAATGTGCGAGCAGGGCAAAATTACTCGTTTTGACTTAACTCAGCGTCCGGCTAACGTCAGCGGTGCCATTCGTGAGCACGGTTTGGATGTGCTGTTGGTGAGTGATGCCGGCGAGCGCTCAACGGTTGATGTCACCGTTCGTGAAAAAAGCAATGTCTTGAAGGCGTTAAATGGGAAAGCCTGCCCGGCATTTGTATTGCCGAATGTTTCTGATCACACGTTCGTGCAGATTTTATTGGGGCAAAAAGACGTTGCTTATCTTCAGAAACACTTTGGCGATTTTGACAGTGCTGTTGAGCGCGGCATGATTTGGCGGAGCTTGATTGAGTCTGTTAGAGCCGGAGAATTGTCTGCCATCGATTACCTAGATTTAGCCCTAAATTATTTACCAAAAGAGCAAAACAGTTCTTTATTACAAGGGCAGTTAAGCAATACCAACCGAGCCTATGGTTATCTGGTTGTGGGGGGCGTTAATAATTCAGAAATTAACGCTCAAGCCAAGTCATACCAAGGCAAGCTAGAAGCCATGGCATGGCATGGTTACCAAAACAGTACTGGTGCCGTGAAGCGTCAGTGGTTTGGTATGTGGTTATCGATGTTGCACTCACCAAAATCCATAGCTGAGGCCGAAGCGTTGCTGGCTGGAAAAGACCTCACGCTGGATGATCGTTGGACGGTGGTAAAAGCGCTGATGCGTGAGCAACAAGAGTCTGCTCAGCAATGGGTGGAAACACTCAGCAAAGAAGACAATTCTTCCAATGCAAAATTAAATAAAATACTGGCCAGTATTGTGGTGCCGGATAACTCGGTGAAAGCACAATGGATATCCGAGGCGCAAAATCCGAAAACAGAATACGCGTATACTCAGATGCGCAGTATCACGCGCGCATTGTTTCCGTTGGAGCAACATGAAGAACATTTGGCGTTTACCGATACCATTGTTAATGCCATTCCTGAGTTGGCAGAGACATTGACGCCGGTGATGTTGTCAACTTATGCCAGTAACCTGATTCCACGTCAGTGCAGTTTGAAGGCACAACAAAAGATGTTGGAGTTGGCGGCACTAGAGAATATGCCGGGTACTGCTGTAAAAACCTTGAAGAAGCTCTCTCAATCGGAAGAAGAGTGCGTTGCGGTACAAAAGCGTTTAGAACAAGACGGGTAATCGCTTTTGTATTCTGGATTTTGTATAAGGTTTTAATTTTGTAAAATAAAAAAGCCGCACTTGTGTCAAACAGTGCGGCTTTTTTTATACCTTGTTTTTTTATTCCTGGGTTTTAACGCATTGGGTTTTTAAAGCCCAGATACGTTAAAATCTCTTAGTACATAAAAACCGAAAGGGTTACTCGCGTTCAACACCGGCGGTGATGGAGAAGTTTTCTAAACGAACACCTGGGGCGGTGACACTGCCATCACTGGTGAATAGGAAATGCAGAACCACATTATCCTTACCGGCAAATTCTGAAATATCCGCATCATAAGGTTGAGAGCGAATGGCACCACTGGTACGCAATACGGTTTGGCGATTACCCTCTTGGTCTTCCACGTAGACATCGATGAAGTCAAAGAAGGCTTCGGTATCAATTTCCATCTCAAAGGCCAGCGTAGCGGTTTCAAGATTGGTCAGGTCGAGTAACACTGTGGCATCGGAATTGACGTTATCAACATAAGTGGGGTTAAAGCCAACCTGTAAGTAAGGCTCTGCCAACGTCCAGCCGGGTTGAGCCGTGTTGTTGATGATAGTCATAGGGCTGGTGATGCCGTCAGAGAACGATTTCTCGTAACCGCTTTCGTCGATCACAAGCTTGGTTTCATAGGCAACAAACTGGCGTTTAACATTCCACACGGTTTTGTCAAAATAATCGACACCTTCGAAAGTAATGTTATTGCTGCCGGTGGCAAGGGTATTCAACGCCACTGAAACACTGCGAGGCTTAAATGCCGTATAAACCGGCACGCTGTCTACCAATTCGCCATCAGAGTAAACGTTGATTAATTTGGTGTTAGAAACGGTCAAGTCATAACTGGCGTTTTCGGCATCCACAATCACACTGCCAGGGCCTGTGGAAGGTTCCACATTGGCGTAGTAACGTTTATCAAAATTGCGCAAAAACAGACTTTGCGTAATGGTTTTAATTTGATCAACGTTATTGTTGAATAAATCGTCGGTGGTTTGGCTGACGTTTATGTCGGCTTCACACCCAAAGTCTTCGATGATGCCCCCCTCGTTTTTCCCAAAGCGTACTAACTGACCCCAAGAAACACGCATTCTGTGGTCCAGCGGCAGTGGAGGAAAGACTTCTGGCAGCACTAAATTGAAAATATCATGCTCCCAAACGTTGGCGCCACCGGCTCCGGTTCTTGGATCTTCACCGTACACCCATGCTGCTTCATTGTCTTGCATGGAACAGGTAAATAAATCAGAGGCAGAATAACTGCGTGCGTTGGCCAATACGGCAACAGGTTTGTAGTACGACTGACCCAGTTGATTGGCTCTGCCTTGATCTGTGAACGGCGCATCCGCACTGTAAAGAGCATCAGTGCCTGCAACCGCATTGATGTTATCGACCCAGTCTTGGCTGAAAATATCTCTAAACAACGTTTCATTCAGCAGGGTGCGATTTAAATCGGTATTCAATACTCGACCGCCAGGTGCTTGTGCCGTGGTTGGCATAAATAATTGATACAAACGGTCTGCAAGGTCAACAGAGCCACCGCCATTATTTCGAACATCAAAAATCAGCCCTTTGGTATCGCCAAATTCTTCATAAATAATACGCTGAGCTTCGGCTAAGGTTACATCATTGCCTAAGGCCGGAACAAAACTTTCCAATTGCAAATAACCGTAATCACCGTACTCGTTGCTGATGATTCCCCAATTTAATGTGGGTTCTGCGGTAGGATTGGAAGGGTATTCCGTTTTGCGCTCTAAATCATACGCATCGGTAAATTGATTAAACTCTTCCTGCCATAATTCCTTACTTTGAATGAGTTCACGAAGGTTAATTTTTTCTGGTGCTTCGTTACGCAAAACGCCTTCGGTTAATGGTGCTGACAACGTACTTGGGGTTGATAAGGCACTTGGCGTTGATAGTGCATTTGGTGTGCTTTCGGCGGTAAAGGGAGTCTCTGTCAACCATGGCAAAGTAATACTGTAGACTTCCCCTTTAGGGCGAGAACCTTCACCCGACGCTTTTAAAGTGATAGTGACTTCATTTTCTTCAGGCACTGGCGTTAATAAATGGCGAACAAACGTCATTTGTCCAATGGCACGAGTAAAGCCACCAAAATCATTCGCGCCTTGAGCCGTTTTTTGTTCTTCTTCTATGGCGTCGCGAATCGGCAGTCCGTTATAGGACAATACTACATCGCCAACGTCTGGAACGGCTTGGTCAGATGCAAACTCTTCGAATAGAGAGGCATTGATTGAATTAATGCGAACTTTAGAAAACTTTAAAATAGACGCTTCGGTTAAAAAAGGAAAATCAACCGTACGTGTAAACGTTAATGGTAGGAAACTGGTGAAATTAGAATAGGGTGATGGGAAAATATAATTAAGGTGTAAATCACGTTGTGCGGCAAAAATGGTAAACAATGCCAGCTCTACTTCTTCAACGCTTAATTCGTCGACATTCTCCAGTAACTCGGCCACAGCAGGTACCGGGTCAATCACACCCTCGTAAAAGGCTTGTTTACTTTGGCGGTTGACATAGAGATCTCTGAGTAAAATTTGCGCTTGTTCGACCAAAAAACGCTTTTCACGGTCCGACATTCTTGGGAATTGAATGGACGGCCTGACCTCTTCTAGGGTTTGTAGGCCACTTTGTGCGTGAGATAACCCTGGAGAAAACGCAGTAGCAATGGCTGCACTCAGGAGCATAGATTTTAATGGTTTCATAGTAACACCCTTAATGGATCAAGCTGGTTCTATAACGTGTATCGTTACAATTTATATAATCATTTCTACTGAAACATGCGGATTCAGGCATGATTGCAAAATTATCGTTGTTGCTGAGAATAGGCTTTACGCGACTCGGCAAGCACAAAAATATACTAATTGTTCATCAAATTGGTTCTTTTTTTCAGAAAACTCCTCATCTTGGCGCCATAATCTTCCGTTTGTGATTTTCTATGTTTATAAAGTGACGAAGTTGTTAACTATTTCCTCATTGGTGTTTTCTGAAATCATTAATCATTTTTTGAATCCATTGGCATTTTTTGTTGATTGCAGTGCTCTATTTATTCTTAAAAAAGAATTTTTGATTGGTGTAAATGATTTATTAATAGCGATGCTTTGTTGTTGAAGAAGAGTGTTGAAAAGGAGTGTTGAAAAGGAGTGTTGAAAAGGAGTGGTATGAAATGGAAAACCCAATGGTGATGAAAGTCGTATCAATATTAAAAGCGTTGCAACTGGCGTGATGCACTTTCTCTGAAATAATGGGGTGTGATGAGAATGCGGTTTGGGTATTTTGTTGTGTGGGTGTTTTGTTATGCGGGTATGCTATGGTAAAAAATAATTCCCGCTCTTTTATTTTGGTTTTTTTGAATTGTGCAGTTTGATTTTTAAAGGGTTAAAATAACTGTTTTAAAAAGTAAAAATCAGGGAGAGGATGCATGTTGCATCACATTGTTTACATTTCTACTGCCGTTAGATTGATGAGTTTTCCAGAATTAGTTGAATTGTTGGATCAGGCTCGTAATAAAAACGAAGTATTATCCATATCAGGGTTGTTGTTGTACAAAGATCGTTCTTTTATTCAGTTAATTGAAGGGCCTTCGGATTCGGTTCGCTCTTTGTTTACCTCTATTGAGCGGGATCTGCGTCATACACATGTCAAAATATTAATTGATGAGCCACTGGAAAAAAGGATGTTTGGTGACTGGAGCATGGGGTTTGTGAATGTCGATAACGAAGTAAAGGATAATCCCGGTTTTAAGGATTATTTTTCAGGTCAAGAAAGCATCAGTACTATGGGCGCAGAGCCTACAAAGGCTTTGCGATTGTTGCAGTATTTTCGATCCAGGAGCTAAAGAATGAGCGCCACATCGGATAGTGAATTCGTTCAGATGTCTTCAAGCAACGATTGTAGCCCCTCTTCAGAAGAAGAAAAGACGCTAATTATTGGAATTGGTGCTTCTGCTGGTGGGTTGGATGCCTGTCGTAAGCTACTGAGAAATATCCGAAATTACAAAGCCTGTTTTATTCTTTGCCAACATTTATCACCGGTGCATGAAAGTAAGTTGGCAGAGATTTTATCGAAAGATACCGATTTGACCGT
The DNA here is from genome assembly GCF_021234875.1 of Marinibactrum halimedae. GTDB lineage: Bacteria > Pseudomonadota > Gammaproteobacteria > Pseudomonadales > Cellvibrionaceae > Marinibactrum > Marinibactrum halimedae. The sequence continues at coordinate 39,734 of NZ_JAJQVM010000006.1, read as the reverse complement.
ACGTCAAATTACGCATGGTGAGTCTATTTGTTCTGGGTGTTTATTTATTTCACCGCCGAATGCCGATGTGCAAATAGAGCACAATCGCATCTTTTTATCCACGCCAGGAAAAGGCCCGTTTCCCAAGCCGAATATCAATAAATTTTTCTCTTCATTGGCGCAAAATTCAGGTCGTTATTCTATTGCGGTGGTATTATCTGGAACGGGTTCAGATGGTGCCGAAGGTGTGGGAGATATTCGTGCATCGGGTGGTTTGGTGTTTGCGCAAGATCCTAAACACGCTGACTATGACGGTATGCCAAGCGCTTCAATTGCCACTCATATGGTGGACGTGATTGGGGCGCCAGAAGTGTTGGGGCAGCAATTATCTAACATTATTAACGAGGGTATACCTGAAGAGGGCTCTGAATTTGGTGTTCGAGAAGAATCGCATTACGATGCCATTCTGAATTTGGTTGCTCGGGCGACGTTGATTGATTTTTCCCATTATAAACAGTCGACAATCAAGCGGCGGTTGTATCGACGTTTGGCGGTAAAGGGTATTGTATCGCTAGAGGATTATTTTGAATATTTAAAAAGCAATGAAGAAGAAGTTCGAGCGTTTGTTCAAGATGCGTTTATTGTGGTGTCAGAGTTTTATCGAGATGTAGAGCAATTTGATGCTTTCAAAGATTGTTTGGTAGAGAAATTAAACGCCATGCCTGCTCCTAAATTTATGCGGGTGTGGGTGGCAGGCTGTGCTACCGGAGAAGAAGCTTATACCATCGCTATGATCTTTGAGGAGATAAAAAAAGAACAATCAAACACGTTTGATTATAAAATCTTGGCCACAGACATTTCTGATAAAGCCATCGGAGTTGCCCGGGCTGCGTGTTATCCCATAGAAAAACTCAGTAATCTGCCAGAGGGGTGGTGCGAATCCTACTTTGATGAATCGAAGGAGGCTAGCGAGTACCAGGTTCGCCGTTATATTCGTGAAAAAGTTGTTTTTTCTGTGCATAATATATTTTCTGATCCGCCGTTTTTACGTTTGGATATCATTTCTTGCCGTAACTTGCTCATCTATTTTGATGCGCATTTGCAAGACGAATTAATTCAAATGTTTCATTATGCACTCAATATGGAAACCGGGTTGCTGTTTTTAGGTTGTTCAGAGGATGTATCTGGTCATGAATTATTTGGGGTGGTCAGTAAAGGAGATAAAGTATTTCAAAAAAAACAAAACGATGCAGCTGGGCTTGTTATTTCTTCTTTAAGGCAAAGGGATGTAAAACCATTGGTGGGTGAATCTATCACTAGAGCCAACACCCTAGATAAAGAACGCTCGATTCTTAAGTCATTGAATATGAGTTTTATTCCTGCCTCAATTGTGGTAGACAGTAAAAATGCGATGATTTATGCCCATGGAGATTATTTGCCTATTATTTCCAGTAAAGGCGGCTTTGTGAATACCGATTTGTTTGAAATGATTTCTCCTCCATTACGTGCTGAGTGTCGAGCCTTGGTTTATCGGGTTCGTCAAACAGGAGAGGTGTGTAATGGTGTATCACAATATTTACCTATTGAAGGAAAGCCAATTTGTATTCGTTTATCTGTTCGCCCTTTAAAGGGTGCATACGATAATTTGGTGTGTGTATCTTACCTCAAAGTGGCGGCCAGTGAGGTAAGTCAAATTGTCCAAGGTGAGGGTGAGTCGTCTCTTCTTCAAATGGAGCATGAGCTTAATGCTACCCGTGAAAATCTACAGACGGTGATTGAAGAGTTGGAATCTGCCAATGAGCAACTGCAAGTCTATAATGAAGAGTTGCAATCGTCTAATGAAGAATACCAAAGTACTAATGAAGAGCTGCAAACGGTTAACGAAGAGTTGCAGTCGACGAATGAAGAATTAATCACGGTAAATGAAGAGTATTCTATAAAGAGTGCTGAACAGTCAAGAATGTCGAGTGATTTGAATAATATTCAAGAATCGCTGGATATCCCCTTTTTTTTAATCAACACTGACTATCGAATTCAGCGCTTTACCCGTAAGTGTGCGGTATTGTTTGATGCCAAAAAAATTAAGATTGATGATTTATTTTTTGCGATACAGTGGAAAAGTAGCATACCCGATTTTCAACCCTTTATTGAACGTGCAAAAGAAGCATTGGCGACGCAATGTATTGAGGTTGAGATTGCCAATCGTTACTATCAGTGTCAAATTTCTCCTTATACTAATGCGAGTGGCTATTTTGACGGCTACACCATCATTTTTTACGATACTACAGATTTTACACGTTCACAGTATGCCTTAAGCGTGGAAAAAACTCAGGCGCAAACGACACTGGAATTGGTGTCGGAGGGGGTAGTGCGTCTCAATGCGGAGCATGTGGTGGAGTACATTAATCCTGCTGCATTGCAACTGATGGAAAGGGAAAGCGATGACATGCTGGGGAAAAAGCTCACTAAGCGCTTGCATTTGATTGAGGAAGAGGGCGACGTCGTTGATATTGAAGAACTTATTCATCGTTGTCATGATGAGGATGAACCCTGTTTAAAATCGTCAAGGCCCTTTACATTAAAAACGCAATACGGGAAAAATATTTATATTGAATTTTCTATTGTGCCGCTGAAATCTTCCAGTTTGACTGACCTCACTGTTGTTGACGGTGCTTGTACTGACGGTGCTTGTACTGACGGTGCTTGTACTGACGGTGTTTGTACTGACGGTGCTTGTACTGACGATGTTTGTACTGACGGTGTTATTACAGGAAGTGTTATTACCCTTCGTGATGTGAGTGAAAAGCAAGCACAGTTAGAACGTTTGAAATGGCAGAGTACTCACGATGCGCTCACAGGTTTGGTAAATCGCGATGAAATGGAGGTGCGTTTAGAGCGTTGTATTCTCTCGTCGAAACGAGATGGAACCGAGTCTTCTTTACTTTATTTGGATTTGGATCAATTCAAGGTGATTAATGATACTTGTGGTCATTTAGCCGGTGATCAATTGCTCAAGCAATTATCTCAATTAATGAGTGAAATGTTACGCTCCAGGGATACGTTGGCAAGGTTGGGGGGGGATGAATTTGCGGTATTGCTAAATGGTTGCTCAATCTCTGGCGCAGAAGCTATTGCTTACAAGTTACAGCAAAAAATACGTGAATATCGGTTTGCTTGGGAAGATAAAATATTTCGAGTTGGTGTCAGTATTGGATTGGTGAGTATTAACCAAAATGTTAATCAAATTTCTGAAGTTCTCAGTGATGCGGATGCGGCTTGTTATGCAGCCAAAGAAATGGGCAGAAATTCAATTCAGGTGCACAGTAATGACAACGAGGTTTTAGAAACGCAGCGTTTGCAAATGCGTAGCATTTCCGATATCAATGAAGCCATTGAAAATGATTTGTTCCGATTGTACTTTCATCCTATTCGTGAAGTGAGCACGAAAGAGATTTATTCTTGGGAGGTGCTGATTCGAATGTTTAACAAAAAAGGTGAATTTTTGTTGCCGGGACGTTTTCTTCCAGCGGCAGAGCGGTTTGGCTTAATTAATCGTATTGATAGCTGGGTGGTTGAGAATACTTTAAAAAGTACTGCTCAATATTATAACAGTAGTGCGGGTCAAACATTTCCTCGTTTACATATTAATTTATCTGCGCATACAATTACGGATGTGGCCTATTTGCACTTAATATCCGAATTGGTGGAAGAGTATAATATTCCCGCAGAAAATATATCTTTTGAGATTACAGAGACTGCTGCTGTGTCTAATCTTGTTAAGGCTCGTGAATTTATGTCAAAAGCCCGATCGCTTGGATTTCGGTTTTCGCTGGATGATTTTGGTACGGGAATGAGTTCTTTGTCGTATTTAAGAGAGTTGCCGATAGATTCTGTTAAGATTGATATGTCATTTATTGAAAATATTACTTCAGACCCTGTGAATCGGGCTATCGTGAGTTCCGTTAAAGAGGTCGCTCATTTGTTGGATTTGAATGTTATTGCAGAAGGGGTTGAGAAGGATGACCAGTACAATTGTTTGAAAACCTTGGAAGTGGATGCCTTTCAAGGTTTTCTATTGGGTAAGCCTTTGCCTTTTGAGGAGTTTATTAACTACCATCACTAGGTGCAAATGCCTTAATATTCTTTGCAGCTTTTAAAAGTATTGCTATTAAAAGTGTTGTTGTTAAGGCTATTGCTGTTAAGACTCTTACTATTAACCGTATTGCCATTCTCCAATGTTATTTTAAATAGCGTACAGTGATTTTGTTAATGCGTAATTGGCACGAGTCTTTAAGGGATTTTAACCCCAGGCGTTTACTGATAATGAACAGCAACCATAGTGAAAACCCCCAACGTTTCACATTGAATGAGATGCGATAGAGCCGACTCTGCATTTGAATTTTCAGCATTTCCAGCATAGAGGGCTTCTCTATCTTATCACTGGCGATGTCGTATCCTCGGGTGCGCATCATTTCATGGCATTGATATTCAACGTGTGAAATTTGCTTAGGGGTGAGTTTCTTCTTCCATTGATTGGCATAGCGAGCATCTGGTCTGCTGTATGTCGTGTCTTTTTCCAAGTTCAGCATTTCATCGGAATAGGGTACACCGATAAAGTCACAAATTTTGCTTAATTCTTTTTCGGGTTCGGCAACGAGGTCTTCATAGCGTACGGTGTATCGTTGCGATTCTGGGATGCTTTTTTCCAATGCTTCCCAATGTCTCTCAGGTTTAATCCAGTATTGAGTGCCTTCATGTACATTGCCTACCCAGCCCATACCGATACACGATTTGGCAACATCTCTTGGGTCTCGAAGGAGATGAATAAACTTAGCTTGTGGCCAGATTTTGGGAAGCATATCCATACGTGAATGTACGGAAGCGCCCACTTTTTTAACAGGGTTTCTCAGGTACTGTTGCCTAAGAAAACTTTTTACTAATTGTTCATAATTCAATGTGGAGTCGACCGATAATTTCATATCTGCAAATTCACGGTCGGTTTTTAAAAACGCATGATAATGCTCTATCGATGGCCATTGATTATTAATGGCTTCTGAGACAGCACATTCGAACTCCCCAAAAATATTCATGTCTGGGTGATGATCTAGCATTAGCCTGAGCATGGTTGTGCCTGAGCGTAATGGTCCAACTACAAAGATAGGGCAATCCGTTACAGTTGAGTTTTGCGCGTCCACCATTAGATTCTCCTGTGTAATCAAAATGGTCTTCTTGTTTAAAAGAAAAAAGCTATGATGCTTACTCCACAGTTATCTTGTCGTGCTAATTTTATGTCGTACTAATTTTGTTTCGTACTAATTTTTGTTTCGTACTTATCTTGTGTCGTATAGGTTTTATAAAAATGTTCAAAAACCAATCTGAGCTTATCACTTCATGTAGCAGCCATCAATTCACTCGGATTGATCCTTTATAACGATTCAGCTCTTATAATAAAGTGTTTTTAGAAAAATTTATTTTATTTGAAATATGGCTTTTAAAGATGCTAATCAAACCACGTTAATAGAGTGATCTTGCCCGCTTTATTTGTGATTGGTTGCAAAATCGTGCCATTTAAAATAATAAAAATGAAAAACGCTTTCAATCAAATGTACGATTCGAACGTTTAAAATCCGAAGGATGAATTAACTGAGATCGATAGCAGAGAGAGTTGCTTAAATGGCGGAGAGAATTGCTTAATGGGGTGATATAAAAGTGGGTTGAATCTAGATGATTCTGAAATAGAATAAAAAGTAAATTTTATAGATCAAACAGTTCAAAAAAGCACGCAGCATAGGCTTTTCATTATATGTTTGATCTAAGTGCTTATCTTTCGCTTTTTGAGTTATTAGAAGAGAGAGCGTGGATTACGCTCTCCATGGGCCTTTTAAAATACCTTCTTCATGCAGCGATATAAAATGCGGGATCATCACGTGATCCTGATTTTGTGGGCAGCGCATGACGCAGATGCCGGCTTGGCGAAAGACTTTGGCACTGGTATCGGTGAGTACAGCCTCTGCACAGGGTTTAACGTGATTACTTTCATATTGCTTGAACACGTGCAGTGGCATATTGCCCAGCGTTGTGTGTTGACTCGGGCTCATGGTTGGCCCATGAGCGAGATAGTTTTCACACAACAGCAGTGTTGCAGCATAGGCACCGTTGCCCCATAAGTAATACTTGTGGGTGCCATCTTGTGCCAACTCTTCGTAATCGAAACAATCAATAGTCGAGGTTTGTGTGCCGTAAGGCAGGCGCAGTAAAAAGCGTGGCGCAACGAGCATGGTATGTTCGGTCGCGTCGTATTCACGCAGGGCGTTCCAGCCATCTTTAAAGTCGTCAGAAAGCGGGTAGTACCAGTCGTCGGGGTCGGTTGAGCCGGCCAGGGTTGGACAGCCGGCAATTTTACTGCTGGCGCCTCCGACGAATACCCCTTGTGTGGCTTCGGCAATGGTGGCCAAATCAATCATCAGGCCAATATCTGCAATGGTATCTTCCACATAGAAATCACCAAGAACTAGGTTGAAGGGGCGTTCACCGTAACTGGTTTGGGTGCTGACCAAGCGTTTGAAAATACCGGCGTTTTCTAAATCCCCATCAGCGGCTTCCAAATCGGCCAGCAGTTCTTCTTTGCTCACATCAATTAAATGCAGTTGCACGAGTTCACTGCTTTCTAAACGGCGGAGAAGAAAATAAATGGCGCGCCAACTGGATTCTAATGATTGAAAATCACTTTGATGCATGATTTTACGCATGGATTCATTGGTGGCTGCGAGAAGGGCGTCGAGTAAGGCATCTTGCCGAGGGTCGTCTTGAGACTCCACATAAGGGGAAACAATACTTTTAATCAGGGCACTGATTTTTTGCTCGGTGGTTTCCAATGAAGACTGCACCGCTTGGCTATTGCCTAACAGGGTATCTAATAACGAATCACTACTGTGAGAGGCCGTTGCTGCCGCATCGGTATTGTCGGTATTCGGAGCCGCTTCTGCTTTCGGCGCTTCGTAGTGCGCCCAGCTTTGGATTTCTCGGGCAGCCGTATCAAATTGGGATGGAGTCAGTAATTGTTTTTGCAGTTCAATAAAGCGCTCAAATAACGGTACACGGCTGTATAGGTAGTCTGGGTGTAAATCGTCAAATTCGAAAAACTCGATGGTGTTATCCATGAAAGGCAATTGCAAGCGGACTTTCATGCGATTGAAAATATTGTCGAAATTATCTTTATTCAGGTGGTATATCGTGCGAGTGGCAATGGTTTCTGGTTCACACAGCCCCTGATTTTGACGACCACTAAAATCACCCAGTATGGCAACTTTAAGGACGGGTGTGTTAATTGGGGTGGGGCTTTGTTCGTCACCCGATGAAAACGTGCTGGATGCAGTGGTGGTGGCGCGAGACATGATTAATTCCTTGGCGGTTGGCACTGACTAACCGGAAAGTCCCGGTACAGTGAAAGTGAAGTTTCGTTTCAGGGAAGCGGCCCGATGGAGATTCATGTTGCTATTCATATTCATCTCCATGGGTGCAGTTCCGTTGAGTGTGGGGTAAAGGAATTAACTTAACGTATAGTTAAATTCGCCTTCTTCCGAGACGCCGATGGCAACGTGATTGATCGGTGCTTCATTCGCCATGGCATTCAAACATTCTGATGCTAATTCGGGCAGAAGGGTTTTATTAAGAATATTTTCGATATTCCGTGCGCCAATGTCTGACTCTTGGCAGCGCGCCACAATGTGCAGTAACACGTCTTCATGATAATCGAACGATGCACCGTAATGATTGCGCACACGCTTTTCGATTTTACGCAAATTAATTTGCGCAATTTTCATTAAGTCGTCGTCTTCCAACGGGTAGTAGGAAATGACGTTGGCGCGACCAAGGAAGGCCGGCTTAAAGTGTTGCAGCAAGTGTGGGCGAATGTTGTCGAGTAAAACCTCTGGTTCGGGTTTTTCTTCCACTTGTTGCATGATGGCGCGAATGGCGTCTTCACCGGCATTGGAGGTCATAATGATAACAGTGTTCTTAAAGTCGATATCACGACCTTCGCCATCTTTGATGGTGCCTTTATCAAATAAGTTGTAGAACACGTCCTGTACACCCGGGTGGGCTTTTTCCATTTCATCCAGCAAAATCACCGAATACGGTTTCCGGCGAGCGGCTTCGGTTAATACGCCGCCTTCACCGTAACCCACATACCCTGGAGGTGAGCCTAACAGCATAGAGACTTTGTGCTCTTCTTTAAATTCCGACATGTTAATGACGGTAATGTTTTGCTCTCCGCCGAAGAGTTGATCGGCCAATGCCAGCGCGGTTTCGGTTTTACCCACGCCACTGGTGCCACAAAACAGGAATACCCCCACTGGCTTTCTTGGGTCGGTCAGGCCTGCCCGTGAGGTCTGTACCGCTTGGGCAATGGCTTGTAGGGCGTGAGGTTGACCAATGACACGCTCTTCGAGTCGGCTTGCTAAATTTTGAATGTTCGTAATTTCGTCAGAGACCATTTTCCCTACGGGAATACCGGTCCAGTTTGCGATGACTTCGGCAATGGCTTGTTCATCTACGTTGGGCTGCATTAACGGCGATTCACCTTGAATCGAGGCCAACTTTTCTTGCAAGGTTTTTAACTGAGCTTGCAGAGCGGGTAGGTCGATGTCGGCTGCGGCGCTGCTTTCCTCTTGAGTTTCAGGTTCGGCAGTGTCAGATGCGTTTTCGCTGTCTGTGGTGTCTTCACTGTTTGTGGTGTCGTTCTCTACCGTCTCGCCGTTGAGCTGGTTGTAGTGTTGATCAATTTGATCGTATACCGCTTTCAGTTCGGTAATAACCGTGTTTTCTTCTTCGCGTTGCGCCGTGAGGGTTTCAAGCAACGCTTCGGCGTTGGCTTTTTCATCGTTCAGTGCCGACAACGTTTCTTCGTGTTCGCCGGTGGCGATATTTTCGCGCTGTAATTTATCAATGGTGCGTTGCGCGGTCTCAATTCGGCGCTGGGCATTTTCCATGGCAGAAGGGGTAGACGATTGGCTTAAGGCAACACGAGCACAGGCTGTATCTAATAAGCTAACGGACTTATCTGGTAATTGACGGCCTGGAATATAACGATGAGACAATTTGACAGAGGCAACAACGGCTTCATCCAAAATGCGCACTTTATGATGATTTTGTAAGCTGGGTGAGATACCGCGCATCATATCGATGGCTTTTTCTTCGTCTGGTTCTTCTACTTTCACCACCTGAAAGCGACGGGTAAGGGCCGGGTCGCGCTCAAAATATTTTTTGTATTCTGCCCAAGTGGTGGCAGCGATGGTGCGTAATTCACCGCGAGCCAGCGCGGGTTTCAATAAGTTTGCCGCATCCCCTTGGCCTTCTTTTCCGCCTGCGCCAATCATGGTGTGGGCTTCATCAATAAACATGATGATGGGGGTGATGGAGGCTTTTACTTCTTCAATGACGGATTTTAAACGATTTTCAAACTCGCCTTTTACACTGGCGCCAGCTTGCAATAGTCCTAAATCTAGCGTGCGAACAATAACGCCTTGCAATGGCGTGGGTACATCGTTTTCGGCCACACGCAACGCAAAACCTTCTACTACAGCGGTTTTGCCCACACCTGCTTCACCGGTAAGGATGGGATTGTTCTGGCGGCGGCGAGTAAGAATATCGATACACTGACGAATTTCTTCATCGCGACCGAGTACCGGGTCGATTTCTCCTTTTTTCGCGCGCTCTGTTAAATTCACGGTGTACTTGTCAAGGCTGGGGGTTTTCGAAGCTTTGATATTTTCATTGCCACCAGCAACGGTTGCATCAGTACTGGATACGGCAGCGGCGGATTCAGAGCTTGAACCATACACACTGCGAGCGGTTTCGCGAATGGATTCTGGTGCAATATTTTTTAATTCAGGGCAGCTTTTCAGTAACTCATGACGTGAGACATCATCCAAAATCAGGGCAGCCAATAAATGGGCCGAGGTGACGGTGCTTTGTTGAAACTCAACGGAGGCCAACATCCAGGCATTTTTACTGGCATCGACAATATTAGGGGAGAGGGAGGCTGGGCGGCTGCTGCCGGTTTTAAATTTTGCAATGCCGGCGGCCAGTTCTCTGGCCATGGCCGGTAAGTGGATGTCGTGCTTTTTGAGCAACGAATTTAAATCATTATCGCTGTTGTCTAAGAGCTTTAACAGCCAGTGCTCAATTTCCACATTGTAGTGAGTGTGTGTGATACAGAGGCCGGCGGCACCTTCAAGGCTGTCACGCAAGGTCGGTGACATTTTATCGACCAGGGATTTAAGATTGATATTGATCATAGAGTTTATCCTTTATGTATCTTTTTTTAATTCGAATTGTTATTGGTATCACCCACAACAGTCCATTGCGAGATCAATCCGTCCTTATGTGTACGGTGCTTTAATTTTCTGTATTTAAATAAACAGCATTTAATCCAGCGTTATTCTTTTAAGCGTTGTTTCTGTAAGTCGTTTTTTTAGTGGTATTAATTTCCATGACATCATGAAAATCAATACTTGGAATAAGGCACTTTTATGTCACTCCATTTAAGTTAAAACCCTTTATCCCAGTTGGGGCGACAGCGAAGGTTCTGTGATTACAGGTAGCCCTTCATCGGGTGCACAAATGTCTTGGGGCAGTTTAACAATGGTGACCGCTGTTGAATCTGTCTTGTAATCCAAATGGGTATTCCAGCCCAGCATGGGCTCAGCTTCATCTTCCAGTTGCACGGGGGGAACACTTGCTGAACTTAGGCTCACTTCAATTTCAAATTCAAATTCATTGCCAGTGGCGAAGTCCAGTAACGATTTAATGGATTCTAGTTTACGACTGCCGGGGGACAACTCCATGTAGCGTTCAATGGGCAGTGGCTCGACAATCACGGCAAATTTTCCTTGGGCTTGGAAAGAATGAGAGCCGATAATGGCATTAAGGCCAAGGCAATTATTTTGTCCTGCGGGTACGTCTTCACCTGGCAATCGTGTGAGAATATCGGGCGGTAGTTCTTGCCAACTACCCACAAACTGTTTAACGGTAACGTCCAAATCAAAGTGGTGTTTCATGAGTTGACGTATGCCTTCTTCGGTAACCGCACCACGGGCAAAAATAGCGGCAGTCCCAATAAGTGCTTCGTCTCTCACTCGCATTCGTGAAGAAAGCTCGTCAAACCCGAGTCCAATTAAAGACAGAAATAGGTGTGTGAAAGAGTCCGGGCGGCGTTTACTGAGCTGTTTATTACGTTCGTAATTCACCGGAAGTTGATACTTGTGCCATGCTTCGTAAAACAGTGACAACGTGCGGTGTTCAAAAATATCCAAAAATTCTTTGAGGGACGGATTCTTTTGTTTCAACTCGCGGATGACTTGCTCACTTAAATAGTAAGGCATGACACCATGGCTACCGGTTAAACCGAGAATAGAGCTGTCAACTTGCCAACGTTGTTCAGGGCCTTCTTGGTCGCCGAAATCGACCGTACTGACCGCCTTGATATCACTGATATCGGAATTGTTGAACGCGAGGCGGTTAACATTGCGAAACCGAATGGCCTCATCACCGGCACGGGCTCGCCCGCCCGGTGGGGCTGAGGCGAAGCCATCGTAATCGGGTGCGAGCGCGGCGGCACGCTCAAGCAAGCGTACCGCTTGAAAAAACTCAAACTGATACGGAGTGTCAACTAATTGATCGATTAAAGCAGCGCTTTTTCGCCGGCTCTGGGTGGCCATCTTTTCAATACTCCGTCTTTACCGTGAATTTTAGCGGTGACTTTGGTGAATGAATTAATTGAGCAATAAAGCCCACAGAATTTTTCCAAAACACTGGCAAACAGCAATGGGCTCGTGCCGGACAGTAAAATTGGGTCTAGTTCAAATTCTACTTCTGTGCCTCGGCACATCACAATGCTGCCATCGACCTGTATCGGGGAGGTAATGGACTTGGTTTTTAACCCCAAAACAGCTTGAATCATTTTTCGTGTACTGGCGGAGTCTTTAAAATCGTAAAGTCTTAAGATTTCTTTTAAAGCATCACTGGAACCTGGTGTATTGCCTAAGGATAAATGATTTAAATTTAAATGAGAGATCAGTCGCCAATAACTGCGTTCACGCATGGGAGGGCGAATGGCTGCGGTGGGAGAGACTAAACAGGCAATACGCTCTACGGTGAGGTCACCTTCTACTGGGGTTAGATAGGGCTGATTATTACCGGTAGGCAGTTTCTTCGCCAAATTACGATTTGAACAGGTGAGTTTTAAGGCCAGCGTTTGGTCTTTCTGCAAATGAGGATTGAAATTTAAATCCACCAGCGAAAGATTGACCTCAGTGGCCATTTCATTATTGTGCTCGCCCTCTACTACCGGTTCACGCTGAGAAAACCAATACGCGCTTTCTTTTCCTGCCATTGCATGGTTTACCCCATAAAATGGCAGATATTCTGTGCTGGAGCCGTCGGACGCGTGGGCGGTTACCTTGTCCACGCTGTAGACTTCCATTTGATTACGTCGTCGTGAATCAGCAATAACCGGGTATTGGTACTGATGATGACTGAGCGCTATAGGGTCGCTGTCTTGCTCAAATAAATTCACAACAGGCGTGCAGCCCAGCGCAAAGGATTGCGCGGTAATTTGATGCTCCAGTTCGGTATTGGAATCTTTTAAGTACAAATAAAGGCACAATTCATCGCCGTAACTTTCATCGACATGAATATCCAGCCCATTAATATCAATAAAGTGAAATTTTTCTGGAAAGGCGAAAAATTCGGTCAGCAATCGATAACCGGTGAACGATTGCAGCGGGTAGGGCAATAAACTGTCTTCCGCATTTAATCCTACTTGAGAGAGTAGTTCTGGCCCAGCGAAGGAAGGGTGCTCGGCGTCATCAGAGGGAGCAAAAACCACTTTCAGAGTTTTTGTTAGCAGCAAATCGTAAGTGGGATAAACAAACTGGCTTTGCCCTTTCAAAAATAATCGCAGTGTTTTTAAGCCAAACTCACCAATACACACATCCGGGGATAACGCCTTTAACCGAATTTTTAAAACGGCGGCGGCACCGGGTACATCATTGGAACCGGGCGCAATGAAGGGTCTGGCCATCAGCTCAGCTTCATGCACTTTCAACGGTAAAATATCGGTGTCGTAGCAGGTGGTGAATCGGCATTTCTCGCCATTAAACACGTCGCTTTCTAACAGTGTGCCTTTGGGTACGTGTTCGGGTTTGTCCAATTGTGGGTCAGGTTCAAACGACACCAGTGCCATGGAGGGAATTGGGCGCAGGTAATGCGGGTAGACGGTATCGAGTACGGCGTCGGTGAGTTCAGGAAAGCCATCGGTTAATTTGTGTTGAATGCGGGCGTTTAGGTAGGCAAAACCTGAAATAAGCCGTTCAACCAATGGATCTTCGATGGTGTCTTCATTTAATTGCAGGCGTGAGGCCGCTGCAGGGTGTTTTTTTGCGAATTCGGCGGCGGTTTGTTGAATAAACGCCAGCTCGTTTTCGTAATGATGTAGCAGGGAATCACTCATGCGCCTACCTCTGATACGGAAACATTTTGAGTAACGGGGTTCAGTGAGGAGTCAAATATGATCACTTCCGCTGCCGGATTAATATGTAAGACGGCTTCCACTCGAAAGCGAATGACGGGGTCTTCCGGGTCTGGTTTTCCTTCACTGATGACTTTGACCGTTTTAATACGGGGTTCGAACGTTAAAATGCAGTCTTCAATGTCTCGACAAAAACGCTCACGACTGGTGGAGGCGGTGAGGTTGACGGTCGATAAATCTGGCAAGCCAAACTCAGTGATGGCGGTGTCCAGATGTGTTAACCCTTCGGGGTGTGATAAGCATTTATAGCGTGTATTGAGTAAATGCTCTAAATCACGACGAACGCTTTCTCGAATTTGTCGTAAAAGCTTATGAGGTTGTGCGTTATCGGCAATATCGCTGGTATCGATCAGTCGATCCAATACGGGGGCAAGTAGCCGCTTTTCACTGAGTTTCATCGTTATCCTCCTGTGCCAACGGCGGCTTGAGCAAGTGTGGTGGTCAGCTTCAGCTCAGACACTAAGTGATCGACAATGTAATGGGGCTTTAAATAAATCACGCTTTGGTAACTGCCTGGGCTGCGTCGATCTTCAGAGACTTCGACTCGAGCTTCACGCAGAGGGTATCTCGCTAACATTTCCCACCCAAGGTCGTCTCGGCCGGTGGCGTATTCGTTGAGCCAGCTTTGTAACATGCGGCGGCAATCGGCGGCACTGGTGTATGAACCAACTTTATCGCGGGTCATGACTTTGATGTATTGAGCAAAGCGTGAGGCGCACAGTATTTGTTGCAACATTGCACTGAGGCGGGCATTGGCAGTGGCCCCCTTGTGGGCAAAGCGTTTGGGTAGCTGGATAGAGGGGACGGAGCGGAAAGCCACCATGGCGGTGTCGTAGCATTGGCATAGGCAAATTAAGCCAATTTCACTGAGTTCACGTTCCAGCATGTCGCTGATTAACACTGGCGTAATAATTTTGGGCACCAACGGGCTATGATCGACCGTTTGATGCAGTGCTGGAAATTGGGTAACGAGGCCGCCGCCGTGGTGGTCACGAGGCACGCCGCGAATGTGGGCAAACCAGCCGGTTTCGGCAAACTCGCGTATTAAAACCGAGCCCAGCGCAAAGGCGGCATTGCCCCATAATAATTTTTGGTTATCTCGACCAGACACGATCTCATCATAAACAAGGTGCCCGCTTCGATTGTTGTCTTGTCGGTAGGGCTCTCTGAGCAGTACTTGCGGTAAGCACAAGCCAATAAATCGGCTGTCTTCTAATTCACGTAAACTGTGCCAGCGAGTGTATTCTTTTTGGCGAAAGGCTTCTTGAAAATTGATGTTATTGCTGATTTCTTCGAAGTTATTTAAGCCAAAAAATTCGGGTCGAACGCTGCAAATAAAGGGACAAAAAGCCGCTGCAGCGACTTGAGCAATGCCTTTTAGGGTGGAGACATCATCGTATGGATAATCTGGCAGTGGGCGATGACAAATATGGTAATCACCCAAGACGACGCCCATGGGTTCTCCACCGGCGATGCCAAATTCTCGGTTGTAAAACAGGTCAAATAACGCCGATTGATCAAAGTCGGCGGCACGTTCAATATCGCGCGTTACTTCTCGCCAGCTGGCGTCTAAACACTTAATTTTAATGTTGGCGTTGATGGGGGCAGCTTCGATGAGTTTATAAACACCACGCCATGCCGATTCAAGCGCTTGGAATTTTGTGTGATGCAAAATGGCATCTAATTGGTCGCCAATCAGACCATCCAGCTCGGCGATTAAAATGGCAAAGTTGGCGATGGGTTTGTCTCGGGTGCCCAACGCGCTAGAGATACCCGCAATAATCTTTAATTGGTCTGAGATTTCTTTCAGTTGTTGTAAGCGTTTTAGCTCTTCAGGGCTAAGCTCGGTGTCTTCTTCGAGGTCTTCTTGCTCTGTGCCACCTAATCTGCCTATGGATACTGACATGGGGGCTAAGCCCTGATGATTGTCAAAGTCTTCAACTAAGTCATCCAAAGACAGATTATCCAGAGACGGTGCATCCAGAGATAAGTCATCCCCTGGTAAGTCGTCCACAGAGGGAACAAGGGCGTCTTCGGAAAGAGGCGATGGGGTCGCGGACGTATCGTCGGTTGGCGTTGTTGCCGAGGGCTTCTTAGGGTGTGGAGGGTGATTTGTTGTGTCGGACACGGATATCTTCCCTTACCGAACCGCCGCAGGGTATTTCTTCAATCGCAGTGTGAAAACCAATCGAAGTGTGCAACAAGGTTGCAGCGCGTGTGTTGTAAAACACAGTTGTGGGTGGTTGGTGTAGTTTTTAACAAAACCCTCTGTAACACCGTGCGTTACAGAGGGTGGTTTTACCAGCTCAATAGGTTTTTTCAACCTAGCGCATTAGCCTGGCGTAGGAATGTTGGCCACCATACGCATAGAAGTGGTTAATTCTTCCATTTGCAACCATGGTTTTAGGTAGGCCACTGCACTGTAGGAGCCAGGGCGACCTGGGATTTCCTTCACTTCCACGCGTGCCTCGGCCAATGGGTATTTGGCTTTCATTTCTGGGCTGGCGTCTGGGTTAGAGTTGGTGTACTGCTTGATCCATTTATTCAACCAACGCTCACAATCGTTCGCTTCCATAAATGAACCCACTTTATCGCGTGCCATCACTTTGAGGTAATGGGCAATACGAGAGGTGGCCATTAAGTAAGGCAAACGAGCTGAGATGGAGGCGTTCGCAGTCGCGTCTGGATCGTCGTACTCTTTCGGGTCTTGAGTGGTTTGTGCACCGAAGAAAACGGAGTAGTCCGTATTTTTGTAGTGACACAGCGGTAGGAAGCCAGAGTTACTGAGCTCTGCTTCACGACGGTCGGTAATACCGATTTCGGTTGGGCATTTTTGGTCGGTGTCACCGTCGTCACTTTTGAATAAGTGGCTTGGTAAGCCCATGACTTTACCACCACCTTCGGCACCACGAATGGCTGTACACCAAGAGTTTTCAGAGAACGCTTGGGTCATGGTTGTCCCCATAACGTAAGCGGCATTCATCCAAGTGTAATCGTGGTGATCAACGGCTTTAGCCATGCCGGATTCGTCCAATTCAAACTCTTCGAAGTTGAATGCTTCGATGGGCTTAGAATTTGCGCCATAAGGCATACGAGATAGTACTCGCGGCATAACAAGCGTGACAAAGCGAGAGTCCTCACTCTCACGGAAACTGCGCCATTTGATGTATTCTTGAGTGTCAAAAATACCGGCGAGATCGCGAGGTTTAGACAGTTCGGTAAAGTCATCGAAACCGAACATTTGTGAACCTGCCGCAGAAATAAACGGACAGAAACCGGCGGCAGCCACGTTCGACATATGGGTAAGCAGGTCGATATCTTCAGGGTGGTTACCGAATTCAAAATCACCAATCATGGCGCCGTAAGGTTCACCACCGGCAGTACCAAATTCTTCTTCGTAGATTTTTTTGAAGGTTTGGCTTTGGTCAAACTCTACCGCTTTATCCAAATCTTTAAACAGCTCACGTTTGGTGATATTCATCATGCGAATTTTCAGGGTGGTGCCCGTTTCGCTGTTTTTCACCAAGTGATTTAACCCACGCCAAGAGCCTTCCAATTTCTGGAATTTCTCGTCATGCAGAATCGCTGTCAATTGCTTGGACATCGCCTGATCAATGGCGTTGACCGCTTTGTTGATGGTTTGGGTCAAGTTTTTGTCCCATACCACGGTACCGGCTAACGCTTGCTCGGTTAGGTTGGCCAGCAAGTCCTTAACGTCGTTGCTGTCGGTTTGCTTGGTGGATGCAATGGCCTGATCTAACAGGCTCGCCGACTGTTCTTCGGCTTCTGCGGATGCGCTTTGGGCTTCTTCTGTAGACATCCCGTTATTCTCCTTGCTCTTCTGAACCATTCAATTCACTGGAAATGCTCGCCACTTCGTCAGCGTTTTTCAAAATCTCTTCAAGGACATTTTCCAAATCTTCAGAACGGTCTGCCTTGCTGAGAAGGTCGCGTAACTTGTTGCGAGCATCCAATAGTTTTTGCAGCGGCTCGACTTGAGAAACAACGGCTTCTGGAGAGAAGTCATCCATGTTTTTAAAGTCGAGATCAACCGCCATTTTTGAGCCATCACCGGCCAACGTGTTTTCCACTTGTAGGCCAAGCTTCGGGTTGATTTTCCCCATGGCGTCGTTGAAGTTATCGCGGTCAATTTGAACGAATTTACGTTCTTTGAGTGGGCGCTTGGCATCGGTATTATCGCCCGAATAATCACCCATGACGCCCACCACGAAAGGTAACTCTTTCTTCACTTCTGCGCCGTTGGTTTCAACGTCATAAGTGATGTGGACGCGAGGCTTCCTGACGCGCTTTAGTTTGTTATGGATGCTTTCGGACATCGTCTACTCCTTGCCTATTGTGTTGTTACCATTGTTTTATAACAAATGATCATTGAATGAACCCTTGAGAGACGGGTCCAGGGTACTCTTGAGTTAATGGCTGTTTTAACGACAGTTAAATCAAAAGTGACTAATTTATTTACTATACTGCTAAATCGTTATGTTTGTTTAAATTTCAATCTAGCTCGGCTTGTTGAGCTGTGCCTTCCGTTTAAAACTGAGTTTGGGCAAATACTGTTTCAGTTTAGTTCTTCCTAGTTACCATTTTTATGAAGAATAAGGGTAATGAAAAGGCATTCTTCTCTGTAAAGATTTCTTTAAACAATATTTCTAAGACTTCGTGGTTAACTACCAGCCTGAACTATTGTTTTGAGCTTCCCCACCGCTATTACCCCATCCTGAACTCTCCTCAGACGTTTCACTCTCCGCTGCATTTTCGGTAGTGGCGGTTGGGGCTGGGGCGGCAGTATTCGTATTTGTTGGAGGGACTACGTATTTTTGCGTGTCCGTCCCATCCAAGCGAACTCCCGTTAATTGGCTGTAAAGTGCCTTAGAACCTTCATCCGGTAGGAGCTCCATCATCAACTGCGCGACCGTCATTCTGCCCCAGCCTACAATTCGATCAATACCTGAGGCGATGGGGGTGTGTGGTTCGTAAGTTCTAAAGTAGTCGGCAATAATGGCCAGTTGTTTCAGGGCGTCCTCTCGGGTTTCAATGGGAGCACCAACACCGGCCGCTGCACGTTTTTGGTTGCCTGCTGGGGCGCTGTCACCGCTACTTGCACCGGTCTCGTCAGAGGCTTGGCCATCATCGTTACTGTCGGCTTCTCCGTGCAATAAATTATAGGCCTCTACAATTTCTTTGCTGACAAATCGCACGGTGCGTAACAGTTCTTCACATAGTTTAGTGATGGCGGAATTAGGAGGGGCGTCTGCGCCACAGTGTTTGCGTAGTTCGGCGTTGTAGGCTTTGTAAATATCAATGGCTTCTTGAATGGTTTCGATCAGCTGTAGATAGAACTCTGCAGAGGTTTCAGAAACTGCTTTGGTAATTTGTTCGAGTTTAAAACCGATAGACTCTTCTCGGGATTTTTTCTCGTCCTCGTCCTTAATTTTGTCGGCATCGCGGGCTTGCAGATATTCCCAATAAGTAAAAGCGGACGTAACGGAGGGATCGGTGATCAAAATGGAGCGAATCGGTGTTAACAGGGTGCCTTCTCCACCGTCGCCATTGAGGCCGGTTAAAGGCGCAACTTTTGTTTCGATGCCATCCTCATCGGGGAGGGGGTAGAGGTCTTCCCAGTAGTTTTCAATCAGTTGGCTGATAACTTTAAAGCAATCGCGCAACCCTTCTGCGCCTTCAAAGCGAACGAGGGCTTCTGCATACCAAGCGCAGATTTCTAAATCTTTGGAATTGGATTTTAGGATGCCGTCGGCTTGATCCGCTACTGCTTGCCATGGGGTGAGGATATCGGCTTCAGAATCGAACATATTGGTACGTTCATTGGCACGAGCGCTGTTACGGGCATCTTTAATTCCGTAGAACGGGGCCTCAGGAGATCGGTCTTCACGAATATCGCCGCCAACAGGATTATCGTCGGAAATGGGAGCGACAAGCGCTTCTATGTCAATGACATGCGGAGCAGGCATATAAATTCCTTACTGTCCTTGTTTAAGTCGAGTGTGAGATAAAAATTGGATGCAGTTTTTGGCCCGTGCCAATAACGCATTATTTACACAACAGCGACTCTGTGTAATCCACTATTGAACGCAGTATAACGTGTCTTTTCTGTGGCGCACAATGTGGTGTGATTAATACTGATTCTATTTAGTGAATCTGTCATGCATTTGACATTCATATCCTTAATTTTTGTGAAATTAAAGTAATTCAGGCCAAATTTTTTATTGCTTATTCTTTAATTTATTATCAAATTTGAATTTTTCAATTCGCCTTTGCTGACTTTTTTGAATAATCAATAAGCTGTTCTGTTTTTAACCTTTATCCCACTGCCCGGTTAGCATTTTGGTAAAGCTTTCCGGTGGGGGAAGCCCTTCACTGTCAAAGAGCGTTTGTTGTTCTTGGGTGTTTTGTAACCAGCATGAATTGGCCGGCGCCACGGCTTGTCGTTGTTGGTAAAGTAATTCACTCATTAAGCTTGCGTGATTGTTATCCTCTGTCTGGCTGATAAAGCACCCTGCCATGGGGGATAACCCTTTAGTGGGCATGGATTTTTTAATGTTGTCGTTTTCACTGAGGTTTGCCAGGTTATTAAGAACGATGTCTACCGAATCGCCATTATTTAAGGCATTAACGGCGATATTTTCGGCATTACGAAACCAGTTGTCGTAGCTAATAAGCGTTTTATAAGGGTTAGGCTGGTTGGGCGTTAATTGCGTAATGGTTAAAGGAAAATACCGGCCAATACTGTCGACGCTGGGAAGTAAAATGCCGATTCTCGATTGTGAATCTACGACTCCGCTGCTAATCGAAAATCGCCAAATAGGGCAATAAAGATAAAAATCCAGCCATTGAGAATCCAGTTGATGGCGACTGCTGGCAATGCAGCGCTGAAGCCATTCGTCCCAAATGGTTAAAAATCCAGGCGCTAAGCCTCTGTCGACAAAATCGCCATGAGCGGGTAGCTTGCCAAAAATACCGATTGAACTGGTCATAAACTGCTTTGTATCTTTTGTGAGTTATTCATACTGTGAACAACAAATTATGGGTATGGCCCTGTTCAGCAGGGCCGTTTAGTTATCTTTAATGATGCTCTTAACAATTTTTCAAATTTGATTTAAAAGTTGTGTTAGCGACTATTCTAAAAAGCTGCTCTAAATACTGGCGTTAAAGTGTTTTCGGTGCTCGGTATTTTTTCAGAAGCTGAGAATCAAACGGATTAATATTGCTGTTAGCCGTTAATTTAAACTGGGCTTCCCGGCCGTTATCTTCAAACGTAATATTTTTGATATTGGCAGCGTTTGTGGCTTCCACTCTTGAGGCATCCAACAATTTAAACCACGCCCAATCACCTTCGAAATGCTTTCGGTGAACGGTTTCGTTAAGGTCTTCAAAAATGATTCGGCTGCGTAATTCTTGCCCGCCTGTCCAGCTTAGGGAGGAGGGAGTACGAGGGCCGTGAGAATAGGTGATGCGTGAGTTGCCAAGTTCTAATGCGAATAAACGTACGCTGGAATCCAATTTTAGGGGCTGTAATCGGAAATTCACCTGGGCGTTGTCGGCGGTACTGAATAGCGCACCACGAATGGTGTCGGCCTGTTTAAATTGGCTAAAACTTTCGGCGGTGAAGCCTAGGCTGCGGCCATCCAATGATCGGGATTGCCAGCGACGGGTGTCGACAAACGGTTTAACGTAGGTGTCAACGAATGACTGCTCAATGCCGCCGGGCTTAAAGTAATTATTAAACTCCAGCATGGGGACTTCATTGCGAGTACCGGTGCTGAAAGGGTATCGGCCTGCCAGTGAAGCGTTATACACCGTGTACACCTGGTTATTCCAGACCGTATTAACATGATTTTTCGCGCTGTTTAGCACCAATGACCAAGCGTTATCGGCAATACCCTCTAACCAGCGGTTCATTGGGTTTGGTGCACGGCTGGCTTGGGAACGCAACGCTTGAATAGCGTCCGCTGTGCTACCACTGAAGCGTTTTTTCGCAACATCAAACATGGCTTTTCGAGAATCCGGTACCGTCTCTAGCTCAGAAAGAAATCCACTGAGTTCTGCAATCGCTTGCAGGTACCCTTGAATTCGAGCTTGTCGGTCTTTCGGGGCCAGTGTGGCTTGATGTAATTCTTTAAAACGAATGTCCACCAGCGTAGGTTCGTTCGCTTCTCGTAATTTACTGGCAGCAGCATCGGCGGCAGCGGAGGCCAGTTGTTGGGTTTGACCACTGACAGGTGCACGCAGATTATTGATGGAGGTTTTCGGTAGCTCAAAAGTGGGAGTGAGTTTCGTATTGGAAGTAGTAATTTCGGCAATGGCCAAGAGAGGGGAATAAATCGGGTCGGACAATTTGTTCAATAAACTCATGCCTTCATTCAGGCTGGAGAACTTCGAGATGTTAATGGACTTCAGGAAGTTGCTCCAATAGTTGTAATACTCGGTGTGGTACAGCTTCTCAATTTCACGGCTCACACGGCTGTAATCAACGTCTGCATTGCGTTCGTTATTGGAAGGGGTGCCATAAAGCCACTGGTCTTCACTCAATGATTGAATTAAGTCTGAGTTGGCATCCACGTCAACACTGTCGAAGCCGGCTTTGGTGAAGATGAACGGTACCGTAAATGTCGGGCTGTTTTCATTTAGGCCGAATAAAAACTGAGTGTCACCGCCGATATCACTGTAGAAATTAATGTTCTGGGATAGTTCCGGAGACGCTTTCAGTTTCGCGTATAAACGATGGGCAATGGGGATGCGTCTCAATTTTGCCTGTGTGCTGGAAACAATACGCGTGTTCAGCATGTCTTCGGCAATGGGGTTGGGTTTTTCCAGTGCGGTGTTTAAATGCTGAGTTAATTGCGCTTGGATCTCTTCCTTGCCGGCGTATTGTTCTTTCCATCGAAGGTTGGCGTAGGTTTTGATGGCATCTACATCACGACGATCTTGATCAAACAGCATCAAGTATATTTTGAGTGTATCGGGTAGGCGGCCATCACTTTCGTCCATGCGGAACAGGTCTTGTTCAATTTCACGGGCGAAGGCAGGCATAAAGACTTCAGTCAGTTTCTCTTGATAAAGTGCATCTGCGGCGTTATCTACGCTGCGGTCATACATACCAAGGTTTGAGAGCCAGCGATTGTTTTCGCTGTCGTAAACAGTAGAGGCATTGTATAAAGGGCTAATAACGTCCAAACTTTGGCGCACATTTTCTTTGGCGTCAGGATGTTTGGCAGTGGCTTTTTGGAATTCGGTTAGGTTTTCTCTTACTTCTGACATTTGCAGCTTGTTTTGTGTGATGCTGCCTACCCAAGTCAGAGTAGAGGCGCCTAAAAGGGCTGCAATGCCGCCGTATCCTGCCCGTCGCATCCATACCATGGTGCGCTCTACCGTGCGGTTCACTCCCACTAATTCGGATTCTGGGAAAATGACATCATTAAGCAAGCGGGTAATAAAGAAACTTTTGCCCGTACCGCGTTGTTGCTGCCCTTGGTCCCGTTCCAACCCAAATGTGGAGGAAATCGACGACATCATACGATCAATGGGCGAACCTTCTTGTGTGGCACTGGTAAAATAGACGCCGCGAACTAAAGGCGTGGTTTCATAGCGATTGGCGGCGAAGATTTGTGTGACGAAATCATTCAGTGCATGGCCAATGCTGTCCATGCGTGCGGGGAAACTTTGCAGCAAGTAACGTTTATCGACATTTCGTTCTTGATTTAGTCGTACCAAAATACGTTGGTTTAAGCGCTCGACTAACTTTTCATATTCCGGTTTAAATTCACTGAGGTCGGTTCCTGCATTAGGGCTACCTTCAGGAGAAAAAGACACGCCCCACACTTGTTCGCACTCGGCTTGGCTTAGATTCTCGAAAAATTCCGAAAACCCAGCCACCAAATCGCATTTGGTAAAGGTGAGATAAATGGGAAAGCGAATTCCCAGTTGCTGTTGTAATTCGTTAATGCGAGTGCGCAATGTTTTCGCTTGTTGTAAACGTTGCTCAGGAGTTTGCGTCATGATGTCTTGCAGGCTAATCGCCAGTAAAACACCATTAATGGGGCGACGTTTGCGGTATTTTTTTAACAGCGCTAAAAATTTTTGCCATGCGGTATTGTCTACTACACGGTGGCTGTCTTGTGTGGTGTATCGTCCGGCGGTATCGATAATGATCGACTCATTGGTAAACCACCAATCGCAATTACGGGTGCCGCCAATACCACCGATGGACTCTTTACCGTGGGATTGTGCCAATGGGAATTCAAGGCCGGAATTCACTAATGCTGTGGTTTTTCCTGCCCCAGGTGGGCCAATAATGATGTACCAAGGCAATTGGTAAAGAGATTTTTTGCCGAAGTTGGATTGAAAGCGCGATTTTTTCAACACTTGCATGGCGTCTTTAAAGCGCTCGGATATGGCTTGAAGTTCTTCGCGAGTGCGAACGTCGTCAGGGTTTTCTTCGTTATCAACCTCGGCAATTTCTTCAATAAGGCCGTTATTACGTCGTAATTCTAAGATGGTGGTGATTAATTGATACACCACCCATGCGACTACACAAAGTCCGATCAAAATAAAGCGGGTGGTGGTGCTTAGCGTTGCGTTATCTTCGCCAAATTTAACAAAATCTGCGCCGAACCAAATCAGCAGGCTCAAGGCAATCAGACCAATAATCCCAATAACCCATTTATTGGTGAGAAAACCAACTACTTTTTTCATGCAAGTCTCCGTGCGAACGGGGCAAAAAGCGTTTGCCTAGCGTTTAGCGAATCCGTGGTATTAGAGGTTAGTGTTATTTTGTGTTGATTCACCAGAGGAATCGATGGCTGTGTCGTCCGAAATTTGCGCGGTTAGCTCGGCGCGAATGGCTTCAGCGGTGGGTTGAGTTGTGTCGTAAATCCAGTAGCGAAAACCGGAGTACAGTACTAGCAGCAGCAGTAGCCCGACACTCCCAATTACCCACATCGGAATATAATTGATCATATGTTTTTTAACTTTACCAAGGCCTTGCCATTTCGGAGATAAGTCCCTGTCTGGGGGTGGTCGATGGTTGGCAATGGTTTGGTATAGATTATCGCGGATAACATTCAGTTGCTCGTGTCCTCGGCGCTCTACACGATACTTTCCTTCAAAACCTAAACTCAAACAGAGATAGTAGAGTTCGAGTAAATCTAAATGTGAGCCGGGCGCTTCCAAGAGTTTCTGTAAAACGAGAAAACATTTTTCACCACCGAAGGTTTCTTGGTGGAACATGCTTAATAGAGAATGACTGCTCCATCCGCTGTTGGCGCCCCAGGGCGTGTTTAGGACAATTTCATCCACAACAGTACACAGTAAATAGCGTGCGGTAATGACGGTTTGGTGGGGAAGATTTTGTTGTTTTAGTTTTAGATCTAGCCCTTTAATTTCTTCTGAGACACGGCGGTGTAAATCCGGCGGATTATCGTGACTCATGGTATTGCGTAATTTGGCAATGACGCCGAGCAACGTAGAGGCGGCATTAATGAGTGGGTTCAATCCGTGCTTGAACTCCATTGGCTCATTATTGGACGGAGGCGGCGGGGGTTGTTGTGCCGCTCCGTCGGGGCGTTGCTGCCCCCGTCCGCCCGGATTAGGGATCATGATGGTTCTGTCGCCGTTGGTCATGATTAGCTCCTAATTGCCCAAAGTTCCATGGAAAGCCCGGGGAATTCAGCCCCCAGATGTACGGCAAAGCCTCCTGAGCGTGTCATTGCGCCCCATAGTTCTGTGCCTTGCTGAATTTCGAAATAGGTGTAACCCGCGTGATAAGGGATTTGACGGGGTGCCACAGGGAGAGGGCGTAATGCCAGGCCAGGCAGCTGCGTAGAAATTAATTCTCGAATGGTTTCCACTGGGGCAATTTTTGCCTGAGTTGGGAAGCGCGTACGCAGTACTTCGGTTGGCATATCGGCTTTAACGGCCATAACAAATACACCGGAGGTCATTAGTGAACGATCGGTTATGGGGGCAACATGAATACCGAATTTGCGTTCTACCAATTGCAATGAGATGGCGGATTGTTCCAAAACCATACTCAGAGCCTGGCGTAAAACAGTGTATATGCCGCCAAAGGTATGCTGTAAATCTTTGTGGCTGTACATGGGTAGGGCAGGCGGTCGCTTAGAGGACTGTGTGAAGGTACTTAACTCGCCGGCAATTTGTACTAATTCATTGTAAAAGTGGACTGGGTGTAACACATTGAGTGTTGATAAGTGTTGAATGAGCGGCTCAACACGATTAATCAATTGCAGTAGCATGTAATCGGCAATTTCTGCTGAACCTGATCGACCGCTGTCTGCAAGGCGGTGGCCTAACGCTTCACCCCGTTGCTTTAATAAGCCTTTTAGCTCTTCAAAAAAGGCAACAAAAACGCTGGAGGCCAAGCAGTTGGTCATTGCGGGAATAAATTGACGATCAATCTTTAGCGGCTTTTCTGCCGGTGCTTCAATCACCCGCGTAATGGCTAATGTTGAGTAACCGCTTAAATCTTGCGACCCTAATTTTAAGCAGGTTTTCAATCGGCCTACTTGAATTCGGGAGGTTTCTCCAGATTCCGTTGTGTTGTTATGGATATCAAAATTATAAGCGAGGAAGCGTGCGCGAGAAGATTCTTCATCTTCACGAATCGATTCTTGTGTGCCTGGTCGCTTCAATGGCAAACATAAATACACCAGCTCATTAGAGGTATTTTCAGGAATATCGATAATGTCTGGCAGTGGATCCATATCGGGAGCATTGAAAGGTGTGCCGTCTGGCAGTACCCCTCTCATTGAGGCGATAGAGACTTTTCCTTGAGATAAGGCTTCGCCGTCAATTTGAATATCACTGAAGCCCCAATTGTACGCGCTTAGTAAGCCCGTTCGGCCTTCAATATAGTTTTCAATGTAACGATCCTGTTGTTGAAAATGTTGTGGTCGGAGGAACATGCCCTCAGACCAAATAATTTTATTATTGACTGACATGAATACTGATTCCCTTACAGCAGAGGCCCCCAAAATAGTTGGGGTATGGGCCAAAATTTTGTTGTGTGGCGATTATTCTTTACTAACTTTGACGCTTAAGTGTGCGATATCCACATCGAATTCATTTTCGTTATGTTCCAATATAGGTAGCAGAAGTAATGATCGCGCATCTTCATAATTAATATATTCCGCCATGACGCCAATAAATTTGACTTCAGGTGTCAGCTCGATCACTTCTTGGCGTTCTTCACCGGGGGAAAATTCCCGTAGTGTAATGGTATCAATGAGATCATTACCTAGTCGCCCATTGGCATCTTCATACAAATTAAGAAATTCTTCGCGAGCGAATTGGCGATCATCCGTTAAGGTGAAAAGTTTTAAAATAACCGGGGAGGGGCGGCCATCTTTGTCTGGGTTAACATCTGGGTGGGCGGTGAAATTAATTTCAGCAGAGGTATCAAAGTTGAGTACCTCTCGAGTGGTTTGACAACCGATTAAAATTACTGAAAAAAGAATCGCGATTATCGCAATGTTGAAAGATTTATTCACCTCTGTTCCCCTTGTATTGGATCGTTTTAATACAATTTTTTTTAAAAAATCGCCAATCATTACTGCAAAATCTCATCCTGTTTTATTTTTTTATCCCGGTACGGGTGCTCCCTTGTATCCCACTTGCTAAAAATGCTTGTATGCAAGAGGAAGTTTTATTGTCTTTCCTAACGATTTTTGTTGGTAAAGTCGCGTGTTGCCTTTATATCGGATAATTGTTTTTCATAGGCGTCAGCAAAGGTGTCACCAAAAAGTCGATAGTAGGTTTTCTCCCGGTCAGCAACAAGTTCTTTGTAATAGGCCGAAAAAGAATCCCAATTTTTTGCACTCTTATTTGAGATAAGGGAACCTTTGTTGTTAAAGCGACGTTCCAAATTTTCCGGAGAAAATTGTTCAAGCATTGTGTCGTATGCAGCACGCATACCCGATAAAACGGCAACCTGATGATCGGAAAGGTCGTCAAAGCTGTCTTTAATGGCTTGAGGCGGAGACATGAACGATTGAGACTGCTCCCCAAACATTGCATTCATCGCGTCTTTTGGTAAGACAGAAAATTTTAACGGATTGTTATCGGTGGTTTTTATCATTGTACGCTGGACGCGTAATTCATTTTTAATGGCACTTCTTGCACGCAAAAGATCAATCAGTCGCACCACCGTTTCTGAAATCATCTCAGAAACTTCTTGATTTAAAGAACGGTTTGCGGGAATTCGTGCAGCATCAATACCTAAAAGTGCTGCTAATGAATCTGAGCTTCCATCATTATTAGAGGAAGGTGGAGCATGAGGCGTTGGCTGTTGAGCGTTGAGTGCAACCCCACTGTTCGTCCCAGCTGCGCTATGGCTTTGGGAGGGGGCGTTTTGCCATTCACTGGCTGGAGGTTGTTGTTGATGAAGGGGTTGATTCAGCGGTTGTTGGGACGGTGATTGAGCGTGTGGAGTTTGTTCTGTTGCGGTAAAACCGCCAATAAGGGGTTGGCCCTGAGGTGCTGCCCCCTTGTTATCGTTGGCTCTGTTATCAGTTAGTCCGTCATCAATTAGCCCATCATCAATTGGTCTATTAGGCGGAGTCTGTGCCCAAGCTGGCTCTTCAGCAGGTGCTGATGTGTTGCTCTGAACATTGCTCCCGCCAAAGCCTTCTAGTGGATCCGCTTGGTGTGCGTCGGCAGAGATTTGGCTGTGACTGAAAGCCGGGTCATTACCAAACTGGCTTTGATTATTTATAGCAGGTGGTTGTTTTGTAGCAGGTGGCTGCTGGCGAGCTTGGTTGAAGTTCGAGCCATCGGCTGTTCCCATTGAGGGGTTGCTAGGTGATGGTGTATCCATCGTATTCTGTTTCGGTTGTTCTGCTCGAACATTAGGCACAGCATGATTGATCGCGGGAGTATTATCGGCGACAGAAGGCTCTTTCCACCAATCGTCATCATTACCCCAGCTTTCTGGGCCATTACTGGCGGGCGACTCATTGGAAAATCCGCTCAGAGGGTCATTGCCTGAATTGAGCCCTGAGTTGGGGGGCGATACATTGGCATCGTTCAAACCAGAAAAAGGGTCTGCATTAGAGTTAGAGCCAAACCCGTCTGAGGAAAAGCTATTTGAGTCGAGGTTGCTTGAACCGAAGTTGTTTGAATCAAAGTTATTTGAATCAAAGTTATTTGAATCAAAGTTATTTGAATCAAAACCACCGGCGCTGAAACTGTCAGAGCCAAATTGGTTCGAGTTTGAATAATTACCACTCAGTCCACCTGTGTTCAGTCCACCCGTGTTATTCGGTGGAGAGGCCAGTGGGTCTAAGCTGTTGGCTTGATTTGGGTCAGAAATACTGGCGAAGCCATCACCCCAATCACTGGCATGTGAATCGGACTTATGGCCTCCGGCTGGGTTATCCAGCCATTTATCGAGGGATTGTGCATCATCGTGGGCGGCGGATTGGGCAGCAGCGGGGGATGAGGTAAAGGTGGTCTTGTCGGCATCATCCAAAAAGGAGCCCGCACCGGCTTTAGGTGCCGCCTGCTTTGGCGCTTCGGTTGGCAATACGGCTTTGAGTTTGTATTCGCCACAGACAATGATGTCACCGTTTTGTAACGTATGACTTTTGCCTTTTCCAATGGGAGACTTGCTGTCGTTGACGTAAGTGCCATTGGTGCTCACGTCATTTAACGTGAATTGGCCTGCTGCACAGGCAATATTGGCATGTTCAGATGAGATAATACGATTTGGGTCGGGTAGGACCCAAAAGTTTTTCTCAGAACGACCGAAGCTACCCCCTGTGGTGGGGAATACTTTGGTGTGGTTGAGCATGTTTGAGTGCTCAGGGGCTTCTATTATGACTAGCGTCAATTCCATCGCATATCACCGTTGCGCTATTTATTTCAAGTGGCGAGTCCTGCCACATCTTAGGTTTCGTAAATGCAAATCATAGCAAATAAACTTTGCAAATCTAAAACTAATGTTCTTCTGATCTTTGCGCAATAAGCCAAATGCTTGTGACAAATCTGCACATAAAACGCAATTTCTATAAAAATTCATTTAGTAAAAGTCATTATCAGATAATTTAAGGTAATTTATACAGAAGACATAGTGTGAATATCCACGGCTTACTCGAATTTATTGTGATTTTTTTGTGATTTATAAAGTGTTTTTTGTGTGATGATTGGCACGCTTTTGTTGCTTGGTTGGTTCAATTCGGTAGAATCGCGTTTTATAGAGCAAAATTTATGTTTCGACCCAATGATTGGCAATTCTTATTACAAGAATACTTATTTTTGTTGTTTTAAAGGTCAATTTTTTGTGTAGGTGGGAATACTGAGTTTTTCGAGCCCCTTGGTGGTTCTTCGCTGTGAATCGGTTTTTGATCGTTGTGATTGGAGCCAAATCTATGGTGAGGGGTCAAAAAGGGAGGTAGCTACATAGCGTTGTTGATGCTTCAGGAAGAGGTCGTTCAATGTCCGAAGAAGATCGTACGGTTTTTGTCTCTCAACCATCAAATAAAGAAGGCAGCCCTGATGATAATGGAGATAAAACTGTCTTCACTCCGCGTAAGCCAGTAGTAAAAAAGCCTACTGATAATAAACATAGCATTACCGGTGATAATCGCAAATCCGCTCAAGCGGCGTCGCCTAAGCAAACGCAAGTGAGTGATCGTACCGTTATAGCGGACAGACCACGACAAGCCACGCCGGCGCAAGCTTCTCCCAATGACCGTACGTTGATTGCCAAACCGAGTGGCGCTCAATCACAGGGTGCACAAGGGGCGCCTGCACAGGACTCTGGGGCGCATACAAAGCATCGCAATTATGAGCGAAAGCCCATTGCACCCACAGCGCCTCAATCTTCATCGCCTCAGACAGGCGAAGATTTACGTGTTATTCGAAATCGCTTCGAGATTGTTGATTTGCTCGGCGTGGGTGGAATGGGGGCGGTTTATCAAGCGATTGACCGTCGTAAAGTGGAGGCGCGCGACAGTAACCCCTATGTGGCGGTAAAAGTTCTGAATGAAGATTTTCGTCGCCATCCCCAGGCGTTTGTCACCCTTCAGCGAGAAGCTCGAAAGTCTCAAACGCTGGCCCATCCCAATATTGTGAATGTGCACGATTTCGACCGGGATGGTGAAATCGTTTTTATGACGATGGAGTTTTTGGATGGCCAGCCCCTAGATACGTTGCTGCGTGGAAGTAACGGTCTGGGTCTTGAGCATCAACTGGCGCTACGTGTCACTAAAGATATCGCCAGTGCGTTGAGTTACGCACATTCTCACGGCATTGTTCATTCTGATTTTAAGCCGGGCAACATTTTTGTTACTGCTTCAGAAGAAGATAAAGAAGCTTCTAATATTGCAGCGAAAGTGCTGGATTTTGGCATCGCACGAGCGGTTTCGGAAGGGGTGGATGAAGACGATGAATTTGATGCGGGCAGTCTGGGGGCCTTAACACCGGCTTATGCCAGCTATGAAATGCTGGAAGGGGAAGACCCTGACCCTCGTGATGATGTGTATGCGTTGGCCTGTGTTGCCTACGAAATGCTGACGGGACGTCACCCTTACGACAAAACACCCGCCAACAAAGTAACCACCGACAAGCCTTCACGAATTACTGCGTTAAGCAATCGTCAGTGGCGTGCACTAGAGAAAGCGTTGGCTCTCCACCGGGAAGATCGAACGGCTTCCGTTGATGAATTTGTGTCAGAGTTTTTTGGCACCCGGCGCAGTCCTGTAATTGTCTTTGGGTTATTGGCCGTCATGGCCGTTGTGGCGATCGTTTCTTATTTTCAGGTTCAGCAACGGGAAGAAGCGTTGCGGCAAGAGTTAGAAAAAGAGCGCGTGGTTGAATTGAGGCAGCAAACCTACACCTTTTCGGTTGAGCGGATGGAAGAATTACTGACGGAGAATTTGTTGTCTAAAAAATGGCAAAGCAACGCCCGTAAAACACTGGAGGAGTTATCCGGTGTTGCCGAGGAAGATGACACTGTTGTGGCGGATTTTGAAATGCGCATCTCAGATCAGTTCGTGCAGTTGGCAGCAGACGCTCGTGAAGCCGGTGATCTTGATGCGGCTAGGGCTCGTCTTGAGATCGCGAAAAAATGGGTGGAAATCACAGAGCCTATTGTGTTGGAAAAAGCGGCCATCGAGCAGGCGCAGAGAGATTTAGAAGCCAGTATTGCCGCCGCAGAAGCCGCAGAAGAAGCGCGAGAGCAAGCCGCAATTCGAGCTGAGAAAGCTCGCCAGAATCGTATTCAGGCTCAAAAAGAGAAAGATGCTTACGATCGAGCCGTGAAACAGCTTTTCAGTAAATTTGCTTGTAAGAAAAATTTAAATTTAGCGGGTGAGCCGAAAGCTGCTTTTGATGCGTTTTCTCAGAAATACCCTCAGCAGGCGATGACGTTTGTTCCTCAGTTATCCGGTATGACAGAGACCTGTGTCAAACAAACGGCGAGAAGAAGCCCGTCCTCGGCTCAAGATATGTTGAATGTTGCTAGACAATTGTTCCCTTCTCAGGCGTCTTTGAAATCACTAAAAATTGATTTTTGCGGACATATTCGGGCTGGTTCGGCGAAGCCCTGTCGAGACAGTGCTCGCAAAGGTTTTAAGCCACCGGTTATGGTGGTGTATCCCTCCCCAGATGATCCTGACATTAAATTGGCCATTTCCAGGTATGAAATCAGTGTGCGTGATGCCAATAAATATTGCGCAGCAACGAAAGCCTGTAGTTCGATTGGTGGGGACGATAAATTACCTGTCACCAGTTTTTCGTTCGCCGAGGCCAATCAGTATGCTACTTGGTTGGGGCAAATGACGGGGTATGAGTACCGAATTCCCACTAAGAGTGAGTGGCAAGGCGGCGCCCGTGCGGCGGGCTCCCAGCCTGACCCCAACCGTAACTGCTATTTAAAATTCAATGGTATCTCTAAGGGTGACAGCGTTATTCCAGTGAACTCCGGTGAGCGCAATGGTTACGGGCTTGTGAACAGTTTAGGTAATGTTCAGGAGTGGGTGACTTCTGGGTCATCCGTATTGGCAATGGGGGGTAGTATTCGCGACCCCATGTCACGTTGTGATGCAGAGACGGTACATGAGCACAATGGAAGCCCGGATGGTATTACAGGGTTTCGGGTGTTGCGGGTAGTTCAATGAACGCGGTTTTTGGGTGTTGAGATTGTTTTGGGTGTTGAGATTATAACGAGACGTTACATTCATTTTTGGTCTGATCAAAATTAGGATGATCGGCTAAGCGATTGACATTAAGTAAGGTTTTTCATGCCAAGGATTAGTAAGTTAGCCAGTTTTAGTGTCGCTGTGGCACTGGTGAAGTTAGGAGTGTACGCTCCAGCGTTTGCACAAGTGGGTGATGAGCAGTTTGTGCCCACGTTCGGCACCTCGCGGGACGGCAGTTTGCACATCATTGATGAGCGGGACTTTGAAGCTGAGTATCGAGATCGTGCAGCAGAAGAATTTGCCCCTAAGCAGAATATTGAAGTCAAAGGTGTCAGCCGCCGCGATGATGAAACGCGGATCATCGTTAAACAAATTGTTTTTGATCGCATACCTGAATTTCCTGATCTAGGTGTACACGCTGATGAAGTGGCTGAGCTGGTAGAGAATGCCCGCGTCGAATTGATGCAAGAAGACAATATGGTGGTAAGCGGTTTTACCCATCAAGAGCTTGAGCAGATTGGTGAATACCTTGCCTCAGTGGGCACCTTGTCAAGGCCTGGAAATTTGCGTGGTTCGAATACCGAAGGCTTGATTGAATTATTGCAAGAGCAGCGTTCGCAGCGTGGTATTAGTATTCGAGGCCTCAATGAAATTGCCAATCGAGTGCAGTCTTATTACAGAGAGCGTGGTTTATTTTTGGCTCAAGCTTATATTCCTGCACAGCAAGTACAAAATGCAGTGGTTAAATTGGCGATTTTGGAGGGTATCCAGGGAGGTGTGAAAGTCGCGAATGCACAACGTTATCGAGTAGAAACCCTTGCGGCGCCGTTTGAGCAAAATAATGGCAATTTGGTTAACCAAAAGGCGGTTGAAGAAGGGATTTATCTGTTGAACGATTATCCTGGGTTGAACGTCTATGGTTCTTTCTCTGCTGGAGATAATGTTGGCGAAACCCTGCTGAATATTGATGTAAACCGTGAGCAACCTTATCGCTTTTCGTTGCGGTCAGATAACCATGGTTCCGAATTTACCGGTGAACATCGTTTGTATGGTCTGGCTGAATGGAATAATCCTTTTGGCTATGGCGATGAAATCAACGTGGGTTACATGAAGTCCTTTTCACCGGACGAGTCTGATTTGTATCAGCTTTCTTACTCTTTCCCTGTTCGTGGCCCCAGAACCCGAGTCAAAGTGTCAGTGGATCAAACTGACTTCGCTGTCGTTGGAGAGGCCATCTCACGTCTTGGTATTACCGGTCTTAATGAAACTTACACCGTTGGGCTTGAGCACAAATTTCGTCGCAGTCGAACCACTAATTTTTCTTCAGGCGTGTCGTTACTTGATCGAGGAACGGATTTGGAGGCGGCCGCTGCTTCCAGTGTGGTTGATGATGAACGCATCTTAGGGGCCAACTTCTATCTTCGTGGCGACAAATTAAGTACGGCGTCGAGAATGCTGAATGCTTACGAAGTGAATCTGCTTTATGGAGACTTCCAAACTGATGTGGATGAACTCCAAGATCCGGAATTTTATAAGTTATCAGCTTCAACAACCACTTTGGCATTTTGGGATATCCCGTTTATCAAAATCCCCACCCAGTTCCTTCTCAAGTCTCGCTGGCAATATACCGAGCAAGGTTTGCCGGGATTTGAACAGATTGTATTAAGCGGGGCCAACGGCGTTAGGGCATATCAACCGGGAGATTTCTCGGCGGATGTCGGCACTTACTTGGGGGTCGAATGGTACTGGAATTTGCCTTCTGTTTTGGATTTCGGTGTTGGTGGCGGCCGCACGATTGGTGATTTCTTGCAGTTCGCGTTGGTATGGGATGGCGCCTATGGCGAAGCTTATGCAACGGATGGGCGAGATGATGATCAGTTTGGTCATATTCAGGGCGCGGGTGGGTTAATTAAAGTGAACTATGGCAATGCTTTCACTTCATCTTTCAGTTTTACAAAATCAATCGGATCAGGGTTTAGCGATGAGGGCTCAGAGATTGAATCTGAAGGATTGAATATTTTTGCGGACTTTACGTACTTTTTTGAATAAATAAGCACTCTAAAGTGGGCATATGGCGCGTTTTTAGTTCTATTTTGTTAACCGTTCAGTTAATTGCTTGTTAACTGTTCAACAATAATTGTGTAACGTAAATGCTCTGATTTGGGCATAAAGAGGGAGTCTACAGTGAGTAGAAAAGTTATTTGCGGTGAGGGAACTTACCTGTTCTCGGGCGGCTTGGTGACATTGAGCTACCGGGGAATAAAGCGAAAACTGCATTTTGCCAATAAACTGGCCGCCAGTATCTTCATGGCAAATCTCTGCTCACAGGTCGCGGTTGCAGGCCCTGCTGGAGGGACGGTCACAGCCGGTGACGGTACCATCATTCAGCAAGATACCTTAACGACAATCGATCAGAACACCCAGTCCATGGTCATCGATTGGCAAAGCTTTGATGTCGATGCCGATGAGACCGTGTTGTTTGTCCAGCCTACCGATACCGCGATCGCGGTCAATAATGTTCTCAATAATCAAGTCAGTACCATTTCGGGTGCCATTGAAGCTAATGGTTACGTCGTGCTGGTCAACAGTAGCGGTGTTGTGTTTTCCGATACCGCCAGGGTAGACGTGAACGGTTTGGTGGTGAGTGGACTGGCTGTTGACCTAGAAGATTTCAACGCCGGGAACTATACCTTTCGAGCCGACCCCAACGGCGCGGGCTACGTCATCAACCGAGGCATTATCAATGCTGCCAATGGCGTTGCGTTAATCGGAAATACGGTGGAAAACGCTGGCCAGTTAATCAGTGCCGGGCTTGTCAATTTATCCGCTGCACGAGAGGCGATTCTTACATTTGATGAAGGCGGCCTTATTGGAATTAAAGTATCCGAGGAGGTGTTGGAAAATACACTTGGTACGCCGGATGCTGTCTTAAACAGCGGAACCATCGAAGCCAGTAACGTTGTGATGGAAGGTCGTGTATCGGCCAATTTATTTAGTCAGGCAGTCAATAATACCGGCATTGTTCGTGCCACTGGCATTGATACTTCCGGCGGAGCCATTACCTTGGGTGGCTTCGGTGGTGATGTGATTACTACCGGTACTCTTGATGCCTCCAGTGAAGGGGTTCTTGCCGGTGGTGATATCACCATTGAAGGTGATACTGCCATTGTGGATGGTGATGTGCTGGTCGATTCTGTTGCTGGTCAGGGCGGTACGGTTAACGTCCTCGGTGACAACGTGGGTGTGTTTAATCAAGGCAATATCGATGCCTCAGGTGATACCGGTGGTGGTGAAGTTCTCATTGGAGGCGATTACTTAGGTCAAAACCCCAATGTGCGTAATGCACAAGTCACTTATGTTGGTGACACTGCCCAAATTTCTTCCGATGGTGGTACCCATGGCGATGGCGGTAAAGTCATTGTTTGGGCAGATGATACGACTCGCTTTTATGGTGACATCAGTGCTCAAGGGGGCTCTGAATCGGGTGATGGTGGGTTTATTGAGACTTCCGGTAAGCAGTACGTCGATCTTCAGGGGGCGGTCGATGCCAGTGCAGTCAATGGTGCGGCCGGCGAGTGGTTGATTGATCCAACCGATATTACGATTTCCAATTCGTCGACCTCTAATATCACCGAAACATCAGGTGCCTTTAACCCTAATGCGGGTACGTCCACTGCGAATATTCGGGGTGCCGATATTGAGACGGCTTTAGAGGCTGGTACCAATGTTACGATTACCACTGAGAATGCAACGGGTTCCGGTGAGGGTAACATTGATGTTAATACGTCGATTACGTTGGATTTGAGCTCCGATGCTTCTTTAACACTGTTAGCCGATGAGACCATTACGGTTTCCAATAACATTAGCGTCACTAACGGCGACGGTGCTTTGGATTTGTCTTTACAAGCTGACAACAGTGTTTCTATTACCGGTGCCACGATCAATACGAATGGTGGAAACGTCGACATTGATGCAGGCTTAGATCTCGAAGCGGGTGATCTTGGCCAAGTGAGTATTGATTCCTCAAGTTCCATTATTACCACACGACTTACAGGTGCTACAGCAGCGGATACGATTGCCGACTTTACGAGTGGATCTGTATCGATAGATGCGGTGGGTGATATCACCGTCAACGGAATAATTGATACCAGTGGTGTTGATGGTATTGCGGGTAATAATGGTGGTTTGGGTTCTGGAGGTATAGGTGGATCAGGGGCAGGGGCAGGTTCAGTTACTTTGGATTCTGTATCTGGAACTTTAGCAATTTCCTCCTCTAGTACCATCAATACCTCTGGAGGAAGCGGTGGAGCTGGTGGAAACGGTGGGCTTGCAAATGGTGGAAATGGTGGAGATGGTGGAGATGCGGGAGATGTCTCTTTATCTGCAATCTCCATCTCAGTAAATGGTGCACTTGTTTTAAATGAAGGGGGGGGTGGTTTAGGTGGCTCTAGTGTTACAGCAACAAATGGTACGAATGGATCAGCTGGTACTGCAGCAACTCTCAGCTTTGGCTCAGCTTTATCCTCAACCGGCAATTTAACATTCAGTTCAAGCACCTTAAACCTGGGTACCGGATCACTCGAAGCCTACGTAGATGAGTTTACCAGCCACTCTGAAATCAGAACTGAAGGTGGCAATATTACAATCAGTTCAGCTGGCGCAGTGCAAATCGGTGCAGATCTCGCCACATCTGGCTCTGCGTCAAATATTGATGGTGGAGATATAACGATAACCTCAACCAATGCCAACATCGATATTGGATTCGACGGCACGAGTACGGTGGTTGTGGTGGTTGAGGCAGAGGGAAATGATGAAAACGGCAATGGTTATGGTGGTGATCCGTTAGATGGCTCCGGCGGTGCAATCACCTTTAACGCCCTTACTGGACTGCGCATTCGAAGTGGTTCTTCTATTCAGGCTAGTGGGCAAGGAGCAGGAGGAACCTTAGGGATAACACTGGGTTCTGGCTCAACTTCAGGGGTTACTGGAACGATTGCTGGGGATATATTGGCAGATATCGCCACACTCACCTCTTCTGATGGTGATGATTCGATATCAATTTCAAGTACGAGCATGATCAATACATTAACGGTTGATGTTGGCCTGGGCGATGATACGATCGATATCGATAATGCTAGTGCCACGATAACCGATATTGATACGGTAACCATTGGCAATATTACCGTTGATAATGCTGAAAACTACGCTCAAGTGGGTGCGCTAACCTCCTCTTCATTGAGCGAAAACTTTACCCTAACTGCCGCTAATTCCTTACAAGAAAGTGTATCTGGCAGATCCTTTACCGATGTCACTTCTCTTATTAGTGGTGGTGGTACAGAGACATTTAGCGCGGGAGACCTTGGTGTCATTTTGGACGGTGACGGAACGGTTACCGCAGGCTCTATTGCATTAAGTTCAGATTATCAAACGATCAGTGGAGTGGGAGTTCTAACTGGGACCAGTGGAAATGAGTCATTCACTGTTACCGGCTCTAATTCACTAAATGAAACCAGCTTAGCCTCAACGTTATCGTTCAGCGGAGTAACTGGCCTTAACGGCGGTGGTGGTGCAGATACACTGAATGCAGGAAACCTTGGTGCAACCGTTGGAACTGATGCTTCGGCTTCTGTTTCAGACATTGAGGTGTCTCCTTCTTCAGGAATCACTTCAATTACTAATATTGGTACCTTAACTACTTCATCTCTGAATGACGTTGTTACCCTTGTGGATGCTGGTGGATCAGTATTTACCAGTGCTACTGTCACCGTTGAGGGAACCGGGGCCGGGTTTACGTTCGAAAATTTATCCAGTATCGATACTGCTGCCGGTGCCGATGAAGTGAGCTTAGCGGGTGATAACGCGACGATAACGAATACTGGCTCAGCTATAGATGCAGGCTTTGTAAATGGAAGTAGTGTTCGATTTTCTAATGTAGAGTCGGTTACGAATTTGGGCACATTAACAGGCAGTGCTCTTGATGATTCTTTTTCTATAGTGGGAGCGAGTGTAGATAGTAGTATTTATGTCTCCTCTAATGGGGTTAGCTTTTATGGTGTTTCTTCGGTAGATGGTGGGGCTGAAAATACGATAACACCTGGCGACAACTTAACTAATTTTACTGGCCAGTCAACAGTGGTGGATGGGGCTGGTTTTCGTATAGATGGTATTTTATTTGAGGGAATAGAACAGGTAGATTCGAATAATTCTGCTGTTATCGGTACGAGCGCGAATGAAACCTTTGCTATTACCGATATTGGTTCTGATGGCCAACTAGACGTTGATTTTTATATCACAAGTAATGGAAGTCCTGGGGCCATTTTTAATAATGTATCCTATATCGATGGTGGTGGTGGTACAGATATCGCCACGTTGGGATCAGGTATCGATACCAGTGTACAACTGAATACAGGGAATCGTTTCACTATTACCGGTACAGCCGGTGGTAGTGCTCAGATAGTGAATGTGGATACGGTAACGGGTGCCAATTCTTTAATCGGAACCTCTTCCGATGATGCCTTCCGCGTAACCAGCACGGATGGTGAAATTGTTTATTCAGGCATTACTTTCCAAGGTGTGACAAGTCTTAGCGGAGGTGGTGGAGCGGACACCTTAGACAATGCTCTAGGATTGGATATTGCTCTGAGTAATGCTGGTTTTTCTTCTAATTCAATGACGTTCTCTGGTATCAGCTCAACCTCCAATGCTGGTGCGGTTAATTCAACCGGCACCACACAAAACCTTACTCTTAATATCTCAGGTGATTTAACTGCGGCCAGTATAGGCAGCTTTGCGGGTGTAACGGGTGTTACGGGAGATGCTGCGAATACCATTGATATCAGTAATAGCAATGTCACGTTAACAGCTACTGGTTTTACACTGGATACCACAACCATTGATGTGGATGGGATTACCACGGTTACCAACACGGGTGATATTACCGGTACGACATCATTAGATACCTTCACTGTTACCGG
>NZ_JAJQVM010000069.1 GCF_021234875.1 Marinibactrum halimedae | reverse complement strand
GCGGGCTCTATTTTCGAGTTATTGGCATAGAGAGAAATGCGGTGAAGATTGGCATGATGAATATCACGTATAACATGAGACGATTTGTCACGCTATGCGGCCAACGTGCGTCTGGAATATACAAATAAGGAGAAAAAATCATCAAAAGAACGAATTTTTATCCGATATTTTTGTAAATAAATGCGTAATGATAATTATTTTCGGTAAGTGTTCCGGTAGAAAAAATTAGAAAATTATCGCGCTAAAAAAACGAATTTATAGAGGTTCCCATAACTGTTTCGTAGAAAATCTTGCTCCCAAATGTTTTCAAGTATGTCAGCAACACTTTGTTGTACCAATTTATCTTCAACAGTGGGCAGACCTAAAGGACGTTCTTTGCCATTGGCTTTGGGGATGTATACACGCTTTACATCATTGACTCGATAACGACCGCTTTTGAGCTCTTGGTGTAGGCGTTGAATATTGTCCGGCAATCGGGTTTCGAATTGTTTGGCCGTTTGACCATCAATACCCGCTGCCGAGTTTTTATTGAGGTTTGCCCAGGCTCGATAGAGTGCATCGTCCGTCAGTTGTCCATAAACATTCTGAAATCGATGCTTCGAGTGGGTCTGTGCTTTAAATGCTATGGTGTTTAATTCGGTTGTCATAGTGATTCCAGCCCTACTTTGTCCGGCCTATGTTTCTGTTAAACACCGCGATATTACTGTCAGCTCCTTCGCCATGTGAACGGCTTTCCCGCTCTCAGACTACTATGAACTGATCCGACTTCCAAGCTGCCTTCATTCGCCTCGTATTTTACTAAGCAGCCTTACCTAATTCCTTTAGGAGCAAACTTGGATCTCGGCTTTGACTCCTGTGTCGCCCTACCTCCTGCATCCATGCAGTCGTCACAAGTTCCTGCCGAAACTCTTTATACATGCCACGGCTTTATAACTCCGCTAGATCGCCACAATCTTGCCCGAAAAAAAAAATTATTTTTTTTTCCTTAACGATTGCTTTGCATGGACTTCGATGGCGTTACCAATCTCGTCACCTAGGATTCGCTATTTTCGAAGCGATACCAGCACTTCAGGATCACGGTAATCCCTATGGCCTATATAATTCTCTGTCTACGCTTCACATTATTTGTTCACCTGAGCTTCCTGCCACACAAATATTCCTCATTTACAGCTCCGCATAATGCGCAAGACTCGATACTGGTGGAAGGCTAGTCCTTACCAGACTGGGACTTTCACCCAGTAAGTTTCGACAAGCTTCGCTTGTCGCACTAACGCTCGCAGCAAAGGCGAGCAGCTTGCTGCGAGTCCAGCACCCAAAGGGTGCGATTTTGACTGCGCTTGTTAGGTGCACTTGCTACGGCGTGTTGGCTTAATGCCATGATGAACTCTCCTTGGTTGTACTGCCATAATTCCAGATTACTGCAATGGTACCGTTGCTATAACTTTGCCAATAAGGTGGGTAGCTTACAGAACGTTATGTTTACTGCTGTGCTAAGTAAGCTAACCGGATAACTGTGATTTCTGACCGAAGCCGTAAACCTCATTAACATACCATTAAAGAGTTCTTAAAATATCGGAGAAGAACCTTTCAGCTGGTGGATATTTCAATTTAAACTAGCACTCTGCTTGGAGCGAATCTTTAACTACCGTTATTATATCAAACGAACTTTTCCCAAACAGCAGCGATTGATAGAGATTGAGCTACTTCTTTCCATTTCTTTGAGTTTCCTTCCGTTTTCTTTGTCCAGCGCCACATCTCAACATCAGAATTAGTAGCAAATGCAGCTGAAAAACTATCAATTCTATCTATATGTTCTGGATCTTCAAGAGAAAGGTTTGGGAATGGTTGTAAATAAGCTTCCCCTCTTTCGGAGTAATATCGTTGACCTTCACATAGCGTGTCGAATATATAAGTATCAATTAAGTGTAGAATTTTTCCGCCAGGTTTTAACAGGCGGGCAGCGTCAGCCATCATGTTTTTTAATTGAGAAAGTGGTACATGCTCAACTACTGATATGCTGTAGATTATATCGAAACTATCTTCCTGAAGTTCTGAAGAAAAATCCCCTAGAAAAGTTTGAACTATTTCATAGGGCTGATCTTGCGGCAAATTTTTTGGCCCTTGACCAATGCCTTCAAACTTATCAGCATTGATAACTTGATGACCCCAGCCGGCAACTCTACGTGCCACACGTGAGTGGCCGCCACCCATTTCAAGAACAGTCTTGCCGCCATCTGTACCTAAATGATCAAGCAGCCAATCAATCGCATAGCCATCCTGAATGTTTTTTAGGCTAGAATTATTATCATGTACCCTTTTTCGGTCTAGACACTTAAACAAATCAGCTTTAGTTATAATTTTAAAACTCATATAGGTTCTCCAGATACTAGCTATCAAGTATCACTGCTGTCCCGTTAACTGAAAGAAAAGGCGGCCTGTAAACACCTAGTAATTTATAATAGTTTCACCACAAAACACTATAAATCCAGAGTGAAACAGACCATGAGTCATCATAATACAGTCATTGCCCAAATGCTAAAACTCATTCCGAGACATGAATTCAACACCCTAGCAACCCAGCATCATGCAGGGCGATCTTTTCGCAAAGCCTCGCGCTGGTCACAGTTTGTGACCATGATGATTGCC
Source organism: Marinibactrum halimedae (assembly GCF_021234875.1). Classification (GTDB taxonomy): domain Bacteria; phylum Pseudomonadota; class Gammaproteobacteria; order Pseudomonadales; family Cellvibrionaceae; genus Marinibactrum; species Marinibactrum halimedae. Next base: position 1,064 of record NZ_JAJQVM010000069.1, on the reverse strand, counting down.
CAGTTATCGGGCCGAAACAGCTTGCGCGATATTGTGGAGAATATGACGGCGCAAATGCACAAACTCTATCATTTGGGGACTGGAAAATTGTCTCGTACGACTTTGTCTCGAATCAATGAAGACAAGCCTTATAAGCTTTACGAAGCACTTTTTGGCCGTTTGCTCTCTCGTTGTCAATCGGCTGCACCAAAACATAACTTTCGCTTTAAAAACAAGCTGTATTCACTCGATGCGACAACCATTGATCTGTGTTTATCGGCCTTTCCTTGGGCCGAGTTTCGTTCAACAAAAGGCGCCGTTAAGCTGCATGTCGGCTTAAACCATGAAGGTTACTTGCCAGAGTTTATGACCGTCACCGATGGCAAAGTTCATGACATTACGGCGGCAAGAACAATGGACTTGCCACGAGGCAGTATCGTCGTCATTGATAAAGGCTACAATGATTATGCATGGTATAAGCAACTGATAGATAAGAATATTTTCTTTGTCACTCGCTTAAAGAACAATGCAAAGTATCGCGTTATTGAGCGTTACGATGTTCTCAAATCTAAAGGGATAACCTCCGATCAGATCATTGAATTTACCGGGGCACAGACCGCTAAAAAATGTCCTACTCGCTTGCGTCGCATTGGTTACACAGATGGGGAAACAGGCAAACACTACGTATTCTTGACAAATAACATGGCCTTAGCTGCCAAGACGATTGCTGATCTCTACAAAGCGCGATGGCAGGTGGAGTTATTCTTTAAATGGATCAAGCAGAATTTGAAAATTAAGTCGTTTGTTGGTACCAGCAAGAATGCCGTATTGACACAGATATGGATCTCGATGTGCGCTTATTTATTACTGGCTTTTTTAAAATTTCAATCAAAATTAGCCCAGAGTATGCAGCAAATTCTACGGCTATTACAGCTTAATCTTTTTGAAAAACGGGACCTACTAAGGAGTACATAGCTTAGCCAACATTAAGCGGCATCTGCTATGTACTCCAAATTCTTATCTTTAAAAAAGCCAAGCAATATATTTTTCGATTTCTGTAGCTGACACATAAACTTTTTTACTTG
>NZ_JAJQVM010000068.1 GCF_021234875.1 Marinibactrum halimedae | reverse complement strand
AAATTCTGACAAGAGGTGGGGCCAGTTGTAACGGCGGTATTTGGGCATGTTGGTCTCCTTTGGGTGGAGACTGTAGGTTATTGGTTTGGAAGGTGGGGTTGTAGGAGGTTGTTGGTTTGGCGTTTACGTTTTGTCAGTAAGGCCATTTACACTATTTTGGCCCTGAATATTGAAGGAAAAAAAGAGCTTCTCGGTCTCTATTTATCCGACGCCGAAGGTGCTCATTACTGGCTGGGAGTCCTAACAGATCTTCAAAATCGTGGCGTTAAAGATATTCTTATCGCTTGTGTGGATGGGCTGAAAGGCTTTCCTGAGGCCATTGAATCCATTTATCCTGAGACCGAAGTTCAATTGTGTGTGATTCATCAAATTCGCAACTCGATGAAGTATGTGGCATCGAAAAATCAAAAAGCATTCATGAGCGATTTGAAAAAGGTTTACAAAGCCACCACGAAAAATGCAGCCGAAATAGCATTGAATGACTTAGAGGCAAAATGGGGGAAGCAGTACCCTGTTGTCATTCAATCATGGCGAAACAAGTGGGATAACTTATCGGCTTACTTCAAGTACCCAGAGGATATTCGTCGAGTCATTTACACCACCAATGCGGTTGAGGCAGTGCATAGGCAATTTCGAAAATTAACCAAGACGAAAGGTGGCTTTGCTAATGAAAATAGTTTATTGAAGCTACTGTATGCTGGCATTTTAAATGCCACTGAGAAATGGACACACCCGGTGCAAAAGTGGAACCTCGCATTATCCCAAATGGCTATTCAATTTGAAGACCGTTTACAAGGATTTTTAGATCTGTAATGCTAAAATGTCGCTGCGATATTTTGTGCGAGCTTGACTCGCATAAAATTCGTAGCAATCAAGCGAAGCCAATCCGCTTCGCATGACACAGAATTTTGAACAGCCTCTCAGTTAGTCCTAGTAGCTTAATCGGTATGATTAATTCTCTAGTTGACGATAGCAATAGAGGCGCGGTAGTTACTACTCTATATAGCGTAAATGCAGGCTAACATTCTCGAAAACCCCCACCTCCCAAATAAATAACTGAGAAATGCGGTGAAGATTGGCATGATGAATATCACGTATAACATGAGACGATTTGTCACGTTATGCGGCCAACGTGCGTCTGGAATATACAAATAAGGAGAAAAAATCATCAAAAGAACGAATTTTTATCCAATATTTTTGTAAACAAATGCGTAATGATAATTATTTTCGGTAAGTGTTCCGGTAGAAAAAATTAGAAAATTATCGCGCTAAAAAAACGAATTTATAGAGGTTCCCAATAGAGATTAATGAGCACAATTTAAAGTCATTACCCCAAACTACAAAAGACCAACGCCCAATAGCATTAACCAGCCAGACAGTAATGAATACAATATTAATAGAAGTCAAAAAAACACTTCGTTAACTAAGAGGGGCGATCCAACCCCTCTTTTAATTCCGTACCTCTAAAGAATTAACTAATCAAAATCGTATCTCAAACCCAAACGAATCATTCTTGGGGATTGGTAACTGCTGGGTAAACGATAGTTTGGATTCGGCTGTCCGCCATCGGTATCTGCATACTCGTTAACCTCTGTCACCGCATCATTGTTGAATACATTAAACACATCTAATGAGACCAACAACTCTTGATCACCAGGCAGTTGAATCGGGTACTGCGCGTTCATGTCTAGGTTCCACATATTTGGTGTACGCCCTTGATTACCCCGCTTACCTAACACACCATTACAGTAGAACGTATCCGCTCCATATGAGCGTGAAAAATCATTCTCATCAGGGTGAACACCAAAGCAGTTCCGAGGACGCCCGGTTTGCCAAATAAAACTGGCACCTAAGCTGAGTTTATTTTCGAAACGATAAAACCCTCGGGCTTTCACAGTATGCCTGCGATCATTTGGCAAATTACCATAGGCACCCTCAACCAAACTAGGTTGGTCAAAAGCCGTTGTTAAGCCCGCATCATCTTGCCCGTTATCTGAACGCACATAACCCTCATTATTCCCCCAGCTGTGAGCCCAAGTATAAGACGCATCCAACATCCAAGATCCATCAAAGGGTCGGTGGAAAGTAAACTCCAATGAACCATACTGGCGCTCTGCTTCTGGATAACCTAAATCATTTGCGCTCAGGTCAATAAATTCACCGGTTTCTTCAATAAATACACGAAGGTCACTACCGGGATTGGCAAGAACATATTGATGAAAGCCATCAAACACCTCTTCCACTGGACTGTCATATGTCCAATTTCCAACGGTGTTGTAATAATTAATAACAGCGCCATCAATCGCCATATCCTCAATGGAGGATTCAAGCTTTCTGTACATTCCTTTAACACCGAACTCCAGCCCTTCATCGGTAATGTATTGATAACCGAGAATAAACTCAGATTGATACATAGGGTCTAAATCAGCATCCACCACACTTCGCGTATCAGGAACATTACCGTCAGACAAAACATCGGTACGATAAATACTGCCTAAATTACAAGGGCTAAAATCTGCATTCAAACACTCTCCATCCCAGTCGTAAAAGTCATGAATATAGGTTTCTTGCCCCGCCAATCGAATATTGGTATTAGAGGCTACAGGAAGGTAATACAAACCCCAGTTAGCATAAATTTTTTGCTTGGCCTCACCAGTTGGATCCCATACAGCAGACAATCTAGGGGCCCATTGATTATCCATCTCTACAAAGGTTTCACCGGCCCCATTTTTATTTTCAAAAGTCTCATTCCTAATGCCCACTTCGAGCGTTAATCGATTCGATACTTCCCATGTATCCTGCAAATAAAAGGCCGTTGATAAAACATCAAATGTACCACCGCTAGAATAATTTCTGCGCCTTGCATTGGCACCAGAAGGACATTCTGAACTTTGATCACAACCGTTGTAAGTATTGGTAGGATCTAATAACCAATACACACCACCAGAGTTTATGGTAGAGGCGACAGAGGTATTTTCTTCTCGGTCTAATCCAAATCATCCAAATTCCAAGTGACATCAATACGGGTCATTTCACGCGTATCATCACCTTCTTCCACACTAAAATTAGTCCAATCACCGGTAGCAGAAAATCTTCCGTCCGCAGTGTAAGTATAAATAGCCGGAAGGTTAGCCGTACCAGGAAGCTCTGTGCGATTCGCTTCGTTCTCCCCATAAGAAAGGGACACTTCTAAATTATCAGTAACATTACCTATATAAGTGGCAATCCAGTTTAAACCACCTTCTTCGATAGTATTAAATCCTGCAACCCCCCCAACAACATCATTTTCACCATCATAAGAATAAACATCTTCTTTAATATCTCTTTCATCACTAAACGCGGTTAATTCTATTCGATGGTTATCGCTAATATAGGCATCTAATTTTACGCCCCAAAAATCTGTACTTTGGGATTCTTCAAATCCCCTTCCCTCGGTGATGCTATAGAATTCACGATCTTCCGCATTACGACTGTAAAGCGCATAATAAAAAAGTCTATCTTCAATAATTGGCCCTGATGCATAAAGGTCAATATTAGACTCTTCATAATCGTCTCTGTCGTTAGCATTAGCATAAGGGCACCTCTAAAAATAGCCCAACTTTGATATAATCTCACTGTTCAAAAATTTCAAGAGTTTCCTTCTATGTCTCAGCCCGGCTTTTTTGATTTAGATGACAGGTATCGCAAGTTAGATGAAAAAGATCCATTAGTTCATCTCAACAAACTGATATTTTGGGAAGCCTTTCGTCCGACCTTAAAGGAAATACGAAAGTCAAACCGAAAAAGCAATGCGGGTCGTAAAGCCTATGACGAGCTTCTGATGTTCAAAGTACTCGTACTTCAGCACTTATACAATGTATCCGATGATCAGATAGAGTACCAAATACGGGACCGCTATTCTTTTTGCCGGTTTTTAGGTCTGACTCCATCGGACAAGGTGCCTGATGCCAAGACAGTGTGGCTGTTTAGAGAAAACCTAGTCAAAGCTGGTTTAATGAAGCGTTTGTTTTTTACTTTTGATGTTCAATTAGAGGAACACGGTTTTCAAGCAAGAAAAGGTCAAATAGTGGATGCGAGTTTTGTCGATGTTCCCAGGCAGCGCAATAAAAAGGAAGAAAACAAACAGATAAAACGCGGTGAAACGCCTGATCGTTTTGAAAAGAATCCGAACGTTGGCGCTCAAAAAGATACGGATGCCCGCTGGGCGAAGAAGAACCAAGAGA
>NZ_JAJQVM010000067.1 GCF_021234875.1 Marinibactrum halimedae | reverse complement strand
CGTTGGAACCACCTGAACCCATCCCGAACTCAGAAGTGAAACGACGCATCGCCGATGGTAGTGTGGGGTTTCCCCATGTGAGAGTAGGACATCGTCAAGCTTCTAATACTAGCCCTCTGGATCTTTGATCCAGAGGGCATTTTAGTTTTGGGTTTAGAAAAAAGAAATAGCAAAACCCAATTAAGTTTGGGTTTTCGAGCCTATTAACTTTCGCCGTCCAAAGTGAGTAAGTTCTGATAAAGGTCTGGCCTTCGATCCCTAAAGAGATTCCATTCATTTCGCTTCTGACTTATTTCATTTAGATCAAAATTTTCTAAAAGGATTGATTCTGAACTTCTATCTGCTTGTTGAAGTGTTGCTCCTGTTTCATTTGTGATAAAAGATGACCCATAGAAGTCAATCTGTGTGTCGTTAACTCGCTCTTTGCCGATTCTGTTTGAAGCAACGATAGGAATAATATTTGCCGCCGAATGTCCTTGCATTGTCCTTTGCCAGTGATCTTTTGAGTCTATACTTTGATCGTGAGGTTCTGAGCCGATAGCCGTTGGGTAAAATAAGATCTCAGCACCTTGAAGGGTCATAGATCGAGCTGCTTCCGGGAACCATTGGTCCCAACAAATTCCGACGCCTATCTTTCCATATAGGGTATTCCAAACTTTGAAACCAGTATCCCCAGGGCTGAAATAGGTTTTTTCCTGATATCCAGGGCCATTTGGAATATGGCTTTTACGATAATTTTCAAGGATTTCCCCGTTAGCATCTATAACACAGAGGCTGTTAAAAAAAACAGTGTTTGATTTTTCAAAATAGCTAATGGGGAGAACGACATTTAACTTTTTTGCCAATTCAGAAAAATAATAAATCAGCTCATTGGGGTATTCTTTGGCTAATCCAAAGTGTTTGTCATTTTGTTCGATGCAGAAGTAAGGTGTTTCAAATAACTCCTGTAACAGTACTATATTCGCGCCAGCATTAGCCGCTTTAATAACGAGTTTCTCAGCTTTGCTTATGTTGGAATGAATATCCCAGCTGCAAGCCATTTGCGTGGCTGCTACCGTTACTTTTCTCATGTATAAACCCTACCATTGTTATTCACAGGCCGATATTTTGAAGGTATTGCCAGTTTTTGGGAATCATTTTAGGGGCGCTGTTCTTGAACGTAGTTTTTGATATCTTCAGTAATTGAAAATTTAGGTTTCAATCTTGGTGACAATTTTCGTAGAAGCCGGTATCAGAGCCAATACAAAGGGGAGTGGAGAATGTTTGATGTAGGCCTTCCAGAATGGCTAGAGTTGATGAAGTTGCTCAAAAGGCTGTCTGATGGCAAATGGTATTCTGGTGAAAAGTTAGGAGAGGCATCAGGCGTTAGCCGAACAGCAATTTGGAAGAAGCTAAAAAAGCTGGAAGCCTTTGGCCTTGAGGTGGAAAGCTCTAGGGGGCGGGGTTATCGCCTGGCGATACCGGTTGACCTTTTGGATAAAGAGGTTATTGCGCATGAAGCAGGGTTTCCCGAATCAAACCTTTACCTTTTTCCACAAATCGATTCGACTAATCAATGGCTTTTAGATCAAATAAAAACCGGTTTGAATAACCCAGTGGTATGCATGGCTGAATATCAAAGTTCTGGACGTGGCAGGCGCGGACGCACTTGGGTTAGCCCTTTCGGAGTAAACCTCTACTTTTCCTTGTCATATTTATTTAAAGGCGGGATTTCATCCCTTTCTGGCTTGAGTCTTGCCGTTGGAGTGGTTGTATCTGAGGTTCTCGAGTCCTATGGATATATGGATATCAAATTAAAATGGCCGAATGACCTGTTTTGGCAAGACAAAAAGTTAAGCGGAGTGCTCATTGAGGTGGCGGGAGATCTGACAGAGCATTGTTGGGTGGTTGTTGGAATTGGCTTGAATATCAACATGGGTGCGTGCACAGCATCAAGTGATATTAATCAGCCTTGGAGTGATTTGAATATGCTCAGTAATCATTTTGGAGTGGACCAACCGACTCGAAATGAATTGCTATCACAGCTGATAAGTGCGCTATTTGTTCTGTTGGAAAATTTTGAAAAGAATAAGTTTGGCTCCTACCGAGAGCGATGGATGAAAAGAGATTATTTTGACAGTCTGAAAGTTGAGGCTTATGAAGGTGGAAAGAAAATAACAGGTTCTGCTAGAGGGGTAGATAGTCATGGGCATCTGTTGATTGAGTCGAAGGGAGTAATTAAGAGTTTTGGTGGCTCTGATGTTTCACTGAGAGGGGGCAGCGAATGATACTTGAGGTCGATCAAGGTAATACGCGCACAAAATGGCGTATAAAACAAAGTGAAGTTGTTATACGTCAAGGTGCAACCTCGGCATGTTTGAAAGGGATGAGCGAGCTAGAATCTTTTCTAAAAGCAGCTGGTGAGGCTACTCCGATAAAATTAGCGTGTATTTCTAGTGTGGCTAATGAGGATAAAAAAAAACTCTTGGCTTCTGTTTTGTCGAAATGGTGTAAGGAGATCAAGTTTGTTTCTACACAAAAGAAGTACCGTGATCTAAAAAATGGGTACTCTCACCCTGAAAGCTTGGGGGTTGATAGATGGCTAGCTATGATCGCCGCTTTTAAGGCGGGGTGTGGTAAACCTTGTTTGGTGGTTGACGCAGGAACTGCAATAACCGTTGATTTAATTGCAGATGAAGGATGTCACCAAGGGGGGTATATAGGCCCCGGTTTATCAATGATGAGCTCTTCTCTTAATACGGTTACTGCATCCGCACAAACCAATAGCTTGGTTGACGATCTTAAAGGCGTTCCTGGAAGGTCAACCGATGACGCAATAAAAGAGGCCTGCTCTGAAATGGCTTTAGGATTGGTGCTTAAGTCGCTTGAGTATTTACGCGCTTTTAGTGGCCCAAATGTTGGTATTTTTATAACGGGGGGAGACGGAGTGTTTTTATCCCGCGTAATTTCTGATGCGACCTATAGTAAGGATCTTGTTTTGGACGGTATATCTGCACTTAGGGAAGATGGGTTGCTGTTTTGATAACGATTAAGTGAAAAGGCAAATATGCGCTTCGTTCTTTATTTTCTTTTAGTTGTTAATGTACTTGTATTCTTAGTAGGGTGGGTTTCGAATTCCGCTCCTGCTTCAGAATCACTTGATTCGATAGTGGATTTTGCTTCAGGCAGCCCACTAAAACTAATTGAAGAGGTCGATAGAAATCTATTGCGAGAAAAGTCTGAGGCAACGGCACTTGCCCAAGCTAAAGGGCTTTGCGCTATGGCGGGCCCCTTTAAGCTGCTAACAAAAGCCGATGTGTTGGTTGAAAGACTGTTAGCCCTAGATGTGAAGTCTGATATTCGAGAGGTTGATGTACCAGTTGATCATGCCTATTGGGTATATTTGGAGCCTGAGGTATCAAGAGTTAACGCCTTGAAAAAGTTGAAGGAGCTTCAAGAGCAAAATATTGATAGCTATGTCATTCCTAAAAATGAACTGGAAAATGGTATATCTCTGGGGATGTTTAATAACCAAGATCTTGCTCTTGCTCGAAAAAAAGAGATTATGAAGCTTGGTTATCAACCTAAAATTAAGAATGTACCTCGTAGTACTACTCAAAATTGGGTTGTGGTTGAGCCAGAGGAAGCTCAAAAATTAGGCGTTGAATCATGGCAGAGAATGCTAGATGGGATGAAAGGCGTTTCTTATAAACAAAATTACTGTCCAGATGTTGCATCCTTGCAATAGTTTCTCTAGAATCGCGCCTCCAAGTGATGAGGGGTTTGCGAATTCTTTCATTGCGGGTTTTGCTGGCGTAGCTCAGTAGGTAGAGCAGCTGACTTGTAATCAGCCGGTCGGGGGTTCGACTCCTCTCGCCAGCTCCATTTTTTGGGGCGATATTTTTAAATATTGTTTCTGCACTGTATTGACAGTGTGCTTTAAGAGGCAGAGAATACGCGCCTCTTTCGGCAGGGGTTCCCGAGTGGCCAAAGGGATCAGACTGTAAATCTGACGCGCAAGCTTCGGTGGTTCGAATCCACCCCCCTGCACCATATTTTTTAGAAGCTTTAAGCTTTGAGTGAAGGTCTGAGAGTTCTTGGATTTTCAATTTCTACATGTTGATTTGCGGGCATAGTTCAATGGTAGAACCTCAGCCTTCCAAGCTGATGATGCGGGTTCGATTCCCGCTGCCCGCTCCATTATAAGTTTAAGTTATGTCGCTCAAGTAGCTCAGTTGGTAGAGCACACCCTTGGTAAGGGTGAGGTCGGCAGTTCAAATCTGCTCTTGAGCTCCAGTATGCGCCGCAGCGGTTATCCTCTGCGGCAGTTTGGTATATAAGGCCTTGTTCTGGTCTTTGTTGATGCAGGGTCAGTGGTATCCGACATTGGGCCCAACCCACGACCTATTGAGGAGAGTTTGCAATGGCAAAAGAAACTTTTGAACGTAGTAAACCCCACGTAAACGTGGGCACCATTGGTCACGTTGACCACGGTAAAACCACTTTGACTGCCGCATTGACTCGCGTTTGTGCAGAAGTGTTCGGCGGTGAAGCTGTTG
>NZ_JAJQVM010000066.1 GCF_021234875.1 Marinibactrum halimedae | reverse complement strand
CCAATGGCTTGGCCACATCGGAGTCGATGATGGGGCTGGGATTCATGATGATGGGTGGCCGAAGTATGGCCGAACAGATTTATGATGGCGCGGTTGATATTTACAATGAAGTGACCAGTAATTATGCAGCGGGAGAATTCCAGCAGGCCGGTGTGGCGGCATCTGGTGTGGCTGGAATGGCGCTTACTCGTAGGCCGGTTAAAAAGTATGAAGTTGGCACCTTTGATGATTTAACTACGCGTTCGGTGAAAGGCGATAAGTTAGACATTCATCATGCCGCGCAAAAGCATCCTGCGGGACAAGTAATAGATGGTTACGATCCGAAAACAGCACCGTCAATGGCTGTACCTCAGCGCGAGCACCGGCGCATACCAACGATAAAAGGAACTTATAGTGGTAATCCAAGGGACTTGCTTTCGAAAGATGTAAGAGATCTCCGTAATTACACGAATGCTCCTAACAGCAACATTAAGGATCTTATTCGATTGAATAAGGAAATGTTTCCCGACGCGTTTAAAAAGAAATAGGAATAAGTATGAATAGTGAAGAGTTTGTCGAAGCTGTAAAAGAGATAGTTCGTGATTCCGCAATTGAGGATACGATTGAGAATCTAGAAGATCCACCGGGTAGAAAAATTCCAGAGGCAGAGAAACAGCGTTCCGAATGGTTCAATAATTTATGTGATAAGGATCGTAGTAATGTTGAGAGCATCGTAACTGAAGCAGTCGATGAAGCGCTATTTGGTCTTCTTGCGGTCCTTGACGGATCTAGAGCGATTCAAGACGGAGAGGATAAAGGAAGATTGTTACTGGTGCATAAGGGGCTCACTGAAGTGTTGCTCAATGACCCTGATAAGATTGGTCTTCATGATTTATATAATGCTAAGGATTAATTGGTTTTTGCTGATCCAGTAATGTTACAAACAAGGCGATGTGTTCTTTAAAAATTTAATTTTGATTTGTAGGTGGCTAAGAGATTAGCCGCCTATTTTTGTGCAGGAAATTGTAGCTGTGCCACCACCCTCACGGATGATAACGGCCAAGTCACGGCCCGTCGTCATTTCGACCCCTTCGGCAAACCACGCCAGGGGAATTGGGCGGAGCTGGATATCGCGCAGTTGGGGGAAAACTCCTTCGACAGCGACATGGCCACCCGCCGAGGCTTTACCGACCACGAGCATTTGGATGAGGTAGAGCTGATCCATATGAATGGCCGGGTGTTCGATTATCAGCTGGGTCGTTTTTTGAGTGTGGACCCGTATATTCAGGAGCCTGGGAATTCGCAGAGTATTAACCCGTACTCGTACATTATGAACAACCCCATGGCGGGCACCGACCCGACGGGGTATCGGGCTGAGGAGGGTCAGTGCCAACACAGTGGCTATTTTTGCAGTGTGATTGTCTTTAGTGGCCAGACCAGAGGCGAGGGCAGTAAGCAATCGGCGTCCGTACAGGAAAGCAATGGCACGGTAAACCAAGCGGAGAGCCCACTAGCCAGCGCGGGCGTTGGCGGCAGTGAGAGTATGAAGACGGAGGAGATTGGGTCTCAGTTTAACCAAGTGGGAACCTGGGGTACTGAGAATGGAATGGAAACCGTTGGGGTGGTGGCGCAGCAAGGTTCCCGAAATTACAGTGGTTTGCATAAGTCCGTTCTGTTTGGAATGGGCCTAGTTGAGGGAACGTTTAACGGCATTGTGGGCTCCAATGGCTTGGCCACATCGGAGTCGATGATGGGGCTGGGATTCATGATGATGGGTGGCCGAAGTATGGCCGAACAGATTTATGATGGCGCGGTTGATATTTACAATGAAGTGACGGGTAATTATGCAGCGGGAGAATTCCAACAGGCCGGTGTGGCAGCGTCTGGTGTGGTTGGAATGGCGCTTACTCGTAGGCCGATTGGGAAGGGGCCACTAGCTGGAGGAGGAGCGAAGCTAGAAAATTTGTCTCCTGCTGACGCAAAGAGAATCCAGAACGCAGCTAATCGAACGAAACAAGATATTTCAGTAGTTGGAAGCAGAGCTTCCGGGAAGTCAAATCCTAATTCGGACTGGGACTATATCTTTTCTGGCAACAACAGGCAGAGGCATTCAGCAAGAAGTTCAGTTCCTAGAGGAACGCAAGGAGGTGAAGTTAATTCAATGGGAAGGGAAACGGGCATAGATGTGTGGCAAAGCTATAACCCTAAAGCTCCGAATTACTCGACAGTAAACACCGATCAGCCCCATATTATTTTTAGACCGCAATAGAGGAATCAATGGACATTAAAACTGATATCTATCTAAATCAAATATCTCAAGGTGTCAAACCACTTAACGAGGCTGTCGAGTGGTTTATTTCGGCTAAGGAAATTCAAATAGAAGTTTTAAGGCGCTTGATATATTTTATTTTGCAGTCAGGCGCTCTAGGAAAAGATGTTGAGAGCGCAATCAGTAATAGTGGCCTTAAACCAACATTTACACCTTGCCAATTACTTTTAAAGGTTTTTAGGGAAGAGCCCAATGGAAATATCATGCTTTCGCAAAGCTTATCAAATATTGCAAATTTACCAGAATCTGAAAGAGAAAAATCTTTTAAGTTGCTATTAGCAATGTTTTCAATTGCAGACAAAAGAAAGCGAGAAAAAGGCCTCCAGCCTGAGAAATATTGGTGGCACAAAGATTTGTCTGACGTTGGGGTTGTCGAAAAAATTTTGGCTAATGGCTAAATTTTAATGTTACAAAAAAGACAGTAAAGAACTCTGCTGGTAAATCTGTAACTCGAAAATTCGTTAAAGATCAAGATGGCCTTCTTAATGAGGCGGAAAGGGCCGCTGGCGGATCTCTAGACAAATTTAAAAACTATAAGCCTGATTGGTGGGAAAGCCCTGATGGCAAGAGGAGAATTGAATGGAATCCAGTCGGTCATGCAAATACGAACGAAGGTCCTCATGTGACAATCCGTGATTTTGATGGAAAACGTCATAGTGTGACTGAAAAAATATTTATTGAAGGGCAGGAAACGTTTAGATGATTGAACTGCAGTCAATCCTCATACTTTGGGAAACCTTTAGATCGATATTTAAGAAGTGTTTTAGACATGAATGTGTTTCCCTTGAAGATATCGTGAAAAACTCAGAGAGTGAAGGCGCTCATATAGTGTGGCATGATCTCAGTGATTGGGAAAATCTTGAGGATCTTGAAATATTTGAAAAATTGAAGAACCTTAACGAATTTAACGGGGAAGTTTATGTGGTTACGGAAGCATCATATAAAGACGGTTTAGGCCCGTTTAAATTAAATTCGATTAATCTAGAATTATTTGTTGAGAATCATCTGAATCTTATTGGGGAGTGTTTCTTCAATGGAGATGTGTTGATCGTTGATCCAGAGAATCTATGCATGTGGGTATTTCATCATGAAGGAGTATTTGCTTTCATAAGCAGGGTTTAATGTTCCAAAGAGACCAGGGAGTTTCCGCAAGAAAACAGTAAAAGATAGCTGGGATAATGCGGCTGATGGTAGTAAGCCTGACACTAAAGCTTGTCCGACATGTGGAAAAGATGTTTCTGGAAATCCCCATAAGGGTGAAAAAAGAAATGGTTCTGATGGTTGGGACGTTGATCACCAACCTCCGTGGAGTCAACGTGACCTTTCAGGAAAGAATCGTAAACAGGTATTAGATAATTATAACGAAGGCACAAGGTTAGAGTGCCCCAGTTGTAATAGATCTCGAGGGGCGGCGCCAGCAGATTTATGACTTTAACTACGCATATTGAAAAACACTTAGGAAAAATTGATAAAGGTTGGGCACTTAAAGATGAGCAACTACCTATTCAGGTAGTGCGATTTAGAAACCAACCTTTTGAAGGCGTTACAACTTATGTAACGTTGGGCCTTAGTGATCATCTTCTTAATTTGAAAGAAGACAAAGATGTTCTGCAAGAATTAGTTTTTTCAACATATGATAGATATCCGTCGGAGCAAATCGCTTCGTTTATGGTTACTTTTGCAGAATATCTTCTTTCTAAGAAAAGAGGACTCTTAAGGGGGGATGTGGTGGGGCCTAGCTCTCCTCTTATTCCTGGTGTATCAGTAAATGGTGTTTACGCATCAATCCCCGTGTTTTTTGATGACGATTTTTATGTTTATGAAGGTGGTCAACTATCGACGGTGTTGGTTTGGTTACTCCCTTTGTTAGATGATGAGTGTAGTTTTGTTAAGCAAAATGGTTGGAATAGCTTTGAAGACATGCTCGAATCAAAAGATCCAGATTTATTGGATTTAGATAGGTTGTCAGTTTGTCCGTAAATAATTAGCCCCGCAAATGCAAGGCTAATTATTTATTAAGTTGTAGCGCACCTTTTTGCTGTCGTAGTTTTTGCCAAACTCTTCATCGTAGGATTTGCTAAAAAATAGACGCTTTTCCCGAATTGCTGCTGTAGCCTTTTCGAGTTTTGCCACTCTTACATCGTAATGTCTACCGTTTTATTGTCGTAAGGTGCTGGCGTAAAAAAAGGGCTTTCGCCCTTTTCCTATTTTTCGTCCAACTACGATAACGCTTGCTGCGTGATTAACTCTTCATGAGATCGCCAATGCGGTTGCACAAGCACATTATTCACATGCGTAATCGATACGACCCTTTTGGTTTCTCGTGCTGCTTCAATTAAACTTCCCAAACACAAGTTACGACACAGCCGTAAATTCCCTTCACTGGAACGAATAATCAACGCCATCGCGGCCTCGTCAAACGTATTAATGCTCATTTTTACCGACTCCAGTTCTCGAACAATGTAACGTTCCATGTCTTCTTGATTCAGTGGCTTGAGCGTCGCGGAATAGGTAATACGACTTTTAATGTCTTTGTTGGTAC
>NZ_JAJQVM010000065.1 GCF_021234875.1 Marinibactrum halimedae | reverse complement strand
CGGATTCAATTTGTGTATTTACCGCACCTTGTGCCGTCACATTAATGCTGCCGTCTTCAGCATCGGTAGCGGTTGCACCGGGGTCAACAAATTGGCTTTTAAAATTAACGTACAGTGGGTTCGCACCGGTTAAAGCTATTTGAGGAGCTTCATTCGTTGGCACAGTGGTTTCATTATCAGTGTTGTCACCACCGTTATTTCCGTTGTTATCGATATAATCTTGCACATCGGCAATAGCGACTTTACACGATTGGTATTGTTCTTTTGTCGCCGTGTAATGATTTAATAATTCTGCACGGGCGGGGTCGGTTTTAGGCGTTGCTTTCACCGCTGCCATGGTCGTGCTCATTTCTGTGCGTAAGGCATCCATATCACAGTTATCGTCCACCCACTGTGCTTGTTCAATAATGGCTTTACAAGATTCTAATTCGGCTTTGGTGTCGAAATACTGATTTAAATATTCGGCACGCATTGGATCGGTTTTTGGAGTGGCTTTCACTTGCGCCATTAAATTTTTCATCTCAGAGCGTAATGCGTCGGTGCTGCATATTTCATTAGCGAACACGTTAGACGTAGCGGTAAGTGATAGAGCCGTAATTGCAGTGTAAAGCGGTAACTTTTTCATTGTAGTGGCGACCTGTCAGTGAGTGAGTAATGTGTGTGAGTAACTTTGATGGGTGGCCATTTTAGAGGTGCTCATTTTTTGAACTGTGAAATAAATCACGCGAAATTAGGGACTAAAGACGGATTCGTTGTAGATTTTGTGAGAAAACAAGCAATTGGTTTTGCGCTATATCGGGGTATGGAGGATATACGTGCCACGGCTACATTTATTACATATGACAGTAATGACAGCTATGACAGGTTTAAAAAGAGCAGGAGAAGATTACGCTGTAAAGTTTATTGGTTTGGCGTTTAAATCATCAATAAATAATGAAATTGATGTCAAAAAATCAGAGAAAATAGAGTGTTGTGCTGAAATTTGAGGGTGAACGGGGGTTAATGAATGGGATGGATAGAGTAAGGAGCAAATCGAGGCGTTGGTGTTGAATTCAAAAGTGAATAAAACGTTGTTGTGTATCGTGATTTTTTATTCACTATTCTGATTTTCAGTTAGATTTATTATTTCTTTGAGCAGGCAGTGATTGAGGCGGAGAGGCCGGGCGAGTTTATGTCAACAATACTGACCTCTTTTTGATCGATGTGGTGCCCTACTCAGATTGATTTAATTCATAAACCGTCTTTTCAAGTTTCTCTTCTGATTGAGTAAGTCGTTTTGCGGTGTTCTTAAGTTTTTGTCCGGATTGTTGTAACTCATACATCACCTGTTCAAGTTTCCACTCTGATCGTTTTAATTCTTCTTTTGCGTGTCTAAGTTCTTGGTCTGTATTACTGAGCTGGCTATTTGTTTTACTAAAGTTATTCATCTTCTTTCTACTTCTACATCATTACGTTGGGTTAACGGTGGGAGCTGGAGCACTGTTTATTTGATAGCTGTTCACAATTTAATCACCCATAAGGCCTATTTTGCTAATGTGTATAGTAATGAATACTGGAGCGCAGGAAAAAAACGATCACGGCGTCACATTGTGAGGTTTTTATGTGTTGATAATGTACAATATTTTTGTTATTTGGCTTGGTGTTTTCTGAGCAGTCACGAGTGCAGTACCCATTCGGAGATAAGATTTACGGAGTGAAGTGTTATTTATGAAAGTATTTTTATTAGTCAGCCTCTTGATTACCCCATTTGCTATGGCCTCGGCATTGAAAGACATACCTGTATCACTTGAGATGCTATTGCAGCCCAATCAGCATCATGTGGTTAAAATATCGCCAGATGGTGAGAAGGTCGGAGTGATCGCCACCCAAAATGGTAGAAAAGTACTCGTGACTTTGCAGGTGGAACCCTTAAAAGCCTTGGCAGGTTTCGAGTTTGAAGATGATGGAGATATTACTTACTTTAGATGGGTCAACAATGAGCGATTGGTCGCAGAGCTTGGAAAAAATATCGGTTGGTTAGACCGAAAACAAAATGATGGTCAAATATATGCAACCAACTACGATGGTAAGAATAAAAAACGTTTATTCGGTATTCATGCGGGAGACGTGACTACCGGGACCATGATTCAAAAACGAAAGTCTATGAAGGCCTCCGCCGAAGTGATTCATACATTACCTGACCAAGAAAAGTATGTATTGATTTCAACCTATCCATTTAAAAAAATTGGAAATTATTATTACGGTGGCCAAGATACGGTCGGAGCGATTTATCGTTTAAACGTCTATAGTGGCAAAACTTACAAAGAGATGTCTCACCCGAGTATACGCGGTCGAGGCTACGCAAATAACGAAGGAGAAATCGTATTTGCCTCCGGGGTAAGCACTGAGGCTCAAGATGAATTGTATATTCGAAAGGATGACCAATGGGCGCCAATTCCACTGAGTAATGGCAGCCAGGCGGTGCCCGTTTCGTTTAGTATAGATAATCGATTTGCCTACCTTCTTTCCAATCACAACCGTAACTTAGTAGGGTTGTATCAATATGACCTTACCACACATCAACAAAAATTATTGTATGAGCATGACTCTGTTGATGTATCGGATGTGATCATCAATCCGAAGACCGGACACGTTGTTGGGGCCTTACTGCACGATGGCAAGCCACAGTATCATTTTTTGGATAACGACGATGCATTTGTAAAATTTTTCAAAGGTATTCTTCATGCTTTTCCTGATCATTGGGTCGAGGTGGTGAGTAGCTCGGAGAACGGCGATAGATTTGTCGTAAAAGTATCTTCCAGTGAAAACCCAGGTGAGTTTTTGATTGCAGATAGCAAAAAGAAAACGGTTAATTTTTTGTTTGCTGTCAATAAAAATTTGTCAATGAGTACATTGGCATCCACCAAGCCAATTTCCTACGTAGCCCAGGATGGCAAGAACATTCCCGGCTATCTCACTTTGCCTAGCTCATCAGAAAAAAGTCAGAAGCCTTTACCTATGGTCGTTGTGCCGCATGGTGGCCCCATAGCGCGGGATATTTGGAAATACAATCGTGAAGTACAGATTTTGGCTAACGCCGGTTATGCCGTATTGCAAATTAATTTTCGTGGCTCATCAGGGTATGGTAAAGATTTCCATGCCCCGGTTTGGAAAGATTGGGGTGGGCTTGTGCAACAAGATATCGCTGATGGCGTGAAGTGGGCGATTGATCAGAAGATTGCCGATAAAAATCGAGTGTGTATTTACGGAGCAAGTTTCGGGGCTTATTCCGCGATGATGAATGTCATTCTTCATCCTGAGTTGTATCAATGTGCTGCCGCATTTGCCGGGGTTTATGACTTGGGGTTGCTCTTCAAAAGTGGTGATATCAGTAAAAAGAAAACAGGGCGACAGTATCTTAAATATATGCTTGGCCAGGATGAGGAAAAGCTACACAATTATTCTCCACTCTATCGTATCGATGAAGTGACGAAACCCGTTTTTGTGGCACATGGGCATGAAGATTTTCGAGCGCCGGTTGAACATGCGCAAAAATTGGTTGACGAGCTAAAAAAACATAAAAAGGATGTGACAACTCATTTCAATAAAGGTGGCGGTCATGGATTTGTTTCCGTTAAAGCGAATACGAAATACTATGAAGATCTTTTGAAGTTTTTAGATCAACATTTAAAAAAATAATAGAGAGCCTTCAAGAGTAGAAAGCGGCAATAAACAGCCGCTTTTTTACAAGACAAGTTCGTTGCCTTTGAGTGGAAGCGTCAATACTGTGGACAGTTTTTACTCTCCACTTAAATTTAGAATGGCATTTTGTATCAAATGAAAGTAGTTCAAAAAAGGGAAAATCATAGTACTGGGCCCATGGATAAAAACTGCGATAATGTGGTTTCTGACATCGCATCATCACAGAAATCTATCCATGGAATCATTAGTAAACACCGCTTTATCTTCAATGTCCACTGTGAACAAGCCTCAAAGACTTTTTATGTTGGTGTTGTTTCGCGTTCTATGCATTTTTCAAGGGAAGGCGACTTATCGCAACCTCAGCCGCTATAGTGGTATCAGTGAGAAACGTTTTAGCCGTTGGTACCAAAGAGATTTTGATTTTCCTGATTTCAATAGTTGTTTATTTGAGCAAGTGGTTTCACGAGATGATGAATGCATTGCTGCCATTGATGCCAGTTTTATTCAAAAATCAGGTAAACACACCGAAGGATTGGGTTGGTTCTATAATGGTTGCGCCGGTGAATCACAACGAGGTTTAGAAACCTCGTTGCTGTGTATTGTTCATCTCAGGGCTCCCTAGTAATAAACAATCAAAATGATCCAGATCCAACCCAAATGATCATTGTTTGACCTAATTTTAAATTCAAAAAGATATATTTGGGGTCTCAGGCAATTTGCCTGATGAAATTTTTCTCTTATGAATCTTTCTTTTGATTAATAAAGGTTCATATGGATCAAGCTTTAACCTTAAGAATTGATCAATTATTACTAGGGAGCCCTGTTGTTCATCTAAAATCGAACACTGCTTATGCGCTAGAAGCACAACAAACCTTGGAGCACAAGGGTAAATCTCGGGTGGATTTGTATGCCGAACAGGCGGTTGCACAAAGCTCGCGACTGAAAAAGAGAGGTATTCATTACTTAGTTGCGGATGCGTATTACAGTAAGAGTAAATTTGTCTCGCCGGTCGTGAAGTCAGGGTTGAATATGGTTGGAAAATTGCGCATCGATGCTGACCTACAATGGCTTTATCAAGGCGATTATCGAGGTAAAGGGCGGCCTCAAAAATATGATGGAAAGGTGAATTTCGATCATGAATTACTGCGTTTTCATCATGATGGAATATTAGAGAATGGTGAAGAGGTTTATAGTGAAATTGTCCACAGCAAAACGTTAAAACGGCCTATTAAATTGGTGATGTTGCGTTGGGACGTCAATGGAAAAAAGGGTAAGGCATTA
>NZ_JAJQVM010000064.1 GCF_021234875.1 Marinibactrum halimedae | reverse complement strand
TTTGAAAAGGAGGAGATTCTACAGGGAAATTGAGTTTGTCGAATTAGCGTTGTAGGGAGCGGGTTGGATACGATGTTAATTGGGTAGGAATAGGCTGGATCGTTCGATGGTAGTTTGGGAAATTACAACAATGGCAGTTTGGGAAATTACCATTTTTTCTTTTCAGCTATTAGACACCATTTGGAAAAGCACAGCATCAAAAATCCATAACATGCGCCTCCTACAGCACCGTATAAATGAGCGGAATACACAACATTACTCTCAATAAACGATTCTAGGGATTCACTCGGCCCGTTGATATGCTCGATTAATAATTTTGCTCCCAACACCACAAGCAGTAAGAGTGAACTGGAAGAATGCACATGCCATTGGTTCACAATGCCAAACGAAAGATATCCATGCAGCACGCCAGACAACCCAACGTACCAATAAACATCTGGGTTAAAAAGAAGAAGGCCTAGAGCAATAAGCACAGAGCAGACGACACCACAAATAAACCATTGCCACCACTTCACCTTGGGAAACAAAAAGACAATAAAAATAAGACCACCTATATTAAGCAGCCAATGCATCCAATTTGTGTGAACCCAATGTGCCGTTATAAATCGCCACCATTGGTCACTGGTAAACAAATTGGATTGATATTGTAATAAAGATTTACCTATTGCTTCGGCGATTAACGTTAAAACAATAAAAACACCGATAAAATACAGATGTTTTAAAAAGGTGGGGCGTTGGGTCATAAATGCTCTTATTTAAAAAACGTGTTAATCCATTCTTTCTCGCCAATAAATCACACGATCATTACCTCGATAAGACCCGAATGTTACGGTACTGACAGGCCTTGCGGCATCGTCTGTGCTATCGCCATTCTGATTCCAATCGTATTGCAACCATGGATAATTACTCATATTGGTGACCACATCAAAACTCCCACTGCTCAATGGGCTGACCGCACTAAAAAGGAGGTTGGAATCACCGGATTGTATTTGCAAGATTGAATTACCACTATCCGTATTAAAACTGCCTGTACTGATGCCGCCTCCCACAGTGACAGTAGTAGGAGTGGTCGTTATCGCGGTGCCACCAAATTGAATATCCGCACGATTTAACGCAGTGCAATCATCGTCCGTATTCACGACGAATTGTGTGCCATTCCAAAATTCAATGTGGTAAATCCCTGCCAAATCTGCCGATTCAGGCCCATGCACATCTTCCGTTAACAAACGGCCAAAACGAGCATTGATGGGAGAGCCGATGGCCATCGCCGTGCAGGACGCCCCACAATTACCCGAAGAAGTCGGGTCCATATTTCGATCTGCGGACAAAAAATCCACGTTATCTGGGCTCACACCATCCGGCATTAAGCCAAATTGAACGGCATTAAATGGCCCTTCTTCAACGCCATTATTGGCCCGACGAAAACCAGCGTTATTATCCCCGGTTACCGTCCAGGCTCCCGTTGCCCATGAGGCAAGGGGCATTAAGGCCCTCGATTGAAGATCCACCCCGCCATCTGAATTTTCGGCAACAATGGAAAAGCCACCCACGGGGTAACCCAAACTCTCGTCGTAATTCTCGGTAATCGACCCACCTTGGTTATGTGCCTCAATGGTATATTCCATATCAATGGGGGAATGGGTAAACGCCGTATCGGATAAATAGGTAAACCCACCGGCGGCACAACCATTTTCTGTCATCGACGAGGTTAATTGATAATGAGCAGGATAAAAACGGCCAATATTGAAACTTTCTGAGCCGGTAACATTGCCTTCCCCAAGGTAATCACCATCGGCAACGGAAGGCACCACCGTAATGGTTCCCACCTCCGGCCAACGGATTGCATCGTGCTCGAATTCACCGGCGGTTGTGGTAGGAGAAAACGTTCCCATGGTGGTTAACCCCGGTAAGTTTCCTCCAACAGGCAATACCAAATTCCCCATACTCACCGCGACATTTTCGGGCGCCGATTCATTACCGAAATTAGGCGTAATAATCCCTTTGCTATTAAGCGATTGCACGGTGACGGTAAACGCCTCTCCTGCCACTAAAAACCCCGCTCCCATCGTCGTGGTGCCTGGATTCGCGTTACCCGCTGAATCTTGTACTGAGGCCACTACCAAATCAGCCGGCCTTGCCACCATCGGACCAGAAACCCCTTCGATGACCTGTGCCGGTGAGGCCCCATTGGCCGGCAAGGCTAACTGAGCGTGCAAGGCTACTTGCCCAACGTCATCGTAAGTGAATGAAAGGGGGGCTTCGCCCTGGGTGTCAAAGGCCAGAGAAACGGCCCCAAAGTTCGTGACATTGCCACGGTCGTTCCCCTGTATAGTCGAACCATTTACGCTCCCCCCCGCCGATAATGCACAACGGTTGGGGTCATCACATTCGTACGCCAAACTGACCGTTTGCGGCCCACTCACACGGGCAAGACAGGCGCCGGTTTGGGTATCCGTCTCTACCGCTCTGAGCACCATCGGCACAGAGGCACTGCCAGCCACTAAAGACCGTGTTACAGGTGAGGTGCCATCGGCATTTTGATCACCATCTGCGTCGGCGTAGAATCGAAGGCCGGTATTGGCAAACGCCAAGATGCCATCTTCCGCCCCGCCATCAATGTCGGTTAAACCATTCTCATCGCGCACATCAATATCAATATCGGCGGGAACGGTGGTAGCCAAATTCAATACAACACCCGTTTCTCCGGAATCAAACGTATAAGTCGCGCGATTACCAGAGGTCGAAAATCGCCCGGCAATCCCACTATTTAAGGACCATGTGCTGTTCGCCGGACTCCAGCCGGGTGTGGATGACGTTGCCGTGATGGTTACGGTCGTCTCACCGGCAAACGGTGCGTGATTGACATCGTGCGCCACCACGGTAACCGCTTCAGGTTCACAGGTAACTCCGCTACCGGAATGTAATACCGCATAATGCCCCACTGTGGTGAAGAAAGCTTCAAAGGGCTCTGAAAATACAAATACACTGGCAGTTTCGTTGGTGTGTATCCGCTCAGAGTCAAAGGTCGTATCTTCATCCACAGTAAGGCCAATGGAAGATGATTGAAGGTCACAACGCCGTATCCAGCCACCATCCCCTCCCGCGCGGGTGTTCATTGCGGCAACGGCATATGGAGTGGTATAAGATTCCGCAAAGCTAACGTCACGGCAAATGTTTTCCCACCCAGCCACATTATTACTACTGATCAGCATTTCATAATCGATAACGCGCCCATCCGTGGCCGATAAAAAACCATTCGAACCATTGAGCACCGCAAAATAGGCCACATCCTCAGGAAAGGTTAAAGACCCCGACCCAGTTTGAGCCCGGTCAAGCGTAAGCCAAGCCCCCCGGCGATTAAGCGCACGCACTGAAGCTGTCATCCAAGATGAGGATACCGAATTTGGGTCTAAAGTGGGCTCGTTATTAGTGGATTGAATATCCGCCAACATAGCGGGAGTGGCAACAAAATCCGTCGTAAAACGAAACGGCACCCAAGCTCGAGTGGATGTGCTACTGAAACGGTTAATCGACTGCACACCCACTTCAAACACATCACCTGCAGCGGTTTCATGAATACCTTGCCGAATGGCAATGTAATCGATGGTCATTTCTGGGTGGGGAGGGTTGCTTCCGGGAGGTTGGAAGGCCGCAACATCAAAGCCTGTCGTGGTAACGTTACGCACTCGCGTGCTGGCAGGCGGAGAACCTTCAGCGGTGGGTAAAGTAAAAATGACAGGGGTGTCTGGAAACGCATTAGGAAAATCCACGCGCGTCCACGAAGATTCCGAAGCATAAGGCGGTATTGTGGCAGATCCGCCTCCAATCTGATTGCCATTACGCTCGCCAAAAAAGGCGTCACTAAAGGCAATCACGCCAGCCACCTCAGGAGAACCATGGGAGCGATCAGGTTCTTCATCCATCACCAAACCCACCTGGTTAGGGGATACATCACATTCGCGAATCCACCCACCATCTGCCCCATTTGAGGTATTTTTGCTGGCAACGACTTTGGGTGGGTTAAAGAAAGGAATAAAATAGCTATTGTAAAAACAACCAGGATTATCATCCCACCCCTGAATGTTTCTCGGCGTGAGAAATGCCGTTACCACCTGACCATCCAGAAAGAAGCCCGTATCGGACTCCATCGCAATATAACCCACTACTTCCGGAACCACCGTTCCTGTTCGATTTTTAGCCCGATCCAGTGCAATTCGCATGGAGTCTGTCGTGACATTGTCGATTGCCACGTCCAGCCAAGGGTCGCCAGCCACACCCATTTCCAAATCCGGCTGACTGTTAATGGTTTGTACCTGGGCGACAACAGCGGGGGTGGCGCTGAACCAATTATTCCGAAAAGTAACTGTCTCCCACGTATTAAAACCTGCACCAAATTGCGCAGTAGTAGAAAGAGTTCGTACAGACAGACGGACGCTACCGGGGAAATTATAGTCACCCACCTCGGCAGCCAAATAATCCACTGTCATTTCAGTGGTCACACTGTCAGAGCCGGGTACTTCAATCAACGCCATCTCAAAGCCTGTGGTGCTGACGTTGCGAATACGAACGGTGGCTGCATCCTCATTCTCTGAGTTGGTGAGCACCACCACAACCGGAACAGAATCGTAAGGGGTGACAAAGGTCACCGGTATCCAAGTGGGTAAAGGCGCTCCAATCGTGCTGTTCACCGTTACTCTGTCCACTTTTAAATCAATGGCAACAGCGGAGCTTGACCCCAGCAATACCCCACAGATCATACCGATAACATACAAATACCACCGCATTCCAACCATCTCTCACGTATTTGAACGGGTGCCCCAAATCAAAATGGACCTTAGACAGAGGCATGATCAGAACTTAAGAACCTTAAGCATTGATCTTATTAAATACTTATGGGAACCTCTATAAATTCGTTTTTTTAGCGCGATAATTTTCTAATTTTTTCTACCGGAACATTTACCGAAAATAATTATCATTACGCATTTATTTACAAAAATATTGGATAAAAATTCGTTCTTTT
>NZ_JAJQVM010000063.1 GCF_021234875.1 Marinibactrum halimedae | reverse complement strand
GAATAGCGGTCCCGTATTTGGTACTCTATCTGATCATCGGATACATTGTATAAGTGCTGAAGTACGAGTACTTTGAACATCAGTAGCTCGTCATAGGCTTTACGACCCGCATTGCTTTTTCGGTTTGACTTTCGTATTTCCTTTAAGGTCGGACGAAAGGCTTCCCAAAATATCAGTTTGTTGAGATGAACTAATGGATCTTTTTCATCTAACTTGCGATACCTGTCATCTAAATCAAAAAAGCCGGGCTGAGACATAGAAGGAAACTCTTGAAATTTTTGAACAGTGAGATTATATCAAAGTTGGGCTATTTTTAGAGGTGCCCTTAAATAAAATTGTTTCCGATAAAACCGGGGTGATTCATTAGGGCACTCCGATGTCAGTACAACACAAATTTATATGTCCGGTTTTCTCCATTTTTTCTGTATTTAGAATTACATGAAGGTTTATTGATTACGGTTCGCTCGTTAGTCAGTAAAACCCTCCTGATCTTTAATGTAAAAAATCATATGGAGAGTCAAAGTGCAAATCACATTCGGTCTTGTAAGGTGGTCAATACCCTTTCTTTTTTTTACGTACTTGATATTTGGGATTAGTTTGTCTGCGATTGCGCACACCGATACGGAACGACGCTCGGCTAGCGCAAATAGAGATCTCCAAATACTGAGCTTGTTGCCAGCAGCGGAAGGCGATAGCCATATTAATATTGGATGGCTCACGACAGTTGAATCAGCAAATCCCTATGATCCAGTCAACCTAGCTACAGAAATCATTATTAAAGTTAACGGCCTTGAAGTAGATCGCATTCGATTTGAGTCTAGTTTTGTTGGTGATACAGATAGCTGTTCTGATAATTGTGGCGCATGTATTGCGACCTGCTTCGTTGGTGTACCGGGTTACGGCTGTGCGTGCGGTAAACTAAGAAGTACACTCAGCTCCCCCGTTGCTATAAAGCCGGGTGATAAGCTTGAGGTTTCCCTGGTAGCGGCCCCGGGCGGTTTGCCAGATAAAAGTCCAGATGGCAGCAGAGTTACTACAATCGTTGGTAGTGTAGCGACTATATGGGAAGCCGAAATGATTGAACGCTGCCCCGGCTCAACACCCGACTTAAGCATGAGTGGAATTACACGAGCAGCATCTTCAGTGCTGATTGATCAAAGTGATCATTCTACAGTTCATTGTGATGGCAATACTGGACATTCTTGCTTAAACGTTTGGCGAGCTTGTCGAGATGACGGCTACTATACAGACTGCATTCCTGTTCAGACTCCAGGCGGGGGCACCAATGGGGCTTCATGCGTTTGCGGCGCTAAAAGGCCATAAAAATGTAGAGTGCTCAATCGGAAGGGCTTCTTTAAACTCGTACTTATGATCAACGGCGGGGCTCTCTTCATCGACCACTTCGAGTTGAATTCACCAAGGATTTTTCACTAAGTATCCTGAGTTGGGTCTCACCCTTTTAACGAAAAAGCTAAAATAGCGTACACTTCATGCCAGTAGGAGAAAAACAATGCCAACCCCTCAAAAGTGAGACAGATTCTAAAAACGCGAGACATAAGGCAAATCAAGCTGCCTTTAAATATTTAAACAAGTTTAAAGAGCCTCGATGCAACCGACAACCTTTCAAAAGATCATCTGCTTCACCTCGAACAACCTCTACTTCAGCACACATTGATAGAAAGATTATGCTCTCTGGCTATACAGATTGCCTTTTCAAACCTATTTTTTTTATCAATCAAAGAGCGTAATAAATCATTACTTGAAGCAATATCATTATCTGTATGCCACAACTTCTCTAACTGCTGCAACTCATCAAAGAACTCTAGTAATTGAACACCTTCTATCACAAAACCATCATCAGAATCCGCGCACTCTAACAGTTTATCCATTATTGGTAATGATCGACTTTTATATTTGAAGCTCGACCAATATGAAGAAATAAAATTTGCACTCCCTAAATTGTCATCAAATAAACAACTTCCATCAGCAGAATCAACATAAATAGAATAAGGCATGATCAGTTATCCATAATAATTACATTATCTTCACCAAGAATTTTTTACTTTCCTCAATTAACTTCTTAAAGTTCGCACTATTTCCTCTCTCAAAATACGCTTTTGCTTCAACTCCTCTTTCTTTGGCAGCTCCCTGAAGGGTTTCAGTGACACTGATATTGAAGATATTTTGACATTATTGCGTTTAAAGAAACTCTCGTTAGATGAGTTTTTAACCAGAGCTAATGAAGCGGTCGACTATTATGTTGGCAATACCGGCGCACTAAACGGTAATATTAATTATATCCATCAACAAGCAATACTATTGAATTTATGATCCCTCAAAATAAAATAAACAAAGCCTTTAAAAAAGTAATCCAGTCAGAACTAAAAGATGCCTCTACTGAGGATGTGATTTTGATTGCCACCGCAATCTGGCACGAAGGATTCGTACCGGATATAGCTTGGCTGGAGAGTTTATCAATAGAAGACCAATGCATCGCTGGATATATTACCGAATTCTTAGCTGGATTTAATGTCATTTGCAAAGAAGAACGAGAGCATTTATTAAGCGTATCAAAGCATTTCAGCAGCAATGCCAAAAATATCGCTCCAAACAAAAACCGAGATGAACTTGCCACACAGTGGGGAGTCGCTCATGACCTCACCCCTTACTTTGAACATATCGCCCATCTACAAACACGGCACTATAAACATACATCGGAGTACAAACGACCATCTCGGAATTTCGTTTTGTAACAGTATTAAACTAAATTCTAAGAGTTAGGAGCCATCAATGTTTAAAGACCTAGTAAAACTAAACGCATCTGGCGCACCCATTAAGCTAACTGCTCTTGGAGTTAGCCAAGAAGAGTGTTACGGCTTTACCTGGGAAGCTAGCCAACTAATTAAGGCGCTTCTTTGGGGAATAGCACACACCAAAGTCTCTCAACCAAAAAATTTTTTGCATCTTCTTCATCTTCAGCAGGATAGGCCTCAAGCCCATCCATATCTAAAAATTCAACAAGTGATATCTCACCGTCTTGAAGAATAGTCTTTAACTCTTGCTTAATTTCGTCAAGTGCAACACCCTTGTAACTGCTAATTAATAGGGAATCTTCCTCTTCTTCTGACAAACTGTAATTTGCAGAATAGATCGGTAAAATATTTAACAAACATGGATATTTTTTCATTACGGAGCCTTCACGGGGAATAGTGTGATAGTTTCCCACTCACCAGTTTCAGAATTACGTTTCCAGGTGCCTTGAGCACTGTTTAAATTGTTCAATTTTTGAGGCGCCCCTTGAGTTTCAGGGTTTAACCTACTGCCACCAAGACGTCGATAACCACGCCCCAAATTCTGACCAAGATCACCCAAATCACCAGGCCCCAATGTAATCGTATCTGCACCTTCAGGTAACTGATTTACTTTGTC
Organism: Marinibactrum halimedae; assembly: GCF_021234875.1. Classification (GTDB taxonomy): domain Bacteria; phylum Pseudomonadota; class Gammaproteobacteria; order Pseudomonadales; family Cellvibrionaceae; genus Marinibactrum; species Marinibactrum halimedae. The sequence continues at coordinate 1,622 of NZ_JAJQVM010000063.1, read as the reverse complement.
TTTAAAAGCACTACTATTTCGTATTCTTTGATCAGTTTCAATTAGTAGCTTATCTGAATGAAAAGCTGATGATATAGGCGGCACAACAGGTCTTCCAGATCTCCTATCAATTTTCACATGCCCATCAGGAGCTTCACCGGTCAAGGCTCTGTGACGTAGTTGCTCGTCCGTAACATCGCCACCATGCCTAGTCAATGAATGTGCATTAGGGTGACTAGTAACAAGGTCCAAATGCTGAGTGTTAATTTCAGGAGATTCTGCTTCTGGATAAAGCTGATTTCTAGACAACTCTTCCGCATCACTACTAGGATTTTTGGCAGCCTGATCAACCTCCGGCTCCCTCCTCGGTATCACACTCCTTTCCGGCAACTCACCTAACTCAGCATCCGCTCTCGCTCCTAAACTATCACCTGCATTCCCCTCTAGACGAACATCAGGATTATTAGAAGAAGGCAACGCCTCAACAACATCATCACCCAACCGGCCAGCAACTCGTCCTGCTGCCCCACCCGCTACATTAACCAAGACTTCAGCAACAGCGTCCGCAGTAGGATTATAATTACCTTGGTGGCCTTCAAGGCTGAAGGAATCCACCACGCGTTCGCCGCTCTGGTAATCATGCTCCTTGCTGAGGCCATCCATTCCCTCGGCCAGAGTCACCGCTCCAACCGTTCCCAACGCGGCACCTACCGTACAACCCACCCCGGTTGTACACAAACCCGTGGCTCCCGCAACCTCTAGCGTTCCGGCTACAACCTGACCCGCCTGAACTCCGCGAGCGACGATTTGCTCATGGTCACTGATAATATCGTTAGTCGCGTCGCCCACACCGTATTGGAAGCCATCGTGCTCGTTGCTTGAGCGACCGCTGCGAGTGACGTAAGTGGTGTCGACATCGAGCGCTGCTAACGTCTGCAGAATGTCGGTCCCTTGTTCTTCTTTGAGCGCTTCACCTTCCCTTTGTAAATCCGTCAAAATGTCATAGAAATCGTCATTCTCAGAAACACCCGCCGCACAGCGTACCTCTGCACAGGCGAGGGCATTTAAGCGGTTTAACTGCTCGAAACGCTCTTCGGGACTGAGTGACGTATTGTTATTGATCGTCGCACGAGCCTCATCGAGCATACCCGCTTCATAGTGAGTAAACTGACGATAATCCACCTGCGCATTGCCCACGCCATGGCTGCGTTCGGTGCCAGTATGAGCGATGTCGGTATCCGAAGCCCCCTCCAAACCGATATCAGCAAGAGACCCGGTGTCCTGGATTGTTGCGTACCGTGATGCTGCCATTACTACCGTGGCGCGGGTGATTTGCTGACGATCACGCTCGTAGTGACCGCCCTCAACACTCGAACTCGAACTGCCTTCGTCGGTGTTGGTCTCGGTGTTGTCACAGTCACACGCTTGAAGTGCTGATTTTTAGTTTGAGATGGAATTTCGGGCGCCGAGGGGAATATTGTTGAACGAACTGATTGGGATGACTACAAGAGGGCACCTCTAAAAATAGCCCAACTTTGATATAATCTCACTGTTCAAAAATTTCAAGAGTTTCCTTCTATGTCTCAGCCCGGCTTTTTTGATTTAGATGACAGGTATCGCAAGTTAGATGAAAAAGATCCATT
>NZ_JAJQVM010000062.1 GCF_021234875.1 Marinibactrum halimedae | reverse complement strand
CAAGTAAAAAAGTTTATGTGTCAGCTACAGAAATCGAAAAATATATTGCTTGGCTTTTTTAAAGATAAGAATTTGGAGTACATAGCAGATGCCGCTTAATGTTGGCTAAGCTATGTACTCCTTAGTATGTAATTGTTGCTGTAGTTGCCATGTCAGTGAGGCTAAACCCCTTAACTGAGACTTTAAAGCCTTAAAAAAAGGGGTTGTCATATTCTATCAAAAAAAATTCATCATTTTAGTCACACACCTGAGGTACTCTGTATTTCGTCAGTAGCGTTGCCATAGAATATCCGAATCGGAAGAAACGCTATGGTCAACGTAGTAAGGAAAACACGCAAACGCAGGTAGAAAGAACGATATGTCTGATATGATCTCAGGTACGGTAAAGTGGTTTAACGATGAAAAAGGGTATGGCTTCATTGCGCAAGATGGTGGAAAGGACGTCTTTGTCCATTACAGTGCCATTATTGGCGATGGGCGCAAAACGCTTGTTGAAGGGCAGCAAGTCACTATGCAAGTGACGCAAGGTCAGAAAGGGCCACAAGCGGAGAATGTGACTCCGGTTTAATGCCAATTTAATAGCTCGTTTCTAATAAGCACAGTGTCTTTGTGCACTATTATCCTATCTTTTATTGAACCTTGCCGTTTTATTCAGTGGCAAACATAAAGTCAGTGGCTCAAATAAAACGGCAAGGTTGAATATTATCTCGCAATCGCAATGGATTTAATCATTGCCCAGACAGGCATACCTGTCTGTAAACCCAAATTATCTACGGAGCGTTTTGTTACCTGTGCGAGAAGTTGGGTGGAGTGGTTGTCATCATTTCCAATCGTAAGAACCAGTGTAGCCATGGCATTACTGGAAGAGCGGATTTCCGTAATGACGACAGGAAGTCGATTGAGTACGCTGGTATTGGAGGGTTCTGTTAAAGCAATACTGACATCTTTGGCTTGGATTTGCAGGCGCTGTGGTGAATGCAGAGCATTGCCGCTGTCTTTTACCCACAAATGTCCACCCGGAAAATCCGCTTTTATTAATCCGTATTGGGTATCCCGCTCGCTTAAAAAAGCATCGATAATCACAGCTTGTTGCGATTCCGATTGAAAATGCACACTCGGTGATAAAGGTAAGGTGTGAATGGAGCCAGCTGCCGTGCACTCTCCATTTTCTATGACCATAAGGTGATCGGCTAACCGGGAAACTTCTTCCACACTATGACTGACGTACACCACAGGAATATTTAATTCTTCTTTTAAGCGTTCTAAATAAGGTAATACCTCTTGTTTGCGTGCAGCATCTAAAGCTGATAGCGGTTCATCCATTAACAGTAATTGCGGTTGTGTTAATAACGTGCGTGCCATCGCGACTCGCTGGCGCTCCCCCCCTGATAAAACCTTGGTATTGTGGTTGAGCAAATGTTCAATACCCAGTAATTCTACGAGTGTTTTTTTGTTAATGACGTTTTTATTAATTTCGGAGTTGGGTGTGGCACTGCCATGAGAGGGAAAAGGTTTTGCTCGCTTGATGGCGTAGCGCAAATTTTCTTCCACCGTTAAATGGGAAAATAAACTGGGCTCTTGAAACACCATACCAATCGGTCGTTTATTGGGGGGAATAAATTGAGAAGGTGATTGCCAGACGCTGCCTTTGAATTGCACTTTGCTATTGGGCACACATTCCAACCCGGCCAAGCAACGCAATAACGTGGTTTTTCCTGAACCAGAAGGGCCGAAAATAGCCGTGATGCCTTGCCCTGGAATGTCGGTTTCGATTGTTAATCGATATTGACCACTTAACGAAAAAGGGAGAGCTGTTTTTTTATCGGAAAAAACAGTAGAAGCAAACGTATTTACGAGGGTGTGTTTTACTCTTTTTTTAATCGACGCAGCATAGCCATAGTAACGATGGCTTTCCCAAAATGGATAAGGTGAAGTGGGCACCTTCAGTGTAAGATGAATGCCCTCGTCACAATGTTTTTCCTTGTTGGCGTTCGAGGTGTGTTGGGTAAAATGCATTATTTTATTCCTGAACGATCATGCCGGTTTGTTGACGCCTTTGCACAATGAATAAGCCGGTGAGTGTAAAAAAGGCAAATAGGATTAATATCAAAGCCAGGCCATGAGCACTGTCATATTGCAGCGACTCCACATGATCATACAACTGCACAGAAACGACTCGAGTTTCCCCCGGAATATTGCCACCAATCATTAACACGACGCCAAATTCACCAACGGTATGGGCAAACCCTAAAATGGCGCCGGTAATAAACCCCGGTTTACACAGGGGGAAAATGACCGAAAAAAATCGATCAATCGGCCCAGCGCCAAGTGTGGATGCCACTTCAAGCGGACGATTGCCCATGGCTTGAAACGCATTTTGTATGGGTTGCACCACAAACGGTAGTGAATACAAGCAAGACCCTATTACCAGGCCCCAAAAACTGAAGGCCAATCCATTCATACCGAAGAAGGCGGTGAAATGGCCAATTGGCCCAGCAGGCCCCATGGCCACTAATAAATAAAAGCCAAGCACGGTAGGTGGTAAAACAAGCGGCATGGCCACCAGTGCGTTTACCGGCGCTTTCCACCAACGATGCGAGCGGGCCAGCCACCAGGCCAAAGGAGTGGAAATAATCAACAATATTGTTGTGACGATGCTGGCCAATTGCAGGGTTAATGTAATGGCCGTCCAATCGTCTTGGGTTAATGTCATCATCTTTGTTGTTATGGTTTGTTGTTATGGTTTGTTGTTATGGTTTGTCGTTATAGATTAGTTATTATGGTTTGCCGTTGTGATTTGTGGTCATTTTACTCAATTCTCTGTAACCAATGACGCTTGACGTTTCCGAATGCGTGCATGGGCGGCAGTAACGTTTGGTTGTGTGTTGCTTCGTAATGCGGAATAGAGTGAATGAAAGACATCGTAATAATCGTGCAATACTTCAGCAGTGTTGTGATGCTCTAAAGCGTGAATAGCAAGAATCATGGCCTCTACAGTGGAAAGCTGTTGCTCTTTTGGTGCCTGTCGTAAGGTGTACTGATTGGACGCTTGGTGCTGTTTTATCGATTCGCCAATATCCAGCAATGGTACACTTTTAAGCCACGGGCTTTTGGCGTACATTTTTTTCGCTTCTCGCCATGAGCCATCCAAAATAACGAGGGTGGTTCGCTTTTTATGACCGATATTAGAGTTGTTCATTGGCGAACTTTCCGCTGTGTTGTCCATATCGGTTTTAGGAAAGATCAATCGACAATCTCGCTCAGGCGATTGCAAAAGTTGTAACAACGCTACAGGGGGCTCGGTACGGTTCCATTCAAATACGTAGGTGTGTTTAGGGAAAGTGTCGGCAATCAATCGCCCCGTATTGGTGGGCTTTAACACCTCTTTGCGATGCAAAATCAAAATAAAATCTACCGGGCTGTTTGCGGTTAATCGCCATTGGCATAAGCATTGATGCATTTTTAATTGGCAGCGCAGACAGCGTTGCACAGAAACACCACGGGCTTTAAAGGGCTTAGTGGCGGCGGCCAATCGTGCCTGGCGCAAAACTTCAAATGCATTGTCAGCTTCTACATCGTTACTGCTTACGTCGCTACTGTTTATAGCAGTAGGTTTTTTTTCTGGGTCGTGTTTCACAGGGTGACTTTTCACAAAGTTAGTATAAAGAGATGGATGTTTTCGTGATTATTATGCCTATTTTACGTGTTAATCCTACGTTTTTATGGCAATAAATGCCTCTTAAGTTGCGGGCTATACTGTTTGTAGGTAAACCTGTTTTGAATGGGAGGAGGGTATGGTCAATACCACAGGGCCGCATACCACAGTATCACAGAGTGACCCCAGCCAATCGTTACCAGAGGCGATTGTGATTTTAAAAACGCACCTCAACGAAGCCTTGGATACCTCAGAGAAAGACTTGATTGGCGATGTATTGATGCACATGACATCCAACAAACCGCTGACTAAAAACTCAGGTTTGAGGGCACGCATTGAAAATCAATTGGGTGTATTTGAAACCTCACACCCGAGGCTGGCCAAATCATTGCGCGAAGTACTTGATGCGTTGCATCGTATGGGGATATAACCCTAGCTCACACCATAGTAGCTCAATAAAATAGTAGCTCAATAAAACAACAGGTTAATAAGGCAGCGGCCTAATAAAGACACAGTTTAATAAAATTTCGTTGTATTGCTGTCTTTTACGTTAAAATAGGGAAAGAGTAAAAACTGACCCTTATGATTTCGGGTGAGTAAAAAGCCAGAACGGGAGGACACATGGCGAATATTGTAGTGACCGGTGCAAACAGAGGTATCGGATTGGCACTGGTTGTAGCGTATCGGGCGAAAGGCCATAAAGTGATAGGCTTGTGTCGCGAATCATCGGAAGCCCTTGAAAGCAGCGGCGCGAAAGTCATCTCAGGCATTGATGTCACACGACCAGAAACCTTAACCGACTTGCACGATTGCGTAGAGACCATTATTGGCCAAGGGCAGGGCATTGATATTCTTATCAATAATGCCGGGCTGTTGTGCGACGAAAGCTTTGGTCGTTTAAATTACGACACTATGGTGCAACAATTTGAAGTTAATGCATTAGGGCCATTGCGCATTACCGAAGCATTAGAAAGCACCTTAGCCAATAGCGCAAAAGTCATTTTTATTACCAGCCGTATGGGTTCAATGGCCGATAACGGTTCTGGCGGTCGTTATGGTTATCGCATGTCCAAAGCGGCGTTAAATGCGGCGGGCGTATCGCTGGCGCAAGATTTTAAAGAACGTGGATTTTCTGTGGCGTTATTGCATCCAGGTTATGTCCAAACGGACATGGTGGGTGGCCGTGGTGATATTCCCCCAGAATTGGCCGCCAGCCGATTAATGGAGCGCATCGAACAACTCACTCTAGATAGCTCAGGTTCTTTCTGGCACAGCAACGGTGAAATGTTACCCTGGTAAAGGGTTCCTATATTTTTATCTCTTCTTTTTAATATCCAATGCGTGATTTGAAAGTACAACCACGCATTGGGTATTTTAATTTTCCTCTTCGTTGATTTTTTATTCAGTCAACTCTCAATGTAAATAAATGTTAAGTTCTTTGTGCTTTTCATTTTTTGTATTTCGATTTAAGAAAAATTCACATATATCGAGTGAAAAATGAGAAGGTATTGTCGAGTTAACGTTTCGAATTTCGAATTAAACAAAGATAAGGTATAGTTCGCTCTCATTGGAGAATTTGTAATGAGGCAGGTATGACCCATCGTTCACAATCCACATTGAGCTGTTCTGCTCAATTATTATTCTTTTTTTGTTTGTCTATTATCAGTTTTCCAGCAGTTTCTGAATCTGGAGTAGTTTTTGAAGCAGGAGTAGTTTCTGAAACTGATAGTCAGACAATACACACGAAAGCCACTCCCGAGGAAAAAAACACCCTAACGCAAAACCAACAAGCCATGCAGCGAGGCATTGCAGGTACAGAGGTCAGTCGTATTGTTGATTACTTTGATTCCGGTGAAGCAAAGCTCAAAATTTGGGGGGCATCCCGAGCGGAATCCATTGGTTATAGTCATCCTCTTCTATTATCCATTGCCAATGATCGTTTGATGGAATTCAGCGATCGCCTGCGTGGCAAGGAAGATGAAAAAGAAGCTAAGCACTTAATAAAATTATTGGGTTATTCTTTTCAACCTGAGCATAAGGCAACACTGGAGAGATTTACAAATGCAGAGAACAAAAGTCTGCAACGATTATCTCGTAAAAACAGTGAATACATTCAAGAACGCATAAACCGAAAATCTGAAATTCAATCGGTCACGAAAGAATACGGTTCCCTCGGGCGATCCGCACAGGTGTACTTTGCTATGCTCAATGCAGATGCAAAAATCACCCAAAAAGAAGCGCTTCAATTTCTGTATGAGAGTTTCGTGGTGTCGTCATCCAGCCACAAAAAAACAATTCGAGACGTATCTTTTTTAGAGATATCGCCTGAAATACTTCTGGGCACCTCTAAAAATAGCCCAACTTTGATATAATCTCACTGTTCAAAAATTTCAAGAGTTTCCTTCTATGTCTCAGCCCGGCTTTTTTGATTTAGATGACAGGTATCGCAAGTTAGATGAAAAAGATCCATTAGTTCATCTCAACAAACTGATATTTTGGGAAGCCTTTCGTCCGACCTTAAAGGAAATACGAAAGTCGAACCGAAAAAGCAATGCGGGTCGTAAAGCCTATGACGAGCTTCTGATGTTCAAAGTACTCGTACTTCAGCACTTATACAATGTATCCGATGATCAGATAGAGTACCAAATACGGGACCGCTATTCTTTTTGCCGGTTTTTAGGTCTGACTCCATCGGACAAGGTGCCTGATGCCAAGACAGTGTGGCTGTTTAGAGAAAACCTAGTCAAAGCTGGTTTAATGAAGCGTTTGTTTTTTACTTTTGATGTTCAATTAGAGGAACACGGTTTTCAAGCAAGAAAAGGTCAAATAGTGGATGCGAGTTTTGTCGATGTTCCCAGGCAGCGCAATAAAAAGGAAGAAAACAAACAGATAAAACGCGGTGAAACGCCTGATCGTTTTGAAAAGAATCCGAACGTTGGCGCTCAAAAAGATACGGATGCCCGCTGGGCGAAGAAGAACCAAGAGA
>NZ_JAJQVM010000061.1 GCF_021234875.1 Marinibactrum halimedae | reverse complement strand
GAATAGCGGTCCCGTATTTGGTACTCTATCTGATCATCGGATACATTGTATAAGTGCTGAAGTACGAGTACTTTGAACATCAGTAGCTCGTCATAGGCTTTACGACCCGCATTGCTTTTTCGGTTTGACTTTCGTATTTCCTTTAAGGTCGGACGAAAGGCTTCCCAAAATATCAGTTTGTTGAGATGAACTAATGGATCTTTTTCATCTAACTTGCGATACCTGTCATCTAAATCAAAAAAGCCGGGCTGAGACATAGAAGGAAACTCTTGAAATTTTTGAACAGTGAGATTATATCAAAGTTGGGCTATTTTTAGAGGTGCCCTGATGTATTACTCGTATCCGGCTGTATACAATATATTGACAATGATGTCATTGTTGGCGATTACGACAATGGGCGCATCTGGAGCCATTAATCAGTTTCGTGAAAAAAGAGCAACACAGCAGGGGCGCATATAGCGCCCTTTTTTATTTGCGTTGCTATTTCTTGTTATTGCCTGCAACAACATTGAGTCCTTTCGTTTTCTCTTTTGACCCTAAGCTGGAGCCAAACCAAAAATTCAGTATTTGTGGGATGGCGGCTGTTAATACACCCAAAATAGTTGAGAACACACCCATTAGATTGGGATTGCTGTTAGAGAGTGAGTCTGGGTGTTTTATCAGAAAAAACAGTACCGAAAAGTAACCCAACACAAAAATAGAAGACAGCACTATCTGTGGCCAGATATTCACTTCAAACAGCTTTCTGGCACTATCTCGATCTTTGTATTCTAGCTCATATAAGTCGATGTCTAGCTTTTTCATATCTAGCTTAAATTGATGATCAAGCTCTTTGAGTTTCGCAAGCTGATCGGGGGATGCAGTGAGTATGGCCTCTTCAATTTCTGAGTCATTGGCATTTGGGTTACCAAGGAGCTTGTCAGCAATAAACTTTGTTGCTGTACCGGCCATGGGCCCACCTAATGCGGTGCCAATAGTTGGGGCAATTTTACGAACAATTTCTTTCCAGCCGGCCATGTTCAACTCCTTTCGAAATTAAGTATTATTGGATGATCGTTGAATATAAGAATTTTGTTGAGGGGCAATATTATCAAAAGCTTATTACACTAAAACACAGTATATATGAATTGATTAAAGTAGGAATAATAGAGAGTATAATTAATAGAGAGTATAAATAATCAGGGGTATAAATAATGAGAGGTATGAAGATAAGGGGGTATGAATAATGAGAGGTATGAAGATAAGGGTCAATAAATTCTTATTATAAAGGGTTTATTGGCCCTGTTATGGTGTTTTCGTTAAATCTTAAAATACTCCGCAGAAGCACGCATAGATTCTGAATTAAGCGCGAGTTCTTTTGATAATGTTTCCAAAGATTTTGATAGTTTTTGGCTCTCTTGTGATGCATCCAATACATCACTGGTGTTTTTAGCGATTTCTGCGGCGGTGGCCGATTGTTGTTCTGCAGCGCTGGCAACTTGAGTCGCAATATTTTGCACTTTGCGCGCTTGCTCTAACTGCTCTAATGCAACACCCATAGATTTGCGGGCGTCCTCTGCCGTTTTTTGAGTTTCAGCAGCGGACAGTTTGACGGAATTATTCACCTCTTCTGCGGCTGACTCCAATGAGTCCAGCAGAGAATGAATGTTACTGGTGGCATCTTTACTGCGTTGAGCTAGCGCACGAACTTCATCGGCGACTACCGCAAATCCACGTCCTTGCTCACCTGCTCGTGCGGCTTCAATGGCGGCATTGAGAGCCAACAAATTTGTCTGCTCAGCAAGCGCATTGATGGTGTCGAGAATACTGGTGATGTCTTCCACATGGGCGCTCATGGAATCGACCGATGACTGCGAATCTGTTAGTTGGTGATTTAATTTGTCCACCGATGCCGCAGCACTTTCATTGATGCTAGAGGCTTTTTCTGAGAGGGCCACCATGTCTTCGCCGGCGTCCATTGCGTCATTGGCCGAGCTGGCGATTTCTCTACTGGTGAGCGACATTTCTTCCACAGCGGTAGCGATACCGCTGGTTAATTCTTGGCTGCGTTCGCTGTGAGAGGCGACATCATTCGAGATATCTTCTAGGTTTTTCATGAGTCGGTCACCGCCGGTAATGGCCAGTGAAAGGCCAACCAATAAATCCTTAATGGCCGATAACATATTGTGTACGGCGAGCGACACAATGCCCATTTCATCTCGCGTTTCTACAGGTAATGGTTTGGTAAGATCTCCCGTTTCCGTGATTTCTGTAACGGTTTTTACTAGGGCTTGTAGGCTACCGCGTAGGCGATTGGCCAAATTAAAATTAAACATAATTAATAGGGTGACATACAGCAAAACGATAATAATAAATATCCACATATTGCGGGCTGCGTTTTCTGCCGTTACAGAAGATTTTCTACGAATTTCATCCCATTCTGAATTGAGTAACTGGTTAATCGTGTTAATACGAGCAGACGCCGTAGAAAACCATTGTGAGGGTGTAGGAAAATAGGCTGATGTAATGGGTGAATTTTTGTTTACTAAGTCATTTATCACTTTATTAATTTGCTTCGACTCTGCACTGTTTACTATGTTGTTGAATTCTGTGAGATTCTCTCCAGAGTAAAGCGATTTGAGAGTATTTATGGCATGGTCTTCGTCGTTAGAAAACGATTGAATTCGTGCTAAGTTTCTGTCATTTAACGAACTACGAGCCAAGGTGCCATTGATTAATCCTCGGTTTTGCCCAGCACGTTCTTTCAGCTTCATTAGCTGTGATGTAATCGGTAAGTGAGAAAGAAGGTCTTTTTGTCCCACCCTCGGAGATAAGTTATCCACCAAGGTAATGGCCAATAAATTCAGTTTGCTGTAAAACTCAAAAGGTGATTTGGGTTGTTGTTGGTCGATGGATCGACGTAAGGCGGGTTTACGTTCTAATTGTTGTAATAAGGGCTGAAATAAAGGGGCTAATGCCTCTTCTTTAATGACGGGTGAGGTGAGCAGTTTTCGTAGGGATTCTTCAGCATCATCGGCCTTATTCCGCTGTGCCAGTACTTTATCTTTACCCGTTGTAAAGCCTGATCCGATATACCCTGCTGTGAGACCTCTTTCTACAGCGTGGTGATGGGCGATATTGGCAGTCGCATCCATCAATTGCACCAACTCAAGACTTTTTTTGGCAGAAGAATAACCTTGCAAGCTGTTGTGGGCTAACACGCCGGCCAATACAAAAATCAGTAATACTGATGCCAGAATGGAGATGCTTACAGACTGAAAAATGGATAAACGAGCCACTGCCAATGCCCCTGTAAGTAAGAGTAATCTAATAAAGCGTTTCGATATTAAAAGTTAGATGCTAGGTTCTTGAAAGTATAAAAATGTTCAAGTTATCATGATTTTTCATCGTCAAGTCATTGATCTACGTAAGTGAGTTTCTAAGCCCTTGGTAACTATAGATCAAAATTGTCGTAAGCCATGGTGTCTTAGTTACTATGTCTTGCCGCAATACCATAAGTCGCGAAATTGACTATGTTGTCTGCGTGTTCATGGAATTTATCGGCAGATGTTGAAAATCTTTTACTGAAAATGATTGATTCTCTCAACAATCATTCCTACGTGAACCTAGCTCATCGTACTTGCAAGAGCGATGAGGGCTATCTACATGATTTCTAAAATCTTAGAAGCGTTTTATTGGTTCTTTCGGGCGTGCAATTGGTGGTAGCGGTTTTTTATCTAAAATTATTAGGCTGAGTGCATTTTGTACTGCAATAGCACCTGATAGCCCATCTTCGAATAAGTCTTTACACTCTTTCTCACTTGAAATAATCATATCCACTGAATCTATATTGCTATCATATATGCTTTTTCTCCAAGTATTACTTGTAAGGCTGAGGTTGCGAAATTCGAATTGCTCCCACTTATCAATAGGAAAATCTGGTATGTTATCAACCACCTCCCAACTATTGTCTATAAAACCTAACCCTCCATACATTCCAGCATACACTGACAATTCTTGTTGTAATTTTTTTGAGTGATACAGGTTGATCAATTCCGCTGGAGATAAATCAAAAAAGTAACCAAAAATTGTTCTTATTCCTCTGTTTTTACTTAAAGTAATTATTAAGCCTGTGGCAGTTGTACTGTCACGTAGAGGAACAGTAAAAACGTCCCCAATCTTTAAGTTTTTATTTGATTGTATCAAGGAAGATCTCAAATGCGCTTGAGAAGCTCTTTAGGAAGCTTGATTTTTGGTAGAGGTTTCTTATCCAAAACAACACTATTTAAAACTCCTTGTACAGCACCATATCCTGAAAGGCCATCTTCGTATAAATCTTTGCATTCATCCTCACTTGAATTGATCATGTCAATCAATTTAAAGTTTTTATTATAAATACTTTTTCTCCATGCCCCGCTAGTTAAGCTTTGATTACGAAATTCATAATGCTCCCAACTTTCAACTGGAAAATTTGGAATATTGTCTATAACTTTCCAGTCATCATCCACAAAGCCAAGTCCACTGAACATGCAGGCATAGACAGAGTTTTCTTTTCTAAGCTGGCCAGATTGGTATGCACTAACGACTACCTCAGGAGGTTCAGTGAAGAAATAACCGAAAACAGTTTTGATTCCCCTACCTTTACTTAAGGAAATTATTAATCCTGTAACTGTTTGTTTATCTCGTAGCGGAACTGTAAAAACGTCTCCAACCTTTAAGTTTTTATTTGATTTCATAATTATTCACCGCATAAACATTGTGATGCGTTCATATAGTGTGCTTTGCGAGGGTTTGAAGGTGAAATAGGGAGCCTATAATTTAAAGGTGGATTATGCAAATTGTGTAAGTATTGTTCCGCTCCTCGCTGTTGGGAATAGCTGTCAGTTCTATGCTCTGGTCTGAATTGGTATTGATATAATATAGGGTCTCGAAGGTGCTCTTGTTGCCTTCTAGCAAGGTCATTTGATCTCCCAGTTCTCACAACTTGTCCATTAGAGTCAACAAGAGAGTACGTCCCGCCGCTAGGCAAATTGGTATTACAGCTGGTGTTATTTCGCGGTCGGTGAGTTTGGTATCCGGCAAGAATAATCTCCAAGTCTCTCACATGTCTTGAGGTGAAACCTCTCTGATTAGTGAGTGCGGGATACCTAAAACCCGGATCATAGCGCCTTATTTCACTCAATAAACCGGAAACTCGGTAGTTGTTATAGTTAGTCGACCCATTTGAGCTACCAGAGCCAGGTCTGGCAGAGCTTGGCCTTCTTGATTGTCCGTTTGGGTCGATGTAGTTGGTTGGATTTTGCCCCACATACACGTAGGTATTTGGACCATCAGATTGACCGATAGGGTCACTTTGTAAGAATCTCGCTGACACATTTTGTGTGAAAAGTGAACTGGCTACTATTGTAAGCAGTACTGCGATATACCGTTTCATTATCTTCTCTCTCAGACTTTTGTTGTTTCTTTTCTAGCTTTTGTAGATAGAATGTTTTGGGTTTCGCCATCCTAAACTTTCAGCGTAGTGATGAAGCTCATTTATTCGAGTCGTTAAGTATGTAAAAACTCTTCTTTTTTGAAGTGGCACTTCATGAGGCAAGTGGTATTGCCATACGTTATGGACTTTTAAAAGGTGATTGTAGGCACTAGCTACTTTAATCACGGTATTGATCGACTCAGGGTAGTGTTCGATTAATACGTTTGCGGTAGCGATGAGTTGACCATGTCGGTTCTGCTTTCTGTAGTGATCTAGAAGAGTTTCTAACATAATCGCAGCGGTCTTCTTGCGAGAGAGTTTTTGCATGTATAACTTATTCTTAATGGCTAAGTCAGTCATAGGCAGTTGTTCACGAATCCATTCATCTCGTGCTGTTTGTGCTCCGCTCGTGGTTTCTAGGTTGTACGTTCGTCCACTGTCGGTATCGGTGTACTTTACAAAGACATGATTGGGTGCTGTTGAGGCGGTGACATCTAGATCTAATTTTTGACCCAAAGCAATAAACAAAAATGGCATGGATATGCAATTGCCTTTCTTTGTTGTTAGATAGTTTTTGAACAGTTTATTGTCTATGTCAGTGCCATTAGGGTCATCAAAATCGTAGGTGAATGGTTTAAAATTATTCCATTCTCCGGCTTCGTAAAGATAGCGGCGTAACGCTTCTTTTCTCTCCATGCTCGTTTCTAATCCGAGCTTTTTAATATCTTTTACTATGCGCTCTAGACGTATGTTTTCCCGAGATATGTTGACGGTGGGGTCAATAATATTATCAATAGTTAACTTAATGTGAGCAAAATCTATCTCTTCCTCTGGTGTATCCAATAATTTTTTAATTTTTGACAGGCTTTCTTGATTGACAGGGCCAACTATTGATTGATTTGCCCAAGTGGAGATAGGGCACAAAAAATAAATTAAAAAAGTAAAATGAAATAATAGGCGCTTGTTTTTCATGTAACTCCCTAGGTTGGCTCCATTTTAAGGTGGTGAGTCTAAAAATGCATGGATGATACTATGGCTTTTTTCTTGTTCAACTTTTTTAGACTGCTTTCATATTTTTTGGCCAGGGCTCCCTAGTAATAAATAACCAAATGCACTAAATTTTCAGCATCTTGATACCCTAAAATGTGATTAGCTGTGAATTTATCCAAAATTACCCTCCATGTGACCGACCCCAGAGATACAAAGAAT
>NZ_JAJQVM010000060.1 GCF_021234875.1 Marinibactrum halimedae | reverse complement strand
TATCACTTGGATCACCTCGGCACGCCGGATACGTTAACGGATAAGAAAGGGAATATTGCGTGGAGCGTGAGTTACCAGACGTATGGTAACTTGGCGATTAAGCATGAGGGCGAACATTTTCATCAGCCGATTCGGTTTGCGGGACAATATCATGATGAAGAGACGAATCTTCACTACAATCGGTTTCGATATTATGATCCGCAAATAGGCCAGTTCACGACGCAAGATCCGATTGGGTTGATTGGCGGATCAAACAATTACCGATATGCGCCCAACCCTGTTCAATGGATTGATCCTTTCGGCCTTAGCTGTAAAGAAGTTGAGGCAATGCAAAATCGTGTCGCAGATGCAGTAGCTAGGCATGGTGGAGTTGAAGTTGAAGGCGGATATGCTTTTCCATCTAAAAAAGCTGCAAAGCAAGCCGCTTCTGAAATCTTGGGCGATATGGGAAGTGATCCGGATATTTTAACGATGGATACATACGGAGAAATTAATGGTTTAAATAATCCATATCGAGATAAAAAGAAAGTTAAGCAATATGGTTTAGTCAATCAATCTCAAACAAAAAGAATACGTGATGATTTTATGGGGCATCCTGCATTCGGAGAAAATAGACCACATTTTAATGTAGAAGGATGGAAAAGTAGCGGGGGCAAGCCGGATGTAAATGTTCATCTTTTCTATCCAGAAAGCGCGACAATAAGTAAAAATAAAAAAGGTTAATTCATAAAATGACAAAGCTGTATCGATATGAGGGAAGTTGTGAGAATTATCATAACTGGGTTAGCTCTCCTACAGCATCCCTTGAGCCGCCATTCAAAGAATGTCCAATATGCGGAGTTGCTTTAACCACTTTTGAGAGAAGAGAGTTGATAGAGAAACTCAATTTTGTTATTGAGCCAGGTGATTATCTCAATATTAAAGGTGCGGTCACACAAGAGCGTCGATATCATGTTGCGATACAAACTCAATTAGGAGAGGTGCTGGCTAGGTCTTGCGAAAGGTTTAATTGGGAAAGTGCAATTAAAGAATTAGAAAAATTACATGGACGGAGTGGTGAGCGTTTATTTAAGGCCCTTAAAAATAAAAATTGGAGTGTGTATATCTGATGTATTGCCCAGCTTGTGAAAGTGGTATTTCTCGTAGTTTTTTAAGAGAAGAAGACATTGATGGCGGTGATACGTTTGAATGTCAATCCTGTGGAATTTTGTTGCGTTATATTGTTGATGAGGGTACTTATCTCGGTGCTCAAGAGGAGTCTTTAGAAATCGTAGATGATGAAGACGAGTAAATCATAATCGGACACACCGCCACTCCGCCGCAATGCGGCTCCGGGCAGCGCTTCACTGCGTTGCGCACTGCATAGTCAATAAGGCTGCTCTGTCCTATGTCATGCCGCTTGCAAATTCGCAGCGGCATTTTTATTGGCACCGTCATCACTTCCCCTTTTAGCCGCTAAAATACATCGCAGTGGGCAAGCGTCACGCCATACTCCATAGCCCTTTCCAAGCCGTGCCTCCCCCGTCGTGCTGCGCACGTCTCCCCGCCCTAAAACCCTACCCGCCAAAGTGGGTCACGTTCAGTGGTCATCGGTTCGTTAGCACGTTGTAAAAAACAATCGCGCAAACCGCAGCAATAAAGCGGGCAGGGTTCGGGCTGGCCGCACGGCAGGTTTACCCCCTAGCCCCCAAGGGGGAACAGGTTCTGTGGCGGCAAAGCCGCACTTAAAAACTTTATTCCCTATCCCCCAACCCCCTTTAGCAAAAGGGGGCAATGTCCGTGGCAACGTCACCAACGTGTCTGCTTGCTTGCCTTTTTAGGTTAGCGACGTGCTCGGCCGGTCAAGGCCAAGCCCTACGGGTGCTGCGCAGCCTTGACCAGCCTGCGCGCGACGCTGTCGGGTGGCGGCAAACAAACCGCCACTCAAGAGGAAAATGGCAATGGTAAATGTTCCACCCGTCGCAAGAAAAATCATCGAAACCGCTAATGAATTAGCCACAAATGGAAGAACCGGCGCCAGCACCGGCGAAATTATCGCGGCAGCGTTCGTGTTAGATCGAATGGACTTTATCCCAGATGGTTACAGCGTGGTTGAGGCCTGGGATCGCATCGATGATCTTCAGGAAATCGTGAGAAAAATACGGAGTGAATACGATGATTTAGTGGTGCCTTGGTAAGGCACAAGGGGCGCGTTGCGCCCTTTTATTCTTCTTTAGCTGCTTCTTGTCTCTGAATCGATTGTTTAGCTTGATGCTTTAAAATCAATCCCTCTAGAACACCTTGAGTTAGTAATTTATCTTCTTCATCAAATGCACAAATAGCCTCAAATTGTAAACGTAGTCTCTCGTCTGGGCCTCTGGTCTCTTCACCAAAAACCAAGTCATCCAAAGTTACATGAAGTGATTTAGCTAAATTAATTAGCGCCTTCAAGGTAGGCTGTGCTGTACCTGCTTCGTACTTTTTAATCTGGTTCACATGCAAGCCCACAAGGTCAGCAAGTCCTTGTTGAGTCAAGCTATGTTGCTTTCTGATCTGTGAAAGCCGTGAATGAAAGTTCATTGGCAGTAAGAATCCCACGATTAATCTGCCCATAAGATAAACCCTCTAAAAAATGGTTGTTCGTAAATATACACTATGAAATACTAAAAAAACACACTAAAGTAGTCTTGACAGGTTTTTAGGGTAACGGGGGCAAAATGGCCAGAATCGCTGAAGAAGTGATCAATAAAATAAAAAGCGACATCTCACTGGTTCGCCTCGCTGAAAGCCAAGGCTTCAAGCTGGTGAAGCAGGGCAAAGACTACGCGGTGTGTTGCCCATTCCACGAAGAAAAAACCCCGTCGTGCATCATCAGCTCGGAATCGAATTTATTTAACTGCTTCGGCTGTGGTGCTGGAGGTTCGGTGATTGACTGGGTGATGAAAACCCAAGGTGTGAGCTTCCGGCTTGCGGTTGAGCTGCTGCAAAACGACATTGGTGCAATTAGCACAACACCGACCACACCCATTAAAAAAACCACGGTGCAAAAATTATCGTCTTCTTTAGCCGCTGATCTTCAAGCTGCCGATACGGCGGAAGCCTTGCACCAAGTCGTTAATTATTATCACGAGACTTTACTGAACGCACCGGATGCCTTGGCGTATTTAGAAAAACGCGGGTTAAATCATCCCGAATTAATCACTGAGTTTAAACTCGGCTTTGCCAACCGAACCTTGGCTTATCACTTGCCACACTCCAATCGAGAAGCCGGTGCTAAGGCCCGTAATTTATTAAAACACGTCGGCATTCTCCGCGAGTCGGGCCACGAACATTTTAACGGTTCTATCGTCGTGCCGGTGTTCGATGAGCACGACAACATCACCGAAATGTACGGCAGAAAATTACTTGATAATTTACGCAAAGGCACACCCAAACACACGTATTTACCGGGACCACACGATGGTGTGTTTAATGAAAAAGCCCTTAAAAACCAGAGTGAAGTGATTCTCTGTGAATCACTCATCGATGCAATGACCTTCTGGGTTCACGGCTTTAAAAACGTCACCGCCAGCTACGGCACACAGGGTTTTACCGCTTCTCATTTAGCCGCCTTTAAACGTTACGGAATCAAACGAGTCTTGATCGCTTACGACCGTGACGAGCCCGGCAATACCGCCGCCGACAAACACGCTGCGATGATGCAAGCCGAAGGTATCGATTGTTTTAGAGTTCTCTTCCCCAAAGGCATGGACGCCAATTTTTACGCTTTGCAGGTCACGCCAGCGAGAAAATCCCTCGAACTGGTGATTAGAAAAGCGGAATGGCTAGGAAATGGAAAGCAGCCGGAAATTACCACGGAAGTGACGGAAGACAGCGATGCACCACTAGCCACGCTTTTTAGTGAAACTGAAGAACCAGAAGAAGAGCCAGAAAACGAAACCGAAGTTGACAACGTGGCAGAGGAAAAAAACGAAGCGATAGAACTTCCCCCTTTAGCTGCCAGTCCGTTACCGCACACACCGGACGATGGCATCCGTTGTGAAATCTCCGAACACCAAATCCTGTTAGATATCGGGGGCCGGGGGTATCGAGTACGAGGCTTAAATACCAACGCCGACAACAGCCATTTAAAAATTAATTTAATGGCGTTTAACGACAACGGCTTCCACAACGACACGCTCGAACTTTATAACGCTAAACAACGCCAGGTGTTTATCAACCAAGCGCACCTTGAGCTGGGCGTGAAAGACGAGGTGATTAAAAAAGACTTAGGCAAGGTGTTGTTAAAACTGGAAGCCTTGCAAGATCAGCAAGCGCTGGAAAACAGTGAGCCAGAATCAAAACTCCCAGAGATCACCACCGAAGAAAAAAGCGCAGCATTGCAGTTGCTGAACGATAAAAACCTACTGGCTCGCATTGCCAACGACTTTAACCGCATCGGCTTGATCGGCGAAGACAGCAATAAATTAGTGGGTTACTTGGCGTGTGTGTCGCGGAAATTACACCGACCACTGGGTGTGGTTATCCAGTCTTCGAGCGCCGCTGGTAAGTCGTCGTTGATGGAAAGCATTTTAACACTGATGCCGCCAGAGGAGCGCATTCAATACTCGGCCATGACCGGGCAAAGCTTGTATTACCTCGGCGAAACCAGCTTAAAACATAAAATCCTCGCGATTGCGGAAGAGGAAGGCGCCAGCAATGCCAGCTACGCCTTAAAACTTTTACAAAGTGAAGGTGAAGTCACCATCGCCAGCACCGGCAAAGATGAAACCACTGGCGATTTAGTGACGAAAGAATATCGTGTGGAAGGCCCGGCGCAGTTGTTTATGACCACCACGGCCATCGACATTGACGAGGAATTATTAAATCGATGTTTAGTGTTGAGCGTCGATGAAAGTCAAACTCAGACAAAAGAAATCCACCAACGACAACGCTTCGCCGACACATTGGATGGCTTGTTTATGCAGTCGGAAAGTGACGAGTTAATCGAGCAACACCGTAACGCGCAGCGTCTTCTCAAGTCATACGCCATCGTCAATCCTTACGCTGAGCAACTGACGTTCTTAAGTGACAAAACAAGAACCCGCCGCGACCACATGAAATACTTAACGTTGATCAAAACCATCACGTTATTGCACCAATACCAGCGGGAAATAAAAACAGAAACGCGAGGCGACCACACCGTGGAATATCTTGAAGTCACGCTCGATGACATCGACATGGCCAATCAATTAGCCCATCAAGTGCTTGGAAGAACGCTTGATGAATTACCGCCGCAGACAAGAAAATTATTAACGCTCATTCAAAGCTGGGTACAACAAGAATGCAAAAGCCAGCAGCTGGCACAGAGTGACTTCCGTTTTAGCCGCCGTCATGTGCGCGAACTCTGCGGCTGGAGTGAAAAGCAAGTCAGAACCCATATGCAGCGGTTAATGGAAATGGAATACGTGATTACACATCGTGGTGGCCGGGGGCAAACCTTCGAATACGAATTGCTATATAACGGTGAGGGGGATCAACAAGACAAATTTATGTTGGGCTTAGTGGGTACAGAATCCATTAAAAATAAAACTACGACAGCCACTTCGTCCACTAATAAAGAAACCTCGTGCCCCCAACGTGGCCCCATCGTCGGGGGTTCGTCCGAGGTGGAAATTAACGCTCAGCCCTTGAACGGTAAGGCTTACAGAGAAACGTCGTTGGTTAACGATAAAAACACTAATCTGGCTGTAAAAAATAACCCTGTCGTACCGTCATTCACGTCATAGCGATAAACCACGATGTCAAAACATCACCCCTCCAAAGGCCAACAACCCAAACTGGTGGTTGAATACAGCAATCTATATCCGTACTTAGTGCATTATCTGGAATGGTTAAAGGTCAAAGGCTTCTCAGAAAATACCTCCTTACGACGTGATAGTGTGTTGCGCCAATTTATCCTCTGGTGTGATGAGCGGGGCATTGATGACCCTCGTATTATTACCAAGCCCATTTTAGAGCGCTATCAACGACACCTGTTTTACCGTCGCCATGAAAAAACGGGAAAGCCATTATCGTTGGTGACACAACACCATTACTTGGTAGGCATTAAGGCGTGGTTTAAATGGATGACGCGAGAAAATCACATCGCCAGTAACCCGGCGTCAGAAGTGGATGGAGTAAAAATCCCTCAACGTTTACCCGAAGCGGTGCTCAGCGTTAAAGAAGTGCAGAAATTATTAAACAGTGTGGATATCAATGGCCCGGAAGGGCTGCGTAATCGCGCCATGTTAGAAGTGTTGTACAGCTGCGGCTTACGCCGCACTGAGCTACGAAACTTGCAGGTGCATGATATTAACCTCGAACGCCAAAGTGTCTTTGTACGTAAAGGTAAAGGCAGTAAAGACCGCTTCGTTCCCATAGGTCAGCAAGCGTTGACCTGGGTAGAGCGTTACCTCAATGATGGACGCCCGTTCATGGTGACGGACTACCAAGAGCAGGCGTTGTTCCTCAATCATCATGGCGGCATCATGAATGCCAGCAGCATCGGTAACCTTGTTAAAAAACTCATGAAGGCGGTTGGTATACACCGTGATGGAAGCTGTCATCTGCTTCGTCATGCGATGGCCACCCACATGATGGAAAATGGCGCAGACCTGCGTCACTTACAAGTCATCCTTGGCCACAGCTCCATCAATACCACCACCATCTACACACACCTCTCCATTGATATGCTGCGCGACGTACACCGCAGCACCCATCCTGCTGAAAGTAACGCCAGTAAATAACTCAGAAAAGCGTTTTATCGTGCCAACCTAAGCCCTCAGTCTTGTGAGGCTTGCGGGTGGCTTTTACACTGGCGTAATGCAAGCGACGATCCTTGAAATATCCTCCACGTTCAACACACACAGCACTGAGCTGTGTGTTCCGGCGAGCGCGGTGTTTACCGAAAAAAGCGCGTCGGGGGTTCAAAAAATAGGAGGCGTACCGCATCGGGGTTTTGCCGCTAACGACCCCGCATGGCACCGGGGTTGCGAGGAAAATAGTGATAGGACGACTTCAGAGAATCGTTACTATCACTTGGATCACCTCGGCACGCCGGATACGTTAACGGATAAGAAAGGGAATATTGCGTGGAGCGTGAGTTACCA
>NZ_JAJQVM010000005.1 GCF_021234875.1 Marinibactrum halimedae | reverse complement strand
CAAAAGAACGAATTTTTATCCAATATTTTTGTAAATAAATGCGTAATGATAATTATTTTCGGTAAATGTTCCGGTAGAAAAAATTAGAAAATTATCGCGCTAAAAAAACGAATTTATAGAGGTTCCCATAAATAAAGTATTATTTGCCTTTCTATGGGCATCTTCTATTACAGCTATAAGCAGATAATGAGTAGGGTTACTCCAACCATAGCAATAGATTAAGGCAGTGTCGCTTGTTCTTTTAAATTGGACTGTTCGCAAACTCCACTTTCTATTAGCCTGCAAATAATTCTTCTTCTCTTGCAGCGTTAGGCCTATCGTAGGATGCATCGCGACCAAACTCTAATGGAGCCACATTTGTTTGCTTATATCGCTTAAACTTAGCAACCAATTCTTGAAGCTCATCTTCAGGCATGGAACTTTCTATTACACTGGATGTAAATACCTTTACGTCCATTCAGTAAAACCTCCTTTCTTGACAACTCGAGGGCTCATTAAATCCTTTTCAGCCTTTTGAGATGCCTTTCTTAGGGTACTATCACTAATAGGACTATCGCCTTTTTTTGTCAGCTTCCGTTTCTTACTGTCCTTATCTAAAGTCACTTTTAGCCTCCTTAACTTGATATTAATTTTTTGATGATATCTAAATCACCAATCTGAGCAATATCCCCAATTTCTGATTCAGAATATGACAATGATGAAATATACTCCAAAAGCTTCTCACCATTAAAATTCATTTTCTGTAGTAACAGAAAAATCTTCTCAAGAGATTTCATTTTATTGGTTGCATCTAACGTATATTGGATAACAGATGTGTCAGATGTATACAACTCAATAACTAAATAACTTTCTTCTTCATTACCATAAAAATCAAATGTAACCCCCTTGGAATCAAGTTTAATTTGATCCCTCTCAATAAGGAATTCCGCCCAAGCAAAAATACCTTCTAAAGGATTGAGTGCTGTCATTTTAAAATCCTCTCTAAAAGGCTCACTCCTTTGAACCCCAAATAAACCCCACTTACTTTGAACGCGCTTCCAACACCGCCACAGCCGGAAGGGTTTTTCCTTCAACATATTCAAGGAAAGCACCACCGCCCGTCGAAATGTAAGAGACTTTGTCTGCGATTTCGTATTTATCTACCGCTGCTAACGTATCGCCACCGCCGGCAATGGAAAACCCGTCACTGTCTGCGATAGCCAGTGAAAGCGATTTGGTACCTTCACCGAATTGGTCGAATTCGAATACACCCACCGGGCCATTCCAGATAATGGTTTTGGCCTCTTTTAAAATATCAGCAAGCGCACTGGAGGTATCGGGGCCGATATCAAAAATCATGTCGTCGTCGGTAACGTCTGCGGCATCTTTGAGTGTGGCGGTGGCACTTTCTGAAAACTCATTCCCCACCACGACATCCGTAGGAACAGGAATGTGGCATTTTTCCATCAACGCCTTAGCTTTAGGAATTAAATCCGGCTCATACAACGACTTGCCCACGCCCTTATCAGAAGCGGCTAAGAACGTATTGGCTATACCGCCACCCACAATCAGCTGATCAACTTTGTCCGACAATGTTTCTAATACTTCAAGTTTTGTCGATACTTTTGAACCACCCACAATAGCGACTAAAGGTCTTGCAGGATTGGCCAACGCTTTTTCTAATGCGTCTAATTCCGCTGCCAATAATGGGCCAGCGCACGCAACCGGGGCGAATTTTGCTACACCGTGGGTCGACGCTTGTGCACGGTGGGCTGTACCGAAGGCATCCATAACAAAAATATCACACAGTTGCGCATACGCTTTGGATAATGCTTCGTCGTCTTTTTTCTCACCGACGTTAAAGCGCACATTTTCCAATAACACTAATTCACCGTCCGCAACCTCTACGCCATTGGAAAACTCTTTAACCACTGGCACGTCACGACCAAGACATTCACTCAAATAGTTCGCCACGGGCGCCAGTGAATAAACCTCTTCAAATTTGCCTTCTTCAGGGCGGCCCAAGTGCGACATAACAATCACTTTCGCGCCCGCTTTTAATGCATGCTCGATGGTCGGTAACGCCGCTTTAATACGGGCATCTGAAGTAACTTTGCCATCTTTGATCGGGACATTTAAATCTTCACGAATTAAAACACGCTTACCTGCAAGCTCAAGATCCATCATGGAGGTGACTGACATAGTGTGTTCCTCTTTTTTAATCGTTAGTTTTTCTAATCGTTAGTCGTTCTAAAAATTAATATTTTCAAATGAAAAAAAATTAATCGTTTCTATTTTTTATAGCGTTGTTATTTTTAACGTATTTAATAAAGGTTGACGCCGCTCTTAACAAACCACATATTTGAAAGGAGTGATTACACCCATAGGGTTGACCAATGCTGAATCACATCCACCATGCGATTGGCATACCCCCACTCGTTATCAAACCACGTATGAATTTTAATTAAGTGTTTCCCAGCCACTCGTGTTTGACTGGCATCAACAATGCCTGAGCGAGTATCGTGATTAAAATCGCACGAGGCTAAGGGCTCTTCGGTGTAACCTAAAATGGAATTAAATTCCCCTTTTGCCGCTGCCGACAAAACCTGATTCACCTCTTGCGCCGAGACGGCTTTTTCCACCACGACAGATAAATCAATGGCGGAGACATTCACCGTTGGCACGCGCATGGCCAAACTTTCAAAGCGACCCGCAAGCTCAGGCAAAAGCCGATCGATACCTTTATCGAGACCGGTGTCGACAGGGATAATTGAGGCAAATGCCGCGCGGGTTTTGCGTAAATCCGTGTGATGATAAGCATCAATAACGGGTTGGTCGTGCATGGCCGAGTGAATTGTCGTCGTCACGCCGCTGTTAATACCAAAATGATCGTGCAGTATTTTGATAATCGGAATAATGCAATTCGTAGAACAACTGGCATTAGAAACGATGGTTTGTGCACCACTTAACTCGGTTTGGTTAAACCCATAAACGATGGTGGCATCCACTTCATTGGTGGCCGGGTGAGAGAAGAGCAAACGCTTCGCGCCCACATCAATGTGATGTTGCGCCGTCGCCCGATCCGAAAAGCTGCCCGTACACTCCGCCACTAAATCCACATCCAAAGCTTTCCAAGGCAATGAACTCGTCTCACTCTCGTGAGTAATTTTCACTTTTTTTGATGCGATTTCTAAATCTTCACCAATCACATCAACCGACAAAGGAAAGCGCCCATGGGTTGAATCGTACTTGGTTAGATGCGCGATGGTTTTGACATCGGCCAATTCATTGATAGCAACTACCTGCAACTGATCGTGTAAATCACGCTCATAAATAGCGCGGAGTAAACAGCGACCTATGCGGCCATAACCATTAATGGCAATGCGAACGGCCATATTGATTCTCTTTTATTAACAGACATAAGAAAGGGCGGATGTTACCGCCCTTTCTTACTGACTGCATCCGGTGTTACCGGCGGAAGGCGTAGCCTTAAAGCAGTTCTGATGTCACCGCAACAACGTTGTCAACGGTGAAGCCGAAGTGCTCCATCAGCTGTCCGCCTGGTGCAGACTCACCGAAGGTGGTCATACCCACAACACGGCCGTCTAAACCAACGTATTTGAACCAGAAGTCTGCATGCAATGCTTCAACAGCAACGCGCGCGGTAACTTCTAATGGCAATACCGATTGTTTGTACTCGGCACTTTGCGCGTCGAACGCTTCTGTACACGGCATAGAAACAACGCGAACCGCTTTACCAGACTCTTCCAGTTTTACTGCGGCGTTCATGGCCAGCTCTACTTCAGAACCCGTCGCGATCAAGATGGCATCTGGGGTAGAAGGGGTGTCTTTCAGTACGTAACCACCTTTAGCCACATTCGCCAGTTGCTCTTCAGTACGTGGCATCGGCGCTAAACCCTGACGAGAGAAAATCAATGATGCCGGGCCATCGGTGCGCTCAATGGCTTCTTTCCAAGCCACCGCAGACTCAACGGTGTCACAAGGGCGCCAAGTACGCATATTCGGGGTAACACGCAACGCGGTTACTTGTTCTACCGGTTGGTGAGTTGGGCCATCTTCACCCAAGCCGATGGAATCATGAGTGTAGACAAAAATCGAACGCTGCTTCATCAATGCGGCCATGCGCACCGCATTACGAGCGTATTCCATGAACATCAAGAAGGTCGCACCGTAGACAACAAAACCGCCGTGCAACGCCAAACCATTCATGATGGCACTCATACCAAATTCACGAACGCCGTAGTACATGTAGTTACCGGAAGCGTCTTCCGCACTCACGCCTTTACAACCGTTCCAGATGGTCAGGTTAGAGCCTGCCAAGTCAGCGGAGCCACCCAGGAATTCTGGTAACAATGGGCCGTAGGCATTGAGTGTATTTTGAGAGGCTTTACGAGAGGCGACTTTTTCCGCCTTCTCTTGGCACTCACGAATGTAAGCATCGGCTTTTTCGCTGAAGTCCGCTGGCAACTCACCGTTAACAACACGGCGCTCAAATTCAGCAGCCAATTCTGGGTGGGCAGCTTTATAAGCGGCGAACACTTCGTTCCACTCAGCTTCTTTTTGCTCACCCGCTTTGGTGGCATCCCAACCGGCGTAAACTTCATCAGGCACCTCAAATGGGGCGTGATCCCAGTTCAGGGTTTTGCGAACCAATGCAATTTCGTCGTCACCTAATGGGGCACCGTGACACTCTTCTTTACCTTGCTTGTTCGGAGAGCCAAAACCAATGACGGTTTTGCAGCAAATTAAGGTTGGCTTGTCGCTTTCTTTGCGAGCTTCTTCGATTGCCGCTTTGATGGCGCTGCTATCGTGGCCATCCACACCCGGAATCACTTGCCAGCCGTAAGACTCGAAGCGTTTTGGCGTGTCATCGGTGAACCAGCCTTCCACTTCACCATCAATGGAAATGCCGTTGTCATCGTAGAATGCGATTAATTTGCCTAAGCCCAAGGTGCCCGCTAAAGAGCAAGACTCATGGGAAATACCTTCCATCATGCAGCCATCGCCCAAGAACGCGTAGGTGTAGTGATCAACCACATCGAAACCATCGCGGTTAAATTGCGCTGCCAAGATTTTCTCGGCTGCCGCCATACCGACAGCGTTGGCAATGCCTTGGCCAAGAGGGCCGGTGGTGGTTTCGATGCCTGGGGCGTAACCGTATTCAGGATGACCTGGCGTTTTGGAGTGAAGCTGGCGGAAGTTTTTCAGCTCTTCAATCGGAAGATCATAACCACTCAAGTGCAATAGGGAGTAGATCAACATAGAGCCATGACCATTGGACAGCACAAAGCGGTCACGGTCAGCCCAATCTGGGTTTTTTGGGTTATGTTTTAGATAGTCGTTCCACAGGACTTCGGCGATATCCGCCATGCCCATTGGGGCTCCAGGGTGGCCAGATTTGGCTTTTTGAACGGCGTCCATACTCAAGGCACGAATGGCGTTGGCGAGTTCTGTTCGGGATGACATGGGCTCTTGGCTCCTGCTTTTTATACTAATGAAAGAAACGAGCAATGCTGCCCGCTTGCCAAATCACAGTACTTCTTTTGGCAAACGCCACACTGCCGCTAAAAATGGACGTATTCTCCCCTACTCCCGCTATGCAGTAAACCAGCGGTTACTCATTTACGATCTAACGCACGGATTGCTTAACCCCAGAATCGTGGATGGACTCAAGCACTTTAGTTACTCATTTGCGACTACGAGAAATGGAATACAGACCATCTTAATTAAGAAAGCTGATGATGACATCACCATCAACTTGCTCTAAACCAAGCATAAATGTAAACGTTTACATTTATCTTGCCAACTCCCATTCGTAAATCATGAAGGCCACACACCAAAACGCCGGGCAATACCCGGCGTCTGAGTTTTCTTCAATGAAAACGGATTATTTTTCAATCTTGAAACTGATTCGCTCTCGCAAATCGTAAGTGGGAACGGGGGCACCATCCTCATTACGAGGGCGGTAACGCCAACGCTTCACCGCTTTCAATGCGGCATCTTCGAATACGCCTTCTGGCTGAGCTTGCAATACCGAAATATTCTTCGTCACACCATGAGCGGTGACATCGAATTTCACATCAACGAACCCTTCCATACCTCGCATTAATGCTCTACGGGGATACACCGGCGGCACCATCACTTGTTTCATTAATATTCCTGCGCCCGAACCAATCTGAGGCTTTAATTCATTGCCTGTGTGCCTGAACTCGCCCAGTTCAAGCCCCATCGGATCAAGATCCACCTCTGTGGTTTGCGCCGGAACATCGGGTACTTCTAATGGCTCGGGCGGTTTTACCGGCTTTGGTTCTGGCAGTGGTTTTGGCATCGGTGGCGGCACGGCGATTGGATCTGGAATGGTGAATATCACCGGATCTTCCATTTCAAATTCTACATTAACCATAGAAATCATCGCGGCGAACAAAAACGCCGTAATCAATAACGCGGCGGGTATAACACTGATAACTCTAACTTCAGGACGAGCGGTAGCTGCGGTGATCATAGTCACCCTCCTTTTGGCTTGGTGGTTTGTTGTAGTGGTAGTTTGTGGTGGTAGGTGGCGTGAGCGCCCAATGACTCAGCACTCATCGCAATGGGATAAGCGCTTAAGTATCTGGCGGTCGTAAATCAGACAAGGTTGACTGAGCAGAAGACGCTTCTAAACGGAAGAGGAAAGTCTCAGTCACATTCTCGACCCAAACAGGACGCCCATTCACCCGTTGTGGTTGAAAACGGAACTGTTTGATGGCTGCCATCACAGCGGCGTCAAATAAACGCTTCGGCTCGGAATAGATGATGTTGGGAGCGTTTACTTTACCGCTTTCGGTAATATCAAATTGCACAATCACTTTGCCTTCGC
Source organism: Marinibactrum halimedae (assembly GCF_021234875.1). GTDB lineage: Bacteria > Pseudomonadota > Gammaproteobacteria > Pseudomonadales > Cellvibrionaceae > Marinibactrum > Marinibactrum halimedae. The sequence continues at coordinate 176,652 of NZ_JAJQVM010000005.1, read as the reverse complement.
GACCTCTACGTAATGCCCCAGTGGGATAAATCGGAGTAATGACCGAAACCGGCAAGTAGCCCTCTACTGTCACCTGCGGTAGTTGAATTCGTGCCTTACCCAACGATGTTTCATTGACTCCCCACTTCTCTGCGCCCAATTGCTCTGGAACAGTGATGGGTTTTTGCGCGCTCACGATGATTTCCTCATCCCAATGAATCGCCCTTTTCCAATCCCCTTTGGGTTCGCCCTCTCGTTGCCGATTTGTCGGCACAGCCTGCCAAGTCAAGCGTGGCCTCTGTTGCTCATCCTGCTTATCTAGGCTTTTCGCATCTGTTTGTTTGTCCTCGTGAAGCTGAAGAGGAAGCAATTGAAAGGATGCCAATGAAAGCTGATCTTCGATGTGTTGAACACACTCCACATTTGCAATTAACACGGGTATACACCACAGCAAGGTAATCATGGCCAATGGTAAGTTGTCTTTTCCGCTGGGCTCATCACGATCCACATAGCGAAGCAGTATTCGGTTCAAACGCAGGTAAAACGGTGAACGGTGGCGAGTCGCCCCCACCAAGCTCTGTACCTCTGATCTTTGTAAACCTGATCTTTGTAAACCTGCCCGGCTATGTTGACGTTTAAGGTTCAGTAACAGTTCTGCGTATTCCGCTTGACCTTGCTCACTCGGTAATTCGATATCGCATAACTCTTCTGCGTCAGATGAAGACAGTTTCTTAACGACCCAATCATCGCAGGCATTTTCTGCCAAATCATTCAAACGTCGAGCCGCAACCCACACTGGTAGCAAGCACCAGAACACACTGCACAACACATACAACCATTGAGATTTCAGCCAATCATTACGCTGCACATGCCCTAATTCATGGGCCAACACAAGATTCAATTTCTCTTCTGGCCACGACAACATCGCTTGCGCAATCACCAACCGAACTCGCCTACGACCAGCTTGAACACCCCAGGTATAGGCGCCATGTACAACATCGTTCGTACAAACCCTCGCCTCAATAGAACAGGAGGGTTCTCCTTTCGCCTCTAATAAAGACCACAATCGGTTTGCTCTGACCGTTAAGGCGTGCTCGGGCTCTGTCATTCGACTCTCCCAGCGGGACAAATCCCACACACTCAAGAGGCGATAAAACACCAGCATCAATGCAACAGCGATGTACACAAACAACACCGTCAACACCACTTGTCTGGACAGTAATGCTGGGAATACGCTGCTGGGTAAAGAAGACACCGGCCATTCCACACTCGGCATCCAAGGTGTTAAAGCCACCAATGGTAAGGCGGACATCACCCACACGCCTTGTCGATGATGTTGTGCCGCCGATTGCTGCCGCTGAGAAGACCACACACCAAATAGAATGGCACACAGTAACAGTGGCTTAATCATCATTAACAAGAGCATTTCCATCGGTGGCATGTTCACATCTCACTCAGACTTATTCGATCTGTCACTCGGCCCAACATTGTTCTTTATCGAGTGAATCGCCTGTTCTAATTCATCCAACTCTTGATCCGACAACGACTGTTTACTGCTCCCTAACAACGCACTGACGGCCTTAACAGGGGAGCCTTGAAAAAATGTATTCACCAATTTTTCTAGGGCACTCACACTGGCTTCTTCTCGCTTTTTCATGGGCATGTAGATATAGCGATTACCCTCGCTTCGATGGGTAATCAACTCCTTTTCTATCATTCTTGCCAGCAACGCACGTACTGATGAATAACTTGGTGGGTCGTCCATGGCATCACGCACATCGTGGGCCGAACCCTCACCCAATTCATACAACACATCCAATATTTGTCGTTCACGACGGCTGGTTTTTACAGTCACTTCACAATCCTCTTATTCAATATTGAATTATTGGGTATGTCGTTGTTGGCCAAACAACACCCTCAACACATGGTTTAAACGTGCTTCATCTTTTATGCTAAAAATTTAGCATATGCTACAAATTTAGCACAAGGTTTTTTTAAAAAAGAATCACTGAGAGGAAATCAATGCTGAATTCGGCGCTTTTAATAAACAAAAACACGAAAAACGTCGCGAAACTGGGAATCACACCAAGGCGAAGTATCGATTTTTTGAGAAAATGGACTACCGTAGCGCTACAGTCACATCGCATTGAAAGAAATTCGTTACACTTACAGCGCGTGTTATGACAAGCAATGCCTTATATGAAAAATAAGTAGACGATTTTTCCGCTCATAAAGAGACAATACCTTTGCCGAAGCAATCATCGTCCTCATGATCAAAACAGGGAACCGAACCGCTGGAAAGAGTCAAATATGAGTTTGTATCATCAACACAAATTCACTTTAGGCCCTGTATTACCGCTTGGATACTAAAAATCACTATGTTGGATGCCATAAAGTACTCTCCATACCATCGCTTGGGCACAGTGCTGTGTGCGGCACTGTTAAGCGCTTGTGGTTTCGCACCTCATGAAAGACAAAGCCAATCCATGCCTACGCCACCAGCGCCGACCGTGTTGATGCCGGTGGGCAGCACCGTTGCACTGGACACCACATTAATCAATTCCCGCCTCGACCAGCAAGCCGGTCAACTTGCCGCCATCAGTACTCAATTGGCGGTTCTCAGCCAGACAGTCACCGAATTGAAAGCGTCTCCGTCTAAACCCAATCAGTCACAGCCACCTTCCACCATTGCTCCGGTTACACAAGCCAATTCTGGCAATACAGAACCCACAAAAACCATTGTGGGCGAGGTGGAATGGATATGGCTGCAGTCGATACACATGAGTTTATCGGCACGAATCGACACCGGCGCATCATTGTCATCGATGAACGCCACCGATTTAAATATCTATGAAAAAGACGGGCAGCGCTGGGCAAGGTTTAAAGTAACGGCAGCTAAAAACGATGCGGATGTCATCAAAGGACAAGATGGCGAGCTTATCGTCGATACCCCGGTTATACGCTTTACTCGTATTCGCAAACCCGATACCCAAGACACCGAACGTCGTGCAGTGGTCAAACTTCCCATTCGCTTAGGTAACCTTCAACAACTTACCGAATTCACCCTTTCTAATCGCAAAGATATGGATTATCCCATAGTGATTGGACGTAATTTTCTTCAGGATCTCGCCATCGTAGACGTCAGTAAGAAGTACGTTCAACCCAGGCATCAACTTACTGAGAGTGCCGGAACCCCTCTGTTTTTAGGACGCGCAACTAAGGCCATGTAATGAAATCACGAAAGCCGTTTTACGCTTTTGTGGCGGTGCTTATCATCGTCGGCGTAGCACTTATTGGATACCGGACTTACGAAGATGGTATACCCCTCTCTCCCAAAGAGAAGCATGTGGTGTGGGACTTAGAAGCCACAGTAAGTTTCAATGCTCAAAATAAACCCGTGTTGGTTTCCTTAACACGCCCTGAGCATCAATCCGGTTTTGAAGTGGTCAGTGAAGCTGGCGCCTCTCCGGGGTATGGCCTGTCTCTTATCGATAACCAAGATTGGCTTCGTGCACAATGGTCAAAACGTGAAGCCACTGGCCCTCAGCGCTTGTACTATCGGGTACTGGTCAGTGAGTCTAACCACGACCTAATCGAAGCCGATTCGGCACCTCCCACACCGAGTGACGCCATTTGGGAAGAGCCTCAACGAACGGTTGCCGAACAACTCCTTGCGGAAGCCTGGGATCGTTCCGCCGACGCACACTCTTTTACTCTTGAACTACTGAAGCTGTTAAACGATCAGCAACAAAATCAAAATGCCCGTTTGCTGCTGAGTGAGTCCATGCGCTCTAAAGCAGAAGTCGCCGTTCAGCTTCTTAATCATGCCAACATTCCCGCCCGAGTGGTCTCAATTCTAAGCCTAGAAGATGGTCGCCGCCGGCAACCCCTGCAACAACTCATAAAGGTATGGCAAGACAACGATGCCGAAATTTTTGACCCAAATACCGGGCAAATGGGGTTACCAGAGAACACCTTACTGTGGGGTAACTACGGACACCCCATTTTAGAAGTGGTCGGCGGAGTGAATTCTCAAGTAACGTTTTCCATCATACGACGCACAGAGCCTCTGCATGGCGCCACCACTCAGCTGTTCACACCGAATGTATTGAGCTTTTCCATCGGCTCTCTGCCATTGGCAGAACAAGCCATGTTTAAAACCCTTCTGCTCATTCCCATCGGGGCATTAGTGGTGGTGTTTTTGCGCATTTTGATCGGTGTAAAAACCTCGGGGACGTTTATGCCCGTACTGATTGCCTTGGCTTTCATGGAAACCACATTAGTCACCGGGCTCGTCGGCTTTATTTTAATCGTAGGCGTGGGTTTGTTTTTCCGATCCTATCTTACTCAGCTCAATCTTTTACTGGTGGCACGAATCTCGGCAGTGATTTTAATGGTGATTGCCATCATCACGTTATTCAGCCTATTAAGCTACCAACTCGGCCTAACGGAAGGACTAAAAATTACCTTCTTCCCGATGATTATTCTGGCCTGGACCATTGAGCGAATGTCCATCCTCTGGGAAGAAGAAGGTCCAAGAGATGTTTTAACCCAAGGCGGCGGTAGTTTGATGGTAGCGATTGTGGCCTATGCGTGCATGAGCAACGATTTAATTCAGCACCTGACCTTTAACTTCCTTGGCCTACAGCTGGTGATCATGGCGTTGATTTTGTTGATGGGCAGCTACACCGGCTACCGACTATTAGAGCTGTATCGCTTCAAACCTTTAGCCAATAGCATCAGCGAACAGTGAGGGCATAGGGTGATACGGAAATACTGGGAGCGATACAAAAAGCTACGAAACTCTGGTGTACTGGGCATTAATTGCCGCAACGTTCACTACATCGGCACTTATAACCCTCGCTGTCACTTTCCCAATGTGGACGACAAACTCAAAACCAAGTTATTGGCCGCTGAGTACAACGTTAATAGCCCTGAGCTGATCGCCGTCATTGATACTCAGCATGATATTCAAAGCCTGAGTGAAAAGGTCGCGAACTTCCCAGGCTTTGTGATTAAGCCCTCCAAAGGCAGCGGTGGGAAAGGCATTATGCTGCTTGAGCAGCATACGCCGGGTCACTTTCAAAAACTGAATGGCCAAGCCATGGAGGAAAGTACGGTTCGGTTACATGTGTCGAACATTCTCAGTGGCTTATACAGCTTGGGTGGCAAACCCGATGTCGCGGTTATTGAAAGTTTGATTCAGGCCGACCCCGTATTCGAAGATTTTTCATACGAAGGCGTCCCAGACATGCGGATCGTCACGTTTATGGGCTTCCCTGTCATGGCGATGATTCGTTTACCCACCGCCGCCTCGGACGGAAAAGCCAACTTGCACCAAGGCGCCGTAGGGGTAGGGTTGGACATAGGCACCGGCCGCGCGATTGGTGGAGTACAATTCGATCGCCCTATTAGCCATCACCCAGACACCAATAATGCACTGACTGACCTCATTGTTCCCCACTGGGATCGCGTACTGGATTTGGCAGCGCGATGTTGCGAGATGTCTGGCCTTGGTTACATCGGTGTCGACATCGTGCTAGACCGACGTCTAGGCCCGATGTTATTGGAATTAAACGCAAGGCCTGGGCTCGCCATTCAAACCGCCAATGCCGAAGGCATTCTTCCTCGATTACGCAATATCGAGGCGCTAGGGAAGGTCAATTTCACCACAGAGCGGCGCATTGCTTACAGTAAAAAATACTTCTCTCGGTTTCCTGAATCCGATAGTGACGTCATTCATTATCCAGTGTCGCCAGACTCAGTTACTTCTGAGCTTTAAAACTCCCTAAAACACCAAACTAACGCATCCAACTAAAACAACTCATTGGGTGCTACTTTTTCTCTTGTACTTATTTCTCTTGTACTTATTTCTCTTGTACTTATTTCTCTCGTACTTATTTCTCTTGTACTCACTTCTGTTGAACTCATTTCTGCCGTAATCGCCGACCGATTATCCCTTCAGCACTGACTGGCTTATTTTGATTACAAATCTATATCAAAATAATTTGATATAGATTTTCAGCCTGCTAAACTGCTCCCATGAATCATATGAACCCTCCCCTCATCAGTGTTGAAAGCCACTCTCCTTCAACCGAGGCTATGTCAATTCACGATGTAGGCACTTTTTTGAAAGCTGCCGGAGACCCTCTGCGCCTGCAGATTTTGCGCATTCTGGAAAAGGATTCTTTTGGTGTGCTAGAGCTTGCTCATGTGTTCGAGATGAAACAGTCAGGCATGAGCCATCACTTGAAGGTATTACTTAACGCTGGATTTGTGGCTACCCGAAAAGAAGGCAATTCCGTGTTCTACCGACGAGCACTGGCCGACGACTCGCCCAAAGGTTGGTTGTTGCGCGATATCTTTCGCAGCATTGATTTGTGCCATCTAGAATCAGAAGCCCTTTCACGCCTGACGCATATTCGAGAAGAACGCCTCTCAAGCTCACAAGCGTTCTTTACCCAAAACAGCGAAAAGTTTCGTGAACAACAAGATTTGATTGCCAGTTATCCCGTCTACCAGGAGCAAGTCAATCTGCTACTGAATGCCATCTCCACAAGGCATCACGCCATCGCCTTAGAAATCGGGCCCGGCGAGGGTGAATTTCTAGCGCCTCTTTCACGTCGCTTTCATCAGGTTTTGGCGTTGGATAACAGTAAGCAAATGCTTGAGCAAGCTCGTACATTCGCTACAACACAATCGCTGAATAATATCGAGCTGTATCACGGAGATACCACCGTGCTGGATGAGGCCTTGGCGAAAATCGGCGCGACAGGAATCGATTTCGTCGTGGCGAACATGGTTTTACACCACACCCCCTCACCGGCCAGCATTTTTCAGGAAGTGAGCCAAGTAATGAACCCCGGTGCCACATGGATGGTGACCGAGCTGTGTCATCACGACCAAGCTTGGGCACGGGAATCCTGTGGGGATGTCTGGCTTGGGTTTGAGCCCGATGATTTAACGCACTGGGCACAAAGCGCCGGTTTAAGTAGCGGAGAAGGTATTTACTTCGCGTTGCGTAATGGATTTCAAATTCAAATTCGCCAGTTTATTAAGCCATCAACCACTTGATGTCATATTTGACTGTATAACTTTTTACCTATTACAAACTAATCATAGAAAGCGCCTGACATGAGTTAGGCCCGTAAAGGAGACTTTTTATATGTCTGAATACACAATTTTTACATCAGAGTCCGTGTCTGAAGGGCATCCAGACAAAATGGCCGATCAAATCTCCGATGCGGTGCTGGATGCGATCTTGAAAGATGACCCTGATGCCCGTGTCGCCGTTGAAACACTGGTTAAAACCGGTATGGCCATCGTCGCCGGTGAAGTTCGTACGAATACTTACGTGGACTTAGAAGACTTAATTCGCGAAGTGATTTTGGATATTGGTTACAACTCCAGCAAAGTGGGCTTCGATGGCGAATCTTGTGCGGTACTCAATGCCATTGGTAAACAATCCAATGATATCGCCATGGGCGTAGACGTGGCTGACAACAAAGACCTCGGGGCCGGCGACCAAGGCCTGATGTTTGGCTTCGCCACCAATGAAACCGATGTATTAATGCCCGCACCGATTTATTACTCTCATCGCCTTGTGGAAAGACAAGCGAAATTGCGTAAAGAAAAAGTGTTGCCATGGCTGCGCCCGGATGCCAAATCACAGGTAACTTTGCGCTATGAAAACGGCAAACCAGTTGCCGTAGATGCCGTCGTGTTATCGACTCAGCACGAAGAAGACATCAGCCTTGAGAATCTGCGTGAAGCGGTAATGGAAGAAATCATCAAGCCAGTATTGCCGAGCGAATGGCTTCACACCGACACACTTTTCCACATTAACCCAACCGGTAATTTTGTCATTGGCGGGCCTGTGGGCGACTGTGGGTTAACAGGCCGTAAAATTATTGTCGATACCTATGGTGGTATGGCCCGTCATGGTGGTGGTGCTTTCTCTGGAAAAGACCCCTCTAAAGTCGATCGCTCTGCCGCTTACGCTGGTCGTTACGTAGCAAAAAATATTGTTGCAGCGGGCCTTGCCGATAAATGCGAAATTCAAGTTTCTTACGCCATTGGCGTCTCTGAGCCGACGTCTATTTCCATCAACACGTTTGGCACGGGCAAATTATCTGATAACACCATTGTTGAGCTGGTTCGCGAACATTTCGATTTACGCCCTCAAGGACTCATCGACATGCTCGACTTAAAACGCCCGATTTACCGTGACACGGCTGCCTATGGTCACTTTGGCCGTGAGTTACCCAATTTTACTTGGGAAAAAACCGACAAAGCCGAGGCACTAAAAAGCGCGCTGTAAAACCACACGCTTTATTGATTCACTGAATACAACGATTAGACGTTAATTCGATACTTATTATTTTTGGAGTCTGTTATGACCGCCATCTCTTCTGTAGAAAATTTTACCGACTACAAAGTTGCTGATATCAGCTTGGCCGAATGGGGCCGTAAAGAAATTGAAATTGCCGAAGGCGAAATGCCGGCACTCATGGCATTACGTAAAAAATACCACGCAGATCAACCTTTAAAAGATGCCAAAATCATGGGTTGCATTCACATGACCATTCAAACCGCTGTGTTAATTGAAACCCTTGTGGACTTAGGTGCAGAGGTTCGTTGGTCATCGTGTAATATTTTTTCCACCCAAGACCACGCCGCTGCCGCTATTGCCGCCTCTGGTATTCCTGTATTTGCGTGGAAAGGCGAAACCGAGGAAGAGTTTAATTGGTGTATTGAGCAAACCATTCTTGCAGAAAAAGACGGTAACGAGGTTTGGGATGCCAATATTATTTTGGATGATGGCGGTGACTTGACCGAAATGGTTCACTCCAAATACCCCGCCTTGCTTGATCGCATTCACGGTATTTCTGAAGAAACCACCACAGGCGTTCACCGTTTATTAGAAATGTTGAACAAAGGCGAATTAAAAGTGCCTGCCATCAATGTTAACGATGCGGTCACCAAATCTAAAAACGACAACAAATACGGCTGTCGTCACTCTCTTAACGATGCCATTAAGCGCGCAACTGACCATTTATTATCGGGTAAAAAAGCGTTGGTTATCGGTTACGGCGATGTCGGTAAAGGTTCTGCGGCATCACTTCGCCAAGAAGGCATGATCGTTAAAGTCACTGAAGTCGACCCAATCTGTGCCATGCAAGCCTGCATGGACGGATTCGAAGTGGTTTCACCTTACATTAATGGTGAAAACACTAGCTCTGCTGAAGGCATCAACAAAGAATTATTAGGCACCACCGATTTAATCGTTACCACAACAGGTAACGTTAACGTGTGTGACCAATACATGTTGCAAGCACTGAAAAGCGGTGCGGTGGTGTGTAACATTGGCCACTTCGATAACGAAATTGATACTGCATACATGCGCGAAAATTGGGAGTGGGAAGAAATTAAGCCCCAAGTGCATAAAATCGTTCGTGATGCGACAACCAAAGACCATTTAATTCTTTTGGCTGAAGGCCGTTTGGTGAACTTGGGCAATGCGACTGGCCACCCATCACGCATTATGGATGGCTCTTTCGCCAACCAGGTACTAGCGCAAATTCATTTGTATAAAGAAAAATTTGCCGATTTACCTGCGGAAGAAAAGCCGGGCAATGTGTACGTGAAAGTTCTTCCTAAAAAATTGGATGAAGAAGTGGCCGCAGATATGGTTCGTGGTTTTGGCGGCGTCATTACCCAATTGACCCAAACTCAAGCCGATTACATCAATGTAGAAGTCGAAGGCCCATTTAAGCCTGAATCTTATAAGTACTAATATCCATAAAAGTACTAACATTCATAAAAGTACTCAGCATCATAAAAGTACTCCTTAAAAATACTCAGAGAGGCGATGTGGCCTCTCTGTTTTAAAAATTTTCATTTCTCTCTATCAATAAAACAACAATCATAAAATACAACGTGTAACTCATCTAAATGAAAAACCTGTTTTATTTAGAAAAAACTTTCTAGAGAAACCACCATGTCAAACACTCCTCGATTAAGCTTTGAATTTTTTCCACCGCGTACGGAACAAGGCCAAGCAAAATTACACAATGTGCGCGATCAACTGAATCAATTTCAACCCGAATTCTTTTCCGTTACTTACGGTGCGGGTGGATCAACGCGCGACAATACGAAAAATATCGTGAAAAGTATTCGTGAAAAAAATATCGCCGTTGCTCCACACTTGTCATTCGGTGGCGATAGTGAAGACGCCATAAAAGCACTTTTGGAAGACTATAAATCAGCGGGAGTTCGACGCATTGTCGCCTTACGTGGGGATATGCCCTCGGGATTAGGCAGCCCTCGGCAAATGGTCTATGCCAATGAGCTCGTCGCGTTTATTCGTGAACATTTTGGAGAGCACTTCCATTTAGAAGTGGCGGCTTACCCAGAAATTCACCCAGAAGCCAAAAGCTACGATGATGACATTCGGTATTTGAAAGGAAAATTTGACGCAGGGGCCAACAGTGGTATTACCCAATACTTTTTCAACCCGGATGCGTATTTTTATTTTATGGATCAATGTCAAGCTGCAGGAATTACGCAACCAATTTACCCTGGGATTATGCCCATTACCAACTTTCAAAACCTCACTCGCTTCAGTGATAGCTGTGGGGCAGAAATTCCGCGCTGGGTTCGTAAACGTTTAGACGCTTACGGTGATGACACAGACAGTATTAAAGCCTTTGGTATTGATTTAATTACGGATCTCTGCGATATGTTGCTCGATAACGACGCGCCCGGTTTGCATTTTTATACGATGAACCAGGCCGAACCGACCTCGACCATTGTTAAAAATTTGGGATTGGTCCCCGCAGACACCGAGTAACATAAACTTTTGCAGACGCTTACTGTAAAATACTAAGCTTCTCTATTTTTACGTCATTACTGCTGTATGCGAATACCTAGAATTTTTACATCACAAACCCTAGTTACGGGCGATTCCATTAAATTGGATGCACAAGCCTCTCGTCATTTAACAAAAGTGTTGAGGATGGAGGTTTCCCGCCCTCTGCTTTTGTTTAACGGTGAGGGCGGTGAATACTCAGCTGAAATAATCGAGGTAGGTAAAACGGTTTGTGTAAAAATTCTTGAGCATGACAGCATAGAACGTGCTTCAACTTTAGAGATTTCTTTAGTGATTGGCTTATCCAAGGGGGAACGCTTTGAATGGGTTTTACAAAAAGCGACAGAGCTGGGTGTCAGTCATATTTATCCACTCTTTACTGAGCGCTCAGAAGTCAAGCTGCGCGGTGAACGCTTAGACAAAAAGCTCGATCACTGGAGAAAAATCATTGTCAGCGCCTGTGAACAATGTCAGCTTAATCGGCTTCCAACTTTACACGCTCCAAAGCCTCTATTCGAAGTTGTAAATGACATTGATGCTGACAAAAAGCTGGTGCTACACCATCGTACACAAGCACAGCTTGTTGGACAGGAAAAACCCGGTTCAGTGGCGATTTTAATTGGCCCAGAAGGCGGGCTTAGCGAAGAAGAAATCTCTCAAGCAGAGCAGGCGGGATTCGACGCGCTACGTTTAGGTCCGCGCATCTTTCGTACCGAAACTGCCCCAATTGCCGCAATCAGCATCTTACAATTCCAATGGGGCGACCTTTGCTGATTTAGCCAGGCAAATTCAATACCGCCTCCTCTAGCGCAGCAACATTAGGAATAATCGCATCTTCTGCCGCAATTCGAACGTGCATCAACTCAAACGGTTTAGGGGTAACATCCCCTTCGGCAATTTGTTCACGCTCAACACGCGCGATTCTCGGAATGCCCTGAGTCAGCAAAGCAATAAAGGCAAGATCGGAACTCACACCGGTACAATTTAAAACCGCGATGCGACTACGTGGGTGACGACCGGGGTTCTCACCCCCATTAATGGCTTCAAAGGACAATAATGGCAACTCAATATTCCGCCATGGAAAATACCCCAATAACCAGTCTGGGCCTTGGGCCTCAATAGGGTCAGACCAAGGCACCATCTCTGCTACGGTCACGTTGGGCACAACCAAATTACCCTCAGCAATGGGCAACAGTAAGCTTGGAAGGACTTCTACACTTTGAAATTCAAGCAGCTCAGGATTATTCATATAAAATTACTTCATCTACGTTATGACCGTGACTGAAACGCCTATTCATCATTCATTATACGACGGCTTCCTGGGGGTATTTTCCTTGGTAAATCGCCGTTAACTTTTTCGCCAGTTCCACAGGCTTGCCCACAAACTCCACCAAACCGGTACCAATGGCAGAATCCGGCATTGAACTTACCACACAGGTTTCCGGTGTTTGTGCCCACACCTTCCCACCACGCTGACCAAACAAGCGTAGCGCGACTTCACCATCATTGCCCATACCGGTAAAGACAATGACTCCTCCATGAGCACCGTAAGCATTGGTAAACTCGGCGATCATGGCATCCACCGATGGGCTATAAGCACCCGGCCACGGTTTTCGTTGAACCAACAGCGCTCTATTTTCCAATAATTTCGTGTAATGATCGCACGAAACTAACACCAATTGATTTTTTCTAACCACCTCCCCGCTGGCAGCCATGATGGCTTCAAGTGCGCTCACTCGTGACACCATTTTCAGCAACGTATCATTGAAACCGGTATTGATATGTTGTACATACAAAAAACCAATACCTAACTCTGGCGGCAATGCTTGCAGAAACTCGGCAACGGCTTCGGGACCACCTGTAGATGCGGCCAGAAGCCAAACCTCATCAGCAACGGTGGTGTCTTTCAGAGACTGCTGACCTTGTGCCACAGAATAGGCCAACTTTTGTAATAGCTGAGCATACTCGCGTTCAAAATTGGCGACACCAGCAGGAGGCAAGGGCCGATCCAAATAAATGACAATGGCATCCAGTTCGAGAAGAAACAGTTCTACTTCATGATCAAGGTCGTGCCTAGTATCCACAATCCAAACCGGTTGGGATGAACACGCCTTCACAGTCATGTGATGATCACGGCAAATACGTTTAATCTCAGCAAGATCTTGAGTAACGCTTGAGGAAAGGGTGAAGCCCGCTTCGGCAATCGCCTGAGCAACAATACGATGTTGCACAAGGTCATCGCTAATGAGGCCCACCCAAGTCATGAGCTTTTCCGTACTGAAGGTATTCTACGCAACATCATCGGTCACACACGTCAGTCATGCAGAGGAAAGCTTTGCCTTTTAAGCCTTTTCTTCCTCTAGCTCGCCCATATGCTTTTTAATATTCCGCAATAATTCGTCTTCTTGGTAGGGCTTACCCATATAATCGTTCACCCCAAGCTCAAGCGCTCGATTGCGGTGTTTATCACCGGTCCGTGACGTAATCATAATGATCGGAAGGTGCTTCAAACGGCTACTGGTACGAACATTCTTCGCAACCTCAAAACCGTCCATACGAGGCATCTCAATATCCAAGAGCATTAAATCAGGAATGGTTTCCTGAAGTTGTCGAACGGCATCGGCACCGTCTTTGGCCGTGAAGACATTGTATCCTTCACGTTCCAAGAAGCGCGTGGTCACCTTCCTTACCGTCACTGAGTCATCCACCACCATCACGGTGCGAATGCGGTCTTCTTCTTTACTCTCTTCAACGACTTGTACTGGCTGCATCTCAAGAAGATGGGTTTGCGCAATCATCTTACGAATCAACGCCAGCGGATCGAGGATGACCACTACCGATCCATCCCCCATCACGGTTGCACCAGAAAGTCCGTCTACAGCACTGAATTGAACACCAAGGCTCTTCACCACAATCTCGCGGCTACCCATCAAGCTATCGACTTGCAGAGCCACGGAATATTCACGGGAGCGTACAAGCAAAACTGGCAATGGCAGTACATGACCTTCTAAGTTTGGTACACGATGCTCTTCTAACATGGTACCTAAATAACGCACTTGGTATTGCTCACCGGCGTATTCAAATCGCGCATCTGGCGATTGATAATAATGTTCAAGCTCGAATGGACTGACTCGCACAATACCTTCGATGGAGTTGAGCGGTACCGCATAACGGTCGTCCCCTAACTGAACCATCAATGCGCGGTTTACCGATAAGGTAAACGGTAAACGCACCACAAACTCGGTTCCTTTGCCCCATTCGGAATTAATGGAAACCGTACCGCCTAACTGTTTGATCTCGGCGTGAACCACGTCCATGCCCACACCACGGCCCGAGATTTGCGTGACAGTTTCGGCGGTTGAGAAGCCTGCGGTCAAAATAAATTGCACGATATCTGCATCACTTAATTGCGCATCCGCACTCATTAATCCTCGTTCAATCGCTTTTTCACGAACACGCTCAATATTGACGCCGCGACCATCATCAGCCAAACGCAAAATAACGTCACTTCCCTCACGACCTAAGCTTAATTTAACCCGCCCAGTTTCCGATTTATTGGCAGCTTGTCGATCTTCGGGTAACTCGATACCGTGGTCGACTGCATTACGAAGCATATGCTCCAGTGGTGCTACCATGCGTTCAAGCATGCTTCTGTCCAATTCGCCTTCCACGTTATCCATGTCGAAGGATACTTTTTTGCCTAATTCATTTGAAACTTGTTTAACAATTCGGCGTAAGCGTGGCACCAGTCGTGAGAACGGCACCATGCGTGAACGCATCAGTCCCTCTTGTAACTCGGTGTTAATTCGAGACTGTTGCAACAAAAGAGTTTCTGCATCACGGGTTTTGTCTGATAACGTTAAACGCAAGTCCAGCAAGTCGGAGGCAGACTCCATGAGAGAGCGTGATAGTTGCTGTAATTGAGAGTAGCGATCCATCTCCAACGGATCGAAATCATCCATGGCTTCCATCTGTTCTTGACGGAATAAAATCTGGGCTTCGGTTTCGATATCTAAACGTCGTAATTGCTCTTGTAAACGTTCAACGGTCATGTCCATTTCATCAATGGAAAAGCCGATTTCGTTGATCTGCTCTTCCATTCGAGCACGAGCGATGGAGGTTTCACCGGCCAGATTCACCAACTCTTCAAGCAATTCCGCAGAAACTTTGACGCTTTCTTGCTGACCACCCCGCTTAGCGACTTGCTGCCCCATCAAGGTTTGCGCTGGGCCACCCGATACTGGTAATCCTTCGGGTAAGGTTGGCGTAAGATCTTTTTTCCCCTCCACAGGAACGAGAGTCAAAGCCCCAACTTCTTCTGCCCCCTCCTCTTGACGCTTACGAGCAAACGGCACGACATTGGTCTCACCGGATGAAACACCGCCGGCAGAGTCAGTAACTTGGGATTCTTCTGGCTCAGGTTCAGGGTCAACATTAGCAACAATATGTGGCACACCCGCCAAGGATTCCTCTAAGGTTGGGCCGACTCGTTCACCGGAATCTTCAGGTAAAGACATACCCCCCGCTTCCACAACACCTTTGAAACTCGGAAGCACAACACCATTCAACCGCTTACGGATAATATCAGTGCCATTGAGTAACTGTTCGTAATAACGGTGAACCCGCTCAAAGAAAGCTTTATCCCAATCTTTTTGGTTAGAGTGAATCAGGAACGTTTCGAAATCATGGGCAGACTCACCCAACCCCATCATACCCGCAAGCCGAGCACCACCTTTGTATGTGTGAAGCAAGCGTTTTAATTCTTCGAGCTGATCCGTCCGACTCCAATCGGCCTCCCATTCATGGATGGCAATGTCCAGTTCTTCCACCAATTCTTGGGCTTCTTCATGGAAAATTTCGACAATGTCTTCGTCGAATTCCATGTCTTCTGCCGTTGTCTCTGTCTTATCTTCAGAGCTGACATCAGACGAAACCACTTCAGAAGGCCCATCCTGAGACGGAGCGTCAACACTGATCAAGGCATCAAAGTTTTGTTCGCCTTCAGAGATCTCACCATCTGCATCAACGCCAGCACTATCAACCTCTAACTCAATGGAATCTTCCGCATCTGACATGACCAACTCAATATCATCCAGATTGTCATCCACTTCGAGTATGGGGCTATCACCAAAGTTGGGCGTCTCTAGGTTCGGTGTCTCTAGATTGGGTGTCTCTAGATTGGGTGTCTCTAGATTGGAGGACTCCAAGTCAGTCGTCAGCTCTATTTCAAGATCCGAACTTTCCAGCTCTAAACTTTCAAGATCCGAACTTTCAAGCTCTGAATTGGGACTTTCTGTGTCAGCGATCAGCTCATTAAACAATGCTAAATCAGGCTCATCTCCCTCTGGGATCTCAAGCTCAATTAATGTGTCATCGGTTCCCAACGCTTCATTAGCGCTATCATCCACAAGAAAATCAGGTGCATCCTCAGAGGTCGGATCACTCACAACCTCATGCAATTGAGATAGCTCTGATAAATCGCGCGTCAAAGCATCATCAATCTCAGAGTCACTTAATGCCTCTGTTACATCTGCATGACCGGCCTCATCGGTTAATTCAATCTGATCACCAGCACCCTCAATAGACTCTGAGTCCGTAGGTGCCAGATCGGTAAGCACTGAATCAGTAGATACTCGATCATTAGATACTAGGTTACGCAGTGAGTCAGGAAGGTCCTGCTCAGAAATGAAGTCACCATCCCAGTTCAGTGGCTCAGAAGGCTCTTCTGGCGCCTCCCACTCAAGCTCGATGTCTTCTTCAGAAGGCGCTTCCGAAAGCGTTAATGCTTCATCATTGTTTGTGAATTCGTCAACAGGTACTTCTTTCTCAAGATCATTCTCAAGAAGAGGGACTGTTTCGAAAGACTCATCGCCTTCCGCATCAAGGGTTAGCTCGATATCTTGTGACTCGTCTGGCGCCTCTTGGAAGGCGGACTCACCAAGACCCAACTGCGGCTCTTCTGCCTCAACACTCTCTGGAGGAGCAGATTGCTCTTCACCTACCGAATCAAATGTTTGTTCGTCTTGCTCTAAGCTTTGAGTCAGCCCAAAGAAAGCTTCATTTAACGCCTGAATTTCTTCAAGGTTCTCGTCAAGATTGATCTCTTCATCCGATTCGGCTGCAACGACACCATCGGCAGATTCAGCGTCTTTAGTCTCTTCAACATCGACAGGCTCTAGGTCAACATCAGCAAGCTCTGGGGTAGAAGCTTGTACTTCGTCGCTATTGCTCGGCTGCTCTTCGGCCCATGCCTGAAGCTCTTCTTCTGATTGCGTTGAATTCCAAGCTGTAGTCTTTTCGTCGGACTCATCGGGTTGTTGATCCCATTCGCCTGTAGCTTCGGTAGAATTCCAATGCTCGGCTGTTGTATCCCAGGACACTTTTTCATCCCAGCCATCGCCATCGCCATCGCCATCGCCATCGCCATCATCATTCGACTGGTTTTCCCAGGATGTCTGAGTATTAATCTCTGAAGAAGCTTCTACTTCTACTGTAGTTCCTTGATCTATGGTTCCTTGATCTATTGTTTTTTGATCTATGGTTTCTTGATCTGTGGATTCCTGATCCGCTGTCTGATCTAGCGCCCCTTCTGTCTCGCCCCCGCTAAAGGCTTCCACACTGATTTCCTCAGTGCTAACGCCCTCTATTTCGACTTCTTCGGCACTGACTTCTTCTGTGTTAGCGGGTTCAACAACCTCCCAGTTATCCCAAGATGGTTCTTCTAAAACTGGTGCTACTTCAGCTTCATCAAGACTTTCATCATCTTCACTAAGACTTTCATCGACGTGATCGCTTTCCTGATCGACAGTAACACTTCCATCAATGCTTGTGTCCTCATCATCTGCAGAGGCTCCTTCATCGAAGGAGGTAGTAAAGGGTTCCATTATTGGGGCTATCGACTCCCCCACAGCATCTACTTCATCAGAGACGTCTTGCCCTTCAAGTTGTTCTGACCCACCCTCTTGCTCAAGCTCAGCACCATCATTTTGAGGAACTTCATCCTCAAAGCTCAAGAATTGAGGCTCTGCCTGTATTTCAGAAATTTCGGGAGCCTGGGCCAGTT
This sequence comes from Marinibactrum halimedae, assembly GCF_021234875.1. Classification (GTDB taxonomy): domain Bacteria; phylum Pseudomonadota; class Gammaproteobacteria; order Pseudomonadales; family Cellvibrionaceae; genus Marinibactrum; species Marinibactrum halimedae. Next base: position 158,740 of record NZ_JAJQVM010000005.1, on the reverse strand, counting down.
CGTCAGGCTGAGTAAGATCTACGGCTTCGAAGCTCTCGCTAGATATCGCTTCGGAGAGCAGCTTTTCAATGGCATCATTTAAATCATTATCGGCTTCTGGAAGGTTTTGACCCGCCGCTACCGAATCCACCATATCCAGTAGCGATTCATGGCCCTGCTGAAGCGTGTTAAAGAATACTTCAGAGGTCACGATACGATCAGTTAATGCAACATCGTAGAGATTAATCAAAGCTTTGCTTAACTCGGCCATGGTGGGCAAGTTGGCCCTATCCGCACCACGCTCAAGTGTTTTAAGCTCATCTTCAATGGCTAATAATGATTCGCGATCAGGCTCACCTTGCTGCCAACGATTAATGACCTCATCCGCATCCAACAATAAATTCATTTCTTCAGCCATGAAGATCGCTAACAACTCAGGATCTACTGGCTTATGTTCATCACTGTGTTCTTGATTGCGTAAAATTGGAACAACCGTTTTTTCACGCAACTCTGCCACACGCGCAACAAATTGACTTAAACGAGGTATTTGTAACGTTTCGGAATGCTTAATTTGATGAAGTACCATCTCGGTATAATCAACGCCATCTTTCAGCAGCTGCAAGATGTCTTCATCAATATTCAATTGATAGCTGCGCAACTCTTTTACAAAATTTTCTAACGGCGTTGCCAATTGCGCTATTGGCCTAACATCCGCCATGTGTGCGCTACCTTTCAAGGTATGTAGAGCACGCTGCATTTCATCACTCGGTGGTGATAATAGAGGGGCAACTCCCTCCATTTCTTCTAAATATTGACGCACAACCGAGAGGTGGCCAGATGCTTCTGTGCTGAAAATCTCCCACAGTAAACGATCATCCTCATCGTCTTCTGCTTCATTTATCGCTTGCTCAGCAGGTGCCTCAGATTCGGCCTTTAATTTTTCCTGAACAGGTTCTTCTTGAGCAGTCTCTTGTTGCCCAATGTCTTCTTGAACAACACCGTCTTGAACAACACCGCCTTGAGCAACACTGTCTTCTTGAGAAACACTGTCTTGAGTGAGCACTTCAAGCTCTATTGATACAGGCTTAGTCGCCTTTTTCTTCTTCGGTTCTTCAATGATTCGATCAATATCTTCAGGGAAATCACCATTCGAAATTTGATCGGCCCACTCTCTAAATTGCTCACACGTTTTACGGACTGGGTTGCGCTTACGATTTTTAAACGCCTCAATCAGGGTAGGCAGTACACCAAGCACACGGTTTATAAGGACGACTTGGCAAGGATGGGCATCAACGGTGCCATCAATAACTCGATTGAGCATATTTTCTATGCCCCAAGCCAGCTCACCAATATCGTTCGCTCCCACCATACGTCCACTACCCTTGAGGGTATGAAAAGCTCGGCGAAACTCAACCAGGGCCTCTTGATCAGACTGATTTTCTACCCAACGAGGATAATATTCTTCTATAGTGGCCGTGACTTCTTCGGCTTCTTCAATGAAGATTTCGATAATCTCTTCATCAATATCATTATCGTCTTCGAGATCCTCTTCCTCTTCGAGGTCTGCTTCCAGCTCTTCCACTTCTTCTTGTTGAGCGCCTACTTCTACCGAAGCTGTTGACTCTTCAAGTTCTGGCTCTTGAGGGGATAACGGCTCTGTAGATGGCTCTGCGTCTTTCGAGAAATCCACAGTAGTTACATTGGAATCCACTTCCTCTACTGCTACTTCCTCAATTACGGACGACTCCGCCTCATCGACATCATCCATTACTTCCGTGAATTCAGCCTCTTCCACAGGCTCAGAGCTTTCGTCTAAGCTCACATCCACCATATCCACTTTTTCAACATCGGCGATTTTTTCAAGCACTGTTTCGGCGCTGGTTTCAGCAGCCTCTTCAGGGCCGCCAACCGATGCAGAAGGCTCTAGCTCACCCCGAAGTATACGAACGCTGTCTTCTGCCACACCAAGTAGCATATCGTCATCGGCGTAGTTATCTCGCTCGCTTAAATGCTCCAAGTAATATTCAATACTGGCGATGGCATCAGCTAACGTATCTAGTGTATTCCAGTCAGGTACATAACCATCTTTTAAGAGGTTATCCTCAATAAACTCTGCACAAGAAGCGATGACTTTTGAGGCACGATTTAGGGGTACCATTTCCAAACCGCCACGAATGTCACGCAACAATTTGGGTACATTTTGGAGATGCTCGCGATTCCATTGACTGGCGATGTATTCAATAACACAATCTTTAGCTTGTTCTAGGCCATTGCGAGATTCGGACAACACACTTTCTTGAGCGATATTAATTTGCAGTGCTTTCTGCTGCTCGAGATTATTCCGATCTACCGACACGCCTCGGGCCAAACCGTCTAAGCGCCCTTCAATATCAATAATTTCGCCAGCAATACTCAGCAATTGATCGGCATCATATGCGCCGGTTTCCACAGCACTTTCTAATGTCGCCACCTGAGTTAGCATTTGCTTACGGAGATCTCCAACTCCCAAAACAGCCAAGGTATCTGCAACACGCTGGGCAACAGGAAGAGATTCTTTCAAGAGCTCAATGGTGTTATCTGAAGTTAAACAATCATCCAGATTCAACTTAATGGATTTCAGCTCGTCTTTTAATGCCGCCACGACAGATCGAATAGCATCTTGATCCGGTGCCGACATTAAGCTGCCTTCATCACGCGAGCCTGCCGGAACTTGAGATGCTAAATTGTATTTTTGGACAATTCGTGAAACCAAACGGCCTTTAGATTGACTGCAAGCGACGTAGAACAGCAAGTTCTTAACCAGCTCCTCCCGAATAGGTAGCCCTAGAACAGGTATACCTTGTTGAGCCAGTCGTTTAACTTCTCGATTAAGCTGTCGAAACAGCAACTTGACAGACACACTAAGCTCAATACCATCATCTGACAGTGCTTCAATTAACCCTAACGTTATCTCCCACAAAGGCTGGCTTAATGTGCCAGACGTTAATTTGTAAAGGCGGGCGATGACTTTATGAAGGTACTGCAAATGCTCATCCACTTTCACACCGCGAATAGTTGCGGCCGCCGCAACCTGGAACATTTGCTGTAATTTTTTGGTTAACGCACCAAACTGCGCAGGATCATCTAAAACATCAATGCGTGCTCCGCTAGGTCGTTTAGAAGGCTCAAGATTAGGGTTAAACAAGCCTGTCTCAGACAATAAGTTTTCACCACGAACAGCACGAAGATCATTAAGGAGTGGCAATATCATCACCGGCTGATCTTGCCGATGTGTTTTAATATGATCTAAATAGATGGGCAGTTGTAAAATCCCTCTCATGAGAGATTCCTGCGCCTCTGCAACATACTGAACCCGATTATCACACAGCGCTTGAGCCAGATTTTCTAATTCTTCGGCCAATAGTGCCGCTCCATGGAACTCCACCATCTGTAAAGAGCCATGAACTTGGTGAATATGGGCTAAACAAAAGCGAATACGTGACGAGTCATTGGGGTCGTTCGCCCATGCCTCTAAGGCTTGACGAGCATGGGAAAGAGTTTCGTCAATTTCTTGTGTAACCCAATCTAATGCCGCAAAGTTACGGTTATCTCCCATATTGGAGTTATCCTCTTTATATCGTCGCTCTTGCTGTGCTGCGCTTGTTGGACCTACCACCCGGAGAGGTTCCACCAAGTAATCGGTATGCCTGCACACCATCAACGGATAGGCTCTCAATCTGTGGATGCTGCCAATCCACTAGCTCACCTAGACCAATGATCACAACACCACCAGGCTTAAGTCGGCGGGCGAACTCATTGAGTATTTGCCGTCGGCGCCAACGTCTAAAATAAATCAATATGTTTTGGCAAAAGATAACGTCCATTTTGATCAATGGCATTTCTTCTAGAGCCAATACATTTCCACGTGTAAATGTCACCCGATCACGTATTTCACTTCGGATGGAATTTTGGTCATCGTCTTCTTTAACGAGATAACGATTACGTTCATCGATGCTCAGCATACTGACACGTCGATCGCTGTACCTTGCAGAACGAGCAGTAGCTAATGCAGAGGCACTTAAGTCCATGCCATTAACGGAGAAATAATGCTTAAGATTGGCCAAGGTAAAACAGTCATAAAGAATGGCTGCCAGACTATAGACCTCTTCTCCGGAGGAGCACCCAACGCTCCATACATCAAAGCTGTCATCTAATATTTGATTATCGATTCGATGCTGGACGATACGCCTGACAAGTTCAAAGGAAGGTCGATGACGAAAAAATTGTGTTTCATTCACCATAAGACGATCAACTAAAATCGCCCATTCCATCATTCCATCCAAACCACTGACGACTCGATTGAAATAGTTATCGTAGTTACTTTCACCCAGCTCACGCATACGAATGTTGATTTGGGTATGAAGATGGCTTTTCTGGCGCTCGCCTATTTGCAATCCTGTGCGCGACTCCACCAACTCACTCCATTGCTGAAGTTGAGCGTCGGTCATTGGTGGTAATGCCTTTAACGACCAAACCGAAGTCACAGCACAGCCCTCAAACTGCGGGAATATACATCGTTATTATTTGCACGAAGTCTACTAAATTTATGCAGTAGCTCCGGAACGTTTATCATCATCTTCGTCGACAAGTAATGGGGCAACATCATCGCCATCATCCAATGACAACTCTTCGTCATACCCACTTTCATCAATATCAACAGGCTCGTCCAGTGTGGCAATGTAGTCGCTTTCTTCACCTTGCATTGACCCGAAGCCACCTGCTTCTGCTGCATCGCCGGCTAATACAGAACCATCTTCTGGTAGTGTGAAGCCAGCAACAGACTCTCGAAGATCCATTGCCATCGACGCAAGATTACCAATCGATCCAGCGGTTGCGCTCGTACCAGAGGACGTTTGCGACGTAATTTCTTGAATCACGTTCATCGTGTTGGAAATATGGCCAGCAGAGGAAGCCTGCTGGCGAGCCGCGTTCGAAATGTTTTGAATCAATTCCGCCAAAGAGGTCGATACATTTTCAATTTCTTCCAGTGCCACACCGGCGTCTTGCGCCAAGCGCGCACCTCGAACCACTTCTGCAGTGGTTTGTTCCATTGAAATTACCGCTTCGTTGGTATCGTTCTGAATGGTTTTTACTAGAGCTTCAATCTGTTTGGTTGCCGCTGCAGAACGTTCCGCAAGTCGTTGTACCTCGTCCGCTACCACCGCGAAGCCTCGACCAGCATCACCCGCCATCGATGCCTGAATGGCCGCGTTCAGTGCCAGAATGTTCGTTTGGTCAGCAATGTCGTTAATCAACGATACGATGTCACCAATCTCTTGTGATGATTCACCCAATCGCTTAATCCGTTTCGAAGTATCTTGAATCTGTTCACGAATCGTATCCATCCCATGGATGGTGTTCTGTACCACTTTTGCACCGTTGTTTGCGATGGATACCGCTCGTTCCGCAACCGATGCTGATTCGGCGGCGTTCGCCGATACCTGGTCAATGGTCACCGCCATCTCATTTACTGCCGCAGAGGCTCCTGCAATTTCTTGCGCCTGGTGCTCCGCCGCCTCAGCAAGATGTAATGCCGTTTGCTGTGTATCCTGTGATGCCGATGCAACGTTTACTGATGTCTCGTTAATTCGAGATACCAACACCCTCAACTGGTCAATCGTGTAGTTAATAGAGTCAGCGATCGCACCGGTGAAATCTTCAGTTACGGTTGCAGTGGTGGTTAAGTCACCGTCTGCGAGATCGGCCAGCTCATCCAGTAAACGCAGAATTGCGTTTTGGTTTCGCTCATTGGTCTCAGCAGTTTCAAGTAGGCGACGGCGTGTACCACGCAATAACACAACAGCAATGGCTGCCATTACTACCGCTGCTAACCCCGCAAGAATACCCAAGTTAATCGGGTTAAAAACACGCGTTCCATCTAACCCTTCGATTCTTACCGCAAGGGTACCCAGTGCTTCAAGAATTTCTGGCGAGTCGGTCAGGAGCTCTTCAGAAGCTTGGCGGGCGCTAAATAGTGCAGGAGACGCTTCGAAGATTTCTCGCACAGAAGAATTTACAAATTCAAATAAAGAAGAGATTTCACCCAAACTCTCGATAGCATCGCCGTCAGTAACCCGAGAGATACCCATTGCCGTATCGCCGTCTTTCATACCGGTCAATACTTTTCCGAAAAGGTTAGCATCAAGGTTAAACTGGTCTGCCGCTTGTGTGGCATCACCGCCACCACGAAGCATCTTATCGATATTTCGCCCAATACGTTCCGCACGCCAAGACTGCATTTGTGCTACCGCAATCTGTTCGCCCGGTGCAGAGTTTTCTAGAAGAATCTCAACAATGTTGTTGTGCTCTGCCTGAAGCTCTGGAAGCGATTCATTCAGAGTTTTGGCCACATCATTTAGGAAGATAATGGTGTCTTTGTTAGTGATAATGGTCTGAGCGTTTGACTTTACTCTTTGCCATACCGTTTCATATTGAGAAAGTGACGGCCTTAGAGCGCTTTGCGAGCTGCCTCCGCCAGAATTCAGCTGTTCCCAGGAACTTGTCATACTGGAAACAACTTGTTCCAGTTCAGCAAATGCCGTTTCATTTCCGGAAGTCGCCTCTCGTGGTAGCGAGGTGACTCGATAGGACGATGCCCTCAAATCAGCGACAATTTGCAAATATTCTTGATCTCGTGCCGCTTCCTGTGACGAAGTAATAATACCGAAAGTAATTACCGCCAGCAGGATTACCAACACGACTATCAACATCGATAGTGCAGCATTGGCCTTGATGGAGGCCATCAAGTTACTGGATTCTGTTTTCATGCTACGCGCTCCTGACCATCATTGCGTGTATATTTGTTTGTCGTCCCTCTGGCCGGCCTGACAAAATGCCAGAACTGGGCTTCCTGCCCCCCAAAAAATTGTCGACCCCAAATTTGCTAATTTTTTGCAGCAACCAAAAAACGTGGATCCGCCATCAAGTCCAACATGCTGAAGACATGCCAGCAACGATCTGGAAGCGGGTAACTTCCCTTTAGAAAGTTAGACAATTCAGGTAAATCCACATCTTTATTTTCAGCACGATAATTCTCAGTAATAAAGTGCTGAATACCAAAAGCCTGATCAACGATCAGGCCACAGTATATTTCTTCATTTTCTAACACGAGCACACGCTGTGCTTTTCGCTGACTCACCAGACGCTCGCCAAAATACATGGCAAGGTCGATCAGTGGCAATAAACGCCCCCGCACATTACTGACCCCACGCACCCAAGTTTGAACACCTGGTAATCGAGTGTAATGGGGAAGCTCTAGAAGCTCCGATGCCTGCCCCATAGGCACCACAAAAAATTTGCCCATAACACCAAAACCAATGCCACTCCATGTAGGTTTTGCATCGACTTGAGCCGGAAGACCTTTTGCTGAGGATCGACTGCGTTGAGCCAAATCCACAAGAGCATCGAATGCCGCTGACGCTTCAACCATCAAAACACTCTCTTAATCATGTTACTGGAGACCTTCCATTACACCAACGAACCATCACACCAACGAAGACGACACTTACCAAAATCTCACATGCGCATAGTAATACCGGGACAACCAATTAATTGCATTTCGCAACAAACTACCTATGACCCTAATAGCACACATTCGTGCGTCTAGCGAGTTACCAGTACGATCACTAAACGATTTAACTCAACACACCAGCAATGGTATCCATGAGTTTTTTCTCTTCGATAGGCTTGGTCAAATACGCTTTAGCGCCTTGTCGCAGACCCCACACTCGATCAGTTTCTTGATCTTTCGTCGTCACGATAATCACGGGAATAGAGGAGGTTTCCGCACCTTTGCTTAGTTGTCGTGTCGCCTGAAAACCATTCAAGCCTGGCATTACAATATCCATTAACACAACATCTGGCTTTTCTTTTTTAGCCGTCTCAACACCAGACTCACCCGTCTGAGCAGTAATTACCGAAAAGCCATTTTTCTCCAAAACGCTGGTTAATTTATGAGTTTCTGTTGGAGAATCATCAACAATTAATACCGTAGGCATAACTATTCCCAATGGTGTTTTTACTTAAACGTCAGTTGTTACAAACGTAATAAAAATATAAACAGTGTTCGTAACAACGCCAAAGAAAGACTGCGCCTCATCAAAGAATAACTAAGACGCTCGAGCCTCTTTCACATGCGACTCGATCGCACCTAGCAATTCGCTCTTGCTAAAGGGCTTCGTCAAATATTGATCCGAACCTACGATTCTCCCTTTGGCTTTATCAAAAAGCCCATCTTTACTCGAGAGCATGATAACAGGGGTATTCTTGAATTCACTGTTGTTCTTGATGAGAGCGCAAGTTTGGTAGCCGTCTAGGCGGGGCATCATAATGTCGACAAAGATAATATCTGGCCTTGTGTCAGCAATCTTTGCAAGCGCATCAAAGCCGTCTGTTGCGGTAACGACCGTACAGCCAGCCTTCTGTAGCAATGTTTCGGCCGTTCGGCGGATGGTTTTACTGTCGTCGATAACCATGACCTTGAGGCTTTCTAGGTTTACTTCCATACACGTGACCTTAAATCTAAGTTATCACAAGTGAATTTTTGATTTTCCAAGGATTTTTCTTACAAACGCTAGCCCTCGGTAACTGTCGATTTTTAACATAGTTCCATTTATTTATCTATAAATTACACGCCTGTGTGGAACCTAGGGCATAAAGTTTAGCGGAATATGTTTGCTACTTTTTGGCGCTTGCTTGTTACTGCTTATGCACTTAACTTACATACACTTGCTTAAATGCATTGACTCAATGCAATTTGTTTTAACAGACCCATCAATTTTTACGATTTCAGGCATTCAAAATGAACATCAAAATTGGCGTAATAATGGATCCTATTGAATCCATCCGTTATCAGAAAGACACAACCCTAGCTTTGATGTTAGCTGCCCAACGACGAAGCTGGCAAATTGAGTACATAAAGCAAGAAAATTTATTTATTGAGAATGGCAAAGCCATGGCCATTGCTCAACCCATGACGGTACATTCTGATCCAACTCGTTGGTTTTCATTGGATACTGCCCGCAGTATTGGGCTTTCTGAGCTTAACGTCGTGCTGATGCGCAAAGATCCACCTTTTGACAACGAATACATATATAGCACTTATATTCTAGAAATTGCGCAAAAAAATGGATTATTAGTTGTCAATGACCCTCGCGCCCTACGAGACTGCAATGAAAAAGTGTTTGCAACCCACTTCCCTCAATGCTGCCCTGACTTATTGGTAAGCAGGAACAGTGACAAACTTCGTGCATTTCATAATCAACACCAAGATGTCATTTTTAAACCTCTAGATGGCATGGGTGGCGCTGGTATTTTCCGCTGCAAAAAAGAGGACCCAAACGTAGGCGTCATCATCGAAACACTGACCAACCATGGAAAGCAAACCATAATGGCCCAACGTTACATTCCAGAAATCACAAAGGGCGATAAACGAATTTTAATGGTGGACGGAGAACCAGTTCCTTATTGCTTGGCACGAATTCCTGCCAAAGGAGAGACTAGAGGAAATTTGGCCGCTGGAGGCACAGGTGTGGCTCAGCCCCTTACCGATCAGGATCACTGGATTGCCGAACAAGTTGGCCCGACACTGAAAGAAAAAGGGCTGCTATTTGTCGGGCTGGATGTTATTGGCGATTATTTAACCGAGATAAATGTCACAAGCCCGACGTGTGTTCGCGAGATTGATGCGGCCTACAACACAGATATTGGCGGATTATTAATGGAAGCCATCGCTAAACGTCTCGAAAATGCTTAGTATTTGGCTCGCCAGCACTCACTCTGCTGGCACTTCAATCTGAATACGATATGAGATCAAACACAGAGTGACACCAGCAGGGCTGCCCAGCAGCAAGGCTGCACGCCGTAGGATGACAAAGCTTCCAGTATTTAGAACGCCGTATCTGAACATAGCATTAGAAATAGGTAGGATTAGAATTAGAGTATGACCGCTAACCCAGCACTTGCGATCAGTAATGACCGACTCACTTTCACCATGTTCGTCGCCGCTGCCATTCATGCCTTGGTCATTTTCGGCATCAGCTTTAACATTGACATCAACCCCAATGTTAGCCAAACGTTAGAAATTACCCTTGCCACACACAAATCAGAAGACGCGCCTGAAGAGGCCGACTTTATCGCTCAGCATAATCAGGTCGGTAGTGGCACCGAAGAAGAGGCTCGACAGATCACCACAGAGCAATTTGCTGAGTTTGCAGACACGCAAATCAATCAAGTGGTACCTGTTCAACAACTCAATGCCGAAACCCCCAAACCGGACAACCCGGAAATTGCCACCGAAGCCACCAGCCGACTCAAAACCCATATTGATGCGGATCGCAACGATAAGCCCACCTCTGCAGACACCAACAGCGACCAAAAACCGACTCTCATCAGTGCAGAAATAGCGAGCCTTAAAGCGAAGCTGGATCGTCAACGTGAAGCCTATGCAAAAAAACCCCGTATTCGACGCTTAACCTCCGTGTCAACGCGCTCTTCTGTGGATGCAGAATACCTCCACAAATGGAGCCAGAAAGTCGAATTTGTCGGTAATAAAAACTACCCCAAAGAGGCACTGAGAGAAGAGCTGCATGGAAATCTACGCCTCTTAGCCGTAGTGGATGCCAACGGCGTCTTAATCGAAGCAGAAATTCTTCAAACCTCTGGATATAAATTGTTGGATGATGCTGCACTCCAAATTGTGCATATGGCAGCACCTTACCCCCCTTTTCCCAAAGAGATTCGAGATACTACGGATCATTTAGAAATTATCCGCACATGGCGATTTGAAATTACGGGGCTCAGCACAGACGGGTAATGGCGCTCAATGTGACAATTTCATTGCTCAACTTGTGTTCCGGCGGATAGCCCCCATACTTACCCTATGGCTGAAATATTTGAACAATCGTCCCTCAGTGAAGGCAGTCTTCGTGATCACTTTTTGATTGCGATGCCTGGGCTTCAAGACCCCGATTTCTCTCAAACCATTACGTACATCTGCGAGCATAGCGACCAGGGTGCAATGGGTTTGATCGTGAATCACACCATGTCCATGAAGCTGGGCGAAATCCTTCTTCAAATGGACATCAATGATGATGCAGGTGTCGGTGAGCAAGAAGTCTTAACCGGTGGCCCGGTGCAACTTGAGCGGGGGTTCGTTCTGCATTCCACCGAAAAAAAATGGTCTTCGACTTACGAGGTTTCCGACGATATTGCGCTTACGGCGTCACGGGATGTCATCGAAAGTATTGGTAAAGGAGAAGGCCCTGAGCATCACTTGGTTATCCTTGGCTATGCAGGTTGGTCTGCAGGACAGCTTGAACAAGAAATCGCTGACAATGCTTGGCTAACCATCCCTGCCAGCCGCAATGTGTTATTCGACATTCCTACTGAACAGCGCTGGCATGCGGCGGCAAAAGCCGTTGGCATTGATTTATACCTTATGTCATCAGCGGCTGGGCACGCGTGATTGGCCACTCTAATTTGGACACGATAACGCTTCCCATCCACTTTCGTTTTATCTCTCATGACTTTAACTGCAATCGCTTTTGATTATGGCGTGAAAAATATTGGCGTTGCCGCCGGCCAATCCCTCACGCAAACCGCTTCTGAGCTAAACCCCATTCCTGCACGAGACGGAACCCCAGACTGGGATCAGATTGAACAACTACTGAAAGAATGGAGACCGGATGTGGTGATCGTGGGATTACCGTTAAACATGGACGATAGCGAGAGCGAATTTTCTGTTCGCACCAGAAAATTTGCCAATCGTGTGCATGGCCGCTTTGGTGTGAAAGTTGAATTGATGGATGAACGACTCTCAACGAGAGACGCAAAAGACGCCGCTCAAAAGCGAGGCCACAAAGGCAATTATGGGAAAAATCCGATTGATTCCATTGCCGCCCGTCTTATTTTGGAATCGTGGTTTGCCGTCCATGGCTAACGAGAAAAAGCGCAGTTAAAACATACGAGAACGATCTTTGTCGTCTTCCTGAATACTCAATTCTTTTGCCGCATTATTCAGATAATCCGCATCCGTTTCCGATGCCAATTTAATCATCAAACGTAAATCATTCGGTGAGTCGGCATGGGAAATAGCATCTTCATACGTAATTTCACCATTATCATACAGTTCATACAGTGCCTGATCGAAGGTCTGCATCCCCAGCTCGTTCGATTTCTTCATCAACTCTTTCAAGTCAGACACTTCACCTTTTCGAATCAAATCCGACGCCAACGGCGAGTTTAATAACACTTCCAAACACGCTCGGCGCCCTGTGCCATCTGGGGTAGGAATCAATTGTTGTGCGACAATTGCGCGCAGATTCAAAGATAAATCCATCCAAAGCTGGCTGTGTCGATCCGCTGGGAAGAAGTGAATAATCCGATCCAACGCTTGGTTCGCGTTGTTTGCATGAAGGGTACACAGGCATAAATGCCCCGTTTCAGCAAAGGCAATAGCGTGTTCCATGGTTTCACGGGAACGCACCTCACCAATCAAAATCACATCAGGTGCTTGCCGCAATGTATTTTTCAACGCCACTTCAAACGATTCGGTATCCAACCCCACTTCTCGTTGAGTCACAATACAACCCTGATGCTGATGGATAAATTCAATCGGATCTTCAATGGAAATGATATGGCCTTTGGAGTTGCGGTTACGATGACCAATCATGGAGGCCAACGAGGTCGATTTACCCGTACCTGTTGCCCCCACAAAAATAATTAACCCACGCTTGGTCATGGCCAGTTCTTTGACAATTTCCGGTAATCCTAAATCGTCAATACGAGGAATATTGGTCTCGATACGACGCAACACCATGCCCGCCAAATTACGCTGATAAAACGCAGAGCAACGAAATCGTCCAACACCACGAGCACTTACCGCAAAGTTAAGTTCTTTTTTCTCGATAAACTCCAAGCGTTGCTTTTCGTTCATCACACTCAGTACTAGTTCTCGTGTTTTCTCTGGCGACAAGGGGGTTGTGGTCACCGGTGTGACCTTCCCGTGCAGTTTGACCGAAGGCGGTACACCAGCGGTGATGAATAAATCAGACGCGCCTTTTTCCACCATTAAGGAGAGTAATCGGTCGAAGTCCATGGGTAACTCCAAGAGTAAAAGTTAAAAACAATAATTTAGCGCTATCACTAATACGCCACTGTAATACATACGCCACTGCGCTACTAATTCACCACACCCAACAAAACACTGGCCAGCTTGGCTTAGAAACGGATGTTTAGAAGTTTTCTGGAGACCTTGCTTTTTCTCGTGCTGCTTCACGCGACACAACACGACGCGCCACCAAATCGGTTAAACACTGATCCATCGTCTGCATCCCGATGGATCCACCGGTTTGAATCGCGGAGTACATCTGCGCCACTTTATCTTCACGAATCAAATTTCGAATCGCCGGTGTACCACGCATGATTTCATGAGCCGCCACACGCCCGCCACCCACTTTTTTCAACAATGTTTGTGAAATCACCGCCTGCAATGATTCCGATAACATAGAGCGCACCATCGCTTTTTCATTTGCCGGGAAAACATCCACAATACGGTCAATGGTTTTTGCCGCTGAGGTCGTATGCAAGGTGCCGAAGACCAAGTGGCCAGTTTCCGCCGCCGTTAATGCCAAACGAATGGTTTCCAAATCACGCATCTCACCCACAAGAATAATGTCCGGGTCTTCCCGCAAAGCGGAGCGTAATGCTTCGGCAAAACCGTGAGTATCGCGATGAACCTCCCGCTGATTTACCAAACATTTTTTCGATTCGTGAACAAATTCGATGGGGTCTTCAATGGTTAAAATATGCTCGTATTTATTGTTATTGATGTAATCCATCATGGCGGCCAAGGTAGTTGATTTACCCGACCCGGTTGGGCCCGTCACCAAAACCAAACCACGTGGCACAGCGACAATATCGCGGAATACTTGCCCCATTCCCAACTCTTCCATCGTTAATACTTTAGAGGGAATCGTACGGAAAACAGCGCCAGAACCTCGGTTTTGGTTAAACGCATTCACACGGAAGCGAGCAACGCCCGGAACCTCAAAGGAAAAGTCCGTTTCTAAAAACTCTTCGTAATCTTTGCGTTGCTTGTCATTCATGATGTCATAAATCAGTGAATGTACTTGTTTATGCTCCAAGGGCGGAAGATTAATCCGGCGGACGTCACCATCCACTCGAATCATCGGCGGTAACCCCGCAGATAGATGCAAATCCGACGCCCCTTGCTTCGCACTAAACGCCAATAATTCCGTGATATCCATAGACGACCTTATTCTTATGAGTGTAGGGTTTTGAAATTATGATAGACCGTGCGGTTTTGCGTAATAGCCCTACCGCAAACGTTTAAAGAGTTAACGTTTATAGATTGATTGTCAGTATGATTGTGATTCACTGGCAGAACCTTCAAAACATCTTAAGTATATGCAGAACCTTCAAGACAACCTAATTCAAGCGCATCAACTGCAACAGAATTTAAGCTCTGTGGAACATCGCATCCAGCAGGCTGTTGAGGCTTTTCACCAACCGTCGCCTTTACTATTAGCGGTGAGTAAAACCCGGACCAGCCAGCAAATACGAGAATTGGCCAATTTAGGCGTCCAACATTTCGGCGAAAATTATCTACAAGAAGCCTTGGCAAAACAGGCAGATCTCACAGACCTTCCCATCACGTGGCACTTTATTGGGCCGATACAGGCGAATAAAACGCGTGCTATTGCCGAAAACTTTGACTGGGCTCACAGTATAGACAGATTAAAAATTGCGGAAAGACTTAATAATCAAACTCATAGATCCAAGAGAATGAATATATGTTTGCAAATTAACCTGGATAATGAGGATACAAAATCTGGCATCATACCAACCGATGCCATTGAGTTAGCTCGGCACGTTGCAACGATGCCCAACTTGATACTCCGTGGCCTCATGGCCATACCAGCTCCGCGAACCAACATAGCAGAGCAACGGGAGGGGTTTCACCAACTCTCCATGCTGATGTCAAAATTAAAAACGGCGATTCCACAATGCCCATGGGATACCCTCTCCATGGGAATGTCGAAAGACTTAGAAGCGGCGATTGCCGAAGGCAGCACGATTGTTCGTGTAGGTACAGACCTTTTTGGACCAAGGCAATAGGATCATAACCGTAAATAAGGCCATAACCGTAAAGAAGCTAGAGCATCAAAGCTGTAAAAAATCGAATTCATCCCCATATTGCTACGTAGCTGGTGCCTAACAACTCAGCACCCGGCAGCTCAAGTCTGAAAAAGAACTATTAACATTCGCTGGCATAAAACAAGGGCATCCAATGAAAAGTACCATTGCGTTTATCGGCGCGGGCAATATGGCCACCGCCATTATTGGCGGCCTACTGGCTGAAGGCATCGCACCTGAATTATTGATTGCCAGCGACCCCAATACTGATGCCCTTGCACACCTAAGCGATGAATACGGTATACGCACCTACGAAAACAACGACGAAGCCGCTCGCCAAGCGGATGTTATTGTTTTGGCCGTAAAGCCACAGATTATGCAAGCGGTACTCGAACCCTTAGCCGCCGTGATCACTCACAACCCATTGATCATCTCTATCGCCGCTGGAATAGAATCCGCCAGCCTTTCCCATTGGCTAGGTGAACAACATGCCATTGTCCGCTGTATGCCCAACACCCCTGCCATGGTACGAGAAGGGGCCTCTGGGTTGTTTGCTAACGCCAATACCAGCGACTCCCAAAGAGCACTTGCCGAACACATATTAAGTGCCGTAGGCAAAGTCGCCTGGGTCGAGGACGAACACCAAATGCATGCGATCACCGCAATTTCTGGAAGCGCACCTGCCTACTTTTTCCTGCTCATGGAAGCTATGATTGAAAGCGGAATGAAACAAGGGCTCAGTGAAGATGTCGCCAAAGACTTGGCTCTACAAACCGCCTTGGGCGCCGCCAGCCTGGCAAGCAACAGTGACATCACCCCCAGCGAACTCCGGCGCCGTGTAACCTCACCCAATGGAACAACCGAAGCCGCCCTAAATACACTGACCGAATGCGACTTCAAAAACACCGTACACTTGGCCATGAAAGCCTGCGCAGAGCGCTCAGAAGCATTGGGCAAAACACTCAAAGACTGATTAATCACCGACTAATTTTACCTATCCACTTATTAAGAAAAACCGGGGGAATACATGGGGCCGCTTGCACAAATCAGTACGCTGGTGATCCAAACATTAGCATCGCTGTTTTTGTTTATTATTGTGATTCGATTTCTATTGCAGTTGGTTAGAGCAGACTTCTATAACCCCATTTCCCAAGGTGTGGTGAAAGCCACCAACCCCGTATTGATTCCTTTAAGGCGCATTATTCCAGGCTTATTTGGTATTGATTTAGCGGCCATTGTGCTAGCCATATTGGTGAGCGTGGTTGCAGTCGAACTGAATGCATTGGCAATCGGCTTTGGCATGATCAACCCTGCCACCGTTTTAGTGTGGTCAATCATCGGTCTGATATCACTTATATCAACCATATTCTTTTGGGGATTGATCATTATGATCATCTCAAGCTTTATTGCCCCAATGAGTAATCATCCTGCACTGAGCTTATTACGTCAGCTGCTTGAACCCATCATGGCACCGTTTCGCAAGCTGATTCCTCCGATGGGCGGTTTTGATTTAAGCCCTATCCTGGTTTTTTTGGTGATTAATGTCGTGAATGTACTTATTCATCACTTTGCCGCATTGGCAGGGCTGAGTAATTCCGCCGCACAACTGGTGCCGGGCATTTAATGAAATGACTTTTTTGAATCATCCAATTGCCTTAGCCAACTGAGTTACCCAAGGCTTCGCCATCAACTATATTTTGAGCAACAGATAACATCCACTTTAATGATTTTTAGTTATATTTAAAATGACTAGCCGATAGGTGGCCGCTATATACGCTTTCGAAGAGAAATTTGCTAACCTGTAAAATTCTGACACTTTTACCTGGATAATCTATGGACTTGAGATCGCTCCAACGACAATTAGCTGGGTACGAACAGCACCGGAAAGATCTCTCCAGCAAACTGCTCGCGTTTGAGCGTTGGCACTTTGAAAGCGAATTTCACAATCCAGAAGTCAGCCAAGTCATTCAACGAGCACTGACCATGCTCCAAAATCACACGCTCACCACCGTCATCGTTGGGGAGTTTTCTCGCGGGAAAACCGAGCTGATTAACGCATTGCTTTTTCCCGAATACCATTGCCGCCTCTTACCCTCGCGACCCAGCCGCACCACCATGTGCGCCACAGAAATTGGTTTTGATCAAGAAGTCCCAAGCAACACGTTACAACTATTGCCCATCGAAACCCGACGCGGAGCCACCAGCCTCAATGCCTTCAAGCGCATCCCTAAGCACTGGGTCACCATCCACTTTGATGCCACAAGCCCCGCTTCCGTTCAGGATGCTGTAGGCCGAATTGCCGACTGCAAATACGTCAGCGAAAGTGAAGCCCGAGCCTTAGGCTTTAACTGCTCGATGCTCAATCGTCACCCCCAAGATATCCACAAAGTGGAAATTCCCGCATGGCGATTTGCTAAAATTAATTTGAATCACCCCTTATTTGAGCTGGGCCTCAAGCTCATTGACACTCCGGGGCTCAACGCACTGGGCAATGAACCAGAACTGACATTAAGCACACTTCCCGAGGCTCAAGCAGTAGTCTTTATGCTATCGGCTGATGCCCCCATCAGCGCCACCGACAAAGCCACTTGGCGAGATTACATCAGCTCTGAAGACAACAGTAAAATCCTCGTTGTCCTGAATAAAATTGACAGCCTATGGGAAGACTTAAGCAGTGACGCCGCGATTGAAGCGAGCATTCAAACCGTGCGCACAACCACCGCGCTCACCTTTGGTTTATCGCTGCAACAGGTGATGCCGGTATCAGCCAAACAAGCCATATTAGCCAAAGCATCTAACGATAAAGCTCGGCTCAAAAGGAGCGCCTTTGGCGAATTTGAAAGCGTCTTAACCGAACAGCTTGTGCAAAAACACAAAACCCTGTGTAAACATGCGTTGATTGAAGACGCCATCGCTCTGATTCACCAAACCAGAGATCAGCTTTCCAAGCGGTTATTCGAACAAGACTCCCTGTTGGCCTCTTTACAACAAGAGCCCGAAGAAACGAACCAGCAAAGCCTGGAAGAAATTCGAGCGAATATAAAACACCTTCATCGTAAAGTGCACCAGGAAGCTTTGCTGCTCAAATCCTATCAACGATTACTCAATCGACAATTCACCTCATTAAGTGAAGTATTTGATCATAAACAGCAGGATAAAGTTTTTAATTGCCTACAAAATGCCGCATCCGACCCCGAGAGTTTTTTACGTACCGGACTTCACGCTTGCTTTGCCCAGATTCACCTGAACCTACAAAAGTTAGCCGCCGAAGCAACCCACGCCAATCGATTGCTGGCAGACATTTATCAGCGCCCCAAAAATCCGCCAGAACGTGCATTATTGAAAAGTCGTCTACTCAAATTAGGTCGCCGCCAACGTCAGTTTTTGGAAATCAAACATCGAAGTGAACACTATCTTGAGCACCTGTTAGAGACATCTTCTGTTGAAGAGAGCATCGTGAGGCACTTTTTATTGAGCGTGAGCCAAGAAGTCCGACATTTTATTATTGACCTCAATGACGGGTTAGAGACTTGGTATAAACAAGCCCTAACCCCACTGGCTTACCCTAACTACTATCAAAAACAGCTATTGCAAAAAGAATTGCTGAATCTCTCTCGCGTCGCCAAAACCGAAAACCCCCGTCAAGAACAAGCACGTACAATGCGACTGGAAATCAGTCACCAAGAAGGCGCATTGCACACCCTAAATGCTTTAATTCGAGATATCGACACCCTGGAGCTGGTTTCCAAACCCAATGACAACGTTCTGCCATTAACCATGGCACGATCAACTCCGGAGAAAAAAGCCGCGAAAGGCTAGCTCTCATTACCCTCAAAACCGTCCAGTAATGTTGGAATACTTGCGCATAGCAAAATAGCTGAATAGACTTTCGCGTCCGCTAAAGAGTCGTATTGTTATGCCCAATTCTCCATCCAACGACGTTGATGCCCCTCCTGTAACGGAGCAACCCTGCCGCTTTCCAGACGATAGCGTTGGCTTAGTGACCCCCCAAATTCATCACTTTACCAACCCGCTATTGCTTACCTGTGGACAAACACTCTCTGAATTTACGCTTATTTATGAGACCTATGGCAGATTAAACGCGGACGCCAGTAATGCCATATTGATTTGTCACGCCCTTTCAGGTCACCACCACGCAGCGGGCTTCCATGATCAAAACGACAAGAAGCCGGGCTGGTGGGATCAATATATTGGCCCTGGTAAACCCATCGATACCAATCGATTTTTTGTCGTGAGCCTCAATAACCTAGGCGGTTGTCACGGTTCTACCGGCCCCACCAGCATTAACCCAGATACCGGTGAGCCTTGGGGATCTGGGTTCCCGCTTCTGCGAGTGAGAGATTGGGTAAATAGCCAGGCACGTTTGGCCGATACCTTGGGCATTCAGTGCTGGGCAGCCGTGATTGGAGGCAGTTTGGGGGGCATGCAAGCGATGCGCTGGTCATTAGAGTACCCAGATCGAGTACGCCACTGTATTGTGATTGCCTCTTCCATGAAACTCACCGCCCAAAACATCGCCTTTAATGAAGCGGCACGCAGCGCCATCACTTCAGACCCGGAGTTCTTCGGTGGCGACTATCTCAAGCACCACACCTATCCCAAAGGTGGGCTATCCGTTGCACGTATGATCGGCCATATTACCTATTTGTCGGGCGACGGTATGGGAAATAAATTTGGTCGAGAATTAAAAAGCGGCAGCTTTAAGCAAGGCGACAATGAGCCGGTAGAATTTCAGATTGAAAGCTACCTGCGCTACCAGGGCGCGAATTTTTCCAAGAGTTTTGATGCCAACACTTATATTTTGATGACTAAAGCACTGGATTACTTCGACTTAAGCCGAGAGTACAACGACAACCCCGTCACTGCCTTCGAGCAATCCACATGCAACTTTTTGGTAATCTCCTTTTCAAGCGATTGGCGCTTTTCGCCAGAACGTTCTCGGGAAATCGTCAACGCACTTATCGCTGCCAAGCGCCCCGTCAGTTATGCCGAAATCGATTCTCAGTATGGTCACGATGCGTTTTTATTGCCCAATGAGCGATATCAAACCGTTTTTTCCCAGTACCTCAACAATATCGACATTGGCACGGCGTCCAAGCCTAAAACAGGAGGCTGAGCTCATGCGCATTGATTTTCAAGTCATTCAACAATGGATCAAACCCGGCAGCCACGTTCTGGATTTAGGCTGTGGTGATGGCACACTGTTAAAACTCTTATCAGACACCAAACAGGTTAGCGGGTATGGCTTGGAGATTGATGCCAAAGAAATCGCCAGCTGCGTTGAAAAGGGAGTAAATGTCATTGATTACAATCTGGATCAACGCCACTTAGATGAATTCAATGATCAAAGCTTTGATACCGTGATCATGACCCAAGCACTGCAAACCATGCGCTACCCGGATAAACTCGTTGAAGAAATGTTGCGTATTGGCAAGGAATGTATCGTGACGTTTCCCAACTTTGGTCACTGGAAAGCCCGTTTACACCTTGGGCTCAGCGGTGTCATGCCAGTGTCTGATTTACTGCCTTACGAGTGGTATAACACGCCAAACATTCACTTTTGTACCTTTAAAGACTTTGAAGTCTTGTGTAAAGAGCGCAATATCACCATAAAACAGCGGCTGGTCGTCACTCAAAATCCACTGGACAAAGCAGGGGCTACCTTCTTGCCCAACCTTTTCGGTGATACCGCCATTTACCACCTAGGCTAATGCCCCAGGTTAACTTAGCCAAATGAGGTGACCCATGTTGACTCAACTGCATCAATTTTTTCCTGCCTTACTCATGAGCTTATTGGCTCTGTTTTTCACGCTATCGTCAATGACTTCAAATGCTCAAGAGAATATCTCCATTACCGAAGATGGCTATCGTATTTTTTACAGCGTGTTTAACAGCAGTTTCATCCCGCCTGACATTGCAAGCACTTATAAACTGATTCGCGGGAAAGATCGCGCACTGGTTAATATTGTGGTAACCAAAGACGGCGAAGAAACACAAACACTTGGACTACCCGCCAACTTGAAAGGCGAAGCACGCAACTTGATGCAACAAGCGCAAAAACTGAAATTCCAGCGCATTAATGAGCAAAACACCACGTACTATCTGGCCCCAATACGGTTCACTAATGAAGAAGTCATGAACTTTTTTATCACTGTTACGCCAGAAGGCAGTGACTCACCCATCAAATTGAAATTTTCGAAGAAGCTCTATGTCGACCGCCATTAAGCCACAATCCATTGTCCTCGCCAGCGGCAACGCTGGAAAAATTCGTGAATTTCAGCAATTGTTGGGGGAGTACCATATCTCGATCAAACCGCAAAGCGAGTTTAACGTGCCCAGTGTGGATGAAACCGGGCTCACCTTTGTGGAAAATGCGATTTTAAAAGCGCGCCATGCCTGTGAGCATACCGGGCTTGCCGCCATCGCTGATGACTCTGGCCTTGCTGTGGATGCCCTAAATGGGGCTCCGGGCATTTATTCTGCCCGGTATTCCGAATCCGGTAACGATGCCGATAACAACGCAAAGCTGATTACCGCCTTGGCCGATATTCCTGAAGCCAAGCGAGGGGCACGTTTTATCTGCGCCTTAGCGTTTATGCGTCACGCCGAAGACCCGACCCCTATTTTGGCCATTGGCCAATGGTATGGCCGCATTCTAGAAGCCCCTTGTGGGGAAAACGGTTTTGGCTACGACCCTCTTTTTTACGTTCCCACCCACCATTGTGCCAGCGCACAGTTAGACAAAGCAGAGAAGAACGCCATCAGCCACAGAGGTATGGCCATGTCTCAACTGTTAGACGGTATGCGTAACGCCCAAATCATTCGCTGATTGAACGATAAATTAAAGAGAAGATAATGCTTTCCCTTCCGCCACTGAGCCTTTATGTACACATTCCGTGGTGTGTTCGCAAATGCCCTTACTGTGACTTTAACTCCCACGCGTTTGGTAACACCTTGCCAGAAGAAGAGTATGTTGCCGCGCTTCGACGAGATTTACTCTCGGAAAAAATCAACGCATACCATCGCCCGATCGAATCCATTTTCTTTGGCGGTGGCACGCCCAGTTTGTTTTCTGGGAAGGCCATCGGCGCGATTTTAGACGCCGCTGATGACATCATTGGCATCGCTAAAGACGCTGAGATCACCCTAGAGGCCAACCCAGGCACGGTAGAGCAACAAAAGTTTTCTGACTTCTTCACCGCCGGAGTCAATCGACTTTCTATTGGTGTGCAATCGTTCCAATCAGAACAATTAACGGCATTAGGGCGTATTCATACAAGCCAGGAAGCCAGCAACGCCGTAAAAAGTGCACGCACAGCAGGTATTGAAAACATTAATATCGACCTGATGCATGGCCTCCCTAATCAATCCCTTGATGATGCTTTAGCAGACTTAACCCAAGCACTGTCGTTAGAGCCAACCCACTTGAGTTGGTACCAGCTCACCATTGAGCCCAATACCGAGTTTTACAGCGCACCGCCCATTCTACCCGCTGATGATACCCTGGCGGATATTCAAGACGCTGGACACGATCTCCTCGACAACGCCGGTTTTGCGCAATATGAGGTATCTGCCTACGCTTCACCCAATAACCGTTGTCGCCATAACCTGAACTATTGGCAATTTGGGGATTATCTCGGCATTGGTGCAGGTGCACACGGCAAAGTCACTCACCTCAACTCAGATAGTTCGTACCCCAACGATACTATTGAGCGTCGCTGGAAAACACGACAACCCGCCAAGTACTTGGAACGAGACTCTGATTTCTGCGCAGGGAAAAAAACCATTGTGGCCGATGCACTTCCCCTTGAGTTTTTCATGAATACACTGCGACTCAATGAGGGGGTCGAACGAGATTTGTTCCCTGCACGTACAGGGCTGCAAGAAGACCAAATCATCTCTGTGATTCGCACACTCACAGAAAAAACTTTATTAAAAGAAGATGCACAACGCTATTGCACCACCCCCCTTGGCCACCGTTTTCTCAATCACGTACTAGCCATGTTTGAGGCCAACGAACACCTTTCAGCGCCTGAATAATAAACCTTCGACGCAAAAACATTGGGCTGACAACAGTAATTATCCCAATGACACACGATTTTCGGTGAATAATTGCTTTTATTTGGCACTAGCCGAACGAATGCTCATAATTGATTCGTCATACATTGGGATACTGCTACACTTGATACAACATCAATGGGCAAATGTGGTGCAAATTAAACACCCAACCAAGCGAACGTTTTCTCACAGTGAATAATCTCTCGCCTAGATGAAACCCAATGGCTCAAGCGAGAGACGGTTCGTCGTGAGTATGTTTTTTGTATGGCATAAGATATGCTGCAACTTTAGTAATTTATTAATATAAATTTTTTATTGATTGAAACGTACTGCCGATAAGCTCGGATTGGCGTTATTGTTATTATTTGACACCATCAAATGACGCATCAATACGTTTGCAAAAAAATCAGTTTATAAAAGAATGAATTCAACAATAAATGCTTCGCGCCTCTATTCCTGCCAGATCAATTATACCGGCGCGAGCGAAGACACTCACCCACCACATAATTTATGACAGACAGAGTTGATCAATAATGCTCGACATTATTCGATACAGTCGCAACAACCCTATTGCCACCAAGCTAATGGGGTTGATTCTTATCACCAGCTCATTAATTACATTACTGGCCATTCTTATCCAGTTGTATCTGAGCTTTCATGATGATGTTGCCTCTCTCGAAAAACGTCTTGATCAGGTGCGTATCAGTACTCTCCCGAGCATCACAAAAAGTTTATGGGGCTTTGACGAAGAACAACTGAACGTACAAATACACAGTTTACTGGAAGTAGAGGACGTGGTGCAGGTGACGGTGGTTTGGCGTGACTGGAATAACCGCGAACAGGCCATGAGCGCCACCCCACAAGATGCTGAAACAGAAATTTTAGGCAACCAAGGTAACACCCTTACCAAAGAATACCCTCTCATCTACAGTGACCAAACCTCAGAACCCCAAGAGCTGGGCACACTTTTCGTTTCCGCCAGCCTCGACAGTGTTTATACCAAAATGTGGGAGAGAGCATCTTACATTGTGGCATTACAGGGCAGTAAAACATTGGCCATCGCTCTATTTATTTTGTGGCTAGTACGCTCTATGTTGACCCGGCATATGGTAACCATCGCCCAGTACGCTCGAAGGCTTACTCTCGACAACCTCGAAACGCCACTCAAACTGCACAACAAGCGCTTACACACAACCAACCCAGACGAACTCGATAATGTGGTCATGGCATTTAACCAAATGCGCGAAACACTCCTAGACGACATTGAACAACGCCGAGTCATTGAGAACGCCTTACTAACAGAGAAACAAGAAAAGCTGGAATCAAGACGTCAGAAAGTGGCAGCGGAAACAGCCAACAGAGCTAAAAGCCAGTTTTTGGCCACCATGAGCCATGAAATTCGAACCCCAATGAACGGGGTAATCGGTATGGTGGAATTACTTCGCGACACCGAGCTTAACGAGAACCAACGTCACTATCTCGATGTTATCCACCGCTCGGGCATCAGCTTGCTGGACATCATTAACGATGTGTTGGATTACTCCAAAATCGAAGCCGGCAAAATGGAGCTCGAAACCACCGAGTTCAATGTCGACTTACTCATTGAAGACTGTGTGCAATTGTTTGGAGCCACTGCCAACAAACGTAATATCGAACTCATCGGCAATGTCGCCCCCGGTACACCACTCTATTTAGTGGGGGATCCTACCCGATTACGCCAACTGATCATCAACCTATTAGGCAATGCCTTCAAATTCACTAAAGATGGCCATGTCGTTTTAGAAGCCAAGCTCGACAGTGCCGATAACGGCAGCGAAGTCTTGTTGTTATTCAGTGTCACCGACAGCGGTATTGGCATCTCCACTGATGCCCAAGAAAACCTTTTCGAATCCTTCAGTCAAGCAGACAGCTCTACCACGCGTAAATATGGCGGAACCGGTTTAGGACTCGCCATTTGTAAACGTCTTGCTGAAATGATGGGCGGTGAAATTGGTGTAGAAAGTATTGAAGGTGAAGGCTCAACATTTTGGTTCACCTCTCGGTTTCATCGAGTGGATAGACCAATTACACAAAAAGCGGAAGATGCGGCCAATGAGCTGCGCGGCAAGTCCATTCTCATCGTGGAAGACAACACTTTCCTCACTCGGGTATTGCAGGTGCAATGTGAAAGTTGGGGCATGATGGTTCAAACCTCCGCCAGCGGACACGAGTCCCACATGCTCTTGCAAGACCAAATGGACACCGATAAACCTTACGACTTTATCGCCATTGATTATGAACTGCCAGACATCAACGGTTACCAACTAGCGAAAAAATTTGCTGTCGAACTTACCCAACATAAAGATGTACACATGTTTATGTTCACGGGGGCGGAAGCCAATTACGACAATGAGCAACTCACCAGTGCACGCATTGAGTCTTGGATGCGCAAACCGGTGTCCCCACAACGCTTTAAATCCAAACTACTCGAGTTACTCCACGGCACCCACACTAAACGCAAACCAGTTCTGGACTTGGATGAGGCTAACCTCATGCATTACACCAAACTACGTGTTTTAGTGGCCGAAGATAACAGTGTTAACCGCATGGTAATTCGCGGCCTACTGAATAAAATGGGAATCGAACCTGAAATTGTAGAGAACGGGCTGGAGGCGTTTAATAGCGTCACCAACTCTGGCAAACAATTCGATTTAGTCTTAATGGATTGTGAAATGCCGGAAATGGACGGCTTCGAAGCCACCCGAAATATCAGGGAATACGAGCGCACCCATAGTGTCACTGCCTCTAACATCGTGGCACTGACAGCTCATGCGCTGGAAGAACACCGAGAAGCCGTATTCGAATGTGGTATGAATTATTATCTGTGCAAACCCGTCACCATGAAATCATTGGTGGAGGCGATACAAAAGATGGGGTTAATTCAAAGCCCAGAGAAAGTTCTCGGGTGAACAACTGAGTTGAGGCACCAAGTAGTCTGATGTGGCCCTGAAACACCAACAAAAACCATGACCACACAGTTTCCATTCCCGTCACAAACTCTTAACATTACCGCCACAGACTAGCCGCAGATCTTCCAATAGAAGCCAGCCTCGCGGTGCCTTCCTGTCGCGGTATCTACAGACATCACCTAAGGTTTTACCATGCCCAACGACCTGTCCGTTTCCACTGAAAAACCCTCTCTCGATAACCCGGAGTTTTACATTAACCGGGAGCTAAGCCACCTAACATTTAATCAACGCGTTCTGGAGCAAGCGCTCAATACCGAGCACCCTCTACTGGAACGCCTGCGATTTCTATTGATCTTCAGCTCCAATATTGACGAATTCTTTGAAATTCGAGTTGCGGGCTTGATGGATCGCATCGACCTAGAGCGACAAAACATCGGGTTAGACGGCCTCACACCGGAGCAAGCCCTCAAACACATTGCAGAGACTTGCCACCCCTTAGTGGAAAAGCAATACCATATTTTAAACACCATGCTGATCCCTGAGCTGCAAGAACAGGGCGTACACTTTTTACGCCGCAGCGAGTGGACACCGGCCCTACAGAAATGGGTGGAAGAATATTTTCTCTCCGACATCCTTCCCGTATCGAGCCCCATTGGACTAGACCCTGCGCACCCTTTTCCGTTACTGGTAAACAAAAGCTTGAATTTTATTGTCTCCCTTGAAGGGAAAGACGCCTTTGGTCGTGAAACTGGCATGGCCATCGTACCGGCCCCCCGCTCTTTAGACCGGGTCATTCAACTCCCAGACCACCTCAGCGATGGCACTTACAGCTTTGTCTTTTTATCGTCCATGATTCATGCCCACGTGGATAAATTATTCCCCGGCATGACCGTCAAAGGCTGTTATCAGTTCCGAGTCACTCGCAATGCCGATTTAGATGTGGATATGGAAGGCGTCGCCGATTTGGCCATCGCCTTAAAAGGGGAGCTAGCGTCCCGACGGTTTGGCCGTGCAGTTCGTTTGGAAGTGGCAGACGATTGCCCCGAGCCACTGATTGACTTCTTACTGAAAGAAACACAACTGACTGAAGCTCATCTGTATCAGGTTCAAGGGCCCGTCAACCTAAAACGCCTAATGCGTGTACCCAGCATGGTAGACCGACCAGACTTGCTTTACCCCTCGTTTAATCCAGGCATTCCCCGCGCACTGGGCAAGAAAAGCGATATGTTCAGTGCCATTGCCAAACGCGATTACTTGCTTCTACACCCGTTTGAATCGTTTAAGCCTGTGGTGCAATTACTACGACAAGCCGCCATCGACCCCAATGTCATGGCCATCAAACAAACCTTGTATCGCACAGGAGACAACTCACCTGTCGTCCAAGCACTGTTAGAAGCCGCTCGCAACGGTAAAGAAGTCACTGCCGTCGTGGAATTACGCGCCCGCTTTGACGAAGCAGAAAACCTAGAATTAGCCGCCGAACTTCAAGCCGCCGGGGCCGTCGTGGTCTACGGTGTGGTGGGCTATAAAACACATTCGAAAATGATCCTGGTGGTTCGGCGCGAAAATGATCAGCTCAAGCGGTATGCACACTTAGGGACTGGGAATTACCACGCCGACACCGCTCGGCTGTACACAGACTACTCCTTGCTCACCGCAGACGAAAACATCTGTGCTGACGTTCATAAAGTCTTCCAACAACTCACTGGTATGGGGAAAACAGAGCGCATCCGCCGTGTATTGAATGCTCCTTTTACCCTAAAAACAGGGCTGATACGACTGATTCAACGGGAGATTGATGCGGTAGAATCCGGGCAACCCGGACGCGTCATCATGAAAGCCAATGGCCTAACTGAACCCGATGTGATTCATGCGCTGTATCGAGCCTCTCAAGCGGGAGTTAAAGTTGACCTCATCATTCGAGGTATGTGCTGCCTGCGTCCCGGCATTCCGGGTGTTTCCGATAATATTAGAGTCAAATCCATTGTTGGGCGCTTCCTAGAACACACTCGCGTGTACTATTTCGCCAACAGCACACCGAATGTCTATTGCGGCTCTGCCGACCTCATGGAAAGAAACCTCAATCGTCGTGTTGAAGTGTGCTTTCCCATTGAGTCACCCAAACTCACCAAGCGCGTACTGCAAGACTTAGAAATGTACTTAGATGACAACAACCAAAGTTGGACGCTCACCTCCAGCGGTGAATACGAAGCCCCCCCGAACAGTAAACTCAATGAAGGAGTACAAAGTTTACTACTGGAATCCTTGAGAGATTAACCCGCTCATCACATGGAGAGGGCTTCTCAATTTAAAGCCCTCTCCATAATTTATGCTTGAATTTATCCAATATCGCCCAAACGATATAGCCAAGCATTTTGCTCGACAGTGACCAATCCTCACTGAGGTGAAAAGCGTTTGGCCTAATCCTTGTTCTCAGCCAGCGCAATCCTTATTATGCCGAGCAAAAGAACAGCAGCGACTGTAAACCGAAAAAACGGAGATGCAACTTATGAGTGATGCCATCGTACAAGTAACCGACGCTAGTTTCGAAACTGATGTTCTGGGTGAATCCCTGCCAGTATTGGTTGACTTTTGGGCGGCCTGGTGTGGCCCCTGTAAAATGATTGCGCCGGTGTTGGATGAGTTGGCCGACCAGTACAAAGATAAAGTAAAAATCTGCAAAATGGACGTAGACGCCAACAAGGACACCCCAGCAAAATACGCGATTCGTGGTATTCCTACGTTGATGATTTTTAAAGATGGTAATTTGGAAGCAACCAAAGTGGGTGCACTTTCAAAAACCCAACTGATTGAATTTTTGGACTCAGCGGTTTAGCCCAATTTTACAGCCTAACGTAAATAGGCCATCCATCCGCTCAACCTGTGTCCTTCCATCATACTTAATCACCAGGCGTTTTGATTGAAAATCAACCAGATGGTTAAGTGTGGTGAAACCCGGTTTTAATAGCCAACTGACTCAGGCTAATGGGCCGATAGGCCCATACATAAATCACTATTGAAAAAAACTGTACTGAATTTGCTTTTTGTATTTTGCACTCCAAAGTGATAGCCGCTATACTCGAACTATTCATTCCTGATTAATCTGCGCCCAATACCGTAACGCAATCGTTGTCGCCCATCAGTGGTCTTCTCAATGTTCCGCTCTTGCTAAGCAACACGCACGACGGTTTGAAAAAAATAACCTCGCTTTTAAACAGGAAATTGCAGCCCGAGAGTAGCAGCGTTCTCAACGTAGTTTCAGTCCCGGCTTAATTCAGCAAACTTTACCGTATTACAATTTACCGTATGACAAATAATGTCTTGTCACGTTTGTGATAAACCCTATTCAATGCATTAAGGCTTACTTCGAGTGATAGGATTCATTGCGCTGAAAACGATTAACATCAATGCTCACTTCGGCAAACCATTACAGTATTTGAACGTAATATTTAAATTTAACGATTTACACGACAACAACACTAATACACCTGTCTTCGTGTGAGATCACGACCAACAAATCACCCCACCCTTAACGACTAATCCCCTATGAACCTAACAGACCTAAAGACAAAACCTATTGAAGAACTCATTTCTATTGCAACGGAAATGGGCCTTGAAAACATCGCTCGCTCACGCAAGCAAGACATCATTTTCAATATCCTGAAACGTCATGCCAAAAGCGGTGAAGACATTTACGGCGATGGCGTATTGGAAATCCTTCAAGACGGCTTTGGATTTTTGCGCTCTGCAGACAGTTCATACCTGGCAGGCCCAGACGATATCTACGTCTCACCCAGCCAAATCAGGCGCTTTAACCTGCGCACCGGTGATACGATTGCCGGAAAAATTCGACCGCCAAAAGACGGCGAACGTTACTTCGCTTTATTAAAAGTTAACGAAATCAACTTCGACAAACCTGAAAAACTACGCAACAAAGTTCTCTTCGAAAACCTCACTCCACTCTTCCCAGACGATCGCCTTATTCTTGAAGCCGGTAATGGCTCCACCGAAGATTTAACCGGCCGTATTATCGACTTGATTGCACCGATTGGGAAAGGCCAACGCGGCTTGATTGTGGCACCGCCGAAAGCCGGTAAAACCATCATGATGCAAAACATCGCCCAGGCCATCACGCGAAATAACCCTGAGTGTCACCTGATTGTACTGCTGATAGACGAACGTCCAGAAGAAGTGACCGAAATGCAACGCTCTGTACGTGGCGAAGTGGTTGCCTCAACCTTTGATGAGCCACCGGCTCGCCATGTTCAAGTGGCGGAAATGGTTATCGAAAAAGCCAAGCGTCTCGTTGAACACAAAAAAGACGTCGTGATTCTACTGGACTCCGTAACCCGCCTAGCCCGTGCCTACAACACCGTCATTCCTTCGTCCGGCAAAGTATTAACCGGTGGTGTGGAT
Source organism: Marinibactrum halimedae (assembly GCF_021234875.1). Lineage (GTDB taxonomy): Bacteria > Pseudomonadota > Gammaproteobacteria > Pseudomonadales > Cellvibrionaceae > Marinibactrum > Marinibactrum halimedae. Next base: position 128,123 of record NZ_JAJQVM010000005.1, on the reverse strand, counting down.
GCTCACGCTTTGGAGCGCCCAAAACGCTTCTTCGGGGCTGCACGTAATATCGAAGAAGGCGGTAGCTTATCCATTGTCGCCACCGCACTCATCGACACTGGCTCAAAAATGGATGAAGTGATTTTTGAAGAATTTAAAGGAACGGGTAACCAAGAGTTGCACCTAGATCGAAAAATCGCCGAAAAACGCGTTTATCCTGCTATTAATGTTCGTCGCTCCGGTACTCGTCGTGAAGACCTATTAATGAAAGAAGATGAGCTGCAACGAGTTTGGATTCTTCGCAAATTATTGCACGATATGGAAGATGTCGCGGCAACCGAATTTTTGGTCGATAAACTCAAAGATCATAAAACTAATGATGAGTTTTTCTTATCGATGAAGCGTAAATAAAAAGCATCCGTTAAAACTACATTACCGTTTTTAATAGGATTCTTTTTTATATCGATATTTTTACATAACCGTTTTTTGCTTCTTTACTTTTTAGACAGTAATTTCTCTACAATAACGGTTTTCGAAATAACGATTTTGGTAAATCGGCTGCTACTGCTTAGCAGCCGATTTACGTTAGCAACGTCTGAAAACAATAATGCCTTTTCTCAAATGCTTGTCTTTGTAAAGCCACATTATTCATCCAATTTCACCTACAGCAAATGAACTCGTGACTTAAAAACCCTATTATTAGTGTGTAAAGCAGAAACCTTCATTGATCATATTTAATAAGAATAATTATAAAAAACTCTTATTTCCAAAGAATATTCAGCCCTCATTCACTTTTTGTGTCGTTATTTAACAACATTGACTAAATAGTCACAAATAAACACGCCAAATCATACTCTTCAAGCTTTTTGGCTTCTATAATCCTGCGTTCATTTCGCGCCAGGGACTACCACCCGGCAATAAAAAAATCATCGATAAAATCATTAACAAACGATGTGTAAGAGGTACTACCATGAAATTAAAAACATTTGCAGTCTGTGCTCTGTCACTTGCCACCACCCAAGCAATAGCGGCCGGATTCCAACTACAAGAACATAGCGCCGTGGGTTTAGGGCGTGCATTCGCAGGTGAGGCCGCCATGACTGACAATGCCTCTACCATTTCCCATAACCCAGCGCTTTCTGGATTTTTCAGCACATCTCAAATTTCCGCCGGTTTCAGCTACATCGACCCAGAAATCGATGTAAACGGTACGGTTTCTAACCCTACCGTCGATCAAATCGCGGGTAATCCTTCACCGGGTACTGAGCGTGAAGCCAGAGGTGAAGACATCGCACCGACTGCGGTTGTTCCTAATGCCTACTACATTCGCCCACTAAACGATCAACTGAGTTTCGGCATGATCGTTAACTCAAACTTCGGTTTAAGCACCGATTACGACGATGACTTCGCAGCACTGGACACTGCCGATTTTGCTGAAATCGTAACCGTTAACTTCAGCCCAACCCTTTCTTTCAAGCCAGATGAGAAAGTCAGTATCGGTTTTGGTATCAACATTGTTTATGGTGATGGCACCTTAGAAAACTCCTTCCCTGTTTACGAATCCACTGTTCTTTCTGGTGTAGGTGCACAAATTGGTGCCGAGCTACCGAACAATACTGTCGTAAAACTAGAAGGGGACGACTGGGGCTTTGGTTGGAATGCAGGTATCGCATTAAAGCCCACTGACGCACTAACTCTGGGCTTCAGCTACCGTAGTGAAGTTGATTTAGAGCTGGAAGGCGACGTGTCTACTGACTTGGAAAATCTTTCAAGCTTATCGGTAGTACCTGGCCTAGAAGGCTTTGCGGCATACGCACAAAGTGCCATTCTGGACGATGGCGGTACCTTAGACATTACCTTGCCAGCCGTGACTGAATTTGCCGCTGCCTACCAAGTTGGTCAATTAACCATCTCTGGTAATGCCACTTTAACTGAATGGCATGTCTTTGAAGAATTAGCGGTAACCACTGACGCAGGCTTTACTAGAGTACTTGCTGAAGAAAACTGGAATAATGCATGGCGCTATGCGATTGGTGTCGGCTATGAAGTGTCTCAGGCTTTAACCTTACGCGCAGGTTTCGCCCTAGATGAAAGCCCAGTTCCTGCAGAACATCGCTCATTGGCGATTCCTGACTCTGATCGCGAATGGTACAGCTTAGGTGCTACCTACACCATGAGCCAAAATGTCAGTTTCGATTTTGGTTATTCTTTCGTTTCAGGTGAAGACGTATTTGTCGACGCCGAAGAAACTCCTCTTCGCAACAGTTTTGAAGGAACTTCCGGTGGTGACGCTCATATTTTCGCAGCATCGGTTAACTACAGCTTCTAATTAATTTTTAAAGGCCGCAATAGCGGCCTTTATTTATTCTGGTTTGGAAAAATTATCTATCTAAATGGTAGTTTCAAAAACATAGAAGTTTCGAAAACACAGTAGTTTTGAAAATAATCAATCACTCAGTAGCTCAGCTCACATCACACCAAAGTGAATAAAATTTAACATGAAATGGCGCATTTAATTTATTAGCGCCCTTTTTACTGCCTTTACTTTCAACTCTTAAAATCCCGCTTAAATACGCTTGATCAACATAAATTCAATCTCCTACCTTTGATAAAAACATGTAATTTTTGCGCCCACGCCTCATTTTTTTTAATTAAATGTGAATAAACGTTATGGAGAACCAAGCACGTCTTTGACTCGTATCGTTCATTCATGTCGAATAGAATGCAGGTCTCGTTATTCATTTTGCGAGTACCCAACCAACGATCTGTGAGCCCCCCACTCTATGAAATACAAAGACCTTCGTGATTTTATTGCGCTTCTGGAAAAGCGCGGCTTGCTTAAACGAATTTCACACCCGATCAGCCCTAACCTTGAAATGACGGAAATTGCCGACCGTACATTAAGAGCAGGTGGCCCGGCATTATTATTTGAAAACCCCATCGGACACGATATTCCAGTATTGGCGAACCTTTTTGGAACACCTGAGCGGGTCGCTTTAGGGATGGGAGAAGAGAATGTAGAAGCCTTACGAGAAGTGGGTAAACTACTGGCTTTTTTAAAAGAGCCCGAGCCACCAAAAGGGTTAAAAGACGCTTGGAATAAAATGCCCATCTTCAAACAAGTATTGAATATGGGGCCGAAAGTGGTTTCAAAGGCACCTTGCCAACAAAAGGTGATTGAAGCCGATGAAGTCAACTTACATAAACTTCCCATACAAACCTGCTGGCCTGGCGATGCCGGGCCATTAGTGACTTGGCCATTAGTGGTGACAAGAGGCCCACACAAAGCTCGTCAGAATTTAGGCATCTACCGGATGCAATTAATTGGTCGTAATAAATTAATCATGCGCTGGTTAAGTCATCGTGGTGGCGCCTTGGATTTTCGAGAGTGGCAACAAGAAAATCCGGGGGAGCCCTTCCCAGTTGCGGTTGCCCTAGGCGCCGACCCGGCCACCATTTTAGGAGCGGTCACCCCGGTTCCAGATACCTTAAGCGAATACGCCTTTGCCGGGTTATTGCGTGGTGATAAAACCGAAGTGGTCGACACTCTTGCCGGTGAATTACAAGTCCCCGCTTCAGCGGAATTTATCTTAGAAGGGCATATCGCCCCAGGTGAAATGGCTGATGAAGGCCCCTTCGGCGACCATACCGGTTACTACAATGAGGTGGATCAGTTCCCAGTGTTTACGGTGGATCGTATTACCCATCGTAAAGAGCCCATTTATCACAGTACCTATACTGGCCGTCCACCGGATGAACCGGCTATTTTAGGCGTTGCCTTAAATGAAGTGTTCGTACCGATTTTACAAAAGCAATTTCCTGAAATTACCGATTTTTATCTACCACCAGAAGGCTGCTCGTATCGCATGGCGGTGGTGACCATTAAGAAGCAGTACCCAGGGCACGCCAAACGTGTGATGTTGGGGGTGTGGTCGTTTTTACGGCAATTTATGTACACCAAATTTGTCATCGTAACCGACGATGACGTCAACGCGAGAAGCTGGGACGATGTGATTTGGGCCATTACCACCCGTATGGACCCAACCCGTGACACCACCTTGATCGACAATACCCCCATCGATTATTTAGATTTTGCCTCACCGGTTTCCGGCTTGGGATCAAAAATGGGGTTGGATGCCACTAATAAGTGGCCTGGTGAAACCGAACGGGAATGGGGCGAACCCATTGAAATGGATGCCGAAGTAAAAGCAAAAGTGGACGAGTTATGGGGTTCACTAGGAATCGATTGATGGTCTGGACATCAATTAAAAGACGGAAAGCTAAAATAAAGAGAAAGAAATGAAGAATGATGACCGAGCTTAATGCTCGGTCACTGATTTTGGCATAGGCAATACAGGTAAACCGGCAGTACTTAAAATCAAACCTTCTTGGTAATATTGAGTACTGAGCCGATGCTCACCCAAGTGAGCCAGCAATCTCGCCAATTCAGCATAGGCTTCCGGGTTTTTAGCCAACTTCAAGCTTCGCTCAAAATACTCACGAGCCTTACCCCATAATTCGTTTCGTAAACTGATTCGGCCCAAAGCCAAGCACAATTCTTTGTCGTCTGGATGCTCATTCAACCAACTTTCTGCCAACGATAACTGCTTATTAACGTTTTCACCGGAGACCATTCCGTAAAACCGTACCAATCGTGCATCCCATTGTTCTCGCAATGTTTTGCGCAATACCTGCTCGGCAGAAGCATCCCCACCATTTCGCACCAACTGCTGCACAAACGAGGCAATCACGGCCACATCTTTACGGTATTGAGCAGGCAACTCTTGCCACACTTGCTCCATATGCTTGACCGCCTCTGCGGAAGACAAACGACTCGCAAGATCCCCCTCGGATTCCAGGCGCTCTAGTACCGCTTTCATGCTCAATGCGGCCCACTCTTCTTCGCTCATATGACCCCGTTGCTTCAATTGTGGCAGTAATTTCTGCAACGCTTTCCAGTCACCGACCCCCATATACGCTTCGGATAGTAGCCCCAAAACGACTGGATGGTTGGGTTTAGCTTTTCTGGCACGCTCTAAAGTGGCAATACACGGCTCATATTTTTTGGCAATCAATTGCATACGCGCCTGAGTTAATGCAACCGCCAAGGTATTCTTTGGCGCCCTTTGCTCAGCCTGGTTGAGAAGCTCTCCAACGGTTTCTTCTTCACCCAATTCATAGGCACAACGGGCAGCCGCCAAGTAATTTAACAATGGATTGTCGACGCGCTTTGCCCCTTTAAGCAGTTGCTTGCGGGCAGGCCGCCAATTGCCTTCTAAGAATTCCAACAAGCCGATGGTCGTGGCTCGTTGAGCACTGCGCGGGTTACCGTGACGCATCCATGACACACTGCCAATCATTACACGACGTGTTCTTTTGATGCTTTTCCAAATCAGCACCAACGTCAAGAACAGGGCCACGTTCAAGGCGATAGCGACCCAAAATGTGGTTTCAACGGTATAGCGATTGATAGAAATAGCGACATAGCCCGGAGTACTGGTCACCACTTGGTAAATGGCCCACAGGAAAAAAACAATGAGGAACAACCAAAAAAACACACGATACAGAAGGTTTTTAATCACGAACATCCTCCTGCTTTGGCGTAGCACGAGTGCCGGTCAATTGGTGCAAGGCTTCGATGTAAGCATGCAACTGCTCTTGAGAGCTAGAAATATCAGGTAGTTTCTCAACAACAGGCTCTGAGGCAAGCGAAATCAACTCAGTCCGCAGGCGCCTCGCTTGTTCACTCAATGGGTAGAACTCAGTCAATAACTCACGAGCTTTAGTCAGGCTTTGTTGATAAATATTGGTCTGCTCTCTGAGCATCGCCAGTTGCGCTTGTTCTAACAAAAAGCGAAGGTTTTGCTTCAGGTAAGTGTCGCTTTCTGGCGGTAAAAGCGGTTTAGCTGGCTGGTCGCTGGGGCCATGTACCTTAACGTACTGGCTAAACTCATGGGTGACACGCTTAACCATCATGCTCAGGCGGTCTATCCAATGTTGAGACTCATCCGCTGGCGCCAATACCGCCTCTACCTCACCCGGCTCAAATTGGAGATCACTGAATACATTTGGCAACAAATGGATATTATTGGCCAACCCATCTAACCGCAGGTACAAACCTTCTCGATCCACCGTCGCGGCCAATTTCAGAGCCCCCAAATCCTGCGCCACAGCCTGTCGTACTGGGAATAAATCTGGCATGGCCAATTCCCGTAAGATTTCATCAGCAGCTTCCAGCAAGCCCACCGCAGAACGAGCACTACGATCTACCAGTAATCGTTGGTTGGCTAATCGCAATAGGTATTCCGCTTCAGCCAACAACCAATCTTCCCGGCTGGTGTTGGAAAGCGACAACAATCGCTCATTGTGAGCATCTAGGCGTGAAGTAACGGCATTGAGTTTGGCCTCTAAGTCACGGCGCTCACCGGTACTGGTATTAGCGACAGTTTGAGCTTGTCGTAAAGACTGCTCCAGCGCATCAATGCTACTCGCACTGGCACTGATTTGTTGGGTCAGTAATAGATTCTGCGCTTGTTGCGCGCGCCATTCTTTCCAACCAACGTAGCCACCCGTGCCGATAAGGCCACCCAAAATCAGCACTAAAACGAAGCACACCACTGCCAGTTTTGACAAGGGCGTTGATGGCTTATCCACAGGCTGTGAATCCTCAGGGTCGCTCTTTTGATCTGTCTTTTGTGCGCTCGCTTTAATCGACTGTGGTTGAGTCGACTGTGTTTGTAAGCGGTCTTCGGTAGGGGTTTCGGCTTTCAAGGATTGGGCAACCTCATTTTTACTGGAGCCGGCCTCATCTATTGGCTGCTCTGCGCTCACGTCTGTCTTCTCTGGAATATCCGAGTGGTCACGATCTGTATTATCGGATGTCTGATTGGATGGCTGATTGGATGAATGATTCGCTGACGGCTGGTCGTCAGGCGTAGTGTCCTTCATAGCGGTCTTTCCCCAAAACCCATGTTAAGCGGTAATAATAAATGGTAGTCATTAAGTGTTAGTAATAAGTGACAGTAATAAACGATAAATCAATGGCCAGTCGCTCATGTGTAGCCGCAAAAGCGCTACGGTAACATCTTCAGCATGGACTTATCCGAGGCATTGTCTGCCATGCGAATATCGTAAAACTCTCGCTCTTGTGCCAACTTGGCCACACGCTCACCCGGTACGATGATTGGCAATTGCTTTAAGAAGGACAAGCCTGCGGACGCAATCACGCGATCAATATAGGCCAGGCTGTCCCCACTGTATGCCAAGATCGCCGAACTTGCCGGCACCGACTGAGAAAACACAGAAGCTCGCAGTGCGTTTTCTGCCTCTGGGGACAACCGACGTTCATACAGTTCGCAATACTCCACTTTCGCCCCCCGTGCCTCTAGTGTTTCTTTTAGCGTTTCACGCCCCCCTTTGCCACGCAGAATCAACACTCGGTTATGTTCAAGCGATTGCAAAGCAGGCAACGCCAATAGGGCTTCTGAATTCTTGGCAGCGCTATCAATATTACTTTGAGCTTGTATACCTTGAGATTCCAAAGCGAGTACCGTTGCTTCACCGATACCAAAGAAAGCAACACCAACCGGCCACTGTGGCCAGAAATCTTCTATGGCGAGACAACCAAAACGCACCGCATTTTGGCTGACAAAAATGACTTTTTGATATTCATCCAAGTTCATCAGGGCTTGTCGAGATGAAGGGGTAAGGTCAATCGGAACAATATCCATCACCGGTTGCACCCAAGGTTGATACCCCATCTCAATCAATCGTTGAGCCGTTTGCTCCCCTTGCAACCTCGGTCGAGTCACCCACACCCACTTCATTGAAGAGGGAATGGTTCCTCGGTTATCCGATTCATCATGGTTCAAGCTGCTCATTAGTAAGCGAACTCATTCATCATCAAACTGAAGTGCCATACACTGAGGCTAAAATCTTATCGGCACCAGACGCCAATAAACGTTCTGCCAATGCCACCCCCATTGCTTCGGCATCTTCTCGCTCGCCACGTATCTCATCGAATAGCAACACACTGCCATCCGGCGCCCCCACCAACCCTCGTAGCCAAAGCTGGTCTTGCTCAAGTTCGGCATAACAACCAATAGGTACCTGGCAGCCCCCCTCCAAACGGCGATTCATGGCACGCTCGGCCAAGACTCTTGTAGCAGTGTCTTGGTGATGTAACGGTGCCAATAGCGCTTGTGTGATCGTGTCATCGGTTCGACACTCGATACCCACCGCCCCTTGGCCGCCCGCAGGCAAGCTTAATTCTGGCGGGAGATACTCAGCGATACGTTCTTTGAACTCCAAGCGCAACAACCCGGCGGCGGCAAGAATAATGGCATCGTATTCTTCTCCGTCTAACTTACTCAATCGCGTATTCACGTTGCCACGCAGAAACTTGATGTCCAAATCCGGGCGCTTTGATAACAATTGACATTGGCGGCGTAGGCTGGAAGTCCCCACCACCGCACCCTGAGGGAGCGACTCGAACGAGCTGTATCGATTAGAGACAAACGCATCACGGGGATCTTCTCGCTCACAGATAACAGCAAGGCCCAACCCATCAGGAAACTCCATTGGCACATCTTTCATAGAATGCACCGCAATATCAGTCTCGTTGGCCAGCATGGAATTTTCCAGCTCTTTTACAAACAACCCTTTACCGCCCACTTTCGCCAGCGGCACATCTAGAATCTTGTCGCCCTTACTGACCATTGGACACAACTCGACCCCCAACCCAGGGTGATGCGCTTCCAATGAAGCTTGAACGTATTCAGCCTGCCACATGGCTAAGGCACTTTTTCGGGTAGCAATTCGGAGTTTTTGGGCAAGAGGCATGGATTTACTCTATCTATAGAAAAAAGATCGTATCGTCACTATCGAATGATGGTTTATGAGGTGAATCATAACAGTGCCGGTAAGCGCTTTGGAAATGCCCGATACGAGACACATCACGATCTGTGATGTTGAAAGCCACCTGAGTTGTTTTCCAAAACCTATTTTCCAAAACCTACAGAGACATCAACAACTCTTTCACTTTACTCACGTGACGACGACTGACCGCCGGTGTCTCTTCTGTTGCTTTCAGGCGTAGATAGTAAGTCCCCTCTTGGGATTTTTCCATTGCCTCAATGGCGCCAATAAACACCAGCGCGTTACGGTGAGTTCGCACGAATAATGAAGAAAACTCTTGCTCTAACTCTTTTAAGGTGTCGTCGATCAATAGCGTTCCGCCATCGTAATGACAGGTGACGTATTTCTGATCTGCCTGAAAAAACTGAACATGATTAATATCAATAAGCTTCACACCCCGCCGAGTTTTGGCACTAATGTGTGTGCGTTTTGCATTTTCCAGAGGCGTCTTGGACTCTTTTGCGGCCGCCCGCTGCACACGATTGACTTTTTTTGCTTTCTCTAAGACTTCCTTAAGCTTTTCAATTCGAACTGGTTTGAGCAAATAGCCCACGGCACCCAAGTCAAAGGCGTTGATGGCATATTCGTCATAGGCGGTACAAAAGATAATGGCCGGAGGGTCATCTAACTGGTTAATGGCTTCTGCGGCATTCAATCCATTGCTGCCGGGCATTCTCACATCCAATAGCACCAAATCTGGGTCATGACGCTCTACTGCGGCGACCGCATTCTCACAATTGCCCGCCTCATCCAACACTCGGCAACCCTCAATTTCTGCGATTAACTTGATCAATCTCGCACGAGCCAAAGGCTCATCATCTACAACAATTATGTCCATGGTTAAGCACTCTTCTCTTTTTATTTTTTATTCTTCACGGCCACACCGATAGGCGATCTTCACAGCATAGTGGTTATCGTGGTCTTCAACCGCAAAGCTCGCCTGTTCACCAAAGTGTGCCACTAACCGTTGTCGAATATTCTGTTGGGCAATACCACTGCCACGGGTTTCTGATGAACCACCCGACGGCTTATCGTTATGAAGGGTAATCACCACGTCGAAGGCATCACCGGCGGTGGTCTCCGTCACCTCAACCACCACCTCAATTACCCCTCCCTGGCTCAAAGGCTCAATACCATGATAAACCGCATTCTCCAGCAAAGGTTGTAACATCAAGCTGGGCATGACGGCACGCTCAAGTTCACCTTGGGTCGACCAGCTCACGCTTAATCGACTATCTAACCTTACCTGCTCGACGGCTAAGTATTGTTGTCCCAGTTGAATTTCTTGCGACACCGGCACCAATGCCGCCTCGGCCATACTGGCACGAAACAAATCCGACAAGTCCAATACCAATTGCTCGGCCCGTTCGGGGTCTATGGAAACCAGGCTTGCCAACGCATTCATGCTGTTAAACAAAAAATGGGGCCGAATACGTGCCTGCAATGCCGCAATTTGCGCTTGGGCTTGGGCTTGCTGCTCATTGGCCAATTGCTGCTGCAAATACATGTAGCGCAATACCACACCGGCAATAATGGCCGCCAATAATGCCGCCCGCAAAGATTCAAGCAATGCCACTTCTCGATACATCAACACCCCACCACCCCAACTAAATAACAAGGTAATGGCAAGCACGAGTAAGTAGCTGAACGTACCTGCAGAGCTGGGCGAAAGCCCCCCTAACCAAAAGCGCAACCGACACAGTACCGCCGCATTACTGAGCGTTATCCACTGCACCAACATCGAGATTTGGCCGAGCTTGACCCAACTAAAATAAGCCAACGGTGCAGAAGCAATCACCAAAGCAAAGGCCAAGAGCTCAGCACCGAGCACCAAGAAAAAAACCGATTGCATGGCACATAAATCCGGTAAAAACGGATTTCGAGATGAGGCTATTGAGCCAGACAAACTACCCCCTTAGGCCGAAAAGCTGGCATTTAAAATGACATTGAAATTAAAAATAATGAATTCTTGTTCGCTTGCTGTCTCTAAACCCGTGATTGAGCCTAAGCCTTTAAAAACTAAGAATAATGCACATCCCCTTTTCAGGGAAAATTCCACCAGATAAGCAAAGGACGCTCAAGTTAGGCACCACCAATCTACCGCACACCGCATAATTTGATACACCACACACAATGTCTTCACTCGATAAAAATCAGAAATAACCAAAAAGCAATTTAGGCGCCAAACACCATCGCCCACAAATTCGCTATACCTTATACTCAACCGTTTCACTTCAAACGCGAAGTATTCACTATCAACCATCGACTTCAGCAGGCAGATATTCATGAGTGATGATTCTAAAACCAACCAACAATGGGGCGGACGGTTCAGCGAGCCCACCGATGCGTTTGTTGCACGATTTACAGCGTCTGTGAATTTTGACCAACGCCTTTACGAGCAAGACATTCGCGGTTCCATCGCCCATGCCACCATGCTCGCCCAAGTCGGCGTGCTCACAGACGAAGAGAAAGACCAAATCATTCAAGGATTGAATGAAGTTCGAGAAGAAATTGAGCGTGGTGAGTTTGAATGGTCGGAAGCACTGGAAGATGTTCACATGAACATTGAAGCAAGACTGACCCAGAAAATCGGCATCACAGGGAAAAAGCTTCATACAGGCCGCTCACGTAATGACCAAGTGGCCACCGACATTCGTCTTTACTTGCGCGATGAAATCGATGCCATCAGTACCGAATTAACTCGTCTGCGTACCGGATTATTGGACTTGGCAGAACGAGAAGCCAGCACCATTATGCCGGGCTTTACCCATTTGCAAACCGCACAACCGGTCACCTTTGGGCACCATATGCTGGCATGGCAGGAGATGATCAGCCGAGATCATGATCGGTTGCTCGATTGCCGCAAGCGTGTAAACCTATCGCCTCTTGGTTCCGCCGCACTGGCCGGCACCACCTACCCCATCGATCGTGAGTGCACCGCCGAATTACTTGGCTTTAGCGCCCCTACCCGCAACTCACTAGACTCTGTATCGGATCGGGACTTCGCCATTGAATTTTGCGCCTTTGCAAGCTTACTGCTAACCCACCTTTCTCGTGCTTCCGAGGAGCTCATCCTATGGACTTCCGCGCAATTTAATTTTATTGACTTGCCTGATCGCTTTTGCACCGGCAGCTCCATCATGCCTCAGAAAAAAAACCCGGACGTCCCCGAATTAGTCCGTGGCAAAACCGGCCGCATTAATGGTCATCTCATCGCGCTGTTGACCTTAATGAAGTCGCAGCCGTTGGCGTACAACAAAGACAACCAAGAAGACAAAGAGCCCCTCTTTGATGCCGTTGATACCGTTAAAGATTGTTTGCGTGCGTTTGCCGACATGATTCCCGCACTGGAAACCAACAAAACCGCCATGTACGAAGCGGCTAAACGCGGTTTCTCTACCGCCACAGACTTAGCCGATTATTTGGTTCGAAAAGGCGTTGCTTTCCGTGATGCCCATGAAATTGTGGGTAAATCCGTGGCGTTTGGGTTGGAGCAACAACGCGATTTATCGGAGATGACATTAGAAGAATTGCAACAATTTTCTACCGTTATCGAGAGCGATGTGTTTGACGTGTTAACGCTGGAAGGCTCTGTGGCAGCAAGAAGTCATATTGGAGGTACAGCGCCTGAACAAGTGAAAATCGCCGTCGCCACAGCAAGACAAACCCTCAATCCTTGAACAAAAATACACTCAACAAGTAGTCACAACAAAGTAATAGTCATAACAAAGTAGTCACTGACGGCGACTTCCTCGCCGTCCCTGAAAGCCTCCCTCCTTTCTTTTTTATTAATTCGCTTTATTAAACAACCCCCACCCTTTTATCAACACAGCGACAAAGATGAAGCTGCCCCCAACCAGTAATCACAAGAATGAATATAACCATTTTTTGTAATTGCTTTAATCGCTTTTTGTATCAAAGTATCGACGATGTTTTTACATTACTTTCTTGGAAAAGCAGGCGAATTAATCAAAGTTTTCCATTTCTAGCGCGGGCTCACTACCTGTCATGGAGTGTTAAACGATCAATTCTCTAGGCCCCCAGAGCGCAATGGGAAAGAGGAAATAATGCTAAAATACAAAGTTAAGCATTAAGTTTTTGAAATTGAACGCTAATCGCTTTATTCAAAGCTTTGACGCATCTAAAAAAATAGATTTTATATTATAAAAAAACATAAATATGTAAGAACAAACAATAGCAAACCGTCGTATAAGTTCGTTTATCGGCGTATTGTATTACTGCTCTGGCAACTTAAATCAAATGAACCAATAGGAATGCGTGTTATCAATGGGATGATTAAGTTATGGCTTAACAAAGCTGTAAAACTGACCTTTACTCACGAGGCTATTTTCCTCCCTAAAAAACATGCCTAAAAAACCCACATATGAAGAGCTAGAGGCTCGAATACAGGTTCTGGAAAAAGAGATTCAAGTTTTGAAATCTCAATCTTCTGCTGCCCCTTTAAACGAATCCAATCCGCACTCAAATCCTTTGAGTACTTTCGACTTGGGCAAAGAGATTTTGAGTAAAATTATTTATGAAATTGCTCAAGGCGACCCCTACACAGCAATGCATAATGCAGTTGCCCGATTAGGCCAAGCTACCGGTAGTGATTACTGCACGCTAAATAAATTTGATGAGGCCAGCAATCTGGTTAAAGTCAAAGTGGGATGGCATCACTCAGACAAGCACCCCATTGAAGGGGCCACTGTCCCCTTTGATATTACTAATCAGGAGATTCTTAAACGCAATCTTGAGTCTGGCGAACCGTTAATCATTAACGATACTCGTCTAACACACGAAAAAATTGATCCCATCATAGCGCCGTGGGTAGCCTCTGGTGAGCTGCAATCCTTGTTGCTTGTCCCCATTAAACAACAGGGCAGTTTACGTGTTAAAGCCTTCCTGGTATTGAGCTGTGGACACCCCAAACAATGGCAACGCGAGCAAATTGAGTGTTGTCACTTACTGGGCAATGCTCTCGCATTAGTCTTTAGCCGAACGGAATTAATTGAAGCATTAAACTCCCAAGCAAAACGACTGAGCTATGCCATGGAGGCCTCACGAGATGGACTGTGGGACTTCGACCCTACCACAGGCGATTGCTTTTACAGCTTGAGTTGTTTAAGAATGTACGGCTACGAAAAAAGCCACCTACCTCAAAAAGCGTCTACTGCCGAAAATTACTTTATCCACCCCGATGACCTCCATCGAGCCAAACAAATTCTCAAAGAAGCGCTGGAAGGCGATCGAGACAGTTACGAAAACGAATATCGAGGTTTACACAAAGACGGACATATTGTCTGGACATACTGTCGAGCGAAAGTGGTTCGCCGCAACAAATACGGCAAGGCAACGCGTATTGTGGGCATTAATATGGATATTACTCCGTTTAAAGAATCTGAGCGGCAACTCAAAAAGGCCATGCAATACGCCAACGCAGCCAACCAAGCCAAAAGTGAATTTCTTACTCGCATGAGCCATGAAATTCGTACCCCCATGAATGCCATTATCGGCATGGCGCATTTATTGCGCGACACCCCGTTGAACCAAACCCAACATGCCTATTTAAAAAGTATTGATACTTCTGCCAATAGTTTGCTTTATACCATTAACGACATTCTGGATTTCACCAAAATCGAAACCGGTGATATTACTCTCGATAACAGCCATTTCGACTTAGACGAACTATTGCGCTCCGTCGCAAGAGATACCGACGCCAAAGCAACCTCTAAACATCTTGAAGTCGTGTACGATTTATCCCCTGAACTGCCACGTTATCTTCGGGGAGACCCAATTCGACTTGGCCAAGTATTAAATCATTTATTAAATAACGCGATTAAGTTTACCGAAAAAGGGGAAATTCGCTTTTCGATTCAACATAAAAAAATACGTCCCGATGCCACAGAACTGGTATTCAGTGTCAAAGATACCGGTATTGGCATTCCCAAAGAAAAATTAGAGTCCTTATTTGAACCTTTTACCCAAGCCGATGGCTCAAGTCGTCGACGATTTGGTGGCGCCGGACTGGGATTGTCTATTTGCAAACAACTCATCACGTTAATGAAAGGGAAATTATCTGTCGAAAGTGCCGAAAACCAAGGCAGTACATTTTCGTTCAATGCATTATTTGAAGACAGCCATTTAGGGGCGCGGCCCATTAGAGAAAACCCGGACCGTTTCGAAAACCTCAAAACGCTCATTGTGGACGACAATGACCAAGCCCGTGAAGTCCTAGAAAGAACCGGTAAAGCCATAAAACTTGACGTCGCCAGCGTCGCGAATGGTGAAGAGGCCATCGCACTACTGGAACAACACAATCAAAAAGTGGAATCACACAGTCAAAAATTGGAACCACATAGTCCAAAATTGGACCCACACAGTCAAAAATCTGTATCCGAGAGCGCCTATAAAGTCATTGTTCTCGACTATGATATGCCGGGGCTCAATGGGCTAGAGACCGCCCAAAGAATTCAACACAATGAGATTATTGCCCACAAACCTCGTGTCATTTTGGTTTCGTCTTATCGTCGCAACGAAATATTTTCATCCAAACCCGACTTTATCCATGGGTTTCTTCACAAACCCATTAGCCCTTCCAGCCTGTTCGACACCATCTACAGCATCAAACCAGTCGACATGATGGATGCTCGGCCCGAAGATAATATTGATAAATTATTGGATGGCGCACGCGTCCTGCTGGCGGAAGACAATATCGTCAACCAGAAGGTCGCCGTCGGCTTACTGAAGAAAAAAGGCATAGAGGTCATAGTCGCCAATAATGGCCAAGAGGCCATTGATGAACTCTACCATTCACCGCCGGGTTACTTTGATTTAGTCTTAATGGACATGGAAATGCCCATTGTAGATGGCTACGACGCGACCAAAACCATTCGCAAAGGCCAACACCACACCAATATTCCTATTATTGCCATGACGGCCCATGCCATGAGCGGCGACAGAGAACAGTGCCTGAAATGCGGCATGAATGCGTATTTAACCAAACCCGTCAATCCGAAATTATTGTACCGGACCATAGCCGACTTTGTGGAAATTTCGGTCGACTCAGATGACTAAAACATAAACTGGTCTATTTCCAGCCACACGCTTAATGCACTGCATCCAGCGCCTCACTACACTTTTTTGCAGCTACTTTTTGCAGCTACTTTTTGCAGCTACTTCATACCACAACGATAGGACAACTATAATGGGATGCCGAAAGCCATACCAAAATGTTCTATATACAATCGTCGTCTACAGAAAAGTTACGTCATAATTACTGTCACTACTCCAATCAAAGTCCCTTACCATCATGATGCAAGGCGATTCTATTTCCATTGCCGATATCGACAACGGTATCGACCGCTATCAATTAAACCGCCTAAAAGAGCGATTTCTGCACATTAGTGCTGAACGCCTTTTACGTACTCGCGCCGCATTACCAGAACGCCAACACATCGTATTAGATTTGTTATGCCTTCTTTTTCACTGCAACCACCCCGCCATGCCAGGCTACCTCACTACCAATACCCCCAGCGGTATCTGGAATTATCAGCCCAGTAAAACCGAACAACAGATGGCAAAATCGGTTTGTCGCAGCTTTCATTATCACGAACCGATTCACAAAGACCGAGATATTTATGCGCTCTTCTTAATGGGCAGCATAGGCACCATCGCCCAAAGCAGCCACAGTGATTTGGACATATGGGTCTGCCATAAGCCTGGGATAGCCCCCGAGTCAATCCAGTTATTAAAACGAAAGTGCGATGAAATCAGCCGATGGGCGGAAACCTATGGTGTTGAGTTACATGCCTTTACGATGGACTGCGAACAATTTCGCAGCGGCGAACTTGCACGCCTAGACAGCGAAGCCAGCGGCAGCACCCAGCACTATTTACTGCTGGATGAATTTTATCGCTCTGCCGTATGGCTAGCAGGCAGAACCCCTCTATGGTGGTATGTACCGCCAGAATGCGAGCAACGTTACGCAGAGTATGCAAATACATTGCTTTCAAAGAAATTCTTACGCGACACTGATGTATTGGATTTTGGCAGTAGCGGCAACATTCCTGCCGGAGAATTTATTGGGGCCGGCATTTGGCAAATGTACAAGGGCATAGAGTCGCCTTATAAAGCAGTACTTAAACTGCTGTTGTTAGAAACCTACGCCAGCGAACACCCCAATATTCGAACACTGAGTCTCCAGTTTAAAGAATGCGTTTATCAAGGCTGTCTAGAATTAGACTCTTTAGACAGCTATGTGCTGCTTTATGAGCATTTAGCGCGCTACCTTACCCAACGAAAAGAACAAAAGCGCTTAGATTTGGCCCAGCGCAGTCTTTATTTCAAGGTAGGACGTACACTGTCTAAGGCCAAGACCAATGCCCTAAACTCCGCTCGGGAAAGGCGCAACGCCACCTCCACTCACTGGCAAACTGAACTCCTCAAGCACGTTGTAACACAATGGGGATGGAAACCAGAATTTATCGAATTGTTGGACAGTCGCCGCCAATGGAAAGCTCGACGAGTCATTCAAGAGCGCCAACGCTTAGTGAGTGAATTAACCAATGGTTATCGTTCATTAACACACTTTGCTCAAAGCTCAGGTGCAGAAAGCCACTGTGATCACCTCGAATTAACCGTACTCGGCAATAAACTACACGCCGCATTTGAGAGAAAGCCCGGAAAAATTGAACGCATTAACCCGGACATTTCCAGCAATCTCAGCGAAGAGTATTTACTCTTTGAATTTCGCTCCGGCAAGAACACCAGCGCCAGTTGGAATGTGTATGGCCTTCCTAATCGCATTACCACCCCAACCCCATTATTGCTTTTGCGCCAATCCCGCTCGTTAACGGAACTGATTTGCTGGTGTCACTGCAATGGTATTTACACGCTTGGCACGCAGCTACTCATCAAAAATGGCAGTATCACCCCTGCCATTTTGAAGCAATTGTTTAATGAGTTATCCCAACAACTTCCACCCTTCCCCATTCCCACAGACCATGATCAATTCGCGCAAGAAGCGTATATTGAATCCATCATTATCATTGCCAATTTAAACCCGACCACGGCAACAGGAACAGGAGAGACTCACACCATTAGCGATAATAATGACGCCTTTTGTTACGGAGATCAGAAACTCAGCTTAATCAGCAGTATCGACTTGATTGTCTGCAATAGCTGGCGGGAAGTGTCTTGTCATGATTTAGGCAGCTCTGCCTTAAAACACTTGGCGTTACGGCTGTTTCAAGTGCTGGATGAGTGCCCTCGTGGGCAACATCCGCACTTGCATGTCATCTGCGCTGCCGTGGATTTTAACCATTTGATTAAGCAAAGAATCAACGAATTTATCGATACTATTTTAGAAACCCACGAAAGACATCGAGGGCAAAACCAACACGCCCAAACCTCGTCAAGCCTATTCAGCAAAAACACCCTAGCGGCAATGGCGGGGAAGCAAAAAGTCTCCAATACCACTACCTTCGTGTTTCAGACAGACAGCCATTACCACTGTATTTACCTTGGTCATGACCACCCCTCTCTAAAAAGCGTCACCACCCGAAACGCCCTAATTGAATTATTGCAAGCCCCGCATACAGGTTCTCAACGCATCACCTTTGACCCAAGAGCCTGCCACAATGACCCACTACGCTTAGTGGCCACACAATGTTCATTAAGCGGCATCAAACTCGCCTTTTTCCGGGCTCAATCTGAGCGAGTCAAAATTTATTGCCTAGATGAATACAATGCGCTCACTTTACTGGAGCTGCCCTGTAAAAACTCTCAAACATTATTATTAAGTCTTAACACCTTCATTCGTGCGGTACTGCCTAAGATTGGCACGAACACCCTGATTGCTCGACGCAGCTTTGGCGTCTACCCTATTCATATTCGAGAACTGACCTACGAGCGCCAACTCTGGAAGCTCAGTAAAGAGCCTTTCAATTTAGTGAATGTGCCACAAAAGACGCATTTTAATGTGCTTGCACTGGCCGAACCGGATGCGTTCGATCACGTACACGTGGACTTACTGTGCGACCAACATGAGTTCAATCACCTTCAGTATGGCGAGAACTTATACCTCGCTGCGGCTCAATTCATTTTATCCCGACGCCGCCAAGGTACTCGATACCCCATTTACATCAATGATTTAGATTTAACTCGTTGCAGCGATACCCTCAGTAGCACCGGGGAACTCAGGCTCGCTCATTACTTGCAAATGAAAGCCACCATAGAGAACAAACTTAACCATGCTTTATCCGCGCTATAAATAAGCCTCTTCTTTAATTCTGTTCAAGGTCAAAAACGCAAAGCATTATCAAGACGACAGCAAATGTTATACTGGCCTGCTATTTTCGTATGGAAGGTTGAACAACGGCGGATTTAACGACCGGTGGTCAGTCGCAGACGTTAAACAGCATTAGATAAATGGCATTCCAAAGATACGGTCAATGCCCATTACGCCACACATTTCGATTACCGCACGATGAGACTAATTTCATGACAGCTGGCTACACAAGGTTTCTCTCTACACCGTTTACCATCGTTGCCACTGGTTGTGTCATGTTGGCATTGATCACCCTAACAGGCTGTGGGCAAACCGGCCCCCTGTATTTGCCTGAGTCCGCTCAACAACCCCCTTCAGCGCAAACATCTCAATCACAGCCCTTGCTAGAATCGCCGACTGAAGAGCCAACAACGGAAAACACCAGTAAATCCACTACAGTTCAACAATAATTCACTAAAAGCCCACGTAAACCCCGTCAATAGATCGATATTATGAGTTACTTTCCCCGCATAGCATCCCAACTTTATGGAGAAGGCGTCGCCCTCTCTGACCTAGCTCAAACCCATGGCACCCCTCTGTATGTTTACAGTAAAAAAGCCATTTCAGACGCATTCATGGCCTATAAAAACGCATTAGGTAAACATGAAGGGTTGATTTGTTATGCCGTGAAAGCCAACTCAAATTTAGCCGTATTAGGATTACTGGCCGAGCTTGGTGCCGGATTTGATATTGTGTCTGGGGGTGAATTACAACGGGTGATTACAGCAGGCGGTTCACCGAACAACGTCGTTTTTTCCGGCGTCGGTAAGTCCCATCAAGAAATTCAATTCGCGCTGGAAGTTGGGGTTAAGTGCTTCAACGTAGAATCATCGCCAGAGCTTGAGCGTATTTCTGCTATCGCCACATCAATGGGTAAAACGGCGAATATTTCTTTGCGTGTCAACCCAGATGTTGATGCGCAAACTCACCCTTATATTTCCACAGGGTTGAAAGAAAATAAATTTGGCATCGATATTAAAACCGCACCACAAGTTTATGAATTCGCCCAGAGTTTGCCTAACCTCAATATCACCGGTGTGGATTGCCATATCGGTTCACAATTAACCGATATGACCCCCTTCTTAGACGCACTCGACCGCGTATTAGCATTGGTTGATACCCTGGAGGCAAAAGGCATTACGATTGATCATGTAGATATTGGCGGTGGCTTGGGCGTGACCTATAGAGATGAACAACCTCCGGCGGTGCACGATTACATGGTAGAAGTGTTGAAAAAACTGGAAGGGCGAAACGTTTCATTGATGATGGAACCTGGACGCTCAATCGTCGCCAACGCCGGCATCTTGTTAACGACGGTTGAATACTTAAAGCCCACCGAGCACAAAAACTTTGCCATTGTGGATGCCGCGATGAACGACAATATTCGTCCAGCGCTCTACCAAGCTTGGGTCAACGTTGAAAATATCGGCCCAAGTGATGCCACTGCACAATCCTGGGATATTGTTGGCCCGGTTTGTGAGACCGGAGATTTTCTCGCCCACGATCGTTCGCTATCCCTCTCCGCCGGAGATGTATTGGCACTTCGCTCCTGCGGTGCTTACGGTTTTACAATGAGCTCCAACTACAACAGCCGTACACGTGCAGCCGAAATCATTGTGGATGGCGACCAAGCCCATCTTGTACGCGAACGAGAATCCTTCGATGACCTAATTAAAGGTGAGGCGCTCTTACCCAAATCAAACCAATAAAAGGGGTGCTCACATATTGAGCATACGCCCTTTCCCATACGTCTACCAAAGAAACGACCAAGAGAGACTTATATGCGCCTTAAATTCACTAAAATGCATGGCTTAGGCAACGACTTTGTTGTTATCGATGCGATCAGTCAACGTGTTCTATTGGATGAAAAGCGCGTAAGAGCCATTGCAGATCGACGCTTCGGTGTTGGCTGCGATCAGATTTTATTGGTAGAAATTCCCTCATCACCCGATGTGGACTTTCGCTACCGAATCTTTAATGCCGATGGTTCAGAAGTGGAAAACTGCGGGAATGGTGCACGCTGTTTCGCAAAGTTTGTTACCGATCGAAAGCTCACTGGCCGCTCATCGATCCGTGTCGAAACCGCCAACGGTAAAATGACACTGCACTTGCAGAACAACGGTGAGGTCACCGTTGACATGGGTATTCCCGTTTTAAACCCCGAACACATTCCGTTTACCGCTGCCGAGCAAGCGACCCACTACCCACTCGAACATAACGGTATCCAGTACACCATTGGTGCCGTTTCCATGGGCAACCCCCACGCCGTACTGACGGTCGGAAGCACGGAAACAGCAGAGGTAGAGACCATCGGCGCGGCCATTGAAACACACCCCCGCTTTCCGAAACGCGTTAATGTTGGCTTTATGGAAGTCATCCACCGAGGTGAAATTAACCTGCGGGTTTTTGAACGTGGCGCGGGTGAAACCTTGGCTTGCGGTACCGGAGCATGCGCCGCAGTAGTAGCAGGGTGCTTACAGAACTTGTTAGACTCAAATGTGAAAGTTAACCTCCCTGGTGGGAGCTTAACCATTCAGTGGCAAGGGCCCGATACCCCAGTACTGATGACAGGCCCAGCAACGACGGTTTATCACGGACAAATTCGATTATGACCGAGAGTGTCGATCAGACTCAAAGCTTGCGCGCAGAAGAGGTTGCTGAATATCTGCGCGAAAACCCAGAATTTTTCATCAACCATCAATATTTACTGAACGATATCCGCTTACCCCACGAAAGTGGTAAAGCCGTTTCTCTCGTTGAACGCCAAGTTTCGGTGTTGCGTGAGCGAACAATGGATATGCGCAAACGCCTCGATATCTTCATCGACAACGCGCGTAAAAATGATGCCTTATTTGATAAAACACGGCGCTTAGTGTTAACACTGCTGGAAGCAAGAGATATTGGTGACATCATCGACGCCATTTTTTATAGCTTCGAAAATGAATTCAATATTCAATTTACCAGTTTGATACTCATTGGTAACCCCAGCAGTATTAATTCTGGGTTAGCACAAGTAATGGCATTAAACGATATGCGCCGTTGCTTCCCCCGTTTATTGCCATTGAATAAAGCTGTGTGTGGGCATTTACCCGAAAACGAACTCGCACTGCTTTTCCCAAAAAACATTAACGACATTGGCTCGGCGGCAGTAGCCCCCTTAGTACATGGTCAGCGTTTAGGGTTACTGGCCATCGGGAATTCTGACCCCGATTATTATCGCTCTAGCATGGGCACCATATTTTTGAGTTACATTGCCGATGTGCTTAACCGGGTGCTGCCCGATAAAATACCGAGCTAGCTTTGAAGGTGAAAAGGATCTACCTGTGGCAATAATGCTGGAAGACTGTATCGAGGCCTACCTGGATCATCTCGTGACCGTTAAACAAGCCTCCCCACACACAGTAGATGCCTATCGGCGTGACCTGAAACGGTTACACCGAACACTGACAGAGACAGACTTTTCTGGGGTGGTGGCAGACATTACCCCGCATAATCTCCGCCATGCCATGGCCCACCAGCGGCAAGAAGGACTTTCTGCCAAGAGCCTGCAACGATGGTTATCGGCAGTAAAAAACCTGTTTCACTACTGTTGTCGCCAACAATGGATTGAACACAACCCCGCCCACACACTTTCTGGCCCCAAAGCTCCCAAAACGTTGCCTAAATTATTGGACATCGATCAAGCCCAACAATTTCTGGATGCGCCGCGCGATTCAACTCCCATCGAATTACGAGATAAGGCCATTTGCGAACTGTTTTACTCAAGTGGATTGCGATTAACCGAGCTGGTGAATTGCAATGTGGGTGATATCGATTTTTCTCAAGAACTGATTACTGTGGTGGGTAAAGGCCAAAAAACACGACTGTTGCCCGTTGGTGAGAAAGCCATAGAAAGTCTTCAACGCTGGCTCGCTGTTCGCACTCGGTGGGCAAGTTCAGAAGAACTCGCGCTGTTTGTATCACAGCGAGGCACGCGCATCAGCCAACGTAATGTTCAAGCTCGACTGCAACAGGCCAGCCAAACACATTCGTTAGATAAGCCACTCCACCCGCATATGTTGCGCCATTCCTTCGCCAGTCACATGCTCGAAAGCAGCGGAGATTTACGTGCGGTACAAGAATTACTGGGCCACGCCAATATTTCAACAACACAAATTTATACACACTTGGATTTTCAACATTTAGCCAAGGTATATGACGCCGCCCATCCCAGAGCCAATCGATCAGGTCAATCGGCTGAACTGGCCGATAAACAACACACTGACGATGAGACGCTTGGAAAATAAAATCAGCACGTCCATCCGCTATTCATATCTAAAGAATAAAAAAATTAAGACACAATAAATAAATCATAAAAAACACCCCCCGCCCTGAGTCCACTTTAATAAGGTAAGCCTCAGAACAAGTTTGATTTACTTATGTAAAATGTGAGTGCCTTCGTTAAATAGGGCGGCTGCCATAATTACTACTGGGCTTTTGTGGAGGGTCAGCCGTTACGTTTGGCTCTACCTCCGTGATTTTCCCGCCACGAGACAAGAATTCGTCTATTTGTTTTTGCAGTTCACTGCGTTCGATTTCTTTCGCGCTCACGCTGTGATCGTCCATATAATCTTCCTTCGCTGCAGTAGTCACGGAATCTGTATTGGGTTCATCCGTCTCTACAGAACCGATAACGTCGTCATCGTATTCAGAAGTCGCTTCACTAGCCATGTTTATTTTAACCTCTGTAATTACATTTAAACGCAATCCGCCATTACAGGCGCCGACGAGGATATTTATAGTCTAAAATCCCCTATCACCAAAGATTTTTTATTTCAGTTTTTAGGTTATTTCTGACTAATTTTTTGAGTTTTGTGAATTGCTTAGTTATTAAAAAACCAACAACCTAAAACACTGAGAAAACCCGTAACAAAACGCGAAACAATTCGGGTAACACTGCCTATGAAAGTCACTTTTAAAGTGTGATTGTGACATCTTAATGACGATGAATCAGAGATGACGCTGTAAAATATAGAGAAGTGAAAATACGTCGAAGAGAGGCAAAAATACATTGAAGCAGGACAACATGGTTTCCTTCATGCGCTGTTTCATAACCGCTGTTTCATAACCGCTATGTCACAAAAACAGGTCACAAAAACATGCCACAAAAACATGCCACAAAAACATGCCACAAAAGCATGTCGCAAAAACCATGTTGTAAAATTGTTTTAGGAACGGCTTCTATTATCCGCTGTTAAAAGAGCCAATATGAAACAGAATTCTGAGAGAGGGAAGAGGTTAAACCGCATCGCCACCCGTTTCACCCGTGCGAATACGTATAATTTGATCCAAGTTGGTAATAAAGATCTTGCCGTCACCAATTTTACCCGTATGAGCCGCTTTGGTAATCGCCTCCACTGCCTGCTCTAATGCCTCGTCATCCACCGCTAATTCGATTTTGACTTTCGGTAAAAAATCCACAACATATTCCGCACCACGATACAGCTCTGTGTGACCCATTTGTCGCCCAAACCCTTTAACCTCAGTCACTGTCATGCCTTGAACGCCAACTTCAGACAATGCACTACGAACGTCATCTAGCTTAAAGGGTTTTATTACAGCGGTGATCAATTTCATTGTTGGTTCCTTGAATGCGCTTGTTAGTCTTTTTTATGTTCACTTTTTAGTGTAACCGTAACTATGAAATCTACCTCAACCTTATCATTATCACAAACGAGAATGAAAAAGAGTCCGCTATTCGCAGCGCCAATTCTCAATAATTTTTGATGTATATCACTGCTGTTACATCTATTGCCACATTACCACGGTAAAAAGGCAAAAAAGACACGAAAAAAAACCGCAACATAATGCTGCGGTTTTTGATTGTGTAAATATCAATACAAAAAACTACTTATACGAACGAAAGTTACTTACACAAGAGAATGTTACTTACCTAAGAAACGATTACTTGCCCGTAAATTCTGGGTAAGCTTCCATACCACATTCTGAAATATCCACACCGTCGAATTCTTCTTCTTCAGAAACCCGGATACCCATAATGGCTTTTAATGCCAACCAAACCACGAATGAGGTAGCAAATACCCAAACAAAGATGGTCAACATACCCACCACTTGCCCAACGAAGGTTGCATCAGAGTCTGAAAGCAATACTGCCAACACACCCCAAATACCCACAACACCATGAACAGAAATGGCACCAACAGGATCATCAATTTTTAATTTATCTAAGGCAATAATACTAAAGACAACGATAACACCACCAATCATACCGATGATGGTAGCGAGCAATGGCGTTGGGTCTGCTGGTTCTGCCGTAATGGCAACGAGGCCCGCCAGTGCACCATTGAGTGCCATAGTGAGATCAGCTTTACCAAACATAAAACGCGCAACAATCAGTGCCGCAATTAAACCACCAGAAGCCGCTGCATTGGTATTCAAGAATACGACCGCTACTTCGTTGGCTGCACTCACGCTGTCCAGAGATAAGGTTGAACCACCGTTAAACCCGAACCACCCCATCCAAAGAATGAAGGTACCTAACGCTGCCAAAGGTAAATTAGCACCAGGAATCGCGTTAATTTCACCATTCTTACCGTATTTGCCTGCACGTGGACCAAGCACCAATACACCCGCTAACGCGGCGGCAGCACCGGCCATATGCACAATACCAGAACCGGCGTAATCACTGTAACTCAGCTCAAACAAGCCAAATACAGAATTACCGCCCCAAGTCCATCCACCCTCGATAGGGTAAATCAGACCTGTCATCACAACCGCAAAGGCTAAGAACGCCCACAGTTTCATACGCTCAGCCACCGCACCGGAAACAATCGACATGGCTGTGGCAACAAAT
This sequence comes from Marinibactrum halimedae, assembly GCF_021234875.1. Taxonomy (GTDB): domain Bacteria; phylum Pseudomonadota; class Gammaproteobacteria; order Pseudomonadales; family Cellvibrionaceae; genus Marinibactrum; species Marinibactrum halimedae. The sequence continues at coordinate 102,045 of NZ_JAJQVM010000005.1, read as the reverse complement.
ACAACCTGGAAGAAAAAGTCTGAGGCATTTGAATACGCATTGGCGTCTTCGCCAGCAAACTCAGCCAATACAGCGTCTTTTAAGCCTTCCATAGATTCGGCACCGTCAGTGACAATACCTTGCAAGAAGTAACCGCCGCCGTACATTAATTCGTAACCACAAACTAAATACATGGTACAGGCTATCGCAAATAGCGCGACATTCTTGGTTAAAATTTCTGTTGTATTTTTAGACCGAACTAAACCAGCCTCTAGCATGGCAAAACCCGCTGCCATCCACATGACTAAAGCACCACAGACCAAAAAGTAGAAGGTGTCCATGGCGTACTGCAATTCTAAAACACTATTTTCCATAGCAGCTCTCCGAAAGTATTTACATTATTAAAGTGAAGTCGGACAAGTCCGTTACAGTGCATCTTCGCCGGTTTCGCCGGTACGAATACGCACGACTTGCTCTAGAGCCGATACAAAGATTTTTCCATCACCAATTTTGCCACTGTGGGCGGCCTTACTAACGGCATCAACTACCGCGTCTATCTGGTCATCTGAGATCGCTACTTCGAGTTTGGTTTTTGGCAGAAAATCCACAACGTATTCTGCACCCCGGTACAGTTCTGTATGGCCTTTTTGGCGGCCAAAACCCTTCACTTCGGTGACGGTGATACCCTGCACACCAATTTCAGACAGTGCTTCGCGTACCGCATCCAATTTAAAGGGTTTAATAATTGCAGTGATTAATTTCATTTGCCTCTCCTGCTATTCATTTATCTACCGTCACAAAACAGCAGAGCCTATCAATGTTCAATCATGCACCACAGAGGTTTCGTCTGGACAAGCCCGAAAGAAACCTCATTGATACAAATGACCTATTTTATTGGATCGTCATACCCCAGCTAACGACAAATTTCATTTCATCGTTATCTAAATAATCAACAACACCAAGATCAGAAAGAATTGGGTCAATCTCTACATCATCTAAATCGGTATCAGTAATCATGAAACTGAAATCACCTTTAGAAATACTAAAGTTGTAATCCACATAGCTGTCAGGTACTCCATTAAACGCCTCATTGAAATCACCATCGTGGTATCCAGCATGCAATCCAATTTCAAAGCCATTCCCTACCTCAAAGCCATAATCTAAAGAGGCGTAAAAAGCTTCACCAGCACCAAAGTCTTGATCATCTCCTTCTTCAGCCTCTGTATTCGCAAGCACATATAGTGTCGCACTGAAACCACCAACGCCCAACGAACCATAAACTTCTCCGAAGTCAAACTCGGCTGCATCGTCGTAGTTGTAGTAGAGATAACCAACGTCATAACTAACACTTCCAGCTTCACCGCTAAAGCCGAAATAAATATCATGCTCATAAGAAAAGTTATCTTCAGAGGCATAACTTACGTTAGATGCCCATGTGCCAACGTAAAAGCCACTATCTGATGCGAAATCAATACCACCTTGAACAGCGGCTTCATTTCTGGTCTGAGTTAACCCTCGCCAAATGTAATTGTTGGTTACACTAACGTTTGCAGAAACTTCCGCGAAGGAAGCGTTTACACCTAAAGACGTTGCAGCTAACACTAAGGCAGCCGCTTTTTTTTTGTAGTTCATGTGTTTCTCCAAGAGGGTGCTTTCGATTATTTAATTTTTAAAAAAAGCAAAGTCATGGATGAGCACAGGTTTGCGCTCACCCATCACTCGGAGGACAAAGTGCAGAACACATGCCAGCTTAGGGAAAATAACTAATAAACAAGCACTTAACGCCATTGAAAAGAAAAAGATAGAAGGCAAGCAGAGATACGCGCACCATTAAATTGCATTTAATCACCAGTGGGGGCAGGAATAAACACCAAAGAAGTGCACAAAAAATAGGCGTTAACAAAATTGGCGCGAAAAGTGATCTAAAAAACTAATAAGATAAATTCAATAGTGCGATAGTACGCATTGAAACCAAATAAAGGTCGAATTTTGTTAAACTTAAAAGAACACGAACCTCCTTTCCGTGCTCAATTTTCACTTTTCTGGAGCACAAAGGTTTTTTTTCGCACCATAAATAGGCTTGACGACAGTAAAACTCCGTATTCGTGACAAATCAGTCTCCATAATTGAGACTATGACTCTGCCCTTATCTTTGGAGATCAACGTGTTAAAAAACTTAGCCAAACAATTGGCCGACGAATTAGCCTCCGTTAAAGCACCGACAGATAACACCGCTTTACAACGCTTAGTGGAAGGTATTTTGAAAAAGCACAACGTAGTCACTCGCAGCGAATTCGATGCACAAACCGCTGTATTACAACATACTCGACAGAGGCTAGAAGCGGCTCAGCAACAATTAGACACCTTATCGAAAACAAACAGTGACCCTACACCATAGTATTAGCCAAGCATATTCACATCCACACTCCAGAATCAATTGAAGGTTTCCTGAGCGCCAGGCCTTTAAAGCATGGGTTATGTCACATTGAAAATGGATAATTTAATATAGAGTGCCATTAGGATCATTTAAGAAGAAAGGGATTTACTGTGACACTCGCCATTACCCATACTCGTGCCCAAATTGGGGTTAACGCACCACTTGTTCGCGTTGAAGTTCATCTCTCATCAGGCCTTCCCAGCCTTAACATTGTTGGGTTACCTGAAACCGCCGTTCGTGAATCAAAAGACCGCGTACGCAGTGCGCTCTTGAATAGCCACTTTGAATTTCCCACCCGACGTATCACCATTAACCTCTCACCCGCCGACCTCCCCAAAGAAGGTGGTCGCTACGACTTACCCATTGCACTTGGAATTTTAGCGGCCTCCGGTCAATTGCCTGTTGAGTCTCTGGCGAATCGTGAATTTATAGGGGAGCTAGCGCTGGATGGCGAGTTACGTTCTGTTAAAGGGGTGCTGCCGGCTGCAAAGGTGGCAGCAGATAAGCAGACCGAGCTGTATCTCCCCCTGCAAAATGCCCAAGAAGCCAGCCGTATCCCCTCATTAACCTGCTTTGGCGCGGCCAACCTTCTGCAACTGTGCGCGCATTTACGTAATGCAAAACCCCTTGCACCGATGACTTCCGAAGGCCTTTCCGAACCCGATACCAGCGCCTATTTAGACCTTGCGGATGTGAAAGGCCAACATCAAGCAAAACGGGGGTTGGAAATCGCCGCCGCTGGCGGGCACAACTTATTATTTTTTGGGCCTCCCGGCACCGGCAAGACCCTTCTTGCCAGCCGACTGCCCGGTATTCTACCGCCCCTAAATGAAACCACCGCACTCGAAGTGGCGACCATTCATTCTGTTGCAGGAAGTGCTCGTAGCAGCTGGCAATTGCCACCCTTTCGCAACCCACACCACACGGCCTCAAGTGTCGCGTTAGTGGGAGGGGGTTCTCACCCAAAACCAGGCGAAATTTCGTTGGCCCATGGCGGCGTTTTATTTTTGGACGAACTGCCGGAATTTCAACGACAAGTACTTGAAGTACTCAGAGAGCCACTCGAATCTGGGGAAATTCACATCTCACGGGCACAAGCCCAAGTGTGCTATCCCGCCCGTTTCCAAATGGTGGCGGCTATGAACCCTTGCCCTTGTGGTTACTTAGGTAGCGACCGCTGTCAGTGCAGCCTAGACCGAGTAAAGCGCTACCGCCAAAAAATTTCTGGCCCGCTGCTCGATCGCATTGACTTACAAATTGCAGTCCCTCCCATTAAGCCGACACAGTTGTCTCACCTAGAGGCCGGAGAACCCAGCCAAGCCGTAAGAGAACGAGTTCAGCAAGCCCATGACATCCAAAAACAAAGGCAACAGAAAACCAATGCGGAGCTGTCAGGTAGAGAAATTGACGAAATCTGTCGCCTTGATCATGCCCAAATGCAATTACTCGAAAAAGCAACGACCACCCTCGGCCTTTCTGCCCGTGCATACCACCGAACCTTGCGAGTTGCTCGCACCATTGCCGATATTTCAGGTGAGGAAAACATTCAAACAACACATTTAGTGGAAGCACTCAACTACCGTCAACTTGAGCGTAATATGAAATAAAAAGAGAAAATGAGATCAGTTAAAGCCCTTTAATTAAAACAAAGGGCGATCACATCGCGTAATGGAGAATACAAGGCGTGTTTCAATTAATGAAACAAAGAAGATTCTGATTCTCTTGATGGACGCTCCATCAACAATGCACATAAATGATGAAGATCTAATGGCTCACTCAAGAAAAACCCTTGGGCTTGATCGCAGCCAGATAACAATAACAATTGCTGCTGCTTCGACGTTTCTACACCTTCTGCAATCACCGACTTCCCTAGGCTTTTCGCCATTTTTACAATCGCATCCACCAATACAGCATCGTCTTTATTAATATCACAACGATTAATAAAGGTACGATCAATTTTCAGAGCCTGAATAGGCAGTTGTTGTAAATGAACAAAGGAAGAATAACCCGTACCAAAATCATCCAACGAAAAGTACACCCCCATCTCCGCCAGTTGTTCCATACGAGTGGCCACAAACTCTAAATTATCCAACACTTGTGTTTCAGTAATTTCGAGCTCTAACCCATGAAACGAGTCAAGATCAGCCTCAAGGCGAAGTCCTTCCAGCACATCAACCAATGAATGATCAGCAAACTGCTTGGGGGAAAGGTTAATTGCCATCGTGATCATTTGGCCACAAGACCGCTGTATGACTTGCCAATCTCGGCAAGCTTGCACCATAACCCAACGACCAATATCACAAATTAAACCACTGGACTCAGCAACTTCCATAAACTCTTGTGGCTGCAATAAACCCCTTTCTGGGTGCTGCCACCGTAATAGAGCCTCTACCCCAACGATGTTGCCGCTGTCTAATTCAAACCTTGGTTGATACTGAAGAATAAATTCTTTTTTTGCGATGGCCTCATTGAGTTGAGACTCAATATTCAGTCGTTCGCTTTCTTTCGAGAAATCGCCCTTGTTATGTCGGTATAAACGAAATTCGCCATAATCACTTTCATTCAACACCGACAACGCATGGCCAAAAACGGCTTCCGATGATTGATCGGTGGGTGGGTGCACGACGGCCCCAATTCGACACGCTAATGAATAACGTACATCTGCCAAGCTCTCAGGGGTGGCAAATCGCTCAATAACCTTGGTGGCAAAGTTCGAAACCCCCGATACAGCCTCAATTCCCTCCAACAGAATGGCAAACTGTTGTCCAGAAACTCTCGCTACAAAATCACTGCGCCGCATGATGCCTCGCAAACGCTTTGCGGCATGGCTAATTAACTGATCGACGCTCACCTGTTGTGGCTCTGACTCACATACCACGTCAAATTCCACCAGTAATAACGCAAACTTGTCACCATTACGTTGGCTCAACGGAATAACATGATTGAGTCGATGCATCAGTAAGCGATGGCTCGGCAACTGCGTCGAAGAGTCAAAGTGTTCCGATAACGGCAACTTGTGTTCAATGGCAAAGCGAATAGTTCGATCCAACTGGTGCAACCGATCTAGAGAAATCGTTAGACAATCATAACCACAGCGCAAAAGGCTATCGGCACTGCTTTGAGAAAACCGGTTTGAAGAAGGGCCGTTGTGACCATCAAGCACCACCAGTGCCGAAGCCAATGACAAGCGGTTCAAACTGGAAATTAATGGCTTACAGTTAACCTCTCCCCAATGGTATTCAATCAATACGGCATCATATTCACCTTCTTCCAGCACTGACTCCACCCCATCCAGCGAATCTTGCCAACGAAGACGATACGCTTGGCTAGATTGCTCTAAGTGTTGTTCCAGCATTTGAAAAGTGTCGGCTCGTTCAACCACAACAAGCACATTAATACAGGGTTCCATGATTAAACCTTGGGGGCGTTAAGCCATATCTCATGAGTCAGTTAGCCAACACAACATCACGCTTTCAGCCTGACTCAGTGACGGGATTAGGGGTTAGTTTACCGTGACAGCACCAACGAGACGATTAAGGGGCTCTCATTTATGTAGAGTCATTATTAACCCCTGCACAATGAATCTTAATTTTTCTTAAACACGCTATTTTTAACAAATTTAAATCAACATAGCGCACACAAATAAGAAAATAGCGTCACATTTTACAAAATTTTCTATGATTTATGATTTCTATCAACTCATTTTGGCGCATAAAAACCCCTCTAAATATAAGACATCCGTCTATTGCGCAAAGGGATTCACATTCATTTATCCTCCTCAAGCCCTTATCAGAAAACAGATGACGCCGTCATTACACGAATAGTCCTTTTATCCCTCAAGTAAACACGGATACTATTAAGTTAACCCTTATCGTATTCAGTCTCACTAACCCGTTTACTTTGCACTCGTCGGAAGTCCTTCATTGAACAATCTCAATTCTCGTCAAAAGCAGGCCGTTTCATACATTGATGGCCCCTGCCTTGTACTCGCAGGAGCTGGCAGTGGCAAGACCAGCGTGATCACCAGAAAAATTGCCTACCTTGTGGATGAGTGTGGTTACACAGCTCACCATATTGCCGCCTTAACCTTCACCAATAAGGCAGCTAGGGAGATGAAAGAACGTGTAAGTGCATTACTCAAAGGTGGTAGAGCTAAAGGGCTTACGGTGTCTACCTTTCACAACCTCGGGTTAAACATCATTCGTAAAGAACATAAAGCACTTGGGTTTAAACCCGGGTTTTCCATTTTTGATGCGGAAGATGCCAAGTCGCTACTGCGCGAATTGATGCTTAAAGACGGTGATTTAGATTCAGACCAACTGGATCTTACACAACATCACATCTCGAACTGGAAAAATGACCTCGTCACCCCAGAACATGCCATGAGCCGTGCCTCTAGTGATGGGGAGTATCTGATGGCATTGGTGTATCAACGCTACAACCAAGCCTTACGCGCCTATAACGCCGTCGATTTTGACGACCTCATTTTACTTCCAGTTCAATTATTCTCAGAGCAACCCAACATTCTTGATTCTTGGAAGCGTCGAATTCGCTACTTGCTGGTCGACGAATACCAAGACACCAATAACAGCCAATACCGTCTGGTGAAACAATTAGTGGGTGATCGGGCTGCGCTCACGGTGGTGGGCGATGATGATCAATCTATTTATGCCTGGCGAGGTGCCCGCCCTGAAAACATGACTCAACTTAAAGTGGACTTTCCTCAATTAGAAGTCATCAAACTGGAACAAAACTACCGTTCTACTCAACGCATACTGAAAGTAGCCAACCATCTTATCGCCCACAACCCCCATGAATTCGAAAAAACACTATGGAGTGAAAAAGCCATTGGGGAGCCCATTCGTATTATTAAATGCACCAACGAAGACAGCGAAGCTGAACGAGTCGCCACCGAAATACTGAATCAAAAAATGCAGCGCCAAGTCAGCTACAAAGACTTTGCCATTCTTTATCGCGGCAATCACCAAGCGCGTCTTATGGAGCTAAAACTGCAACAACATCAAATTCCCTACAGCATGAGTGGAGGCACGTCGTTTTTCGCACGCACCGAAATTAAAGACATCATGGCGTATTTTCGTCTCATCATTAATCCTGATGACGACAACGCTTTCCTCCGTATTATTAATACACCACGCCGACAAATTGGTACATCCACACTCGAAACCTTAGGTAATTACGCCACCACGCGAGAAATCAGTATGTTTCAAGCCTGTCAGGAGATCGGTTTGCAACAGCAATTGGCGGCCAATACCTCCGAGCGTATTCAACGATTTTGCCATTGGATGGAAAAGCTCACGATTGAAACCGAATCGGAAAAAGCAACGGCTGCGTTACGACAATTAATTAACGACATCGATTATGAAGGGTGGTTACACCAAAATGCCAGCAGCGCCAAGGTAGCCGAAAGGCGCCTAGAAAATGTGCACTATTTAATTGAGTCTATTGCGAAAATGCTAGAGCCCACCGACCCTGCACGAGAACCATTAAACCTGAAAGACGCCATCGCCAAGCTGGTTCTGATGGATCTCTTGGATCGACAAGAAGAAGCCGAGGTACAAGACCAAGTACAAATGATGACCCTTCACGCCTCCAAAGGTTTGGAATTTCCACACGTTTTTATTCTGGGAATGGAAGAGGACATCCTGCCCCACCGAACCAGTATTGAAGAAGACAACATAGAAGAAGAGCGCCGACTCGCTTATGTGGGAATCACACGGGCAGAAAAAACATTAACGCTGACGCTGGCCGGAAAACGTAAACAATACGGCGAAGTACTCGAAACCAGTATGAGCCGATTTATTGATGAGCTGCCAGAAAATGATTTAGAACAAGAAGGTTTTGGACAATACAATCCAGAGAAAAATCAGGCCCGTGGACGAGCCACACTGGATAATTTAAAAAACTTGTTTGACGATCTTTAATGTGCGTTTTTAATCAAGTAATAAGCAAGGCATAAAAAAACCCGGCAATGCCGGGTTTTTAAACTGACCCATTAGTGGCAATGGATGCACCCCACTTAATCTGTCAGTCAGGATGTTGCGAGCACCCGAGTAGAAAGAAGGCCGACTAAAATTAGCCTTCTTTTGATTCTTTTTTCTCTTCGCCTTCTTTGTCTTGAGAGGCTTTTAGCAACTCAACTTCAAAGATCAGCGTAGCGTTTGGACCAATTAAGCCACCGGTTCCACCTGGGCCATAGGCCAACTCTGCCGGGATATACAGTTCCCACTTAGAGCCTTCTGGCATCAACTGAAGTGCTTCAGTCCAACCGGCAATCACGGCATTTACTGGGAAAGACGTGGGCTCACCACGACCATAAGAGCTATCGAACTCAGTGCCATCAATTAACGTACCACGATAGTGAACGGTAACGGTATCGGTTGGGGTTGGCTTAGGCCCACTACCTTCAGTAATTACCTTGTATTGCAAACCACTCTCTGTGGTCACAACCCCTTCTTTGCCGGCATTAGCCGTCAAGTAATCCTGCCCTTCTTTTGAATTTGCATCCGCAATGGCTTTTGCAGCCTCTGCTTTTGCGGCACGCTGCTTCTCTTGGAATTGCGTCATGGCCTGTTGCATTTCTTCTTCCGTCAAGCGAGGGTCTTTACCTTCTCTTGCATCACGCAATGCCATCGCCATGATGTCGATATCCAACTCAATATCATCGCGCTTAAATTGATTGCCAAGATTCATGCCGAAAATGTAGCTAACTTTTTGCTCAAGCGTTTCTAACGTTGGTTCAACTGGAGCAGCCGCCTCTTCTTTTTTTTCACCACAACCCGCAAGGATGAGAGAGCCCAGGGCGATACCGGCGATTAGTTTTAATTTCATTCCAAATACCCAATAATTTTAGTGTTCTGTTAAGTGCCACGCGGGCGCTCGCCCCCCTATGACGTGTTCATGGTAACCTATAACGGTTAGGTCGCACACCCACTGCAAGCCTTTCACTGAACATTTTGGGGACAATAAGTTGCACAAATGCACAGTTTTATCGGTAAAAAATCCGTCAGTAGAGAATGCCGGTGCTAAGATTATTAAATCCGATGAAAATTACAGCAGCAAACGTACATTTTTAAAAAAAACAACGTTATCATCCCATCTTTAATAAAAATATCTAACCAACCCAAATTTCATCATAAGGATTCGACACATGGCTGCCCGAAGAAAATCCGTCGATACCGTAGCGGACCTTGAAGCTCAAATAGAAAATGTTTCACAAAAATTAGAAGCGGCGCGTCTTAAAAAAGTTGCGTCAGCGGTTAAGCGCGTTGAAAAAGCCCAAAAAGCGGCAAGCTCGGCATTAGCCCGTTCTGAAAAAGCACGCGTTGCTGCTGAAAAAGCCGAATCCATCGCTGAGCTTGCTGAACTCGAGCTGGAAATTGCCACCTCAGAACTAGAAAGTACACAAGAAGACATTAAGGTTGCCGAAACCATTGCCCAAATGACTTCAACAACAAGCCGCACACAGAAAAAATCAACTCCAAAAGCAGCACCGAAAAAGCGCGGCCGTAAACCGGGAAGCAAAAACCGCACGACTGGAGTCGCTGCAAAAACAGCAGTCACCACCGACGACGATCAACCTGTTGTCAAAAAACGTCGTGGACGCCCACCAAAAGCCAAGCCCGCTGCTGCTGCAACACCGGCCGTCACTGAAGATGGTCAACCAGTGAAAAAACGTCGTGGACGTCCGCCAAAAATAAAAGTTGCGGAAGATACCACTGCAACCGAAAAGCCGGCACCAAAGAAAAGAGGCCGCAAGCCTAAAAAAGTGGAAGAGCCCAAAGTAGAGACTCCGGCGACTCCAGTAGAAGAGTTAGCGGTAGCGCAGGAAACACCCGCTACAGACGTAGCCCCAGAGACACCCATCGTAGAAAACACGCCAGAGTCTCCGGAAACAGAAGTAGAAACAGTAGAAGCAGAAGCGACTGAAACAGAGGTAACGCCAGAAAACACTGCTGAAGAAACGCCAGCACCTGCCGAAGACAGTGCAAATGAAAGTGATGCATCCGAAGACGATAAGCCCCAAACACCCAGCTTATTCGATGCGCCTCTACTTTAATCTTTAATAACGGAAAGGCTGAAGGAGAGAAAATACGCACAAAAGGACGTTTTTATAAAAAGGCCATTCCAGTTAAGACCGGCAGGTGTGCTTCCTGCCCTTAAAAACATCATTACTGCCCGTTAATATCGGACTCAGTAATGATGTTTTTTATTCCCAACAATCGTCGTTTATTTTTCTCATTTAAATCATAAAAATACGCTAGAGCGATGGGCGGCCTTTTCCAAATTATGGACTTTTCAGCATCAACTTGATCAAACTTGTCTTTGGACAGGTCATGAAAGCCTTCATCATGTGAGTTTTTATAGAGTGACATTTCGGATTTTACGTAGGCCTGCCAGCTTGAAATGACTGAGGCAGAGTAACGCCACAAAATAAACTGCTGATATTGTTCACTAAGCAGCTCCAGCCTTTTAACTTGCTCCCTCAATTGCAGGTAATGAAAACAATCCTCAACCAGAAGCTTCAAGGCCCTGCGATCTTCGCGAAGCGGCACAGTAATCCTTTCTTGCCACAGTGCAACCGCCAAATTAGCCTGATGAATATCCTCGCTTGAAATAGCAATAGAACGACTCTCTAGCCATAAGCACCAGAGAATAAGGTTCACATTCACTCCAAATTCATCCTGAAGCTGCAAGCAATACTCTGCAACCTGTGCATGAGCATAGGTTTTAAGAGAAAATTTCCAGAGATCATTCTCCAGTACCATTACGGTTTACACCTCTGCCATGTAGAATGCCGCCATGATTACATTGAACGAACTCAGCTTACAACGCGGCACTAAGCCTTTGCTTGAAGAAACCAGCCTGCGTATCTATCCGGGCCACAAAATTGGCGTTATCGGTGCCAATGGCTGTGGCAAATCCAGCCTATTTAAGCTCTTGCTTGGACAATTACAGCCCGATGGAGGCCATTGTGATATCCCGAACGACTGGCGAATTGCCCATATGGCCCAGGAAGTGGACGGCAGTGAACGCTCTGCACTGGACTATGTGATTGACGGCGATACCGAGCTACGAAATATCGAAAACGCGATTGCCGAAGATGACGGCAGTAACGGAGAGCGACTCGGGCAACTGTACGCGCAACTCGAAACCATTGATGGCTATAACGCCAGTGTACGTGCCGAACAACTGCTACAAGGGTTAGGGTTTACCAACCAGGACTATCAAAAGCCCGTAAACAGCTTTTCGGGTGGATGGCGTATCCGATTAAATCTTGCTCAAGCACTCATGCGTCCATCGGAATTACTCCTGCTAGACGAGCCCACTAACCACCTGGATTTAGACACCACCGTCTGGCTTGAACAATGGCTGCAACGCTACCAAGGCACATTACTGCTGATCTCCCATGACCGAGATTTTCTCGATCAAGTCATTAGTGAAGTGGTGAATATTGAGCAACGAGAGTTAGTTCTTTACGCAGGGAATTATTCCAGCTACGAAAGACAAAAAGCCGAACGGCTGTCTCAGCAACAGCAAGCCTTTGAAAAACAGCAACGTCGTATTAACGAAATTGAAAATTTTGTTCGTCGTTTTCGGGCCAAAGCGACCAAAGCCAAACAGGCTCAGAGTCGATTAAAAGAATTACAACGCATGGAAGCCATTGCTCCAGCTCATATAGATTCGCCTTTTCAATTTTCTATTCCCTGCACAGAAAAAATGTCAACGCCGCTGGTACGCTTGGATAACGGGGTATTGGGGTACGATCAAACACCGCTGTTAAGCACTGTGAACATCAGCATTACCCCGGAAACACGTTTGGGTTTACTCGGCGCTAACGGCGCAGGGAAATCCACACTAATTAAATGCATTGCAGAATCAACTGGATTGCTGTCAGGTGAACGGGTGTGCGGTGAACACCTTCATATTGGCTATTTTAACCAGCATCAACTGGAAGCGTTGGATATGGACGCCTCCTGCGCTCTGCATCTACAACGCTTATCTCCAAATGCCACAGAACAAAGCATCCGTAATTTTTTAGGCGGCTTTGACTTCCATGGTGATCGCGCTCTCGAACCCATTCGTCCCTTTTCTGGAGGTGAAAAAGCCCGTTTAGCTCTGGCCATCATTGCTTGGCAACAGCCCAATTTATTGCTGCTGGACGAGCCCACCAACCATTTGGACTTGGAAATGCGTCACGCATTGACAGTCGCGCTACAAGCTTATGCCGGAGCGGTGGTGATTATCTCCCATGATCGTCACCTACTTCGCAACACGGTTACTGATTTCGTCTTGGTTGACGCCGGAAAAGTTGAAGTATTTGACGGCACATTGGAAGACTACCAACGCTGGTTGAGCCAAAGAAACGCCGATGCGAAAAACGTCTTAAATACGCACTCAGAAACCCCCAGCACAGCAGAAGAAACGCCCCCCAAAGCCGTTGAAAAGATAGACCGGAAAAGCCAGCGACAAGCGGCGGCGGCCTTAAGAGAGAAACTCAAACCACTCACTAACCGAGTTAAAAAGCTCGAAACTGCAATGGGGCAACTGGCGTCACGAAAGAATGAGCTGGAAACGGCACTGGCCGATGAAACTTTATACGCCAACCCCGAGCAAAAAGCCCAATTACAAGCCTTATTGAAAGAACAAGCCGATGTGGTTCAACAATTGGAAGAAGCCGAAGAAGAATGGCTAGAGGTGACCGATACCTTGGAAGCTCTGCACGCCGAGAATGCGGAGTAAGAGCAAGTGCTTGATAAATACTCCCCGATTGATTTACCTACAGGCACAAAAAACCGGCCATTTCGGCCGGTTCATTGGTAAAGGGAACTAACAGCGGATCTTATTACTGACTGTTATCCAGCATGTGCTGAATGGCACCTCGGATTTCATCTTCGCTGCAATCCATACACAAGCCTTTTGCTGGCATGCCATTAAAGCCATTCCAAGCATGATCAAATAAGGTGTCCATGCCCTGTGCAGCTCTTGGGCCCCATTGACTGGCTTCACCCATTTTCGGTGCGCCGGCAACACCTAAACCATGACAGGTCGTGCATTTAGTGTCATACACTTCTGCGCCAGTTCGAGGCTCCGCAGGTGCCGCCGCAACAGGCGCCGCCGCACACTCATCTCCAGACATACACACACTGTCTACTGATTTAATACGGCTTTCGATTCCCTCTTCGACGTCTGCCGCTACCGCAGTTAAGGCTAACGCTGCTAATGTTGCAGCAGTGGCAATCAGGCTAAATATAGATGTTGAAGTCACGGCTTCTCCTCGCGGTTTTTCTACGTCATCAGTTCGCGGTTGAATGCGATTGCCCAGTGCATTATGAATTATCGTCTCAGCTAGGCAACCTAATGATAAAAGCAGTTCTAATTGAGCGCGGATTATAGCTACAAATGCGTTTAGGGGGAAATGCTCCAATTTCAACCAAGTGGAATACAGGTTGCTAGACGCGATGGACCTAACTCGGTATCATTCGCGGCGCATTGCCACACAACGGTCATGCACCTTCTTATTACCCGCCCTTAGCTCAGCTGGATAGAGCGTTGCCCTCCGGAGGCAAAGGTCAGAGGTTCGAATCCTCTAGGGCGGGCCATTCAGTACCTAACCCCCACAGACCATGCGACAGCAATACCATCGATAACTAAATAATGGATGGCTAAACAATTAATAACTCAACAATAAGATAGTTAACTAACCGACAGTACGTCACGATCACAAATCACAATCCCGTTATCATCAGCATACACAAAATTACCTGGGATAATCGTTGTCCCCGCAAAAGTCACAGGGACATTCACATCTCCCAATCCTCGTTTATCCGTCTTAATGGGAAAACTGCCCAAGGCTTGGATGCCTATTTGCGTTTCCGCTAATTCATCCACATCACGAACAAACCCATAGATAACCGCCCCAGCCCAACCATTATCCGCTGCATTAGCCGCAATCATGTCCCCCATCAATGCACGACGTGGAGAACCACCGCCATCGACTACCAAGACTTTTCCTCGTCCATCCGTGGCGGCTAACTCTTTTACCTTTGAGTTATCCTCGAAGCACTTCACCGTCACCGCTTCACCACTGAATCGAGCAATACCACCAAAATTGGCAAACATGGGTTCTAATACTCGCACCTCTTCCGGGAATTGATCGCATATGTCTGGGGTCGAAATATCCATTACACCTCCGCTATATCAATGATGTTTATGTTTCGTGTATTGACACATAAAAATGTATATAAACTAAACGTCTGTGTGAATTTATTGTAGTTAACAGAGCAACGTCATTCAGATAACTTCTCTCGTTTAATCAAAACCATTGACTCAAACACTGAGATTGTTTTCTTATAAAACCACCTATTGCATTGGCTATAATTTGTATTGGCAAAATCCACTCATTTATGAGTTGTCGAAAAAAATAGCCTGTGTTGGTTTACCCTTCTGTTCCAACCAGAAAAATACAGAAAAAGAATTCACTTGCGATAAAAGAGGAACTATTTTATAAAAAACAGATACCAGCCGTTTTTTGCTAATGGCGCATAACTCATCTACCATAGGTAACACAACGTAACGAGACACCGCTTTACCTAATCACCAAAAATACAGGGAAGCCTTTATGAATAGTGTCAAGGAAGCTATCGATTCGTCGCCTGTTTCTGTATCTCGCCCACAACACAATCACGCTACATACAAACGCCTGCTTCAACGGCACGACTCATTAATTATCTGGTTTGAGTACGCATTTTATTTACTCACCGTTGCCTTCTCTCTTTCACTCTGCCTGACATTATTTGGTACTGAATTTACCAGAATTCACTCTCAGTTAATTGTCACAACAGGGCTGTTAATGCTGATCATCTACCCAAGTATTGGTGTAGGACGACGTAGAATGAGTGGCTTTCAAGGCGTGTTACGAACAGGAAGGGCTTGGGGCTTGGTTGTGCTTTCATTGACTGCTGTCGGCTTTTTTACCGAAAGCACCCAAGTCTATGATCGAAATTTACTAGGTTATTGGGTCTGCATCAGCTTAATTATGCAGTCATTAATTCATTATGTTCTATTACAACTCCAACTATTCGCCCGTAGTGTTCGTCGCAACCGCTCACGTACTGTTATTGTCGGTTCGGGGGATATCGTCTATCGGTTAGCGGAACGCATTTCTGATAATGTTTGGCTGGATGAAAATCTGATCGCTGTATGCGACTATTCCAATAGTGAATTAAGTTATTCTCTCCCCTCAAAAATCAAATCTGTCTTTAACTTTGATGATTTAAAACAATTGATTCGAAATGAAAACATTCAACGGGTTTATGTCGCTCTCTCTTTACAAGAAACACCCCAGTTGATGGAACATTACAATGCTCTAAAGAACCAGCACGTGGATGTTATTTGGGTACCGGATATTTATGAGTTTGACTTGTTAAATCACTGCATTCGCGAAATCTCTGGGCTTCCATTGATTACCCTAAACGAAACACCCCTATTTGGTGGCAGCAGAGCACTGATTAAAAATGTCATGGATAAATGCATTTCCGGTGCAGTCATTTTATTGATTGCGCCATTGCTCATTTCCATTGCTATTGCCGTTAAACGCTCTTCTCCTGGCCCAGTTATTTTTCGACAAGAACGGGATGGCTGGAATGGTAAACGATTTTTTGTCTATAAATTTCGCAGTATGTATGTCCACGAGGCAGATCACTATGTTAAACAGGCGGAAAAAAACGACGATCGCATTACCTCTGTTGGCCGTTTTATAAGGCGTACCAGTTTGGACGAATTGCCCCAGCTGTTTAATGTCTTGTTTGGTAGTATGTCTTTAGTCGGGCCAAGACCTCATGCGGTGAGCCACAACAATTTTTACAGTGAAAAAATCTCATCGTATCTTGCCCGCAGCCGTATTAAACCAGGCATGACAGGTCTCGCTCAAATTCGAGGCTTCAGAGGGGAAACACGAGAAATCAGCGACATGGAGTCTCGTGTAAAAAGTGACTTGGAATACATCAATCGTTGGAGTCCTATTTTGGACATTAAGATCCTATTACTCACTCCTTTTCGCATCTTTAATAAAAATGCTTATTAAAAAACACATGTTTGAGACCACCAGATAAATTTAATGCAATCCAATAAAAAAGGCAGAGTATAATTACTCTGCCTTTTTTATCATTAACACCACCTTACCTTGCCGCGCCGATATCTTTAAAGCACTCCCTCACTTAAACAACCCTTCACTCAAAGTAACGTATTAAGACTGTGTTTATTAATAACGTTTGATCTAAGCGAAATGTAAATCATTAAGCGGGAAAGAAGCTCAATGTGTAATTGACAGTGGTTTGATTGACATCACGAGAACCAAAATTAATCAATCGAATACGCGCTAGGAGCTTTTTCTCTAGTGCCGGGTTATTCAATTCACTGGATACAATTTGGATATCAGAAATAGACCCATTAGGCTCAATCACCATTTTCACGACTACTTTACCTTCTAAGCTTGGGTCTTTTCTAAGCTCACGGTTGTAAATGGCGAAAATTGCTCCTTTATTGCGGTCCATCACCGCACGAATATCCTGATCACCACGGCCAGAACGTGCCTTGCCTTTGCCCGCTGAAACCGGGTTCTTGCCTTGGGCATCGGCCAATTCACTACTGACGGTTGTATTTTCTTTACCAGAGAGGCGAACACCACCGGTATCACGACTGAGCGCTGCGGTGTTAATGCCACCGCTGGACTGTTTTGCTTTATTGGTAATCACCGAGCGATCCAACTGTTTCGCCTGAGATTCTCCACGACTTAAGCTACTGCTACTTAACTTGCTGGAATCCATTGCCTCACGCATATCGGCAAGATCATCCTGAAATTGCAACAAGCCGCTAGTTGCCGCTTTTTCACGAGCTTTCTCTACCGTCGGCGCAGGCTCCGGCTTTTTATCAACAATTTTTTCCGGTTCTTTCTTAGGCTCTTCTTTTTTAGGCTCAGGCTTCTTTTCTTCCTTTTTCGGCTCTGGCTTTTTCTCTTCTTTCTTAGGTTCAGGCTTAGGAATTTCTTTCTTTTCTAACACCACGCGTGCTAATTCAGGCGGAAGCGTTTCTTTCTCTTCGCGTGTTTTCTCTGGTATGGGAATCATCGGAATAACGACACCCACGACGAACAACACCGCCAGCATAATGGTCGCGATTTTTTTGAAGCGGCTATTTTCTTTATGGCCAGACTGCCATGGCAGCTCAAGATTGAGCATCGCCGTATTAAACGCTACGCTCATTTTACCCCTCCATGCCTGTATCGACGGCGGGAGTATCACCACCAGTACCGGAAGGTAGCGATTCTCCACCTGGACCAAGAGGAAGCGTCGAAGGGTCCAAATCTTTGGTGGGAACCTGACTTACCGCAAAGGAAATATCGCGATAATCATTGGTCGCACAGGTACTCATGATTTTTTTCAACAGAGCATATGGGGTTGTTTCATCCGCCATAATAGTGACGGCGCGGCCTTTTTCTTGCTCTAATTCCGTCAAGGGGCCTGCCCTCTGTGCTACGTATTTTAATTCTTCGGCCAAAGCGGAAATATCACTATCGGGGCTCATCAATAATTCAGGGACTTTTACGAGGCTGCGCCCACTAACGATAATATCCTCAGCGCTCGCCATAATAACCAATGTTGACTCTGGCTTTTGCTCTGCAACGGACTCCGGCAATGTAATGGCCTCATTGTTTTGCAATACTTCAACGTCCGAAGAATTAACCAGCAAAAAGAAAACCAAAATTGTGAAGATATCCATTAAGGAAACAAGGTTTAACTTATTCGCCCCACCCAATCGACGATGATGTTTCGCCATCCGTTTTGCTCTGAGAGATTGTTTCATTGGGCACCTCCCTCAGCAGCCACTGGCGCATCACCTAATGAGATTGCCGGGAAAAGTTCTGCATCCACCACATCGGCTACCACTACGGCTTTAAAGGAACGGACGGTATCCATAGCACTGATGATGGTTTGATAATCCGTATTGGGCTGCGATAGCAATAAAATATCGCGCTTTTCAATGCCCTTCTCCTTGAGTTGCCGTTTCAACTCTTGCAGTGTCAGCGATAACAATTCGAAATTATGCACAAGCTCTGTTGTCGTACCACTATCTGCCCCGTCCACTGGTGCAATGTTATTCTCATCCTCAATAGGCGCCGCTATTTTTTCAATTCGCTTAACGCGGATGCCCGCAGGGTAATTCACATCCAGATAGTCATCGCGAAGAACAACCTCAAGCAACTTCGGCTCATCAGGATTTGAACTGTCTGACAATGCCGAATCGGGTAGCGTTAACTCCAACACTGTCACATGAGAAAACACCATACTCATAAGGAGTACAGGAACCAGAATAATCATCAAGTTCATGAACGAGGTGATATCCAGTTCGGCCTCAAAATTGCGTTTGTGCCTATGTCGAAACATCGTAGAAATCCTGGCAGAAAAGATAAATCGTGGTCACGTTAATGACTCGCTGAAAGTGTTATCGATCTACATTGCGAGTTTTACTCACAGAGCCGCCAGAAATTACGTTTAAACATTTCACTCCCGCCATTTCCAAGCTATCCACAATTTCAGTGGTTTTTGTCTGCAAAACGGCATGGGCTAATAGAAGTGGAATTGCGGAAATAAGACCAAATGCAGTCGTATTCATAGCAACCGAAATACTTTGAGATAAGAGTGAGGCTTTTTCGGTTGGATCTGCGTTCGCCACTGCAGTGAAGGCGGCAATCAAACCAATAATGGTACCTAACAAGCCAAGTAAGGTAGCAATGTTTGCCAGTGTTGCGAGATAGTTCGTGCGCTTTTCTAAACGAGGCATGGCTTCTAATACACCTTCCTCCATGGCCAATTCAATATCATCACGACGTGGGGACTCAGCCATACGCACCACACCAGCTGCAATAATTCGGCTGACTGGAGCACCGCCATTCTGCCCCATCTTTACAATGGAGGCGTAATCTTTTTTCTTTAGTAACGGCATGATTTGGTTATAAGCGCGCTTGTTGGATTGTTTAGCGTAGGTCAAAAACATCCAACGCTCTACAGCAATCGCAAGCCCAATAACCAAGACTACTGCGATGGGGTACATGAAGGAGCCACCGCTTTGAAAGAAAGTCACAACTGTGTTGAAGAAATCCATAATGCCATCACCTGCATAAAAGCCATTAAGATAAAACCTGTCGGCCAGTGTTTTAAACACTGTATTTGTAACCAATTTGTAAACACAAATAATGCTGTTTCAAAAATAGGTTTAAAAATAAGAAGCCGCCAATATTTTTTAAAATGGTGCCACAGTTTAAGTGTGATCTAAACTGTATTGTGTAAATAAGCGCTAAACCTCACACTCTACTGCAGCCCGCTGACAAGAAATGACACTTTTCAACTTGGAATACACTGAAAACTGCGCATTTTTGTCACATATTCACTCTTGTTATTTTTTATCGCACGCAAACAACAAGTTATTATTTAGCGCTTACCATAATTTTTTGCGCTATGTTTTGTGCCAGCCTAAACAAAAAGGTATTGCAAAAATAAATTGATCAACTGAGTTGCGATTATTCAGTTTGATTCTCATTTTGTTGCATTAAGATAATTTCTCGCTTTAATTCCGCCCTTTCTAAATGATCAAAAACACCGGACAAGAGCTGCGACTGAAGATCTTGTTCAAGGTTTTCTTGATTTGCCGCTGACTTCCAGGGAACAATATAAAGCACTTTTGGCTGCTCTTGGTTACCCGTTACCGTTTCATCAATGTTGACTACATTTCCCTGAGCCAACGCTTTAACACCCGATAAACATAACCAGCCTGAAAGACTCATCACGAAAAAAGTTCTAAACAAAAGTATTCGTCTTCTCATAAGCCAATGACCCTAGATTCACCAATCTGCCTATTTTCGTAATACCGGATTATCCACAACATACCAATCATTCTCGGGTTATGACGCGCCCGCATCGGAACCACTCATCGACTGAACACGGCGTTCGAGGTCGGCCACCCAACCTTTTACCGCTCTATCCTCCTCCTGTGTGAGTGATTGATAGGCACGATAATGTTTGAGCGCATCCGCTAAGCGACCCATATATAAATCATAGAGAATGCCAAGGTTTTTATGAGCTTGTGCATAATCGGGCCACACATCGAGCGCCTTTAGGTAGAAGGTTTCTGCCTCAGTAAATTCACCCAATTTCCGCTTAAGGACCCCCAACTGATTGTAAGCAAACACATTCTGTTGATTCACATTAATGGCTTCAAGATAAGCACTTTCAGCGGCAGCTGGCCTATCTGTTGCCTGCAGAACAATACCAAGATTGAGATGCGGCCCAGACAACTCTGGCGCTTGGGTGGAGATTTGACGCCACAAAGACTCTGCGACTGCCCAATCCTCAGACTGCTGAGCAACAATGGCTTCATCAAACGCTCTTTGTATGTCTGTCGCAATAGGTTTCGGGTTGGCTAAATAAGGGTTGGGGCTAACTTGACGAACAGGCGCAAGACCTTCGTCGGTGCCATCGGAATCACCAAGCACATCAGCTTCTTTAGAGTCGCCTTCTTCAACCTCTTTGGTATCACTCGGCTCTCCTCCGACGTTGGGTAATTGAGCGCACCCAACCAAACCAATCAGGAGCAATGCCACCAAGCACGTGGCAAAAGGACTAATAAACTTCATTAGAAAACTCCAGACTGGATTCAGGTTTGTTGTAACGCCCTGGTAATAACCTTGCAAGAGAGTCAAAGCTTTCTTTCACCCACTCATCGTAAACCCCTTGCCAACTTCTCTCGGAGTTTTTGGCAAGAATTTCAATCGCTTGATCCTCAAATGGATAGGCCTGTTCTTCCAGTAAGATTTCATACTGCTCCAGCTCAAGATCACTAAGGCCTTTAGGTCGCTCCGAATCCATTAAGTCTCGACTGAGTTGAGCGTACACCTCTCCAATTCGATGCGTGGCTTTAGTGGACACGTCTTGAATGTCGTAGTCCAACGCTTTTTCATATGCCTTTAAGGTTTTTTCTAACGCCGATTTCTTTTTCTTCAAGCTGGTTTTGAGCGGTAACCTAAGCGGGATTGATTCAAATACTTGATATTGCTGCTCTGCTAAATCACCCGCTGACGTAGCGGCCAAGTACAAACTTCGATCACTCGCTTGCGCTCCAGCGGCATCGTGGGTGGCAATGATTTTTCGTAACCAGAAATTGCGCTTATCCACTTGCTGGGTTTGCGCATACAACTCAGTCATTTTTTGTTGTGCTTCAATATTTTCGTCAAACGGCTCTGGATAGCCATGGGCATAAGAACGATAGCTATCAATCGCGTTTTCCATATCCCCGGCTTTTTCG
The DNA here is from genome assembly GCF_021234875.1 of Marinibactrum halimedae. GTDB lineage: Bacteria > Pseudomonadota > Gammaproteobacteria > Pseudomonadales > Cellvibrionaceae > Marinibactrum > Marinibactrum halimedae. The sequence continues at coordinate 80,252 of NZ_JAJQVM010000005.1, read as the reverse complement.
TAAAATTCAGCCATCAGCAATTGCGATTGACGCTTTGCTTCGGGGTCACTGTCATTGGCAATGACACGCTTCAACTCTTTCGCTGCTGCACTCCAGCTCTGCTGGGCTTGATAAACCACAACCAACTTGGCACCAATAGAAGACGTCAACTCATGATTAGGGTGTTGCTGGCGAAACGATAGAAGCTCCTGCTCTGCTCTTCCCCAGTCTTCCATCTCCATGAGGTAATTAGCGGCATCAAAATGCGCAGTGGTCGCGATATCGGAGTTAGGCAACATCGATCGAACCCGCAATAACTGATCCACTGCACCTTGGCGGTCGCCTGTAGCCAATAGCATCTCCGCTTGCTGATACACGCTGGCCGCCAAGCGCTGACGAATGGCTTCTCGCTGTGGGTCGTTTTTCGGTAATAACGCCAACACTTGTGAATAGGCAAATTCCGCTTGGCCATATTGGTCCGTGTCAAACTGCGCCTGTGCCGCCACCAACCAAGCGGTTTTCAATACCTCTTTTTCTGGCGCAGGCTGCCACAATGTGACTTCCAACGCGGCGTCGATCGCCCGTTGTGGCTGATTGGCGTTCAACAATAACTGTGCAGAATCCGCCAGTACCACCACCGCTCTCTGATCACCTTTATAAAACTCAGCAAATCGCAACCCACTGTCGATTAACTGAGTATTCCAATAGGTTTGTTGCTCAGGAGCGTTACTGCTATCACGTAACTCTCTTGCCAGTACCACCGCAGAATAGGCCGCTTCAGAGCCATAACGTTCATCTTTATGCTTGTAAGCGACATTACGGTACTCCGCATAAGCCGCCTCTACTTGACCTGCAGAGTAGAGGGATTCGGCCAATAAGTACGTCATTTCTCCCGTATTTTTATCGGCAGGGAAAGTTTCGACAAACTCTCGATACCAACGAGCCGCTAAAGCAAACTCATTGATGACAGCAGGGCCGTCAATAATATCGCTATCCAGTTTTAGAGGAACGCCAGCAGGCTGCTTGGCCAGTTGAACTTCCCATCTTTGAGCACGAGTGTGCCGATACTTAGCCAAGTCGATGATAAAAGGGTGGAGCGTTTTCTTGAGTACTTCACGAGCCTCATCGTCTTTTAATGCCCAATATTCACTATTCACGCCATACCGGCGAACAAAGTTTGCCCGTTCGGCAATTTGCAAATCTGGAAAACCGCCCTTTTCATACACATCGATTTTTGCAGCACTAAATTGAGGGGCTTTATCGCTTAGTGGATAACGTTGAATAAACATTTCATAGGCATCTGCGCTGTCGTTAAAACGCTGCTTCTCTAGATACAACCCCGCTAGATTGCTATAGAGCATATGCTCATAGTCACGCGCACCCAGTCGATCATAGGTCGATGCGATGGTGAGCGGGCCATCAAGATAACTGAAACAAAGGCTGATGACTCTTAAAGTATCTTCCGTTAAATTTCGGGGTGTCCCGGTGAGGTCTTCTAACTCTGAGCCATCGGTGAGATAAATATCCAATAATCCAGTAAAGGAATCGATGGCATCTTCATAAATACCGCGCTTAAATAAACTCCACCCCAACATATAAAGCGCGTTCTCATAGAATGCTGACTCGGGGCCAGCCATGACGACACTGGCATAACCGGCACTGGCACTGCGATAATCTTGTCGTGCAAAGTCCCGCTCAGCACGACGGAAATCGGACTCAGCCAAAAATGGCGATGTTGGGTATTCTCGGGCCAATTGCTCTAGTGTGGCATCCGATTCTTCTGTACGACCATCCAACGCATACGCTTTTGACAATTGATACATCAGCTCATCGATACTGGTATCGACCCCTTCGGGTTGTTGCTGCTGTAAATCAATCAACTCTTGATACATCGAGATCGTCGTATCAAAGAACTGCCCAGGCTGGTTTGCATCCACCAGGTTTTGCTCGCTACGAGCCATGTCCAAACCCGCAAGCCGAATTAAAATTTTCCGTCGAGTTTCAGGGTTTTCAGCGGTAGACAGTGCTTTGCGATAGTGTTGCTCAATATCGTCCAAAGAAATTTCTGGTACTGGGTGATTCGTATCGGGTAAAACGGCGGGTTGCAGATCGCTAAGCGTCGGCCCAGAATCAAGAGTGTCAACAGAACTGCAACCAATCAAAAGCGATATTGTTGCCACTAAAGCGATGGGGGAGCGTAAACGCTTCACAGTTCATCCTCCCCAATATCATCATCTCCAACGAGGTCATCTGTTATTTCCGTAGCATCAGGCTCTGCTACAGAATTGGATTGTGGTGAACTCGTTGAGTTTTGGGAAGATTCAATCGCCGGGGATTCGCCACCAATTCGAGCACTCCCGCCAAGCGGTCGAGTACCGTTCCCGGATTGGACTGGCTTGATTGTCGCTTCATTACTGATCGGGTCTGGCTCCATTTGCGTGGTCGTGTCATACAACCTCGCAATAGCCAAACGCGTTTCGCCTTGGTAATAATTCACGCGTTTTCGTTGAAATTCCAATTGAGCAAACATTTTTTCCTTAAGGTTTTGCTCGGCGCTGGCAATACCGGCATCCAATGTTTGAACCTGTGCCTGGAGTTTGGCAAGGTGGGCCGCAATTTTCGCCCGCTGAGGTACCACATCTGGCGCATTACGTATCACCGCCTGCAAATGCTCGTAATTTCCAGAAAGCGCGTTGAGATCTTGTATCAGTTGAGCTTGACGCTGCTCAAGATCCCAGAGCAACGTATGGTATTTTTCGCTACTTTCCCAAAAAAGAATTCCTGCAAGCAATTTTTGCTTGGCAACATTTTCTGTATTCACTTTGCTACCGAGCTTCTCAATAGCTGCTGTCGTCTGCTTTACTCTGTCCACTAACTCTTGGCGATCATTAAGCGCCAAAGCCAGGTAATCTTTCTCTGACTTTATTCGCTCAATCTCGGCACTGACTGCATCACGCTCGGCTTCTAACTGTGAAATCTTTTCCACAAACGCCTGGTCTTGAATCTTTTGCACCTGCGTTTTTCTGGCAACGGATTTGGCAGCGATCAAATGGTCATAATGGTCTAATTTGTCTTGCCAAAGAGCGAGCTGTTGACGAAGAGCATACAAATCTCTGAGTTCTTGTAAGTCGTTATTAAATTGATTCTGGGAGACGAGAACTTGAAGATAGTTAATAATCGGAGCACGAAGCACTTCTTCTTCGTTTAGCCAAGAACTGTTTTTGTCGATATCAATCTTCAATAGCGGCAGAAGGTTAGCATTGCCTAGAACTTGCACCGCACTGGTAATTCGATCCAGCTCTTTCTCAAACGCAGTCTCTGCATTGAGGTACTGTTGAAGTGCATCCCCTGGTGCCCCCATTTTTTCATACGCATAGGGCAGTGCAATCATCGCTTCCTGTACTTCCGACAGCTGATGATCACGCCTTAACAATTCCTGCCAGGGCGTAATGGCCTCACTGTAGTTTTCTTGTGAAAAGGCAGCCCACCCATAACCCAATAACGCCTTTGTCGAGAAGGTAGTGTCCAATCTTACTTGTCGGAACTCATTCAGCGCTTCTTGCCAATTTTCACTGGCAAGAAAACTATAACCAGCGGCAGTATGCGCTTTATCTCTTAAAGCCAATTGCTCATCCGGTACTTGTGCGTCTTCAAGCAATGGCTCTTGGTAAATTGCCTGATAGTAAGGAACCGCGACGGTGTGTTGGTTTTCTCTACTTAACGATGAAGCAATATTAAACTGTGCGTAATTTTCCCAAATACCCAAGTTTTCAGATTCTTCCAATGCAGAAATCGCGTTTTGAACACTCCCGGCACGCAGGTCAATGTTAATTCGCATAACCTGTTGCTCAGCCGCCATTTCCGATGACAATGACTCAACCATTAAGCGATCAAGCGATGCTTTAGCTTTTGCCCACTCTCCTCGTAGATAAGCCAGCTTTGCCAAATAAAACCACGCTGTATTGCGCACCGCTTCTGACCTGTCTTCGGTTAATAAGCGGGTAAAGGTTGCCTCAGCCTGATCATACATTCCAAACGCAAGACTGATACCCCCTTCAATTAACTCAGGGTTATCGCCATGACCGTGTATTCCACCTTCTTCTTCCGCCACCATCAATTCACTCAATGACGAAAAGTAATCATCCTGAAAATAATGATACAACGCCACCCCGTAGCGTAGATCCGCCACAGAAGTCAAAGGTTGCTCTTTTGCTAAAGAAGAAGACGCAATACTTGCCGCGAAGAGGGCCACACTCGTCCAGCGTAAAACCATTACAACTGCCATTCCTTGATGTCAAAAAGAGGTTGGAGTTTTGCTCCCGAGTCTATTATTCGCAACTCGTACACCTTCCCGGTGGTTTCTTTGTTAATCGTTACAGAAGCCGCACGCTTGTATTCACGCCCCTCTGGCCCTATCCCCACAAAGAATGCGCTAAGGGTGTGATCCCCCGTTTTTAAATTACCAAGATACAATTGCTGCACGCCACCACGATATAACGCATCAGTTTGATGAGGGGTATACAATTCACTGGCCACTAATTTGTCGTCTAAGTGGACTTTGACTGAATTCAATTCAAAGTATTCCCCTACATCCATCGATAAATAGAGCGCCAATTGTGAACTTGCCGGATACAAAAGTTCTTCTTCTAGAATTAAAAGATCTCGGTTAAGTTTTAACACTTCTTTTTTGAGATCTTCAATAGTCTGACCAGCTTGTGTTTCCCCCGCATCCACTTCCTCAACGCCTTGAGATAATGTGCCACTTGAGAACAACAATGAGAGCGACAATATAGATGACCAAGCCGCGATAAAAGACCAAACGTGATTTTTCCTACCTGACATGAAAATGAAGTCTCCCAAATACAAAGAGGCTTAAATGAAATCATTTAAGAAAGTAAACCTTATTACTAATGCTGAACGTTACTGCTTGTTGTTCAGACTTAGGGCTGAGTATGAAAACGGCTCGGCCAAATAACAAATCCTACTGAGTGATTGATGGGTTTTAATGACAAACTCACCCAAGCTCAAAAAAATACAAAATCCGACGACAATACCCTAGTGTAACCATGGCTTAGATTTGGACAAGTTCACACTGTTTTTGTAAAACTGTGTCACATTGTATACAGCTGAATCAAAGTGTACTGATGAGGCAACCAATGAAATGCGTCAAAGAGCACAAAACCTCACAATATTGTAGAAGTTGATGACGCCATCGATACATAAACGATACTTTTATTATAAGGGTCCGATTTTTATAATAAAAACAAGAAATTATTTATTCTGGATTGACCAAGCCTGACGAATATTTTACTTGGCCATCTCGTCTGATAAATATGGCTTCATAGCCTGGAATTTTCTCAATGAGCTCAAGACCCTTTTCAAACCCAAGTACAAATAGGGCGGTTGACAAAGGATCTGTATTGAAACCCTCCGGGCCAATAACGCTTACGCTCATCATTTCATTGGTCGATTTTCCCGTGCCAGGGTCAATAATGTGATGCACACGTTCACGAGTATCGTCATCAATAAAAAAGCGCTCGTAGTCTCCTGAAGTCGAAATGGCTTCGTTTATCATTGGGATTTTCATGACTTGTTGTTCTTCCCAATTATTAGAGCTGGCGCCAACAAGTCGCGGGTTTTTTATGCCCACCATCCAAGGCCGCCCAACATAATCTCCTAAAAGGCGGGTATCTCCTCCAGCACTGACACTGGCATGTTTTATACCTGATTTCGCCAATAAGGTTATCGCGCTATCAACGGCGTACCCTTTGGCCAACCCACCCAAGTCAATTTTGATACGCTCATCGGAAAAATAAACACTTTGATGACGATCATTTAACGTAATCCCCACACTCCCAATCGCAGGCTTTAACGCCTTAATCTCATCGTCTGTAGGAGCTTCCGCTTTTCGATAATTATACAAATGACCTACTGACGCATAAGTAATATCGAATGCACCTGCACTCCGTTCATATACCCATAGGGCCTTTTTAATCAATGCATAAAATTCATCGGATACTTTTTGTGGTGCTTGAGAGGCGAGGCGATTAACCCGAGATAATTCACTATTAGGCTTATATGGGCTATAAGTGTTATCAATTCGTTGCATCTCCTCCCTAACGTGCTTCAAAAGTAAGCGCGCCTCTTCGGCTTGATCATGATGAATACGAGCAGACACTTCCGTACCCATTATGGGCCACTCATCAACATACCAACGAAAATTAATGGGCTTGGCAACTTTCGAGCCAGACGTTTGATGAAGCGTTTTTTGAGTTGAAAGGGAGGTATAAGATAGGACGTGTTGTTCAAATGGTATAGGAAGCTTTGGCGTCTGCTGAGAGTGATTCGCTGAAACTGGTAATACCACCACCAACCAGAAGATTACCGTCAAAATTAAGCTACTGGTGAGCGAGTTGCGACGCCACCTAAGCAACAACTCGCAGGTGGCAAGGGCACTCAGGAAAAAGTCATTGTTGCCACTCAATGAGATAACCGTTTTCACTCGGCTCCCCTACGACTTGAGCAAACATGGGTACAACCCGTTTCAGCTCAGGGTGAGCACTTTCCCGAGCACCAACCTCGCCTTTAACCAGTAAACCCACCATATCATTTGGCCGCAATATGGGATTGTAATTGGCATCCAGTTTCGCGAGCAATGGGCCACCTAAATCTGTCACTTTTGCATTAATACCACCTTGGGAGTCATCAACCAATGTGGCTCCAAAGCTGCCAGCATCAATCCAGCGCTGACCATCATGATAGCGGGCTCCTCGCCAAGATAAGTTCCCATCCAATGTTTTCACCTGGCGGCCTTCCAATTTCCCCTTACTGATCATTAGTGAAAAATCACCATCCAAGTTCATAGGAAACCAAAGCTCCGCTAACGCCGCTGGTAAGCTCAATTCAAAATCCGTTAACTCAAGGGAATTTTTACCCGCACAGATTTGCCCACTGGTGCTTTGATTTTGAAAACCAAGGCTAACATGAGCACAAGGATTAAAGGTCAACAAACTGAAGGGGCTGAGTTTCCACTCTAATTGCCCAAGGCTGTACACATCGCCCTGCACCACGAGCTGAGCACTACCCGCTTTACCATTCCAGAGGCTGCCGTTGACTTCTGATAAAGAAAGGCCAGGCACTGCACGTGTAAAACCAAAAGCCCCCCACTGGGCAGGAATCCGATTAATCACCAGCACCAAAAATAAAACAACAATGGCAAACCACAACCATCGGTTTCTTAAAATACTAGCTTCCATTGAGAAGTATTTCTCCAACTGTTTGCATCTACATTCTTTCCTTTAAAAACGAAAGGCCTTTTAGCGAGCAAGCCGTATACTGACAGACACTTTACCGCTGGCTCGTGTTGGTGTCACAGTGAGTTCACGAGCCGTGAGCTTTTGCTGCTGCTCCATATCGTAAAGCCATTGCACAAATTTAGTGTACTCAGCATCATCAATGCGTAAACGTACCTCGCCATCTTTAACAGGCTGAAAGCTACTCATCTTTAAGCCTCGAGTTTGCAAGCTACGATCAATTAATTCACTTAACGGCGCATTACTACCCGAACTTTGACTAGAGCCACTGGCTTGATACTGCTTTAACTCAAGCGCCATCTCTCTCACTCTGGCTAAGTTATCAGCACTGGCTCGAGTACTGATGGCTTGTTGATCAACCGCTTTTGACATTGGTTGTAATATCATCCACCAAATAACGGCCAAAATCAGCGCCACTGAGCACACTAATAATGCGGTTTGATCACGGCGAGAAAGGGCTTGCCACTGCTGGTTTATCGACTCCATCATTACCCTATCCTCGAATTCTCAACCTAGCCTGAACTCCAGTTGAATTATTACTGGTGTTAATTAATTCAGCACTCATACTTTGCACTTCAATATCGCTTCTGAGCTTTTCAATATTTTGGAAAGAAGGCGACTCTACGTTTAATCGCATATCACCATCGTTAAAATACAAATTTTTAATCAACAGACCTTCTGAAGAGGAAAGAACAGGAGTGATTTTAGAGAGCATATGAATGGCACTGGGCCCGCCACTGTCATCGGTTGAACGATATTTTTCCAGCTGCGTTGTTAATTGCCTAACCGGATCCACCATCGCCCCTTTCGGCATAACGCTACGGTACGCTTCTTCAGCCGCCGCTAAGTGCCTCTCGTGTTGATACTTTAACTGCAGCAATTCAACCCAATTCACACCAAAGTAGGTAACAGCAGCAACACCTGCAGCAATAACAGCGGGCTTCCATTGTAACCACCAGCGCTGTACGGGCAATGCTCGCGCCAGGGTTTGTTGACGTAAATTCAGAGGGGCTAGCTTGTCTAAGGACTGGCTCAGCCACCGATCCCATTGCTGACTGGTGGCAATATCTTGTAAAGCGTCAGGCAATGCATCTTGCAAGGTTTGCAAATCTTCAAACGTCTGAGCAAATAGCTTGATTTGATTGGGCTTTGAAAATTCCTCATCGTCCAACAACGCATTCAACGTTGAAGACAACAACCCAATATGAATACGAAAGCACAAATCATAGGCATAACGAACTTCAACGACGGAGTCTCCGCCTAGCCAACGTAATGTCCATTGGTGCTCTTCCCAAGGTATGAGCAATGGCTCAGGTAAACATACAACGACTTCAATCTGCGCATCATTGAATTGATCAATAATATTGGTTATCCAGCGCTTCGGTACATAAGCAAAATTGAGCTTGCTCTCATCCATTTTTCCAATGGCAAAATGGAAATCTTCAACGTCACCAAGAATCTGATCTTCAAGCTCATAAGGCAGTAGTTTACCAATATGTTTTTTTTCAGCCGGATTAAAATCCGTTCGAGACATGACCAACTGATCCGTCGATAGCGCCAGCCATATTTCCGCATTACTTTGTAGCTGTGCCTGCTTAAGCTCTTGGATATCACCGGTGACTTCCGGCCCCATCCAATTGCCATCTTGCGCTAAACGCCACAACAACTGTTGCCCGTCGTGTATTACTACCAGTCTGTTCATATCAATCAAATGCCATACGGCTTAAAGTTCAAATTCGCTACGTCTCACTATTTTAGCCTGACCATTTTCTCGGTACAGGAGAGAGTTCATAGTCCGTCGTTGTCGTCCTACTTGTATTCGACTTCGTAGTAAAAAATATTCACTATTAAACACAATGCCTTCTTGGCTAAATTGCCCCCTCCCAGAAGACGATAAGTTCATTGCCATCGACGATTCCATGAACTCCGTCATATCCAGGAAACCTGTGGCCCCACGCTCCACCACTAAGCTTTCTGCGTCTACAGCAGATAATGGCTGTAAGTCTGTATCCACATTTAACACACGGAGTAAATGCTCGTCTGCCGTATTGACATTCAACCCTTTAGATTGACCGGGCAAGGCAACCAAAAAAGGCCTAATCAACTCATATAATTCGGGTGTCATGTGCCGAACAAGAAGTAACTCGGTTACACTTGCCATTGGGCCATTTGGAGGCGTCACAATTGGATCCTGACGCTGATAATACAAACTCTCAGCCCCCCCAAAACCAAAATCTTGGTCATCTTGGTCAATCCAATCCACAATAGCTTCTGTGATTTCAACTGCTTGAGAAGGATCTACCGGATACTGCTCTTCAAAGCTTTGAAGCAATCTTAAAAATCGTCGTTGCGCTTCCGTAAAACGGCGTGGATCAGTTGCGCCATAGGAAATATTGTTGGCATTCTGAACCTTCTCCGCCAATCGATTAATATCTAACTTCGATTGCGCGTCAGTTAAATTGCCCTCTAGCCATCCCTCATCCAGCTCAAATGGTGTTGGCTGAGCCCAAATTTCATCATTGTGGTCTACCATTTCCTGGTTTTCATCGTCGTCCTTGTAATCTTCATTTAAAGCATAAATCGCCATTTGTTCTGCGCCATAGACATATTGAAGCGCTTGATTTCCGTGCCAACGACTTTCTGACAACCAAAGGCTGCGATCATGGCTGGCAGCAATTCCGATAGACAAGGCCACAACTAGACTGACAATCACCAGTGCCGTAATTAGCGCAAACCCGCCCTGTGCACTGGAGGCCGATGATTGATGTCCTGCGAATAAACGTTGTTGATTATTCTTCAACACGCCCACCACCTTCTCCTCGCCCACTACCGGTGCGCGCACCTCCACCCGTTCGGTTTCCTACTCCAGAGCGGCCACCACCGGCATTAGGGTTTCCACCAGCTGTATTATTGTTGTTAGCGACAACAACGCCTGAGCTGATTGAAAACATGCGAACAATTTTGTCGTAACCTGTCACCTCCATTGTCACTTCAACGGCAATAGGCATTTTTTCATCTTGGTCATTCTGGGCATTTCCGTCTGGCCATTGATCGACCCAAGGACCTTCTGCATTTCTAGCCGTTTCAGGTAGAAAGCGAAGTTGAAAGTCAGTCACATTCCCTAAGAGTTTCATCGACAACGCATTATCAATATCCGCTTCTTGGCTTTCCGGCCATGCGTCACGATAAAGCACCTCGTCTTCCCAACGATACCCCACACGCAATAACGCACTTCGGGGTAAATTCATAGGGTTCGGGCGCCCGGAGCGCGTAAATTTCAACTTGTAAGCATTATCAATTTCAGTTCCGAACCCAGTGACAGATCTAACGCCATGTAACGAACTAGCTCGGCTAATAGCATGACGTAAGTCTCGGTCTATCATCTGCCATGCGCGATCCAAATCGTCAATTTCTGCCAGGGCATCGGCAGTGGCCTCACTGCTGGTAATTGATACGGAGAGCGTTTGGTAAGCAAGCACCGTCACCATTACTCCAATGGCGAGTGCAACCATTACTTCGACGAGGGTAAAACCTGACGAATAACTGCTTTTACACGCTATCATATCGGATGCTTTTTTCACCTAACCACACCAGCTCTCGTTAATTCCTATTTGAGCCTCGATTACCACTGGTATTGGTATCTTCATACAAATATCCAGACAATGTCGTGATAGGCTCATCTTTCACTGTGGAAGCGTCTGTACCCACCGAGATTTTCAAGTTCCGAATCGCCTCTACCGCCGTGACCTTTCCTTCAGCGTGCCAATACCAAGTTGTGCCGGCTAATTCAGCCTCGCCGGTATCTCGACCGTTAAGAACCCTACCGCTGAGTTGGTAATTCAAACGGTGTTCTTCAAGCAAATTGATTGCGACCCACTCCGCCAGAGTTCTTTCTCGAATGGATACGGCGTTATCAGCTTGAGTCATCATAACGGTAAGCAATGCCGGTAACGCCACCGCCACAATCGCCATCGCAACAATGACTTCAACCAACGTAAAACCCGATTGCTTCTTCAAGAATTCACACTCCGTGATAACGAAATACGGCAGATATCAATAGTCTCAGCAAAAAACGAAACGTTTATTAGCGGCGATATCGCTCAACTAAATCGCTCTCGTCTCCGCCCCATCGATCCAAATCTGAGCGCTCAACCCAAATAATGCGTCCTAACTCATCCATTACCATATGAAGTTGGCGATCCTCAAACTCTTCCACTTCGCGAGCCAACTCTTCTTCCAAGCGGACAATCCACACAGCAGGGGTGGCTTCTCCTCCACCATAAAACACAGCAGCGGGTAAGGGTTTGTCATATTCCAGCCAACGCCACAAATCCACAGGCTGTTCATCGATTTCTAACTCGACGAGCATTCCTCTTGGGGGGATCAATGGTTCTAGCTCTAGGGGCATCCATTCGCCGTCTCGCCAGCGATGCCACAACAATTGCCATACTCCTTGACCATCGTTGCGACCGCCCGGCTCATTTCCTACCAGCTCCGGCACCATTCCGATATGCTCGCCAGTGAGCAGAGCTTCATCGCGTGCCCAACTTAATTGTGAGTAAAAATCCTCACCATAATCTTTCAATCTGGAAGCTGGATCTGGTTGCATTAAGCCTACCGTAGCAACACCAACCCCCAAACCAATCACCAGCATGACGACCATAATTTCAATTAACGAGAAGCCCCATTGAGAGGAATGATTCACCTTCATTAACTTCATTTGATTGTTAAACCTGGCCGTCAATTTTATTAAAAACTACTCAGCGACTACTTATTGTGGCTTTTCCCAGTTGTTGTAATCAGCATTTTGGCCTTCACCACCTGGAACACCGTCTGCACCATAGGTATAAATATCGTATTCGTGACCTTCACCTGGGCTTAGGTAAAGGTACTCTCGGCCCCAGGGATCTTTGGGTAAATCAGGCAAGTAGCCACCTTTGCGATACTTAGCAGGAACAGGATCAAGTGCTGGCTTTGTCACTAGCGCTTCTAAACCTTGCTCTGTACTCGGGTACACAAAGTTATCCAAGCGGTACATTTTTAAAGAGGTTTCAATACTTTTGAAGTTAGCAAATACCGTTTGTTTCTGGGCCTCATCAACATTCTGAAGAACATTAGGTGCCACAATACCCACCAATAGCCCAATAATGACCAATACCACCATAATCTCGATTAACGAGAAGCCTTTCTGTTGTGTTTTTACGTTAACTTCATTTGTAGATTGCATTGATTTCATAGTTACTCGTCCGTTTAGGAAATACATTGCCAAGAGGGTTAAACCATCTTATTCATATCAAAAATAGGCATCAGAATTGCGAGCATGATGAAGGCAATAGCGCCTCCCATGAAGACAACAATCAGAGGCTCAAAAATGCCCAATGTAGTTGCCAAAGTCATTTCCAATTCACGCTCTTGGTTTTGCGCACAGTGTTTTAATTGATGATCTAACGTACCGTTTGCTTCGCCACTGGCAGCCATTTGAACCAGTAGAGGCGGGAACCAGCCAACTTGGCGTAACGCTTTATTTAGACTGCCACCTTCCTGAACCGTTCGTGTCACATCAGAACATGCACTTTGCAGTTCCGAATTCCCCAACACCTGCGTTGAAATACGTAACGCCTGCAATAACGGCACGCCACTGTGTATCAACAAACTTAATGTCCCGGCAAAACGCGAACTGTCAGCCAATAAAATGACATCTTTAATGAGGGGAACACGCAAACAGAACCGATGCCAAGCTCTCAACCTGGAAGGCTTTCGGAGTAAATATTGAAAACCAGAAACAGCAGCGGCTAGCCCCATCAAAATGAAGAGCCCGTAACTCGTTAAAATGTCACTGAAAGCAATAAGGAAGACCGTGATACCAGGTAACTCACGTTCGTTCTGCTGGAACATTCCCACCAGATCCGGTACTACAAACACCATCAGCACTGTCACAACCGCAATACTGACGCAAAGAAGAACAATGGGGTATATCATCGCCATTTTTAGCTTGCCACGGGCCTGCTCGCTCCGCTCAATGTACTCTGCGAGCTGCTCTAAAATCTCGCCCAAATAACCGGATGATTCACCTGCCCGAATCATGGAACGGTACATATTGTCAAAGCTTTTTGGATGTTCAGAAAAAGCCTGTGCAAGAGAGTGGCCTTCCAATACTCGGCTACGAATACTGAATAAAACCGATTGTGTCGCCGGTTTATTGGCTTGTTTAGCCGCCGTATTTAAAGACTCGTCAAGAGGCAAACCCGAGCTAATCAGAGAGGCCAACTGGCGAGTCAGCAAGGAACGCTCTTTAGAAGTGACTTTCGGTGCAAATAAACTCAGCCCACCTAAGCCGAATAAACCACCTTCGGTACTAGAAGACTGGGTGGCTTTTTGTTTACCACCATCACGCGCGCTGGATACGGTAAGGGGCTTCAGTTGCTTGCCTCGTAACTGTGAACGAACCTGGCGCTCACTGTCACCCTCAATAATCCCTTTTACGGTTTTTCCAGAGCTGTTAATCGCTGTATAACTGTAAGCACCCACGATTACACCGCCGTCGTTACGCGCATAACTTCTTCAATACTCGTTTCGCCGGCTAAAACACGGCGACACCCATTAGTAGTAATCGAATCAGAATACTTCCGTGCGCATTCGGTCATCTCTTGCTCACCCACATCCTCATGAATCATTTGACGCATCTCAGGGGTGATATCAATCCATTCATAAATCGCACTTCGTCCACGATAGCCCTGATGATGACAAGCTTCACAGCCAACAGGCCGGTAAATCGTCTCATCTGGACCAATGCCCATATGAAGCTGTTCGGCTGGTGTTGGCTTATCAGGGCGTTTACAACTGCATAATGTCCGAACCAATCGTTGGGACATGACTGCGGTCAAACTAGAGGAAAGGAGGAAAGGCTCTATGCCCATGTCTTGCAAACGCGTGACCGCGCCAATAGCAGTATTGGTATGTAAGGTGGACATAACCAAGTGACCCGTCAAACTCGCCTGTACTGCAATGGCAGCCGTTTCCTGATCTCGAATCTCACCAATCATGACGACATCCGGGTCTTGGCGGAGAATGGCTCTCAGTCCACGAGCAAACGTCATATCAATTTTTGCGTTCACCTGTGTTTGGCCAATACCAGGCAAAGCATATTCCACCGGGTCTTCGATGGTTAAGATGTTACGGCTGCGTTCGTTGATATGGCTAAGGCCCGCGTAAAGTGTGGTGGTTTTACCTGAACCCGTTGGCCCAGTCACCAAAATAATACCGTGGGGCTTATGCAATGCCTCTGAAAACCCATTGCGAACTTGAGGTGGCATCGCAATTTGATCCAATGTGAGCTGTCCAGCGGTGGTATCCAAAAGACGCAACACCACCCGCTCGCCATGGGCAGAGGGAATCGTAGAGAGGCGGATATCTAGGCCATGACCCGCTAACTTTACGCTAATACGACCATCCTGTGGCAAACGCTTTTCGGCAATATCCAGTTTCGCCATCACCTTCAATCGGGAAACTAATAATGGTGCAAGTACAGCTTTCGGAGACAGCATTTCATTCAAGACACCGTCCACACGAAAACGCACCGCTACGCGATCCTCATAGGGCTCGATATGGATATCGGATGCTTTTTCACGTACCGCCTGAGAGAGGATGGCATTGATCAACTTGATGACCGGCGCATCGTCATTACCAGACAACAACTCTTGATCGTCTGACAGCTCGTCAGCCAATGACCCTAAATCAATATCCGAGCCTACTTCATCAGCCATTTGATCTGCAGCTTGTTGGGCAGAACCGCTAGCACCGTGGTACTTATCTTTTAGGCGTTTTTGGAAAACCGAATCTTCAATTTTTTCTACATCGAAGTCAGTATTTAAAAATCGACGTATTTCCAATAACAATGGCAACGGCAGTGGGCTTCGGTGCGATAGGACACCATCCTCGAAGATGACACCATGTTGACTCGCGTAGTAGAAAGGCAAGTCGCTGTCCGTTAACGGTTGCGACTCAAACTCCTCTACTTCCGTCTCTACAATCTCTTGTTCAGCATTTTCCGACATAAACCCACCTCAATTACCTTGTTGCCTATGGAGGCTATTGGCTGTCGGACTGATCTGCATCGTCCGATTCCAGATTTGTAGACTGATCTTCTGCACTCTGTTTTGCTGGAGTTGGCTCATAAATAAGTGGAGCTTCTCCTCGTTTAATGCGCATTTCGTTCAACGTTTTGTTGTATCCCGAAAGATCTTGGTGTGGAGAAACAGGCCACTCGGGAATCACAGGCAACGAATCATCATCAATCAGCAAACCCGCTTTCTCGCGACGCTGTAGCTGCTGCTCACGGATATAACGATACTTCTCTGCCGTAGTTCCCGTTAGTGTCTCATCGTTTCGAATAACCGTAGCTCGGATGAACACTAACAAGTTCGTCTTAGTGACCGAGTCTCGGTTTGAGCGGAATAATTGACCTAATACAGGAATGCTGCCCAGGACTGGAATTTTGGATTCAAACGTTTGAACGTTGTCACGCATCAAGCCACCCAATACGACCACCTGGCCATCTGCTGCCAATACCTGTGTCGTAATTGAACGCTCATTGGTGATGACATCAGAGGCGCTCGTTTCACCAGTCAAGCTGGATACTTCCTGCTCAATATCCAGAAGAATCTTATCGCCCTCATTTATGTGTGGGGTAACCGTTAAGGAAATACCCACATTTTGACGCTCGATGGTCTGGAAAGGATTGGTTGAGTTACCATCGGCACTGGTGAAGCTGCCCGTCACGAAAGGAACTTCTTGCCCGACCGCAATCACCGCTTCGTGGTTATCTGTGGTCAATAAGCTTGGTGTAGACAAAATGTTGGAGTTAGTCTTTCTCTGCAACATATTCAATAGAGCGATGAAACCTTCTTCACCATCGAATTCTCCCACCCCTAACGTTGCACCAGCGATACCTGCCACAACACCAGCAAGGTCTTCAATTGCATCATCATCATCACTGAAAGCAGCTCGCGCAGCGCCGCCCAGAGCACCATCCCCTGTAGAAAGGCCACCGAAGCCACCATCTTGGTCTGCAAATAACCATTGTACGCCTAGATCAGTACCATCAACGTCTTCAATTTCTGCGATGATGGCTTCAACTAATACCTGAGCACGACGAATATCCAAGCGCTCTACTACTTGCAATAACGAATCTAAAATATCCCCTTCCGCAGTAATCAATAACGCATTGGTATCTTCATCTGCCTCAACGGAAGCGCCCGTACCCTGCTTGGCTTTATCGGCTTTTTTCTGCATGTTCTGGAGCAACTTATTCAGAACTTGAGACACTTCAGTTGCATCAGCATATTCTAAATAGATGACGCGCACATTGCCGGTTTGAGCCTGTGGCCGGTCAATTCGTGAAACCAAACCCCGAACTCGATTGCGCTGTATCTCGTCACCACTGACCAAAATAGAATTCGTCCGAGCGTCCGCAACAAGCTTCATACTGCCTGTATTTTTGTCACCTTTGAGCAATTGCTCGATCATTTTTACCGCTTCTTCAACGGGGGCATAATCCAATTGCACCACTTCAGTTTGAGCAACTGCAGCGGCATCTATTTTATCAATAACCTTTTTAATCCGGGCGATGTTTGAAGAGGTATCTGAAATAACAATGGAGTTACTCGGGTCATAGGCAGCCATGTGTGCGTGCTGAGCCACCAATGGGCGTAAAACCGGCAGAACCTTAGCCGCTGAAATATTCCGCAACACAATCACTTCGGTTACGTATTCATCGCTCTGGTCAGCTTTAGGTGTATTAGAGACCACAGGAATAGGGGATGACCGGACGTCTTTATTCGGCACCACCCGAACTACACCATTACTTTCAAATGCCGTAAAGCCATGTAGGTCAAGCACAGAAAGGAAAAGATCGTAAAGTTCATCGGTTGTTAGTGGTTGTTTGGAAACTACCGTGACCTTGCCCTTAACACGAGGGTCAATGGCAACTGTTTTTCCCGTTACATCCGATACCAACTTAATCAGCTCCCCGATATCAGAATCGTTGAAACTGACTGTGAAAGTTTCCTGGGCTTTTGCACCTAAGGCACAAAATAGGAAGACTGCTAATATTACCGCACGCACACTAATCCTCACTGATCTCAATTGGTATCGAGTTCCACACTCAAAGACATCGATTGTCCACCGCGCAACAGGGTTACATCGGCACTTGTGGCCTCTCGCATCTCACGATAAACCTGGGTGACACTGCCTGAGCTATTCAAAGCAATGCCATTAATTTCTGTAACGATATCGTTGGTTTGCAAACCCAACTCTTGGAATGCATCTCGGTCTCGGCCTGGGCGAATTTTGTAACCCATGATTTGACCATTTTCACGATGAACACTGAATTTAATGACTTCCGCCAAGGACTTGGGTAGACGGGAAATTTTCCGACTTTCCTGAGGGCCTGGGCCAGACGAGCGACGACTGGCTGTATTGGGCTGGCTAACACCAGGGCGTATTGACCTAGGGCGCGAACTGCTAGCACTGCGGCCAGAACTGCCTCGACCTGAACTCACACTGCTCCCCCCCAGAGAACCGTCTGGGTCAAACAACCATAATGACTCGGCTCTACCGGCGTTGCTTAGAATGACGCGGTCGGTCAAGACTTTACTCAATGTGACGTTAGAACCACCGGGTAACTTGTCACCAACTTTGTATAGCTCTTCTTCACGTCCATCCTCGATCATGGCTCGTGATTGCTCTGGTGTCGCACTCATGACAACACCTTTTAGCTTTAAATTTAACTTCGTATCGACTGCATCATCTTCAATACCAACACTCACCGGCTCCGGAGCTGCTGCCGTATCGTTTGAAGCCACTTCACCAAAAATTTTCGCCGAAGCCAGTAATTGAATATTGATATCGTTAGAAGAAGTAGTGCTTTGGGTTTGACCAGAAACCACCAAGTTTTTAGGGGTTCGAAGATCAGGATCGGGAAGAGAGGGAAGAGGAAACATCAACCAAAATAATTTGGCAAAGCTAACGCAAGCCGATATCAATAGGAGTACGATAAGGCCATCCCGAATTGCCCCAACAGTGCCAGGCCTTTCGACCCCCTGCTTCAAAACTGTTGCAAACTCTCCAAAATCCAACTGTCGAATCATGCTCTCGCTTCTTAAATAAGACTAAATTTCCAATACGCTAATGGTCATGTCTAGCGAGGCCAGAGACCACATCATTGCAAAAAGATTCACTGTGTAATGCGACAATCCATGAATCACTCCAATCGAAGAGGCCCATGTTGCCCTGACTATGACAAGTTTCCCAGTAGGTTTTACACTAATGTTGCTATTTTTTATTCCATTTCTTTGTTTTCAGACCAACTTCATCCAAAAACCATGAACTAAGACCATCAATAAAAGCAGGTCATGTTCAGGTTGAGCCGATTATTATGTACGCCAAGCCGTTACAAGTTAAAGCTTTACCTGCTGAAGTATAGGTAAACCCTTGATTTAACTCTGTCGATGGCTAATAAATAAAATCCGTGGGCTATCATAACGCCCTATGCGTCTATCTGACACCCATTAGAAACTGAATGACATGAGATTATGCAAAGCCGTTCAAAGAATACACATCGAGAAAAACGAACGGTACGCGTTTCGCCTTGAATATTACATTGATTTTCGAGCCAGGATCACCATTATGCAGTTATCGGCGTTAACCGAAACTGACTGATATACCCTAGAAATTCACTATTTACCCTTCGTATAAGCATTTGATTTGCGACAGGCATCGCTTTTCTTTTTTGATAGTACGGAGGCTATAAAATCATTACATAACCTTCTTATGAGTAACGTTTATATTTTACAAAACCAGCACAAGCTGTTCCTAACACGACAAGGTGAATGGACAGACGGACGGGATTCGACGCCCCTATATCGCACAGCCAATAAAGATGAAGCGCTAAATCAATTATTCGAGACAAACGCTAAAGATTATGATCAACGCATTAGTGTCATAGAATGTGAAACTGGCTCTAAAGGTGCTCCCATAATCAAAGATGACTGGTTAGCGCCCATCAACACCAATACAGACACCAATAAAATAACAACAACCGATGAAAGTCTCACCCAAGAGGAAAAAGCCTCTCACATTGTCGAAAATAGTGAACATGCCCCCCAGATAAATGGAACGATATCCCTATCGAATCCCTCAAAAAAAGAAAAGGACTCACTCAACTCAAACACAATAGGCAAGACACATACATCAACAGAAACACCCGACAGTGACACATCAAACGAGCCTTTGCCCCCTATCACCGAGGAGTGTTAACTTCCCTTATTTACCGAAATTCCATATTCGATTCATTGTGAGGAATATCCCTTGTCAGCGCTGGAAACTCTCATTACCGCCTTGAAGAAGCCCGAAAATTCATTACTACTGAATGGAATTCTGAGGGGAATAGAAAAAGAAGGATTACGCATCGACCTGCAAGGAGGACTTGCACTAAGCCCCCACCCTAAAGCACTAGGGTCAGCCTTGACTCACCCCAAAATTACCACTGATTTTTCAGAAGCGCTGCTTGAGTTCATTACGCCACCCTCACACCGTGCAGAAAAAGTCCTCGCATCACTCAAAGAAGTACACCAATTCACCTACCAGTCGCTTAATAACGAAAGGATTTGGCCGGGCAGTATGCCGTGTGTATTGGGGGATGACTCACAAATTCCCGTAGCACAATATGGCACCTCAAATGTAGGACGAATGAAGACCGTTTATCGACTCGGCCTTGGTCAGCGCTATGGGAGAAAAATGCAAACCATTGCCGGTATTCATTACAACTTTTCCCTACCTAGCCCTTTTTGGGCCTACTTGCACACCAAGTCCGGCAGTAAGCTTGACCTACAGCGGTATAAAACCGAACGATATTTCGATTTAATACGTAATTTTCGTCGTTATTACTGGCTCCTGGTGTATCTATTTGGGGCGTCTCCAGCGGTGTGTAAAACCTTTATTAACGGTCAAACCCATCAACTTACACAATGGGATGGTGAAGGCAACACACTGTATGCTCCTTATGGCACATCTCTGCGTATGGGCGATTTGGGCTATCAAAGCAATGCGCAAAAAAGTCTGGTGGTGGATTACAACCATATCGAAAACTATTTAAAAACCCTGTGCAGCGCCATTAACACGGAATATCCAGATTATTCAAAGATGGGGCATACTGGTGAAGATGGCCTAAGGCACCAATTAAATAGCAATCTATTACAAATCGAAAATGAGTTTTACAGCCCCATTCGCCCCAAACGTACCGCTCGTTCTGGTGAAACGGCCTTAACCGCTCTGCATTACCGTGGTGTGGAGTACATAGAAGTACGATGTTTGGATTTAAACCCCTTCGAACCACTGGGTATTTCCAGCGCTCAAATTCGCTTCTTAGATACTTTTTTGCTTTATTGTTTGCTTGAGAACAGCCCGCAATCCACTGCTGACGAATATCATTTCATTCAAGAAAATCAAAAACGCATTGTCTATGAGGGACGCAACCCCGAATTATCGTTACTCACCTCAAATGGGGATAAAGGCACGGTAGAGTGGGGGGAAGAACTAATGGAAAAAATGGGACCTGTAGCCGAGTTACTTGATCACGCCCTGGAAACAAACTGCCACACCCACGCTTTATCAAAAGAAAAAACGAAATTAAGGGACCCTGAGCTCACTCCTTCTGCACGTATCCTGGCTGAAATGAAAGAACAAAAAATAGGGTATTACGAGCTCATGATGAAGTACGCTAGCCAACACCATGACACTCTTTCAAAAGATCCGCTCACTCCTGAACAAACCCAACAGTTTAAAGAAATGGCAGACCAGTCACTGCAAGATCAATTGGAGATCGAGAACAATGAAACCAAATCCTTTGAGGAACATTTGAAGAGCTACTACGACCAATATCATTTTTGTAAAGGGTGATAGCCTTACGCTAAGTCCCAAACCCCAATAAGTCTCAAACCCAAGGGCCCGATTAAGCGTTTTATCGATACATAAAACGCTTAATCGCATGTGCGATCATATTATTTCTGAACAATGAAGTTGTCGAAATACAAATCCACGATACCACTTTCCCCCTCTTCAGACTCCATAATGCCAGTCACCTCTTCTAGCGCTGCCTGCCTAAGAAGCTCTTTTCCGGCTTGAGTATCAATCACCTCTTCCGTTTGCTTAGAGAGCAATAAAACAATGTTATTTCTCAAGTAGGGCAAATGATGGCGTACCGCATTCGCCGAAACCGTATCTTTAACGCGCAAGGTGATATCGGCTTTAATATAACGTAGCTTTCCCGGCCCCCCGTAATTCACCACAAACGAGGGTTTCATTGGGATATAGATTGCCGATGGTACAACCCCACCCCCTTCCTCTTCGGCCTGAGCCAATAGCGTAATACTCATCATCACAAGTACCATCGATGTCCACTTCAATAACCGTGTCCAGAGGCTATTTTTAAATACTTTCATTTTTTCTCTCCGAAACATAGATACCATTAGTGTAGATGAGCCGAGCCTGTTTCAAGAGCCCCCCGCTTCCAAGAAAACAGAACCTTTCACCGATAAAACGGTCAAGTTCCCCATATAGATGACTGCAAAGCGTATACAACTCAAAGACTCATTTTCTTTTTTCGTCAGCTCTAGTAACGTTAGCGGCCACATTCTTCACAGCGTATACCAAAACACCGTATTACCCAGTTCAAAACAGGAGATACCCGCTTTGTCTGCCAACCCGCTTATACCTTCGATCCGCCTGACCAATTTGGTTCTTTTTCTCGGCTGCACCGGATTAATCTTGATAGGGTTGTATATGCAACATGGGATGGATCTTGCGCCTTGCGCTCTGTGTATCACACAACGAATCTTTATTATCGCCACTGGCCTACTGGCCTTAATCGCATTTGTCTTTAACCCTGCCCAACTCGGCTTACGTATTTTCGCAGGCTTAGGCATACTGATGTCTATCATCGGTGGAGGGTTTTCAGCACGCCACACTTACTTGCAAAGTTTACCCCCCGAATCACAACCCGCTTGCGGCCCAAGCCTTGGCTATCTTATCGAAAACTTTCCTCTGCAAGACGCTTTCTCAGTTCTGTTAAGAGGTGATGGTAATTGCTCAGAAGTGGCATGGACGTTTTTAGGCATTAGCATCCCTGGCTGGACGATCGTCGCGTTTGCAGGTTTAGTCATCATTAACCTGTGGCAATTTTTTCGTACTCGCTCTGCCTAGTCGCCAAGTAAACTCACTCACAGAACAAACTCTCAACCGATGCGTTAAAAACTTGGAAGGTTAATGATGGGCTTAATCTTGTGATTATCGGTTTAATCATACTGCTTGCTTTTCAATGGCTGGGAAATGTTCTGTCCGAGTGGATACATCTCTATACAGGCACCCTAATACCTGGGCCAGTATTAGGCATGTTGATGATTACCTTATGGCTGCTGTTTTTTGGTATACCAGAAACATTGGAGGCGACTTCAAGCTTGCTATTGAAGTACATGGCTTTGCTTTTCCTTCCCGCTGGAGCGGGTTTTTTCTTTCTCCCTTCTGCCATATTGGACCAATGGGTGCCACTACTAGGCGCGCTGATTATTGGCACCTGCATGTCTATTTTATTGTGCGCCCTGCTACTCAAGGTCTACTTTAAACTGTTCAAGCCATAAAACTCATTCCCCCCTACCAGTCTTATCGTATTACAATTCAGTAAGCCTACTGGTAACCCACGTAATATGACGATACTCACCACCGCCCTTGAGCAACCGTTATTTTCTTTATTACTCACTCTCATCAGCTTTCAAATTGGCGTGTGGTCTTATGCTCGTTGCCATAATCATGCTCTAGCACACCCTGTATTGATTGGCTCACTTGTCATCACAGTGGTATTGGCCCTGTTACCAATCACCTATGAACGATACCGAGATCACAATGCTCTCATCACCTTTTTCCTAGGCCCAGTGGTCGTTGCCTTGGGAGTACCGCTGGCCAGAGAAATAAAAAAGCTCAAAGGCATCACTCTACCCTCACTGCTTGTAGTGATCATTGGCTCCCTCCTGGCCCCAATTCTGTCAATCATCTGTGCCTGGGTGCTCGGTGCTGATGAAGCTGTATTACGAAGCCTTATTGCCAAATCGGTGACATCACCCATTGCGATCAACATCACTGAATCCGTTGGCGGAGTTGTCGCCTTAACCACAGGCGTAACGGTATTTACTGGCGTTATCGGCGCATTGGTCGGCCCAGCTATTTTCCGTCTTGTCGGCCTACAAGACGATCGCCTTCAAGGGCTGATACTAGGCGTCAATGCTCACGGTGTTGGCACGGCTAAGGCCTTTGAAATCAGTGCAACTTGCGGCGCACTCTCTGGGCTGGCAATGGGGCTCACTGGCGCATTCAGCGCGTTCGTCTTACCCATGTTAGTGCGTTTGTTTTTGTAAAATTCTCACGTTAGAAATAAACGCTGTTTAGGATTTTTTCCTGACACTAAAGCAGATATGCTATGAGACTATTGATAGGACACAAAAAAGCAAAAGCCCTATTAAATAAAAAGTAAAAAACGGCGACAAAGTAGGCAAGCGACCCTTTTGAAGGCAACACATGCCCACAAATTTCATTCAGAATGCAATTTTTCGTTGCGACTCGAACGTTTTTATCTATAAATGGTGTGTATTACGAATACATATAAAGGGCGAGCGTCCAACACAGCCTAATGCGTAGGGCCAATTTGGCGTAAAAAACCATATTCATTGCTTATAATCGAAACCAGCTACCATAATGAAGGAATGCCAAAGACATTCCACAAATATCAGGGTGAACGGCACTTTGAGTAGGTGTGTTACTCACGCCAAAATCCATGATCACAACCCAAGGAATTACACAATGCTAGATAACTGCCAATCTGCGCAGGAACGTTGGGGCGGAGTTAACGACCTCATTGACCGTTGGCTACAAGAACGTCAAGAACTACTCGTCGAATATTGCGGATTATCGGCTGTTAAACAGTTTTCAGATAACGACCCTGAAAATGGCCCTAAGCTACGTCACCTATGCCAATTGACGGTAGATTACGTGTCCGCCGGGCATTTTGAAGTCTATGAACAGCTCATTAAAGAAGCTCAAGACTTCGATGACACCGACGCCTTAAAAGCGGCAGCCAAACTGTATCAAGTGGTGGATAAGACCACTGAGCAATTGTTGGATTTTAATGACAAGTATCAAGAAATCGACGATTTAAGTACGTTAACAGAGGATCTTTCGAGCATAGGGGAAAGTCTGGAAACACGCTTTGAAGCCGAAGATAAAATGATCGCTGTACTGCACACCGCCCACAAAAATCTGGTGACCTAACACAGGTAGTCAAGTCTCTCGATGACTGAAGGCGCCCTCTAAGTGCTACGATTATTCTAACCTGTGTTGAAAGGAGAGGTGCAACCCCCTTTCAACACAATCAACAAGCATTCCTTGTTTTGGCTTGACTGTTTTTTGGCTTAACGGTGAAAGGTTAGAATGCAAAAGCACACTTCACGATACTCTCTACCGATATCCCCCTTATTCATTTCTCTCTCATCACCGCTTTTGGTGTCAGTACTTTTGTTATCATTACTGTGCTCTTTACTCATGGCTTGCGGTCACCGCTCTCCAGTGGATACAGCACAGGAAATAGCGGCTAAAGGGCTACACTCGGCGGCATTAAGCAATAACGGCAAGCTAGGGGTGATCGGCTCGATTTATCATGGTGGCAGCTTGTGGAATGCAAACGGCGAACGCGTTTTTGATTGGAATCATCGTCAGGAAGAACCCAGTACTTTCCTTGCTGTTGCACTATCCCCGGAAGGTAACTGGGCAGTCACGGCAGAACGACACGCCGTCTCTCTATGGAATACACAAACCGGACGCTCCGTCGGCTATCGTAGCGTACCTGGGGAGGTATTGGATATCGCACTTGCGCCCGACGGCAATTTTGCGCTAATTGGTCTTGCCGACTTTGGAGCGATTCTTTTTGATGTCCGTCGTGGCGCCATGGGTCATAAACTTCCTCATACCAACCGAGTTCGCTCTGTTGATCTTAGTGACGATGGCACCCTCGCCATTACCGGATCTGAAGATGGCAAAGCCCGGCTTTGGTCTGTTTCAACCGGCCAACTATTAGGGGAGGTGGCTCACGATGAAGACGTTCAAATGGTGCGCCTCAGCCCAGACGGCACGCTGGCCCTCTCGGCCGCAAAGTACGATAAGGCCGTCATTTGGCGGACGACGGATCAAACAATAATTGGAGAAATTCCACTGAGGAAAGAACATTTAAAGCGAGGAATACGCTTTACATCCGCCGAGTTTTCAACCGATGGGAAATACCTGCTAACAGGGAGGCCAGATCACATTGTCCAACTCTGGAATGTTAAAACAACAGAGGAGCAATCTAGCTGGGCGCTGGATAAACGCAGCCAATGGAAGCCAACTTCCGCCGCCGTTCTTGCAGTGGGTTTTGACGAAAAACGTAACCGTTACCACGCTTTAGCCAGTAACGGTTTTTGGTTTACGCTGTCTCAGAAGCCCTAAATAAGATTGATTGTGAAACGAATACATTGTGATCACTAAAAACCTTTAACACCAAAACCTCTCACACCAAAGAGAGCACTTTATCGACCAGCTTGTTTATGCCCGTGGCCGCTTCAGTGATGCTTCCTGCCAGCATATACGCCGGTGTTGTGACGAGCTTATTCGTTTCATCAAAATGAAATTCCGTTACCAAACAATCACAATGCTGCGCACCAGTGGCATTAATCGCGGCGGCCGTATCAGCATCATTACCAATTGTACACTGAGCTCCCTCGCCACAAATTTTTGCCGCCATTGCAGGCGCAATGCAAATCAAGCCTATCGGCTTTTGGGCAGAATGAAACGCTTTTGCAAAGGCTAAAAAGTCTTCATTCACCGTCAAATCACCCCCTTTCACCGCAAAATCAGATAAATTTTTTGCCGCCCCAAACCCACCGGGCACCACCAACGCATCAAATTCATCCGCTTTTGCGCTCGCCACATCACTGATTTCCCCACGAACCACTCTGGCAGCTTCCGTTAAGACGTTACGTGTCTCACCTTCTATTACTTCACCAGTGAGATGATTCACTACATGCATTTGCGGGATATTCGGTGCGAAAACAGACACCTCTGCCCCAGACTCGGCCAAACGCAATAAGGTCAGTACCGACTCGTAGATTTCTGCACCATCAAACACACCACACCCAGATAAAACGACCGCGACTTTTTTCGACATAACCTTCACCGTGCTCTCTGATCTGAATCATTATTGTTCGGCAGAAAAGGCCTATTGAGCACTACTGCCATCTGACTCTAACAAGTCTATAAATTGGTTAGCTTCTTGAATCGATTTTTCCATCTCGCCCACCAACCCTTGAATACTGCGATCAAGACTTTGAAATTCGGTTTTTAAAGAGGCTACCGCTTGAGCATTCAAGTTGTGTTTAAGAAATAAGACCTGGTCTTTAAAAGTGTTGAGTACAGGCTCCATTCTGACCTCTGCTCTGTGCATAGCAGAGACCATCGCTTCATATTTTGAACGGGTTTCAACCCATTTCTCTCGACTACGACGACGTAAATCGGCGCTGGTGTACTGACTCAACTCGCTTTCCCATTCCTCAAACAGAGCTTCTGCAACGTTTTCTACTGTTTCTATGCGATCACGTACGGCGTCGGCTTTATCAACACTACGCTCGTACTCATCACTCAGTAAGTCATACTTATCGGAAAGATCACCTTCTGGAGTACCCAATTCAGCCCGAAATCGCTCTAAAGCCGATGAGAACTGCTCTTTTGCATCAGTTTGTGAATCTCTGGCATCCGCAATACTGTCCACCAAGATGTCACGCTTATGAAAACCAAACTGCTCAAGCGTGGCGTAATAGGCGGTTTCACACCCAGATACTCCAACGATCAAACTAAGCGCAACAAATCCCTTAAATACAATCGATAAAAAAACCGACCTCAACGCAGACGACGGTAAACCCCAAAAAGGTGAACGCCAGAAAGATGAATCCCCAAAACCTGTACTGCGCATAAAATAGTTCCTTTTCTTGTTTTAGTAGAGTGGCGCAAAAGTAGAGTGGCGCAAATCACGAGTGGTACAAGCGATCGTTATTGATTGAGCCTAATCAACTCGCTCAAATAATAAATCCCAAACACCATGGCCAAGGCGCTCGCCTCGTTGCTCAAATTTGGTATTTGGACGATAGTCTGGCTTTTCGGCAAAGACATATTCGCCTTGATGGTTACAATAGCCCTCGGCCAAGGTCATCACTTCCATCATGTGCTCAGCATAAGGCTCCCAATCGGTAGCCATGTGAAAAATACCACCAATGGCAATTTTCTGGCGAAGATGCTGAGCAAACTCCGGCTGCACAATTCTTCTTTTATGATGTTTCTTTTTGTGCCACGGGTCAGGAAAGTAAAGCTGCATACGATTGATTCCCGAATCAGGGATACAATCTTCCAGCACGTCTTTCGCGTCTGCCATATAGACCCGAAGGTTTTTAACACCCGCTTCGCCTGCCGAATTAATGAGACGGCCCACCCCCGGTGGGTGAACTTCGATACCAATAAAATCTTTATCCGGTTCATTAAGAGCCATCGCTACTAATGACTCCCCCATACCAAAACCGACTTCAACCACTAATGGAGCCTTTCGCCCAAACAAGGTTTCTTGGTCAATCAAACCATCAAATAAGCTTAAGCCATATTCTGGCCACCAACGCTCAAACGCTCTGATTTGGCCATCAGTCATACGCCCAGCTCGGATGACAAAACTGCGAATAGATTTCTTTTTGTATTCGGGCTTAAACACAGGCTTATCGTTAGTAGATAGTGTGTTATCGGATTGGGTTTGGGTTGAACCGTTGGAGTTTTCTTGTTTGTCGTTGTTGTTCGCGTTCACGTTGAACCTCAGAGCGCTTTGTGGTTTTGTCGAAGGTTAGATAAATCGTACAGACTCTGCACGGGTCGCGCATTATTGCTAACTGGCTGGGAATCGCAAGGCATTCCTCTATTGAATCGACTTAGCCCTGAATAGCCAGTAGATCAGTGAAACCCACCCCAAAATAAAACACAGCCCACCCACCGGGGTAATTGGGCCAATCCAACGGGGCGCACCCAACGCTAATCCATACAAACTTCCACAAAAAAGCGCTATTCCTACGGTAAAGCACCAACCACTTATCCACAGAGACAAGGGATTTTCATTTTTATGAGGAATACTTGCCATCACCCCCACTAACGCGAGAGCCAGCAAATGGTAAAACTGATACTGTACGGCCGTTTGGTAGGCAGACAATAACTGAGACGACAAAATGTCTTTTAAGGCATGAGCCCCAAAAGCACCCAAACACACCGCCAATACGCCATTAACCGCTGCGATCATCAGAAACCATCGGCCCATAGTGATCTACCTTGTGTGAAAACAGTGAGGCAATAAAAAAGCCGTACCCAAACGAGTACGGCTCCATCATTTCTTATGCTGAATTTCTCGTGCTGAATTTATTGTACCGAGCATCAGCAGCCGATAAAAAGTCGCAGATTTATGCTTCGAGCATTCCGCGAACTTTATTCATGGCATTTTTTTCAAGCTGACGAATACGCTCTGCGGATACACCATATTGAGCCGCCAAATCGTGCAATGTGGACTTTTCTTCACTCAGCCAACGTTGCTTAAGAATATCACGGCTACGATCGTCCAACTTGCTTAAGGCATTTTCTAGGTTAGAGACACTGTTTTGTTCCCAGTCAGCCTCTTCAAGCTGAGTTGCCGGGTTATAACGTGTATCTTCCAAGTAATTCGCTGGTGCTTGATAAGCAGTTTCGTCGTCTTCATCGGCACCGGCATCAAAGCCCATGTCAACACTCGACAAACGACCTTCCATTTCTCGAACGTGTTTTACGTCTACATTCAAGTCTTCAGCAACGGCCTTCGCTTCATCGTTAGTCAACCAGGCCAGACGCTTTTTCGCACCACGCAAGTTAAAAAACAACTTACGTTGAGCTTTGGTGGTTGCCACTTTGACAATACGCCAATTACGTAAAATGAATTCGTGAATTTCCGCTTTGATCCAGTGCACAGCAAAAGAAACTAAACGTACACCCTTTTCTGGGTTGAAGCGCTTAACGGCTTTCATCAGACCCACGTTACCTTCTTGGATAAGATCTGATTGACTTAAGCCATAACCGTTGTAGGACTTAGCAATATGCACGACGAAACGTAAATGCGCCATGACTAAACGACGTGCCGCTTCTAGGTCACTTTCATAATAGAGACGCTCAGCGAGTTCTTTTTCTTCCTCAGCAGACAGTATCGAAAAACTGTTTACGGCCTGCATGTAAGCATTCAGGTTTTGCCCTGGTGCCATTACCTGCAAAGGTTGCAAGCTAGTTCCCATAGTTGACCTCCAAGCCTTTGACTATGTCTCTCTGTAGTTCATTGGGAAATTTTAGCATTAGCCTATTAGATATCCAACATCCATAAAGTTCCTTGATGCATGACGCCTTTTGATAACAATACTGATAAACCACTAAAAACTTGGCGCTAGCTCTCATTTTATTTTTACAAGTGAGCAAACTATCTCCTCTCTAGATATCACTCACTGCCCTATGAAGGCTCAATATCAGACAAGTGCCGTCCAACAGCCAACCAAGCACCCAACCAGCCTAGCACAGCAGAGGCAATAACCAAGTTACAGCCTCCATCGAATCCAATACCTTCAAGTGAATAGGTACTCCCATAAGCGGTCGCTAGTTCATCCACCGGGCCTGATAACAACAACTGTGTGATCAGCACCAGTAATAACGCCATTACGCCACCGCCTAATCCATACCAAGTCCCGGTGTACAAGAAGGGTCGTCGAACAAAGGCATCGGTCGCCCCTACTAACTTTTGGACAATAATCTCGTCTTTGCGATTCTCAATGGCCAAACGAATGATATTGCCAATGACCAGTAATACACCGATACCCAGAATACACCCCAGCGTGACCACAAATCGCTCTGCTAATAACGCGATACCTTGTAATCGCTTCAACCACTCCATATCCAACTGCACGAGGTCGACTATCGGATCCTCACTTAAGGCAGACACCAAGCTCTCTAGCTCATCCGGTGTCGAGACTACAGGCTCCACCAAAAACGTTGGCGGTAGAGGGTTCTCATCTAAAGATGACAATAACTCACCGAAGCCAGAATAGTCTTCAAATTCCTGTAACGCTTGTGCAGCACTGATAAACTCGATCGCAGAGACACCAGGCAACTGCTCTATATCCTGTCGTAGCCGATTGATCGCCGCACTGCTCGCTTGTGGATTCAGGAAGACCGATAAACGAGACTGGCTCTCCCAAGCCCCGCTAAGAAGCTGTACATTGCTAAGCAGTGTAAACAAGATGGCAGGGAGTGCGAGGGCGATACCAATCATCAATGACGTTAATACGGTTTGTACGGGAGAAGAGGTAAGCCGGCTCAGCGCATCTTCAGCAGTGAGACGATGATGAGATTTATACGCGCCCAGTCGATCTCTCCAGCCGATTTTGGCCGCACTGGCCCCTGTTGCCGAAGTGCTTACCGCAGGATTACGCTCTTGTACTGATGTTCTACTGGAAGCCCTTGATGATCTCTTAGCGGATGACACGTTTAATCTCGTTTTTTAATACTTTTGAATGATTTCTTCACGATATCGGTCTGTTCAGCAACGGAGAAGGCATACAACCCCTTTACTCTATGCCATATGAGCTTGTCGCCTTAACACCCCATCATGCACTAAGCGACCTTTCGCAAGGCCAAAAACTCGACGCTGTAATCGAGTAATCAATGCAATGTCATGGCTGGCAATCAAGACGGTTACCCCGACGTCGTTGAACTGCTGGAACAAACCCATGATCTCCTCAGAAAGCTCAGGGTCTAAGTTACCGGTTGGCTCGTCCGCAAGAAGTAGAGGAGGTTTGTTCACTACCGCTCGTGCAATTCCCACACGCTGCTGTTCACCGCCAGACAGCGCAATAGGGTTTTTCTTTTCCTTATCAAGTAAACCTACCTTGTCTAAGGCGGCACGCACTCGACGCCCCACATCACGGGGCTGAAAGCCTGAAATAATCAAGGGGAGGGCGACGTTATCGTAGACCGTGCGGTCAAATAACAGCTGATGGTTTTGAAATACCACACCAATATGACGACGCAAATAAGGGATTTGCCCTGATCGCATTTGCGTTAAGTTTTGATGATTAACGATGACCTGACCACGGGTAGGGCGCTCCATAAGCATCACTAGCTTGAGCAGGGTACTTTTTCCCGCACCGGAGTGACCAGTGAGAAACGCAAAGTCACCTTCGGGTAACTCGAAACTCAAATCCGTTAATGCGTCTTGGCCACCATCATAGCGCTTGGATACATGCTCAAAGCGAATCATTCCTTTGACTCACTCATGGTTCGCGGTTTGATCAAATAAGGCATCAATGAAAGGCTTGGCGGCAAACGGTTGCAAATCCTCAATACCTTCACCTACACCAATAAAGCGTACAGGTAACCCCAAGCGTTTACTTAAGGCAAAGATAATCCCGCCTTTAGCTGTGCCATCCAACTTCGTAAGAGCAAGCCCTGTCACGCCGGTTGCCTCATGAAAAGTTTGTGCCTGATTCAACGCATTCTGGCCAGTGCCCGCATCTAAGACCAACAAAACCTCATGTGGTGCAGTATCATCAAGCTTTGCCATGACACGCTTCACCTTAGCCAACTCCTCCATAAGGTTACTCTTGTTATGTAAACGACCTGCAGTATCGGCAATAACCACATCCACACCACGGGATTTGGCAGAAGAAATGGCATCGAAAATAACAGATGCACTATCAGCCCCTGTGTGCTGAGCAACTACAGGAACACTGTTTCGATCACCCCAAACCTGCAGCTGATCCACCGCTGCTGCGCGAAAAGTATCGCCAGCTGCGAGCATTACACTCTTGCCTTGGGATTGAAAACGTTTTGCCAATTTACCAATGGTGGTGGTCTTACCCACACCGTTTACGCCCACCACCAACAGTACGTATGGCGATTTACTCTTATCCAATTCCAAAGGCGCTTCTACCGGTTCCAACATGCCTGACAGCAATTCTTTCAATGCCGCATACAAAGCATCACCGTCTTTGAGTTGGTTTCTTGCCACACGATCGGTCAACTCATCAATAATTTCGGTCGTTGCCTCCAACCCAACATCTGCGGTGAGCAATTGAGTTTCCAGCTCTTCAAGCAACTCGTCATCGATTTCCTTCTTGCCCAATAATAAATTGGCAAGGCCTGCGCTCAACTGACTGCTGGTACGGGATAACCCACGTTTAATGCGTTCAAAAAAACCCACTTTTTTGGGCTTTTCTTTAACGGCTTCGACCAACTCCCTCTCAACAGAGAGCGCTTCATTCACAGGGGGCGGTTCAACGGGTGTGATCTCTTCTTCGAGAGAGCCTTCGGTAACAATCACCTCATCCGTCGATATCGGGCTCTGTTCACTCGCTTGAGTTTGCGGTGCAGACTCTTCGGGTTTCTTTTTCTTACGTCTGAAAAACATCTATTAATTACTCACCACTGGAGAACTTCATGAAAAGTGGGCAGACTGCGCTCTTATTTATCCGGCTCCGAAATTGCCGCTTAACCGTCATGTGACCTCCTAGCGTAAAGGAAACAACCCGTCAGCTAAGGCGCAAATTATGTATTTAAACGGAATAATGGAAGATAGGGCGCAGAGTTTCAGTATCTAAGGTGGGGTATCGTACCATCATTGACGCGAGCCATCACCGCCAGAATACGATTCAACATCGTAGCGATTTTATACCCACACCCATTGAGGAAAAACTCAGTATCGTGTCAAGAAAGCCTTCAAGTAAATTCTCCTCGCAAAAGTCGGGAGTAAAGAAAAACACCAACACCCTTCAAGTATCACAAACGTTACGGGTGATTGGCGGTCAATGGCGAAGCCGAAAGCTGCCCTTCCCTTCTATAGAAGGGCTTCGCCCAACCGGTGACCGAATGCGAGAAACATTGTTTAACTGGCTTCAAATAGATATTCATCAAGCTAACTGTTTGGATTTGTTTGCAGGGTCCGGTGCGCTAGGGCTAGAAGCGTTATCCCGAGGCGCGAGACATTGCACGTTTGTGGATAACCACCCGGTTGCGATTCAACAGCTACGAGAAAACCTGACTAAACTTGATTGCAACAACGCAACTGTACTGAACGAAGATGCTCTGGGGTATCTACGTATGTTTCAACAAACCCCTCCTGAAGAATCCATAGATATTCTCTTTATTGACCCCCCTTTTGCCGCCGAACTTTGGGACGAAACTCTATTACTCCTAGAAAAGTCCCATGGTTTAAGCCAAGGCGCTGCGATTTACATTGAAGCCCCCATTAATGCCCACTTTTCTGTACCCAACTCTTGGTCCCTGCATAGACATAAACGTTCTGGCAATGTCTGTTGCTACCTTTACTACTTAACCTAACTCTTCAACAACACATAAAGAGTCATACCTAAGGCCATCACAGGGAAAGTAGCAAGTGTAACCATACGTTTCATGCCATTTAACGTATTATATTTTGTGAACCACTCCGGTCTTGATACCATATATAACGCCGAAGTTAAGCTGTCATAGAGAATCGTTATAAATCTTATATCTCTCGCTTAAAGGCGAAAAAGATGAATAAAACAACTACTGTTCTTGTTTTTAGAATGCTTGTCTTAGGGGAAGAAGAATGAAAAAAGTGGTTTATCCGGGCACATTCGACCCGATTACCAACGGACACATCGATTTGGTAGAACGCGCTTGCCGACTGTTTGACCATGTTGTATTGGCTATCGCAGCCAGCACACGGAAAAACCCACTGTTTTCTCTAACAGAGCGCGTTGAACAAGCAACACAAGTCTTATCCCATTTGGACAACGTTGAGGTGATTGGGTTTGACATTCTTCTCGCCGATCTTGTGAAAGAGCAAAATGCCAATGGTGTATTACGAGGATTGCGAGCCGTATCTGACTTCGAATACGAATTCCAGCTGGCCAATATGAATCGCGCTCTTTCACCTCAAATGGAAAGTTTATTTCTCACCCCTGCCGAGCACTTGAGTTACATTTCGTCATCATTGGTACGAGAAATCGCATCACTTGGCGGCGATGTCCATAAATTTGTTCCCCCTCTAATCGTTGAGAGCCTCAAAAAGAAGTTTTCTCAAGACTAATTTCGCTCGTTAGATCTGGCAGCGTGTACAATACACCGTTGAGCGCTGCCCTAACCGCACTTCCTTCAGTGGTTTGTCACACGTTTTGCAAGGCTCTCCCGCACGCCCATAGACCAATAACTGCTGTTTAAAATAACCCGGCTTACCATCACCTCCCACAAAATCCCTTAGCGTCGTTCCCCCTTGATCGATAGAGCGCTGTAATATCTTTTTTATCTGAGGAATCAACCGTTCACATTGTGCATAAGTTACCCGGCCTGCAGCTTTGGTGGGCTTGATACCCGCTGCGAAGAGCGCTTCATTAGCATAAATATTGCCGACCCCCACAACCACTTTGCTGTCCATCAAGAAAGTTTTAATCGCTTGTGTACGCTTTCGGCACATGGAAAAGAGGTAATCCACATCAAAGCAATCGGTGAGCGGCTCCGGGCCAAGGTGGGCAATCAATTCATGTGTGAAAGGATCATCTTCTGTCCAAAGCAATGCACCAAAACGACGGGGGTCGTTAAACCGCAGTAAACTGCCATTTTTAAATTGAACGTCAATATGATCATGCTTAGCCGGTGCCTCATTATTGCGAATAATACGCATCGAGCCAGACATGCCCAAATGCCAAAGAGCAGTGCCTACATCAAACCCCATCAATAGGTATTTTCCTCGGCGCGCAAGGGACCTGACCACTTGCCCCTTTAGCCGATCTGGTAATTCAGCAGGAATTGGCCACCGAAGGCTAGGGTTTCTCACAATCACATCAACAATATGCTCCCCCACAACATGAGGAGCGATACCACGTCGAGTCGTTTCAACTTCTGGGAGTTCAGGCATAACGATTTCTTACTGACTATTTCTGATTCTTACTGTCTGTATTTTCAACTCTTGTTGTTAACTGCACATCGCTTCTATCATACCCAAAACACCATCAGAAACCCCCTACACATTTGGCATGAAACAATGTGGATAACTTTTAAACTCTTGTGCTCGATTCAAGCAAAAAGAGAACTTATCACCAAGCAAGTAAAATAGCTGAAGGAAATCAGAAACATCAACGATAAGAACCTAAACAAGAAGAAATTGAGGCGTATGTGAAAATTGAGTGACTAAAATAAGGTGATTTTGAGAGGAAACTCTTAATCAGATAATAAAATGTGAGTGTTTTTCAGAAAAAAGATCAAAAATAAGACAAAAAGAACTCACAGGCATTATTGCGAATGGTCACTATTATTAACAGACAATAGGCGCATAGTACTTTCTAAACCATGACCCAGGAAGTTAACAACAGACTTACACACAAGAGAACACCACCGAAACCTGTGGATAAGCGTGGGGAAAATTTTAGAATAACTAATAAAAGAGTGGATACATCAGAAGGAAGAACTAAAAATAAGCCCAATGAAAAATCGCTGGGCTTATTCTTGGATAACTTGACTCACTGAAGAATCAAGATATGAAAATCATCCAATAAGAAAGTAAAGACCTATTTGATCTTACCTTCTTTGTACATCACGTGCTTACGAGCAACTGGATCGTACTTTTTGATTTCCATTTTTTCTGGCATGGTACGTTTGTTTTTGGTCGTCGTGTAGAAGTGACCAGTACCAGCACTTGAGTTCAAACGAATTTTATCACGCATGATTTAGCTTCCTTTAAAGACTTAAATTAAACCTTCTCGCCACGAGCGCGCATATCAACCAACACCTGATCGATGCCTTTTTTATCGATGATACGCATACCTTTGGTGGAAACACGAAGCTTCACAAAACGCTTTTCGCCTTCTACCCAAAAACGGTGAGTGTGCAAGTTTGGCAAAAAACGGCGCTTAGTGTGGTTTTTTGCGTGAGATA
The DNA here is from genome assembly GCF_021234875.1 of Marinibactrum halimedae. Taxonomy (GTDB): domain Bacteria; phylum Pseudomonadota; class Gammaproteobacteria; order Pseudomonadales; family Cellvibrionaceae; genus Marinibactrum; species Marinibactrum halimedae. The sequence continues at coordinate 43,827 of NZ_JAJQVM010000005.1, read as the reverse complement.
CATTGTTACCGGTTACTGGACGCTTACCAGTAACTTGACATACCTTAGACATTTTATTGCCTCTTTCAATTTTGGTGCCAATTTCTGTGCCAGGAAACGGCGATACGACTCAAAGAGCCTGCTTAATAACCATGTTTCAAAAACACTATGGAGTGCGACCTGCTGGATTTTCGTGGAAGTCGTACCCAGAAATCAGTACCCGTCGCTAAAGAGCGGCGTTTTATACCAGAAGCGTTTATCAATATCAACTTTACGTTGATTTTTTGGGCAACATTTTTACTTTATCAAATCCCTCTGTCTTCTGTATCAACCCCCCGACTTCATCAACCCACTCTGCTTTACAACCATCCTCGTTCTGAAAAAGATACGCCGTCTGCGTTACCAATAACAAAATGATCGAGTAGGCGAATCTCGACCAACGCCAACGCCTCATTCAAGCGCTCAGTCATTACTTTGTCATCCCGGCTAGGCTCAGGATCACCGGAGGGATGGTTATGGGCAATGATGACGCTGCTGGCGTTGTGCTGCAAACTGGCCTTCACTACTTCACGTGCGTAAATTCGAGCACCGTCAATAGTGCCTTGAAACAGCTCCTCATACGCGAGCATTCTAAGTTGAGCGTCTAAAAAGATAACCGCAAAAATCTCTCGATCGCGATCTTGGAGGTGTGACATTAAAAAGCGCTTTACCACTATAGGGTTAGTGAAAGCGTCCGCCTGAGTCAGCGATTCGGCCAAATGCCGACGTGATAACTCCAGTACAGCTTGAAGTTGAGCGTACTTTGCACTCCCCAGTCCATGTGCTTGGCAAAAACTTGACTGATCGGCCGAGAGTAACGTTCGCACGCCTCCAAATTGAGTAAGTAAATCGCGAGCCAAGTCCACCGCCGATTTACCTTTGCAACCCGTCCGCAAAAAGATAGCCAGTAATTCTGCATCCGACAGTGCACTAGGGCCACGTTGCAATAACTTTTCTCGCGGTCGTTCACCTTCAGGCCAATGACAAATTGCCATCACATCCTCCTTGATTCGATTGAAACTTAAACACCCAGTGTCGAATAAGAAACAATAACTGTTCTCATGCGATTTATTCTCATGGGCTAACGCAATGCACTGAGGATTTTAACGACAAGATTGAATGACCATTGGCACCGATTCACAAATTTCATTTATTCAATAAAGGTTGTAAGCCACAATATAACTTAATCTTAATGTTTCCTCTGATACGATCACCTTCAACTTAAGACCGTACCTTATGACCGACCAATCCACTCCTCTAAGCACACTTCATGACAAAAACATCGTTGTCGGCATTACCGGCGGTATTGCTGCGTACAAGAGCGCCGACCTAGTTCGAAAGCTCAAGGGAGAAGGAGCCAACGTTCAAGTTGTAATGACAAAGGCTGCAATGGAATTTATTACTCCACTGACCATGCAAGCGGTCTCAGGTAATACCGTACACACCACATTACTCGACCCAGACGCCGAAGCCGGAATGGGGCACATAGAACTGGCTCGCTGGGCCGACCTTGTTCTCATTGCACCTGCCAGTGCAGACACTATTGCCCGGCTCACCGTCGGTATGGCCGATGATTTATTATCGACAATCGTGCTCGCCACCCGATCTCCCATCGCCATTGCACCAGCCATGAATCAAGCCATGTGGTCACACCCAGCCACGCAGAGCAATATACAAACCCTAGAAGCCCGTAGCATCTCTATCTTTGGCCCAGGAAAAGGAGAGCAAGCCTGTGGCGATGTGGGCTACGGAAGAATGCTTGAACCCTTAGAATTGGTCGATTTATGCGTTGAACACTGCTCTTCTTATTCAACCAATGCAGACACCATCAACCGACTAAACGGAAAACGGGTAGTGATCACCGCAGGCCCCACACGGGAAGCGATTGACCCAGTGCGATATCTCAGCAATGAAAGTTCTGGGAAAATGGGGTATGCCCTAGCGGCAGCCGCTGCAATATGTGGCGCGGAGGTGACGTTGATTTCCGGCCCCACTCAGCTTACTCCCCCTCAAAATGTCTCTCGAATCAATGTCATCAGTGCGACTGACATGCACGAAGCAGCAATGGCTTACGCTGAAAAAGCGGACATTTTTATTGGCGCCGCTGCCGTAGCCGACTTTAGGCCTGAACACGTGGCCTCCACCAAACTCAAAAAGAAAATCGGCGAAGAAGCCATGGTCATTAAGCTGATTAAAAATCCCGACATTATCGCAAATGTTGCCGCTCTTACTCCCAAACCGTTCACTGTGGGTTTTGCGGCGGAAACGAATAATGTTGACCAATACGCACGAGATAAGCTCACCAGAAAACATCTGGATATGATCATTGCCAATGATGTGTCACGATCCGAAATCGGGTTTAACAGTGAGCACAATGAAGTGACGGTTTTTAGCGAGTATGACGAAATCCATTTTCCCCACCAAAGCAAGGATCGATTAGCAAAAGCCTTGATTCAAACGATTGCCAACGCGTTCCAATCAGCAATGGATCGATAGGACAGGGAAGGGCTCCTCATTTAGTGGTAATTATCCATAATTAAACACACATACCCGTTGTTTTCTGCCAAAATTCATCCAAAAGTGACGCTAAAATGAGTATGGTAAACTGCCCATTTTATATTTTTCTCAATTGCAATGATTAGCAAAACCTTGATCGGTGCCGATCTATTGTTATTAATACAGACCTTATTAACAGAGTTTGTCACTAATACTGTTCTGTTGTTATTTAGACGTTAAGGAACCTGACGTGCCGGCTAATAAACATAAGCGCGCTAAGTCATCACCAAAAGAAAAAAAAGTATCACCCATCAAGCCTGTTTTTCATGGCGCTCTCGCTGCAGCCATAGTCATTATTGCGGTGGTCAGCTACTTCAGCTACGACCACTTTAAACTGCAAGCCGAAGCCGCTAATATTCTAGAGCTCAGTAATATTCAAGCATCGCGACAGGCAGGAAAGTTATCGGCACAGCTCAATTCAATCCAAAAAGAACTACAAACCTTCTCACAACGACAAGGCCTCATTGATGCGGTTTCAAGCACTGAAACGGACCTTGAGATTTGGCGGTCAAGCCTACAAACCGCCTTTCGACAGGCCGTCAGTGTCGATGTCTTTCGAGAAAATAAAGCTGTCCTGCGTGATAATGACATTTCTCCTATCCGTTTCACCGAGCTAGACATGATCAACCGAGCTGAAAGCGGGCAAACACTGGCTCCGGAGGCCAGCAAGGTGGGTGATCAATGGGTGATTAACTTCGTCTCTGGTATTACCCCTCAAAGTGACGACAACAACTCCGTCAGAGCGGTAGGCACGATATTAATTCGATTACCCATCTCCATGCTGGCAGGTGTACTAGCAGAAATACCGCCAACCGAGGGAGAGACTCGACTGGTACAAAGTTATCGAAATACCAACTCCAATACATTATTGAGTGTCGGGCAAGGCCATGGACCTTCCGTCACCGCAAACCTCCCTGGCGAGATTTGGAAGATTGAATTTCAAGCCGGTATTGATATTAAGCGTCAAGCCAGCGTATTCCCGATTTTTTTGTACTTAGGGTTACTGGTTTTTGCCGGTATTACCTTAAGTGTGGCTTGGGTTTTTGGTCGCCGACTGCAAGAAAGCATGTCTTTCGATCCCAGCATTGGTGCTGTTTCGGTGCCTGGCTCCACCTCAAAAACCAGCACTGGCGGTGGACACCAAAATTACCCCATGAGCAGCGTCTTAGACGTGGATATCGCCGAAGAAGATGCCCAATTACTGAGCAGTGATCGCCAAGATCGAGCAGGCGCGGGTGGAGAGCAAGAACAAGAAGTCAAAGCCACCTTCGCCGCAGAAGCGTTTCGCGCTTACGATATTCGCGGGTTATCCCCCGAGCACGTTAATACTGAGCTGGCAAATACACTGGGTAAAGCCCTTGGTACACGAGTCTTGGAGGCGGGCTTCGATAATCTCTTTGTAGCCAAAGATGGCCGCATTACCAGCCCGGAACTATTCGAGTCTCTCACCGCTGGTGTGTTATCCACAGGCTGTGACGTCATCGATTTGGGCCTAGTACCATCGCCACTATTGTATTTCGCCATTGCCACCGACGAACAAATCAAATGCGGCGTTATCATCACCGCCAGCCATAATGGTGCCAATCACAACGGCTTTAAAATGACGCTGGACGGCAAACCACTGGCCGATGACGGCATTCAGTCCCTCAAACGCGATATGGAGCTGGGGAACTTCCAAACCGGACAAGGTGAAATGAGTTCCCGCGACATTACCGATGATTATATTGACGCCATTTTATCGGATGTGGCACTAATGGGCGTACTCAAGGTTGTCGTCGATGCCGGCAATGGCGCCACAGCCGACATAGCCCCTCAATTGTTGGAAGAATTAGGCTGTGAGGTCGTGCCTCTCAATTGTACGATTGATGGCAACTTCCCAAGTCACGAACCAGATCCGAGCAACCCTGAGAATTTGCAACAATTGATTAATGCGGTCAAAGAAGAAGAGGCCGACTTAGGCTTTGCCTTTGATGGCGATGGAGATCGTATTGCCGTTGTGACCGCATCTGGACAAATCATCTCTGCTGACAGGCTAATGATGCTCTTTGCCAAAGACATCGTATCTCGCAACCCAGGGGCTGACGTGATTTTCGATGTAAAATGCACTCGCCAGCTCAGCTCTTTGATCAGCAGCTACGGCGGCCGTCCCATCATGTGGAAAACTGGCCATGCCCATATTAAATCCAAAATGATCGAAACCGATGCATTACTGGGCGGGGAATACTCCGGCCATATTTTCATCAAAGATCGCTGGTACGGCTTTGACGATGGTATGTTCGCCGCCGCACGCTTACTTGAAATTATGAGCCTACGGGAGCAAGATCTGGACAGTATCTTTGAATCATTCCCTGCCTTGCCTGCTAGCCCGGAAATTCGAATCCCGGTCGCCGAAGAAGAAAAATTTGAAGTCATTGAGCGGCTGGTGGAATCCGGTGATTTCCAGAGTGGTAAATCCTCTACCATTGATGGACTGCGCGTTGAATTCGCCAAAGGCTGGGGACTCATCAGAGCCTCAAATACCGGCCCCGAACTCACTCTGCGTTTTGAAGGGGATTCTGAAGACGTGATTGATCAACTAAAAGCGCTCTTCAAACGGGAAATCGCCAAAGTAGCCAAAGACCTGACTCTGGACTTCTAACCCATGCCCCGCACAACCCAACCACTCAACCTCATTCAATCTTGCCCACTTGTTGTTCAATAGGACCTATCTTGCTATGTCACTGGACCGCTCTTCTGCTCTCAATATCGCCCAAGTGCTTACTGAAGCACTGCCATACATTCAGCGCTTCACGAACAAAACCATTGTCGTCAAATTTGGCGGTAATGCGATGATTGATGAGGCCCTCCAAAACAGCTTCGCACGGGATGTTGTCTTAATGAAGCTGGTGGGCATGAACCCCATAGTCGTCCATGGCGGCGGCCCACAAATTGGCCAACTACTGGAAAAATTGAATATCACGTCTGAATTCGTGGACGGTATGCGCGTCACCGACAGCGCCACCATGGATGTGGTCGAAATGGTGCTTGGCGCCAGTGTGAATAAACACATTGTTAACCTGATCAATCACAACGGTGGCCAAGCCATTGGTATTACCGGGAAAGACGGCCAACTGATTCGAGCTAAGAAAATGTCCGTGACCCGTAAAACTCCAGACATGAAAGCCACTGAAATTATTGATATTGGCCATGTAGGAGAGGTTCAATCCATCAACACCTCCGTGATTGAAATGTTGGTCAACAGTGACTTTATCCCTGTGATTGCACCTATCGGGGTCGGTAATGATGGCAGTGCCTACAACATTAATGCGGATCTCGTCGCTGGAAAAATTGCTGAAGTCGTTAAGGCAGAGAAACTAATGCTGCTCACCAATGTTTCTGGACTCCAAAACAAATCTGGCAGTGTCCTAACAGGACTATCCACACAGCAAGTCGATGCGCTTATTGAAGACGGGACTATTTACGGCGGTATGCTGCCTAAAATCCAATGCGCGCTCGATGCCGTGAAAGGTGGTGTCAATTCTGCTCACATTGTTGACGGACGTGTCAATCATGCCGTGTTACTAGAAATTTTCACCGATGCCGGGGTCGGCACCTTGATTACCAACAATCAAAATTTGACCTAACGACGTCGTAAATACCCATGGAATCAGTGAAAGCGACGAAAACCATTGCGTTAACCCACATCGTATTATTGAAGGCTGTCACATATATCGCTAGGATAGATTTGATGGCCATTAACATATAAGCGAAAGCTATAAGTAATGTCCATAGGCAAATTTTGCGCAATGGTTCGCCGTTATTTGACATCGAAACGCGTGCTCTACGACGTATGGCTTAGCAAGCTTAAGTAAGCCACACGATTACGCAGTCGCTCACCAACCTTTAATGAGTCGCTATGAGTAAAGCAGAGAACAAACTATCTCGCCGCGAAGAAATTCTGCAAGCGCTGGCCCACATGCTCGAAGTATCACCTGGAGCGAGAATCACCACTGCTGGCTTGGCCAAAGAAGTAGGCTTTTCTGAAGCTGCTCTTTATCGTCATTTTCCCAGCAAGTCCAAAATGTTCGAGGGGTTGATTGAGTTCATCGAAGAAACCGTTTTCACTCGAATTAACCTGATCATGGCTGATGAGCCTGGCGTTCGAGATCGTTGCGAAAAAATCTTATTGCTCTTACTCACCTTCACCGAGCGCAATCCGGGGATTACTCGTATCCTGACCGGTGATGCATTACAAGGAGAGAATGGCAGGCTTCACGATCGTGTCGTGCAATTTTTTGATCGCCTAGAAACTCAACTGAAACAAATCTTGAGAGAAGCGGAAGTGAGGGAAGGCGTTCGTCCGAGAATCACTGTCACAGCATCGGCTAATTTAATGATGTCTGCCGTGGAAGGGCGCATAGCGCAGTATGTTCGAAGCGAATTTAAAAAATTGCCTACCGAATACTGGTCTGACCAATGGCCATTGTTACTGAGTGGCATTTTTGGCGAAGTATTGGCTGAAGTCTAAGAGCTGGCAGAAACTGAAAATCGTCGCTTAACGGCCATTGCCCGCCGATACGGATACTGAGTTTCGGCGTTCCACAATCAGACGAAAACGCTCAATATCTTTATCGTATTGAGCTTCAACACGCTGATAATCTTCTTTACGAGCTTCGATTAAACGTTCCGCTGCAGATTTTTCTTCGTTGAAGTTTTTAATATTAATCAGCACCGCTTCAGGCACTTGGCGCCCTCTGCGCTCGAAGTCTGCCGCCTTGGATTGCTCACGAGCAATTTGAGCATCAAAACCACGAATGTTTCCTTTCAAAATCGCCACACTGGTGTCGATTTCTTTCAAACGACGCGCCTTAGCGGCCTCCACGTCCGAGACGGTACTGTAACGGCGCATCAGGTCTCGATCCCACTCATCTAGTTTGGCTTGTTCTGCCTTCAACTCCAATTGCTCATCGGTCAAGCTTGGCTCGATAACACGTATAACATCGCCATGACTGTTAATGACCTCATAGCCATTTTGCACATATTCCGGCGGCACCGTATGGTTAATCACTTTTACACCTTCATTGTTAGTGTAACGGTACATAACACCGGACTGTGCCCAAGTCGCACTGGCAGCACCAAACTGGCCCACGATAACCATAAACAGTACGTATACACCCCAAAAACGTCGCAAGCTATTCAATACGACCTCAACTTGAAGGGTGAATTTGTTCGCAGGAAGAGCCACCATATTTGCTCTACTACCTCACTCCATAATTATCTCGATACGCACGTACACGCCCTAACATATCATCTTGATCTAAAGACGATTCATTTACGGACTGCTGTTCCAAAAACGTAATGATGTCATTCAATTCAATAATACTAATGACAGGGATACCATAATCCCGCTCCACTTCCTGTATGGCACTTAAGGCACCCTTACCCCGTTCCTGGCGGTTTAGACCAATTAAAACCGCCGCAGGTTCAGCCCCTGCCTGACGAATAATCTCAACCACTTCACGAACAGCCGTTCCCGCCGTGATGACATCATCGATGATTAGCACTTTTCCCTGCAAAGGTGCCCCTACTAAAGTGCCTCCCTCTCCATGGCCTTTTGCTTCTTTACGGTTGAAGCAATACGGCAAATCCATATCATGATGATCAGCCAATGCTACTGCCGTAGTGGACGCCAAAGGGATACCTTTATAAGCGGGACCGAAAATCATATCTATCGATAAGTTAGCATCTTGTAATGCGGCAGCGTAATAGCGCCCCAATTCAGCTAAAGCCGCGCCGGTTTGAAACTTGCCTGCATTAAAAAAGTAAGGGCTAACCCGACCGGACTTTAACGTAAACTCACCGAAGCATAGTGCACCGTGGTTTAAGGCCAACTGAATGAAGTCTTTTTGGTATTGCTGCATCTGAGTCTCACTACGTATACACATTCGAAAAAGAACGATCTAACAAAAACGGTCAAAGCCCGGTATCATACACAGTCCGTTATCAAGGGGCTAATATGCGAATTATCAATCTCAGTGTGGACGGTATTTTTCAAGCCGCCCAACGTGGGCTGTATGACTGGCTGTCTGAGCAAGACGCCGACATCATTTGTTTACAAGATCTACGCGCCCTGGAGTATGAACTTGACCATGACATCTTTCATCCGGAAGGGTATCACGCGTATTTTTTTGACTCTGGTACCAAACATTACAACGGAGTCGCCATTTACACACGCCACCAACCTAAAGCCCTCATTTATGGGCTTGGGTTTTCAAGTGGTGTCGATATGGAAGGCCGCTACCTTCAAGCGGATTACGACAACATTAGTATAGGCTCGCTGTTGGCGCCAAGTGCCTCTTCCGAGCTGGAGTCTGTAGATGTAAAAACCAGCTTTTTTGACGACTTTCAGGCACACCTGCATAAAATTACCCGCAAGCGCCGGGAGTTTATTTTTTGCGGTAACTGGCAAATGGCTCATAAAGCCATTGATGTTCAAAACGCACAACAGAACGCCGGTAATTCAGGCTTTTTAGAGCATGAACGCCAATGGATGGACCAACTCTACAATCAAATTGGTTATGTAGATGCCTTTCGTCGAGTCAATAAAGATAACGATGAATACACTTGGTGGCCCAGCGGAGAAGTCGGAAATGGCGATGGATGGCGTACCGACCTGCAAGTGGTGTCTGAGAACCTAAAAAATCGAGTGGAGTATGGGGTTACTTACAAAAACAAGCTTTTCTCCAGTCACCTCCCCTTAATTATTGATTACGATATCGAGCTCTAACGGCTCGATATCGACATTGGGGAAACTACCCTTCCAGTGACGCCTTTTGAAGGTCATGTAATTCACTAATGCCCTTCTTGGCCATCGACAACATGGTGGCAAACTGAGCTTCCGTAAACGGATCTGCTTCAGCCGTCCCCTGAACCTCCACCAAACCACCACCTTCACACATCACAATATTCATATCCGCTTCAGCGGCACTGTCTTCGGGGTAATCCAAATCCAAGACCACTTCACCGTCGAAAATACCCACCGAAACCGCCGCAATCATATTCGGCATAGGGTGGACGTCTGCATCCGGCAACAAGCCACGCTCTTTCATAACCGCTAAGGCATCACTCAACGCCACACCGGCGCCCGTTATGGAAGCTGTTCGAGTACCACCGTCCGCTTGCAGAACATCGCAGTCAATAGTGATGGTATTTTCGCCTAAGGCCTCCAAATTCACGGCAGCCCGGAGCGATCGGCCAATTAAGCGCTGGATTTCAACGGTACGCCCACCTTGTTTACCTCGTGCGGCCTCACGCCCCATCCGAGTGCCGGTGGAGCGTGGCAACATGCCGTACTCTGCCGTTACCCAACCTCGGCCTTCGCCACGCATAAAACGAGGTACACCTTCCTCGATAGTGGCAGTACAGAGCACTTTGGTATCACCAAACTCAACGAGAACGGAACCTTCAGCGTGTTTTGTGTACTGACGAGTGAGGGTGATCTTGCGGAGCTGATCAGGCTGACGGCCACTGGGTCGTTGCATAACTAAGTCTCTTAACTGTCTATCATTGGGTCGCAAATTATAACCCACTACCAGTGTGTTACCATGACAGATTGACGGGGCAGTAATGAACTCACCCTTTTTTTTGTTTTCCTCATCATCACATAAGGATCTCACAATGCCACGCAGTATGACCGGCTTTTCTCGGCACGAAAGTCAACAACCCTGGGGAACCATCACCTGGGAAATTCGCAGCGTGAACCATCGCTACCTTGAACCTCATTTTCGACTGCCAGAAAATGCTCGTGCCTTAGAAACCCATCTGCGTGAAAAACTGCGTCATCGACTGCAACGCGGGAAAATCGAAGTTAACTTACAATTACACATGGGCTCAGACGACAATCACCTTGCCGTCAATACCAAGCTCGCTCAACAAATCATTGCCGCCGCTGACCAGCTGAATCAAATGATGGTCAATGCCGCCCCTATCGATCCACTGGAAGTTTTACGTTGGCCGGGTGTCATGGAAGAAGCCACTATCGACACCGAACTGTTCAACAAAAGCTTATTGGAAGAATTTGATTGCGCCTTGACCGGTTTAGTAGAACACAGAGAACGTGAAGGCAAAGAACTCTCCACATTGATCGAACAAAGGCTCGTCGGAGTGAGCGAACAAGTAAAGCTAGTCCGAGAGCGACTCCCAGAAATCGCCGCCAATCAGCGACAAAAGCTCACCACAAAAATTGAAGAATTATCTGTTGAAATTGATAAAGAACGCCTAGAGCAAGAAATTGTTTACCTTGCCAATAAATCCGATGTCGACGAAGAATTAGACCGCCTCGATACACACGTTACGGAAGTCAGAAATTGTTTAAAACAAAAAGGGGGCATTGGTAGGCGCTTAGATTTTTTAATGCAGGAATTAAATCGTGAGGCGAACACCCTATCTTCCAAAGCAACCGTGAGTGACACCACTCAAGCTGCCGTGGAATTAAAAGTATTAATTGAGCAAATGCGCGAGCAAGTTCAGAATATTGAATAATTTCATTTTCGAAACAAAATTTCTATCGATCATAAGTGGTCAGTCAAAGTAAAACTGACCATCTAACTTACAAATCCCCTTTAACATAGGGGAAAATCATTCATTCAAATCACATTCTTCCTTTTTTCAGAGTCTTTAAAATAGGCATCATGATTAGTCTTAGCGAAAAAATTATTCAAAAACTGTGTGGAAAAACCTATGCTCAACGAGGGAAAAATTATTTCAAAAAAGGGAATGTTCTTGACTATATTATTGAAGAAGATGATGTGATCTACGGAAGAGTATTAGGTACTCACCGCCAGACCTACGATATCACAATCGACATTGAAGATTTTTCCAGCTATTTCTCTGAATGTTCTTGCCCAGTGGGTTATAATTGCAAACATACGGCTGCAATTCTCTATGCCGTATTAGAGGAACAGTCCTCTCAAAATTTTGCAATTGATGAAGAAAAAAACATTAAACCCATTGATTCATGGATATCTGCATTTCAAAAATACAACCCTCAAACAAGCTCTTCTTCGATCTCCGAGATTAGAGCTCGGCTGTATTTCGAATTAAAATCCAGCCTAGATAAAATATTGGATTTACACATTTATGAGCAAAGACTCGGGAAATCGAGTTGGGGAAAAATTATCAATAGAGATAAAACCAGTTGGCGTAATCTATGGCCAGGAAATTTCAACTCTATAGAAAGCCAAATTGTTGAACTTGTTGCCCAAAAAAATAATCTTTTCTCACCTGAATCGATCTTCAAAAATGAAGAAGGCTTCTTAATTTTAAAGCTTTTAATAACCACAGGTCGCTGCTTTTGGCAATCACACACATCGTCAGAACCAATCCGCTTCGCAAAAACGCATAGTTTAGAGTTACACTGGGAAGAAAATAACGGGCAATTTCAGCTACATCATAACTTACCTTTAAATCAGAAAAATTTAATATTGCTACCGACGCTGCCACTTTGCGTTATTGATACCGATACTAAAGAATGTCATATTTACAGCAGCCATTTAGACAGTGACACCGTTATCGCTCTAACAAACATGCCAATATTGACACAAATGGAAGCTAGGGAACTACAATCTCACCTTAGAACATTGCCTATTACTTTTCCTTTACCTCTTGATCATGAACATACTCGAACCATCGAGACTTCACCTGTACCGATCTTAACCCTTTTAGGAGCATCACTATCGACTTTTCAAGAAAAGATACACCCGGTTGCCACATTAGAATACCGATACGATTCAGAAAGAATATCCTCTGAAGAAAAGAATCCAGTGATTCATGTCTCTAGTGACGATGAATACATTGAAATTATTCGTAATCTACAAGAAGAGAAAAACGCAGCAAGCGTGCTTTCTGAAACTTTAAGCAAAAATAATACTGAACACAATTTCAGCCTTTATCATTTTTCACCGAGTTTACCTCCATCAGTTAGCGCACTGCTGTGGCATGAATTTATTTATGACATTTTGCCAACACTAAAAAATCAGGGTTGGGAAGTTCATATTGACGATAGCTTTCCTCTGAAGTTCAGTCACAGTAGTAACTTTAATGGTCATGTACAACACGGTCTGGATTGGTTCAGTGTAGGACTGGATGTTGTCATTGACGGACATACCGTACCACTATTGCCTATTTTACACTCTTGGTTAAAAAACCAAAACAATAGCACTTCTGCACCACTCTTAGTCGAAGTAAAAGAAAATCACTGGCTTACCTTTTCCGAAGAAAGCCTAGCCCCTATTACTAATGTGCTCATTGAGCTATATGATAACGAATCTCAATTATCACCAGATGGAGAACTGACTCTTCCAAAATCACGCAGCCTATCTTTACTCACGTTACAAAAAAACTTGAGTGAGGACCAGAAAGAAACTCTCTGGAAAGGCGATAAAGAGATTAAAAAATTAGCGCACAAGTTGAAAGATTTCTCAGGGATTAAGGAAGTTGCACCCCCAAAACGTTTACAGGCAACATTGAGAGATTATCAACAAAAAGGCCTTAACTGGCTTCAATTTCTCACAGATTTTGGGTTTTCAGGTATATTAGCCGATGACATGGGGCTGGGAAAAACTTTACAAACTATTGCTCATTTAGCCAAACTGAAAGAGCGGCGAAAACTTAGCCGATGCGCACTTATTGTGGCTCCGACCAGTTTACTCGGAAATTGGATGGGTGAACTCAGGCGTTTTGCCCCACACTTGAACTCTCATTGCCATTATGGATCTCAGCGACATGAAGAAACTTCTGATATTTTACAATATAATATTATCGTCACAAGTTATTCTATTTTAACAAGAGATATTGAGGTTCTTTCTCCTATTGACTTCAACATTGTAGTGCTTGATGAAGCCCAATACATAAAAAACCCAAATGCACAAATATCCCAATCTGTCCGCTTACTTAAGAGCGATTCAAAACTTTGTTTAACTGGAACCCCTCTTGAAAATCACCTAGGTGAGCTTTGGTCTCAATTTGATTTTTTGATGCATGGTTTTTTAGGCTCTCAATCCAGCTTCAAAAAACTGTTCAGAAATCCGATAGAACAGCATAACAACCATGCTAGACAACAAGAACTCAATCATCGAATAAAACCTTTTCTATTGCGACGTACAAAAAACAATGTTGTCAAAGAGCTGCCTCCTAAAACCGAAATTGTACACAAAATTGCTCTCCCTCCCGCCCAAAGAAAATTATACGAATCAATTCGAATTACAATGGAGAAAAAGATTCGTGATTTAATGGAAAAAAAAGGATTAGCCAGAAGCCACATAGAAATATTAGATGCACTACTCAAAATGAGACAAGCTTGCTGCCACCCCCAACTGCTCAGCATTCCATCTGCGAAAAAACAAAAAAAATCGGCAAAATTAACCTTCTTAATGGAAATACTCCCTGAAATGATCAGCGAGGGCCGTAAAATTTTAATCTTCTCACAATTTACATCCATGCTAGACCATATAGCAAAAGAGTTAGAGAAATCTAAAATAGATTACACAATGCTTACAGGAAAAACTCGCAAACGTGATAAAGTAATCCAATCGTTTCAAACCGAAGTTATTCCCGTTTTTCTCATTAGTCTAAAAGCAGGGGGAGTCGGCCTTAATTTAACTGAAGCAGATACTGTTATTCACTTTGATCCATGGTGGAACCCTGCCGCAGAAGCACAAGCCACGGATAGAGCACACAGAATAGGGCAAGACAAACCTGTTTTCGTTTACAAACTGATTGCCGAAGACACTATCGAAGAAAAAATACTCAGCTTACAAGAACGAAAGCAAGCGATTGCCGATGCAGTATACGAAAGTAATAACAATAAAACTACTAGCATCAGTTCTGAAGAGCTTTTGAATTTATTGACAGATTCTCCACTGGAACCTTCTGCAGATTAATTTGATATACACTAATAATACACAAACTCATCTTAAGTAGAAAACTATGCCCATTTGGATCGACGCCGACGCTTGCCCCAATGCCGTTAAACAAATTCTATTCCGCGCAGCAGAAAGGACGGGGGTGGAGATGACTTTCGTTGCTAACCAGACCGTCTCGCACCCTCCATTTAAGAGTATCCGTGCTCTGCGTGTAGAACCCGGTTTTGATGTGGCTGATAATTTTATAGCTCAAAGCGCAGAAGCGAATGATTTAGTTATCACATCCGACATTCCTTTGGCGTCAGAAGTGATTGATAAAGGGGCGGTGGTGATTAACTTTCGTGGTGAATCTCTAACGAAAGCGAACATCAAAGCGCGGCTCAATATGCGGGATTTTATGGACACCCTTCGTAGCAGCGGTATCAATAGCGGTGGGCCACCGCCGTTTGGTCAGCAGGAGAAACAAGCTTTTGCCAACCAGCTTGATCGGTGGTTGGCGAAGCACCAATAAAGGCATAAAGACTGGTCATTTCTGATAAAGGCAAAACTTCTTTATAGCACAGCTGAAAAATTAGCTGTGTGCCATTAACAAATCACACAATGGGTTATTAATATAGTAATTGCCTTTACCTATTTTTTGTTTTTCCAGAAACCCTTTCTCAACCAATTGCTCTAGATATTTCGTCGCAGTAATACGAGATACATTTAAATCATCCACAACAAATTCTATTTTGGTATACGGGTGATTAAACATATTGTTAAGTAAATCTTGCCGGTATATTTTTGGTAATTCATCACGCATACGATGCTTGGTTGACGACATAAGTGTTTTCATTTCTTGTATTAAAGAAATAGTGTTTCGAGCCGTTTCAGTCACCCCTTGCAGAATATATAAAAACCACGATTCCCAATCCTCTGCATCACTCACCCTTTGCAATTGATCGTAATATTCAGATTTATGATGAATAATAAATCGGCTTAGATACAGAACAGGTAAATTCAATAAATCTTTCGCTACAAGATACAAAATATTGAGAATTCTCCCAGTTCTACCGTTACCATCATAAAACGGGTGAATACTTTCAAATTGATGGTGAATAATCGCCATTTTAATGAGTGGATCTAAGCCACATAATTCATCATCATTAATATAATGAATCAAGTTATCCATTAATTTTTCAATGTCATCCGCATGCTGTGGGGGAGTATACACAACCTCACCAGTACGAGAGTTTTTTAAGTCTGTACCAGGTAGCCGTCTTAAGCCTGCCCGATTATGTTCAAGATGTTGCTGTATTTCTAATACATCAGACAAACGAATGAGTTTTTGTTGCCTTACCACTTGAAAGCCATATCTAAGCGCATAAGCGTAATCTTGCACTTCTTTAGCGGCAGGGTTTACTTTAGCTTCACTAAACACACCCGCTTTGTACAATTCATCGTGCGTGGTCACAATGTTTTCTACTTCAGAACTGTCTTTCGCTTCCTGTAAAGAGAGGGTGTTGATCAAAATAGCCTCATTCGGAATACTGGCTGCAACGCCTTTCAACTCCCCAAGATACCGATGAGCCTCGGCCGTTTTACGTAATACAGCGGAGGTTTCCCACTTTTCTACCCCAATGATAGGTAACATGCCAATCGTATAGGACATATCAATAAAACCCTGAAAACTATGCATACACTCACAAGATACATATAGAAAGTTTAGAAATCTATACATATAACTAAAATCATATATAGAAAATTAAAAAATCTATACATAAAATAGGCGATAGATCTACAGAATCAATAGCAGCCCGTTAGCACCCTATGGCAGCTTATTCACTTTTTATTCATACAAACTGCATTCTAATTTTGAAAATTAGACCCAGAGATACGTTAAGAACAAAAATATGGCCAATTTCAATACCCACCTCGCTGGCGCTGCCGTTGTTGCCGGCATCACCGTTTCCGGCGCTTTGAGCTTTCAACTTATCACCATTGGGCAAGCGGCCACCTTGTGGTTAGTGGGTATGCTCGGCGGTATTATGCCGGATGTGGACTCCGACAATTCCCACGCTGTCTCCGCCATGTTTACCGGGCTCGGGGCTTTGGCCTCTTTTCTTACTGCCCAAAAATTAGCAGGGCTACCTTTGCTTACTATTTGGCTAGCAATGATGGCCGCGTTTTTTATTGTGCGGGTACCGCTCATTTGGGTTTTTAAAGAATTGACCGTTCATCGAGGGGCTTTTCATTCATTGATCGCGGCGGTCAGTTTTGGATTAGGTACCACTTTTTTTAGTTATAAAATTTTTGCAGCCTCAATCAATTACGCTTGGGCCATTGGGTTTATGATGTTTGTCGGGTACATCACCCACTTACTGTTGGATGAATTGTATTCGGTTGATTTATCGGGAATGACCATCAAACGATCTTTCGGGACGGCAATAAAACCCATTGATTTAGACAGCATCCCTGCGTCGATTGTATTTGCTTTAGTTGCTTTTGGATCTTGGTGGTTTATGCCAACATCCAGTTATTCCTTTGCATCAATTCCAAGTTTTTCTAACTTAAAAGGACTAATGCTAGGAACATAAACATTAAGATTCTCAAAAGAAATTCTGAAAATGAAAAAAATAATCACTTTTTTAATTACTTTTTCACTAATTATTATTTTGTTCTATTTTTTCGGCCCGACAACATTGTGCTTACCGAAATCTGATAATAAACAAACAACGCTCACAACGGGGGAAATCAATCCCCAGCCTGAATCGCGGTTAATGCAATGGTAAACACAATATCATCTACTAACGCACCACGGCTCAAATCATTCACCGGTTTATTCATACCTTGCAACATCGGCCCGATACTGACTAAGTCGGCACTTCGTTGCACTGCCTTGTAAGTGGTATTACCGGTATTTAAATCGGGGAAAATAAATACCGTCGCTTGACCGGCCACAGGGCTGTTGGGGGCCTTTTTCTGGGCGACGTTTTCCATAATGGCGGCGTCGTATTGCAATGGGCCGTCGATGGTTAAATCTGGGCGCTTTTGCTGGGCTATTTTGGTGGCCGCTTTGACTTTTTCTACGTCCGCACCGGTACCAGACTCACCCGTACTGTAACTGATCATGGCGACTTTAGGGTCGATGCCGAATCGTTTGGCGGAGTCTGCCGATTGAATGGCAATGTCAGCCAGTTGCTCGGCATCCGGGTCGGGGTTAATGGCACAGTCCCCATACACCAATACTTGCTCGGGCAAGAGCATAAAGAAAATGGACGATACCAACGACGAACCCGGTGCGGTTTTGACTAATTGCAGGGCAGGGCGGATGGTATTGGCGGTGGTATTCACAGCGCCTGAAACCAGACCATCGACATCCCCTTGTTGCAACATCATGGTACCGAGTACGACGTTATCCAACAGTTGTTCTTCGGCAACCACATCGGTTAACCCTTTGTGTTTTCGCAATTCCACCATTGGCGCAACGTATTTTTGCCGAATGGATTCCGGCTCAACAATTTGCACACGCTCACCCAGTTCCACCCCTTGCTGTTCTGCGATACGAAGAATTTCCTCGCGCTCACCCAATAAGATACAGGTGGCTATGTCACGCTCGGCACAGTAGGCAGCGGCTTTAATTGTTCTCGGTTCGTCACCCTCTGGTAGCACAATGGTTTTATTGGCCGCTCGTGCACTTTGTACCAATTTATATCGAAACGCGGGGGGTGATAATCGTAAACTGCGTGCCGTACCGCGCGTTAAGGTGGTAATCCAGTCGCTTTCAATACAGGACGCCGTGTGGTCCATCATGCGATTCAATCGTTGATCGTCATCGGCCGGAATTTCTAAATTAAATGCCTGTAAATTCAGTGCCGTTTGCCAGGTATTATCGGGGACGCGCATGACGGGTAAACCCGTTGCGAAGGCTTGTTGGCATAGTTCGATAACGCTTGGGGCAGGCTCGTAACTGCCGGTTAATAACAGTGCGCCAATTTTGGTGCCGCTCACTGCCGCCAAACAGGCAGAAACAATCACGTCACTGCGATCTGCCGAAATCACTAATAAGGCACCCGGTTTTAAAACGCTGACCATATTATGAATTTCACGAGCACAAAAATGCACACTGCGTAAACGACGATGCTCGTAATCACCGGCATTAATAAATTCTGCGTGCAGGTATTTTCGTAAGTCTTGAACCCGTGGGGCTAATAAATCAGGCTCCCAACGAATGGCCCCGAGTAATGAGAATTTTTTATGAAAAATCGGTAATTGTTTTAATGCTTCTACCGCGCGCTCATGCTCATCGTTAGAGCCGCCTTCTAAACTCACGGTTTCTTGTAGGTCTAGTCGAAGTCGCCCTTTTTCATCCAATGGTGCGCCTATTTTATTAAAAATACAGCCCATCACTTTACGACTGCGATGGCCGCCGTAATTATCGGCCACGATTTCTAAAGTATCGTTGATTTGATTTTTGGTTTGGCCACCGGGGTTGGCGACCAACACCATTCGTGCATCCAACGCATTGGCCACCGCACGATTCACACGCACAGCATAAGGGTAACGAGGATTCGACACCAACCCTTCAATCACCGTAATATCTTCACCGTTATAGGCGTTTTCATAACGGGCAATAATTTCTTCTTGCAGCTCGTCCAGCTTGTCTTTACTCATCATGTCTTCCACCATCGCTGGACGAATGGGCTCGGCGGGGTTCAAATTGGCAATGCGTGTCACAATAGCACTGGAGAGTTCTTCTCCTTCGGCTTGGCCATGGCGGGGTTGCGCAACGGGTTTGAAAAAATTCACACTCAACCCTTGTTGATGCATGGCTCTTACCAAACCCAAACTAGCGGTGGTTAAACCCACGCTACGACCGGCGGGAATCAACATAATTCGGCGCGGCATATTCACCTCATAAAAAATAGCGTCATCGAGGCCGTGTAGACCTCAAAAAATCGAAAACGAATGGTGGCCGTTGATGAAAAATCGATAGCAAGCGGCCAATAAAAATAAAAAGGCTGAGGTAAAAACGCGATTACACGTATTGCATCGCGTCTTGTGCAATTACCCACTCTTCGTTTGTGGCAATCACCAATGTGTTGTGGCTGCCTTCTTGATGAATCGGCCCAGACTGCCCAAAGCGCATGGCGGTGTTTTTATCGGCATCCACTGCAAAACCCAAATGGGAAAGATACTTGAGCGTATCGGCACGCAATCGATCTGAGTTTTCACCAATGCCCCCGGTGAAGACCAATGCATCCAGCGGCCCTGCAGAAACCAAATATGAACCGATGTATTTCGCCAAACGATAACTGAAAATCGTTAAGGCAAGATTCGCCAACTCATGGCCTTGTTCGGCTTGCTCTTCCAACGTTCGACAATCGTTACTTAACTGGGAAATACCCAACAAACCCGATTCTTTATTGAGCATGGCCGTTACCGCTTTTTCGCTATAGCCCAGCTGTTCAATTAAAAAGGTCGGTAAACTTGGGTCGATGTCCCCACAACGAGTGCCCATCACCAAACCTTCGAGCGGCGTAAAACCGAGGCTGGTATCCACCGCACGGCCTTGATGAATGGACGCGATACTGCACCCGTTACCTAAATGCGCAGTAATCAAATTGCATTGTTCATAAGGCTTACTCAGCATTTCGGCGGCTTTGTGGCTCACAAAATAATGGCTGGAGCCATGGAAGCCATATCGACGAATACCGTGCTTTTGGTACAACTCGTAGGGTAGGGCATAGAGGTAGGCGTGTTTTGGCATGGTTTGAAAAAATGCCGTATCAAACACCGCAACATGGGGTAGATTCGGGAAGGCCGCCTCCGCACTTTCAATACCCGATAAATTCGCCGGGTTATGCAACGGTGCCATATGGGCGGTTTCACGAATGGCGCTTTTCACGTCATCGTTAATTAATACCGATTGAGTGAAGGTTTCACCACCGTGCACGACACGATGCCCTACCGCCACCAAACTGTTTTGCAACTCTTGATACGCTTCTAAGGCCAACTCGATGGCATTCAACGCTTGTTGGTGAGTGGCATTGGCATCAATCGGGCAGGCTTTTTTCTCGCCATTCACCTTGATGGTCAGTTTTGCGTCGTCATTCCCTAAGCTTTCTGCCAAACCAGACAGGGCCGCATCACCGGTTGCCGCCTCAATAATGGCAAATTTAATGGAAGAACTGCCGCAATTTAACACCAATACCATTTTGTTCATAAAAGTCTATACGCCCTGAAAATAATCCGAGTAACCATAAAACGAAAAGCCGCTGTCAAGAAAGTGGAAAGCAGCGGCCATAACACATACTGAAATGACGGGAAATTCTACACTATTTTTAATCAGAAACATTTAGATGACGTCTGAATTTTTTCGTCAACCATTGAGTTGAAAGGCCCTCAAAAAGCACTCAGACTTCGCGGAAAATGCCAATACATTCACTTGCATTGTTCGCCATGGATTTCATTAACTCGATAGCCGCTTTTTTTCGTTCATCACACAATAATGGTAGACGTTTTATCCAAACCAGTTTAATCGCCCCCACCTCATTTACTGCTCTGAGGAATGGGGTTTTAAACATGACTCTGGTTATCATGGTGTTCTTACTGAGTGAAAATTCGTTCGCGAATTCTAAACAAGCTCAAGCCGCCTCCATTGAAACCAACACCAGAGACTTCCTCACAGATCGAATAAGCCTGCGTTTTCAACGTTTATCTGTAGAGGATGGGCTCCCGACTCAATCGCTCAAAGACATTGTGGAATACCGGAACGATATTTGGCTAGCCTCCTATTCAGGAGTAGTACGCTATGACGGCTATACATTGAAGACCTATTCCAATGAATGGAATAACCCAAAAAGCCTTCACAATAACTTGACGACAAAACTCTTCGTTGACGGACAAAATCAACTGTGGGTATGTGGAGCAGGGGCCATTCAGAGATTCAATTCGCCTTCCGATGACTTCACGGTTTTTCCCTTTTCCACCGCGAAGAATAAAACCCATTCAACGGATCAAAAAGAAGCCGTCTGCGCGTCGATAGCAGAAGATGAAGAGGGAAAACTTTGGGTCGCCACCACCGAAGGTTTATTGGTCTGGCACTCTGATGATGAACCACTGACTTGGGTCGAGAGCACCCGTGGCAATAGCTACATTGATGTTGCCATTGGTCCAGACAATACAGTGTTCATCGCGTCTGTGAATAAAGGCGAGGGATTATTTCAATTTGATACAAACACCCACACCCTCACACAATTAAAACAACCAACCATTGCTCCTGATGAGCAGTACGGTATTTACGCCATCAGCTCCTCACCTACTGGCAAATTTTGGGCAGCCTCTTATGGCGCGGGCCCGTTGAAAGTGAACAATCAGTCGATCACTTCTGGGTTGGTATCTCTTGAAACAACAACGCTCAAACTTAACGACACATCTCATGCCCGAGCACTGAATAAAGCTTATGTTCAAGATCTTTATTTCCACGACAACAATGTTTGGATCTCGACACGCAATCAGGGCTTATTTTTGCTCGACCACGATAACACTCTCAAAAAAATAGAGATCAATACAGACATTAACCGCCCCAATCAATCTCTGAATATTCAAGATATTCATATCGATAAAGAAGGCATTATATGGCTCGCCACCTTTGACGGCTTGTATTACGCCGAGCTACGCACTCAAGCGGCGCATTGGAATAACGTACCGGGTTTTTCTAACATCGGTGATGTGCAAATTTCCGATTTTGCCGAGAACGATGATGACTTCTGGATCAGCACCATAGGAAAAGGGATTTTAAAAATTCCGAATCATCGCACTTCGCAAAATATTCCTTCAGAACATTTATCGATACAAAACCCATCGGTCAGTGGGCTGCGCAGCAATCGAATTCGCTCAATGTTGATCACTCGAAAGGACCAGCTGTGGGTTGCTACGGATCAGGGTACGCAATTTCTTCCCTCAACCTTACCGACAAGTGAGGGTTACTCGTTTCAATCTTTGCAAGATCGATCGTCGAACATCATCACGCGGTACAGTTCAACGTTGTTCGAAGATCGGCAACAACGCGTGTGGGTGGGATACCAAGACAGTGTCGCTGTTTATGACGATCAGGGTTTCGAAATTCAACGATTCGATACCCTCGCCAATGGCCCAATTATGAGCATCACCCAAACATCTGATGGAATGATTTGGATTGGATCGTTAGCCGGAGGAGTAGCTTATATTCACGAATCACTGTCTCACAGTGGGCGGCTGATATCTGACACCACAAAATCTGGCGAGTCTCAACCAAGTAGGAACAAAGCGCCCTATAACCAACAAGTCTTCGCCATTGCAAACACCCCCAATACTCATCAACTTATTCTTGGCACCAGTACAGGGTTACAGCGCATTGATACACAAACAGGGCAAAGGCTTCCTCCAGTTCGTGCGGATAGTGGTCTTGGTAAAATTCTGAGCATTGAGAGAGTCGATGAGCACCTGTATTGGGTTTCAACCGAAACCCAACTGGCCATCTACGATTTCGAACAAAACCGTGTACTAACGCATTTTGAAAAACACGATGGCCTTCAACCCGGCGCCTTTGTGCACGGGGCGAGTTACTTAAGCCAATCAGGCACGTTGTATTTTGGGGGCAAACGTGGGCTGAATTATTTTTCCCCCACACAGCTGAAAAAAAATGCCTATCTTGCAACGACAACCTTATCTGCGGAATTTTTTGATACCAACAACGATACACCGGCTCACACGATCTCTGCGAAAGGTTTAACCAACACTGTCGAAGTATCGTCAACGCACAATAACGTCAGCTTCGAATTCGCCTCTTCTTCAAAGGCAAACCCAGCGCATAATCGCTTTCGTTTTCAACTGCTTGGGTATGACTCGATGCCGCAAGTGCTTCCGGCTGGTCAACGCCAAGTTCGTTATACCAATTTACCTCCAGGCCAATACACCGCGACTGCACAGGCGAGCAATAACTCCGGCGTTTGGGGCGTGCCGCAATCATTTCGCTTTTACATTGAAACCCCAATTTGGATGCGTTGGTACGCTTGGCTCACGTATGGCGCGCTCAACGTTGGGTTCATGTTTTTCATCTTAAAACTCCGTCAACGCCACATCATCGCCACAAACCGAAAATTACAAGAACGCGTGGACTCACAAACTTCTGAATTGGAATCTAAGAACACGCAGCTAGAGCAGCTACTTCATTATAAAGAAGAGTTTATGGCCAATGTCGCTCATGAACTTAAAACACCACTCACGTTGATGTTAGGCACAGTAAAAAGCCAGAGGGAAGGACAAGAAAAAGCATCCTTAATGCAACGGTTTATTCACCGAATGAATGTGTTAATCGACAGCATGATTGCTCTTTCTACACCTTATGAAAAAACGGGGAGTCGCACTACACAACGCTTTTATGCCCATGAATGGGTGGCATTTTATTGTGACGCCTACGCTCGTTTACTTACACCACAACGATTGCAACTACAACAAAATGTATCGGCAGTGGTAGAGGTTGAAAAAGACACGCTCGATACCATCATCACCAATTTACTGAACAATGCGGTGAAGTATTCTCCGAATGACTCTGCCATTACGGTAGAAACTTATGTGAAAACAGCATCCTCATTTAACCCTTCGCCATCCCTATTTTGGTCTTTTTCAGTGACCAACACTGGCAATAAAATTCACCCCGAGAAACTCAATGCGATCTTTGAGCGGTATGTACGGCTAGGGGAGCACAACAATACTTTTGGCTTAGGCTTAGGGTTGCCCTTGGTAAAACAACTCTCCGAACAATGTGGCGGTGGCGTCACAATTGATTCAAATGAACAACATACTCGCGTGACGGTTCACCTTCCCGTAGCGAGCGAATCAAAAGAATCATTACGTCATTCTAAAAAAACGCCTGTTGTATCGATTAATAATATCGACACGGAACAGATCAATGAAGCGCATATCGCCCCTTTGCTCGGTTTGGATGTTTCTTCAACACACCCTTGCCCAGAGCCACCTTCACACGCCGTTGAGCAATACGATGACAAAGAAACCAACCTGATTTACTGCGTGGATGACAACGAATATTTATTGGCACAGCTTAATGAACAGCTCTCACCACACTTTGAAGTCAACACCTTTCAAAATCCGATTACGGCGTTTGAACATGCGCAGCAAACGCTTCCTGATCTGATTATTTCGGATGTGATGATGCCTCAGTTAAGTGGATTTGAGTTGGTTCGTCGTTGTCGCCGTCATGAATTGCTTTCACATATTCCCATTATTTTGCTTACCGCAAAAAATGATCGTGCCAGCCACAACGAAGGGCTCTTGTCTCTGGCCGACGACTACATCACCAAGCCTTATGAGCCGCAATTATTACGTGTGAAGGTCGATGCATTAATTCAATTACGTTCTCTGCTCCGACGTACGTTTAGTACATCTATTAGTACACCGATTAGTACATCAATCGGCGTCTCTTCTTCACACACTGCCACGGCGAATGACTCTGAACTCACGCCTAATGACGCCTCAAAACCCTCCATCCAAGTCATGCAGAATTGCGCGCCACAAGAGCGAGAATTTCTGCAACGCGTCATTCAAAAACTAAAAAAGAATTTATCCGACAATGCATACGGAGTTAAAGAACTGAGCCAAGATTTACACCTGTCAGAGTCGCAATTACGACGCAAACTAAAAGGGATTTCTGGTTACACACCACAAGAAATTCTGAAACTATTGCGAATTGAAACCGCAGCTCATTTCATCACCTCAGGACACTCCCTGAAAGAAGCGGCCTTCAGCGCTGGGTTTTCAAGCCCTTCTCACATGGGATCCAGTTTTAAAGCCTATTTTGGGCTCACCCCCAAACAGTACGCCGAACAATCCCATCACACACAACCGATTGCCCAACCCACGACGTAGCGAGATGCTTTGCTATTTCAGAGGTTTTATCAAATATCGTGCATTCTCTATCAGACACCGAGCATCGCCAACACATCAGTAACGGCGGGCCTTAGACTCCCATCGTCGCCTAACACAATCCGGCGACGAATCAGTATTTAACACTGTCATACATCAATAAAAATGGAGTTCTAGGTTATGCGCCGTTTTATCAAACAATCAGTGTCTGTTTTAGGGTTAACTATTTTAGGGTTCATGGGAGTTTTAGGGTTCATGGGAGTGGCGTCTGCCACCGCCGATGAAATTTACTCAAAGAATGGCGAAATTAAGGTAGAAAACGATTTGGCCGCCACAGACACCAGCGCCATTCGTTGCGCTGGAACATGGACATTAAGCTGTATCTGGCCAAGTGATTGTCGCTATGTCGCCACCTCAACGGGGTTTGTGAAAAACGATTGCGAAGTGCATTGGAATAAAAATGAACCCGATGAAAACCGTGGCTGTGGTTACACGAAAACACCCGATAACTTACACGCTAGGTGGTATGACTTTAACCCTTCCACTGGCTGCCCAGGGCGGGCGTTTGTCTTTGAAACCGGCCAGGAGTTTGAAGTAATCATCCACTAAAGATCTCACTTTCTCTCTAATAGGCACTGCACAAAAAACTGCACAAAAAGATAGGAACAACAAAATAAGCACAACAAAAACAGTGGGCATGACACAGCATGTCCGCTCGTTTTTCCATACCTCAATGATGTCGATGCAACTGGGTAATCACCAGCAAGGACTGATCCGATGAAATACGCTTTATTTACTGTATACCTCTTCACAGTACACTTCACTGCACTATGCCACCAAGCCGCAACCGCAGGCACCATCGAACATAGCGCCATGACCTCTTCGCTGCGCCTGGAAGTGGCAGCTGAAAAGCGACCTCCTAACGCACCTTACGATGACGAATATGAAATTGATTTCGACAACGACGAAGCGCGCTGGCTTTCTTTAGGTCAAGAAACCTCAATGAGGTTGAATACGTGGGAGCAAGTTTACCAAGGGGGTATCTCTGGGCAAGGCGATATGGAATACAAAGTCACACTCTACAGCGACCACGTTGGACAGTTAAGCTACCACAGCGATATTGAAGGCATTAGTCAGGGCACCGATATTTTTAACCCGAAAGTCGCTCTATTCGGAGAAATTGGGTTTAATCTGGAGTACTTGTCACGAGAAGGGAATGGTGTGATTGTCTATACCGAAACCACGGAAATACGTTCCGATTCCTCTTCTGCCGACCAACCCAAAACCATCGTGAATACCCGGACAGAACCCCTAAACGCTGGCGGAAATGGCTTATATCACCAGGATTATTTTGAAGTGGCAGACGACTGGCCAAACCAAGCAGCTCACTATATTAGCTTTCAAAAAAGCAGCCCACAGACCACCCTTGAATGGGCAATTCGTGAAAATCACTACCAGTTTGATGGTGAAGAAAACTCGGATCGGTTCCTCAATGCCGAAACCACAATGGTGGGCGGCAGCACCGCATATCGATTGCCAAAAATAGTGCAAAACACACCATTATCTCCTGCTCCTTATCAACAGGTGGGCATTAATAGCGGGATGCTACCCGTCTCACCTGGAGGTGTTTACCGATACTCCGCCAGTTTTCTAAACGAAGCCGGCAGGCTATTTGCCACTGGATTTTTGTCCATTACCGAATTAGGCGCGAAGCATCAATTTCTTAAAGAAACCACATTGCAGACCTATTCAAGCCATCAACTGTTTTCCATGAGCGAGAAAACACACTTTGTCTTGTTATCGGTATTATCAGCCCCCCCCATGATTGACGACATCACATCAGATAAAACCGCACGCTACGTAGACAACGTTCATCTGGAATACAAAGGGTCTATTGAAAATCGTACGAACTATCACTTCAATGCAGAAGACAACAGCCTGCCTTTATTAATGACTGGGGAGTTGAAACAGGCTGGTGAACCGGCGTCTGTCATTCATACGGAGACGGGTTTCGTTTACGCATTTGCGCCCAATGAATACGCTGAAAGTGAATTTCTTGCTGTCGACAGCAGCCAACCCTATTTCTTCAGTGCCCGAGGAAAAACCAATGTTGGTAGCACGTATGGCCATCTGTTTATCGAGTATTACACCCGAGACTTCACCAAAGCACAGGGCCCTTATGCACACTTGCAGTTGGCCAGTGCGTCATCAGCACCAATGGAGTGGGTTACCTATAGTAAGTTGGCTATTCAAAACCAAGAGAAGTTTTATTTCCCACCGGATGTGCGCTACGTAAAATTGACGGTAGGTTCAGACTTATACTCTCAACCAGACAGCGTATTACTGTACGACGATATTCGGTTACAGCAAGCTCAGTAGCTCTCTCGCTCTCGTCTCATATCTACCACATTTCAGGCTTGTTAACGGAGCCTGCCAGCAGAGGCGAATCACCTCAAATTACAGTATAATGATCCTCAAGCCTCGCCATTGGTTGCGAGGCTTTTTCGTTTTACAACATTTTTGACGGCCTTTATCTCGCTATTTTCAATCCCAGGACACAACGTATTATGAGCAGTCGCGGTACCCTTTATACGGTCTCAGCTCCTTCCGGCGCTGGGAAAACCAGCTTAGTAAAAGCCTTGATCGAGGCCGATTCTCAAATCAACGTCTCTGTATCCCATACCACACGCACGCAACGTCCTGGCGAGACCAACGGCGTCAATTACCATTTTGTCAGTAAAGAGGCATTCCTCTCTTTAGTCGAACAAGGCGGTTTCTTAGAAAGCGCCGAAGTGTTTGGCAATCTCTACGGTACAGCTCAATCATGGGTGGAAGACACCCTCAACAGCGGTGTGGATGTCATCTTAGAAATCGACTGGCAAGGCGCTGATCAGATACGCGCTAAAATGCCAGACACCGTGAGTATTTTTATCCTCCCGCCGTCTCGTGAAGCCTTAGAATCACGATTGACCGGACGCGGGCAGGACGGAGCCGACATTATTCAACGCCGCATGGAGCAGGCCATTAATGAAATGACACACTACATCGAAGCCGATTATGTGGTGGTGAATGACGACTTCGGTATTGCATTGCACGATTTACAAGCCATTATTCGTGCCCAGCGTCTCACCTTAGACAACCAGCAAGCTAGGCACTCCCTCCTACTGGAACAATTACTGTCGTAGGCTGGTCGTATTGGTTGTTCCAGTTGCGCAATTTGCGTACACTGGCGCCCTTTTTGAATTTGTGTAATCTTTAAATTACACCTTTGATCATTAAACCATTAAACACTGGAAGACCCATGGCCCGAATTACCGTAGAAGACTGTTTAGATCACGTCGATAACCGTTTTGAATTGGTTATCGTTGGTAGCAAGCGCGCTCGCCAAATCGCGGTGGGCGGAAAAACCCCAATGGTGCCAGAAGAAAACGACAAGCCAACCGTTATTGCCTTGCGCGAAATTGAAGAAGGCTATGTTGATGCGAGCATATTGAATGAGAAGGAAGAAACCGACGATGGCTTTACCGATAGCGAGTTATCAGAACTGACCTCGTAATCTTGTTCTCTTCGCGTGCGCTCTACATTTTAGGGCGCACCATATTCTTTTCTCCTCTTTACTTTTCACTGCTTTACTTTCTACTCCCTTTTTACAGCTCTTTGTTTTTATCCCCCAAGTTTTTACCCTCAAAGTTTTTACCCCCAAACCGCTTCAACCGAACCAATAAACACTTTTCACCATCGACTTATCTACGACACATATAGCCATCAAAACGGCTTTATTGTCCTAAAAATACACACACCCGCTGCGAATGACATAATCCACAGTGGATTATGTAACTCGTCCCTTTTTTGGTGTTCTTATTTCGTTTACTCTCTGTACAAGCCACGTGATAAATAAGGTGTATTTGTGGGAACCATTGAGAAATTAAGCCAGCGACTGTCCACCTATCTTGAACCCGACCAAGTGAACCTTGTCCGACGGTCGTATTTGTACGCTGAACAAGCCCATGAAGGGCAGCGTCGCTCCAGTGGCGAACCCTACGTTACTCACCCCCTCACCGTTGCCCAAATTCTGGCTGAAATGCACATGGATCACCAAAGCCTCATGGCCGCCATGTTGCACGATGTCATCGAAGACACCGCCATTAACAAACCCGCATTACAAAGCCAATTTGGCGAAACCGTTGCCGATTTGGTAGACGGTGTGAGTAAACTGACTCAAATTGAATTTTCTTCCCAAGCCGAAAAAGAAGCGGAAAACTTCCGTAAGATGACTTTGGCCATGGCCAAAGACATTCGCGTTATTTTGGTAAAACTGGCCGACCGTCTTCACAACATGCGCACACTGGGCGCGCTACGCCCAGAGAAAAAGCGCCGCATTGCTCGTCAAACATTGGAAATTTATGCCCCCATTGCTGCACGACTGGGCATGAATGACATGCGCATTGAGTTTGAAGATTTAGGTTTTAACGCATTACATCCATTACGCTCAAGCCGCTTGCAAGCCGCCTTAAATACCGTGCGAGGTAACCGAAAAGAACTCGTTCATACCATTAAAGATGCCATCGAAACTCGCTTGGCTCGTGACGGCATTGTGGCCATTGTGGAAGGCCGCGAAAAACACCTTTACAGCATTTATCAAAAAATGCGCAGCAAGAAGAAGTCGTTCAAAGAAATTATGGACGTCTATGCCTTTCGCATTATCGTCGACCAAGTGGATACCTGTTACCGGGCGCTGGGCTCGATTCACAATTTGTACAAGCCGGTGGTCGGAGAATTTAAAGACTACATCGCCATTCCCAAAGCCAATGGTTATCAGTCGTTACACACCGTCTTGGTGGGCATTCACGGTATGCCCATCGAAGTGCAATTGCGCACCAAAGAAATGGATGAGTTGGCCAACTACGGTATTGCCGCTCATTGGTTGTACAAGGCCAACGACGACGATATTCAAGTGGGGCACAGCCGTGCTCGCAAATGGGTGAAAGGCTTACTGGAAATTCAGCAACAAGCAGGCAACTCGTTAGAATTTATCGAGAACGCCAAAATCGACCTTTTCCCTGATGAAGTCTATGTTTTCACACCCAAAGGAAAAATCGTCGAACTCCCGGCCGGTGCCACGGCGGTCGATTTTGCCTTCGCCGTTCATACCGATATTGGTAATCGCTGTATTGCCTGTCGAATTAATGATCGACTGGCGCCTTTGTCGCAAGCACTACAGAGCGGACAACGCGTTACCATCATTACCTCAGAAGACGCCCAGCCCAACCCGAATTGGCTGAATTTTGTGGTCTCTGGAAAAGCCCGCAGTGCCATTCGTCATTTCTTAAAAAGCCAGCGTCGTCATCAATCTGTGGAATTGGGGCAGCGCATGGTGAACCAAGCACTGAAAAGCGTGAATTTGAGCTTGGAAAAACTGACGGAAGATCAAGCCCAACAGTTGGTCAAAGACTCAGCAGCAAGCTCGATGGAATCGCTACTTGAAGCCGTGGGCATGGGCAATCGCTCGGCGGCGTCTGTGGCGAAATTACTGGCCAGCCAGCACGCGGAAGAAGACAGCCACGAAATGTTTGCCCCGCTGACCATTGACTCCGCTGATGGGTTAATGATCAGTTTCGCACGCTGCTGTCGCCCCATCCCTGGAGATAATATTGCCGCCCACACCAGTGCCGGTAAAGGTTTGGTAGTGCATCAGGAGTCCTGCCGAAACTTATTGGAAATTCGCAATAGTAAACCGGATACGATCAGCCCTATCAGTTGGGCAGAGACCGTCAGTGGAGAATTTTTAGTGAGCATTCGGGTAGAGGTGAAATCCGAGCGCGGCATTATTGCCAGCTTGGCCACTCGAATTTCAGAGCAGGGCGCTGGTATTGAGAAAATTCAGGTGAACGAGCGCGATGCCCACAATATGACGGTTCAGTTGACCGCAGCGGTGAGTAATCGGGTACATTTAGCCAACATTATGCGACGAGTCCGGGTAATGCACTCCGTCATTCGAGTGGCTCGCTCTAAAAATTAAACCAACACAATGAAAAGCGTCACTCAGATTTGCCGTTTAAAAAACGTTGTAGACGCAATAACGGAAAAATAATTATGACCAATAAAGCCATTATCCACACCGACAATGCACCTGCCGCCATTGGTACTTATTCTCAAGCGGTCAAAACCAGTAACACCGTGTATTTATCTGGCCAAATTCCCCTTGTTCCTGAAACCATGACGTTGGTCTCTGAGGATTTCGCCGAACAGGCTCATCAAGTCTTTAAAAATCTCAGTGCTGTAATGGAAGCGTCCGATGGCAGCCTGAAAAACATTGTGAAACTCAATATCTATCTTACCGACTTGGATAATTTCCCCATCGTCAATGAAGTGATGGCTCAGTACTTTTCTGAACCTTACCCGGCCCGTGCCGCCATTGGTATCAACCAATTACCCAAGGGCTCATTGATTGAAGCGGACGGCATTGCGGTTATTTAATTGCGGTTATTTAATTGATATTAATACCAATGAACGACTGACACCCATCTCACACTTCCAGAAACGTTTTCACAATCGGTTGATAACCACTTTGGTAACTCGAATGTATGAATTGATACCCCGAGTCGAGTAAACGTTGGTTACGACAACGCTTGGACGCACGACTGAGTGTCGTGTGTTGCAAGTGCCCTGGGGGCAACCCCATTTCCTTCGCCAACCACTGTTTTACCTCCCACATGGGCGCCGGGGCAGAGTCTGTCCCTAGGTAAAGGCTCTCAGGCGTCTCAAGGGATAACACATGGGCTACCACACCAGCACAATCATCAATATGAATACGATTGGTAAATTGCGGCGGTTCTGGTAACCCACCATCACCGGCCTGTACTTGCTGCAATAATCGAAAACGCCCCGGTCCATAAATGCCTGAGAAACGCACCATCACCGTTTCAAACTCAGAGGATTCCAATAACGCTTCCGCCTCCAGTAGGCGCTTACCCGAAAAGTGCTCAGGCTTCGTTTCACTCGACTCATCCACCCACTCCCCATTTTTTTGCCCATACACACTTGTGCTGGAAACAAACACCACCCGCCGAGGGCACCAACCGGTGGAAGCCAATACCGTTAACATAACCGCAACCGGCTCAACATACCCTTTAGCGTAACCCTCATCAGAGCGCTCCGGCGGTGTGAGCGTAAACACCAAATCGGTATGCTGTGACGGAAAGCGCTCCACAAGAGAATGCCAAATGGCCTTATCCGTTAAATCTCCGCCAATCGGGAGAATGGGGGAAGGAATGTTCTCTGGACGACGACGCACCCCGACAAATTGTTGATAAGGCAATCGATATGAATGTTGTGCAACGAGGCGAGTCGCGATGTCTCCACAACCCAATAAAAGTGCGTATTTTTGCGCCATCAGAGAGCCTCTTTGAACTGGCAATAATGGAATGGACTATTCGCCACTGAAATTTAGCGATATCTTATACAATACAAAATAAATCGATTTGGTAGAATCCATAGCCAAAAACGACATGCTCGATTAGTCTTCCGGGCTCGGGTTTACAAAACCAAGTTTTCAAAACCAGATGTCCAAAACCAGGCTTGCAACATCAGTCTTCCAAAAAGAGCCTACTGACCCATTAGGTAGTGGTCCATGACGCTGACAGAATTGAAGTACATCGTAACGCTGGCCCAAGAACAACATTTCGGTCGTGCCGCCGAAAAGTGTTTTGTCTCCCAGCCCACCTTAAGCATTGCCGTTAAAAAACTTGAAGAAGAACTGGGTGTTGCCTTGTTTGAGCGCTCCAAAACTCGCGTTAAACCCACTCCCCTTGGCGAAACCATCGTCAATCAGGCACAACTGGTGCTTGAGCAAACCTCTGCCATCAAAGACATGGCCACAGCGGGTAAAGATCAACTCAATAGCCCATTACAGGTTGGGGCGATTTTTACCATCGGGCCGTATTTACTGCCGCACTTTATTCCTGAATTGCAACTGCGTGCACCAGACATGCCTTTGTATGTAGAAGAGGGTTATACCGCCACCTTACGACAGCGCCTTCGTAATGGAGAACTGGATGCGATCATTGTCTCATTACCGTTTACCGAAGCCGACGTCGTCACCCAAACGTTGTATGAAGAACCTTTCGTCATTTTAATGCCAAAGACCCACCCACTCGCGGCTTATGAAACCGTCAGCCGTGAACAATTAGACCAGCACAATATTTTACTGTTAGGGGAAGGGCATTGTTTTCGCGATCAAATTTTTGAAGCCTGTCCCAACTTACGCAGCAATCCAGACAACCATCAAAACAGCCGCTCGAAAATACGCACCGCAGCCGAAGGCAGCTCACTGGAAACCTTACGTCATATGGTTGCCTCTGGACTCGGCATTACCATTTTACCGGCATCAGCGGCTACCCATCGGTTCTACAGCAACGACTTACTCACAACACGATCATTTGATATCCACCCACCCACACGCATTGTCGCCTTGGCCTGGCGTGCCAGCTTTCCTCGCCATAAAGCGATTGATATGCTCCGGCAAGCCATCAACCAGTGTCAGATTTTGTAAACGAAACTTTTATGCATGAGCACAACGGTATCCCCCGATAACCCCTATTTAAAACCCGTCACCGAACTTAAGGGCGTAGGCCAACAATTTGCGGCGAAGCTCGCGAAAATGGGGGTGTTTCAACTAAAAGACCTACTCTTCCACCTGCCTCTACGTTACATGGATCGCACCCGCCTTACCCCCATTGCCTCACTGCGCCCAAGTACCTACGCGGTCGTGGAAGGAGAGGTGATGTCTGCTGAGGTAAGCTATGGTCGTCGTCGCAGCTTGCTGTGCCGATTACGCGACGAGTCCGGCATCATCAGCCTCCGATTTTTTCATTTTACCGCCGCGCAGAAACAGCGCTTCACAAAAGGCGCACGCCTTCGGGTATACGGTGAAACCCGACGTGGCGCCAGTGGCTTAGAGTTTTATCACCCTGAAACCGAAACGCTCGAAACACGCAATGGAGCCACACTGGAAAGCACACTCACGCCCGTCTACCCAGCAACCGAAGGCATCACTCAAGCCCGATTGCGAAGTCTGACCGATCAAATCCTTGAGCGGGTAGAGGCTCACCCTGTGGCCGAATTAATTCCAACGGAGCTCTTGGCACCCCTCCAATTTCCGCCGCTCAACGACGCCTTACGATATTTACATCGCCCTCCGGTGGAGGCCAATTCTGATGTGTTAACCACTGGCGACCATGTATTTCAACAACGTTTGGCTTTTGAAGAACTGCTCGCCCACAATTTGAGCCTCTGGCAAGCGCGACTCAAAGCCCGCTCACAAGCCGCTCACCCCTTACCAAATCCAAAGGCCTTGGCCTCGACTTTTCTCGAACAACTGCCTTTCTCACTCACCGGCGCACAACAGCGAGTCTGGGCTGACATCACCCAAGATATGGCACAACCCGAGCCTATGCTGCGTTTAGTGCAAGGGGATGTGGGCAGCGGTAAAACCGTTGTCGCAGCTCTGGCAGCGTTACAAGCCGTGGGTGATGGGCGACAAGCCGCTATCATGGCGCCAACGGAAATTCTGGCAGAACAACATCGCCAACAATTCACAGAATGGTTCGAGCCTCTAGGGATTCAAGTGGGTTGGCTCAGTGGACGACAAAAAACCAAAGAAAGGCAAACCACCTTGGCTCAACTGGCCTCGGGGGAATTACAAGTGGCCATTGGTACTCACGCCCTGTTTCAAGACGCCGTGGTGTTTGCCGACTTAGCCCTCACCGTGATTGACGAACAACATCGTTTTGGCGTACACCAACGTTTGTCATTGCAACACAAAGGGCAAGTGGCCAAGCCCCATCAACTGATCATGACCGCCACCCCCATTCCTCGCACCTTAGCCATGAGCGCCTATGCGGATTTGGATGTCTCTGTGATCGACGAACTCCCTCCCGGTCGCACCCCCGTTGCTACCGCCGTCATCAGCAACGAACGACGAAATGAGGTAATAGCGCGCATCGCCAAAGCCTGCGGCGAGGGGCGCCAAGCCTATTGGGTGTGTACTTTAATTGAAGAGTCTGAAGCCCTCACCGCCGAAGCCGCTGAGCGCACTTGGGAGCAACTGTGCGCACAACTGACCGGCCTACAAGTTGGGCTCGTTCACGGGCGGATGAGCCCGCAAGAAAAAGACGAAGTAATGCAACGATTTGCCGCCGGTGAAACCCATGTTCTAGTGGCCACTACGGTGATTGAAGTGGGAGTGAATGTACCCAACGCCAGCTTGATGATTATCGATAACCCAGAGCGATTGGGACTCGCCCAACTTCACCAATTGCGGGGCCGGGTAGGGAGAGGCAGTATCGAGAGTCATTGCGTATTGCTCTACAGTCCACCACTCTCCAAAACCGGCAAAGAGCGTCTCAAAGTGCTTAGAACCAGCAACGATGGTTTCTACATCGCCGAGCAAGACCTCAAAATTCGCGGCCCCGGAGAAGTCCTCGGCACCCGTCAAACCGGAGATTTGCAATTCAAAATTGCCGACTTACAACAACACGGCCACCTACTCACCTCCGTGAAAAACACCGCACAAATTCTGTGGCAGAAACACCCGCAACAAGCTCAAGCCATCATCGAACGATGGCTTGGGCGCAGTCAGGAATTTGCTCATGTTTAACCGGCGAATCTCAAGGCAAATCGAGCTTTTTAATCGCCCCTAAATAAACCAAAGAGTCACGATCAAATTTCAACCAAATATTGTGGAGTACATAAGCTTCGCTATATTCGTCGTTGAATCTTCGCTGCTGCTCCTCACTCAATGGCATAGAGTATTGATAGAAAATCGCTTCCAAAGTGCTATTTGCAGGGTCGTCAATGCGGGTTATGCGCTCCTTCACTTTTGCCTGAACGTCTTTCCGATTTTGCCCCAAACAAAGCTCTCCGAGACACGCCGCAAGAGGTTTATCAATCAATTTACAGCTTGCGCCCAAAATCTCCTCGGAAATCTCAATAGTTTCAATTTCCCTGTTGGGGTTAAACCCAAATGCCGCATAAACACCATTATTCGAGAGGTAACAATATCCTCTCATTTTTGGGTCCGTGAGAAGACGTGTCTCCTTCGTTGCGGATAACTCAGCAAAGACTTGATCCTGTGTGGTAACGGTTAACTCAAACCCTATATATGAACTAGGTGGCGGGTCCGCAAACAAAGAAAAGGACAGCAGACCAGCCAAAAAACCTAGGGTATATTTTAACGCTTTAGTTGATATTATTTTCAACTGTTAGCACTCCATATTTAAATAAAAATTTATCAGCTCCACTTGTAGAATAAGTTAATGCCTGACTAATTTCGTTTAAAGCTTGAAGAGATGACTGACTTGCATTGCCTGCAAAAACACCTGAAGCGCTTGATGTTTTGCCTACTAATATGCAGCCAATAGTACCATATGCACCTGCAGAGTTATGAACTAATATGCCTGTTCTACCAAAACTGGAACTATCAATAATAGGAATATTTGTATATCGTCTTGTACTTCCCACAGTAAAATTGTAGCTTCCGGCAGGGATGCGTTTTGGAGTATTAGTGCAAACATCGGAATTAAATGCTGGAGTATCTGAATCGGGACCCCCACGCTCAAGGGTATAACCCGTCAACAATACTCCATTTGATCCGCTCAACTCATACTCACCGCTAGTATAATCAATATTGGATTTACAAGTTCCGGAAAAATAATTTCCTTCTATTTTTCTCTCCACAATCATATCTACTCTCGTTACATCTTCAACCGTAGTACAAGCATTATTATTGGAAATTGCACAAAAATTATCGTGCAATACAATTCTCATTAACAAGTCTTGCCAAAAAACTTCAGTTAAATCAAAGTCATCTTCATGTCCAACTAAGGTAATTTCAGCTCCACCGATTTCGACTTCCATTTTCGCATTAATAATGTCAATCAAATTCTCTAATCCATTTTTTTGTTCAAATCCAAAAGCTAATGCACTATGGTTAAAATTCTGATAAAAATCATCATAGATTAAAGTAAGTTCTTGAACGCTAACCAACATTCTCCAAACGCCTTCATTCACATCAAAGAAACAATCAACCCAAATACAGGCATTTAGCTGTATAGACTGATCGAAAGGATCTTCATCACGCTGAACTAGAGTTTGTCCATTACTCGTTAAGCTAAAACCCCAAAACCTCAGATATGAAGCACTCCACCAAGCCAAACTAGCTTCTCCTTCCTCAATGCTATACCATCCGTTTTCGAGTGAAGCATTATTAAAATAAGATTGGTTTTCAATCCAACGATAAGTATCTTCAATAAATGAACGATAATCTTCATCTATTGAACGGATATGTTTTGGTAACTGATTACTTAACGAATCTGTAAATATAATCTGATCATATGAACCGATACCTGCTTCACCAATTCCTTTAATAACAATATCATTGTAACCATCAAAATTTAGATCACTTAGAAGATAAGTAATCCGTGAATCAGCTTTCCATTCGCTTATTTTTTGCCTCTGAAGAGAATCAAAACCTGAAACTAAATCATATCCATCGTTCGAGTTCTGCTGTAGTACAAATTCAGTTATATTTGCAGGAAGAACAATTGGAATTGAAACATCTCCATGCAGGAGAATAATTTGTGGATTTTCTCTAATATAAATATCAACAAGTCCGTCTGAATTTAAATCACCTGTAACGATCTCATAATTTTTTCGTCACACCAATCTCCACACACCACTATTTAATAGTAATAAATATGTAATCATTAAAAATTTTAACTGTACTCAGACAGATAAATACCACTTGTCTGGATTATCAACAATTAAAAATAAAAAGTATATAACACCACTACTGTCCCATAGTTTTCATAGGTCCAAGCTCAAGTTTTTACAGTCATCATCCGTCTGTGGCGGTGGCTTGAACAGTTCAATTATTTGAATAACTCGCGAAGCCGCTGAGCGCACCTGGGAGCAACTGTGCTCACAACTGATCGGCCTACAAGTTGGGCTCGTTCACGGGCGGATGAGCCCGCAAGAAAAAGACGAAGTAATGCAACGATTTGCCGCCGGTGAAACCCATGTTCTAGTGGCCACTACGGTGATTGAAGTGGGGGTGAATGTACCCACAACGCCAGCTTGATGATTATCGACAACCCAGAGCGATTGGGACTCGCCCAACTTCACCAATGGCGGGGCCGAGTAGGGAGAGGCAGTATCGAGAGTCATTGCGTATTGCTCTACAGCCCACCGCTCTCCAAAACCGGCAAAGAGCGTCTCAAAGTGCTTAGAACCAGCAACGATGGTTTCTACATCATCGAGCGTTGGTTTGGTCGCAGCCAAGAATTTGGCATGTTTAACCTTTATCAATAAGAAAATTATTTGATTTGATACTGTTTTCATCGGATAACAGGCAACACTGAAATAAAAACTTATAACAACAAGGTTTAAATGACACTCATACCTTTCTGAGGTCATAATTCATTCGCTGCCGTCTGAAATGATCATTAATTGAGCACACTTTCAACTTTTCATGACAAAACGGCATCCCTTTACAATTAGTCTTACATGTCGTCTACACTACAATGAAGCGAGGTTGTAACGCCTTAACGCTTTTGAGGGCCTATACGTGCACTTTCCTAGCAACATCAGAAAGCACCTGGAATCGAGAGAAGTAGCATTTACCGTGACCAAACTTTCCAAAGAACAAGCCGAAGACCCTAACTTCAGGGATCATTACATGCGCCAAGATGGCGTTGCCCGAGCCGTGCTGTTACAGGATCAGGATGGCAATAAATTGCAGGTGGTCTTACCGGGCAACTGTCTGTTAGACGTACAACGATTGATGCAATTAACCGGAAGACAACTGCAAGCCGTTAAACCCGCCGAAGTTGAACGGTTTCTCACATCCAAAAAACTGGATGGTATTCCCGCCATTCCCAATATCAGTGGTTTAGAAACCATCATCGACACCCGCCTAACCAAGGCCGATGCCATCTTGATGGATACGGGAAAATCGCCTCATCTACTGAAAGTCGAAGCCGATGCATTGCAATCGATGCTCAGTGATAACGCCCAAACACTCGACATTGCCAGCCCCATTGAGGCGCTGGAAACCACGCCCAATAAAGACGATTCCGAAAAAAACATTTTTCAAGCCGTCACCAATTTTACGCAACTGCGCATCAAACGACGCTTGGAAGACACTCTAGAGCTGCCACCATTGCCAGAAACGGCTCAAAAGATAATCAAATTGCGGGTAGACCCCAACGCCGACATCAGCGACCTTTCCGCCATCGTCGAAACAGACCCAAGCTTGGCGGCACAAGTGGTAAGTTGGGCGTCCAGCCCCTATTACTCTGCCCCCGGTAAAATTCGCTCCATCCATGATGCCATCGTGCGGGTATTGGGTTTTGACATGGTGCTTAACTTGGCCCTGGGAATTGCGTTAAGTAAAACCCTAACCATTCCTCGCACCGGCCCCTATGGCTCACCCCCTTATTGGAAATCTGCCGTTTACGCTGCCGCCACGATGGAAGGCTTGGTCACCGCCATGCCTCGCCAAAGTCGCCCCGGCTTTGGGCTGGCCTATCTGTCTGGTCTGCTCCACAACTTTGGCTATCTCATTATTGCTGAAATCTTTCCACCTCATTACCACCAGTTGGTGAATGCCTGGGAATCCAATCCCCATGTCAATCAGCAAATCATCGAAAAACATCATTTAGGTGTTACCCGTGCTGAATTAGCCTCATGGCTGATGGAAGTGTGGAATATGCCTGAAGAAGTGGTGGTAGCATTACGCCATCAAAATAACCCAGCCTACCGAGGTGAGCACAGCGTTTATGCCAATTTGATGTGCTTAACACAAACGCTCTTAAGCCAACGCAGCATCGGCAATATGCCAGCCGAACCTATCGACCGGGAATTGTTGGCAGCCTTACAATTGGACGAAAACAAACTTATCGAAACCATGGAAAACATTATGAATTCAGCCGAAGAGCTGGAAAACATCGCTAAATCACTGGGGGGAGGGGAGTAATCCTCCCTCGCAGTCACAGCCTTTCTATCGCCTTATTCTCAATGGCGTCTTAAATAACCGTCTCTCTACGCGACAAACATAAAACAATGAGAACCGTTCTCGATTTTGGTTTATCTATAGCAAAACTGCCCTAAAAGAGCCTGTTTTTTGAACGATCTTTCCGGTAATTTACCCTGTCTCTGCCACCTTATTTCAGTGGTGAATTTACAGCATTCTAATAATTCACTCTTCGTCTTGGGAAATGACGCCACTCACTTCGTGTGAGTCTTTAACAGTCCGTAAAATGAAATGTAAAAGGATGAACTAATGTTTAGCCAAAAATCTGCTGGAAAAAAGCTTGTCGCAGGCCACCATGGCGGTAAGCACGTTTACATGAGCGATGAGTATCGCGGCATATACGAAGCACTAGTTATCAAAGCCCGTCAAAACAACTATTGGGCCGTTGTTGCTGTGAATGGCCTTAATTCCTTAACCACTGGGACTATCGATAAGAACAATCTTTTCGTTTCTAAAGCCACCTATCAAAATGGAGGTCATGAAGAATATGAAATGATACTACCAGGAATAACAGCTACTACCGAAAAAAGACCAGATGATACTTTTTATATTACCGCTTTGACGGCAAGTCTAGATTATGATGAATTACACGCACAAAATAAAAAGCCTGGGATACACGAAGCTTATTGGGATGGCAGGCAATGGATTGTCCGATCAAAGAAAAGTGGAGAGGTTACAAACGAAAAAGGAAGACTCGTTGCTATTGCAGATACTGATTATTCTAATTCAATGGAATTGAATGATATTGCAGAAGCAGTATACGATCAGGTATCTGAAATGCCAGGCACTACTGGCGACCAATTAAAACGAGATGGCTTTGATATCCATCTTACTCCTCGTCAAGGAAAAACTTTGCGAGGAAATATAAGCTTAAAAGAAGCTCGTCACCCTCTCAACATAACTGATACAATTGAGTCAAGCATGGCCCTCGCAAAAACCATGTATAATTCTAGAAAAATTCCGAGCGTAACTTGGTGCTCTGAAAGACATGGATCCATCGTTCTCACACAAGCTATGAAAGCTTTGGCAGATACAGGATTTAAGTTGGGAAAAGATTCTGGTAATGCCAGTCAGAGTTTCTTTATGGTTTGGCCTTATAGCAATCCAGACGTAGGCGTCGAGCAAGCTTTCAGAATAAAAATGGATGTCGATCGAAAATATAAAAAGGCACATGTTTTAAGCTATGTAGGAAATATGGATGAACTTAAATCCATTAATAGGAGATTAGAAGAAAGAAAGAATGGGCATAGCTATAGCAAACTAAAGGCATGGATGGATCGTTATACGCTGTACAAAACCGGTTATGGCGCAGCGTCTCTCTTAGTAGGAGGAACTACTATCGCCACTGTAGGTGCTATGGCTGGCGCTACCGTTACCGCTATTGCTCCCGCAGTGGGAACTTTTTTAGCAATAGCAGTTCCTGTTATAGTAGCTCAGGAGAAAGCATT
The DNA here is from genome assembly GCF_021234875.1 of Marinibactrum halimedae. Taxonomy (GTDB): domain Bacteria; phylum Pseudomonadota; class Gammaproteobacteria; order Pseudomonadales; family Cellvibrionaceae; genus Marinibactrum; species Marinibactrum halimedae. The sequence goes on along the minus strand of NZ_JAJQVM010000005.1, from coordinate 1,909 downwards.
AAAAACAGCTGACTCTCTTGTTCAATTTATTTCTCCAGGTTTTCACAAAAAACATATTGGAAATAAAAAATAAGCTATGCGTAATTTAATAAAATATTCTCCTTTTTGTTTTAGAGAGCAAACCTCTCCAATTACCCCTATCGGCCCAGGAATGGAATTTTCCTTTAACAGAACATTTAATCTAGGAGAAAACAAATGCCAAATAAAGCTGCCTCTACATTATGCAAAACATTCATCATATAGTAGATTATGCACTGTCGGCCCTGAGAAAAATGGACAACCATATATTGAATCCAATTCAAATAAACCTTTTGTCAATCATAATTATGCATATCAAAAATGGGGATTCTTTGGGCCTTGGTTTACAGGCGAAATGGCGAGACTCCACTTTAATTTAGATATCTATCAACCAACTAAATTACACGAAAATATTTCATTATTTCACCCAAGGGCATTCGAACATACACTTGCTCATTATTTAGCTGACAAATGGGGAAAGGCTGAAGAAGATGATAAAACTCGAGCTTTATATAAAGGACCGACTAATTGGACCCCATATAGTAATTTCCCCGTTCCATGTGCACGCTTTAACATTGAACCTAATGTTGCGTACACAACTTTAATTCATGAATTGGTTTTCCCAATAAGTAATAATTTTATTTGCAGCATTTGGTTTAGGTTTGGACTCAAGAACATCGAACTACCAGAAAATGAAAAGATATATGATACCGACATATGGAGACTAATAGAGGATATCATTAACTCCATTGATTTCAAGCTCCAAGGAGAATCACTCAAACAATTTGAAGCGGTTAAGGCTCAGTGCCCAGATATGAGTTTAACTAAAGAGTTTGCCCCTCTGAATTTTCCTATGCACCCAGATGATTGGTTAAAACAAACGGGCGCGGCGGCGGATCTCTTAGAGCATTCTGAGGAACAAAATTAATCATTAAACAATGCAGCTCTTCAGCCCAGTTTAATCTGGGCTTTTTATTTAGGGACAATTTTAAAAGGCATTATGAGAAATCTTATTAAATACTCTCCTTTTTGTTTTAGAGAGCACAAAGCACCTGTCACACCCATAGGGCCTGGATACGTATTGGGTTTAAAAGCCGATATCCATTGCATTATTTAATAAAAAGGACTAAACATGTTTCGCAAAAAAACCGCAGGGAACAAGCTCTCTGCCAACCACCCCGGTGGAAAATACGTGCGTATGTCTGATGCACACCGCACTGTTTATGAATCACTGGTAAAAGAAGCCAGCAGAGATCATTCTTGGGCCATCGTAGCCGTCAACGGGCTAAATACCCTAGCGAAAGGCCGCATTGACATCAATGCGTTGTATATCGATTCAACTTCTACCTCAAAAGAAGGATATAAGCTTTACCGTATGGTCTTTCCCGGTGTTAGGGCTACGGTAGAGAAACAAGAAGATAACTATTTTCACATTACTGAATTAGAAGCGGATTTCAATTATTCGGAATTACAACAACGGCGTCAAAAACCTGGCTTATATAAAGCCAGTCGGAATGGACAAGAATGGGATGTTAAATTTGTAAAAGATGGAAAATTACCCAAAGAGCGTAGTAGCACCATAGCGATAGCCAGTTTAAAATACAAAAGTAGCAATGACCTTACTGATATTGCTGAAGCCATTGCCAAGAAAATCAATAACTGTGAAAGAGTCGGTCGTATACCAACCACTTTTTATCTATTGGGAACCTCTATAAATTCGTTTTTTTAGCGCGATAATTTTCTAATTTTTTTCTACCGGAACACTTACCGAAAATAATTATCATTACGCATTTATTTACAAAAATATTGGATAAAAATTCGTTCTTTTGATGATTTTTTCTCCCTATTTGTATATTCCAGACGCACGTTGGCCGCATAGCGTGACAAATCG
>NZ_JAJQVM010000059.1 GCF_021234875.1 Marinibactrum halimedae | reverse complement strand
CAGGCACACCGGCCAGCTTGTTCTGCCAGTACGCCAACTGCTTATTCAGTAATCCCTCTTCATCCAACAATTTGCGCTGCCAGACACTGTAGTCCAGGTATTGAATGGGCAGTGGCGCCAATGCCGGTTCACGCCCCGCTTGTAGGCACTGCATGATCTGGCTGAACTCGTTCATCATCACGCCACTTGACCAGCCATCGCTGATAATGTGATGCATAGTGAGCATCAGTACATGTTCATGGGGCGTCAACTTAAGCAATTTCACCCGGAGCAAAGGGCCGGTTGCCAAATCAAAGGGAGTGACCGCTTCAGCCTGGCAACGCTGCTTAGCGTCTTCTCGACGGAGAATGTCGTCGCTACAATCACTCAGATCAACGCATTCAAGAGTAAAATTCGGCTGGGCTACCACAACCTGCGTGGCTCGCCCGTTCTGGCTGGGAAAGATCGTTCGTAGGTTTTCGTGGCGATGAATAATAAGCTGAAACGCCTGCTCAAGGTGGACAATATCCAGTTTGCCGTGGAGGCTTATGGCCATTGGAATGTTGTATCCGGCTTGGCCTTGTTCAAACTGGTCAATAAACCATAACCGCTCCTGGGCATAACTGAGCGGGAAGGTGTTGATCTCTCGTCCGTCGGCGTCATATCGCGCCACTGGTACGATGGGCGAAATCTCATTGCTGTGGCCCTCACCCATCAGGGGCGCAAAATCCGCGATGGTCGTCTTGGCAAATAGGGTTTTAAGGGGCAAGTCCACGCCAAATTGGTCGCGCACCTTTGACATCAAACGGGTGGCCAAGAGGGAATGACCACCCAACTCAAAGAAGTTGTCCTTCACCCCTATCTGACCCGCCTCCAACCCCAAGGTCTCCGCCCAAATAACCACCAACTGCCGCTCGGTTTCATCTCTCGGCGCGACGTATTCGTGCTCTGAAGTAACGGTTACTTCCCTTTTTTCCAACGCTTGCCGATTTACCTTGCCATTGGGGGTCAGTGGAATCGCTTCTAACCATTGGAAAGCAGCCGGCACCATATAATCCGGTAAGCTCTGCAGCAGATGGGTTTTGAGCGACTCGTGGGTAGGCTGCTGTGCATCACCAGCGGCAACGTAAAAGGCAATCAGCTTTTTATGTGCCCCTTGGCCCTGAACCACCACAACACTATCTTTAATTTCAGGGTGTTGTTTAAGCTGCGCTTCTACCTCACCCGTTTCTATGCGGAAGCCCCTAATTTTCACCTGAGTATCCATTCGGCCTAGATACTCTATATTTCCGTCATCCAGCCAACGGGCCAAATCACCGCTTTTATACATGCGCTTGTCGACGGTAAACGGATTGGCAATAAACCGCTCCTGTGTAAGCTCAGGGCGATTCAAATAACCTCTAGCCAAGCCGTCACCCGCAATATATAACTCTCCTGGAGTACCAATAGGTACCGGGTTTTTAAAGGCATCCAGAATATAGAGTTGAGTATTATTGATTGGTTGACCAATGGGCGTTGAGTTACGAACGGTCGAAACGCCTTCTCTGCTTGGTACAGAATAAGTCGTAGAGCATACGCAGGTTTCTGTCGGACCGTAGGCGTTGTAACAATCCGTACCCTGATAGGCGTGGTACTTCAGTAATTCATCATTGGCCGCCTCGCCCCCAGTCACCAACACTCTTAAGCTTAATGGCTGTTCTCCGATAGCCGTAAGATAAGATGGGGTCAAAATTGCACATGTGACACTGTGTTGTTGCAAATAATGAACGAGCTTAGCGGGATCTTTTTGCTCTTCGGCAGAGGTAATCACCAAACTGGCGCCCGACAAAAGCGCCAAATAAATTTCAAGCACAGCCGCATCAAAACAAATTGAAAAATTTTGTAGGCACTTATCTTGATTCGTGATGGCAAACTCTGCAATTTGGCTCTGAATTAAATTCATTACACCACGATGCTCAACCATCACACCTTTAGACTTACCTGTGCTACCCGATGTATAGATCACATAGGCTAAATGACTTGGCAGCACTTCCCTATTCAATTGAACACGAGGAGGTGCTTGCGCGGCAATAATCTCAGGCCACTGCCGATCGATAGCAACCAATGTTGTGCCGCTTGCTACTAGGGCTTTCAGTCTTTCTTTTAGTTTATTCTGAGTGAGCACAATCGCTACGCCACTGTCTTCAAGCATATACGCCAGCCTGTCGTCTGGGTGGTTTGCATCAAGCGGCACGTAAGCACAACCTGCTTGTAAAATACCCAACATGCCCACAATCATCTCTGGCGAGCGTTCCATACATAAGGCGACTAGGGAACCTCGTTCTATAGCTTGCGCCTGTAGATAGCAGGCCAATGCTGAACTACGTTCGTAAAGCTGCCCATATGTCAGTGTCTCGTTCTGATACTCAATGGCGACATTCTCTGGGTTTTTGGCTACCTGCTCGATAAAGCCTTCATGAATACATTTGTCTTTTGGATAATCGACAGCAGTATGATTGAAGTCTTTCAGAAAACGGTGTCTTTCCGCCTCCCCCATAAATTGGAATGCACTCAGTGCCTTTGTTGGACTAACAACAACGGATTGACACAACGCCATAAAATGGCCCGCCAGGCGCTCGATGGTGGACGCCTTATACAGTGATGTGCGATAGGTCAGGCTACCCTGTAAGCCACTGTCCGTTTCTGCTAACGATAGGGTTAAGTCAAATTTACTGACGGTATTTTCCAACGGGTAAGGACTGATTGTGGTGTCGGCATCATCGAATACGAGGCGTTCAGATCGGTTATTTTGCAGAACAAACATGATCTGGAATAAGGGGTTAACACCCAGGTTTCGTTGCAGTGGTAACGCTTCGACAATTTTTTCAAAGGGCGTATCTTGGTGTTCATACGCCTCTAAACAGGTGGTTTTCACTTGCTGCAAGAAAGCGGTAAAAGACATCTCTCCGCTCACCTGATTTCTCAACGCTAAGGTGTTGACAAACATGCCAATCAGCCCTTCCGTTTCGCCGTACTGACGATTCGCGATGGGGCTGCCTAGGCAGATATCGTCTTGCCCACTGTAGCGATAGAGCAATACATTAAAGACAGCCAGCAAGATCATAAAGAGCGTACTGTCTTGCTGTTCAGACAAGGTCTTTAATTGTTCTGCCAACTTAGCTTCTAGACGGAACGTATGGCTGTCACCTTCCACACTTTGAGTCACCGGCCTTGGATAATCCGTCGCCACTTCGAATAACTCGGGCACACCAGCCAGCTTGTCCTGCCAGTACGCCAACTGCTTGGTCAGTAGTCCCTCTTCATCCAACAATTGGCGCTGCCAAACACTGTAGTCCAGGTATTGAATGGGCAATGGAGCCAATGCCGGTTCCCGCCCTGCTTGTAGGCACTGCATGATCTGGCTGAACTCGTTCATCATCACACCACTTGACCAGCCATCGCTGATGATGTGGTGCATGGTGAGCATCAGTACATGTTCATGGGGCGTCAGCTTAAGCAATTTCACCCGGAGCAAAGGGCCGGTTGCCAAATCAAAGGGGGTGGTCGCTTCAGCCTGGCAACGCTGCTTAGCGTCTTCTCGACGGAGAATGTCGTCGCTACAATCACTCAGATCAACGAACTCAAGAGTAAAATTCGGCTGGGCTACCACAACCTGCGTGGCTCGCCCGTTCTGGCTGGGAAAGATCGTTCGTAGGTTTTCGTGGCGATGAATAATAAGCTGAAACGCCTGCTCAAGGTGGGCAATATCCAATTTACCGTGAAGGCTGATGGCCATTGGAATGTTGTATCCGGCTTGGCCTTGTTCAAACTGGTCAATAAACCATAACCGCTCTTGGGCATAACTGAGCGGGAAATCTTTCTTGTTCTGACCGTTTTCATCGGTACGTTTAACTGGCGTAATAGCCGGGGTTCTATCTCGTTCTGTTTTAATTATTTGAGCGGCAAAACCTGCAATGCTGGCATGTTCGAATAAGACTTTAACGGGAATATCTACGGTAAACTGAGCGCGCACCTTAGAAATCAGGCGAGTTGCCAATAGGGAATGACCGCCTAATTCAAAGAAGTTGTCATTTACCCCGATTTTTTCGGGTTTTAAGTCCAGCAAATCGGCCCAGATAGCCAGCAGTTGAGCTTCTGTCTGGTTGCGGGGGGCGATATAAGTCTTACCTGACTTTACACTTACCTCCTGCCTTTCTAACCGTTGTCGGTCCACCTTGCGGTTCGGGGTCAAAGGAATACTATCAAGACGCTTAAAGGCCACGGGCACCATATAACTCGGCAAGGATTGACGCAGCCAGGCTTTTAATCCTTCGCCGGAGGGTGGCTCTTCGACAGAAAGCAGGTCTTCAGGCGTCACATAAAAGGCCACGAGGCGCTTATTGCTGTCCTGCCCTTGTGCAACCACTACACTGTCTTTCACTTGAGGGTGTGCATTCAGTTTCGACTCGATTTCTCCGGTTTCTATACGGAAACCTCGGATCTTGACTTGGGTATCCACCCTGCCAAGGTATTCAATATTGCCATCTTCCAGCCAGCGCACCTGATCGCCGGTTTTGTACATTCGGGTGCCTGGCATAAAGGGGTTAGCGACAAATTTCTCTGCACTTAAGTCCGGGCGATTCAGGTAACCTCTGGCAAGGCCTCTACCAGCAATATGCAACTCACCCGGCACACCAACAGGTACCGGATGGTTGAACTGGTCGAGAATATAGACCTGAGTATTATCGAGTGGTTTACCTAAAGGGATACAGTCCAGTTCACTGGCGATAAGTTGTGTGGTGGAAAGTTTTGCAATCGTTGTTTCTGTCGGGCCATAGTTGTTAAATACCCTACATTCAGGTTTTAACTGATTCACGGTTGCAACGATTTTTTGAGTCAGCGGTTCGCCTGCGAAAATCAGCACTTTTTCAGGCACAGCAATTTCTGTTTCGGTGCCACGGAACATTTCAAAATGAGAGGGGGTGACTTTCATGCAATCGATGGGATGCTTGTTAAGTAACTCCCTGAACCTAGCGGGTTCATTGACTTCATCACTGCAAATCAAATGGATGGTTTTGCCGAACATGATGGGCACATAAATAGTGGTGTTACCCAGGTCGGCCGAGAACGTTGACAATGATGCGAATGTTTCACATTGGTCAAGCGCCATTTTCTGGTTAACTGAGAAGGCATAATCAACCAGCATACGATGTTCAATCATCACCCCTTTCGGTTTGCCAGTAGAGCCTGAGGTATAAATAACGTATGCGAGGTTATCTGGTTTAACGTCATTGCGCAGGCTTACCTGCCTGGTTTCCAACACGGTAACGTTTGTGGCGATATTCAGCCAATCCTCATCCAGTGCGATGATGCGGACATTTGAGCTAACAAGATCCTGTAACTGAGCCATGTGCTTTTGTTGGGTCAGGATAATGCTCACCTGGCTATCTTGTGCCATGTAAGCCAGTCTTTCATTCGGTGTGCCAGGGTCAAGCGGTAGGTAGGCAGCGCCCGCTTGTAAGATACCCAGCAGGCCCACCATCATGTCCGGTGATCGCTCAGTACAGAGGCCCACCAGTCTGTCGCATCGTACTCCCAGAGATTGAAGATAAAGGGCCAATGTTTGACTCTTTTCTTGTAATGTTTGATAGCTCATCTTTTGGTTTTGATAAACCAGCGCCGTTTTATCCGGTGTTGCCTTTGCCTGTTCAGAAAAAAGCGTATGGATGCACAGATCTTGATGGTGATTTGTTTCGTCTTGCGCCTGGTTAAAGTCACTGAGCAATTGTTGCGTTTCTGCTGTACTCACAAATTGCAGATCGCTGATAGTGTTATCGGGATTGTTAACGATTGCCTGGCATAGCGTCTCGAAATGTTGCGCCATTCGGGCAATGGTTTGTGGTTTATATAGTGCCTTACGATAAGCTAGGCTGCCCTGCAAGCCGCTGTCCGTTTCTGCCAGCGACAGGGTTAAGTCAAATTTACTGACGGTATTTTCCAATGGGTAAGGACTGATTGTGGTGTTGGCGTCATCGAACACGAGGCGTTCAGATCGGTTATTTTGCAGAACAAACATGATCTGAAATAAGGGGCTAACACCCAGGTTTCGTTGCAGTGGTAACGCTTCTACAATTTTTTCAAAGGGCGTATCTTGGTGTTCATACGCCTCTAAACAGGTGGTTTTCACTTGCTGCAAGAAAGCGCTAAAAGACGCCTCTCCGCTCACCTGATTTCTCAGCGCTAAGGTGTTGACGAACATCCCAATCAGCCCTTCCGTTTCGCCGTACTGACGATTCGCGATGGGGCTCCCTAGGCAGATATCGTCTTGCCCGCTGTAGCGATAGAGCAGCGTTGTAAACACTGCCAGCAAGGTCATAAAGAGCGTACTGTCTTGCTGTTCAGACAAGGTCTTTAATTGTTCTGCCAACTTAGCTTCTAGACGGAACGTATGGCTGCCACCTTCCACACTTTGAGTCACCGGCCTTGGATAATCCGTCGCCACTTCGAATAACTCGGGCACACCAGCCAGCTTGTCCTGCCAGTACGCCAGCTGCTTGGTCAGTAATCCCTCTTCATCCAGCAATTTGCGCTGCCAGACACTGTAATCCAGGTATTGAATGGGCAGTGGCGCCAATGCCGGTTCACGCCCTGCTTGCAAGCACTGCATGATCTGGCTGAACTCGTTCATCATCACGCCACTTGACCAGCCATCGCTAATAATGTGATGCATAGTGAGCATCAGTACATGTTCATGGGGCGTCAACTTAAGCAATTTCACCCGGAGCAAAGGGCCGGTTGCCAAATCAAAGGGGGTGACCGCTTCAGCCTGACAACGCTGCTTTGCGTCTTCTCGACGGAGAATGTCGTCGCTACAATCACTCAGATCAACGCATTCAAGAGTAAAATTCGACTGGGCTACCACCACCTGCGTGGCTCGCCCGTTCTGGCTGGGAAAGATCGTTCGTAGGTTTTCGTGGCGATGAATAATAAGCTGAAAGGCCTGCTCAAGGTGGGCAATATCCAGTTTACCGTGGAGGCTCACGGCCATTGGAATATTGTATCCGGCTTGACCTTGTTCAAACTGGTCAATAAACCATAGTCGCTCCTGGGCATAACTGAGCGGGAAGGTGTTGATCTCTCGTCCGTCGGTGTCAAATCGCGCCACTGGTACGATGGGCGAAATCTCATTGCGGTGGCCCTCACCCATCAGGGGCGCAAAATCCGCGATGGTCGTCTTGGCAAATAGGGTTTTAAGGGGCAAGTCCACGCCAAATTGGTCGCGCACCTTTGACATCAAACGGGTGGCCAAGAGGGAATGACCACCCAGCTCAAAGAAGTTGTCCTTCACCCCTATCTGATCTGCCTCCAGCCCCAGGGTCTCCGCCCAAATGGCCACCAACTGCCGCTCGGTTTCATCTCTCGGCGCGACGTATTCGTGCT
>NZ_JAJQVM010000058.1 GCF_021234875.1 Marinibactrum halimedae | reverse complement strand
CGGGGGGTTGTGCAAAAAATCTTGGCCGAGCGTCAGGGTGTGAGTTCTTTAGAAGCTAGAGGGCGTCGGGGCTGCGAGTGATTTAGCGGTAGAATGGCTTCAGGTGTCATGCTTCCGGGGCAATATGAGGATGAAATTACTGGCCTGAATTACAACTGGCATCGGGATTATGATCCGAGCTTGGGTAGATATATTCAGAGTGATCCTTTAGGTCTTTATGATGGGCCGAATACTTACGGGTATGTTCATCAGAATCCGATAAATAAATTTGATCCAACAGGTGAAGCAGTTTTTCTTGCAGCTCCCGCCGTTCCAGCTGCTATAGAAGTATTGGGTGCTTCCGCATCTTTAGCCACTGCATGGTGGGTTGGAACTAATAATAATCAATTACAAAGCCAAAGCTGTCCAGGTACGCCGTCTGGTGATCCGGATTGTGATAAATTGAATAAAGATGTTCAGGATGCAAAAAAGGAAATTAAGAACAAGTTTACAGGTGTTGGTGCTGCGTGTAGGCCTGGAATGAGCAAGTGGCAATTAAATGATAGAAAAGCTAGTTGGCTACGACTAGCTAGGGCCAGAACTATTAGTATTCAACGTTGCTGGAATGGTGGCGATGAAAATCATCAATCAGAAACAGGCTCTGCTTGGTCTCATGTTCAAAACTGTGATGCCTTGATTGGAGCGTTATAAGATAATGTGTGATCGAGAATCATTAATTTTAGATATTGAAAAAGCATTTAAAAATGTATGTTTAGGTGAAGGTATTGGAGTTTTTGAAGCTAATGCCATAGATGATTTTTCTTCTGAAGAAATAAAAGGTTCCCAGAGAGAAAAGGACGTTCGCGATAACTGGAAGTTAATACCTGATGATGTTATCGATGAGCATTACCATTCATTATCTTTTATGGATGATGATGGCTTCAGGTTTGCGATACCTTCTTTTATGATATTTTCTTTAAAGTATTTTGATAGTTCAGCTTCGGCAGCAATAGATGCGACTATATTCACTTTAGCAAAAACTCGGGATTGGGGTTTTCTTTCGGCTGAACAAAAAAGAGTCATCGCTTCATTTTTAAAGTACATTGTAATCGAAGCAGAAAATCACGTTGATACATTTCAAGCTTCACTAGCATACGAAAATATCTGGGCTGAGTACGACGAATAATGAGCTTTAAAAAATTAATTAGAGAGAAAGAAATGAAAAAATTATTGATTTCTGTGGCACTTGTTTTTATATCAAATTCTGTTGTCGCAGATTCTAGAGAAGAAAAAATTCAAACTCTTATGGATGTACAAGGTATTTTTAAGATTTTTGAGGAGCAATTGGAGGTCGCTAGGGTGCAATCAGAGAGTGTTGCATTACAAATAATGGATCAAACAGCTAAAAACTTACAGTTTAATGAGAAATACAAAGTGAGAATGGAACTGGCATTCAATGCATATATGGGCAAAGTTACTAATCCATGGTCTGTAGCAGAACTTGTTTCTGTTTGGATGGAGCACTACGGAAAACACTTTACGGATGAGGAGTTAGATCAACTAATCGTTTTTTACACATCTGAAATTGGAAAAAAAGATATAGCGGCATCACAGAAAGCATTAGCTGAATTTACTACTCATTTCCAGAAGCTTGGAACACCGATAATTGAAAATGCTTATAATGAATTCATCACAGAACTTAAACAGGCGGTTATAGACTGTAATTGTCCGCGCATTCAATCTTCCCCATAATCGGACACATCGCCACTCCGCCGCAATGCGGCTTCGGGCAGCGCTGCACTTCGTTGCGCACTGCATAGTCAATAAGGCTGCTCTGTCCTATGTCATGCCGCTTGCAAATTCGCAGCGGCATTTTTATTAGCACCGTCATCACTTCCCCTTTTAGCCGCTAAAAAATCCTCGCAGTGGGCAAGCGTCACGCCATACTCCATAGCCCTTTCCAAGCCGTGCCTCCCCCGTCGTGCTGCGCACGTCTCCCCGCCCTAAAACCCTACCCGCCAAAGTGGGTCACGTTCAGTGGTCATCCGTTCGTTAGCACGTTGTAAAAAACAATCGCGCAAACCGCAGCAATAAAGCGGGCAGGGTTCGGGCTGGCCGCACGGCTGGTTTACCCCCTAGCCCCCAAGGGGGAACAGGTTCTGTGGCGGCAAAGCCGCTTTTAAAAAATCTATTTCCTATCCCCCAACCCCCTTTAGCAAAAGGGGGCAATGTCCGTGGCAACGTCACCCGCGTGTCTGCTTGCTTGCCTTTTTAGGTTAGCGACGTGCTCGGCAGGTCAAGGCCAAGCCCTGCGGGTGCTGCGCAGCCTTGACCGGCCTGTGCGCGACGCTGGCGGGTGGCGGCAAACAAACCGCCACTCAAGAGGAGAAAAGGCAATGGTAAATGTTCCACCCGTCGCAAGAAAGATCATCGAAACCGCCAATGAATTAGCCACAAATGGAAGAACCGGCGCCAGCACCGGCGAAATTATCGCGGCAGCGTTCGTGTTAGATCGAATGGATTTTATCCCGGATGGTTACAGTGTGGTTGAGGCCTGGGATCGCATCGATGATCTTCAGGAAATTGTTCGAAAAATACGGAGTGAATACGATGATTTAGTGGTGCCTTGGTAAGGCACAAGGGGCGCGTTGCGCCCCTTTGAAAAAATTAAGCGGATTGCTGTTGCTGAATTAATGCGTCTAGCATCTCACTAATAAACTTCTGTTTAGTTCGTGGCAGTTGTGAAATCTGTTCCAGCTGCTGTTGTAGTTTAGGTGTTGGGCCACGCTTATTTTTACTGGGTTTTTTAGGTTCATTCACTAACTCATCAATACTCACATCCAGCGTTTGGCAGAGTGTTTGCAATGTACTCACAGCCATTCTTAATCGCCCGACTTCATAATGAGCCAACGTTTGTTGTGATACTCCAATAGCTTCGGCGAGTTGTACTTGAGTGAACCCATGTTCTTTCCTCAGCGTGGCAATACGTTTACCCATTGCCTCGTACAGGGCCTTGTCGGTGCTTGTCATCGGTGGCGTCCAGTCAATGATTGAAGCCATAGCATAACCCCCGTTTCTGAATTTATAGTTGACTTTACTCTTCTTAAGAGTAATCTTCAACAGAGTTATTTTTACTCTTTTGGTATTGACAGGGTTTTTAGGACATGGGGTGGCAAAATGGCCAGAATCGCTGAAGAAGTGATCAATAAAATAAAAAGCGGCATCTCACTGGTTCGCCTCGCTGAAAGCCAAGGCTTCGAACTGGTGAAGCAGGGGAAAGATTACGCGGTGTGTTGCCCGTTCCACGAAGAAAAAACCCCGTCGTGCATCATCAGCCCGGAATCGAATTTATTTAACTGCTTCGGCTGTGGGGCCGGAGGTTCGGTGATTGACTGGGTGATGAAAACCCAAAGTGTCAGCTTCCGCTTTGCCTGCGAAATGTTGCAAAAAGACTTGGGCGTGATCGCAGAAAACAGCACGAGTGCAAAAATAAAAAACACCAAGACGAAATTAGCGGCGCCGTTGTCGGCGGATGCGGATAGCCAAACGGCGTTGCGTCAGGTCATCGATTTTTACCACGACACCTTTAAACAATCCCCGGAAGCGCAAGACTATTTACGTCAACGTGGGTTAGAGAGTGCGGAATTAATCGAGCACTTCAAACTTGGCTTTGCCAATCGCACCTTGGGGTATCACCTGCCTGAAAAAAACCGCAAAGCCGGAAAGGAATTGCGGGGCAAGCTTCAAGAGATCGGCATCTTACGAGAAAGCGGCCACGAGCATTTTAATGGCTCGTTGGTGGTGCCGGTGTTCGATGAAAACGGTGTGATTACCGAAGTTTACGGGCGGAAATTACTCGACAACTTGCGCAAAGGCACGCCCAAACACACGTATTTACCGGGGCCACACGATGGCGTTTTTAACGAAAAAGCCCTGAAAAACCAGAGTGAAATCATTCTCTGTGAATCGTTAATCGATGCCATGACCTTCTGGGTACACGGCTTTAGAAATGTCACCGCCAGCTACGGCACACAGGGTTTTACCGCTTCCCATTTAGCCGCCTTTAAACGTTACGGAATCAAACGGGTGTTGATTGCTTACGACCGCGACGACCCCGGTAACACCGGCGCCGACAAGCACGCCGTGATGATGCAAGCCGAAGGCATCGACTGTTTTAGAATCTTGTTTCCCCAAGGCATGGACGCCAATTCTTACGCGCTTCAAGTGACACCAGCTCGCAAGAGTTTAGAGTTGGTGATCAGAAAAGCGGAATGGTTGGGCAACGGAAAACCACCGGAAATTACGACAGAAATGGCGGTGGAGGTCACGGAAGAAAATTCTCACTCGGCATTTATCGAGGAATTAGAGTCTTCTCTTTTAGCGGCTTCAGAAGAAGTGGAAGAGCCAGAAAATGAAACCGAAGTTGACGGTGTGGCAGAGGAAAAAAACGAAGCGATAGAACTTCCCCCTTTAGCCGCCAGTCCGTTACCGCAAACACCGGACGACGGCATCCGTTATGAAATCTCCGAACACCAAATCCTGTTAGACATCGGTGGTCGGGGGTATCGAGTGCGGGGCTTGACGACCAACGCCGACAACAGCCATTTAAAAATTAATTTAATGGCGTTTAACGACAACGGCTTCCACAACGACACGTTAGAACTTTATAACGCCAAGCAACGCCAGGTGTTTATCAACCAGGCACACCTTGAGCTGGGTGTGAAAGACGAGGTGATTAAAAAAGACTTGGGCAAGGTGTTGTTAAAACTGGAAGCTTTGCAAGATCAAAGTGCGCTGGAAAACATCGAGCCAGAATCAAAACTCCCAGAGATCACCACGGAAGAAAAAAGCGCGGCATTGCAGTTACTGAACGATAAACACCTACTGGCTCGCATTGCCAACGACTTTAACCGCATCGGCTTGATCGGCGAAGACAGCAATAAATTAGTGGGTTACTTGGCGTGTGTGTCGCGGAAATTACACCGGCCACTGGGTGTGGTTATCCAGTCTTCGAGTGCGGCTGGTAAGTCGTCGTTGATGGAAAGTATTTTAAAACTGATGCCGCCCGAAGAGCGCATTCAATACTCGGCCATGACCGGGCAAAGCTTGTATTACCTCGGAGAAACCAGCTTAAAACACAAAATCCTCGCCATCGCCGAAGAAGAAGGGGCCAGCAACGCGAGCTACGCCTTAAAACTTTTACAGTCAGAAGGTGAAGTCACCATCGCCAGCACCGGCAAAGACGAAGCCACTGGCGATTTAGTGACGAAAGAATATCGGGTAGAAGGCCCGGCCCAGTTGTTTATGACGACCACGGCCATCGACATTGATGAGGAATTATTAAACCGCTGTTTAGTGTTGAGCGTGGATGAAAGCCAAACTCAGACAAAAGAAATCCACCAACGACAACGCTTCGCGGATACGTTGGATGGCTTGTTTATGCAGTCGGAAAGTGACGAGTTAATCGAGCAGCATCGTAACGCGCAACGGTTGTTAAAATCGTATGCCATCGTCAATCCCTACGCCGAACAATTAACCTTCCTCAGCGACAAAACCAGAACCCGCCGCGACCACATGAAGTACTTAACGCTGATTAAAACCATCACGTTATTGCACCAATACCAGCGGGAAATAAAAACGGAAACGCGAGGCGACCACACCGTGGAATATCTCGAAGTCACGCTCAATGACATTGAAATGGCCAATCAATTAGCCCACCAAGTGCTCGGAAGAACGCTTGATGAATTACCGCCGCAGACAAGAAAATTATTAACGCTGATACAAACGTGGGTGGAAAAAGAGTGCAAAAGCCAGCAGCTGGCACAGAGTGACTTCCGTTTTAGCCGCCGTCATGTGCGCGAACTCTGCGGCTGGAGTGAAACTCAAGTTAGAACCCATATGCAGCGATTAATGGAAATGGAATATCTGTTGTCTCATCGCGGTGGTCGTGGTCAGTCCTTCGAATATGAGTTGTTGTATCAAAACGAAGGCAACGACGGTGAAGCGTTTATGCTGGGATTATTAAACGTAGAGCAATTAACTCACACCGCGACGTCAGCAAAAAATAACACTATGACAACCACTTCGCGGGGTGAATCGCCGGAGTTCGCGGGGTCATCGCGGCCCCATCGCGGGGGGATCGCGGAGTCAGAAAAAACCACGCAGCCCTTGAATGGTAAGGCTTACAGAGAAACCTCGTGGGTTGAGCCAGAAAATGATTATCTCGCTGTAAAAAATAACGACATCGTAAATGCAGTATCATCGTAGCGGTAATTAAAAAATGCTTCGTAAAAAACGCCACAACGCACGCTTTGATCGTAAGCGGGAGGTTGCCCCAAACGGTTTATACCCGTACATGGTGCATTACTTGGAATGGGCCAAAACCGTTAATCAATGTTCGCCAGATACATTAAGACGTCGCGACGGTTCACTGCGTCGATTTATTGCGTGGTGTGATGAGCGGGGTTTACATCACCCCGGCGACATTACTTTACCCATCTTAGAGCGCTACCAACGGTATTTATTTTATTACCGCAAAGACAACGGCGAGCCTCTGTCTTTAAGTTCTCAGAATGTCATGCTCTCGCCGTTAAAATCCTTCTTTAAATGGCTCACCCGAGAGCGCCACATTCCCAGCAACCCCGCCAGTGAAATGCAGTTACCGAAACGGCCTCGACAATTACCCAAGATTGTGTTGCATCGAGACGAAATAGAACAAGTGCTAAGACAGCCAGACATTAAAACACCGGATGGCTTGCGAGATCGGGCCATTCTTGAAGTGCTCTACGCCACCGGCATGCGCCGCATGGAAGTGTGTAACCTCCAACGCCATCATGTCGATAAGCATCGTAATGCGGTACTGATCCAGCAAGGTAAAGGCCGAAAAGACCGATTCGTCCCGATGGGTGAACGGGCGATGGGTTGGGTAAAGCGCTACTTGGAAGAAGCTCATCCTCGGCTCGTGGGTTACGACTATGAAGCCCTGTTCATCAACGATTATGGGGAGCAGTTTACTCGCTGTGGCATGTCAAAAATGGTGAAAAAGCGCTTCCGTGAAGCAGGTGTGACTCAGGTGGGCTGTTGCCACCTGTTACGTCATGCTTGTGCCACTCACATGCTGGAAAATGGCGCGGATATCCGAGTTATCCAAGCCCTGCTGGGCCACACAGACTTAAACACGACGCAAATTTATACCCACGTCAATATCGATCATTTATCGAAAATCCATTCCGCTACTCATCCCGCCTTGATCGAGTCCTTCGGCGATTAGAATCTCTCCAGCCTGATTACTTAAACACCCAACACCCCACAAGATGGCACGGTAAACCGCGCTCAACTTGCGTTGGTGTTACGCTGTGTTTAGGATGCAAAACCGTGTCGGCGTGTGGCGTTGTTGGCCAAAAAAGCGCGTCGGGGGGTTGTGCAAAAAATCTTGGCCGAGCGTCAGGGTGTGAGTTCTTTAGAAGCTAGAGGGCGTCGGGGCTGCGAGTGATTTAGCGGTAGAATGGCTTCAGGTGTCATGCTTCCGGGGCAATATGCGGATGGAGAGACAGGCTTAAGTTACAACTGGCATCGGGATTATGATGCGAGCTTGGGTAGATATATCACCTCCGACCCCATTGGATTAAATGGCGGTATTAATACCTATGGTTACGCATACCAAAATCCAATAAATAATTTTGACCCTGATGGCCGATT
>NZ_JAJQVM010000057.1 GCF_021234875.1 Marinibactrum halimedae | reverse complement strand
CAAAAGAACGAATTTTTATCCAATATTTTTGTAAATAAATGCGTAATGATAATTATTTTCGGTAAATGTTCCGGTAGAAAAAATTAGAAAATTATCGCGCTAAAAAAACGAATTTATAGAGGTTCCCTTCTTGAAAAATTACAATCCAACGAATCACACAAACGCCGACAAGCGGCTCAGTCGGTGTTTTATCTTGGCGCCAGCCAATACGGTTATTACGATATCATTGAAAAGCAAGCAAAAGCGTTGATTGATAGTTATGGAAAATCCACACGTTTTCAATCGGATTTATTGGCATGGTATGTAAAAGCCTTGTCGTCGTCCGGCCAAGAAAAATATCGTTCGTTAATTCAGCAAGCAAAAGATCTCAACCATGAACGCTTAAACTTTCATGCCTCATTATCGTTAATCATGCTGGACAGATTCAAAGTTTGGTACGGCATGATGGATACCATCGGCCCAATTATAGATGCTTCCCAATTTGATTTGCATTTCTTACTCCTTAGCGCCCCTTATCTATCGCTAAAAGAGTCGGGAGCGGTTTTTTTAAAAGAAAAACGTTACAACACTGACCCTTTGGTCATTGAAAAAAGTTTCGAAGAGTTTTCGCTTTTCTACCCCTATGTTCGCCGCAGTAAACGCCAAGTTTCTCCCGCTATTCGAATGATGCAAATGATGGCATTGTCGGGGAATGAAAAGTATTTGAATGTGTTAAAAAAAGCGGAAGAGACTGCGCCAAGTGAGCATGTTCGGGCCCATGCTAAGGCACAAGCGCATGCGTTGAGACGGCGTATGTGAGCGGTGTTAATTGATTGTATGATGAGAATTTTTTATGTAGCATTCAAAATTATTTATTTTTATTGCCCTCTTTTTTGGAAGACTTTACGGAAATTTTGCTTGATTATTGATCAGGCAAGATGTTTCTTTTGTATAGGAGTAATACATGTCTATTAAGCGCCTTAATTGGTTATCCGCGTTAGTTGTTTCTTGTATTGGCTTTCATGGCCATACTGAAGCGCAGCAACCAATTGACCTAGATGATGACCGTTACACTGTTTATGTTGGTGATACCAATGGGGATGGTAAGGACGATATTTACCTAGAGCGCAAAGACACGATTATTCCTATATTGGGTGAAGTCGTTACGCCTATTCCTGTTCAAATTGGCGATAATTTTTTGATTGAAACCAACGGCGATAATTATAACTCTGCT
This sequence comes from Marinibactrum halimedae, assembly GCF_021234875.1. Lineage (GTDB taxonomy): Bacteria > Pseudomonadota > Gammaproteobacteria > Pseudomonadales > Cellvibrionaceae > Marinibactrum > Marinibactrum halimedae. The sequence continues at coordinate 8,057 of NZ_JAJQVM010000057.1, read as the reverse complement.
GTGGTTATCTCCGATGCCCAAGTAAATGTGGCGTCATTATCTCGAGTGAATTCTGCATTGTATTTTGATTACAACGGTGATGGTATTACCGATATCGTTTTGCGTAAGCAAGGCACCATGTTATACGACATGGCCATTTTAGGCGGTGGCAGTAATAGACCTCAATTTGCCGCAAATATTGATTTAGATGGCGCTGGTGGTTCTAATGCGATACCGCCCAGCGTGGCCGGTACGGTGAATGTTAACCGCGCTAGTGTTGTTGCGTCCGATAAAATTGGCGCCCTTGCTGGCCAGTTCCGTGTCAATGAGTCCGGTGCAGCTACTTACTCTGTACCGATTTTTGTACCAAAGGGTACCGCTGGTGTCGCTCCCGAAGTTTCTCTTAATTATTCCTCTCAATCTGGGAATGGTTTGGTCGGACAGGGTTGGTCTATTGGTGGTGTATCTAGCATATCCCGTTGTCGACAAACTTTATTGGTAGATGGTAAGGCTAGGCCTATTACGTGGAGTGATGAAGATCGCTTTTGTTTTAATGGACAGCGCCTCGTCCTAACGGGTGGTGATAGCTATGGAGCAGTAGGAAGCACTTATCGAACCGAAATTGACAATTTTTCAGTCATAAAGGCAGTTGCTGGTACAGCAGGCCACCCACAATATTTTGAAGTGCATGCAAAAGACGGTTCAATATCGTATTACGGTAACACGGCAGATTCCCGTATTACACGTAGTAATGGGCAAGCATTGACTTGGGCGATTAATCGTTTTAAAGATAATGTCGGAAACCGAATAGACTACCGTTACAATAAGACAGCGAATACTCACAAAATCGATAAAATTGAATATGGTAGTGCTGGGCAGTTGCACTCTAAGGTCGATTTTCACTATGAAGCTGGCCGTCAGGATGTGATCTCCGGTTACTCAGCTGGCATTCAAGTGAAAACCGTAGATCGTTTGAATGCCATTACCGTTCACAACGGCAGTGCTCAGCTGCGAAAGTATTTTGTTAATTACGATACTGTTAATACTGATCTTTCACGAGTTACCTCTGTTCAAGAGTGCGCAGGCGCGAATGCCGATGTGTGTACACCGGCAACAAAGTTTAATTGGAGTTATCCCGTCGTTGGTTTTGATGCGAATGCAACAGATTCATTTGGTGCGAGTAATCAACCGCTGTTGGACTATAAGCCATTCGATGTAAATGGCGATGGTAGAATGGATTTGGCGTACTTAACTTATTCTAAGGGTAATGACGATTATTTGTTTCGTTACGCAGTGTCGGATGGAAATAAATTAGTCAATCAAAATTTTGAAATTCGATATCATGAAACTCCTGGTGATGGTGAAAAAGTTAAAATTGAAGCTGTAGATTACAATGCGGATGGTCGTGGTGATATTTTGCTTTATAGTAGTAGAGAGGAGAAGTGGACGTTATATCTATCCACTCCTATGAGCAATGGTCAGTGGCGTCTACAGAAAATAAGTGGGGAATTAGATTTTTTAAAAGAGGAGCGTACCTTTTTCTCTGATTTAAATGGGGATGGCTTGGTTGATGCTTACTACTACAGGGCCCCCTTTGTACCGTATAGTGCTGGTCGTGCTGATATTACAGTTCATTACATGATTAAAGATGTAGAAGATAATGCTTCATCGTCTACATTTTATCGATTTTCTCCTAACGCTAAAAAATATTTTCTGTCCGATATTGATACTGGTGTAGGGAATACCTATCCTTATCAGTCACGAGATGTAATCCCTTCGACTTTCGGCGATTATAACGGCGATGGATATGTTGATGTTGTTATGACTGCTTGTGCTCAAAATTGTTCCTCTCACCTTGCTAGCTTAACCCCTTCGGGATTTCTTGACTTAGAAATTCAGTTTCCAATAGAAGTGTCTAGTGTAAGATCCGGTAGTCAGGTCGTTGATTTTAATAATGATGGTTATACAGACATATTTACTCATGATACGGCATACATCAGTGATGGAAGTCGACTTTTTTCTATTGGGAAAATAGGTAATGATGATTATGAGTCAGAGACATTTCGGGATATTAATAATGATGGTTACCCAGACTTTATTTATCAAAATACTAATCTTAAACGATTAAAAGTTAAATATTGGTTGCCAAAAGAGTCTCGTTTTAGCAACACTTCTAGCGACATACCACAATATGTTGTCGATTTAAATGCTTATCGAAATCGTATAAGCGGCAGCTCCGTATCATTGCCTCCAGCTTATCGTAGTTTTTTTCCTACTACTGGCAATAATAAAGACCAATATTTGTTCATGGATGTCACTGGCAATGGAGCACTAGATGCTATTTTTTATGACTATAGTGATCAAAGGTTCAAGTTTTACCATAATAAAAATAAAGGGGTGATTAATCATTCCATTTCAAGCGTGACAAATGGTTTAGGTGAGGTGATATCAATAAATTATGAGCCTATTTCTCAAACAGAGTCGTACACATATATTGATGCCGTAACCACCTCAAATTCCACAAGGCGTCGTTGTTTTTCAGTCAATTCAATAACAAGTTGCTTCCCTTATGCGAGTAAAGTGCTTTCTAAGACTGAGTTTTATCAACAGCTAAACACCCCTTTTGACGGTTTGGATAATACCGTAAGTAATGAAATAGAGGCCCCTGTATTGAGTGGTATCGGTGCGATGTATGTTGTGACTCGTGTGTCTAGTAGCGATCCAACGGCGACCGATAATAACAATATGAGTCGCGTAAGTTACCATTATAGTGGGGCAAAGCTTCAAGCCGGTGGTCGTGGCTTTTTAGGATTTAAAAAGTTATCAACTATTGATGAACAAACGGGTGTTCGTACAGAAACAACTTACAGGCAAGATTTCCCCTATATTGGTAGTCCATTGTCGACAGTTTCTTATTTGGGTAGCAATATATTGACTGAGGCTAATAACAAGTGGGGAAGAAAAATCTTTCAGTATGCAATATATAACCCTCAGCCTTGCCCAGAAGGCGCAATGTGTAAGCCCACTCCACCTACTTACCTGGGCAAAAAACGCTACCAACCGTTTATAGAAAACTCTTTAGAAAAAACATTTCGAGTTAATAGCTCTCTTAACACCAGTGATCAGCCAAGCATTTCAATTGGCTCAAACATAGTGTCTCAATTAGAGGTTTCTAGTTTGTATGATAACTTCGGTAATCCGACTCGTATTATTCAAAAAACGACGGGTGATGGAGTTACATATACACTAACTACTAATAACCAGTATGGTAATTCAGATGAGTATCGGCGTTTAGGTCGTTTAACTCGCTCGTCTGTGACCCATTCTCGCAATGACAACAGCGATTCCGATATTACCCGAGTTTCTGAGTTTAATTATTACGGTCTTAATGAATCGGGTTGTTCTGGTGGTCATCGCTTTAGGGGAATGCTCTGTCGCGAAGTTATTGAGCCTGGAACGGAATATCAATTGGCAACCACGTATGAATACGATGTTTTTGGCAACCAAGTAAAATCCACCTCAATGGGGTCAAATGGTTCGTCAGTTGAATCTCGTTCATCATCCGCCACTTTTACCAGTATCGGCCGCTATGGAGATACATCAACGAATGCATTTAATCAGCGTATTAGTGATGTGTCTGCCTTCAATCTTTATGGTGAGCCAACTCATATAAAAGATACGTTAGGCAATACTGCACAGTTTGCCTATTCAGACTTTGGTGCGCAATATTACGAGTACAGCCCAGCGGGAAATCATACAATTACGTTGAAGCAGCCGAAGGGCGGAAGATGCCCTGCAAATTCATCCTTTCAAATTAACCAGCGTACCGGTGATGGTTCAGAGGCCATTGAGTGTTTTGACAAGCTTGGCCGCAGTATTCGAAAGACAGCCAAATTAATGGATGGCAGTTGGACATACTCTGATACGCATTATGGCCAATTAGGTCGTGTGGTTAAGCAATCTGAGCCCTACAAACCGGGTCAAGCAATTTATTGGACGCATTACACCTATGATGTTTTGGGTAATGTTTTAAAGATAACGCAACCGCCGGTTGATGGTGCTGCTCGAATCAGTCGGGTTAGTTATGCGGGTTTAAGTACCACGACAACCAATGCGCGTGGTTATAATAAAACCGAAACCAATAATGCCTTGGGTGAATTAAAAACCGTTCGTGATGCAGCCGGTACGACGGTGACTTATCAATACGATGATGTTGGAAATTTACGATTTACCACTACACAATCGGGGGCGGTAAGTCATCGAATTGAAGTGGGCTACGATGCTGCATCCAAGGGTCGTTTTAAATCCCACATGCGCGACCCAGATAAAGGTTATTGGTCATACCGCTTTAACGCATTTGGTGAATTGATTCGTCAAACCAATGCCAATGGCCAAACCACGACCATGGAGTACGACCGATTGGGTCGTATGACCGGTCGAAAAGACCAAGACGGCACTAATGCGGTTTGGGCTTATCATAACGGCGGTGGTAATGGCGCCACACAGTTGGCGTACGAAGTCCAATATGCTTCTAATGGAAATCAGCAATACCGAGTCGGTTATGATTATGACTCTCTCGGTCGTGCCTATCGTAAAACCACCTCTATAGATGGGGTTGCTCATACCGAGAGAACCACCTTTGATCAATATGGTCGTGTTTTCCAAAGCTTCGATTCGGCGTCGGTGAAAGGTGCTAGTAATGGGGTGCGCTATACCTATCAAAACGGCCAGTTGCATAAGGTGTTGGATGCCCACAATACAAGCCATGCCTACTATCAAGTGGTTAGTGTGGATGCGCGCGGTAATGTTACTCAATACCAATTTGGCAATGGGGTTACCACTACGGCCAGTTATGACCCGTCAACAGGGATGATTGATACTCAAACGGCGTCAGTTGGCAGTATTACGGGCAAAATCCAAGAGCTGGTGTACGACTGGGATACAGTAGGCAACCTTGAGTCTCGTATTGAGCGTAGCGGGAACAAGAACCTCACAGAGACCTTTCATTATGACCGGATTAATCGCTTAGATTGGTCGCAGGTAAGTGGTAGAGGGCGACAAAATTTCGACTACGATGCCTTTGGCAATATTACGTTTAAAACCGGGGTAGGGCATTACCGTTATGGTTCGGCCTGTGCCAGTGGCGGCTATGGTGCACATGCGGTTTGTGCGCTTAGAGCCACAAGTAGTGGCAGCGAAGTCGAAACCTTTGAGTATGATGCGAACGGCAACATGGTGGCACATCGTAACGCCCGAGGGGACGATCGTACCTTTGTTTACAGCAGTTTTGATAAGCCAGTGCTGATAGAGCAGGGCACTCATGTGGTGACCTTTGACTACGGCACGGCTCGTAATCGTTATCGCCGGGTGGATGACGCCAATGGCGATATTACCGAAACGTTATACTTGGGTAATGTCGAAAAAATTACTAAGCCGAATGGCACTCAGCAGTACAAGCGTTATATCAATGGCGTTGCTGTGGTTACCATAGAGATAGGAACACAAAATAACTTCGAGCGTGAAGTGACTCACTATTTGCATAAAGATCACTTGGGTTCTACTGATGTCATTACCGACTATGTGGGTAATGTTATTCAGGATATGAGTTTCGATGCATGGGGAATGCGTCGTGAAGCGGCAAATTGGGCCAGCTATAGCGTCAAAGATCTCATTGTCATGGCGGGCAGTTACAGCTTGGCGAATGTGCAGGGTAATAATGACATCACAACTCGAGGCTTTACTGGGCACGAACAAGTTGACCAGGTAGGTGTGATTCATATGAATGGGCGTATATATGACGCCCGTTTAAGCCGCTTTTTGCAAGCCGACCCTTTAATTGATGGGGTAGCTCATACACAGGGGTATAACCGCTACTCTTATGGTAAGAGTAATCCGCTTAATGGTACCGATCCAAGTGGGTATGACTTCTTTAGGGAGGTGTTTGATGACATCACAGGTATTACAGAAAGCCCAGTATTAAACGCGGCGGCACAGCTTTTATCATGTTATTTTGGTGGGCCTGTGGGATGTGGTGCATATGCTGCTGCCTCTGCTCGGGGGCATGGAGCTTCGGGATTTCAATCTTTAATGGCCGGTTTTACTGCGTATATATCTGCTAATGCTTTCTTAAATTTAAATGCTGTTAATTTTGGTGCGGGATTGTATGGGGCCACTCTTAAAGCTCTCGCGTATGGATCGCTTGGTGGCACCACTTCCGTTTTGCAGGGTGGTAAATTTGGCCATGGTTTTGTTAGTGCTGGGTTAGGTCAGGCTTTAGGTGGTGGTGGTGGTAAGCTTCCTACGAGAGTGTTGGTAGGTGCAGTTATTGGGGGAACCGTTTCTGAGCTTACTGGTGGTAAGTTTGCGAATGGTGCTGCTACTGCTGCATTTTTCACTATGGTAAGAAGTGCTATGGGTGTGTTATCTAATACTGGTAAAGGGGGCCATGGCCCTGGTGCCCCTCCTAATGAGACGCCTCAAGAGAGAATAGATCGATTGAAGAGGCAAGCATTTGAGGATTACCCTGAATTGGAAGAACTTTATGGGGATATAGAAGTTGTTCCGGGTAAGTTTTGGAACTCTGATACCCATGGTGAGTGGTCTGGCCAAAATAGGTTGACTATAGCCTACGAAGGTCGAACGGATGAATGGATTCAGATGACGATCGTTCATGAATTTTTGCACGTTGACGAGGCGGCATTTCTTAACCAATTACGCAATATATACCGCTTTTCTGAAATTTTTAATCATTATTCTGATTACCGGATTAATAATGATTGGCACGATCCTAACATCAGAAAATTTGGCCGTGATTATCATCAACATTTGCTTGATCGAAAGGCTTTGGGTGAATTTTTCCCTGACCAGGTTTCTCCAATGCCTTCACTAGATGATTTACCGTGGAGGAAATGACATATGCTTAAATATTCAGTTGTTGTTTTGATATTTTTTACGCTGCTTTTTTTATATGGAGTTTCTTTCATAGAGTCACGGTCTGATAAAATTGCAACAAAATTTTGCATTTATGGTATGACTAAGAGTTTATTAAAGAAAAAGTATTTATTTGAGGGGCATTATCCTGATAGCGATGATTGGGCGGTGCTCATAGTTGAATACCTTCCTGAGATAAAGTGCGGCACTCCAATTGCTTTAGCTGGCTCTACTCTTATTTTTCATGGTGATAGTAAGATAGAGTATGACTATGAAACAGCTCACAGTGCTAGGTTGTCATTGTTGGTAGGTAGAAAAACGCTAGAATCAAACCAAATGGGTAATCTAAAAGGAAATTAGTATAGGAACGTCTGAATTAGCTGGTTTATTACACAGCAAATAAACCAGCTAATGAGGCGAATTCAACTTGAAGTACACCACCTAGTTATCGAAAAAAGAGTTCCGCTGGAGTTTGGTAGTTTAATATTTTTCTGGTGCGATGATTGATTGTATCGACAGCAGTTTGTAGTTGTCTATTGGTGATCGTTGAGAAATCGGTTCCTTTTGGGAAAAAACGACGTAACAGAGCGTTTGTATTTTCATTGGTTCCTCTTTGCCAAGAACAGTAAGGATCGGCAAAATAGACGTTGACATTAAGAGATTGTTGGAGGCTTTTAAAGCCAGAAAATTCCTTTCCGTTATCCAACGTTATAGTGTGGCCGTTGGTGGAGGAACATTTCCGCCAGAAGCATTTCGATAAAACGATATCGAGAAAGGAAACTAACAGGGCGCCCATGATAATTTGTTTGCTTTGATGCAAATGCACCTCCATAAGTATTGAAAACTTATGGGGGTTGCGCTGGTAGCAGAGGGTTTTTATTTTATGAGAGATTTAGTCCTAGTCGTTTCAGCTGTATTAGTTGATGAGTGCCTGCATTACATTGGTTGGATTGATTATAGGGAACCTCTATAAATTCGTTTTTTTAGCGCGATAATTTTCTAATTTTTTCTACCGGAACACTTACCGAAAATAATTATCATTACGCATTTATTTACAAAAATATTGGATAAAAATTCGTTCTTTTGATGATTTTTTCTCCCTATTTGTATATTCCAGACGCACGTTGGCCGCATAGCGTGACAAATCG
>NZ_JAJQVM010000056.1 GCF_021234875.1 Marinibactrum halimedae | reverse complement strand
GGGAAAAGTCGCGTCGGGGGGTGTGACTTGTTAAAGTGTCGCTGCACTGTGCTGCGTGTTCTTTAAAGGCTTGATAGCACTGGGCTGTGTGGAAATGTAGGTATGATGTTGCGTAGGCGGACGATACGTCCAAAGTGATCCGTTGGGGTTATATGATGGGCCGAATACTTATGGGTATGTTGGTGGAAATCCGATTAACTTTATGGACCCTTTTGGCTTATTTAAATTTTGTAGAAGAAAAATAGAAGATTCACGAGCAGATATATTCGATGAGGCCTCAGAGGCTGTAATTGATTTCCTTGGTAGTCCATTCAACCTTGGTGTTTACCATGAAAGTGGTTTTTATGAAGATGGGACACCTTTTGGTTTTCCGTGTAATTATTCCATGGAGAGAAAAGAAGATTACAATTACTGTGAAACAGAAACTTATGATGACGACATTATTCGAGAGGTTGAAAAAGAATCAAAAGATGTAGGTTGTTCTGAATACTTTGGTCCTTATCATACGTTCAAAAATAACTGCCAAGATGGTGCTGATAAAATAAGAGATCGATATAAAGAACTTTGGAGAAAGAAAAACTGTCGATCTACTAAACGTGGTCTACGTTGTAAAAGCTCTAAGTAAGGTCTTTTTATTTATGTTTGATGAGAGTTTTTTTAAAAGTGTTGTTGTATTTTTACCGATATTAATTGCTATATGGATTATTTTTGAAAATAAAATTCACTTAGCAAAGAGATTATTATTGATAGCACTTAATTTCTTTATTGTTGTTTCTTTCTCGCTTTTTTATGCAGGTACGTTATTAAAGTATGATTATGAAAAAGGACTCCTTAAAGAGGAATGCTTAAATGGGGAGTCGTCAGATGAAGAGAATAAGCCCAACAATAGTAAATCATCTGGTCAGTAGCGGACACATTGCCACTCCGCCGCAATGCGGCTCCGGGCAGCGCTGCACTTCGTTGCGCACTGCATAGTCAATAAGGCTGCTTTGTCCTATGTCATGCCGCTTGCAAATTCGCAGCGGCATTTTTATTGGCACCGTCATCACTTCCCCTTTTAGCCGCTAAAAAACCCTCGCAGTGGGCAAGCGTCACGCCATACTCCATAGCCCTTTCCAAGCCGTGGCCAGGTAATGGACGGGTTACACTAATTTCAAATGAATGATAAGTGGCTTCTTTCCAGTATTACTTTATATGACTTACCTATTTTGATTTTTATTAAGGAGCGATAATTATGGCTAGGTATCCTTTTACATGTACCCGAATGTTAGCTTGTTACCATGGTGGAAAAACAAATAAATACTTTTCACAAGGCAATGCAAAGGGTATGAAAAGAGATGTGAGAAGGGAAGGAGGTATATGTGGGGCGTTAAGTGGACATTGGGTTGCTCATCATCACAATGGCCGTTCTCTTTGGACTGAGTTATACAATCGAGAGGCGGGATGTCTCGTGTCTTATTCTAGTGTTAACAGTGCTGTTTTCAATACAATACTTAACGATCAGAAGCACTGGGGTGTGGCAGGAGGACTTGGCCTTGAGGATTTTATGGATCAGAATTCATTAGAAAGGGCGCGTCAAAACGATTCGGAAATTGTAGATTTTAATGGGACGAATGTTGATCCAATGTTACGGGGGATTGTGCCTGGTAATCGTATTAATGATATGGGAGCTAGGATTGTTGCCGAATTGAATAGAGGGAAAATGATTTATGGAGCGAAGTATGCTTTGGTGTCGTTGTTTAAAGGCGCTGACTCTAGCGGCATTGATGGGCACGTAGTGGCCGTTGCGATGCTTCCTGATGGTACTACCCTCTTCTTTGATCCTAATTACGGAGAATATGAATTTCCGAGTTTTATAAAGTTTTCCAGTTTCTTTCGTAGTTTTTTTTATGGTCGGTATACGTCTTATTTTGGCAAATTTGACTTTAGATATAAAAGCAGCATTTCTTTTTGGTCTGATAAAGCATGAGAAGAGATAATATCAGTCTGGGGCCACGATCCATCGTTAATATACTGACTTTGGGGAGAGAAAGTTTTCGCGCCATATTTACCCCATGGGTTTTGCCATCGGTAATATCAATAAAATCGGGTATCAGTCCATTATGATCAAGAACAGCGTGTAATTTTATTGCGCCTTTAGCTTGCCGAAACTTTGTCCAAGGAAAGGCACTCAAACATAAGTCAATGGTTGATGCATCCATTGAGTACAGAGGATGGGTTTATTACCCAATTTCCAGTTCGTTCGATCCAGGTACAACACCCAATCATCATGAGCGGCTCCTCCCATGTATTCGGCTAATACCGCGAGATTGACACTTTCAGAGACAATGAGATTAATCATGAGATGCGCCAAACATTCGGCGCGGGATTGATGCCAGCCCAATAGAGGCTTAAGCTTGTGGGTCAGTGAGCGAACGTCTTTCATTTATCGGTTACACCTTTGGTTTGGTTACTTTAGTGTACCGTATGAAGTCGTTTGCTCACTCCTGTAGGCCTTGCCAACAGTGTGTTTTAGAAATTATTGTCCCCTACAGAGGTAAGGCCTAATAAAATCAGCGATTAGGTTGTAGGCTTCACGCCATTGTTCAGTAAATTGTTGATGCCTGACCGTAAAGCGTTTGAGCCCAATATTCAGTTTTTCAAGCTCAGTAATCAATTCAACCTTATTCATGGTTATAATGTTTTCGTGAAAGCCAGTGAGAAATTGATTATATCAGTTTTTCAAAGATATGCCTGAAGGAATTGAATCTTAGGGGATGGCGCTAAAACTGCATCATAAAAAACGCCGCAAAAGCGGCGTTGATGTTAGTGGTGCATTGTTGGTAGCGAAGACTTATTTCGGAGTGTTTTTATTCACTACGATTTCACGCTTCACTTTCTTTACCCCTTCGTGTGCTTCCAGTTGGGCGATAGCCGCTTCCACATTAAAGCCCTTGCGCACTTTGAATGTGGCCACTTTGCGTTTTTTACCGGAAATAAGTTTAAGCCCAAGCTCATCTGCAATGCGTTGTCCAGTTCCCTTTTCTACCAGTTTGACTTTCAATAAGCGGGTTTTCTTAAACTGGCGTTCATCCGTTACTGAGGTGGTGTTAACCCGTTCCATTTCTTGGAATTCGGCACTGGCTTCTAATTCGCGAATAATTTCTTGATCGCGAAGGGTTTGTGCACCCTGAGCTGCTACGTGTGGTACTAAGTGTGGTACTACGTTTAGTGACACCAGGGTGGCAATGATACAAACTAGCTTTTTCATGAAAAATCTCCCCAATTAATGTCCGTAGATGCGAATCGACCAATCGGTTAGTTGGCCTAATCTGTTGTTGTTTCTGGTGCGAATTGGCGTAAATTCTCTGGTGTCTCGACGATAACCGTAAAACACAAACTCGCCAGAATTAGTGTCTGTTACCTTTAACGTCCATTCCCCTTGCGCTGGCTCACCATAAAACGCATTACTTAATAATACGGTATCGTTGAAATTCGTTTGGGTATCTAGGGCATTGGCGGCTTGTGAATCTATACGAGAGCTTTGATCCAATACCAACATGCTGCGTGGTGTTAGCATCATACTGGATGTACCTGAAGGAGAGATTAACTCTATCGCTAAATCGGCATCGCGACCATGATTAATGCTCAACTTGACCTGTACTGCTTCAACGGTTAAGTCATTTCTGACCCTAAGCGATTGTTCGACACCATTTGGTCCTTCAGGAATGCTCGCATTTCCACCGTTGTACGCAATAAATCCGGTGTTTTGTACGGGAGGGAGTGGGTTATAGCGATTGGATTTCGCCATTTTCACCGCTTTTGCGGCATTGGCTCGACCAAATCCGTACCAGTTGTGGAAGTTGTAATCCGCCGCATTGGTGATCCAGCCGGGTTCAGCAACAAATTCACCTGAACCGGTCTCGACGGTGATAGGCTTAAAATTCGTACCAATTTTGGTTGCCGTTTTGGCTAAAATATCTTTCGCGTCTCGCCACGTTAAATTCGGGTTGGCATCCAAGATCAGTGCAAATACACCCGAAGCAACTGGTGCTGCTGAAGAAGTGCCATTAAAAGTTGAAGTGTAATTACAACCTTGGTTTAACGGGTGTGTGCCATCATTGAAGCTGGTGGATTGGTCGTTTCTTGCATAACCAGCATTACAACCTTCGATGTCGGTGGTGACCATTGCTGGGTCGTCTTCTCCAAATTCACCGCCGTGCGCTGAAATCCATACGGAAGAGCCAACGGTAGAGTAGGAAGATAATAAATCACCGTTTTTATTACCATTAGCATCTTTGCTTTCTGCGGCGCTGAGAGCTGAAATAGTGGTGTGATAAAAACTGGCGTTAGATGGCTCTGTTGCGGCTACTTGTGCGGGTAAGCTTTCTGCTTGTGTTTTGTTTGTGTCACGTGAGTCGGCAGAAAAAATAAAATCAGGGGTATAACGGCGTCGATTGATATTAAAGCTGGCAACACCGGCTGTATTTCGTAAATATCGAAATGAATTCCCTGCGGATTTTACAAAAGCGATGCCTCGATTATTATTGGCGCTTGTGGTGACATCTTCTAAATGATCTTCTTCATTGAGGTTGTCGGTGCTATCAAAATTGACGGGCCAAATAGGAGAAAAACCGTAACTTTGATTAATCACGAGGGCGTCATCGGTCACCCCTGCGCCGCCATGGCTTTCTACCCAGTATTCGTATTGTTGGTTTTCCAACCAGTTAAACCCCATGAGTTTTGCTAAAGGGGCAACACCACGACCACCAACACCATTAAATCCGCGTGCTGCAATTAAACCGGCAACAGAGGTACCGTGATCACCACCGGTTTCTGAGCGTGGGGGCGTTGGGTCTGTGCTGCGTCTGCCATTATCGGCATAATTTCGGGAGCGCCCGCGTAAGACGTTCGGTGCTAAATCTTCATGCCGAATAGCCAGGCCCGAATCCACAACCGCGACTTTTACGGATTCGCCCAATACCCGAAATTTTACGTGAGCATTGGTTGCAGCGATGTCATTATTTTTGTCTCCGCCATTAGTGGCTTCAGCGTTCTGGCCTCGGTTTCGTAAATGCCATTGCATTGGGTAGAGTGGATCTTTATCGCGAGAGAGGTACTCTGTTTTGTCAGCGAATAAGTTTGTATAAGGCGGTGTGGAATTGTTTTGAGCATTGGACATGCCTGCGATACCCATAAGGCAAGCACTGACCAGCGGGAGGAGTTTACTATTGTGTTTTATCATGAGTTATACCTCGGTTACATACAGATCATGTATTAATGAAGTGTTGCTCTATTTGCTTTATTTCTTAGTGTTGCGCGAGTTTGATTTTTTGTATGTGGTAATAGTTTTATACATAACTTACATAGCTGTCTTTCCATTTCTTTTCGTTTGGAAAAGATTGATTAGATTGTGATGGTCGTGAATTAATGAATGTTTATGTGCGTATTCAATATCTCAGTTTTTCTGGATTCCACTATGCGTTTTTCATGAGCTTGGTTAGAGGCCGAGTTTTGGTGGAGAAAACAGGGCGTTCTTTTTTAATCAATATTTTTTACTAAGACGATATGTTTTATTTTTTCCTCACTAAGAGAATACGTTTTTGTCGGATAATTGCTATTTTTGTTAAGTAGAGCAAACTTTATGCTTTTAATGAAAAATTTCTAAACAGATATTTAATTTAGAGGAGGTTCAAATAGGACTTGTTATTGAATATTGTTCATGGAGATGGAGATGGAAAGTTGTTTTGAGTAAGTTAAGAAATATTTAGGTTTAGACAACCAATAAAAAACGCCGCAAGTGCGGCGTTTTTTATTGGTGTTTTGGAAATCGCTTATTTCGGAGTGTTTTTATTCACTACGATTTCACGCTTCACTTTCTTTACACCTTCATGGGCTTCTAGCTGAGCAATAGCCGCTTCCACATTAAAGCCCTTACGAACTTTAAAGGTGGCTACCTTACGCTTTTTGCCAGAAATGAGCTTTAATCCAAGTTCGTCAGCAATGCTTTTTGCTGTGCCTTTTTCCACCAGTTTAACTTTCAGTAAACGGGTTTTCTTAAACTGACGTTCTTCCGTTACCGAAGTGGCTCTAACGCGCTCCATTTGTTGGAATTCGGCGCTGGCTTCTAATTCGCGAATAATTTCTTGATCGCGAAGGGTTTGGGCATCTTGTGCTGCAGCATTCAGCGAAACTAAAGCGGCAATCATACAAACTAATTTTTTCATGAGACATTCCCCTCTTTAGTGACCGTAGATACGAATAGACCAATCTTCCAAGCGGCCAAATCTAAGGTTATTCGGTGTTTTGATTTCAGTGAATTCACGCGTTTCCAAACTGAAACCATAGAAAACAAACTCGCCAGAGTTAGTATCCGTCACTTTCAGCTTCCATTTTCCTTTTGATGGTTCACCGTAGAAGGCATTACTAAGTAGAACGGTATCGTTAAAGTCAACTTGGGTATCCAGCCCTTCTTCAATTTCAGGAGAAACCTTTTGACCTTGGTCTAATACCAACATGCTGCGTGGTGTAACCACCATGCTACTGGTGCCTTTTGGTGAAATTAATTCAACGGCTAAGTCGGTATCACGTTCGTGGCGAATGCTCAATTTGACCTGTACAGCTTCAACAGTAAGGTCTTCTTTAACAAACAAAGATTGTGTACGACTTTTACGACCAAATACTTTTCCGTCTGGGATGTATTTAATTTCAGGCAATTTGTGTTCAATGAAGTCTGTGACTTTCAACTCAGGCAGTGGTTGATAGTCTTCAGACAGTGCCATCTCAACCGCAGCGGTTGCATCAACACGTCCAAAACCATACCAGTTGTGGAAGTCGTAACCAGCGGCGTTGGTAATCCAACCTGGTTCGGCAACAAATTCACCCGAACCGGTTTCAACAGTAATTGGCTCGAAATTCTCTCCGATTTTGGTAGCGGTTTTGGCCAGAATATCTTTAGCATCACGCCAGGTGAGTTTTGGGTTGGCATCTAAGATCAAAGCAAATACACCAGAAGCAACTGGTGCAGCAGAAGAGGTGCCATTGAAAGTAGACGTGTAATTACACTCTAAGTTTTCTGGATGGCTGCCACCGTTAAAGAAGCCGCTTTGGCCTTCTCTGGCGTAACCCGCTTCACAGCCTTCAATATCAGTAGTGACCATCGCGGGATTATTGGAACCAAATTCACCACCATGAGCGGAAACCCAAACCGAAGAACCGACGGTGGAGTAGGAAGACAGTAAATCGCCATTTTTGTTGCCGTTTTCATCGACACTTTCTGCGGCACTTAATGCTGAAATCGTGGTGTGATAGAAACTGGCGTTAGAGGGCTCAGTCGCAGCGATTTGAGCTGGTAAGCTTTTAACCTGAGTTCCATTCGGGTCGCGGTAATAAGGCGAAATGATGAAATCTGGTGTGTAAACGGAGCTGGCCTGACATTTTGGCAGATTTGTACTGATGTCGAACGCTTTACAGATAGCGGGAAGTGCATTGCCGTCTTCATCCAGCTCGAACGCAAAAGCACCTGCAAAGTTTCTTAAATAGTTGAAGGAGTTACCCGCTGATTTAACAAAGGCAATACCCCGGCCATTGTTAGCGCTTTCGGTGACATCCGCTAAGTGATCTTCTTCACTGGCATTACTAAAGCTGTCGAAATTAATCGGCCAGAAAGGCGAAAAACCGTAGCTTTGGTTGATAACTAATGCGTCGTCAGTAACGCCTTCGCCACCGTGGGTTTCTACCCAGTACTCGTAGGCTTGATTTTCTAACCAGTTAAAGCCCATTAGTTTTGCAAGCGGAGCAACGCCACGGCCACCCACGCCATTAAATCCGCGAGAAGCAATTAAGCCTGCTACGGAGGTGCCGTGATCACCACCAAGAGATTCGCTAGGAGGAGTGGGATCATTGGTGCCGGTAACATAGTTACGTGAGCGCCCTTCTAATACGTTCTCGACAAGGTCTTCGTGGGCAATAGCGAGGCCGGAATCGACAACGGCCACTTTAACGGACTCACCAAAGACACCGAAATCAAAGTGGGCACCAAACGTGTTTACGTCATTACCTGCATCACCAGGGTTGACTGCTTCTGCGGTTTGCCCGGTGTTGTTTAAATGCCATTGCATTGAATACAACGGGTCGCTGTTGTTGTAGTCTTCAACGCTGGAAAAAGTCGGTGTTTCCTGAGCGTTTACCAAAGAGGCCATGCCCATAAGACAGGCGCTGACCAATGGCAGCAGTTTGCTATTGTGTTTCATCATGAGTAATACCTCGGTTCCTTACGGGTAACGAATAATTACAGTGGTAATTTTATTTTTTGTTTAATAAGTTGGTGGCAAAATGAACGAATAATGAAAGGATGATTTACTTATGTGTAATTTACCTATATGTAAATTTTTACCTATGTGTCATTTATCTATGGTAATCGTAGTTAGAGTATGTTTATTACGACTAAAAATTGTTGTTAATAAACTATACAAGAATTATCCATTTAATTCATTAGCCTACTTTAAAATACTCTTTTGTATTGCATCCTTAACGCCCTGTGTGTTTTCCATATTTTTTTTGGGGTAAAGAAAATTAAAAAAGCTTGAAAAATATTTTTATGTTTTTTTGATTGTCTTTTGAGCGCCTTGATGTTTAAGTCCAAATTTTTATGCTTACTAAGACGAGCCTTTCGACGCATCCCTCAATTTTTTCTTAAAAAAAGTACTTGAAAATTATACCGAAAATAAACTCTTCAAGTTTCTGTGAAATAAGTCTCATTGCAGAGGGGTGATCAAAGATAAATATGCTTATAGGTTGGATTCGATTGGTTGCTGTTTGATCTGATTGTGTCGTTTATGCGCTATGAAGTGTATACCATGGTGTATTTGAATTATCTAATATGGTTGCAAAAGCGATTTTAACTTTGGTGGTTGTAAGGCTGTTCGGGTTTTATGCTTTGTACTCTATGTGTTATTGCGGATAGATAGGGAATTGTAATGGTCTCTTTTTCCCATTGGGGGGCACTGTAATTCCATGCCCTCAAGAACTATACTGGGTGTAACTACGCTGTAAAACTTAACAAAATGTTAGATTTTAGGGAGAAAGTTATGCAATCAGTCATTTCTGTTTTTTTATTTGGCGTATTTATATTTTCGATATCACTCATGATTTATGCGATTTTTAAATATACGGGGTTCCTTGTCACAAACAGAGAAAATGAAGGTACTTTGACAAGAAGCTTCGAGTATTTATTTTTTAATAAATCGTGTGATCAGCTATCTGTTTTTAAATTAGCAATTGCATCGATAACGCTTTCTGTATGCATAATTTTGGCGTTTTCTCTAGCCTGAAATTTACATCGTATTCAAGGCGGTATTGAGCTGATTTTACTTTTCCGTTCTAATCATAAACAGAGAAATTATAAAGACGCGTAATCATGGACGATTTCTCGATATCGGGAAGTGCTAAACATGCAAGAGGCCTTCAAAGGTGCTGCGGCGATAGCATTAAAACTGACTCGCTTAGGTTGGCTTCCTCCATTTAATTCAATAGTGTTATAATTAGAGAGCTTTTTGATCAGGCTGAAATCTAAAAGGGTAGAAAATGAAGATAAGTTTAAGGGTTTTGACAGTAATCGCTTGTTTCTTCGCTGCTATAGCCTGTTATGTCTTTGGTATTCCCGCAGGTGGTGCTGCCTTTCTTATGGCAGGGCTGGTATTCGAAAGTCTCTTTTGGTTTGGTCTATTTGGCCGAAAAAAGGTTCGAACATAAGTAACCTTCATGTATCAATCAGCACAGTCACAAAGATCCGAACGTCGGCTGAAACTCAGCGCCGCAGGCTTTCAGTTTGTCATACATCTAACGAATACTGGATGCTGGTGGCCTTACCCTCATCATTTTGGTTTTTTCTAATTTTACCTGTTTTATTGGTGATTAATTTTTTCTCGTTCGTGTATGAGCTGATTAAAACGAATTCATTCAAGAAAAAAACTATTCTCTATTTTGGACTAACACTGCCAAGTTTTCTGATATTTTCATCCGGTATCAATAATGGTTGTTATGTATCAGTCTAATAAAAAACAAGGTGATGAATAAGGTTTAGGGGTTCTGATTAAGTTACCGAAAAATACGATAATGTCATTTCAAAATTAATATCATTGTGTAAAATATAGTCAGCCTAACACTTCTTTACTTATTGGATCTTTAAAATTTGATAGTGGCGACAAAATGAGCATGTTGAGTTGACGGCCCAGTCAACCTTATGGAGTATGCGAGGTTATTTTTATCTATAGGGAACCTCTATAAATTCGTTTTTTTAGCGCGATAATTTTCTAATTTTTTCTACCGGAACATTTACCGAAAATAATTATCATTACGCATTTATTTACAAAAATATTGGATAAAAATTCGTTCTTTTG
>NZ_JAJQVM010000055.1 GCF_021234875.1 Marinibactrum halimedae | reverse complement strand
ATGGAGTATGGCGTGGCGCTTGCCCACTGCGATGGTTTTTTAGCGGCTAAAAGGGGAAGTGATGACGGTGCCAATAAAAATGCCGCTGCGAAAATGCAAGCGGCATGACATAGGACAGAGCAGCATTTTCTACTATGCAGTGCGCAACGAAGTGCAGCGCTGCCCGGAGCCGCAATGCGGCGCAGTGGCGGTGTGTCCGTTTTGTAAGATTTTTATCAACTCGCTAACAACGGCCCATTCTCTTTTTCACGATAAATCTTTTCCCTTTTCCATTTTCTTTCATCAATAAAGTATTTTACATAACGTAAAGGATATATATCCTCGCTGTCCATTAGCGGATCTTTATTGAAGTCTCTCCAAAATGGCTTAAGGTACTTAAAGGTTTTTAAAACTTTTTTATTAAAGTGAATGCTAAAATTATCCAATAAGAAACCCTTTTCATAAAAGAGCTCTATCGATTCTAGACAATAAGACTTACCTTCAAAATAAAAGTAATCTTCATCTTCTAAGGTATAAATCGCAAACTCTATTTGCTCAGAGAATAATGATTTTTCAACACAATAATAGCCGTCATAATCAACTTCCCATAAACGGCTCCATTCACCATCACTTTGTTTGACTTTTATATTCTTTGTCAAATTTGAATCTTGAATGGGTAAAAAATTTTTTCCCTGTAAATCTAACGAAAAGTATCGACAGAGATTTCCTTGAGGTAAAAAATAAGACAATCTGTAGAGAATTAAATTATTCATTGCAGCCACAGCCTTCTTGATATCGATACACCGCAGCACCTATACCAGCAGCGCCAAGTGCAGCAAATCCTTGGTTATATCGCTTATTTGTACGTCCTGCACCTGCCAATTGTTGCTCTGGACTTTTAGGTGGACGACGAGCATCAGCAGCTTTGTCTCGCGCTCTTAAAAATTCTCGCCAAGTAGGAGTTGAGTTACCGCCTCGATAGTACTCTTTGGTTCTCTTTCTATATCGTGAAGCACGATTAATCTGTCTAGATAAATTTCCACCTCTTGCGGCGGCTCTTGCAGGGATTGATGAGACCCTAACAACATAACCTACTCGTCCTACTGGCCCCATAGATGCTCCTGCTAAACCTCCACCTAGGTAAGCTAACGAACATTTATTAACACCACCAATACCTAACGCATCGCGGATATAACCAGCTCCAAGCGTGTCTCCAAAACCAGCGGAAAAATCAACTAGCCCTTGAGGCAATGGATCACCTATTGCCCATAGTCCATATGGGTCATAATAATTAATCGGATTTCCACCAACATAAGAATAAGTATTCGGCCCATCATATAAACCCAGCGGATCACTTTGGACATAACGGCCAATGCTCGCATCATAATCCCGATGCCAGTTGTAATTCAGGCCAGTAATTTCATCTTCATATTGCCCCGGAAAGCGAAGTTTAAAATCAACATCCACTTCATCACTTTCCACAACGATCGCACCAAACGGCTCATACTCCGCCGACCATACCACACGTTGATCAGCATTAGTAATCCGCTGGGGGGTGCCGAGGTGGTTGGTGTGGATGTAGTAGAGGTTTTCGGCGCCATTGTTTTCGTAGGTGGCCAGTGCGATTAATTCGGCGCCAAAATAAATGTACTCCCGCAGGGTTTGACCAGCGGCATCGGTGATGGCGATAAGCTGGCCGTTTTCATCGTAGTGATGATAATTAGCTTCGCCATTGGTGTCCCATTTGACTCGCTGGCCCATGGCATTGTGGGTAACGATTTGGGTATTGTTGCCTTTGGAAAATTCTGTTGGGCGGTTGTTGGCGCCGTACTCGATGGTGAGCGGTGTGCCGTTTTGCGTGTCTTCGATTGTGTTGCCGTTGGCATCGTGCTCGAAGCTTCTTGCTGTTAATTCGCCGTTATTATCAATTTCGATGGTTTTTAATTGATTGGCGTTGTCGGCGTAGGTGTAACGTTCGCTTCGAATATTGTCGTTGTGAGTGTGTGTTAATTCGATGCGATTGCCGACACCATCGTAATCAAAAATTTGTGTGCCGTAGAGATTGCCTTCGGCGGAGCTGAGCCGATCTAATCGGTCGTAATCGAAAACTTCATTGTGTTCACCATCAGCATCGGTAATGCCGGTGATATTGTTGGTGAGGTCATACACGTAATTCCGCGCCAACGTCGTGGCGTTGCCTTCGATGGTCAAGTTTTCTAAACGGTAATCCAAATCGTAATTGAGGGTTTTGGTTAAGCCGTTACCGTATTCGAAATGGTTTACGGGGCCGAAAGGTTGGTAGGCAATGTGGGTAATGAGATTTTGAGTATTGCCACCGTTGGGGCGTGTTTGTATGCGATTAACACGTCCTTGGTTGTCGTAATAAAAATACACCAACCGGCCACTGTGATAACGCATTAACGCCAACTGCCCAGCATCGTTATAGCGGTAACTGATGCCGTAACGGTTGCCATCGGCCACCACATTTTTTGTTGCCACGCCGCCTAGGTGATCGTACGTGTATTGAGTGGTGCCAGACGCATCGGTAATGTGCGTAAGCTGCCCAATACCAAAATTGCGTTCACTCTGGGTGTCGTAACGGTAGGTAATATTTTGGCTGGTATCACTGGGGTAAAGAATATCGGTTAAACGATTTAGCGCATCGTAACGATATTCGGTGCGAATGCCATTGGCGTTGGTTTCTGCGATTTGATTGCCGGCGTTGTCGTACTCAAAAACCGTGGTGCCGGTATCGGGGCTGATTAATTCAATTAAATCGCCAAAGCCGTTGTAGCGGTATTCGGTTTTTAAACCACGCTGATCGGTCACGCTGGTGATGCGATCTTGCGCGTCGTAAGAATACGTAATTTCACCGCCGTCGGCGTCGGTGGTTTTTTGAAGGCGATTTAAGGCATCAAACGCTTGGGCTGTGGTATGCGCTTTGGCGTTGGTATTTTCAATGGGGTTATTATTGCCATCATAACGAATATCGGTACTCTGGCCGTGGTTGCCCGTCGCGGTCATTAAACGGCTTAGCCCATCGAACACTTGGGTGTGACGATAATGCAAAGTGCCAGAGTGATCTTGAATGGTTTGTTCAAGAATATTGCCTTCGGTATCCAACGTTAATTCGATGCGATTGCCGTCGCCATCGGCCATCGCCGTTAAACGACGGTTGGGGTCGTATTCGTAATGAATGATGGCGCCGCTGGGTTGAATCGCAGTAATTAAATTACCGTTGAGGTCGTATTGATATTCAGTGGTGTTTTCAAGCTCGGTATCGACGGCCGTTATCACATGCGTTAAACGCTGCACCGCATCGTACATAAAACGATGTTGAATGCCGTTTTCATCTTGCAGCAATGTCACGTTGCCGTGGGCATCGTATTCCAGGTAGTCCACCGTGTGCCCAAGGGCGTTGCGCATTTGTTGTAAATCTCCCGCCTTATGAGTCGCGCTGGCGGTGTCGTAATAAATGTAAGTGGTGGTGGCGTTATCAAAAGTGCGTGTGCGGGTTAACGGGTTACCCAAGGCATCATAAGTAAATACCCATTCGCGTGCGGCAGTGGCTGGGTCGAGTTCGGCATCGAAGGCATTTTCGCCATTTAGGTCTTGTGTTGCTTGTTGTACCTCACGGCACAATAACGGTAAGACTTCATCCCCAAATGGGGCGGGGCTGCATGAGGCGATATCATTATTGTTAAAGGGGTCTGGCTGGCCGTTGTAAACGTAAGTGGTCATCACCCCCGGTGCGGCCACGGCAGTGGGTTTTAATAAATTCAAATCCCATTGGGTGGTGGTTTTTACGGCACCTGCGGGTAAAGTGACACGGCCTAAAAACGTGCCTCGGCTACGTGGGGGTAACCCCTCAACGCGAGTTTGTTCAAAGCCATGAATGGAGTGATACGCGTATTCTGAAATATTGCCGTTAGCATCGGTTTTTTTTGTGATGCGGCCTTCGGTGTCGTAGGTGTAGCGAGTTTGGGCGCGGCGGTTTTCGGCACTGGCGTCGGTGGTCGGAACATTTTTTTCTGTTAAACGACGAGTCCCATCTTCTAAAGCACGACCAAAATACCAAGCCTCAGAAAGCCCTAAGCTGTTCTGAATGGTGTAACTTCTAGATGTATTGGTTAAACCAGAAATAGAAATTTTATTTGCACCATTAAATCCCTCGGTGGAGATGGCTCGACTATTCGAAGAGTTGTAGTGATAAGTGCCAATACGATTACCGAAAGAATCAAATTTACCCGTAAGGTAACGAGCCCGATCCGTATTGCTGGGGTCGCCACCAAAGTCAACTTCATTGTAGGTATAACGAATCGATTTTCCATCTGGCCATGTTACGGTATCGATTAAACTATAATTAATCGCACCTTCCTCTTCTCCAATGTAACGGTAATGAATAAAACCCCCGGTGGGTAGTTGGACTTGTCTTAATTGGCGATGTTGGTTGTAATGGTAAACTAGCGAGCGCCCTGTGTGATCGGTTTTTTGTTTTAATAAACCATCTTCGTATTCGTATCTTACGAAGCCACCATTTAATTCATAGGTTGCTAACGGAAAGCCTTTTTCATCGAAATAGGTACGATTGCCGTTACGATGAGTAAGTAGCCATGCGGCATTCGGTTCAGCATCAATACTAATGGGTTTAACTTCTAAACGCCCATTATGGCCACCTTGTGGCTTATAATTATTTCCTTGTTTTTGGAAGTTAATAAATTTCCCATTTAACCAAACGTAAATCGACTCCCCTAAATAATAGGAACGGCAGATGGTTTTAGGAACGGTGATAGTGTCATTTGGTTCAGACGTAGTTAAGTCATACTCAATCGTTTCATAGATTGTGCAATAGGAAAGCGCATCCGATTCATTGGCAAAACGACTTAAGACTAAACGAGGTTCCGTTTTAAAACTCCACCCTTGATGTTGGTTTTGATAAGAACGATGTAAATTTAATAGACCTGTTTTTGATTGATAATCTGTTTCAAATTCGTATTTATCGCCGGAGGCTACATCAATAGGGTTACCCATTCGGCATGATTGGTACTCTTGGCGTTCGCACCATTCTGAACGACTACCATCATCATGATCTTCTCTATGCAGTCCATAACCGTCTGGACAAGTATTTAGAAAAGCGATTCTGAGGGGGCCTAGCTCATACTCTAAATCATCGTCTATATTATTTATAATTTTGCGTTGACCTGTTGCGCTATATTCCGAGGCTTTTTCATTGAGAGTAAGCGAATTTTCTAAGGGAGTATAGTTTTCTATACTCTCCCAGTCGCAATTCCAATCGCCATTAGGGCCCTTAAGTTGTGTTTGGAATTCTACGCATCCATCATATCGTTTTTGCCTGTACGCATTTTGATGAGAAATCAGTTCATCAATACTCAGCTGGCGTGTGTTGTCGCCGATAAGATAGTAGAGCTCAATCGGTTCTATCCGATTGGTATCCGCAACCACATACCCAGATAACCCGATGAACATTATCATCGAGAAAAATAAAAAAATTCGTTTCATAAAAAGAAAACCCTACGCTATCCGTAATAAACCTTTCCCACCCATCAAGTTGAGCATAAACGAAGAGTATGCTAAGGCTGGTATTGTGAATGTACATTTAATCAGGGGTGGCTTTGTACACAAAAAGATCGATAAGATCAATCAAGAAAAGGCACTGAGCGCCATGGATTTTTCCAGCAATTAATTCATTTGAGAACAGGGGGCGGGTATTTTCTTGGTTGACTATTTTTTAAACTAAAAAGAAAGAGAAGTTTAGAAGCAACATGGCTATTCACGCCAAGGTGGTTGCAAAGTGGTCAAGTTAAAGTACGTAGACTAAAAAGAAACCATTTTGATAAGTTATGTAAAGAAATCTGAAGATTTCTTTTATGACCAACAATTCACTCACCCTCCTATAATCTCTATATAAAAGCATTTTTACAACAATCTCTGTATAAAAAGTATTTCTAAATTAATCCCCCTAACTGCTAATACAGAAAGGGAATTATTTTTTAAAACTACCCCGAAATTTTTCCTTAATCCGTTCGAGATAAAAATTCTCGAACGGTTTCCACGAATAAGTCTGAGGCAGGCTCACGGCCCAGCAGCAAATGACCATCGCTGTCTAATCCAACAAATTCGGCGTTAGGGATGGTGGCCGCGATGTCACGCCCGGTCGCCACTGGAATACGTAAATCCCCCATCGAATGAATCACTAGGGTCGGCACCTGCACTTTCGATAATTGATGACGTACATCAATATCACCAAACACCGATAAAAAACGTACGGCATTTTCGGGGGAGGTGGTTAATCGTTGAAATTCATTAAACCATGCCAGCTCTTGCGCGTTGGCACTGGGCATAAACGTGGATGAAAAAATTTGTCGATACGCTGGATTATCTTGTCCCCAGCCAGTGGAGGTGAGTGTCATAACGGCTTCGCGCTCTTTTATGGTCGCCTCACTGGCTCCAATTCGCCAACCGGCTGCGTACCCGCCAAATAAAATTAAATGGCTCACTCGCTCAGGGTATCGAATGGCGTATTCAATAGAGACCGCCGCCCCTTGGGAAATACCCAGTAATGCAAAGCGATCAACGCCACTGGCATCAACAACCGTTTCTAAATCCGTCACAAACGACTCAAAAGAAATGGTGTCGACTTCCCAATCGGATAAACCATTCCCTCGCTCATCGTAACGAATAAACTGATGATCGGTGGCTAACTCTCGAAACAGGGGGCTCCAAATGGGGGAGTCCCAATCGTGCTCTAAATGACTGAGCCAATTGGCCGCTTTCACAATGGGAGTACCTTCGCCAATGGTGGCATAGGCAATTCGGACTCCGTCTTCTGCGGTGCAAAATTGAATCTTTTGACGCGCCAGCAATTCCCTCTGACGCCTTCTCGTTTTTTGAGCATCGGTATCATAGGCAATAGACGTCGCTGCTGTGCTCCTCTCTTGATTTGTGCTTTCCTGGTTTGAGCTCTCCTGATTCGTGCTCTCTTCTCTTATATTTTCTGCCGTTAGAATTTGATCGCTATTTGAGCTGGTTTCACTGGTGTTCGCTACCTTACTGGCAACGAAAGGGGGGGGTGCGTGAGACGACTCTTTTTTTACATCGGATGACTTATAAGCATCGGATGACCAAGATATACCTGCATTACGAAAACGCTTCACCAGCTTCGCTTGGCATTGCTCCAACTCTTGCAACTGACCCAGTGCAGACAAACGCGATAACAAACATGTCGCCGCAGCGGGTGTGTAAGGCTCTAACGTTTCCCAAGCTTCGGCCCATTGCAGTTGTTCTAACGGGTCAATATCTGGGTGTGAGGCCAATCTTGACAGTAGTTTTCCGCGTAGGCGATCCATTTCCGCACGCTCAGCGGTTAACCATTGCTGATAAATATGTTGGTTCGGTAATTCGGTGCCGTCTAATAATGGCTCTTTCAGTTGCTGATGGCACCATTTTAAGTTAGAGGCGGAAGTCGTCTTATCATCCAACGCCTGCGAAATACGGTGCACATCTATCTCAATGCCTTCTGTGGTTAGTGAAGCCCGCTCACGGTCGGCCACTAGACGTTCATTATCCAACTCATTCACTAACGGACGGATTTTACTTAACGACCACCGCAGTGAGCCTCTCGGGTCATCCGGGATCTCCCAAAACATCTCACAGAGGCGGTCGCGGCGGTGAGGGCGAGCCGTTAGCACCAAATACCCCAACAAAGCGCGAGTCTTCTTTGAGGGCGGCAAATTCAACGGCGTGCCATCACGAGAAATTGAAAGCTCCCCGAGAAGATTCATTGATAGACCCATACTTTTTTATTCCACCTCACGATATTTCATTATTTGTTGCTTTATCTACTGCTTTATCTATTGCTTTGAAGCCCAGTTTTGATGCTCGCCGTGATAAGCCTTAAAAAGAGAAATAGTACAAATTTTAAAATACCACGGCCATTTCAACGGTGGCTTACACGGTGCCTCATTATGCTTGATTTTATCAAGGCTGCGTGTGGATAACGGATTGAGTTGTCCACTCCATAGAAAAATATTCGTCTAAAAAGACGCCTGATGCTGTTATTAAGTTATCGATTTATTGATTTTGAGCGAGTGTTAAAGAGGCAAAGATGGGATATATCACGAACGATCCGTTAAAACATGAAAAGAAACAGAGTAATCTTTCGGCAAATGATCAATCGGCAGTCAAGCAACCCACAAAACGTTTAACGTTTGCAGAATACTTATGGCTGGACGGCCATCAACCCATACAACAACTGCGCTCCAAATCGAAAGTGATCAACCTTCCCCTCAAGCCTGTGATCACCGACTTTCCAATATGGCGATTTGATGGTTCAGCGACAAAACAAGCGCACAACGAAGAGTCAGAGTGCGTTTTAAAACCCATCCGGGTCTACCGAGACCCATTTCATAATGACGACCAAGGCCTTGGCGATCGCTATCTCATTCTTTGCGAAGTGCAAGACTCGGCGGGCAATACACACTATACCAATCATCGTGCCCGGCTTTACAGCGCGATTCGTACAGCGGGCGAAGAAATTACCCCCCAATTTGAGTATCAACAGAGATATACCCTTCTTTCTGATACCCATCTATCTGATAACAATCTATCTGATAACAATCTATCTGATAACAACGCATTAGACCGTGATTCCTCAGACAGGAGAAACAGGGTGCAGCCAACTCACCATGAGAGCTCCTCTTATTGTGGGGTCGGCCACCAACGGGTTTTCGGCAGAGACATTGCCGAAGCTCATGCTAGCGCCTGCATTCGAGCAGGCGTATTACTCAATAGCACACACGCCGAAAAGACACCTGGTGAATGGGCGTTCCAGATTGGTAATCACAGCAACGGGGAACAGGACGACCCTCTTGCCAGCACAGATGATGTCTGGCTCTCCCGATACTTACTCCATCGTATCGGCGAACAGTTTGGTGTCACGATTTTATTGGATGTCACGCATTCTGCCCCCCCCTTAAAGGTGAATTTTTCTACTGCCTTTACACGTGACCCACGCTGCGGGCTTTCTGCCCTTAGGGTGTTAGTTAATGCCCTTCTCCCCAGCCGTAATGAGGGAACTGAAATGAACTTCATAAGCCAGGGACCTTATGCAAAGGAGAGCACCCTAACCGTCGACCACTCTAACGGCATCCGTATCCCCGATAGCGTGATTCAACAAGGCCATGGCTATTTGGAAGACTGGCGCATGCACCCAAGCAACGACCCCTACATCATTGGGAAATCCCTGATGGATGCAATCCTTAAGCTGAGCTAATTAAATGGCCTTCTATGGCTCTCTATGTACCAATCTATGTACCAATAGAGAGTCAGGGGCTCTTCAATAAACATTAAAAGGTGCTTATAACGTTAGACAAATACTTACAAAACCGTACTGATAAAGCGGTACTGATAACAGAAGACTTATAAAAAAGCGCTTATAAGAGTGTTTATAAAAAGTACTATATTGGTGAATGCAAGATAACTACCCAGATTTGATATTCTTAAAAGTTTGCCCTTGCCAGTTTCTAATTACACATAGAAGGAAATAAGTGCCAATAAAACTAATACTGATTTTTTTATAAAAAGACTGCAACTTTCTTCAAGCGGGTATCGTAATTAAGAGTAAGTCATCAGTTACAAAGTAACATAAGTCACATAGACTGTTTAACCCAATGCTGATCACCTTGAATATGCGGGTTATTTTTAATAAAAAACTAAATATTGCTTTATTTTTGAGCAATCTCTTTTTAAGAAAGAATATCGAGGAAGACTCACTTTATGGAACCTATTACTCAACTTATTACCCGCTGGAAAGACGACGATGAGTACGCATTGGATCATCTTATTACCGTTGCTTATAGTCGATTACATACCTCAGCTAAACAAGCATTAGGCTATTACGGCAATAACGCATCTATTCAAGCACCGGAATTAGTCAATGAATTATATTTACATTTCCGTCAACAACAGCAAATTAAATACACGTCTTCACAGCACTTTTTTGCCATCGCCGCGCTAAAACTAAAACAAATATTGAATACACGGCACGAGAAAAAAACCGCGAAGAAAAGAGATTACGGACAAAAGGTAGACAGCGAAGTTTTGGAACTTACCGCAGGTGACCAATCTACAATTGAAAAATTAGTGTTAAGCAATACTTTAGAATACTTGGAGTCAATTGACCCAACCAATGCCCGAGTTGCTGAATTAAAATTATTCTGGGAATTTAACAATACCGAAATTGCCGCACTGTTAAACATCAGCGAAAGCACAGTTAACCGCAAATGGAAGACCACCAAATCAATTCTTGCAAAAAAAATGAAAGAGGACGAGAGCTGTGTCAACTAACACCACAATGGAAAAAGAAGCCTATGCATTATTGGAAGATTCAGCCGAATTAACTCGGTCGTCTCAACTCGAATTTCTTCATAATGTTTGTAAAAACAACCCAACATTACTTAAACATTGTTTAACTTTATTGGGCGACGACATCAATGATGCTGACTTTATGGAAATGGCATACGGAGAATCAAACTCTCAAGAACCCGTATATGACACCCAAGGTACTCAAATTGGCAATTATCGAATCGAAGAAAAAATTGGCAGTGGTGGCGCAGCCGATGTGCATTTAGCGGTACGTACCGATGATGTACACCACCAACCTGTCGCACTCAAAATTATTAAAGGCTGGGGACATACTCATGAATTAGCTGAGCGCATGAAGCGCGAGCGCAGAATTTTATCGCAACTCAGACACCCTAATATCGCCAGTTTTCTTGATGGTGGTAACGCGAAGGATGGACGTCCGTACTATGTACTGGAATATATTAAAGGTGAATCCATTACTGATTACTGCAACAACCATAAATTATCATTAAAAGATCGTTTGATTTTATTTCGAAAAGTTTGCGATGCCGTCTCTGCTGCACACTCACAATTGATTCTTCATCGTGATTTAAAACCCTCCAATATTTTGGTTACAGAAGATGGATCGCCCAAACTACTGGATTTTGGTATCGCCAAATTACTGGATGACAGTGATAATCAAGCGCAATTAACCCAATTTTTTGCTCCAATGACGCCGCAATATGCGAGCCCTGAACAGAT
The DNA here is from genome assembly GCF_021234875.1 of Marinibactrum halimedae. GTDB lineage: Bacteria > Pseudomonadota > Gammaproteobacteria > Pseudomonadales > Cellvibrionaceae > Marinibactrum > Marinibactrum halimedae. Next base: position 2,304 of record NZ_JAJQVM010000055.1, on the reverse strand, counting down.
AAAACAAGAACCACTATCGGTCGCGAGTGATCAATACAGCCTAGGTATTCTTTTATATCAGTTGATCACCGGTGAGCTTCCCTATGACACAAAAGAAAGTTCGATGGCCCATATTACCGGCAATCTTACATTGAAACGCCCAAGTCATGGAGTGGCCAATAATAAAAACCATAACGACAATGAAAAACGACGCTTAATCAAGCAATTGAAAGGCGACCTTGACGCCATTGTGATGAAAGCGATTCATAAAGAAGCTGACTACCGCTACCCATCGGTAAAAGAACTATCAGAAGACATTCGCAGATATTTAGAAAATAAACCCGTTCACGCTCAGAAGCGCAGCTATTGGTATCAAACTCGTCGTTTTTTACAACGCAATTTAGCCACAGTTGCCATTTCATTGATATTTGCCTGTGCCACCACTTTCATTGGTATCACTCAGCAAATGCGTATTATCGAAGAAAGAGACCAAGCCATTTTGGAGCGAGAGAAGTTTAAACAAACCCAGTACTTTTTACTGAGTTTGTTTAAATTCTCTCACCCTGAAAAAAATTACGGAGATGAATTAACAGTAAAACAGGTGTTAGACCGAGGTGCAGACTCTATTAAAAATCAATTTAATGATCAGCCTTCTGTAAAAGTCACCCTAATGACCACTTTAGCCAAGGCCTATAAAAAACTGCAACTGCCGGAAAAAGCAATTGAATTGTATACCGCTTCATTTGAACTTCAAAAGGCAATCGAAAGTACGCCTAACGAAATGATGGCAACCACGTTAAGCAATATCGCTGAACTGTTGACATTAAGAGGGGAAAATAAAAAAGCAAATAACTATCTCAATCAGGCCATTGCTATTTATCAAGAATTAGATGAGAAGGACCCCAAAAATGAAGCCGATGCCTATTCTGCTGCGGGCATACTTGCTAATCGATTAGGAAAATACAAGGAAAGCAAACAATTCTTATCTCATTCTCTCTCTATTCGAGAAGCACACTTTGAACAGAACCACCGAGAGATTATCAAAAGCCATATGGAGCTGGGTGTAGTTTACACAGCAGAAGGCAACTATGAACAAGCCCAATACTATAACGAACAAGCGCTTATTTTAGCCAAACAGAATCCTAAAGAAAATTACACAACCCTAAGCTCTGTTCACAACACCATTGCCGTCACTTATCATTTGCAAGGCAATTTACAAAAAGCGGAAGAGCACTACCAAGAATCCATCAAAATTCGCACTAATCTTTTTGGTGAAAATAACATCAAATTAGTAACGTCTTACAATAATTTAGGGGAAGTGCATACGGCACTGAACAATTTTGATAAGGCAATACAATACCACGAAAAATCACTCGCCATTCTTGAAAAAAACAACAATAAAGAACGCTATCTTCTTGCCGTTACCCATAATCGCTTGGGTGATGCTTTAATTGGCAAACATCACTTTGATAGCGCTCACCATCACTTACAGCTCTCCCTAGACATACGTAAAGAAATTTATGGTGATCAACATCATGACCTTGCCAAGTCTTACCACAGCTTTGGCGATCTCTACTCGGCCATGGACAGTCGAGATAAAGCAAAAGAGAGCTATGAAAAAGCCCTCTCTATTCGACTTCGAGCCTACGGTGAAGAGCATGCACTCACAAAGGAAACCCTAAAAGCAATAAACAGCCTTAAATTAAACGCTTTAAAATACGAACAGACCAACTCTTATTAAATGTTGTTGTCATATTCATATAACTTTTCCCGAAATATTCCGAAAAAAATCTATCAAAGTCATCTATATTAGAAAAACGAAATTGTCCGAAGTTCGGATCAAAATATTCAACGTCTCCTTCACATGAAATAAAAGCAGCTACTGCATGAGCAGATTTTTGCCGTAAAACTGTCCGTAAACGCCAAACCAACAACCTCCTACAACCCCACCTTCCAAACCAATAACCTACTGTCTCCACCCAAAGGAGACTACCATGCCAAAATACCGCCGTTACAACTGGCCTCACCTCTTGTCAGAATTTGAAAAATCTGATCTAACCCAAGTGGAATTCTGCAAGCAACACAACGTTAACCCTAAATATTTCAGCATCAAACTGTCCGAACGAAAGAAAGCTCAAGCAAAGCAAGCTTTTACAACCGTGGTTGTACAACCCCATAAAGAACCCACACAGCCTCAACCCTTGGACAAGCTCATCATAGAAATAGGCCAATGCAAAATTCATTGCCCAGCCGCCATGTCCATACCCAATCTCGTTGCCCTAGTGAAATCGCTGACATGATTGAATGGACTCACTCTACTCCGAT
>NZ_JAJQVM010000054.1 GCF_021234875.1 Marinibactrum halimedae | reverse complement strand
GCTATTTCAACAATATCTTTTGCCCAGATGGCCAAGCCCCAAGCCGCCTCCCCCAGCGTCTCGCCAAACGATTGAACATGAGCACCGGCTTTACCTAACGCGGAACGTTGTTGGTAATCCGCTTCTATTTGCGCCGCTTCTGCTTGTTCCTGGGCAATAATTTGGCGCAATGCCAATTGAATTTTTTGGCGCAATAGCGCTGTTTCGTTGCTCAATTCCTGTAAAGAAAGCGGGGCTTCATTAATGCTTAAGCGGTTGTGCACCAGCGCAAGAAAAATGTCTTTTTGGAGTTGGGTAAATTTAGGCGGGGTGGGGTATTTAGGATCGCTTATGTAACGATTGGCTTCGTCTTTTATATCGGGCGTGCGGCCTGACATAAAAAACGGTTTATAAATGTCTTTCTGTAACCCGAAATATTCGTCATAAATCCGCTGTAATTCTGAAGTCGGTAAGGCTTTGACGAATTCGATGCATTCAAAATAACGGAAGTGGAAGGAAGAGGGCGATGGCATATTTGGCCAAGCGATTTCTAATCGATAGCGTTGTCCGTCTGTGGTGGTGGCTAAAATGGCCATGCCTTGTTGTCCTTAATGAAATGCCGCTGGTACGTCGTGAGTAGTGTACTCACAAAAAGAGGATTGTGTATGTCAACTATAGTTAAAGCAGTGCCATTTTTGCGGCATTGATCAAATATTCTTATTTCTATTTTCTTTGGTGAGGTTGAACTTTGATCGCTGGATATACTGATCTTAAATGGGGCTTATGGTGATTTTGCTTATTGGCTCACTTTGGCCTGCCTTGAATAAATTCTTCCCACCCATCAAGTCGAGCATACACAAAGAGTATGTATCTATAAAATGGCGCGCCTGAGAATGGTCTTGTTACGTGGTTTGTCATCATCGAAGCGGAAGGCTTGAATAAAAAAGCCACTTCAATATTGAAGTGGCTTTTTTGTGCTTACATGGGCCGCTCTATTGTTGAGTGCCCAATAAAGTGTAAATTAACGTGCAAACATGTAGTCGTTGATGATGTTTTCAACCAACTCTTGCTTGCCGCTGATTTTCTCTGGTTCGCCATTGGCTTGAGCGTGATCGCGAAGGTCAGCCAAGTTTAATTTACCTGCTTCAAACTCAGCGCCTTTGCCATTGTCGAATGAGCTGTAGCGGTCTGCTTTCATCTTGTTGATTGGTGATTTGGTCAAGATGTTGTGAGCAATTTCCAAACCGCGAGCAAAGGCATCCATACCACCGATGTGGCTGATGAATAGGTCTGATAAGTCAGTAGACTCACGACGGATTTTTGCATCGAAGTTCAAGCCGCCCGTTTTGAAACCGCCGTCATTGAGAACAACCATCATCGCTTGAGTGGTGTCGTACATGTCGGTTGGGAATTGATCGGTATCCCAGCCGTTTTGAGGGTTACCACGGTTGGCATCAATCGAGCCTAGAAGACCTGCATCAGCACACATTTGTAATTCGTGAGCGAAGGTATGGCCAGCCAAAGTGGCGTGGTTGGCTTCGATGTTCAAGGCGAAGTCGTCTAATAAGCCGTGTTGACGTAAGAAGCCTGCAACGGTTTGGGCGTCTACATCGTACTGGTGGTACATCGGCTCCATAGGCTTAGGCTCAATTAAGAATTTACCTTTAAAGCCAATGGAGCGACCGTAGTCACGCGCCATGGTCAAGAAACGGCCCATGTGGTCAAGCTCGCGCTTGGTGTCTGAGTTGAAGAGGTAGGCATAACCTTCACGGCCACCCCAGAATACGTAGTTCTCACCACCGAGTGCAACGGTGGCATCCAACGCGGCTTTCACTTGGGCACCGGCATGGGCAACAACGTCAAAGTTAGGGTTGGTCGATGCACCATTCATGTAGCGTGGATTGGAGAACATGTTCGCCGTGCCCCACAACAATTTAATGCCGGTGGCGTCTTGGCGCTCTTTAGCTGCAGCAACTAAGGTTTGCAGGTTGTCTTCGCTTTCTGCAACGCTTGCACCTTCTGGTGCCATGTCACGATCGTGGAAGCAGTAGTAAGGAACACCCAGCTTGCTGAAGAATTCGAATGCCGCATCGATTTTCTTGTGAGCAGCGGCCATTGGGGTATCGGCGTCATCCCAGGTGTAGCTGCGAGTGCCAGGGCCAAATGGATCGGCGCCTGTACCGCAGAAAGTGTGCCAGTAACACGCAGCAAAACGTAGATGCTCTGCCATGGTTTTGTCGCCCACTTTTTTGTTTGCGTCGTACGCTTTGAAGGCCAATGGATTGTCAGATTCCGGGCCTTCGAAAGGAATTTGGTCTATGCCCGGAAAATATTCCGTGTCGCTTACAAATTTTTTAATAGTCATAATCACACCTTCGAAGTTTGTGTTATTCGTACAGATTCGCTATCACCGATACGGCTTGTTGATAACGTTTGTAGATTACTTGATACGCTTGTTGGGTGTCAGCGTTAGGCTGACAACTGCGAGAGTCGTCTAGAGCTAAATGCGCTTCGCAGAGTTCTTCAAGAGCCGCTTGGCTGCCGTCGGTATTGGTTACCCACAGCGCCTGAAGTGCCGCGCCTAATGCGGCGCCTTCGTCTTGTTCTAAGACAACTACTGGTAAGCCACAGATATCGGCCACCATCTGACGCCACTGTGCACTGCCCGAGCCGCCGCCAGTTAAGATGATTCGAGTGGGTTTTAAACCGTTGGTGATAAGCGATTCCAACCCGTAACGTAAGGCGAACGTAGCGCCTTCAGCGGCAGAGCGTAACAGATTGCCGCGAGTAGTATTCGTGCTGGTCAGGCCCAATACGCAACCTTTGCCGTTAGGTAGGTTAGGGGTGCGCTCGCCGTTGAAAAAGGGCAAGGTCAATACGCCGTCACAACCTGGCTTGGCTGAATGGATTAAATCATCGAATTCGTCCAAGGGGGCATTGAGCAGATCACGCATGATTTCGGTGCTGATCGTACAATTCATTGTACACAGCAGGGGTAGCCAAGCGCCGGTAGAGGAGCAGAATGCAGCGATACTGCCGTCTTTGGCAATAACCGGGGTATCGGAGGTGGCGAACACCGTGCCGGAAGTCCCTAAGCTCATGGTCACACTGCCGCTTTTCACATTACCAGTGCCAATGGCTGCCATCATGTTGTCACCACCGCCGCAGCTGACAGGAATACCAGCGGGAATGCCTAACCATTGGGCACATTTGTCGGTGACTTCACCGGCGATGTCGTGGGCTTCAATGAGATCCGGTAAGCAGTGACGTAAGTCTCGCTCAGAATCGATGGCGCTGATCATCTCAGCACTCCAACACCGATCTTGCACGTTCAGCAAACCTGTGCCCGAAGCATCGCCCATTTCCATGGTGTATTTACCCGTCAGGACAAAATTCAAATAGTCGTGGGGCAGAAGGATATGAGCCAGTTTGGCGTAAGCATCCGGATTGTTGTTTTTTAACCAGCGTACTTTAGGTGCGGTGTAGCCTGTAACAATGGCATTGCCTGAATGCGCAATGGCGGCAGATGGGCCGCCAACAGCGTCATAGAGTTCGTCGCATTCTTTCTGAGTCGCGGTATCACACCACAGTTTGACGGGTGTTAATACCTCGCCGTTGGCATCAACCGGAACGAAGCCATGCTGTTGACCAGACACGCCTACCGCTGCAATTTGTTGGCGTAAGTCACTGGGTAAGGCGGTAACGGCATTTTCAAAGGCTTGAAGCCAATCGCTGGCGTTTTGTTCAGCCTTACCTTCGTCATCACGGTCCACGTCCAGTTTCGAAGACTCGCTGGCAACAACGGCACTTTTCGTTGGGTCGAACAAAACCGCCTTTAAGCTTTGTGTACCCAGATCAATGCCCAGGTAAAGTGGGGTAGAATTGCTTTGAGACATGTGATTTCTTTTATTGTTGTGTTGTTAATAGTACGTTGCAATAAAGCTTGGGTCGAGTGACTTTGCTTCAATCCTTTTATAAACGATTACAGCAACTTTAATGTAGATTCGCTACTTTATTGCTCAACTTGTGATATTTGTGGCACTTTTGCTCAGTATGAGCTTCGAAAAAGTGATTCCATTTCATATCCATAAACAGCGTTACATTACTCTTTATTGTGTACTTTATCTTATGTTTATCTCGAGTCGTTTTCTGATATGAAAAATTAAATGTAAACGATTACATTTTTTGTGTAAGGTAGCGACTTTGAGATTAATTGGCAACCTATTTTTCTCCAAATACGCAGGTTTGCCAACCCTGTTTTGTACAAATTAACAACAGCGATGAATATTACCGGGAAGGTCTTTATGAGTGAAAAATTAAGCCGATTAGAGCAGTTAAGAGCCGTTACAGAGGTGGTTGCAGATACCGGAGACATGGAGGCAATACGCCAATACACGCCAACCGATGCCACCACTAACCCCTCTCTTATCTTGGCTGCCGCTAAGTTGCCGATGTATCGTCCTTTGATTGAGTCTGCGTTGGCGAATGAATCCCTGACGGCCCAAGGTATGGGGGCGGTGGTCGACCATCTGGCAGTGATGATTGGTTGTCAAATTCTGGAGGTGATTCCTGGTCGGATTTCTACGGAAGTGGATGCGCGCCTATCGTTTAATACTCAAGCAACTATCGATAAGGCCAAGCAACTGATTGACGGCTATGAAGCGCAAGGTGTTAGCCGTGATCGGGTGTTGATTAAAATGGCTGCCACATGGGAAGGCATTAAGGCAGCAGAAATGCTTGAAAAAGAAGGCATTAATTGCAATCTGACACTTTTATTCAGTTTTGCCCAAGCCGTAGCGTGTGCCGAAGCGGGTGTATTTTTGATTTCTCCTTTTGTAGGTCGAATTTACGATTGGTATAAAGGGAAGGGTGAGGTGCCAGAAACCCACGCTGATGATCGTGGTGTGTTGTCGGTAAAAGCCATTTATGAATACTACAAACAGCACGGTTACAAGACGGTAGTCATGGGCGCCAGTTTCCGAAATACCGGTCAAATTGCTGAATTGGCTGGGTGTGATCGTTTGACCATCAGCCCTTCTTTGCTAGAAGAGTTGGCCAACGATGACTCAGAGTTACCATTGAAGTTAAAAGCGGATCAATTTGAAACGGTTGAAAAGTTAAGCTTGGATGAAGCCACATTCCGCTGGATGCATAATGAAGATGCGATGGCAACGGAAAAACTGGCCGAGGGAATTCGTAAGTTTGCGCAAGATCAACAAGCATTAGAAAACTTATTGGCCAATTGGTCTTAAGTGATTGTTAAACGTAACAATTTTTGAATATTGAGCGTTAAATAGGCTCGGTGAATTATTTCATCGGGCCTTTTTGCTTTTTTGCGGGCCTATTTTTTTTTATAAAGTGATTCAAAACATTCTACCTGTTGGCTTGCCAGTTTTATATGTGCGTTTCAATCATCGGCAATTGACTGTTCGCGTGACGTTGTTTCTAGAAGCATGGCATACTGCCCTTTATAGGGATGAACAACGTAAATAGTAATAATAAATATAAATATAGAGGGGGGTGTTATGGTCACCTTAAAAGAATCTCCAAAAATGTTTTTTGTGAGAGGATGTAAGAATGCGTATTCTCGTAAGTCAATCTCCATTGTCATGATATTGAGTATGATGTTTCTTACCTCATGCGCAATTGAGCCTGTGTCTAAACATAATGAGTCTAAAAATAATATGTTGTTGGCCAAGAGCGCTAAAGATTCTGTTGGCAAGAAACAAGCTCAATATGTTTCGAATGCGGCTTTGGCGTTAGCTCGAACAGCGAAGATGCCGGAACGTTTTGTCATTTATGATCAAGATTACCAACCTCGACATTATTTTGGGGCCAAGCTCGAACCTAAAACAGGGGTAATTCATGGCGCCGGGCAAGATACCCAAGGCTATGTTGACTATTCGAATCTATTCCCCGCTGATCAGCGCCCAATGATGCACATGACTTACATCACCATTACAGCTGGCCCTGAGTATGTGGATGAGTGGCGTAAGAGAACGATGTCGGCCTTAAAAAACCTTGAGGCTCAGGGGCAGAAAACGGTGTTGCAAATTGGCCTTAACATGACCGAAGGGTTAGACGATGGCAGTGGCAGTGCGAAAAAAGTTAAAGAAGGGACGTTTGATGAAGCCATAACCCATTTTATTGATGCACTGGAGGCATTTGGTGTGCCTGCGTATGTGCGTATTGGGTACGAGTTTGAAGGGGAATGGAATAATTATTCACCGGAAGGCTTTGTGGAGGCTTTTCAAATCATAACTGACCGTATTCGTGAGCGAGAGATTAAAGATATTGCCACCGTGTGGTGTTCAGCGGGAGGATCGGCAGGGTTTATTTCTTTTTCAGAATTAATGACCTATTACCCTGGTGATGAATACGTTGACTGGTGGGGTGTTGATATTTTCTCTCCTGAAGAATTACCACATCCATGGTTAAATGAATTCTACGATTTGGCAGCACAACATCAAAAACCGGTGATGATTGGCGAGGCCACTCCGCGTTATGTGGGTGTCCATAAAAATTGGATGAGTTGGGTTCGCTGGTATAAACCATTTTTTGAAATGGTTCGTGACCGTCCGGAAATTAAAGCCATTAGCTACATTAATTGGGACTGGGCGTATTGGTCGGATGCATTAGGGTTCGAATGGCACGATTGGGAAGACGCGCGAATTCAAGAAGATGATGTAGTGAAAACGTTATATCTGGAAGAGTTGAACCATGACATTTGGTTACACGCGAAAGATGCTGAGCAATTAACGAATTAATCATAATAATGCACTATCAATCAGTAGGGGCGTAGATTGTGGAAAAAAGTAGCGAATTGAATTTGGGGTTTGTCATCCTAGTCAGTTGTGTTGCGACCTTGGGTGGCTTTCTGTTTGGATTTGACAGTGGTGTGATTAATGGCACTGTTGATGGGTTGCAAACGGCATTTAACTCCAGCAGCGCTGGAACGGGCTGGAATGTGGCGTCCATGTTATTGGGGTGCATGGTGGGAGCTGCCGGAGCAGGATGGTTGGCAGATAAATTTGGTCGTCGAACCATGTTGATGGTATCGGCGGTTTTATTTTTAGTCAGTGCTTGGGGGTCCGGTGTTGCTACAGGCTCGGGCGAATTTGTCATTTATCGTTTATTGGGTGGCCTTGCAGTAGGGGCTGCTAGTGTGATGTCTCCAGCGTATATTTCAGAAATTGCACCTGCGGCTTATCGTGGGCGTTTGGCAACGGTACAACAAATTGCAATTATCTGTGGGTTGTCTGCGGCTTTTTTTAGTAATTATGTATTGGCGGCGGTGGCAGGTGAGTCTACGGCAGAATTTTGGATGGGCTTTGAAGCCTGGCGCTGGATGTTTTGGGTAGAGATTATTCCGGCAGGTCTCTTTTTTATTATGCTGTTTTTTATTCCAGAAAGCCCTCGTTACCTTGTGCTGAATCATCAAGAAAAGAAAGCATTAGATATTTTGTCAAAAGTGAATGGCTTTGCTCAGGCACAGAAAGTGGTCAGCGACATTCAACAATCTCTGTCTGAAGATAAACCTTCCCTTCGAGATTTAATTGATAAGTCTACAGGGAAAGTACGCACGATTGTGTGGGTTGGTATCGGGTTAGCCACGTTTCAGCAGTTGGTTGGTATTAACGTGGTCTTTTATTATGGCGCTGTGTTGTGGCAATCGGTGGGCTTTTCTGAAAACGATGCGTTACTGATTAATGTGATATCAGGTGTCTTGAGTATTGGAGCTGTAGTCGTAGCCTTAATGCTAGTGGACCGAATTGGTCGTAAGCCCCTTTTGTGGATTGGTTCGATGGGCATGGCTTTTACGTTATTCATTATGGCCTTGTGCTTTGCCTCAGGCAGTTTTGATTCGAACGGTGAGCTTGTACTGGGTGATTCCGTTGGCACTGTTGCATTAATTGCTGCCAATGCTTATGTAGTGTTTTTCAATGCTTCTTGGGGGCCTGTAATGTGGGTAATGTTGGGAGAGATGTTTCCCAATCAGATTCGTGGTTCAGGGCTTGCTGTCAGTGGGGGCTTTCAGTGGGGGTCAAACTTCTTGATTACTTGGACCTTCCCAATTTTCTTGACCGGTATTGGTCTGGCGGGCGCCTATACGATTTACGCAGTTTTTGCAGCGATTTCCGTGTTTTTTGTGTTCAAGCTCATACATGAAACTCGAGGAATGACGCTGGAAGAAATGTATGGTTAACGAGTAGGCCATGAGTTAATGTTTGTTCGAATAAAAACGGCGTTCAAAAACGCCGTTTTTTTATGCGTGCTTTATTGTTTTCTCATGTAAGAGAATGTCAACTTAATTGATGGGCTGACCCTCTATCGTTACGGGAAAGCGTTTGCGAGCAGGGCGTGCCTCACCTCGTGTAAACGGGAGCATAACTAAGGTTTCGAGCATGCTTTTCAGTGTTTTATCAATTTCTTCTCGCGCAAGATCGATATGATCTTCCGCCTTCATCATTCTTTCTTGCGGGCTTAAATATAGGTCGTCCGAGGCTTCGATATTGTTGATCATTTTCTTAGTGATGGCGGAAGCTTCTACTAAAGAATGTTCTACTTCTTCTTCCATTTCTCTCAGCATCCCTAGTGTCATCGCGTCTATCCAATAATACTGCGTTTTGAACATGGCCTTCATGGGAGCTGTGTACAGTTCCAATAGTGTTTTATCCATCATCATAAACATGTGGGCATTCTCCGAGCGTTATTGATTCTGATTTGATCAAAATAAGGATTTTTAAGAGTGATAGATGGTTCTTGGTAACGGTGTGAATATGGTCTTTTGGTATTTTGTAATACCTTACAATATTTATGGATCAAGGTTGGCAAAAGTACAAAGGGCCTGTGTTCTATGAAAAATAGCACACAAAGAACCATTAAAAACTAGAGTATAGGTCGAAATCGCTTCGATAAAATGACAATGCTTGAAAAGAGGTGCAAGGGCAATACATAGAGATTGAGTGTTTAATTTTGTTCTTCTGTGGTGCTCTGTGAGTTTTGGGTGGTAAATTATGGTGCGCTCATTTATTTTGCTTTTTTTTATTTTAAAGTGACACTGTTTTTATTTCTTTTCGGTATTTTTTATGTTGGCCTGATTTTTTTATTTTTTTTGCGGGCGACTTTAGGCGCCATTTTTGAATAAAAGTGGTCCTTTAGTGGCTTTCTGTTTTGTTGCTTAAAGTGATTTCATGAATTCTTTTTTTTAAGAGGTGCGCCATTTTGGTTTGTTTGATTTGGTGTGGTTGGCACATTTTACTTGTGGGTTAGGCTAAAGGTCTAATGGCGCATTAATGATTTTAGCGTCATTGTAGTGATGTTTTGGCAGGTTTATGATTTTTTATAAGAGGGAGTTTGTATTGTTGGTTTAAAAATTGCTGAGAGTAACGCTAATTGTTTTCTCAAGATTTTACTATTTTTGTTCTTTATTTCTGTGATGTTTTAGTGATTGTTGCTTTTTATAGTTATTGTAAGGATAGCTTTTACAGGGGTGGCAGGGTGGGGAAGTTTTTTACTGACTTTCGGTAATGAGCGTTTTGGCATTAAAGCTTTATGTTATGTCTCTATCTGTTACGGTAATGTATTTAAGGGTGTCATTCATTTTCAATATTTTATAAAAATATAATTAATTAGGAGGAGTCGTCAGATGAAGTCATTAGCTTCAAAACCTTTCATATCAAGACCTTTAGCATTGGTAACGGCAATTTCAGCGGCGGGGGGATTTTTCTCTACCCCCACTTTTGCGCAACAAGATACAGCCCTAGAAGAGGTGGTCGTTACGGGCTCTCGCCGAGAGCCAAGGTCGGTATTTGATTCCGCTGCACCGATTGATGTGATTGGTGGCGAAGAGTTTCGTAATCAGGGCGGCAGTGATATGACGTCGTTGATACGTAATTCTGTGCCTTCATTTAATGTCAATGCTCAGCCCATCAGTGATGCGGCAACTATTTCTCGTCCGGCTAATTTACGAGGTCTGGCGCCAGACCACACATTGGTCTTAGTCAATAACAAACGTCGTCACCGTGCGGCGGTGATTTCTTGGCAAGGTAATGGGGTATCAGACGGTGCTCAAGGGCCTGATATTTCTGTTATTCCTTCCATTGCTTTACGTCAGGTGGAAGTATTGCGTGATGGCGCTTCTGCACAATATGGTTCCGATGCTATTGCAGGGGTATTAAACTTTATTTTAAAAGACGCCAGCGAGGGCGGCAGTTTCGAAGCCAAATACGGCCAATATTCTGAAGATTCCAGTGAAGACCGTCACTCTGTAGCGGCCAACATTGGTTTGCCGTTTACGGCAAATGGCTTTTTTAATGTCAGTGCTGAATTCAGTGAAGCGGCTGCAACTAGCCGAAGTGTTCAGCGAAGTGATGCGCAAGCGTTAATTGATGCCGGCAATACAGCGGTTGCAAACCCGGCGCAAGTTTGGGGCGCTCCTGAAGTTCGTGATGAAGTGAAAACCTTCTTTAATATGGGGGTTGATCTCGACACCGACCAGCAATTTTATTCCTTTGGTAACTATGCTAGAAAAGAAGTGGAAGGCGGCTTTTATTTTCGTAATCCCGAAACTCGTACAGGCGTGTTTTTTGATGGCGAAAATCCACTTATTGCGGACCTGACTGATGATGGGACAGGGAACTGCGGTATCGATGTGCAAGCGGCATTGACTGATCCAGATTGTTTTACTTTCCAAGAAATGTTCCCTGGTGGATTTACTCCAAGCTTTGGTGGAAATGTTATTGATGCTTCTCTAGTAGCAGGGGTAAAAGGAACATTATCCAATGACTTGTATTACGACGTGAGTGCCAGTGTAGGCATGAACGATGCCGACTTTTTTATCTCTAATACAGTAAACGCTTCCCTTGGGCCAGATACGCCGACGGATTTTGACCCAGGTGATTACACACAAACTGAAACCAATTTTAATATTGATTTGGCGTACCCGGTTGATGTGGGTTTGGCGTCGGATTTGAATATTGCGGGTGGTTTCGAGTGGCGTGATGAAACGTTTGAAGTGACGGCAGGAGATGAAGAGTCCTATGAAATTGGGCCTTACGCTCTTCAGGATTTCTCTTCGGGTTCGAATGGATTCCCTGGTTTTGGGCCAATTGCGGCGGGAGACTGGAGTCGTAAAAATATTGCGGCCTACGTTGATTTAGAGGTGGATGTTCTAGAAAACTGGATGATTAATGGTGCCTTCCGCTGGGAAGACTTTGATGATTTTGGTTCTACATCGAACTTTAAGTTGGCAACCCATTGGCAAGTCAATGATGTTTTTGCATTGCGAGCGTCCTACAGCACAGGTTTCCGTGCGCCAACACCCGGTCAGTCCAACGCATTTAATGTCTCTACAGAAATTAATTCAGAAACTGGACAGTTGGAAAATCGGGGTGCTATCCCTTCTACAAATCCGGTTGCGGTTTTTGTCGGGGGTGAAACGCTTCAGCCAGAAGAGTCGGAAAATGCCACATTGGGTGCCATTTTCACCTTTGATAATTTGAGTGTGACCGTCGACTTCTTTGACATTAAAGTGAAAGATCGAATTGCGCTTTCTCAAGACTTTAATCTAACTGATCAAGAGCGTGCAGATTTAATCGCTTCCGGAGTGACCTTTGCAGGCGACTTGCAGGCGTTTCGATTCTTCGCCAACGACTTTGATACCACAACTTCTGGTGTAGATATTGTTGCCACTTATTCACTGGAGAGTGATTTAGGCGCCACCGATTTCAGTTTTGCGTTTAACCAAACCGAAACCGAAGTGGACGACTTCACTCCAGAAATTATTAGTGCGGGTCGCATACGAGAGCTAGAAGAAGGGTTGCCCGAGACGCGTTGGAATATCGGTGTCAGTCATATGACAGAAAGTATTCGTGCGTCTTTACGATACAGCTATTACGACGACTGGTTTGACTCAGAAGAAGGTTTGACCTTCGATGGTTACGGAATGGTTGATTTTGAAGGTGCGTATTCCTTTGAAAATGGGCTGACCACCATTTTTGGTATCGATAATGTGTTTGATGAGTACCCAGATGAAAGCCCTAATGCCACAAACTTCGGTAATCAATACAGCCAGTTTGCACCGGGTGGATTCTTTGGGCGCTTTATGTACTTGCGCTTGACCTATGATTTTTAATGTACTTTTTTAATCGAGCGTGACTTTGGTTTCGGAAGACTAAAGTATCGCGGTAAATAAAAAACGGGGGCTTTGCCCCCGTTTTTTATTTTGTGGATCAAAAAGTGTGAGTGAGCGAAAAGACGGCAATTTGTTCAAGAAAGACCTTTGTGCGGAGACTGAGGCTGGTAAAGTGTGCGGTGATCGACTATTTTCTGGTTTTCTTTCCTATTTTTGGAATCATTAGAGAATGTCACGAGGTCGATACAGTGAATCGTATAAAAAAACAACTTTCCAAGACACTTCAAGCAATCGTAAAAGGCAGTTTGGTGGGGGTGGGCTTATGGGGTACTGTGACCTTAAATGCCAGTGCAAACCCTGCTCTCAGTGGCCAGGCAGAAGAGGCGAGTAAGGTAAGTGTTGAGAAAATCAGAGTGGCTACTTGGAACATTGAGCACTTGGCTGAAAAAAATGGCCAGGGTTGTCGGGCAAGGGATGACGCTGATTATCAGCAATTGCAAACGTTCGCGGCAACACTGAAGGCGGATGTGGTTGCCCTACAGGAAGTGGAGTCTAAGAAAGCCGTTGAGCGTGTTTTCCCGAAAAAAGAGTGGGATGTGATTATTTCCCCTCGTCCCGATACCGAACCGTACGATTGTCGTGAAGCCGGACAAAAATCCACCACACAGCGTGTGGCGCTGGCGATTCGAAAAGGGGTGGGTTATGACTACGACCCCGACGATAATTTTGAAGAAATTACTGTCGGTAATAAAGGTTTACGATATGGCGTAGTGGTGAAGTTGACCGATACCATCCCTGCCACAGAGTTAATGGCGGTTCATTTAAAAAGCGGTTGTTTTGTTAGTGATTACACCGACAGCGACCGTGAAGCCTGTACGTTATTTAGTCAACAAGTACCCTTGGTTGATGAGTGGATGGAATCTCATTTTGAAGACGGTACGCCGTTCGTTATGTTGGGGGATTTTAATCACCGTTTAGCCGGAACAGAGAATCGTGCGTGGCGTGAATTTTCGCAAATGGATTTGGAGAACAATCAAACGGTATCTTCACCCATCATCAATGCAATGGCGGGCGTGTCGGGTTGCCACCCTCGTTATCCTGAGCCAATAGATCATATCTTGTTGGGTTCCAGTGCCGCCTATGGTTATCTTCCTGGCAGCACCAAGGTGCACGCTTTCCCCGGCAAGAAGGGGCAACCCATGACGGTAGAAGACATGTTAAGCGACCATTGTCCGATTACTGCAGACATTGCCAAAAATCCAATGTCTCGTATGAAGGCGGGGGCGATGACGGCAAAAGCGGCAACAACGGGGCATGTGAGTACAGCCGTGACGTGGACGCAAAAAGCGGTGGAATACAAAGTATTAACCGAAAAACTGTATTTGGATGCGGTTGCAACAAAAGTACCGTTATTTAAACAGCTAAGTGGACGTTGGGTTGTTTATATGGATGTGGATGAGACTATTTTGGATAACAGTGATTACAATAAATCCAGAGATTTATTGGCAGAAGGGTTCAGTAAAGACAGTTGGAATGAGTGGGTGTCTAAAGAGGCGGCGGGCGAAGTACCGGGTTCGAAAGCCTTTATTAATTCGGTTTTAGACGCTGGAGGAAAAATTGCGTTAATTACGAATCGTAACCGAGAGATGGACAAACACACATGGCGTAATATGGAAAAATTAGGGTATCCCATGTCTCGTGAAAACATTTGCATACTAGGTCGTATTGGTGAGGATAAAAATGCCATTGGCCAGCCGGGTATTGTGAATGACAAAGATTTGCGTCGAGTGGAAGTGGCCAGTGGTAAAGCGAAAGACTGCTGGAAAACCGATCCATCATTAAAAACGGTATGGGGCCAAACTTACTCCGTCGCGTATGAAGTGGGTGATAATATTCAAGATTTTACGCAGTTACTTCAGAAAAGTTCAGATGCAAACGCACTGAGTAAATTGCAAGGTTCTTCTTTTTTGTTATTGCCTAATGCCATGTATGGATCTTGGGCCCATTAAATATAGTAATTTAGGTCTGTACGCTCAACGGTAGTCGTTTCAACCTAGTCTGACAGGCGTCCGGTTTTTTAGTGGATGTCTGTTAGGTTAATTTTGGGTTTATTTCTTTTTTTAAACTTGTTTTCCATTTTGGTAGCGATTATAGCTCTTTATTCAACTCTTCAACTCTTCAACTCTTCAACTCTTCAACTCTTCAACTCTTCAATTTTTCAGATTTTTTTAAACGCTTAGTGCTATTGTAAATTTTTTCGAAAAGGAATTTGACAAAATTCTTGTAAAATTGGTTTCTGAAAATGGCACTGGTTTTTCAGATTCTCCTAAACGATATTCTTTCTTTTCTATCTCTTCTGGCTTTTCCAAGACCATCCATTGTGAATGACTTCTGCTTTATATAGCCCATTAGTGCTTTCCGCTAAGAGCTGACAGAAAATATTTCGCAAAAAATTAGACCGGTTGGTCATGTGCGCATTATTGTCGACTCAAAATCTCGGTAAGCAAAGTCTTCTAAGTAGAAGTTACTCTGGTCAAGTGAAATATCTAGATCTTTTGTTTATAAAATAACTCCTGGGCACCTCTAAAAATAGCCCAACTTTGATATAATCTCACTGTTCAAAAATTTCAAGAGTTTCCTTCTATGTCTCAGCCCGGCTTTTTTGATTTAGATGACAGGTATCGCAAGTTAGATGAAAAAGATCCATTAGTTCATCTCAACAAACTGATATTTTGGGAAGCCTTTCGTCCGACCTTAAAGGAAATACGAAAGTCAAACCGAAAAAGCAATGCGGGTCGTAAAGCCTATGACGAGCTACTGATGTTCAAAGTACTCGTACTTCAGCACTTATACAATGTATCCGATGATCAGATAGAGTACCAAATACGGGACCGCTATTCGTTTTGCCGGTTTTTAGGTCTGACTCCATCGGACAAGGTGCCTGATGCCAAGACAGTGTGGCTGTTTAGAGAAAACCTAGTCAAAGCTGGTTTAATGAAGCGTTTGTTTTTTACTTTTGATGTTCAATTAGAGGAACACGGTTTTCAAGCAAGAAAAGGTCAAATAGTGGATGCGAGTTTTGTCGATGTTCCCAGGCAGCGCAATAAAAAGGAAGAAAACAAACAGATAAAACGCGGTGAAACGCCTGATCGTTTTGAAAAGAATCCGAACGTTGGCGCTCAAAAAGATACGGATGCCCGCTGGGCGAAGAAGAACCAAGAGA
>NZ_JAJQVM010000053.1 GCF_021234875.1 Marinibactrum halimedae | reverse complement strand
CCAAAGCAATGGAACAGGTTGGTTTTAGGGCTGATCACACAAGAGGCGGTGTTTTCCTCATGGAAAGGGCAGCTCACCACGTAGTCTTTGCCTTGTTGGGTGAGTTTATACCCTTGGCTTTCCACCAGGCGCAGCAACGACACTTCCGTCTTAATCCGGTTGATTATCTCGTCGGCTAAACGCGCCATAAGCTGCCCTCCCCTAAAACCCGTCAAGTATCTTGAACTGTTAATTTTGACACACTATACTGTCCCAACGAAAACAGTTCAAGATACCTAGGAGGTACACTTATGGAAACCACCATGATTTGGCCGCTTCCTATGGAATTTGTAAAACGCTTAATTGAACTACGTAAACAGCGCGGATTAACACAACAAGCTCTCGCCGATGCAATTGAGCTACATGTAAACCAGATTAAACGGTACGAAGCAGGTACAGCTCAGCCTACCTTAGATACCTTGGTGCGACTGGCTAAAGAGCTTCATACAACACTGGATGATTTGGTATTTGGAGAAGATCACCGCAGCCCCGATGATGACTTTAGGCTGCAATTTGAGGCATTAAGCCAGTTTGATGAGAATGAGCGGATGGTAGCTAAAGAGTTATTGGAAAGCTTGATTTTAAAACACAACGCCAAGCGAGCGTTTGAAGGGTAAAAATAAAAAAACGGCTAAGGGGGAGGCCTTGCCGCTTTTTGGGGTTGGGTGATATGTTTTCCGATTAATTATAATCTTGCTTAGTAGTTAAAGATCCACCTCGATAAAATCCACACCTGTTTTTAAACCAAATACTTTAGCTGCGATATATCGACCAAGCTTTATTGCTAATGAAATCAGTACAGCATAAAAAAGAATAAAACCAAAGATATAGCCAAAGATAAGACTTAAACCAACTTCACTTGCTGGTGAATCAAAAGAATTCCCCAAAAGCAATCTAAAAATGACCTCTATTTTGATATACAAAAGAGTAGTTATAAAAGTAATTACACTCAGGTCAGTTTTTAGAGTCCGAGATTTTGGTAATCGAAGCTTCATAGTTAATCGTCTAATTCTTTATTTATTTCATTCGTTACATTTGCACCAATGGTACCACCTGTAGCTTCGGCTGCTGCATCAACAGAACTTTGAGATGCGTTTACGGTTGAGGGGGCCTTATAGCCCATGGGTTTGAAAGGCTTTCCAGTTAAACTTCTAATTGTGGCTCCCGTTCCGTCAGATCCAGCATCACTTAAAGCTTTACTCATTGTGTTAGCAATAGGTGCAGCCGCCTTTAACCCGACTGTGGCACCAACTCCATTTCCAACTCCTGCCGCAATAACTGCACCAGGGTTACTTATTGTGGGTTCTCCAGCAGAAGCGGATTGACTGGCAATCTCACCTGTACTTCCGGCAACGAAGCCAGCGCCAGCTACTGTTGCGGTAGTTCTTACTGCCCCTAGTTGTGCAGCTACCGCAGCACCAGCTCCAACGGCAGTTGCAGCTCCAACAGCTCCACCAACTAGAGCTGATTTACCCATACCCGACGCAATTTGCCCTGCAGACATATTGCTGAAATCAGTTGTTGCCGCATAAGCTGCAGTATTAATTACAGCACCGACGACGCCAGCGACCAAAACCGTCCATTCCCCTGTTGGATCGGTTGCACTCATCGGATTGTTCCCAACATAAGCATAAAGATTCATCTGATCTTCATACCCAATCGGGTCTACTTGCAGAAACCTACCAAGGCTCGGGTAGTATATTCTTGCTTTGTAATACTGCAAGTCCAGCCCCGGTAGATTCAACTGCCCGGTGTAGCCAAAACGTCCTTCATTTAAGCCACTGGGCACACCAAATTCGTTGTAGGTATTGATGGCGTTGATCACGCCTTGCCGATCCACTTCGGCGATGATGGAGCCTTGGTGATTGGCGTGTAGATAAATGGGGTGCGTGATGCTGCTGCCTTCGTAACGCACCAAAGGCTGATCAACACCGTTACCAAACACATAACGATTCGTGAGTTCGCCCCCAACATATTCGCCCACTAACGAGTCACCACTGTAGATAAATGTGGTGGTTTTTCCCTCGGCGGTCACTTGGTACAAACGCCCCATCGGGTCGTATTGTAGCGTGGCGTTTTGGCTACCGGTGACGCGGGTTAAGCGGTTTTCTGCATCGTAGTGGTAGGTGTTGTCGCCGTCGCTGATGAGGTTGCCGTTTAAATCGTACGCAAAGGCTTTTCCATTTACTGCGATGTATTGATTTAATTCATTAACGTCGTACGCGCCTTCAACACTGCCCGCTTCTTTATGATAAAAATCCAGATTGGTTATACGATCATTGATTAACTGGCTGGCGGGGTTGTAGCCGTAGTGGTATCGAACATCGTTGTCGTTGCCCGAAAAATTAAATATCGTCGACTGCAATCTGGAAATGTCGTCGTAAAAATAGGTGTTATTACTGCCCCCGGCATGACGACTGAACAGCCGACCAAAATCATCAAACCGATACCGTATTAAACGGGCACCTTGACGCGAAATTTCCGCCAGCCGATCAGCAGAATCGTAACGGTAATCAAACTGCATACCATCAGGATGAATAACAGCGGTACGATTGCCGTGGCGATCAAACTGATGTTGCGTGGCCAATTGTGCATCTAACGTATAGGTTTCTTGAGTGATTTCACCAAAACCAGAATACGCATTCAGAATGCCTTTACCGTTCGTTTCTGAGCCAAACCGGGCGGCCAGTTGCAAACCTCGGTGGTCGTATTGGTAATACACATCCGGTGTGGCAGGGTCATGCGGGTGTTTGTGCCACAGACGATTGTGTCGGTCATATTCATAATCGATCAATTGCCCATCGCGTTTACGCAACTGGGTACGGTTGTTGTTTTTATCGTACTGGTATTGCTCGAAAGAACCGTCGGGAAAGGTGACCACATTCAAACGGGATTTGTTGTCATACCCATAGTGTGTGGTATTGCCGTTGGCATCGGTAACCGTTTTTTTCATGCCTCGGAAAGGGCCACTAGGGCCATAGTCGGACTGACCTGTGACTTCATAATAAGTATAAGTGGCATACGCCTGAGATAATGGCGTACCCCACGCTCGATGCTCAACGGCAATATTGTCGTTGATCTCATTTTCATAATCGTATTTTTTAATGCGGTCTGGGCCGAAGGCCCCCGTCACCCCCACACTGCACGCACTCGCGGGCAAACTGTTATACGCATTGGGGTTCATGCGCACCGCTTCACACGCCACCCGACCTATATCGTCGTAACTGGTTTGGGTAAGCTGATGACGAACGCCGCGCCCATCGGCATTGGCCCTGGTGGCAATCCGCCCTTGATTATCGTAGGTGTATAACGTTTGAGTGAGCACGGTGAAACCCACCCAGTTTTCTGGTTTCAAATGGGCATTGGCGTCTGCGCTCAAATGCCCCTGCTCTACCCGCATTAATAAACCTGTGGTGGGGTGATAAGTATTACGCACCGCCGTGGCAGGCAAGGGGCCATCGCCATCCGGGTCGGGCGCGAGGGTGCCTAACACTCGCCCTAAGATATCGTATTGCGTAATGGTTTTATGAGCTCCGGCGTGTTGCGCAAATACCATATTGGTGCCCAATACATTCACGCCGAACATCACCACGGCCCACAGCCTGGTCGCCCATCTACAGTGGCGGTTTTTTGTCTTCATCATATTCATTGTTTTTCCTTACGGGCAACTGCCGGCGGTACCTTTCGGGAGGGTTTCACTAATGCGGTGGCCATATTGGTTGTATTCGTAACACGTCAGACGCGTGTTGCCGTCTGCCGTTACCGCAAGGCCTTTTAAATGGAGGTTATTGGCCACCCCTTCTGGGCCATAATCGTAGGTGGTAATAATTTCGTCGTTGGCCAAGGCGCACCCATTGCCGCTGGCTGCACCGACTTTACACGTACTTTCTTTAACCAATAACCAAACCGGACGATCGTCTTTTTTCAGGCTGCCATTGACGTCTAAATACCAGGCGTGTTTTTGCTCGTAAAAATATCGCGTTTGTGGACGAATACCAGATCGGTTGGCCGGGCCAGTCACGACCGCAATTTGCCCAGACTCAGGGTGATATTGAAAATCGGTGGTGTTGCCTTTACCGTCAATGTATTGGGTGGGTTGATTGCAAATTTTATAATTGTCACAAGTGCTTGGGTAAACCGCGATTAAATCAATATTTTCTGCGGCATTTTCATCAGCGCCATGAGTGCGTTTAATTAAGCGCTTGTGTTCATCGTATTCGTATCGGAAATGGCCTTCTGGTGATAAAACTTCGCTGATGGAATTGCTCCAGTCTTCTTCAAACCTATAATTGGTATAACTGGCATTATCGGTCGCCGTGACCAAGCTACCCATGCCGGTGAAGAAAATAAAATCACGGCTACGATAGCCACTAGAATAGCGACGGTAATAATTATTTGCATAAGTAAAGGCAGGTCTATCGTAGGCTGTATAACCCTTAGTATATGTTTCTGTAGAAACACTGCTTATAACAGCGGGCTGAGAAACATAATCATGCCCAGTAGCAGTTGAACTACCTGAAGCGCGTGAGGCAACTACATTAACGTAGCTATACCTTGTGATCTTACCACTGGGCTCTTTTCTCTCATTAAGCCGCCACACATAATACCTTCCAAGAGGGTATAAAGAATTAGTGGCTCCCTCATTAACATCGTAAGGAATGTGGTGATACTCTGTGGCCAAACCCATGGAATCGGTGGCCGTAAAGGTAAACTCATCCGGTTGATTTCTAGCAATAAAATCAATGGCATTTCTAGGTGACCACGTATAGGTAATGCTGGGCCACCCCTCTAAATCACAAGAAACAGTGTAATTATGAGAACAAGCACTGACGGTATTATTAATGGCATAGACCGAGGAATCATAATCCGGCAAATCAACGTATTTTAATTGTAAGCCGGTATTGGTGGTGATAGACGAAACACTGGTTCCTGTCCGCCCTTCTCGGTGAAGGGTAATGGTATAGCCATTGGGGTAAATTAACTCTTCTAATCGTGCAACCAATTGATCTTGATACGGACTTCCTCTATTTGCAACGGCTTGCGCTGCAACCTCTTCATTAGCATAACCGTATTCCGATAATTGCGTATCTTGCACTCGAAAATAACGAGCAATGGTACCATTTGGGTAAGTCACAATGATTCGGTTCCCCTCTTCTACTACCTTACCCTGGGTACTACCTTGACTACTTTTCATTCCTACTAACTGGTTATTATCATCCAGCATAAATTGGGCTGTGCCCGCCGGTGAACGAACAATCATATACTTTGCATATCTGTACTCTAAATGCCCTGTGTATTTCATAGCAAAATAAATACTAGCGCTGGCGTAGTTATCCACTGTGTTATACAAAGTGCTCCCATAGCTGGATAACTGATGTGCCAACGTAAATTGACCGGAACCAATAGACACCCCTGGGATTTGTACATTTAATTGTTTACTTAATAAATCAACATTATTTTCGTCTACGAGCTGATATTCTGGTTTTGGAATACCGTCTTGGGTTTGGCTGTAAGTTTGATTGCCAAATAAGGTCAAGAAACTAAACAACACTGAATAATATTTTTGTCTGTTCAAAATCATTGTATTTTCCCCTACTCGTGATCCGTAACGGTGGTGCGGTTACCGGCCGGATCATAGTGATATTCTGATTTTTTCGTCTCGTTCACATCCACTTGAATTAAACGGCCCAAGGCATCGTAGGTGTATTGCTTACTGGCTTGTGTGGCCACTAACACCAAACCGGACGTTTGAACGGGAGAACAAGAGGTAAACGTGCTGACGGTATTGCACGCTCTGACTTGATATTGATACGTGCCCGGCTCTACCGTGATGGGTCGAGAAGTAGAAGCGCCGGTATAAATCGAAACCCAATCATTGTTGTTTAACTTTTGAAACAACTCGTAGTGATCCACCGTGCCCGACGCAGTTTGCCAACTGACAGTAAATTGGCCGTCCGCCGCCACGGCTGGGGCAGTAATTCGATTAGGTGTACCCGGTGTTCTGGCAATAATGACAGAACCAGACTGACGATAGTCACTGCATGTCGTAAAACTACCGTGAGCATTACAGGCACGCACTCTAAATTGATAGGTGCCATCGGTTAAAGCATTCACCGGTTGCGAACGGTTCGCCCCACGGTAAACCTGCGACCAACTGCCACTCTCTTTCTTTTGTTCCAACTCATAGCGCACCACATTACCCGAGGATTCGCCCCAACCGATTGTGAATGCGCCTGAACGGTTGGTGGCCGGCACACCAGTGATACCACCCGGCATTCCTGGCTTAATGGCGACCAATGACGTTCTTACATCAGAAAAATCGGAGCACGTGGTTTGCTCAACATCATTATCGTAAATGCGAAACGTATAATTGTTACAAGCGCGTGATCGAAACGCATAACTGCCGTCGGTTAAATTATTGAGCGTATAAGAAAGAGCCACCCCAGAAGAATAACGCTGCCATTGTGCGCCATTGCTTTGCCATTCCAATTCGTAGTGGTCAACAGACCCTGCCACTGTCGGCCAATTTACGGTAACCGTACCCGTATCGCTGGTTGCCGATGCAGTCACGACAGGTTGACTGGGTGTGGCTGCAACCATAACGAAAGGCCAACTTTTTTCCTGTGAGCAGGCGGTAATATTGCCGTATTGGTTACAGGCTTTCACCCGAAATGTATAATTACCATCAGCCAGCCCACTGAGGGTGTAAGCGGTCTCTGGCCCGTTATACACTTCCGTGTTGCCGTACGATAGAACGTAAGAATTGGCTCCTGCTGAGGCCGACCAACTCAAGTTAAACGTATGTGAATGACTGATATTCGGAGAGCCACCACCCACACCACTCAAACCTTCCGGCGCAGCAGGAGACACCACCACCGTCGTAGTGCTTGACTGGCGATAACCACTGCACACTGTAGAGCTACCGTAAACATTACAAGCTCTAACTCTAAATTCATACGTGCCGTCTGTTAACCCATTGATTTGTTGCGAACGATTAGGCCCTCTGTAAACCGAAGACCAATTACCGTTATTTTTCTTTTGATCAAGCTCATAACGAGCAACATTCCCTGAAGACGCTCCCCATTGAAGGGTCGACGCGCCTGAATGGTTAGTCGCCACAATACCCGTTATATTGCCCGGCACCCCCGGTCTACTCACCGCTAAAGTCGTACGTGTATTAGAAAAAGCAGAGCATCTATTTTGCTCAACCGTGTTGTCGTAAATAGAGAAGCTATAGCGGTTACAAGCACGCACTCGAAATGCATAGGTGCCATCGGCTAAATTATTGAATGTCTGAGAGCGAGCCGTTCCTGAAGAATAAGGCTGCCAAGCGGCGCCATTGTGTTGCCACTCCAATTCGTAATGATCGACTGGGCCTGTTGCTGCCGACCAACTTACCGTAGCAGTGCCATTATCTGTGTTTGCCGTTGCATTGAGGGTAGACGTGCCCGGTGTTTTGGCAACGATGACAAAAGGCCAACTTTTTTCCTGTGAGCAAGCCGTCACATTATTGTATTCACTACACGCTTTCACCCGAAACGTATAATTGCCATCGGCCAGGCCACTGATGGTGTGGTTAGTGTTTGGGCCACGATAGACTTGAGTATTGCCATACGATAAAGCGTAAGAATTGGCTCCTGCGGACGCCGACCAGCTCAAATTGAATGTATTGGAGTGGCTTATATTTGGAGAGCCATTATCCACTCCACTCACATTGGCGGGTGCCGCTGGGGGAATCACCACGGTCATGCGGTTTGTGGTTTGATAAGCACTGCAAGAGGTATGACCACTGCGTACGTTACACGCCCTAACGCGAAAATCATACGTACCGCTGGATAGCCCGCTGATGCGGTGAGAACGACCCGTGCTATTGTAAATGCGCCCCCAATTGCCATTGTTCTTTCTCTGATAAAGCTCGTAGCGGGAAACCGTTCCGGAAGACGCCCCCCAATTTACTGTAATGGCACTGCCCCGGTGGGTTGCCGGCACACCACCTAAACTGGTGGGTTTACCCGGAGCCCTCACCACAATAACGGTAATTTCGTTCGACCTGGCACTACAGCCGCCCTCGCCACAGGCTCGCATTTGATGGGTATAGGTGCCGTCTGGCATGGTATAGGATTTAGACAATGCAGCCCCTGCACTGACCCATCTTCGATTAGGAATAGAAGACGACGGAGGTGGATAATCTAAGGTTTCATAACGTGTGGCACCGGTCACCGCATTCCAACTGAGTTGAAAGGTGCCGGTTGAACTGACGGTAGTATTTACGGAAAGCTGTGGGGTGGCTGGCGCTGGAATTCGATTCACCGTAACGTTAATACGATTACTTTCTCTACAACCGCCGAAATAACACTCACGGGCATAATATTCATAATTGCCATTGGGTTTGCCTCTAAACCAATGAATATTTGTCCCAAGGTTCGAGCCCGAAAGCACTTCATTACCATTTTCATAGAGAAGGAAGGCTGCTGAAGAATTATCTAAACTCCAGGTAATGTAGTAGTCGCCTGTTGTCGCCCCTCCCACTTCTTGATCACTGCCATAAGAAAGGCGTGCAGCATGAACCGACAAGCTGGTACAAAGCAGTAAAGGTAAAAAACAGGCATACAAATAAAATCGTATTGGTATCGAAAACAACATCATAAAGAGAGAGACCCTTAAAGTAACACTAAGCGGTTTTTGCAAAACGGTTTGCTTTTTTGAACATAAAAACAGCAAAGGCCAACAACACGTCTTTTCATTTCTCTAGAAAAATGAATAAAACAAATTTGACCCGACAGTCAAAGCGAAAATTGTGGGAGAAGATAATTTATAAGCTGAGAATAATTACGTTTCTTTTGAGAGACTGACTTTGAAATTTTCCATAATGTTCTACCAATAATTCCTAACTACGGTGAGGCATGGGTTAAATGCAAAAAAACCTATGTTCGGATGATTCCCCAGAGCTTAATGTGAAAACTGAGTGTAAAGAACCAATGTAAAAAATGATTAATTCCATCTGTGACTAATACAATCTATTGTACAATAAATAATTACTTTTCAACACTCTTTCTTAATAATCTTTTTACGGCCTTTCTCTTCATTTTTGGTAGCGGGCGTTATATTCACAATAACGACATTAACAATAACGACATTAACAATAACGACATTAACAATAACGACATTAACAATAACGACATTAACAATAACGACGTCGAAAAAATGATCAAAAAACAACCCAACCCTCAAATAAAAAGCGCGAAAAGTGAACAGCGGGTGACGTTCAGCATGGGTTATTTCTTTAACAACAAGTGCTGATAACGCCCCAAATCGCGATACGGTAATTCTTGAGAAAAGTGCAATTCCATTGCCATTAATTCATCGGGTGAGCGCGCTCTGTCTGCTTCGTCGAAGATATAATCATAGAAGACGCGTATTCCGCTGTGACAAAAAAGGGAAAAGCCAGAATGCTCTGCCCAAGCGATCACTTCTTCTGGGGTTCTTGGGTAGGTGGGCGTGAGGCTTCGGCGAAAACCGGAATAGTGCTTGGATTGGATTTTTTTAAAATTGGTTCGTAATAAATTTTTGTAAATTAAACCATGACGATTGTAAAACGTCAGCGATAAAACGCCCCCCGGTACTAATTGTCGGTAGAGTTCATTTAATGCCGCTTGCGGGTCTTCTATCCACTCTAACACGGCGTGGCAAATCGCCAAATCAAATTGCTGTTCTGGTCGTTGTGACAACGCTTGAATGGGGCCGTGTAAAAATTCAACGGTATTTTCAATGCCTGCTGTTTCGGCATCCGCCATGGCCAGTTTTAACATTTCTACCGACACATCACATAAGAGCAATTGATGCCCACGTTGCGCCATGGGCAATGAAAATAATCCTCGGCCCGCTCC
This sequence comes from Marinibactrum halimedae, assembly GCF_021234875.1. Classification (GTDB taxonomy): domain Bacteria; phylum Pseudomonadota; class Gammaproteobacteria; order Pseudomonadales; family Cellvibrionaceae; genus Marinibactrum; species Marinibactrum halimedae. Next base: position 7,390 of record NZ_JAJQVM010000053.1, on the reverse strand, counting down.
GGCATCCAAAATAGAAAGTGTGTTTTTATTGGGCGATTCAAACGGCGCGGGAAAATGCTGTAAAAAATCGCGCTCTAATACGTTCAGCCGAATTTGACCTTTTAAACTCTCGTAAACATTACGCTGAAACCGATGGGCCAAATCGTCAAAATTTCGATCACCTGCCATAACAACCTTTCTATTTTCTGTGTTAGTTCTTTTTGTATCAGTTCTTTCTGTATTGGTTTTTCTGTGTTGATTTTTTTGAACGCGTCAAAAATCAGAGGGGTTTTACCTTATCGCCAGGCATAGTGCAAAAAGGTATAGTGCAAAATAAACCCATAAAAGACCAAGATTGGAAACATAAGCTAAATGCCCGCTGTATCGAACGCCACTTCACTCACTGATTGGATCACACTTCCACCCCCGCAGGATTGGTGCGTTTATATTATTGAAACCACGACAGGGCATTTTTATACCGGCATTACGAACAACCTACCTCGTCGAGCCCATCAGCATCGCACCGGTCGTGGCGCCAAATATTTTCGTCTGCACCCCCCCAAAGCCGTGGTTTGGACAGAAACCGAACACACCCGATCATCTGCTAGCCAGCGAGAATACGCTATTAAACAATTGAGCCGCCAACAAAAGCGACGATTAATTTCCGATACTCAAACTCACCCCATCACCATCCCTGCCACACCAGAAGGTTAATGGAAAGGTCAAAGAGAAACTCATGAGCCGCCCCATATGCACACGTTGTTATCGCCCTCAGCGAACTTGTATTTGCTCTCTTGTGGTCGAACACCCCTGTGATGTGGAGGTGATTATCTGGCAACACCCTTCCGAACAGCATCACCCCAAAGGCACCGCGCAATTATTGCATTTATGCCTTCCTAATAGCCGATTGATCGTGACCGAAATTGCCGACTGCGATGACCTAAAACTGTCTGACAAAGCCCTACTGTTGTACCCAAATACCCACAACGACGACGTTAATATCAACACAGTTAATGACGTTAATATCAACACAGTTAATAAAGACGACAAAAAACACAACCCGGTTTCTGCTGACCCTCACTCATCTGAACCACCCAGGCAACTATTGGTCTTAGATGGCACCTGGCGAAAAAGCCGTAAATTAATGCACCTAAACCCCTGGCTACACACTTTGCCTCGGCTCGCCTTAACCACACCCACCGGGGAATATAAGATTCGCAAAGCGCATTTTGATCAGCAGCTCTCCACGTTTGAAGCAGTCGCTCATGCCCTTACCTCTCTGACGAGCGATGCTTTTGATGAGCGATTACTGCCGATTTTTCGAGCGTTTATTCAAGCGCAAGACGCCTTTCGCCCTCCACACCGTTAATTTTGCACAGAGCGGCAACTTAAGTAAGAACACCGAGTAAAAACAACAAATAAGAACAACAAGCAAGAACAACAAGTAAGGCACGCGATGCCCCCAAAATGAGGCAAGTCATCTATCCTTAGCGCATTACACGTAAACAACTCAGCCTTTCTGAAAGAAGCGCGGCTTGAAATGTACCGCGAGAACCCATACTGAACACAGTTAGCATGATCGATGTAATATCATCGATTAATAAAGCCGCTTTGTTAGCCGCAGAGCGCCACAAATTCAATACCCGACTCACACACCCTAAACGAGGTATTCATGTCGCCTACCGCGCACCCCGCTTTCGAACTTATCCGCACTCATTCCATTGACGCTTTAAACGTAAACGTTGAAGAGTACGTGCATAAAAAAACCGGCGCTCAACATATTCATTTGTCCGCAGACAATAATGAAAACGTCTTTCTGGTGGCGCTGCGCACCGTGCCCATGGACTCTACCGGTGTGGCACACATCCTTGAGCATACGGCGTTATGCGGCAGTGAAAAGTACCCGGTGCGCGACCCCTTTTTCATGATGATTCGCCGCTCCCTGAATACCTTTATGAATGCGTTCACCAGTTCCGATTGGACGGCCTACCCTTTCGCCAGCCAAAACCGCAAAGACTTTAACAATTTATTGGACGTGTATTTAGACGCCGTCTTTTTCTCACGATTAGACCCACTGGATTTTGCTCAAGAAGGCCATCGTGTGGAGTTTGAAAAAGCCGACGACCCCACCTCGCCACTGGTGTACAAAGGCGTGGTGTTCAATGAAATGAAAGGGGCCATGAGTTCGGTGCCATCACAACTGTGGCAAACCATGTGCAAATACTTGTTCCCTACCAGCACTTACCACTACAACAGTGGCGGCGAACCGGAGTGCATTCCCGACCTCACTTACAATGAGCTAGTGCACTTTTATAAAAATCATTATCACCCCAGCAATGCCATTTTCATGACCTATGGTGATATTTCCGCCGCCGAGCACCAAGCCAAATTTGAAGCCCAAGCGCTGAGCAAATTCGAGCGGTTGGATTACGCCATTGCCGTCACCAACGAGAAACGCTACCACGCCCCTCTTCGGGTACAGGAAGCCTATCCCTTGGATGACAATGAGTCACTGGAAGGCAAAACCCACCTGGTGATGGGTTGGCTTTTGGGAAAAAGCACCGATTTAGAATCCGCTTTGAAAGCACAATTACTCAATGCTGTGTTGTTGGATAACAGTGCATCACCATTGCAACAAGCCTTAGAAACCACCGAGCTCGGCAGCTCACCTTCGCCCATGTGTGGGCTAGATGACTCCCAAAAAGAGCTGTCTTTCCTCTGTGGTATCGAGGGCAGTGAAGCTCAGCACGCCGATGCCTTTGAAGCGTTAGTGTTGGGCGTATTAGAAGACATTGCCACCAACGGCGTGCCTGAAGCCCATGTGGAGGCCTGTTTGCATCAACTGGAGCTTATGCAGCGTGAAGTGGGTGGGGATACCTATCCGTATGGCTTGCAGCTCATTTTAAATGGCCTAACCGCCGCCACGCATCGTGGCGATCCCATTGGTTTATTGGATATAGAACCGGCACTGGCCACCTTGCGCGAAAACATCAAAGACCCAGAATTTATCAAATCATTGGCTCGTGAATTACTGCTTGATAACCCACACCGTGTCTTACTGACCATGGTGCCCGATACGAAAATCAACGCACGCAAAATTGCCGCTGAAGAGCAGCGATTGGCTGAGATCAAAGCCGGGCTGTCTGATGAGCAAGCCCAAGGCATTGTGGAATTGGCCAAAGCCTTACAGGAACGCCAACAGCAGGTCGACGACGAAAGTATTTTACCGAAGGTCGGAGTGGAAGATGTGCCAGCAGAATTGCATTACCTTGATGGCGAACGACACACGCTTGGCGAGGTGCCTTTAACCACTTACGCCGCCGGCACCAATGGCTTGGTGTATCAACAAATCGTGGTCGATTTACCGGCACTCGACGATGACCTAAAAGCCCTACTGCCTTTTTATGCCGTGTGCTTAACCGAACTTGGGGTCAAAGAGAAAAGTTATCTTGAAACGCAGCAATGGCAATCGCAAGTTGCAGGGTCGCTACACGCATTTACTACCATTCGTGGCACCATCGACGATACGCAAACCATCAGCGGAAAATTAACTTTATCGGGTAAAGCGCTGGCGCGTAACCAACAAGCACTGAGCGAATTAATGCAAGCCACATTAGAGCACGTTCGCTTCGATGAACATGCCCGTATACGAGAGCTACTTGCGCAAATTCGATCCCGTAAAGAAATGAGCGTAACCGGCTCAGGCCATACCCTTGCGATGACGGCGGCTTGTGCCGGCATGGGCCCAGGCGCAAAAATCAGCCATGAGCTGTCTGGCCTGGCGGGTATTCAAAGCGTTAAAGCACTGGATGGCTCACTCACTGACGAGAACGCCCTTTCACGATTGGCAGAACAACTGCGCGCTATCCATCAATTGGTCGTCGCCGCACCTCGCCAATACTTGGTGGTGGGCGAACAGGAATACCTCACCCAATACCAAAAAAGCTTAGCGGATTGCTGGGCCACCACAGCGTTGAAGGCTGGCAGTGGGTTTTCTCACCCTTCTGTGAACACCACAATTCGCCAAGCCTGGACCACCAATACCCAGGTAAACTTCTGCGCAAAAGCCTATCCAACGGTGCCCATTGACCACCCTGATGCGGCACCTTTAACGGTACTCGGCGGCTTTTTACGCAATGGCATTTTACACCGGTGTATTCGAGAGCAAGGCGGTGCCTACGGCGGTGGAGCCAGCCAAGACAGCAATATTGCCGCGTTCCGCTTCTACTCCTACCGAGATCCACGTTTAGAAGACACCCTGAAGGACTTTGATGCCTCTCTCGAATGGCTCCAGCAGCACGATCATACGGCGCAAAGCCTGGAAGAAGCGATACTCGGCGTGGTAGGCGCACTGGATAAACCCAGCTCACCGGCGGGAGAATGCAAACAGATTTTCCAATCGGAATTATTTGGGCGCAACAAAGCGCAACGTCAACGCTTCCGCGAAAGAGTGCTGAACACCACATTGGAAGATTTAAAGCGCGTTGCGGCAACGTATCTCACCCAAGACAAAGCCAATATCGCCATTATCACCAGTTCAGAGACAGCAAAATCCATTGGTCATCTTGAGCTGGAAACCGTTGCGTTATAAAGCTTCGAGTATCCCTGCTCTTAATAAGTAAGCCTTACGTAAGCCCTACCCTCTGTAGGGCTTATTTTTTAACGATATCACCCCTCCCCCGCCCTCTATAGAGAGCTTCGAATTACCCTACGGGCGTTCTCCACACAAGGGCTTATAACTGTATTCCTTTTGATCACATCAATCCATCACCTTTAAGCTTTCTGTTATTTTATACAGTATTATATTAAGTAGAAAAAACGGCTGATGCAGTGTTATTTAGTTATTTTACGAGCCTATTTGCAAAAAACTCTTAATTTTCAGAGTGTTGCAGAGAAAAGTATTATTTAAGAAATAGGAGATTAAACATCGGAAGGTTGTTTTTTGATCTAAAGATTGAAAAATGAACAAATTATGATCATTTTTAGATACCCTATCTAGATTGTAAAAAGTTATAATAAAATCAGTGGTTTATGTTGATTTTTGGTCCTTTTGATATTTGGATAATAAGCGGCGCTTGCGGTATTATTCCCTGAAACCAGAAATAATACGGCACGTGCAGTATCATTTGAGATAATGCGGCAGGTGCCGTTTACTAAGCGTTATGCAGCGTGTTGATGAGGGTGGCTTTGATAATTACGTGCCACTAGCCAGCTTCTTAGCTCGCAGTAAATGAGTAAATTTTAGCCTTTGTTGTGGTTAAAATTGCAGTGTTTTTAGTCTTGGTGCGTCAATTCGCCGTCGTACTTGGCAGCACAAAATTGGTTGATAAGTTGTAGTTTTCTAAACTACTGAATGTGTTTAAAAACATCGTGAAAGTATGTGCTAAAGAAGAACATTGGCGTATTGGTAAACCGGGTTTTTGTGGTGGGTGTAAGTTATTTTGGTGGAACTGTTCTCTTAATAATTTTTACTCACCTGCATAACAAACGGTTCTAATTCGTTCCGGCCATTAATGGCCTCCACCGGACGCAGCTGACGCTGCGCCGTTAAACCGGGCGTTAGCGGTCGCCAAACAACTTAAACTCAGAGTATGTAAGGGAGATTCTGAATGACAATACCCATTGAAATATTTGAAGCTTTCGCTTTTCTTCTTGGAGTTGCAGTAACAGCTGCGGCGAGCTTTTATGTCAAAGACTATGTCCAACAAAAGCGAGAATTTTCGAAGCTTAAGAACAAGTTGAATTCAATTGCAGGAAAAAATTCAACTATATTATACGAAGTTGGGCATCTACCTCCTCCCTTAGGCGGGTTACAGATTTTTAAAATAGACGATGTGAGCGAATTCGGAATAACAATAACAAGTAAATTGCAAACAGTATTCGTACCAGCGAAAAAATTGCTCGAAACTGATGTAATCCTTCCTGTCCCAGAATACGAAACCAAGAAGCAAGAACTTTTAGTGGCTCAAATGAAGCAACAGATGGCAGCTATGGTGCCGGTAATGATGGAAGAACTGTTTCCGCCGATGCTTGATGCAATGAAGAAAGAAATGTTTCAGATAATGGCTCAGGGAGAAGGAGAGTTCAGCGCAGTAATTGGCATCCAGCTTCAAAGTTTTCTGGAAGACAATGGCTATAGACTTACTAAAGATGGCGACCGCTAACAAAGCGCTTCATCGGACGCGTAAAAAATGCGCGCCGCTGAGCTTTGTCGTTAGGCTCTCAGTATGAACGAGTTTGAAATATTTTTGATTGGCGGCGATGAAGACGAAAAAGCAGTCGCCACAACCGAATCAGTTGATGGTGAATGCAAACTCACTTTTAACTATCGAAATAAGGAGTTGTCAGCCCAAAAACTTGATTTTTTCGCTGCATTTTGTGTTATTCGAGAACAATTAGAAGCAGATGGCCTTATTCCTTTTTGTTACGGATCTAGCCTCAATGTGTATCCTTCCGCCATGTGTCGGGATATGGGTTCTGGAATGATTGCGTATAAAACTGAAATGGGTCAACGAGTTAGTAGAGACCATTTGGTTAATATCTTTGAGCAAGGTCATGATGTAATTCCATCTTCCGTATCTAAGCAAAAAGAACATTTTAAGCAATGGCTACAGTCAATAGAGTAAGCCTAACAAGGCCATCAAAAATCGCGCTTTCAGCGCTGGACTCGCAACAAGTTGCTCGCCTTTTATGGCGGCGTTAGCTCCTAAAAGGGAATCTAGAAGTAATGAGAAAAATTATATTAATCATAGGGATATTGCTTATGTCATTAGGTAAAAGCGCGTCAGCTGGTATGACGATGAATGATTTAACAACTTACTTCCAGCACTTAGATAAAGCTGAGATTGTCGCGGATTGGGAGTGGTTAATTGGTAAAGGCAAACTACCAGTTTTAATTACCGCTAGTGGCGATGCTTTCCTACAAGACTCAAATGATGGCAGTATTTATTTCCTAGATGTCACCGCAGGTGAATTTTCTCTAGTAACCAAGTCACCCGAAGAATTTCAGTTGTTGTTAAGCAACAAAGAATTTGTTTCAAATCACTTCTTCGTTCAAATGATCGGTGAAATGAAAAGGGTTGGTGTTAACTTAGAAAAAGGTCAAGTTTATAGCTTCAAAGTCCCACCTGCCTTGGGAGGCAAATACGAAATGGACAATGTTGAAGTAACCAGTATATATGTCCATTTTTCGGTAAACGGGCAAATTCATAAACAAATCAAAGATGTTCCGCCAGGTACAAAAATTGACCAAGTTACGTTAGAGCAGTAACCCAAAAAAGAGCTAATCGGGTAAGGGCTGGTATCTAGCCAGCCCTCCCCACACCACCCTGCATGCGGGTCCGCACAGGGCGGTTCATTTAACTACCCGTTAGGGTAATGAACTTTAATCCAACCCTCTTTTAACGATACA
>NZ_JAJQVM010000052.1 GCF_021234875.1 Marinibactrum halimedae | reverse complement strand
CAAGTAAAAAAGTTTATGTGTCAGCTACAGAAATCGAAAAATATATTGCTTGGCTTTTTTAAAGATAAGAATTTGGAGTACATAGCAGATGCCGCTTAATGTTGGCTAAGCTATGTACTCCTTAGTATATTGTATTCACATACTTTTAGTAATTAACGAGGCCGCGTTAAACATAAATGTTATAGCTGAGCCCAGATGTTTATTTCCAATAAAATTAAATAACCGTATTAAAAATGAAAAAATCATAACCAATATTTTTGACGTAAGAAGGAAAATTTTTTTAGGTTATTACTGCTCCCTGCTTTACTTACAAAACTTTACTATTAGCATCATTTGAATTTTTACAAGATAACCCATCAACAACTCAATCTAGCCATTAACGATTTATGCTCCCCAAACCGGCTTTTGGTGACCAACCTATTGTTAAGTGATGCGATATTGATCACTTTGTTTCATTGACAAGCATATCCACATTAACCTACCCTTACTAATCTGACTATTATCTACTAAACCTTCCCAAACACATGGATGACTTCGCTGTATGCTAGGCCCCAACTCTTTATCTACCGCTCGCACCCCATTTAAAGAAGACTCACGTAATTTTGTCTTATTTTCATATGTCACCCAAGGTAAAGTTGGTCGAAGGGTGTTTATTGACATAAATCTATTCTCCGATTTTCTTTCCCTTGTCGATCCAAACTCTTTTGATGGAAAAACCATCATAAAACACATCAATCAACTGACAGCTCGCGCTGCGTTGTTCACCGGCAGCCAAAGTAATATAAACAATAAGTTTCTTCATAGGGATATAGTCAAGCATGTTCAGATTTATTATCACCTAATTTGTCAAGGCTCAACAGTAAAGAATGGCGCTGGTCAAATTGTAAGTACCGGTGATACCACTTCTGTCTACATCACCGGAATCCAGCCAAATTTTAGTCCTGATAATCAAAACGCCGCAGCTTTATATGGGATTAGTAAAAATCAAACCCCAACAAGACAAGATATCTGCATGTACGAACATGCTGCAATCAATGGCGGCTCTTTTAGTATGGATGCAGCAATTGGTGAGATGAAGAGCCATATACCCACTTCAGACTGGGGGGAAGCTCAAGATTTTTCTCTTTTCTATATCCCCTCCCAACTGAGAAATGAGATGGGTACATGGCAAACCCAACAAATGAAAGCATTTAACCCAGCCGCCGCCGCAAAAGAATTGGCCAGAGTCTTAATAGGTACTCAAAAAAAACGAGTAAGCAACCAATTACCAGATGTAGCATGGTCGATTGCAGGCGATGGGGCTAAGCTGCTTAAGTTGGCTCTCGGGTCATGCCCCGGCTTTTTAGACAAACATACCTTTAAATTCATTGACCCCAGCATTGATGTTTCAAACTTACTTATCAGCCTAGAGCAAAAAGGAGCCAAGTTTGATAAAGAACCAATTAAGATTACCGGTAAAAATACGGCTGCCAATGTAGCAATTGCAAAAAGCCTACAGAATGACAATCTTTCTAGAACATTAAAAAGCATTGACCGAAATCTTAGTGCCGGTACAAAGCAAATTCTAAATTCACATGGTAGAAACTCCGCTCAAATTAATCTATCTCAACAATTATTAAAAAATAAAGGATCGGGGACTACATTTATGGACATTGTAAATCAGGCACAAGGAGCAGCAGGATGGTAACTCCCCCCTCACTTATTAAACCCATATGGGATGAGTGTCCCCTAGCAACTTTTGATCTATCTGGGGTTGAATTAGTCTTCCCACTTCCCAAATCAGCATATCCAAGCTATGCAACTTGTAATAAGCCTAATATTGATATTCATGACCCAATGAATTATATAGGTAACCCTAAAAAAGGTAGATACATTCCACTAATCGAAGACATGTGGAATTATATTGCAGAAAGTTCTTCTCTTATTGCCGGCACTGCAAAAATCTCCATGCAATTAAATCAAATCCATGAAAATGCCAATGTTCATGGCCCCATTACAAAAGAAAGGTTTTTTAAGAAATGGGCACTTTATGAATCCTCACATGGTTACATAAAAGCAGATCAAGACAACATAGAAGCTGCAATTTTCTTGGGGAAAAGCCCTGAAGATGTTGTACTTAGTGTATATCCCAAATCTACTGATGAGTTAACCGTTGTTGATATAGACAATACACCAAAGTGCTTTATTAAAGCAGGCTCACCAACTATTCTAAGATTAGCTCACTATTGTTTCATACCCATAACCCCAAAACATGGGATAGAAGTTTTTCTCTCATTTGATGGATTTCCCATTGAAATAATGAAAACGGAAGAGCTATGCCAAGAGATATTAGATAGCTTTGCCAATGAAATTTTCAGCCAAATCCGTATAAAATACTCACCAGAAATGGAAGCTGAAATGAAAAATTTTTACGATGAATAAAACGCAACTTGCTTAAACCATAATTAGGCTGGGATAACCAGCCTACTCTTCTAACCTCATACTACTAACATGTTCCGTTGGTGAAAGACCGTACCTCTTTTTAAACTGCCTAGAATATTGACTAACAGCTGAGAATCCAACCTCCAATGCAACTTGCCCAATTTTACTTCCCTGTTCCAATAAGCGCTTACTCTCTTTTAGCCGAACATCTATGATAACCTCACTGGGTGTCTGACCTAAATTATCTTTAAATTTTCTTAATAACTGACGTTCACTTAAACATGCAACTTCGGCCAATTTTTGAACACTCAGGTTGGAATCAGTGTAGTGTTTATTAACAAACTCGATACATGCGTTCAAAATCTTTTGTGTTCGATCATCCACTACCGGAGATGCTATAGGCTCTTTTTTATCAAGTTGCCCTTGCGTATAAGATTGTATATTTTGGCGGTTATGGAGTTGAGATTGTATTATAGCCAGCAATTCTTCCAGTACATAAGGCTTAGCGAGGTAGCCATCTGCATTACAGTTAAATCCCACAATACGGGATTCCGCATCGGTTTTCGCCGTCAATAGTGTGACAGGAATATGGCTGGTGGCATCATTATGCTTAAGTGCTTTTAGTAATTCATAGCCGTTCATTTCTGGCATGTTGATATCACTTACCACGGCAGTTGGAATGGTTTCTTGTGCGATTATTAATGCTTCTTTACCGTTTTTCGCAAGCTGGACGATAAACCGATCCGACAATTGTTCAAACAACAGACGGCGTAATTCTTCATTATCTTCCACCACCAATAGTGTGGCCTTCTCACTCTGAAGAGTATTCTGCTCACCATTCGCTACATTCTTTTCAACATCTGTTTCAACACCTATTTCAATATCCGCCTCACTCTCAGCACTAACAGATTTATCTGTATCAGAGAGCTTATTATGATAGAGGCCCGACTGCGCTGCGGTACCAGTAATATGTGACATCGCACTGGAGACGTATTTACGGTTAATTTCTACGACTTGGACGTCTTTAATGTTCGTGGCTTTGGGTAATGACAAAACAAACTCCGCACCTTGTCCACTCTTACTGTTTACGGTGATAGAGCCACCCACATCGTCAATCACTTCTTTCACTAACGCCAAACCAAGCCCTGAACCAACAAAGGATGATTGTGCTTTTTCGGTTCGGTAAAATCGAGTAAAAACTTTTTCTTGCTCTGCCGCTTCGATTCCAATACCGGAATCTTTTACATGCACAGCAATATGGCGGGCGTTCTGTGAGTAAGCGCGAAACTGAATAGCGCCTTCCACCGGTGTATATTTAATGGCGTTCGACAATAAATTGGCAAATACTTTTTCGATGGCCTTCGGCCCACAGGTATGGAAAAGATCATCTTCAATTTCAAACTCAAATTGCTGATGCTTTAATGTCGCATACTCTTTCATATAGACACACAAATCTTGCAGCAATATAGAAAGAGAAATTGTTTCTCGATGCTGACCACCATAAATGCTGGTTGAACGCCCTACTTCAATGACATCATCCACCATCGCCGCCAACCGATCTGTGACTCTCAAGATAGATTCCGAACCGGTTTTTTGTTCCTTGGTCTTTGAATTATTGACAAGCTGTTGTGCACGGCCCGAAATAATCGCCAACGGCGTGCGAAACTCATGAGAGACATAGTCAAATTCTTGTGTTTTATTATCTAGCAATTCAACAACATTGTTTCTTTCTACTTGAAGTTCATCACTACGCCTTTGCAGTTCTTCGCTACGCTCTTGCAACTGTTGGGTACGGATATTTACCTGGCTTTCAAGCCATTGATTTCGCTCACGCAACATTTTTGTTCGATACTGATAAAACAAGAGAGGAAGTACCACTGCGAGTAAAGCATAAACCGTCTTTGCCCACCAAGTTAACCACCACGGCGGTAAAATAGTTACCTCAACTTTGGTTTCGTCACCCCACACACCATGATGATTCGCAGCTTTTACTAAAAAGGTATATTTACCTGGGTCTAGGTTAGTGTAAGTGGCTATGCGGTGTTTGGCGTCGGCTTCTCGCCACTGATCATCAAAGCCTCGCATTTGGTATAGGTACTGAGACTTTTCTGAAGCGGTATACTGTAAACCAGAAAATTCAAATGAGAAAAGATTTTGGTCATAGGTAAGTACAATACTTGAATTGGCTCTTAATGATTGTGACAGCAATTCAGGCGCTTTTTTATTAAACAGTGTAAAGTGCGTAATATTTGTTATTGGTGGATCAACAACAGATTGAATTAATTTAGGATTAAATTTATTGATGCCCTGCGGCCCGATAAAAACTAACTCATCGATTGCTGGAAAATACCCACCTCCCACATTAAATTCATTCGCTTGCAGGCCATCTTCAGAATGGTATACCTCCGAAACATTATGTTGACGTAAATCTAGCTTGGCCATTCCTTTGTTGGTCACTGCCCAGACATTACCTGTATCATCAACACCTAGCGAATAAACCGTGTTATCGGGCATACCAGAATTTTTATCATAGACGGTCAACACCCCATTAGCTGAAGAGTATTCTATAACTCCAAAACGATTCGTCGCCACCAACACCGTATCACTATTAACTATATGAATATCATAAACGGTATAATCATCGAAGGTGTTTTCTTTGTATTGTAATTTAAGTTCGACATATTCGTTATTCTTGACATCGTATTTAGCAAGTCCTTTTGACTTACCTCCTATCCATAAAATATCACGACCATATTCTAAGGATTGAATATTGGTCTCAATAACTTCATTACTGTCATTTTGTTGCCAATCAAATTTGGTCAGCTCATTACTATGAGAATCATACAAAACAACGCCATGCTCATAAGTTCCTAACCATAGCTGGCCACCCTCCCCTTGAGTAAGGACTTGCACATTTTCAATACCGTTATCGTTGACCACAGGTATATGAATGAATTTATTCACGCTGCGATCATATTGGTATAATCCTCCGGGCACTAATCCCGCCCATACGTTCCCAGCATCATCATGAAAAAGTCTGTTGATGTTGTTACTTTTTAAGCCCGATTGTTCGCTTTCTTCTTGTGAATAGCGCTCACAATCACCAGATTCAAGATTGATGCGGATCACACCATAACCATAAGAAGCTAACCATAGCTCTCGGTGACTCTGTTTTTCCGCTACTGTTACGCCATTTATAGTATTACTCTTTAAGCAATCAGAAGCCTCACTTATATTCTGATGCCACCCGAATTGCAGAGACGGTATAGAAAAGTAGTCCACCCCAGAATCAGTCGACCCTAGCCATAGTCGATCAGAAGAATCCAAAAACGAAGTAATAATGCGATTAGAAGATAAACCAAAACGTTGAGCTTCACTGGCAAAAAAAGACGAAAACGATTTCGTATTCTTAGAGAATTGATTTAGCCCTTCTATGGTCGTTATCCATAAATACCCATTTTGATCTAAAGACAAACTCTGCAAATACTGACTAGAGAGCCCGTCCTCTACGCCATACAGTTTGGCTTTTTCCAACCAATCGACTTCAGCAGAAAGGGCTTCAAGGGGTTGATGATTAATCGATTGATTTGGAATCAATAAAGATAAATCCCTTGAATATAATTCAACTAGCCCGGCCAACGTCGCAAGATAAAGCATGTCTCCGTCCGTCACGATATCCATAACATAAGATACATATTCATCATCGGGAGCGAGTTGTTGTAGCGGTAACTCATTCACTTCATCGTCAGAAATTACATAAAATCCAAAATCTGTACCGATTAATATGCTACCAGCCGCATCCTGTCCAATGGCATAAACTACCCCTTCAATTTTTGCATCATTCGATGCCCTTGAGCCGGGGAAGAAAGAGTCTATACGATTGTCTTGTAGGTGATATTGAAACACGCCATGGGTGGTGCCCACCCACAATGTGGTCGGAGAAGATTGATAAAGTCGAGTTACTACTAGAGTGTTTTTTTGATTATCAGAATCAAATAAATTTAGAGAGTGGTTGTAATACTGCAATAGTACACTAACATTGGTAAATTCATCTTTTTGATAAGAATATTGATAAAGCCCTGTATCGCTACCTACCCATAATTGACCATTAGAATCAACTAATAAATCATTAATATAGCCATCCTCTAAAGCAGAATTAGTGGCATCATATACCACTAACTCATACGCATCATACCGATTTAAACCATTACTTGTCCCTAGCCAAATAAAACCATTACCATCTTCCGCAATAGTATTGACCGAATTATTAGATAATCCATGATTTTCGTCATGATTTATCACTCTTATCTGTGGTTGAAGCGCCATAACGCCTGGCAACCACAGCAAGAACAATAAAATAAACAGTACGTTCAGTATTGGCTTCATTATTTAAATAACTTATTCACTCAATATCGATTGATAAAGACTTTATTTTTGCCTTAAATTTACCCCTCTCACCCCATCATCAAATCGATCACACCGTAAATACTTTTGCCCGCTTTTTGTATAATCATATTCAAGAAAACTTGAAGCATCGTAGACATCACATATATTCACGCCATTAATATCTACTCCACCTTCGCCCCCAATCGGCGCGCAAAAGTCTGGGTAACGTGCAAGTCCACTAATAAATTCTGATCCAGCTGGACATTCAAGTGAAATAACAGGATTACTAAAGTCATCTGTACAAAACAGTGTTTTTCTCTCTTCAATGATAGCGTATCCAGAAAACTTTCCACGACCACTCATTGCACAAACATCTGATTCATTTAAATCAGTACCAGACGCAGGACGATAAACGGAAGATAATGCACAATGGCTCGGAACCGAATAACCCGAAATATATTGAGTATACTTAGGACAACCATTATTTTCGACACAATACTCATGCTCGGAGTTCTCTGAACAATTAATTGGTAGAACATCTTCAGGATCACTTATACATCGCAGCTCTGCTTGACTACCATCACCAATAGTATAAATGATCGGTGTACCCATCGGACAAGGAGCATAACCTCCTGCTGAACTATCCTCGATTAAACTTAATTTACAAATTTCCCCGTAGATATGACTGCTACGGCCCCAAACGCTGTCACATTGAAATTCTTGCTCATAAGCCACAAGAGTAGGTTCATTTGGTATTGGCTCTTTTTTACAGTTTAAGTACTTACCATCATTCAAGTAAATATATGATCGAAAACCACCTAAGCCCTCATCTTCACAAACATCTATTCCACTCAAATCTTTACCGTTTTGACCATTCACTAATGCACAATAATCACGGGTACCCACTCCTCGAATTAACTCTGTTGCCGGTGGGCAACCTTGATTAAATTCATTATCTTCAGGTGAAGCAAAGCTGTCATCTAAAGGCAGTTCCTTTTGGCTATCTTCATAACAAGAAAATACACCTACATCTGAGTTATCCGTTTTTGTCCCTCGATAATACAATGGAAATTCACCATGACATGAATAAATAGTATCTCCATCCTCAACTTCAATTGAGCTTTTAATTAAACCAGTACCATACCAATAATAAGGAACGGACCCTTTATCTAAAAAAAATTCTCGGACTTTCAAGGCTTGAGCATTTGCCAGTATCGTAATCAGTGTTAATGCCAATAACACAATACAGCTAACCATTTTTTTTATCATTTTTCACCCTTTAGATTTCTAGTTTGTTAATTAAGCAATCAACTTATCACAACGCACTTTATCAAAAACACCTACTGCCTATGAGAAACCCCAGCCTGCCAATACAAAACCTCCAAGTGGCTAAATTAATCACTCTGTATAAAACCCAACTCTACATAGGACTTTTACCGAGCTCATTATGCTGAAAACCAACACCCATAGACAACCTAGTTTCGTAATTAAATTGAGTACCCAAATGCGCTCTGACCATAGAAAATGTCATGAATTACACAAATGTCATTTATGAGTCATCACCAACCTTTAGAGCACTAAAACAGAAAACTCAAAATATATGGATGAGATGTTGTGGATAATATTGTGCAAAATACGCTTCATTCCGCATCTCTGAGCAAAAAAAAACCAGGCAAAATGCCTGGTTTTTTACTTCGCCGTTGTTGCAAGAATAAGTTAGTTACTCAACTCCAGCAACAATTTATTCAAACGCTGAACATAAGTAGCAGGGTCCGTAAGGGAGCCACCTTCTGCCAAGTTCGCTTGGTCGAATAAAATTGTAATCAAGTCAGCAAAACGATCTTCGTCTGGTTCTTGGTCCAGTTTTTTCACCAATGGGTGCTCTGGGTTTAATTCCAAGATAGGCTTAGACTCAGGCACTTTCTGGCCCGCTTGCTCCAACATACGACGCATTTGCGCACCCATATCATGGTCACCTACCACCAAACAAGCTGGGGAATCAGTCAAACGATGGGTGATGCGGACTTCTTCGACGCTGTCTTTTAAGCATTCTTTTGAACGCTCTAAAAGACTGGCCATTTCTTTTTCGCTTTCTTCTTGTGCTTTTTTCTCTTCTTCGGTATCCATATCACCAAGGTCTAAAGAACCTTTAGCAACGTCTTGGAATTTCTTACCGTCGAATTCCATTAAGTGGCCCATTAGCCACTCATCGACACGATCAGAAAGAATCAATACTTCGATGCCTTTCTTACGGAAGACTTCCAAGTGTGGGCTACTTTTCGCCGTATTGAAGTTTTCTGCCGCAACGTAGTAGATGGTGTCTTGACCTTCTTTCATACGTTCAATGTAAGACTCTAAAGACTGGTCTTGTTTCGCTTCGTTCGTGTGAGTTGAAGCAAAGCGCAGCAACTTCGCGATCTTTTCGCGGTTAGCGTAGTCTTCAGCTGGGCCTTCTTTTAATACTTGGCCAAACTCATTCCAGAACTCTTGGTAAGTCTCGGCATCATTTTTCGCCAATTTTTCCAACATATCCAATACACGCTTGGTTAATGCCGCACGCATAGAATCGATGTTAGGGTCTTTCTGTAAAATTTCACGAGAAACGTTAAGAGACAAGTCGTTGCTGTCGACCACACCTTTAATGAAGCGCAGATAAAGCGGTAAGAACTGCTCTGCGTCGTCCATAATAAAGGTGCGCTGTACATACAGTTTTACACCACGGTTGCCGTCACGATTGTACAAATCAAATGGCGCTTTGGATGGTAAGAACAATAAACTGGTGTAATCCAATTTACCTTCTACACGGTTATGGCTCCACTTCATTGGGTCGGAGTAATCGTGAGAAATGTGCTTGTAGAATTCTTTGTATTCTTCTTCTGAAACGTCACTGCGCGAGCGCGTCCACAACGCAGTTGCAGTATTGACCACTTCATCTTCTGGCTCAGCAGGCTCTTGTGGTTCTTCACCTTCAGGCGCAGGCATTGGGTCTTTTTGCATAACCACAGGAATAGAAATGTGATCAGAATATTTTTTGATCACCGAACGTAAGCGCCAGCCATCGGCAAAATCTGCTGAGTCGTCTTTTAGGTGAAGGACGATTTCGGTACCACGAGATTCTTTTTCTACGGTTTCAACAACGTATTCGGCTTCGCCATCACAGCTCCAGTGCACACCTTCAGAAGCGGCAGCACCCGCACGACGAGTAAAGACTTCAACCTGTTTGGCAACAATAAACGCTGAGTAAAAGCCCACACCAAACTGACCGATTAAATGTGAATCTTTTTGCTCATCACCGCTTAAGTTTTCTAAAAACTGTGCTGTACCACTCTTGGCGATGGTGCCTAAGTGCTCGATCACTTCATCGCGAGACATGCCGATACCATTATCACTAATGGTGACGGTTTTGGCGTCTTTATCAAAACTGACACGGATTTTTAATTCACTGTCGTTTTCAAACAACGCATCATTTTTAAGCGCCTCGAAACGTAATTTATCCGCTGCATCGGACGCATTGGAAACCAACTCGCGTAGGAAAATCTCCTTGTTGGAATACAGGGAGTGGATCATTAAATGCAGTAGCTGTTTCGCTTCGGTTTGGAAACCCCGAGTTTCCTTTTGTGCAGCCGTCATCGACAAGAACTCCTCAAATCAATGGTTATTATATGTACGATAAAAATGTGTACGTTGAACGTGAATAACATCCACGTTCATGTGTTCAATACCAATAAACAGTACTGCCTTCACTCGCATAAAGGACGACAGAGACTGTGTGATGAAAGGTAGATGGGGATTGGCTCACACATTTCAAGTGAGCTCATAGTGCCAAAGAGTTGTGCAAGAAAGGCTATAAGGAGAGGAAAAAACCCTTAGAGAGGCTTGAATAGAAAGTGGACACGAGCACTGGCGATAACTTGATCTGGGTGGTCTTGCCAGGCCCGAATGCTCAAGTTGGCCAAGCGACGCCCCCTTCGCAAAATTTCACAATCGGCAAACGTGGTCTGAACACGCCCCGCCCTTAAGTAGTCAATGGAGAAGTCGACAACGCGGGGGATATGGGGAACAGGCTCTGACAGTAATAAATACAGCGCCGCTGAGACCTCCATAAAACCAGCAATGGCCCCACCATGTAGGGCAGGAAGCGTTGGGTTACCGACATTGGATGCCTGTGGCGGTAAATAAAAGCGACATTGGTTATTCATGGTGGTAGCGCGCACACCCAACGTTTGTGCATAAGGAATGGCACGGGTTAATGACTCTGGGTCATTATTGCGGCGAGCCCGGTTAATATAGACATGAAAATCCCTCATAAAATTAGCGCTCCCCCTTGTCACTGAGTGGGCCTTGACGAATTCTCTCTAAATCGTCTTGGTAAGACGCCTCTGGCAATGCATCCAAGTACTCTCGAATCTCTTTACTCATCGCCTTAAAATCTTCCCCTTCAAGGCGAACAAAATTCGCTACACAAGACGCTAAGGGCCGCTCAGGATATTGATAGGCAATACCCCGAGTGAAAATAATACTTTGACTTAACCGATAGACGTAACTTTTGGCGTAGATATCAGCGGTCGGCTCACCACGCCCTAAATAATCAATTCTTAGGTCGATAGTCGGCGCCATGCCGATGTCTGACAACACCGTGGCAGCGGCAAAGCCACAGCAGGTGTCGAGTAAGGCGGTAATGGAGCCACCGTGCAAGACCCCCGTGGTAGGATTACCGACGAGGTCTTCTTGATAAGGCATTTTTATTTCAGCACGCCCCCGACCGACAGAGGTAAAACGCATGGACAATCGGCGAAAATGGTCATCGGTTTCTGCCAAATTCACCATGGCACACATCTTTTGAGCAACCTCAAGTTCTACCAGCGGCGATATTGTGGAATAGTCAATGGGCTGCTCAAGAAAGTTCATGCAAGTCTTTTCCATAGGGTCTATGGTGGTACGTGAGTGCTTAACAGTGGCTATTTAACGACGCTTTATTCAAAGCGCCATTGGGTTCCTTCCTTAGAATCTTCCAAAATCACGCTCTTGGATTTGAGGTAATCTCGAATTTCATCACTACGAGCAAAATTTTTCGCCGCTCGGGCATCCAAACGCTCTTGAATCAGTCCTTCAATCTCTTCCGCGCTTAATTCTGAATCACCACTCTTTTGAAACCACTCAGCCGATGTCGATTGCAGCAAACCTAACAAGTCACCCGCAGCCAACAATTGAGCCTTAAGCAACGGTTTTTGGTCGTCATTGGCTTTATTTAATGCCTTACCCATTTGGTGTAATTCTGAAATGGCGATGGGTGTATTTAAGTCATCCAACAACGCTTGATAAAAAGGCGTTGATTTTATATTGGCATCAATAGCAGAGGTATCAATACCCTCTACTTCACGAAGCGCACCATACAAACCATCCAGTGCCGTCTTTGCTTGATCCAATAACGATGTGGTGAAATCCAATTCAGATCGATACTGAGCACTGAGCAGCGCAAATCGCAATACTTCGCCACGATAGCTTTCCAATAAATCACGCACGGTACGGAAATTACCCAAAGATTTGGACATTTTCTCACCGTCGATATTTAAATACCCGTTGTGCATCCAATAACGAACATACTCTTCCCCATCGTGAGCACAGCAGCTTTGCGCCTCTTCATTTTCGTGATGAGGGAAAATTAAATCCCGACCGCCGCCGTGGATATCAATGGTTTTACCCAGCTTGGCTTTAATCATGGCCGAACATTCTAGATGCCACCCTGGACGACCATAACCCCATGGGCTTTCCCAGCCTGGCTCATCACTGGCAGAAGGCTTCCAGAGGACAAAGTCACCCGCGTACTTTTTGTAGGGAGCCACTTCTACTCGCGCACCATCCAGCATATCTTCCAAGGAACGATTGGATAAACTGCCATACTTTTCCATTGACTGTACTGCAAACAAAACATGGCCTTGCGCCTCATAGGCATGACCTTTTTCCACCAACGTCGAGACTAATTCAATCATGTCACCGATATGATCTGTCGCATAAGGCGTAATGGTTGGCTCCAAATTATTCAGTGCTGCCATATCCTCTTTGTAGGCATTGGCAAAACGTTCAGCCAAATCACGAATGGGCTCATTGTTTTCCTTGGCCGCCTTCATGATTTTGTCGTCAATATCCGTAATATTGCGAGCGTAAGTCACCTTTGGGTATTCAGCTTGCAATACACGAAAGAGCGTATCAAACACCACCACCGGACGCGCATTGCCAATGTGGACAAAGTTGTACACCGTCGGGCCACAAACGTACATTTTAATGTTATTCGAATCCAGTGGCTGAAAAACTTGTTTTGTGCGCGCTTTGGTGTTGTACAAATGTAACGTCATAATTCTCTGTTTTTTCCTAGTATATGGCTTCCTGGTGGATGGTTTCTTAATCTACGTTGCCTGCTGTGTGTTTATACTTACCCGTACAACCTTACCCGTACAACAAGACTTACACTTTATTGGCCCACGTATCTTTCAAACCAATGGCCCGGTTAAACACGGGTAATGTTTCCGTGCTGTAACGACGATCTAACGTGAAATACCCTTCACGCTCAAACTGATAGCTCTGCTCCAATTGCGCATCGCGCAGGCTCAGCTCTGCCTTGGCGCCATCAACAATGGTCAGTGAGTCAGGGTTGATAAAGTCCAGAAAATTCTTTTCGCCGGCATCCGGTGCATCGTCATTAAATAAACGATCATACAAACGGACTTGGCAATTCACATGTTGAGTCGCCGAAACCCAATGAATAACACCACGGGGTTTCATGCCTTCCGGCGGGTTTGCACCCACGGTATTGGGCACCAAAGTACAATGAACCTCTGTAATTTCACCCGCTTCGTCTTTTTCTACCCGCTCAGCTTTAATCACATGCGCCCCGCGCAAACGAACATAGTCACCGGAAACGAGACGCTTAAACTTTTTACGGGAAAGAGAAGTATCTTCCGTAAAGTCACCTCGCTCAATATACACTTCTTTAGTGAAAGGCAACTTACGTTCACCCAACTCAGGGCGATTAGGGTGTCCAGGCTGAGTAACCCACAAGGTCGGCTCGCCACCGGAAGATTCAACCCCATCTCCGGCTTCATCAAAATTTGTAATGACCAACTTTAAAGGTTGTAACACACACATAGCGCGGGGGGCGTTGTCGTTTAAATCATCTCGAACGGCGTATTCCAACATACCCACATCCACTTGGCTGTCCGATTTAGTGACCCCGATAATGTCGCAAAAATTACGCAAAGCGCGCGGAGTGTAACCGCGTCGGCGCATACCAGAAATGGTCGGCATTCTTGGGTCATCCCACCCATCGACATGACCTTCGTCCACTAATTGCTTCAACTTGCGCTTCGAAGTAACAGTGTAATTCAATTGCAAGCGGGCAAATTCGTATTGCGTTGGCTGACTCGGCACCGGTAAATTTTCGATAAACCACTCATATAAAGGGCGATGATCCGCAAACTCTAGTGTGCAAATCGAGTGGGTAATCCCTTCAATGGCATCTTCTTGCCCATGGGCAAAATCGTAAGTGGGGTAAATACACCACTGATCACCTGTTTGATGGTGACTTTGCTTACGAATGCGATACAAAATTGGGTCGCGTAAATTGATATTGGGTGCTGCCATATCAATTTTTGCACGCAATACACAGGCGCCTTCGTCGTACTCACCGGCACGCATTTTTTCAAATTCGGCCAAATTTTCTTCTTTGGAACGATCACGGTAAGGACTGTTTTTACCCGGTTCTTTCAAGGTGCCACGATATTGGCGTGCTTCATCCGGCGACAAATGGCAAACGTAAGCCTTATTGTCATGAATTAAATGTAATGCCCACTCGTAAAATTGATCAAAGTACTTTGATGCAAACTTAACCTCTGCATTGCTCTCTTGACCCCATTGGAACCCCAACCATTTGACATCTTCGATGATCGAATCTATGTATTCCTGATCTTCTTTTGCCGGGTTGGTGTCATCAAAACGTAAATTACACACACCACCAAACCGCTCTGCCAAGCCAAAATTTAAACAGATGGATTTTGCATGGCCAATGTGTAAATAACCATTCGGCTCAGGAGGAAAACGAGTCACAATTTGACTGTGCTTCCCCTCTTGCAAATCCTTGGTGATAATTTGCTCAAGAAAGTTCAGCGGTCGATCCTGACCGGATGCTTTGTTCGGTTTTTCGTTATTGGAGGGAATATTTGTGGTCATCGAGGCTTTTGAGAACCTTTTTCAATAAAACAATAAAAGGGTTATACGTCTGATCGTTTTGTTGACTGCCAATCCTAATACGCTAACGTTATCGTCAACGGTCTTAATCGTCACTGAGCTTAGCAAAAACAACTTTCAAAGTTTATTTTTTATTCATTCATGGCAGAATTTATGCAAGTTCACCATAATTGGCACGTCACTTCTGCGTGTTCAACGCTGCACATTCAACAACAGGATCGACGGCGCGGTTTCGGATTTCAACTAAAGCGCGTATTATAGCCGCGCAAAGAGCGGGTAAGCACCCATCTTTATTCACTTTTTTAACAACCGCTTGCACAGAGGCCAAATAATCGCCTGCAGGCAGCTGAATGGAGCACTTCATGATTACCTTACAAACCACATTTGGCGACATCAAATTGGAATTAGATTTTGAAAAAGCCCCGAAAACGGCTGCCAATTTCAAACAATACGCTGAAGACGGTTTTTACAACGGCACCATTTTCCACCGCGTTATCGATGGTTTCATGATCCAGGGTGGCGGCATGACCGAAGACATGAAAGAAAAAGATTCTCGTGACCCCATCGAGAACGAAGCCGATAACGGTTTGGCCAATAACACTGGCACTATTGCCATGGCCCGCACTATGGACCCACACAGTGCAAGCGCTCAGTTTTTCATCAATGTTAAAGACAATGATTTTCTGAACCACACCGGTAAAAACACGCAAGGCTGGGGTTATTGTGTTTTCGGCAAAGTGGTTGAAGGCATGGACGTAGTCAACAAAATTAAAGGCGTCCCCACAGGCAATAGCGGTTTCCACCAAGATGTACCGAAAGAGCCTGTGCTTATCAATAACGTTATCGTTGAAGGTTAAAGTAGGCAAAGCAAACGCTTACTTTCCTTTTATCAACCTTCACCAATAAAAAATAAAGCCGAAAAACATGGCAATACTGTTTATTTCTGATCTCCATTTGGATAAAAATCGCCCGCACGTTACGCGGGCTTTTTTTCGTTTTCTCACCAATGAAGCCAGCAATGCGGATGCATTGTACATTCTCGGCGATTTCTTTGAGATGTGGATTGGTGATGATGACGACGACGAATTTGTCGCGCAGGTGATTGATGCCTTAAAGCGTTTCACTCAAAGCGGTATCCCCACCTATTTTATGCGAGGTAATCGCGATTTTTTAATCGGCGATGAATTTGCCGAAAAATCAGGTGTTCATTTGCTGCCTGACCCAACCGTAGTCACACTGTATGATGAGCCCGTGTTATTAATGCATGGCGACAGCTTGTGTACAAAAGACGAGCAATACATGGCTTTTCGACAACAAGCACGGAGCCACGCCTGGCAAGCGGAAGTCCTGTCCAAGCCACTAGAAGAACGCCGTGCCATTGCCGCTCATCTTCGTCAACAAAGCAAAGTCATGAGCAGCCGCAAATCAGAAGACATCATGGACGTCACTCCAGAAGAAGTCATTAAGCACATGGCTCATGAAAATACACTCAAATTTATTCATGGCCACACACATCGCCCGGCACGACATGATATTACTGTTGAAGGTAAAAATGCCGAGCGTATTGTTTTGGGAGATTGGGAAGATAACGCTTGGTATTTAAAAGTCGAGCCCGATGAATGGTCACTGATTGAATATTCTATTCGATAACTGGATAATCTCATTCATGAAAAATTCCATCAGTTATCGATTTTCCACCGCTCCGGATGCCTCTCGATTTTTAGCGGAAATAAAATCGGGAACGGTGCCCGGCTGCCAAGCCAAGCGCGGTAAAGACGATCATTCTATTGTGGTTCAATATACACTGAAAACAAATTCCGACTTTGATTCCACCGCTCAAACTCTGGATGATCTTGCGGAAAAAGAAGGTGGGGCTGAGGATTTTTCCTGAGGCCTCACATACAACATTCTCCGCTCATCCTCCATCTACCCTATTGAATCAATCACGTAACAAAAAATTTACGTTTTAGTAAACCACCTCTTTTGAGGCAATGTATTGCCCGCCCGGCGTGTGATCATCCTGCACTTTAATCATAATGGTATAGCGCTGCCCCAGACGCGCAGGAAAATCATAAACATAAAACCCGCCCTGTTTTTGCGCTGGATAACACTGATCATTTAAGCAAAGGTAATGAAAGCCTGCCGTCCAACCATAATCGGCATGAAAGACCCGAAGGGTATTACGATTAATCGCTTCAATTCCAAAATCACCATGAGAATGAACCACCCTGCGATGACGATGTGAATGATCATGGCCAGAGCGCTCTAATGCTTCACCCACCGCATCCGCCGCCGGGTAACGTCGACGAATTTCATCGATCACCACATCTCTAATAATGTCTTCTGTGTCTTGATGAGGATATTGGTCATCGTGGTGTTGTGGGGAATGTTGAGGGTGCGCGTTTAAAATCGTAGAATTTATCAAAGCACCAAGAAAAAAACTGGACATAACAATTGCTTTCTTAATCACCACCACCCTCACTTAAGTTTCTCATTTTTTAAGTGAGATCATCCCTCATTTAGCGCGCTTTTCCTGTGCTTGAACTCTGATTTAAAATGTGACGACATCACAAAAATCTACAATAATTTATTCCTTAGCACGAAAAATACTACATACTTTGTTTTTTAGAAAATAACGAAGACATCACCTAATTTTTCATTACTTCTATCAGCTCCGCTTTTTTTGACATCAACCAGATGACGCCATCATCAATATTCCTCTAAAACATTTACAGAAAATAAAGTAGCGACTATCTTAAGGGCACCTCTAAAAATAGCCCAACTTTGATATAATCTCACTGTTCAAAAAATTCAAGAGTTTCCTTCTATGTCTCAGCCCGGCTTTTTTGATTTAGATGACAGGTATCGCAAGTTAGATGAAAAAGATCCATTAGTTCATCTCAACAAACTGATATTTTGGGAAGCCTTTCGTCCGACCTTAAAGGAAATACGAAAGTCAAACCGAAAAAGCAATGCGGGTCGTAAAGCCTATGACGAGCTACTGATGTTCAAAGTACTCGTACTTCAGCACTTATACAATGTATCCGATGATCAGATAGAGTACCAAATACGGGACCGCTATTC
>NZ_JAJQVM010000051.1 GCF_021234875.1 Marinibactrum halimedae | reverse complement strand
CAAGTAAAAAAGTTTATGTGTCAGCTACAGAAATCGAAAAATATATTGCTTGGCTTTTTTAAAGATAAGAATTTGGAGTACATAGCAGATGCCGCTTAATGTTGGCTAAGCTATGTACTCCTTAGTAATCAATCGACAGTTTTTTTTCCTCTCCAAGCCACCCTAGCTCAGTATCAAAAAGATAACCTGTGTCTCGATCATTGTAACAATAGTAAGTCTTCTGATTATCTCTAATTGACAGCCCTGTACGTTGATTAAAAAATACAACTTTAAAGAAATCATCAATATTTTTTCCATAAAATATCAATTCGTCCCCTGCAAGATAAAATCTTCCATGTTCATCAAGAACAATGATTCCAGATTGCTCAGACATACTTCCTAATGGATAAAAGCGCAGAGTTTCCAGCCCTGTGTCTTCAAGCAAGTCTTCCATATATTCTTCAAAATCATGAATATAAGCTTCATGAACCTCAAATATTCTTTTATTACCTCTGGAGTTTTCACACTTTAACCCATACAAACTACTAATTATAGATTTAACAATATTGGGAGTATTGGGTTCATCAATATAATCTGGCAGTGGTAATTTTCGATCTTCTAGCCACCCAAAATTTTTAAGCAAAAGAGATGAATCTTCATTAACAGTTATCATTTAAATTCTCTTACCAGTCACTAAATAAAAGTTATTTAACTCTTACTCCATCGATTATTCCAAATGACTTAAGAACTGGATTGCAAGAGTTACATGCCTCTTTAAGCTGTCTAGTTTTAACATCTACGGAAACGCTAATTGCCCCCTCCAAATCAGCTCCTGCTTCTAACGCATTAGTTAATGCTGTAGGTTCAGCGCATTTACCATGGGTAGACGTCATTCTTTCTTCTAAAGGAACATTGTCGTATGCATCTTTTACCCTCTTATCAACATTGCCTAGAGGGTCATCATAATTTGGATGCCCCTTGCGTATGCTATATCCTTTAAAAACTTGCCCATCTTTAGTAATTATTACATCTATGGTACCGGGTTTTTTGGCTGAGTTAGTCGGTCTGATACTATCCCAATTACTATTCACCTCTTCAGCATACTTTACCGCTTCCTTCTTAGTATTTTCTAAATGTTCCTTACATACTAAACCCCAAGGATCTGTCCATGAAATTGGATTTGGCGCATAACGATAATTATTCGAGCCACCTAAAAGCCCAATCGGGTCTTGTGTAATAAACTGCCCAATCGCCGGATCATAATATCGAAAACGGTTATAGTGTAAGCCCGTTTCTTCATCGTGATACTGACCCTGAAATCGTATCGGCTGATGAAAATGTTCACCTTCGTGCTTTATCGCCAAGTTACCGTAAGTCTGGTAACTCACGTTCCAAGCAATATTTCCTTTTTGTCTGTTAACGTATCCGGCGTGCCCAAGTGGTCGGTGTGGTAGTGGTAGACCTTGCCTTCATCACTTAATGCCACTGGTTTAAAAGGTGCCCGGTTCGAAGAAGTATAAGCGCTCGTGGAGCATTTTACCCGGCTGATTCGGGTGGTTGGTTTCTCTTAGGAGAATGTCGCCATCCCATAAAAATTCCACATGCTTATCGGCGGTGGTTTTGCCGATTCTTCGGCCCAGTGGGTCGTATTGAAAGGTGACTTCCTATTCTTTTTGTCCGTTTTTGCCTTTTTCTACTTTGGTTAATTGATGGCGACTGTTGTAGAGGTATTGATTGCTTTGAATAACACTGGGTTTTACATTTTGCGCGGGATCAATAACAGGCGTTTGTTGAGCGCTTTGTCCTTTGGTTAACGTGTGTTGTTGTAGACGGCCTTGGGGTCGTAAGATTTTTCACTTAATAATCCGTTGCTGTGTTGGCGCGCAATTTCTCGGCCTTGTTGATCGTGGCTGATTTCGCCGGTGGGCGTTTTGTTTGGTGAACAGATCAAGAACGGCGCGACAACCACCGTTTAACTTGTCACAGCACCATTATCCATAGTTGGTAACGGCGCTGCATTTAGATACAAATTGCTGCACCTGGAAGAATTACTCGCTGCACGCTAATGTCCGGTGAGCAAGGCGTGAAAATAGAATGGGGAAACCCGACTCCATCACATGGGACGGCCCCCTCTAATTTGATTAACGCAATGTGCGCTGAAACAGGGCTACCGCATTTTGATACATCTGCAATGCTAACGCGCCGTCATAGCGCTCGCCTTCGTCACGCATAAAAGCGTGCACGCCGTTCACCTCTTGCCACTGATAGTTAATCCCTGAGTTTATGCAGTGTTGATAGAGTTTTGCGCGCCCATCGTTGGGCACGTGAGGGTCTTGTTTGCCCCAAACAAAATGTACCTCACCTTGCACTTTATCAAACAGATTAAAGCTCTGCTGCTCATCTGGCGCTGGAAGCGTATTGCTGTGAATGTCAGTGGCATACAAACAAAATGCAGCTTTAACGGCAGGGTTAATGGCTGCGCGAAATGCCAAATGCCCGCCAAGACAAACACCCATCGCGCCGACATGCCCAGTGCAAAAGTCAGCAGCTTGACAATACTTGACGAGCGCTTGAGTGTCGGTGTCGTGATCCAATAACGGTTTTTGCCATTTGTCGTTATTGCCTTTCTCTTTACCTGCATCGTCATAACCCAAAACCGTACCGATAGGGTTAAGCTCATGAAATACTTCGGGCACCAATACGACAAACCCGTGGCAAGCCATCATTGCTGCGCTACGGGAAATTGGTGCGGTTTGCTGAAAGATTTCGGAATAAAAAATAATTGCTGGGTATTGCCCCTCTTCAACCGGGCGGTAAACATAGGTGCGCATTACACCCGTTTCAGTCTGAAGGTCGACGAATGATTGTTGTATTTGCAAAATGGTCTCTTATAGGATTGGTTATCGGGGTTAAGATAGCTTAACAGGCTGAGTTGAATAGGCCGATAATATATAGCGAGATTTCATCGAGATAAATAGTCCAGGAGTTAATCGAATAAGCTCATTCTATATTGCTGCTTTGTCCATGTGCCGCGTTTAAACAATTTGAGCGTCGTCAATCTATTTACGGCCTTTCATTGATGTTATCAAATATCGTAAAACCGCGCCTTTTCTTTTCGAAGCCTTTGCGGTATTTCGCCAGTCGTTTCGACAAAACAGTTTTTCCCTCCTCTACGCTCGTAAAAACCGTATTTATTTGCAAGACTGTCTGGACAGTTGACCGCTACCGACATGCAAAACCGGGTCAATTAGGGCAAGGAAGAACTAAACCCATAAAAAGAATTTGAAGTACATAACAGATACCTCTTAATGTTGGCTAAGCTATGTCCCCTTAGTAAGTTGTTCTTCGATTGAACTAGGACATTCCGTATTTTCCTCGTTACACCATACACCCGTGTCGTAACACCAACACAACGATAACGCCATCACGGCCAGTAATCATGAGAGCTTTTTTTCACAGCTAAATCGTGTTTTTTCTGATTTCGTATTATTGGCAATACGGATACGCCAATGAATACCCTGTGTTTTAAGCCACTTTAGCCATTCACCGCCTTTAAATTCTCGGTCAGCGGTAGTTGATTTTTTATTGAAAGGTGGGATTTTAGACGGATATCAAGTGCATTTATTCTAAGGGGTAGTTATAAATTGTAATAGCTTGTTCTGCTCAGTCAACTAATCTGCTCATACCGGATCCAGAGTGACTTCATTGTACTGGGATTTGGCATTTAAACTCATATTTACAAGGGAAATTAATCATGAAAAAACCTTTGATTGTTGGCTATTTACAAAGCTGGTCTTCTCCCGGCGTAACCTTCACCAAAGCTGCAGAAATGGGCTACACTGGCTTGGTTCTGGCCTTTGGTACTATCACAGGCACCGAAGTCGGAATTTATGACGACGCCTTTCTTGCGTCGCCGACCCCCGAAGCATTAAAAAAAGATATCAGTGATGCTAAACAAGCCGGAGCCATTGAAGTGTTGCTGTCTGTGGGTGGCGGCGAAAACAACACTTACAATCCTGATGGCGCTTATGTCGACGAGCTTGCCTCCAACATCCTTAAATTTCTGGACGAATACGGATTTACCGGTATTGATTTTGATCTGGAAATCGACGGCGATGGTGCCTACCTCAATAACCTTTGCACGGCATTGAGACAACAGCGACAGGACGTCACAATTACCAGTGCACCACAGCTAAATATGGGTGCTGCAGGCACAGACGTGTATCCTGTATCCACTGCCAACGTTACCATGTACGATGATGCCCTGAAAAACCAGCAATTCGACTATGTATTTATCCAATGCTACAACAACGAATGGCCCGAAGTAGACGGTGCCAAAGAAAACAACGTTGAGTTTATATCAAAAGGGTTTATCAACCTGAAAAACACTATTCCGGCTTCCACTCTTATCACTATTGGTCAACCCGCAAACAAGCATGGCGCTGGCTTTAGCATCTTTAAGGGTGTCAGTCACCCAGAACAAGTTTACGCTCAGCTGCCGGTGCAATACGGAAAAATCTCTGACGATCCACAGTTTGGTGGTGCCATGGTATGGAGTGTCAATTTAGATGAAGATGATAACTACCTGTTTGTTACCGCTTTGAAAGGAGCGATCGACTAACTGCGTCACTACAGGATTAATCACTGGTGTACGTCTCTGACAGGAAATGCATCAGTGATTTCAGTTGCTTAGATAGTTCAGTTTGAGCATGTATTATGCTGTAAGCTTGCTCCCTAACGAGTTGAGGAAGCGCTAATGACTTATTACCCGGTTGAATATCCCAAAATTCAATAGTCTTAGATTTATCAAATATGCTGTTAGATCTTTCATAAAACACTTCATGACTAACTATCACAACAAGAAATATTGTCGATAGCTTAGGTTCAAATACAACTTTTTTGCCATTGTATTCTGCAAAAAGATTATCGCTACATTCTTGCTAGGATTGCTGAGACTAAGAGCATTGAGGATTATGAAGCTCTATTACCTTGGAATCTAAAATAAGTACTTCAAAAAAATCCTGCTGAACAATAGGAGGAGAAGTATCGTTAATTTACAGGCGTTTACTTTGTAGCAAAGTGTCATGGAGTGTCATGTATTTTTTGGGGGAAAAGTGAAAAAATCGGTCTCCAGCAACCACTGACAGAGTCGGCCGAATCTGCTGAATCTGAATGGCTATTAGCCGTGAGGCACAGTAGGGGACTTAGTTTCCCTAGAGACAGTAATAAAACTCAACAATCTATTAAAGACGATATTTATCAAACAAATTTTCTGCGCCCAATCCGCGAGCGGAATAGGATAACAATAATATTGAGTCTTATTGTCAATATCAAAATATTTGATCACATCAATGCACTGCAGCGAAATTAAAAAAAGGGGGGCTAAAAAATTCTTAATTGAAATCTTTATTATCGATAGTTGATTTTTTGATCTTTTTTGTGCACTTAGGTGTCAAAAATTTACTATAAAAATGACAAAAATATATTTCACGGCAAGTTGAACTGCAAGAAAAATATGCCTTTCTATACGGAGAATATTGTTTTGAATTTAAAATCAAGAAAGAAATTTAATCTATGTGCAATTTATTCTATGGCGATACTTTCGCTGAACAATTATGCAGGTGCTCAGGCTATATCTGAAAAATTCGGGGATTTTGATATAAGCGAAAATGTTTTTAGTGAATTAAATCGCAAGGTAGGCCGAGAAAATATAGATGGAAGTTGGGGAGTCGTCGCCGATGATCAACGCGATCATATGCTGTATGGCCCTTATAAATCATGGTCATACCTAGGTGGTGGGTTGGTTAATTTCCGCATGAAAATTGAGAATAACACAGCCGATAATCATGAAATTATTTTTCTTGATCTATATGATGCGACAGAGGGAGAGGTGATTGCATCTCGTGCGGTACGTCGGCGTGATTTCTATCAAAGCGATGAATACCAAAATTTTGAACTCTGGTTTGATTTTAATCAGGAGCGACTAAATCATAATTTAGAAACCCGCGTTTTCTTTAACGGCGGCGCCGTTGTATCGGTGGCGGATGTGAGTATTCATTTCGATAGCTTTGATTCAAGTCTGCCTGAGATCAACAACCAAAGCAGCGCATCCGATGAACATGTAAATTATCTGGTCAACAAGGCTATCAGAGGGATGCACCAAGATTGGCTTACTCAAACTCAGAGGGATGATTCAAGAAATTTAGAAGAACCTTATTTATTGAAGGCTCCCAATGCTAACGACCTGTTTTTTGTGGGCAAGTACTATATTGCCTGGATCGATCAAACTGGCTTTTACGGCAAGATGAATGGTCTGTGGATACTAAACGGTCAAACAGGCAATGACTTGAATTTTGTGCACCGTGAAGAAGACGACCGTGCCGTCAATTTCCTTATCGTCGCTGAAAATGGCGACGGCGAATGGCCCGAGAATTATACCGGGGCAGAGCACTATGAAATCCCCAACTTAACAGCCGAGTATATAGGAGACAAAAGTGTCGGCTCTGAGCGGCGTTTTGCGCAATACAGTTTAAATGAGGCGCCCAAGGTAAATGCAAACCCCCTCTGGGATTCATGTAATAACAACACGATGGCCTGGAGTCGTCATGTTAGGCCAATACAACAAGAGCAAACGAGTGATGGCTTAATATTGGCGTATCAAGGACCGATCACCAAACGCGGGGACGATGGAGGACAGGAAGAAAACTGTCACGGTGACTATTTATTTCCAGCGGAGTCTAAGAACAATAGTGAAGGAGATCCAACAATAACCGGAAAGCGGTCACAGGTACGTTTGCAGGTGGGCTATAAACTTTACGCGGATAAACCCTATTTGGACCGGACCTTTGAAATTATTAATCCAGAGGGTAATCCTACCTACGGTTACAATAACTGGGGAATCATTGGTGGTTTTGTGCTGACGCAATGGCCAAACCCTCACCCCTTAAAGGAAGATTTAATGCGTTTTTTTAGCTCAAACGAAACTGACAGGGATTTAAAATACGGTCCAATTTCGTTAGAAAACGTCTCCCCAAATTATTGGACGTATAATCATAGCGAGACCGAGTGGCGTCAACCTAAAAGTGACTATCTGGTCGGATGGTATGGTGAAGGTTATAAATTCAGCGCCCGTGGCAGAGCGGAGTTAGGCTACTCATTTGGCCAGGAATTGTTTGGTGACAAAGAAATAGGGGATATTGGGTTTTGCTTTTGTGTGGCTCATGGAGGATTAGAGGTCGGCGGTAGTGTACTTAATGGCTACAGGCACAACCCCAACAACCCCTATATTGTGCCAGGCGGTGAGAGTAGTGGCGTGGTGACGCGGAGACTGAATTTACTCCCCAATACTATTGGTATCAATCCACCCCCGGTTGTTAACGTGTATTAGAGGGCTCCGGCCCTTAAAAGGACCGGAGCTTACAACCGTAATTCGTGACGTACCTAGCTCGAAGAAGTGTAAGCGACCGTGGAGTATTTTACCCGGTTGGTTGGGGTGGTCGGTTTCTCTTAGGAGTACGTCGCCGTCCCATAAAAATTCCACATGTTTTTCAGCGGTGGTTTTACCGATTCTTCGGCCCAGTGGGTCGTATTGAAAGGTGACTTCCGATTCTTTTTGGCCGTTTTTGCCTTTTTCTACTTTGGTTAATTGGTGGCGACTGTTGTAGTAGTAATGGGTTTGGAGTTTTTGTTCTTTGCCCCGCATACTGGCGGTGCGATTGCCGTGCTGATCATAGCATTGTTAAAAATCACTTAAATGCTTTGATTTAAGTAACTATTAGCACTGTGCTATTAAAAATGCCGCTGCGGATGTGCAAGCGGCATAACATAGGACAGAGCAGCCTTATTGACTATGCAGTGCGCAACGAAGTGAACACTGCCGGGAGCCGCATCATGGCGGCGTGTCCGATCACGTTTAACTCGTTTTCATCATCTGCATTTTCAAAGACTCTTCTTGGACACCAATATAGATACCCTCTTCAACAATCTAATGCAGCAAGACCCCACACGACTGACATTCAAATATATCATCACCGTCAATTCCTCCTCTCTTAAAAGCCATGAGAAATATCACAATCGTATGCAGGCAGCCCCTGGCACAAACCTCTTCTAACCTGAACTCTTTGACATAAAGGATAAAATAATAACCGGGTCATTGCCTTTTTCATTATTTTTGGCATTGGCAAATTCGACTGCAAAAATTAGTGTATCTCTTATCTTTTGATCAACAGATGATATACCATAAACCTCCAATAACATGAACTCTGAATCCATTAGGTGTACATTGGTCATTTCATCTTCTGGGTATCTCAGGCTAAATAAGCAATCAATTAGTGCATCAATATTTCTGCCAAAAAAATCAGGAAAGCCAAAGAGATTTGAAATCTCATCATAGAATTCATCCATAGTTTTAATTTGCAAAAGGTTTAACTTAAGTTTTTTAATATTCATCAGTTCCAGCCCTGCAAATCAATTTCAATAAATGAGTCGTAATGATCATGGGTGTAATAGGCTCTACCTGTTTTTTTGTCTACGACAATACGTCTAGCTCCATTACCACCGACATCTGGGGTTTTGACTGTCCATTCTTGATAAGGCCCACTTCCAGTATCTAATCTCTGACTATTCGGATTTCCTATGGTGTGACTATTACTGAAAGTTGTAGCATCATTCGAATACTGTGGACTATTACTTTTTATCCTATCGACTGTCTTTTGAACTTCTCTCATATCCCTAGGTGTCATTTCATAATTCCACTGCTTTTTAATAATTGCATGAGCATCTCCAGGGTTTTTGGCGAACTCTTTACACTTTAACCCTAATGGATCTATCCATATGACTGGATTTGGAGCATATCGATAATTATGGACACCACCACGTAAACCAATCGGATCTTGTGTAATGAACTGTCACCCAGACACAAGATCACTGCTAAATTTCCCGCAGCCCTGATGAACTCTAGCTTGTAAAGAACTCTCACCCCGACGTAAAGCCGGTGGCTTTGGCATAACCCCCCGACGCGGGTTTTGCCATAAAAACGTTAATGCCGATGCTAGCTATTCGCTGCCTTAAGCACAATATCTCGATATAGACCAATGGGATTTTGGCGCAGAAGTCCACCGGCGTGGCTGGCCGCGCTGGTGTTATGAGGTGTGGGGTGTGAGGAAGGCAGGGATCGTTAATTTAACGATTACAGTTTGGCGGGGTGCGTGTTTTCGTGAACACGATGAAGGTGTTCCATGGAGACATGGGTGTAAATCGTGGTGGTGTTAATATCCGCGTGACCCAGAATGGCTTGCAGATAGCGTAGTTCCGCGCCATTTTCCAACATATGAGTAGCCATTGCATGGCGCAGTAAATGACAAGCACCTTCGGCTTTAATTTCCGCTTTATCCAAGTAACGCTTCACCATGCGGCCCATATTCGAGCTGGTGAACGCCTCCCCGTAATCCGTTAAGAACACATGCGATGCGTTGATTTCCAACTGATACAACGGCCTGATGTGATGCAGATAATTCGCCACCCAATGCACCGCCCGTTTGCCGATAGGCACGTAACGGTCTTTACCGCCTTTGCCATTGCGAACCAACAGCGTTTGGCGGCTAAGATGAAGGTCTTGCAGTTGTAAACGGCACATTTCCAAGCGCCGTAAACCGGTGCTGTAAAACAGTTCGAGAATGGCTCTGTCTCGTTGCCCTTCGGGAGTCTGGGTATCCACACTGTCGAGTAAGGTATCTACTTGATCCACCGATAACACAATTTGCGGTAAGCGCTTCGAACGCTTCACCGGCATCACTTCTGAGGCCGGATTGCTGGGGATGTGATTTTCTTGGGTAAGCCATTTAAAGAAGCTACGCACCGTAGAGAGATAGATATTTTGCGAGGCATAACTCAAGGGTTCGCCGTTGTCTTGCCGAAGATAAAACAGATATCGTTGATAACGCTCTAAGATGGGTTTGGTTACTTCACCGGGATGACTCAACCCTCGTTCATCGCACCATAAAATAAAACGCCGTAAGTTGCTGTCTTTACGCTTATTGGTTTCTTCTGAGTAGCCCTTAACCCGATTCCACTCAAGATAATGAGCCAGATATGGCGCCATTCCACTGTGATCAACATTGAGCTTTTGAGTGCTGGCGGTGCTGTGGTGTTTTTTACGGAGCATTTTTGATTTACTCCTATGACGTAAATGACGCTACGACAGAATTATTTTTTACAGCCAGATTAGTGTTTTTATCCTTAATCAACGACGTTTCTTTGTAAGCCTTACCATTCAAGGGTTGCGTGCTAATTCCTACCTCGGACGAACCCCCGACGATGGGGCCACGTTGGGGGCACGAGGTTTCTTTATTGGTGGACGAAGTGGCTGTCGTAGTTTTATTTTTAATGGATTCTGTACCCACCAAGCCCAACATAAATTTGTCTTGTTGATCCCCCTCACCGTTGTACAACAATTCGTATTCGAAGGTTTGCCCCCGGCCGCCACGATGCGTAATCACGTATTCCATTTCCATTAACCGCTGCATATGGACTCTGACTTGCTTTTCACTCCACCCGCAGAGTTCGCGCACATGACGGCGGCTAAAACGGAAGTCGCTCTGCACGATTTGCTGTTGCTGGCATTGCTGCTGCACCCACGTTTGTATCAACGTTAAGAGTTTTCGAGTTTGCGGCGGTAATTCATCAAGCGTTCTTCCAAGCACTTGATGGGCTAATTGATTGGCCATGTCGATGTCATTGAGTGTGACTTCGAGATATTCAACGCGGTGATCGCCTCGCGTTTCCGTTTTTATTTCCCGCTGGTATTGGTGCAATAACGTAATGGTTTTTATCAACGTTAAGTATTTCATGTGGTCGCGGCGGGTTCTTGTTTTGTCACTTAAGAACGTCAGTTGCTCAGCGTAAGGATTGACGATGGCATAAGACTTGAGAAGACGCTGCGCGTTGCGGTGTTGCTCGATTAACTCGTCACTTTCCGACTGCATAAACAAGCCATCGAGCGTATCCGCGAAGCGTTGTCGTTGATGGATTTCTTTTGTCTGAGTTTGGCTTTCGTCCACGCTCAGCACTAAACACCGGTTTAATAATTCCTCATCAATGTCGATGGCCGTGGTGGTCATAAATAATTGCGCCGGGCCTTCCACTCGGTATTCTTTGGTAATTAAGTTGCCGGTAGTATCATCTTTGCCAGTGCTGGCAATGGTGACTTCACCCTCTGACTGCAACAGCTTTAACGCATAGCTGGCGTTGCTGGCCCCTTCTTCCTCGGCAATGGCGAGGATTTTATGTTTTAAACTGGTTTCACCGAGGTAATACAAGCTTTGCCCGGTCATCGCTGAGTATTGGATTCTTTCCTCGGGCGGCATCAGTTTTAAAATGCTTTCCATCAACGACGACTTACCAGCCGCGCTGCTGGATTGAATCACGACGCCCAACGGCTTTTGTAATTTCCGCGAGACGCACGCCAAGTAACCCACTAATTTGTTGCTGTCTTCGCCGATTAAACCGATGCGGTTAAAGTCGCTGGCAATGCGAGCCAGTAGGTTTTTATCTTGCAGCAACTGCAACGCCGCGCTTTTTTCTTCGGTGGTGATCTCCGGGAGTTTTGATTCTGGCTCGATGTTTTCCAGCGCTTGCTGATCCTGCAACGCTTCCAGTTTTAACAGCACCTTGCCCAGGTCTTTTTTAATCACCTCATCTTTCACACCCAACTCAAGGTGCGCTTGGTTGATAAAGACCTGGCGTTGCTTAGCGTTGTAAAGTTCTAACGTATCGTTGTGGAAGCCGTTGTCATTGCAGGCCATTAAATTAATTTTTAAGTGGCTGTTGTCTTGGTTCGCATTCAAGCCCCGCACCCGATACACCCGGCCGCCAATGTCTAAGGTGATTTGGCGTTCGCTAATTTCACAGCGAATACCGTCGTCCGGTGTGTGCGGTAACGGACTGGCGGCTAAAGGGGGAAGTTCTATCGCTTCGTTTTTTTCCTCTGCCACGCTGTCAACTTCGGTTTCATTTTCTGGCTCTTCTTCTGGTTCTTCAGTTTCACTAAAAAGCGTGGCCAGTGGCGCGTCGCTGTCTTCCGTCATTTCCGTGGTAATTTCCGGTTGTTTTCCGTTGCCTAACCATTCCGCTTTTCGTATCACTAACTCTAAACTTTTTCGAGCTGGCGTTACTTGAAGCGCGTAAAAATTGGCGTCCATGCCTTTGGGGAACAAGATTCTAAAACAGTCGATGCCTTCGGCTTGCATCATCGCAGCGTGTTTGTCGGCGGCGGTATTGCCGGGCTCGTCACGGTCGTAAGCGATTAAGACACGTTTAATTCCGTAGCGTTTAAAGGCGGCTAAATGAGAAGCAGTAAAACCCTGTGTGCCGTAGCTGGCGGTGACGTTTTTAAAGCCGTGAACCCAGAAGGTCATCGCATCGATTAACGATTCACAGAGAATGATTTCACTCTGGTTTTTCAGGGCCTTTTCGTTAAAAACGCCATCGTGTGCCCCCGGTAAATACGTGTGTTTGGGTGTGCCTTTGCGTAAATTATCAAGTAATTTTCTGCCATACATTTCGGTGATATTGCCGTGCTCATCGAACACCGGAACCACAATCGAACCATTAAAATGTTCGTGGCCAGATTCTCGAAGAATGCCCACGTTTTTTAATAAATTACGGGCTTTAGCGCCCGCTTCTCGATTGGAATGTGGCAAGTGATAAGCCAAGGTTCGGTTAGCAAAGCCGAGCTTAAACTCAGTGATTAATTCGGGATGATTTAACCCGCGTTTTTCCAAGTACGCCAAGGCATCCGGTGCGTTCAGTAAAGTCTCGTGATAATAATTAACGACCTGGTGTAAGGCTTCCGCCGTATCGGCCGCTTGAAGATCAGCGGCTAAAGAAGACGATAATTTTTGCACCGTGGTTTTTTTAATGGGTGTGGTCGGTGTTGTGCTAATTGCACCAATGTCGTTTTGCAACAACTCAACCGCAAGACGGAAGCTCACACCTTGGGTTTTCATTACCCAGTCAATCACCGAACCTCCAGCACCACAGCCGAAGCAGTTAAATAAATTCGATTCCGGGCTGATGATACACGACGGGGTTTTTTCTTCGTGGAATGGGCAACACACCGCGTAGTCTTTGCCTTGCTTCACCAGTTTGAAGCCTTGGCTTTCGGCGAGGCGAACCAGTGAGATGTCGCTTTTTATTTTATTGATCACTTCTTCAGCGATTCTGGCCATTTTGCCCCCGTTTACCCTAAAAATCCGTCAATAGACACTTGTGATGTAATTAAACTCTATACTAATATCCATATTCAGCTCAACACCTTTGATGAGGTATTAACATGGCAGTCAGATTGGATTTATTAATGGATCTCGATATGACTGAGTTTGCAAAGCGGCTAAAGCTGCTGAGAGAAGCTAGACAACTAAGTCAATCACGACTGGCTGAGCTGTTAGGTATTGATCCGCGTTCCTATAACCGCTGGGAGCGAGGTGGGAACGTGCCGCATGTAGATACCTTGATCAAAGTTGCAGATGTATTACAGGTCACACTTGATGAATTAGTGGGGCGCAAAGAACCTGAGGAGGACTTAAAGATTCGGAACCATGAGTTACAGACCCTATGCCAACAGGCTGATAACCTGCCCGATGAGGATCAACGAGCTTTGGTTTTAGTTATGGATGGACTAATTAAAAAAGCTGAGATGGCTAAATTAATGGCTGGTAAAAAAACTCGTTAATAAAACCCTCAAGGGTTTAACTCTTGAGGGCTAATAATAATTACATAGACATCCCAGGAGATGACCTCGGAGCTGGCGTAAGAGATGCCTTATATTCTTCAGCTTCTTGTCTCGTTTCGAAGACTTCACTTACTGGGTTGCTATTTTCATCCACGACAACCCAACCATTTTCTACTGACTCAACACGATAAATCATAAAAACCTCCGAGTTAGAATGAGTTCCTATTTATTTCATGTAGATTGATGAATATCCAGATTTTTTTGCGTCGCACGGCAGTTATTTTTTCTTTTCTGTACATAAATAGTTGATTTGCAATAATCAATGCATAAAGGGGCGCAGCGCGCCCCTTGTGCCTTACCAAGGCACCACTAAATCCTCATATTCACTCCGTATTTTTCGAACAATTTCCTGAAGATCATCGATACGATCCCAGGCTTCAACCACACTGTAACCATCCGGGATAAAGTCCATTCGATCTAACACGAACGCCGCCGCGATGGTTTCGCTGGTGCTTGATCCGGTTTTTCCATTTGTGGCTAATTCGTTGGCGGTTTCGATGATTTTTCTTGCGATGGGTGGAACATTTACCATTGCCATTTCCTCTTGAGTGGCGGTTTGTTTGCCGCCTCCCAACAGCGTCGCGCGCAGGCTGGTCAAGGCTGCGCAGCACCCGCAGGGCTTGGCCTTGACCGGCCGAGCACGTCGCTAACCTGAGAAGGCAAGCAAGCAGACACGTTGGTGACGTTGGCACCATCAAGCCCCCTTTTGCAAAAGGGGATTGGGGGATAGGAAATAGATTTTTTAAACGCGGCTTTGCCGCCACCAACTTAAAGCCCCCTTTTGCAAAGGGGGTTTGGGGGATAGATAACAAAGCCGTGCGGCCAGCCCGAACCCTGCCCGCTTTATTTGTTGCGGTTCATGATGTTGTTTTTTACAACGTGCTGACGAACCGATGACCACTGAACGCCCCATTGAGCGGGTAGGGTTTTAGGGCGGGGAGACGTGCGCAGCACGACGGGGGAGGCACGGCTTGGAAAGGGCTATGGAGTATGGCGTGGCGCTTGCCCACTGCGAGGTTTTTTTAGCGGCTAAAAGGGGAAGTGATGACGGTGCCAATAAAAATGCCGCTGCGAATTTGCAAGCGGCATGACATAGGACAGAGCAGCCTTATCTACTATGCAGTGCGTAACGCAGTGCAGCGCTGCCCGGAGCCGCATTGCGGCGGAGTGGCGGTGTGTCCGATACTATAAAATAATTCCACCACAAGAATCATAACAATTCTATTCTATTACCCTCTGAGCCAAGTTTACGCATATTCCACACTTTAATAGCCCTATCCTTTGTTAGACCAACAAATCTAGAAGCCAATTTTAAAGCTTCATCTGAAGAGTAACTTTTTTCACTAATTACAGACCAATCGTCACTCAAACAATAAAGCTGAACATAGAAATCTTTCTCATAGTTAATAGTCTTTTTTACATCATCCGTAATCCTAGCAGCAGGTAAAATATTAACAGAAATATAATTACCAGGTTTACACTTCTTCAACATGACAGCTTCTTGTCCACTTGAAGAGATACTTTCAGCCGGTAATTCAGGTTCGTCCTTATCTTTTAAAACTAGCCAGGCACCATCTGTTTCCGACATGTATTGTCGCCATTCTTTCATTTTAAAAGCCACTAATAATAAAGATGTACATTGTCCTTGGCAGTAGTCCCTGTAGACTCACTCCAAGCGTTGAAATGAGGACGAGTTTCTCCGAATCTGGAATGCCCTATACTGTGATCGTGATAACCCGCATTACCACTGGCTGAGTGCTTACCAATGACACGATTAGATTGGTTTTGTTGGTATGTGTTATTAGCATCAATATATTCTTTACGTCTTATGGTTGTTGGGTTTGAACCTAAATCACCTGATATTTCTGATGCAGCTTGTTGTGCAGACTTTCGGTCAGGCATTTTATAACGATTTTCTCCAATTTTTACCCCACCATGCTTTTCAGCAATTGCGTCTACGTTCCTAACTTTTTTTGAACAATTAGGCTCTTTGGCCATTAAGCCAAAAGGGTCTATCCACTCTATTGGGTTCGGCGCATAACGATAGCAATTTTTCCCACCCAACAACCCAATCGGATCTTGTGTAATGAACTGTCACCCAGACACAAGATCACTGCTAAATTTCCCGCAGCCCTGATGAACTCTAGCTTGTAAAGAACTCTCACCCCGACGTAAAGCCGGTGGCTTTGGCATAACCCCCCGACGCGGGTTTTGCCATAAAAACGTTAATGCCGATGCTAGCTATTCGCTGCCTTAAGCACAATATCTCGATATAGACCAATGGGATTTTGGCGCAG
Source organism: Marinibactrum halimedae (assembly GCF_021234875.1). Classification (GTDB taxonomy): domain Bacteria; phylum Pseudomonadota; class Gammaproteobacteria; order Pseudomonadales; family Cellvibrionaceae; genus Marinibactrum; species Marinibactrum halimedae. The sequence goes on along the minus strand of NZ_JAJQVM010000051.1, from coordinate 6,774 downwards.
AAGTCCACCGGCGTGGCTGGCCGCGCTGGTGTTATGAGGTGTGGGGTGTGAGGAAGGCAGGGATCGTTAATTTAACGATTACAGTTTGGCGGGGTGCGTGTTTTCGTGAACACGATGAAGGTGTTCCATGGAGACATGGGTGTAAATCGTGGTGGTGTTAATATCCGCGTGACCCAGAATGGCTTGCAGATAGCGTAGTTCCGCGCCATTTTCCAACATATGAGTAGCCATTGCATGGCGCAGTAAATGACAAGCACCTTCGGCTTTAATTTCCGCTTTATCCAAGTAACGCTTCACCATGCGGCCCATATTCGAGCTGGTGAACGCCTCCCCGTAATCCGTTAAGAACACATGCGATGCGTTGATTTCCAACTGATACAACGGCCTGATGTGATGCAGATAATTCGCCACCCAATGCACCGCCCGTTTGCCGATAGGCACGTAACGGTCTTTACCGCCTTTGCCATTGCGAACCAACAGCGTTTGGCGGCTAAGATGAAGGTCTTGCAGTTGTAAACGGCACATTTCCAAGCGCCGTAAACCGGTGCTGTAAAACAGTTCGAGAATGGCTCTGTCTCGTTGCCCTTCGGGAGTCTGGGTATCCACACTGTCGAGTAAGGTATCTACTTGATCCACCGATAACACAATTTGCGGTAAGCGCTTCGAACGCTTCACCGGCATCACTTCTGAGGCCGGATTGCTGGGGATGTGATTTTCTTGGGTAAGCCATTTAAAGAAGCTACGCACCGTAGAGAGATAGATATTTTGCGAGGCATAACTCAAGGGTTCGCCGTTGTCTTGCCGAAGATAAAACAGATATCGTTGATAACGCTCTAAGATGGGTTTGGTTACTTCACCGGGATGACTCAACCCTCGTTCATCGCACCATAAAATAAAACGCCGTAAGTTGCTGTCTTTACGCTTATTGGTTTCTTCTGAGTAGCCCTTAACCCGATTCCACTCAAGATAATGAGCCAGATATGGCGCCATTCCACTGTGATCAACATTGAGCTTTTGAGTGCTGGCGGTGCTGTGGTGTTTTTTACGGAGCATTTTTGATTTACTCCTATGACGTAAATGACGCTACGACAGAATTATTTTTTACAGCCAGATTAGTGTTTTTATCCTTAATCAACGACGTTTCTTTGTAAGCCTTACCATTCAAGGGTTGCGTGCTAATTCCTACCTCGGACGAACCCCCGACGATGGGGCCACGTTGGGGGCACGAGGTTTCTTTATTGGTGGACGAAGTGGCTGTCGTAGTTTTATTTTTAATGGATTCTGTACCCACCAAGCCCAACATAAATTTGTCTTGTTGATCCCCCTCACCGTTGTACAACAATTCGTATTCGAAGGTTTGCCCCCGGCCGCCACGATGCGTAATCACGTATTCCATTTCCATTAACCGCTGCATATGGACTCTGACTTGCTTTTCACTCCACCCGCAGAGTTCGCGCACATGACGGCGGCTAAAACGGAAGTCGCTCTGCACGATTTGCTGTTGCTGGCATTGCTGCTGCACCCACGTTTGTATCAACGTTAAGAGTTTTCGAGTTTGCGGCGGTAATTCATCAAGCGTTCTTCCAAGCACTTGATGGGCTAATTGATTGGCCATGTCGATGTCATTGAGTGTGACTTCGAGATATTCAACGCGGTGATCGCCTCGCGTTTCCGTTTTTATTTCCCGCTGGTATTGGTGCAATAACGTAATGGTTTTTATCAACGTTAAGTATTTCATGTGGTCGCGGCGGGTTCTTGTTTTGTCACTTAAGAACGTCAGTTGCTCAGCGTAAGGATTGACGATGGCATAAGACTTGAGAAGACGCTGCGCGTTGCGGTGTTGCTCGATTAACTCGTCACTTTCCGACTGCATAAACAAGCCATCGAGCGTATCCGCGAAGCGTTGTCGTTGATGGATTTCTTTTGTCTGAGTTTGGCTTTCGTCCACGCTCAGCACTAAACACCGGTTTAATAATTCCTCATCAATGTCGATGGCCGTGGTGGTCATAAATAATTGCGCCGGGCCTTCCACTCGGTATTCTTTGGTAATTAAGTTGCCGGTAGTATCATCTTTGCCAGTGCTGGCAATGGTGACTTCACCCTCTGACTGCAACAGCTTTAACGCATAGCTGGCGTTGCTGGCCCCTTCTTCCTCGGCAATGGCGAGGATTTTATGTTTTAAACTGGTTTCACCGAGGTAATACAAGCTTTGCCCGGTCATCGCTGAGTATTGGATTCTTTCCTCGGGCGGCATCAGTTTTAAAATGCTTTCCATCAACGACGACTTACCAGCCGCGCTGCTGGATTGAATCACGACGCCCAACGGCTTTTGTAATTTCCGCGAGACGCACGCCAAGTAACCCACTAATTTGTTGCTGTCTTCGCCGATTAAACCGATGCGGTTAAAGTCGCTGGCAATGCGAGCCAGTAGGTTTTTATCTTGCAGCAACTGCAACGCCGCGCTTTTTTCTTCGGTGGTGATCTCCGGGAGTTTTGATTCTGGCTCGATGTTTTCCAGCGCTTGCTGATCCTGCAACGCTTCCAGTTTTAACAGCACCTTGCCCAGGTCTTTTTTAATCACCTCATCTTTCACACCCAACTCAAGGTGCGCTTGGTTGATAAAGACCTGGCGTTGCTTAGCGTTGTAAAGTTCTAACGTATCGTTGTGGAAGCCGTTGTCATTGCAGGCCATTAAATTAATTTTTAAGTGGCTGTTGTCTTGGTTCGCATTCAAGCCCCGCACCCGATACACCCGGCCGCCAATGTCTAAGGTGATTTGGCGTTCGCTAATTTCACAGCGAATACCGTCGTCCGGTGTGTGCGGTAACGGACTGGCGGCTAAAGGGGGAAGTTCTATCGCTTCGTTTTTTTCCTCTGCCACGCTGTCAACTTCGGTTTCATTTTCTGGCTCTTCTTCTGGTTCTTCAGTTTCACTAAAAAGCGTGGCCAGTGGCGCGTCGCTGTCTTCCGTCATTTCCGTGGTAATTTCCGGTTGTTTTCCGTTGCCTAACCATTCCGCTTTTCGTATCACTAACTCTAAACTTTTTCGAGCTGGCGTTACTTGAAGCGCGTAAAAATTGGCGTCCATGCCTTTGGGGAACAAGATTCTAAAACAGTCGATGCCTTCGGCTTGCATCATCGCAGCGTGTTTGTCGGCGGCGGTATTGCCGGGCTCGTCACGGTCGTAAGCGATTAAGACACGTTTAATTCCGTAGCGTTTAAAGGCGGCTAAATGAGAAGCAGTAAAACCCTGTGTGCCGTAGCTGGCGGTGACGTTTTTAAAGCCGTGAACCCAGAAGGTCATCGCATCGATTAACGATTCACAGAGAATGATTTCACTCTGGTTTTTCAGGGCCTTTTCGTTAAAAACGCCATCGTGTGCCCCCGGTAAATACGTGTGTTTGGGTGTGCCTTTGCGTAAATTATCAAGTAATTTTCTGCCATACATTTCGGTGATATTGCCGTGCTCATCGAACACCGGAACCACAATCGAACCATTAAAATGTTCGTGGCCAGATTCTCGAAGAATGCCCACGTTTTTTAATAAATTACGGGCTTTAGCGCCCGCTTCTCGATTGGAATGTGGCAAGTGATAAGCCAAGGTTCGGTTAGCAAAGCCGAGCTTAAACTCAGTGATTAATTCGGGATGATTTAACCCGCGTTTTTCCAAGTACGCCAAGGCATCCGGTGCGTTCAGTAAAGTCTCGTGATAATAATTAACGACCTGGTGTAAGGCTTCCGCCGTATCGGCCGCTTGAAGATCAGCGGCTAAAGAAGACGATAATTTTTGCACCGTGGTTTTTTTAATGGGTGTGGTCGGTGTTGTGCTAATTGCACCAATGTCGTTTTGCAACAACTCAACCGCAAGACGGAAGCTCACACCTTGGGTTTTCATTACCCAGTCAATCACCGAACCTCCAGCACCACAGCCGAAGCAGTTAAATAAATTCGATTCCGGGCTGATGATACACGACGGGGTTTTTTCTTCGTGGAATGGGCAACACACCGCGTAGTCTTTGCCTTGCTTCACCAGTTTGAAGCCTTGGCTTTCGGCGAGGCGAACCAGTGAGATGTCGCTTTTTATTTTATTGATCACTTCTTCAGCGATTCTGGCCATTTTGCCCCCGTTTACCCTAAAAATCCGTCAATAGACACTTGTGATGTAATTAAACTCTATACTAATATCCATATTCAGCTCAACACCTTTGATGAGGTATTAACATGGCAGTCAGATTGGATTTATTAATGGATCTCGATATGACTGAGTTTGCAAAGCGGCTAAAGCTGCTGAGAGAAGCTAGACAACTAAGTCAATCACGACTGGCTGAGCTGTTAGGTATTGATCCGCGTTCCTATAACCGCTGGGAGCGAGGTGGGAACGTGCCGCATGTAGATACCTTGATCAAAGTTGCAGATGTATTACAGGTCACACTTGATGAATTAGTGGGGCGCAAAGAACCTGAGGAGGACTTAAAGATTCGGAACCATGAGTTACAGACCCTATGCCAACAGGCTGATAACCTGCCCGATGAGGATCAACGAGCTTTGGTTTTAGTTATGGATGGACTAATTAAAAAAGCTGAGATGGCTAAATTAATGGCTGGTAAAAAAACTCGTTAATAAAACCCTCAAGGGTTTAACTCTTGAGGGCTAATAATAATTACATAGACATCCCAGGAGATGACCTCGGAGCTGGCGTAAGAGATGCCTTATATTCTTCAGCTTCTTGTCTCGTTTCGAAGACTTCACTTACTGGGTTGCTATTTTCATCCACGACAACCCAACCATTTTCTACTGACTCAACACGATAAATCATAAAAACCTCCGAGTTAGAATGAGTTCCTATTTATTTCATGTAGATTGATGAATATCCAGATTTTTTTGCGTCGCACGGCAGTTATTTTTTCTTTTCTGTACATAAATAGTTGATTTGCAATAATCAATGCATAAAGGGGCGCAGCGCGCCCCTTGTGCCTTACCAAGGCACCACTAAATCCTCATATTCACTCCGTATTTTTCGAACAATTTCCTGAAGATCATCGATACGATCCCAGGCTTCAACCACACTGTAACCATCCGGGATAAAGTCCATTCGATCTAACACGAACGCCGCCGCGATGGTTTCGCTGGTGCTTGATCCGGTTTTTCCATTTGTGGCTAATTCGTTGGCGGTTTCGATGATTTTTCTTGCGATGGGTGGAACATTTACCATTGCCATTTCCTCTTGAGTGGCGGTTTGTTTGCCGCCTCCCAACAGCGTCGCGCGCAGGCTGGTCAAGGCTGCGCAGCACCCGCAGGGCTTGGCCTTGACCGGCCGAGCACGTCGCTAACCTGAGAAGGCAAGCAAGCAGACACGTTGGTGACGTTGGCACCATCAAGCCCCCTTTTGCAAAAGGGGATTGGGGGATAGGAAATAGATTTTTTAAACGCGGCTTTGCCGCCACCAACTTAAAGCCCCCTTTTGCAAAGGGGGTTTGGGGGATAGATAACAAAGCCGTGCGGCCAGCCCGAACCCTGCCCGCTTTATTTGTTGCGGTTCATGATGTTGTTTTTTACAACGTGCTGACGAACCGATGACCACTGAACGCCCCATTGAGCGGGTAGGGTTTTAGGGCGGGGAGACGTGCGCAGCACGACGGGGGAGGCACGGCTTGGAAAGGGCTATGGAGTATGGCGTGGCGCTTGCCCACTGCGAGGTTTTTTTAGCGGCTAAAAGGGGAAGTGATGACGGTGCCAATAAAAATGCCGCTGCGAATTTGCAAGCGGCATGACATAGGACAGAGCAGCCTTATCTACTATGCAGTGCGTAACGCAGTGCAGCGCTGCCCGGAGCCGCATTGCGGCGGAGTGGCGGTGTGTCCGATACTATAAAATAATTCCACCACAAGAATCATAACAATTCTATTCTATTACCCTCTGAGCCAAGTTTACGCATATTCCACACTTTAATAGCCCTATCCTTTGTTAGACCAACAAATCTAGAAGCCAATTTTAAAGCTTCATCTGAAGAGTAACTTTTTTCACTAATTACAGACCAATCGTCACTCAAACAATAAAGCTGAACATAGAAATCTTTCTCATAGTTAATAGTCTTTTTTACATCATCCGTAATCCTAGCAGCAGGTAAAATATTAACAGAAATATAATTACCAGGTTTACACTTCTTCAACATGACAGCTTCTTGTCCACTTGAAGAGATACTTTCAGCCGGTAATTCAGGTTCGTCCTTATCTTTTAAAACTAGCCAGGCACCATCTGTTTCCGACATGTATTGTCGCCATTCTTTCATTTTAAAAGCCACTAATAATAAAGATGTACATTGTCCTTGGCAGTAGTCCCTGTAGACTCACTCCAAGCGTTGAAATGAGGACGAGTTTCTCCGAATCTGGAATGCCCTATACTGTGATCGTGATAACCCGCATTACCACTGGCTGAGTGCTTACCAATGACACGATTAGATTGGTTTTGTTGGTATGTGTTATTAGCATCAATATATTCTTTACGTCTTATGGTTGTTGGGTTTGAACCTAAATCACCTGATATTTCTGATGCAGCTTGTTGTGCAGACTTTCGGTCAGGCATTTTATAACGATTTTCTCCAATTTTTACCCCACCATGCTTTTCAGCAATTGCGTCTACGTTCCTAACTTTTTTTGAACAATTAGGCTCTTTGGCCATTAAGCCAAAAGGGTCTATCCACTCTATTGGGTTCGGCGCATAACGATAGCAATTTTTCCCACCCAACAACCCAATCGGATCTTGTGTAATGAACTG
>NZ_JAJQVM010000050.1 GCF_021234875.1 Marinibactrum halimedae | reverse complement strand
CAAAAGAACGAATTTTTATCCAATATTTTTGTAAATAAATGCGTAATGATAATTATTTTCGGTAAATGTTCCGGTAGAAAAAATTAGAAAATTATCGCGCTAAAAAAACGAATTTATAGAGGTTCCCTTAATTAACTTAACAAGGAGAAAAAATCATGACTTCAATTTTAGTAACAGGCGGTACAGGTAATAACGGAAAAGCGGTTCTAGAATCTCTTGCAGCGAAAGATGTCAATGTTCGCGCACTATTACGTAATCCATCAAAAGCGATTGTGAAAGACCCTAATATTTCATACGTAAAAGGGGATTTTAGTGACAGTGCTTCGTTAGAGAAAGTATTGAGCGGTATCGAAGTGGCATTTTTAGTTAGTGCTTATGAACCTACATTTGCGGAAAAACACGGTAATTTTGTCAGGGCAGCAGAAAAAGCTGGCGTTCGTCACATTGTTCAGCTCTCTGGTGTTGGCGCAGATCTAAAATCACCCATTAAAACGTTAGCATGGTTAGGTCAAGCAGAAGCGCACCTTAGATCATCTACCCTTAACTGGACAATTTTACGTCCTGCAACCTATACCAATAACTTTTTCGCGTCGGCCCAATCAATCAAAGAAAGCGACTTAATTGCCGCGCCATTCGGTACTGATGCCAATGCAGTGATGACCCTAGTTGACAACAATGACATTGGTGAAGCTGCTGCAAACGTTCTTCTCAACCCAGATAAACACATTGGAAACGTTTATACCCTGACAGGGTCTGAACAACTCAATCATGACAATGTCGCCAGCGTCTTTTCCGAAGTATTGGGACGTCCAATCAAGTATTTGCCAGTAACGAATGAAGAGGCCAAAGCCGGATTGCTTAATTGGCAAGTACCAGAAGTGCTCGCAGATTCATTGGTGCAGCTTTGGACAGCAATGCGAAACGGTGAATTTAAGCCCGAGCCAACCCAAGACTTGTCTAACTTAATTGGCCGTGCGCCAACTACGTTTGAGCAATTTGTGCGTGCTAATGTTGCTGCGTTTAAAGCTTAGTCGACGAATATGGAGGAATCAAAAATGAGCGAATTTACATTACATACGATTGAATCAGCACTTAGTGACTAAAAACCATTATTGCAAGCATCACTCGATGCATTTTCTATGGTGCCTAATTTACATGCAGTTTGTCATCATTGGCGATATTTAGTCACCTATCAGGAGATACAATCACGAAAAAGGGCATTATCGGTGCAACCACAATTGGAAAACTCTCCGACGGAGACTGGCATGCGGCCAGACATCAAGTTGTGCTTAGTTGGTGCCTGCCAGAAGAGATACCACTCGAGCTAAATCACAAAGGTTACTTTGCAATTGATAATGCAGTGTTGATTTAATTTAAGTGCTCGATATTGGACTGAAAGAGCGAGTAGTTTTGTATTCCTGCGCTATGTAATTCCAGGAATTCTACCGACTTCTCTCACCATCAGTTCCGCAAAAGCTCTCAATCGCAATGGCTGATGTTTGCCTGGTAGGTATGCAATATGAACATCTAATGAAGGTGCTCTCCATTCCGGTAATAGGTTAATCAGTTGCTCTTGTTCCAGTTCCTGATTAATAAACCACCTTGGCATCACAGCCATGCCAAGCCCCGAAATGACCAATTCCTTTAATGCAAAAATATTATTGGTCGTGGTTTTTAGAAATGGTTGTAGGTAAACCGTTTTTCCCTGCTCATTTGATAGCGGGATTTTACCGCCTTCAAAAGGTAAGAGGCCTATCGTATCGTAAGCTTTTGCTTGCGAAGGATTTTTGGGCATACCATTAGCTTCTAAGAAGTCCTTTGAGGCAACAAGAATTCGTTCAACAGAACCGAGTTTTTTGACGATAAGTGTGTCATCTGGCACTGGCCCGACTTTGATTTATGTGAATTGCTAAGTGTCGAGAATACGAAAATACTGCATCTTATAATTGCATGAACTGCAACAGAGGGATGTTGGACTATGTGCCAAATGACAATTGAGAATGGTTAAATCACAATGTGCGCAATGTTTTTCAAAAGTAAATCGATAAACACGCGGACTTTTGCAGGTATCAAATCTGTCGAGGGAGCAATATAGAGCGCGTTTAGGGGAAAAGAAGGTTTTTGCCAATCCTCAAGCACTTCAACCAAATCATGGTCTCGACCTTCCTTGTGCAAAAACCATTTGGGTGCGTAATGCAGCCCACCGCCTTTCTTCACTACATTCATGATGGCCCCAACATTGTTTGCAGCAAAGGTGCTATTCATATGCACCTTTTTTTCAACTTCTCCCTGTTTGAATGTCATAGAGGTAGGCTTATGCAACCAGTTGTACAGCACAAAATTATGTTTCTCTAAATCTTGTGGTGTTTTTGGTGTGCCGTGCGTTTCGAGATACTGCTTTGAACCAACAATTGCCACCCCCATATTGCCAAGGTGCCTTGCACGGATAGCTGAATCAGGTAGTTGACCAATTCGAAGAGCAACATCAATGCCTTCTTCGACCAGGTTGACCATTTGGTCATTAAGCAATAACTCAATTTTCAAATCAGGGTAAGCTTGTTGCAAATCGTGCAACCAGGGAGCGATGTACAATGCGCCAAAATCAACAGGACAACTGACACGTAACAACCCTGACGGTGTATTAGTCGTATCAGATATGTCGCTTTCTAAACTGTCTATTTGAGTCAACAAATGGCGTAGACGTTCATAATAGGCTTTCCCCACCTCGGTAGGGAATGATTGAACTTTAGAGCGCTCAATCAGTTTGACGCCAAGGCGTTTCTCCAGCGCACTGAGTCTTCTGCTTATGGTTGAGGCTTCGGTCATGTATTCAATGGCAACTTGTCGCAAGCTTCCCACTTCGACGATACGTAAAAACAGTTTCATGTCTTCTAGGTTTGATTTCATTGTCAGTACCTGTTGCATTTTCTGCAAGTATATAATGAAAGCTTTTGCTATTCATAACTTTTCCAGCATTTCCTAAAGTAACTCTACAACGTTAATTCAATCACTTTAGGAGATACAAACATGTCAACTCATAACGTTTTAGTCATAGGCGCTACTGGTAAAGTTGGTAGCGAGGTTATCAATCAACTTAGCACGCAGGAAAATATCAATGTGTTCGCTGGACTTCGCAGCATGGCTCGCGCAGAGGAGTTCAAAAGCAAAGGTGTTACGCCAGTCGCTTTAGACTTAGACGACGCAGATACCATCCCAGGCGCGGTTGAAGGTATAGATAGCTTATTGCTATTGACGGGCTACACCGTCGATATGATGAAACAATCCAAGCGGGTTATTGATGCTGCTAAAACAGCAGGCGTAAAACATATTGTGCATATTGGTGCTTCGGGTAACGATACAACAGAAGTCTCGCACTGGGGCTGGCACAAAATGATAGAGGCCTATATTGAACAACAAGGCTTTGATTACACGCACCTCCAACCTGAGGCGTTTATGCAAAACATCACGGCGTTTGGCTGGTTAAACCCCAATGGTCTCGTCAATTTGCTTAAAGAGGCTGTTTGGAGCTGGGTTGATGCTACAGATGTTGGCGCAATAGCTTCAGCAGCATTAGCTCGACCGGAAGAATTTAAGAATCAGGTATGGCGACTCGGCTATGATACGGGCAGCATTCAACACGTAGCTGATACTTTGAGCAAAGAGCTAGCTCTCAATTTGACCACGCTACCTTTAGACCCGAACGATTTCTATGCTGGTGTTATATCTCAAGGAGCAGATGCTGCCTATATGGCATGTATTAGGGATCAGTTCCTGTTGAATGGTGAAGGCAAAATTATCAATGCTGATGCAACGTTTGATAAGGAGGCGTTTAAGCAAGCAACCGGGCGCTATCCAACAACATGGACTCAATTCATCGAACGCGAAAAAGAATCGTTACTAAGGGCTGTTGCTCAGTAATAGAAAACAAAGGCCCCTCGTTGCAGGGGCCATGCGATTTGGAACCAAGTATTTTAGCATTGTTAAGGGTATAAATCGTATGTTTAGCTTTTCAAAAAGAATTAGCCAAAGGTCCGCTTTACGTACTCAAGAGACTGTCAGTTTTGATCTAGCCCTGTTTTTGAAAGCGTTAGATTAAATTGTGACTAATTCAACTAAGTCAATAGAAAAACGTAATTTAAGCTTGAAATAATGCAATAGTGAAATGCCACTCTTGTCATATCACTTAACAAGAGAGTAGAGCGGCCTTTTAAAAAACCGGTTATTCAATTTCGCTAAGCACAACTTAGAAAGATCGGGCACTTTGAATCATTCGCATCAAAGTGCCCGGTCCTTTTTTTATCCAACTCTGACTACTACGCTACCGGCCATATCTCCAGCCTCAAGATATTTATGTACATTTACCATGTCGCTAAAATCAAATACTCTGCCGACATTTGCAGTGTAGATACCAGATTCAACACCTTCTTTGACAAATGAGATGACCTTCTCGAGATTACTTGGCTCATAAGTAAGCTCATATAAGGTGTAACCTTGAATTGTAATGCCTTTTCCTATCACTGATGCAAACGGTAGAGGCGTGTCCTCACCGCCGATCCCACCATATTGAATGACTCGACCGCCAGGCTTAGTCACTTCCACTAATTCATTTAGAACATTTCCTGTCATGGCATTAAAGACCAAACTCACACCTATGTCCTTCGTAATCCTATTTACACCATCAGAGATACTTTCCGTTGAAGTCACAATAACGTGATCAGCACCATAGTCCAGCAAGCTATTTACTTTATCCGGATTACGCGTTGTCGCTATCACTCTTGCGCCAACTTTTTTGGCTGTTTGTATTGCAGCAATACCCACACCGCCGGAAGAAGGGTGAATTAGAACGGTATCCGAGTGATCAATATTTCCGTAATGGATTAGAGCGCCATAGGCTGTTGAAACTTGCATCCATATTGACGCATTTTCCTCGATCGATAAGCTATCGAAATAAGGTGCGGCAGAGAAAGCCGGCACAATGGCATACTCACTGTATACAGTGAATTCATTCATTTGGAATGATGGAATCAAAGAAATTTTTTGACCTACGTTAACGTTGGTTACGTCAGGGCCTATTGCATCTACGATACCCACAGCATTGTTTCCGAGTGAGCCGCCTAGCACTGTTTCTTGAATGTACCAACCACGCCTGTAGAGGCATTCTCCAAAACCTACGCCAATCGCTTCTACTTTTATTCTGATTTCACCATTTTTAGGCCGCTTGATGGCTTCTTGTTCATATTGTAAAACTTCAGGCTCACCTACTTCGTGAAATTTGATGACAGTATTGGTGTTCATGTTGCTCTCCAGTTTCAAGATGATGTTGATCGGTTGATTTGTGGAAAGCTTATGCCTGATTTAGATATTTATGAAGTCGATATTTTTTATATCTGATATCGCCATAAAGGATATCTAGGTTGAGCCCCTATGAGCCCAGCATTTCATTGATTTGGAGAATCTGGTCCTTAAACCAGTGCAATGCAGGATCGCCGTGATTTCGCTCATGCCAAGCAAGAATAATACTGAAGCCCTTAATATCGATAGGTGGGACAGCAATGGTTAGACTTTCAGACATATTTGCCATTCTCTCTGGGAGAACAGACAGGCATTGAGTAGTCGATAGGAGAGACGGCACGGCTGCGAAACTCGGCGTACTCATAAAAACATTTCTTTTTTCACCTCTTGTTTGCAGTATTGCATCGGTTTGCGAACTCAGGCTTCCCCCTGTCGGTGATACTAGTATGTGGGGAAATGATACAAAGTCGTGAATGGATAGTGTTCGGCCGGCGAGAGGATGATTTTTACTCATTGCGACAACATAACTTTCACTATAAATCTGTTTCGAACGCAGATGCTGTGGTGCCATGTCAAAGGTAGAAAAAAGAAAATCCAATTCACCATTTTCGAGATCAAGCATATTTTGAGTATGATTCACGGGAAGCACACGGAGCTTGGCATTCGGAGCCAGTTTATTTAGATTCTCACTCAAGTAAGGTAACAATGTCGTCTGAATATAGTCGGTTGCGGCAACACTAAAAATGCGATCGGTTTTTTCTGGTATAAATTCTTGAGGGCGAAACAGCGTTTCGGTTTGCAATAACCAAACTCTTATCGGCTGCTCTAGTTGCAATGCCTTTTGCGTGGGTAACAGTCCTCGCTGCTGACGAACAAATAGCTCATCTTCAAAGGTTTCCCTGAGTCGTTTCAGGATTCCGCTAACGGCTGATTGCGATAGATTAAGAATTTTCGAAGTTTTAGAAACATTCCGAGTTTCGAGTAGGGAGCCGAAAACAACAAGAAGGTTCAAATCTACGTTTCTGATAGTTCTCTTCATACATTCTGCTCAATAGTTAATTTGATAGCAGGCGAGCTTATCCTCGCTGTCACAAAAAATGGAATTTAAGCTTGAAATAAAGAAATAGTGAAATGGCGTACTCGTCATTTCACTAAATCAAGTTATGTTTGATAGTTATTTTATAAACCTATAACTTAGCATAGTTGGAGAAGCTTATTTATAGTTGGATGTTTGTCTCACGCCAACAACTGTACCTTCCGGACTAGGAAGAACATCCGCAGAGATATGCGCCATTGGTCCGAGTTTCGCCTCACCCATAATCTGTCGTACTAAGTCTGCATGAGCTTCGAGAAGACGTGCAGAGTGATTGGATTTGAGTTCAACGGGCGTAAACCCGATATCTGATGCTAACGATGCTACTTTTTGCCGGGCATCCGCATGGCTGGATGCGACAAAAATGGTGACGTTATGCGCTTGCAATGTTTCTTTCGGTAGATCATAGACTTCCATCGCCAGTCCGTTGAAAGCTTTAACCACCTTTGCCTTGGGAATATCCGTTTGTAACTTCTCGGTTTTACTCTCTACAATCGGAGCATAGTGGTATCCCTCTGGTATCGGGCCATTATTCAAGTCGACGATGATTTTGTCGTCAAACACCGTGAGATCGCTAAAGATGCCTGCCGACGGCACATCGCGAATAGAATAAAAAAGTATGTCGCCAAATTCGGCTGCTTGCTGCAGCGAGCCGGACAAGGCATTTGGTGCAAATGATTGTGCAAATTCAGTTGATTGTTTATCTCTCGCGCCAAAAAATACCTGATGTCCCACCAAGCTCAATCTGACACCAATTGCACGGCCCATGTTGCCTGTACCGATAATTCCAATTTTCATATTCATTCACCTCTAGTTGGTTTGTGTCACTGTTTAGGTGAGTTCATTATTATTGGATTTAGGCTAAACTATTAGATACAAAATGATATAAATAGATATTCCATATTGGATTAAATAAATGCAGGCATTTATTGAGCTACGGTCGTTTATTGCTTCTTCCGAATTACAGAGTTTTTCTGCTGCTGCCCGAAACCTGGGCCTCACACCTAGTGCGGTGAGCAAACATATTCGAAAATTAGAGGATGAGCTGGGAGTACGTTTGTTCGCTCGCTCGACAAGAAAAATCGTGCTCACTGATCAAGGTCAGCTTTTTTTAGAACTGTGCAGACAGCCTACATTAGATCTTATGGAGGCGGGCAAGACCATCACAGAAACGCTCGCGGAACCTTCTGGGCAGATACGCGTTTCCTGTACTACGGATTACGGAAGAGTACGTATTATCCCGCTGCTCGGACAGTTTATGCAGCAGTATCCAAAGGTTGAGTGTGAGTTGATTCTTACAGATACAATCTCTGATCTCATTTCAGAAAACTATGATCTATCAATTCGAGTAGGCAGCAGATTGGCTGATAGTGCTTTCATCTCACGTAAGCTATCAGGCTTTGAACTAGCGACATGCGCCTCACCGGAGTATTTAGAGAAATACGGCAAGCCAAAATCGATCGAAGATATGCAGTCTCATCAATGCATTACCATCAGACTGCCGAGAACAGGAAAAATGCTCAGCTGGGAGTTCGTTAGGCGTGGAGAGCAAGTCGTGTTTACTCCGAATAATTTTATCTCCACCAATGACCCAGAAGCGCTAAGAATTATGGCGCTAAATCATGTGGGCATTATTCAGACGGGAAGCTATGGAGTCGAAAAGGACATCAAAGAAGGCCGATTGATTCAGCTATTTAAAAATAACGCAGCAAAGCACTGGGCTGCTTACGTTATATACCCAAGTAAGGAAAGCCTAAGCCTTAAAGTACGCTGCTTTATAGACTTTCTGGCAAGTAACATTTGCTGAGAAGCGCTCGTAGAAAGTTGCTGTGCAGTTTTTGAATCTTGCCGGCTCAAGTCCATACATTGGGGTCTTGAAAAGAAGCGGTGCTATTGATTTATTTGGGGAATTTTAAATGGTACCGGAGGCCGGAGTTGATCAAATCAGCCTAAGGGCTGTTTTGACCCCTGCGGGGCTTCGTCGCTTTGCTCCTCATCCAAACTTCGCCATAGGCTAAGTCTGTGAACCTCACCGATTCAAGTCCATACGTTGAAGTTTTTAAGAGGTACGTAGGTAAGAATTTAACTACTGGGAATTTAATGGTACCGGAGGCCGTACTTGAACCGGCACGCTATCGCTAGCATCGGATTTTGAATCCGACGTGTCTACCAATTTCACCACTCCGGCACAGGAGGGGATATTCCAAAAGCCTAATGGGTGACCCTATTTTTGCCCGATAATATAAAAGCTGCCTATCTTAGCGCTGAATCCTCTTTAACCATTCTATAACGTCAAGCTTAGCTTCTATTAGAGCCTCTTTATTAGCCTCATGGCAAACGCGGGATGCAGGCAATTTTGGAAAAATATAACAGCAAATATGACAGCAGCGTGTGTAAATCGTGAGTAATCTTAGAGGCCTTTCTAAAAACGGCTTTTTCTAAGTCGTTGAAAATAAAGGATAATTTTATTTGCTTCGGAATGAAAACGAGAGTCAGAGTGCCCAAAACGGACTTTAACTTTCACTTTAAGTCATTGATTTTTAAGGAGTTTTTTGTTGTGGTGCCCGGGGCCGGACTTGAACCGGCACGGCTTATTAAGCCGGGAGATTTTAAGTCTCCTGTGTCTACCAATTCCACCACCCGGGCTTTGGGAAGTGCCGTAACTGAATGTATCAGTTTGGTATACGGTCTGGAGGCGCGGGCCGGAATCGAACCGGCGTCGGCGGATTTGCAATCCGCAGCATAACCACTTTGCTACCGCGCCTTTGGAGCTGCGCATCTTACCGAAACTTTGATAAAAAACCTAGTGTTTTCTGATACTTACCTAAGTTTTCTTATCATTCTGCTTCTGAATCAGAATTTTTATTTGATTCAATCAAACAGCGCTTGAGGCGCCGTGTCGGCTTGATGGGGGCGTATTCTATGCCCTTATCGAGGTTAGTCAAGTGCCAATATAAGGTATCTCAGTCGATTAGCTTTCTTTGGCACAGTTTTTGATCAGTGTGTGGGTGATCTATCCAGAATGGAGCTGCTTTAGCGAATGACGGTTCGAAATGCGATCAGTGCAGCGGTTACGGCGACGTTCAAGGATTCCACATTATTGTTCATTGGGATGGCGATATGTTTGTTGCACAGTTCGCTGACTTCCTTGGAAACGCCTTTGGTTTCATTTCCTAGTACATAGATATTTGCACTGTGGCTAGTTAGGTTGGCCAAAGTGGTATCGGCGTGTGAAGACAGCCCGTAAACATGGGTGCCGTGTTGCCGGAACTGTTTGAGTGTTTTTACCAGCGATGAGCAACGAAGAATATTGGCTTTAAACACAGTGCCGGCACTGGCTTTGATCACCAACGGATCGATAGGCGCGCAGCCTTTCTCTGGCAGTATGATGCCATCAATCGCCCCTGCGGTGGCAGAGCGAATGATCATGCCGACATTTTGAGGATTGGTAATGCCGTCCAGTGCAAGTAATTCAAAGTGGGCTTTCGGTGGTGCGGCTAAAAAATCGTCGGCTTGTTGAAAACCAGGGCATTGTAAATCAATCGCCACCCCTTGATCTTGTTTGCTGTTTTTGGAAATACGAGAGAGCGCGTCTCGGGTGTGATAACGCACTTCGGCCCCTTTACTCTCGGCAAGTAAAAGAATGTCATCCAATAGGGTGACTGGTTTGTTGGAAGTGGCCAAATGTAGGCGAAAGGGGGTAACGGAAGGGTCTTGCAACGCTTCTAATACCGGTTTGCGTCCATATAAAGTAAGCATTTTTGAAAAGGCGCGCTTTTTGGCTAAGTACTCAGGGCTGTCTTTTGTGTCTTTCACTTCCGATTCCTAGGGTATTAATAGGGTGGTTAACAATGGGTATTAAATGAATGCATAAATAGGGTGTATGGCATTGTAAATGTTTGGGGGTGTAACAGCAGGCTGTATAGCTTTACAGGGAAACCTTTTTGTCGTCTTTGATGAGTGCCGCCTGCAGTTTATTCAATGTATCAGGGTGAAAATGTGACTTTGCCATATCCACAGTGGCCTTTCCCAGATGTTGATAAAGGTCGGCAATGTCTTCGTCCATGGCTTTCAATGCCTTCCATTGATGATTCACCAGCTGCGCATCCCCACGAGCGATTGGGCCCGTTAATGCTTTGTCTGATCCTTCCGTAAAAATATTGTCGAGAGTCGTCATCACTAGGGGTTTGAGAAGGTGGGTGATTTTGGTCTCGGGAACACCGCCGGCAGCAAGACATCGACGACTGACTTCCATGAGTGTCACTAAATAATTACAGGCCATCACTGAGCCTGCGTGGTAGATCATTTTCTCTGTGGTGGTCAGTGGTAGCCATTGACAGCCAATGCGAGTAAACCAGGGTTCGAGTTTATTTAGGGCATCAAGGTGGCCTTCGGCTGCGCATAAGCTTTCGGGGAGTGTGGAGAGAGAGTGGAGTGGATCGGCAAAGGAGTGTACTGGGTGTACGCTGGCGCAATGTGCGCCCAATTCTGCTAAGGGCTTCAGTGCGTTGGCATTAAGGGCTCCGCTGGTGTGAAACACTACAGTGCCTTTCCAATTCCAATGCTTGCCGTGTTCGGCGAGTGACTGGGCCACTGGGGTTATGCTGGCGTCGGTGGTCGAAATTAACCAAAATGGTGAAGGACAAAGGCATGACCATTCTGCCGTAGCTGTACCGGCTTCAATAAATTCAGCCGCAGATTGGCCACTGTATAAAGAGCGGTTAAACAACATATTAATGTTAGCAACACCAGATTGGTGCCAAAGTTTGCCGAGCGTTTTACCAACATGCCCGGTACCAATGATATTCAAGTTGACGGAATGCATTGGTGTTTTGGACGAAGTGTGTGAGCTATTGGTCATTGGTGTGCTAATAAGTGGGTGTCGTAAGAAGAAAAACGTGCCTAATAGTAACCTGAAATCAGAGGAATGGGAGGCGCTAATCACTTTTATTACGTTTCTTTGTAATCTGAAAGGGCTGAATGAAAGGGCTGAATGAAAGGGCTGAATGAAAGGGCTGAATGAAAGGGCTGAATGAAAGGGCTGAGGCGTCGAGAAATACCCATCAAAATAGTCATGGGTCATTATAAAAGATCGATGACATATCCATCCATTGCCTATGGTCATATCGCTCTCAATATGTGAAAATGTAACTAAATTACAAAAAAAATAAAAATTGTAATTTCATAACAAGGAAATACTGGCCTGCGTTTGCGCAATCCGATGAATGGATCTCTCTTTGCCTTTTCACAACCCTCATAAATGACCAGAATGATCTGGGGAGATTTTACGATGCTACGGCGTACCAAAATCGTTGCAACCTTAGGCCCTGCCACTGACAACCCCGATGTATTAGAAAAGCTTTTATTGGCCGGTGCCAATGTCCTGCGTTTGAATTTTTCTCATGGGGCACCTGAAGACCACCTCAATCGCGCGACACTTGCTCGTGAGTTGGCGCGTAAACATGATTTGCCTATTGCTATTTTAGGGGATTTACAGGGCCCTAAAATTCGTGTGGCGCGCTTTGCTGATGGCCCGATTCAGCTGAAAGACGGAGATGCCTTTACGCTGGATGCTCAATTGGGAAAAATGGATGGCAACCAACAAACCGTTGGGATCGACTACGCCGACTTGCCTAAAGATTGTAATCCGGGTGATCGTCTTTTACTGGATGATGGCCGCGTCATTTTGAAAATTACCGATATTGAAGGTTCGAAAATTCACACTACGGTGGATGTAGGCGGACAGCTTTCCAACAATAAAGGGATTAACCGAGAAGGCGGTGGTCTTACGGCACCGGCGTTGACAGCGAAAGATCGCGAAGACATTAAATTAGCCGTCAAAATTGACGTGGATTATTTGGCAGTATCCTTCCCTCGTTCTGCCGAAGACATGAACTTGGCGCGCCAGTTATTTGAAGAGGCGGGTGGCAATGGCTTTTTGGTGGCCAAAATCGAGCGTGCAGAAACCGTTAATGATTTAGACTGCCTAGATAAACTCATCAATGCTTCCGATGTGGTCATGGTGGCACGGGGCGATTTGGGCGTAGAAATTGGCGATGCCGCATTAGTAGGTGTTCAAAAAACCATTATTCGTCGAGCCCGTCATGCGAATAAAGGCGTGATTACCGCGACGCAAATGATGGAAAGTATGATTTCTAGCCCAATGCCAACTCGCGCTGAAGTGATGGATGTGGCCAATGCGGTATTGGATGGAACCGATGCGGTGATGCTTTCTGCCGAAACCGCAGCAGGCAAATACCCAATTGAAACCGTGAAAGCGATGGTTCGTGTCATCATGGGGGCCGAGCAAAATCCAGATGCCACGCGTTCTAAGCATCGTTTGTACGAAGAGTTCGATGCTATTGATGAATCTATTGCCATGGCTGCGATGTACACGGCCAACCATTTGGAAGGCATTAAAGCGGTTATCTGTATGACCGAGACCGGCAAAACGCCATTATTGATGTCTCGCATTAATTCAGGTTTGCCTATTTTTGCTTATACTCGTTCGCGTAAAACAGAAAGTCGTGTGGTGTTATTCCGTGGCGTTTATTCTGTTGGCTTTGAAAGCAGTGACGACATGGATTACTCCAAAGTTAATGCAGCGGCAGTCGATTCTTTAAAAGAGCGTAAAGTCGTTGACGATGGCGACTTGGTTATTATCACCAAAGGCGACTATATGAATGTTCATGGTGGTACGAACGCTTTGAAGATTGTTCGTGTGGGCGATGAAATTCAATAACGACCTTGTTAATCACGCTTGTTGAGTAAAATTTATCTATGCCCAGTTTTGCTGGGTATAGATTAACTCTGAGCTTACGGCATCAGGTATTACTTCTACATAAGCCGTTTGCTAGTCCAATTTCAATTTGCTACTCCAGCTTCAATTTGTTATTCCGATTTTAGGCCTTCTTTTAAAGATGCTTCTTTGAGCATTTTACGTGCTTTCATCATGTATAATGATTCATCCGGTACACTAATACGAGAAGCAAGCTCTTGAGAGAAGGTTACCACCTGGTCGGATAAGTTGGCTTCACTTTCATAAGTTGACCTGACTTTAACAAATTTGTCTTTGTTGCGAAAAATATAAAGAATTGTTGTGACGGATTGTTGTTCATCCGTTTGATAGGTGGCCTTTAAATACGCTGCCGGTATTTTAGTGTTGTTGTTCTCGATGCTTACTTGCGTTGCTTCAATAATGTTTAATTCTGAAAACTTCGCTTCCTTCAAATAGATTTCCATTTCTCGTTTGTAATTGTCCAATTCTTCTGAAAGCAAGAACGAATCGTTGTTTAAATCCCAATGACGAATGGGATAAATGAAGGCATCAATGTGATCAAACTCGAATGTTTTGTGGGTGTAACGTGTCATCAAGCCATTAAATGGATGGTGAAATTGGTAGTGATCTGAACGTATAAAATGGCGGGTTGTTTCTGGTAGGGTGGCGGTTGTGTAATCGGTGGCATCCAGCTTTTGATACAGCAATGATGCTGAGAATAGGTTTTCTTGTTGAAAATCTCGAATAATATGCGAAACAACACTGGTCGCCATATCCTGTTTATGATCTTGTTGTGCGGTGAAGAGCGTAATATTGTTGGTAAAAGGCAGGTCATACTGCATGTGCTTAATCACCTGCCCATTCCACGTAAGAGAAGCATCCACTTTAATGTCTGTATTAACGATAACGGGAGCGAGCATTAATGTGGCGCCTGCAATAACCGCTTGTCCCAATTCATCACCACCTTCGTGGTTATAGTGAGCCGTACTGATCAACAGTTTGTAATCAACATCTTGATTGGCGTAATAAACCCCCTCAAACAGCTGAGAGTCATCCAATGCGTTATGAAACTTGTTTAAGCCAATGTCGTTTAAACTGCAGTGGTGGAGTAAGGATTTCTGGTCAAATTCTTCACAGAATGTTCGTAGTGCTTTAGGAGGGTGTTGATAGAATACAGAAAGATTGGGAAATTTTTCTGTGGCAGTTGTATTGTACTGCGCAACAACAAATTGATTCGTCGTGGCACAGCCGCTGATCACCAGTAACAAATGTACAATAACAAGACCTTTTAATAATAAAGATAAAGTCTTATGAGAAATCCTTGAATGCATTCTTGCTCCTTAACAAAGGCAATAATATTGGACAACACTCACTTGTACCACGCTTGTGAACTGGACAGCAACAATAAGAGTCATCTTTATTCAAGATACACATTTAGGAGGATAGGCAATGCAATACTCAATTTTGGGGAGTAGTGGTCTGAATGTCTCCCGAGTTTGTTTAGGCTCAATGACATGGGGTAGGCAAAATAATCAGCAAGAAGCCAATGAGCAAATTGATTATGCTCTGTCGAGAGGTGTGAATTTTATTGATACGGCAGAAATGTATGCGGTACCTCCCACACCAGGTACCTACGGTACGACCGAAACTATTATTGGCCACTGGTTGGCGGCCAACGCCAATAAACGGGCAGACATTATTTTAGCCACTAAAATTGCAGGAAATGGTCTGTCTTGGATACGAGGTGGTGCGGATATTACAGGGCAGGCCATTACTGCATCGGTGGAGGCATCGCTCGCGCGATTACAAACGGATTACATCGATGTGTATCAGTTGCATTGGCCTAATCGCACATCCCCTCACTTTGGAAAACATTGGCCGGGTCGTATTCAATTTTCCGATGTGGATACTGAAGCTCATATCGATCAAATGCTAGAGATTCTTGAAGCTTTATCGCAGTGTATGGATGCCGGAAAGATTCGTCACTTTGGCTTATCGGATGACACCCCGTGGGGAATTCATCAATATTGTCGTTTAGCTGAAATGCATAATTTACCTAAACCTGTTTCTATTCAAAATGAATTTAATTTATTGCACTTCAAAGACTGGCCGTATTTGATCGAACATTGTGTGCATTCAGAAGTGGCTTATTTACCATGGTCGCCTTTAGCCGGTGGGGCGTTAAGCGGTAAGTATTTAAATGGTGCTATGCCCGAAGGCAGCCGGTGGACGTTATCGCAACGCAATGGATTATTTCGTCAAAATGCAAAGACAGATGCGGCCATAGCTCGGTTTGTCGAGATTGCCCATGAGCATAACATTACCCCATCGCAACTGGCGCTTGCCTGGTGTAATCAAGTAGATGGGGTAACATCCACGATTATTGGTGCGACTTCTTTGGCGCAATTGACGGAAGATATTGATGCATTTGAGATTGGTTTGTCGGAAGCGGCAGTGGTCGCAATTACCGAAACGCTGAAAGAGTACCCTTCTCCATTTTAGGGTTGTTTACGGTGACGCTATGGAAAAAAAGCCATATGCTCCTCTCTAAAAATCTTAACCTCTAAAAGCCCTAACCTCTCTAAACCCTACTCTCAGTAATGCTAAGCCATACAAAATTAAGTGGCGTAGCATCACTGAGAGAGGGCGGTGATACTTGTGTTATTCCATTGAATCTAGGTTGCCAATTCGGATGAAGGTTTCGGTTACGATCTGTAAATCCAACAAAAATTGATCAATCGTTTTAAATTCATTGGCGTTGTGTCCGGTGTATTTTTCATTGGGCATTGAAAGGCCGAATTGCACTCCGTTTGGTAAATTGTGCGCAGAAGTGGCGCCATTTGAAGAGCCAAACTTTCGCTCGATGTTGAGGTTTTCCGCCGCAATATCCAACAGATTATTGACCCATTTGCCTTCTGGGCTACGGTACATGGGTTCGGCTTGGGAATGTTCAATAGTGATTTTGATTTCACCGTGCTTGCCTTGCCATGTTACTAGCTTTTGTGCCAATTCGTTTTTCAATTCGTCGGCGGTTTTTCCAGCTGGCATACGAATGTTAACCGCTGTTTTTAGGGTTTTTCCGTCTGTACCGATGTAGGTTTGTGACGCTGTCATTGGCCCCATAAAATCGTGGCTGAAATCAATGCCTAATTCTTTTCCATAAAAATCGAGCCCCCAATTATCGCTGGCGTATTGGGCAGCATCCGTGTACTCGTTTTCTGAGATGCCGAGAGCTTTATGGTAGGTGTCGACGAACAAGAATATGCGAGAAACCGGGTTGATGCCGGTATCTGGTTGAGATGAGTGGGCGGAAACGCCTTTGAAGGTCACCACAAGAGTATCGTCGGTTTGTTGTGTTTCAATATGGAATTGCCCATCGGTGTGTTTGGCGCCGTACTTTTTCGTGAAGCGTTTTGCCAACTTACGAACTTTCTTCTCTAGCTTGCTTAGATTGCCACCGCTAAAGGTCAGGGTGGCGGCGGCAGGAATTTGGTTGGTGGCTAAACCACCTGTCATCCCGATAATCTGTGGTGACTGGGCGTCCGTGTCTGTTTTGCGTACCGGGAAACTGGCCATAACCGTGCCATAACCTTTCTCTGCAATGACGACGGGATAAGAGCCATCCAATGCTAAATTATAAGGTGGCATTGGCCGGCGTTTCATGTAGTAAGGTATTGCGGTGCCAGAGGTTTCTTCCGTTGTATCGACGATCAAACGCAAGGTTTGCCGAACGGGAAGTTGCTCCTCTTTAATAACTTTCATTGCAAACAGAGAAACGACAATCCCGTTTTTATCGTCTTCTGTACCCCGCCCATACATACGATTACCAATTGTAGTGACCTTTAGAGGTTCCAACTGTGTGCCATCGTCCAGTACCCAAAGGGATTTATTGACAGGAACGATATCGGCGTGAGCATGAAAACCGACGAGATCCTCATCTTGTCCCGGAAGGGTGACTTCGAAAACACGGTTATCTACGTTCTTAAACACCAAGCCAAACGCTTTTGCTTTCTCCCCAATGAGTTTACCCAAGGCAATCATATCGGGATTTTCATGCTGGGGGCGGCCTATGACCATCGCAGTATCGTAGGTGACGAATTCTTCCAACAGGGCAATCGCTTCTTCGCCATAGCGTTTTTTTGTGTAAATACCGAGTAAACGGTAAAGGTCTTCATTGGCTTGTTGCGAAAGGGTGTTGCCGTCTAAAAATGATTGAATGGTGCTTTGTAAGTTTGAATTATATTTGGCTACGTCGGCTAAAAAAGGTCGAAATCCTGCCGTTGAGAAAGTGTGTTTTTCCATCACTTTGATGGTGTCTTGGGTAATGGTGGCGAATGAATTGTTTGACGCCAATAGTGGACTGAGGCCGAGGGTGGCTGTGAATACCACTGAGTGAAGGAAGGATTTCTTTGTGTTTAGCATAGCATTGGGCACCGATAGTTCGAATGATCGTTACATAAAATCGCCATTGCACTGATGATAGGGAGGGTGGCTATTAAATGATCAGGCAATGGTGTTCCATTAGGAAAGAATCATAACAAAGGCTAGATTTTTGATACACCTATCATACTAATGGGATTAGATTTCGGTGTAGGTAAGGTAGTGGCGCACATTTCATTATTTTTTGTGATGCAGTTCATGGTGCCAAAAAAGAGTAACTGCTTCAATTGGTTGGTGTGAATTGCGTCACTCTTGGCTGTGTATTTGGTAATACTAATAAGGTTTTAAGTTTTCGTTTTGATTTGGGGTATAAGTGTTACAGATGTTGAGAGTCAGTTGTTTCGATCTGTGACAACTTATGGTCTTTTTACTCGCTATTTTGAACAAGGCTTGAATCTTTAATAATGGCGCGTTTATCCTTATTTGGCTTTAAGAATTTTCTGTTTATTACCTCATCAGATAAGAAAAACGAAGAGGCAGATTAAGCAGAGCAGTAAAAAGAAGTACGCATAAAATAAATATTATAAATAGTCGGTACGAATAATAAAGTGTGAAAAATAAGTTGTATGAATAAATAGTTGTATACCTATCGTAAGAATAAAAAAGATCGGATAGAAAATACCTGCTGTTGAATTGAGTTTGGCAGTTCACGCCTATAAAACTCAGGATGTGTAATTGCACTCACTTTTTGTTTTTATTGTTATCACCATGGATGTGAGAGTTTCTACGAAGCATTTCTCTCCAATTACTTCATTAAAAGCACAAAGAAAGTATCAATCTCGAATGAATTTTACGTTTTATTGTAAACGTTTACAGTCAGGTGCATATGGAAAGTGGCATTAAGGATTCGGGCGGGCGGTCATTTCTGCTTAGAGTCGGAAGCAAATTTATTAAACTCGGGAAAAAATATGAATAAGAAGAGTATTTTTCAACCGCAATTGTTGGCGATGAGTATTTTCGCCGCAGTTTCTGCAGGGCATGTTAGTGTTGCGTCCGCAAATGACTGTCC
Organism: Marinibactrum halimedae; assembly: GCF_021234875.1. GTDB lineage: Bacteria > Pseudomonadota > Gammaproteobacteria > Pseudomonadales > Cellvibrionaceae > Marinibactrum > Marinibactrum halimedae. The sequence goes on along the minus strand of NZ_JAJQVM010000050.1, from coordinate 5,222 downwards.
GGCGAGTCATCCTTTGTTTTCTGAAGCCTGTAATCAGTGTTTTGCTGATGAGGGACAAGCGGCCAGTGCCAATTGTCCGGTAACTGCGACACCTACGCCAACACCGACACCAACACCAACACCGACACCAACACCAACACCAACACCAACACCAACACCAACACCAACACCAACACCAACACCAACACCGACACCGGGCGCGAGCGGTAAGCCGGCTGTGCCTAATGATGGAGAGCGTTATTTCTTTATTGGGCAAGATCAGGCTTCGATTGAAGAGTACATGTCGCAAGGGGATTTACCGAAACCGCATGGTTACACCATGTATGTCACGCTCTCTCGTGGTGAACCGTCCTACGATGGCAGCTATTGTTTTAAAGGGTTGGATGGGTTGAAAAACTTAGACAACTATAATTCCAACAGTGCGGAAGGTTGTGCAGATAATGGTACTCGTCGTAATCAATGGGGTTCGGGTGTTCAAAATGTAGAATGGTTGATTGATACCTATAACCCCAAATTAGTGTCAATCGGTTTATGGTGCCCACGCAATGATTTAATGCCAAAATTGTACGAAGAGGGTGCCTACGATGACTTGTTATTAGAGCTCGGTGATTTCTTTAAAGAGAACAGCGATACCCAATTCTTACTTCGTACCTGCTATGAATTTAACGGCGATGCGGGCGGCTGGTCTCCTGAGAATTTCCGAGATACTTTTAAACACGTTCGTGAATTTCTTGACGACAGTGGTGTCGATAATGTTGCCTATGTTTGGCAATCTGATTCCTACCATGGTACCGGCCGACCCACTTCTGCGATTGGTGATCAAGAGCAAGGTTACTGGCCAGGTAAGCGCTATGTCGATTGGGTAGGTTCTTCTCAATTTGATTCAGATGTGGGCGAAGAAGCCGCTATCGCCGAAGCAGAAGGGTTGCCGCACTTTATCGCGGAAGCGACCCCACACGGTGCGCTATTCCATCAATATGATTTCAAACTGCCATTCTCAAACACCCATGATGGCGTGGGTATGAGTCCAGATGGCAGTGTGACTCTGCATAATGATTTGGAGTGGTTTAATCGCAAACGCGGTGAAATCTTGCGCTCTTCAACGAAAGCATGGCACTACATTAATGCAAATTGGAATGCGCAGCCTCAGTGGGCGAATGCAGCGGATCAGGCGGGTCAAAACTTCTTCAAATACACCGACTCTCGTGTTCAGTTAAATGAAAATATCAGTAGTGAATTCAAAAGTTTAGTCAGTGAAGCGAATGGCTTTATTTTGGGCGATAGCAGTGTCATTGTGACGCCAACGCCAACGCCAACGCCAACGCCAACGCCGACACCAACGCCGACACCAACACCAACACCAACACCAACACCGACGCCGACGCCAACACCGACGCCGACGCCAACACCAACACCAACACCAACGCCAACACCGACCCCAGGCGGTGGAACAGATGAAGAACCGACGGATACCAGTTGTGGTGATTTTGGCGCTGTTGTCAACGGCGCTAATATTGAGTTGTATTACCGTGATGATGCAGACTGGGTAAATCCGAGTTTCGCTTACTTATGTAAAGGAACGGATTGTCGTCAAGCCACATTGCAAGATGGTTATTATGTGAACAGTGGTGACTTTTTCGGTGAGGTTGGGGATACCTTCACACTTGAGTTTAAAATCGGCGGTGGTTTCCCTCAGTACATTGCGAGTCATGAGTTAACTGTGCAGGCATCTTGCGGTGATTCAGTGATTACGGACCCAGAACCCACAGATCCAGAACCCACAGATCCAGAGCCGACGGACCCAGAACCTACAGATCCGGAGCCTACAGATCCGGAGCCTACTGATCCAGAGCCTATTGATCCAGAGCCCACAGATCCGGAGCCAACGGACCCAACAAATCCAACTCCTGGAGCCAATTTCAATATCAACGTGGCATCTTGGGAGCAGGCCGCTTTACCTGCGTGTTCAGATTTATACGCCGGTGGCATACCGAACTCGGGTTTCCACACTTATATAGAAGGCAACACTCTGCATTTTGCGGCTGGTCAAAAGTTTGCCTCTGATGTTTGGGGTACTGGACTTCGCGCTGTCTTTTTCAGGTCGAATGACAATACAGGTGTGCTAGAGCATATTGGTACGGTTGAAGGGGCGAGAAATGGCAACCAAGCGACCTTATCCATTCCTGCGCAGTATCTGAATGGAGAAGTCAGTTATTACGTGTCTTACGAGCGTTTCTTCACGCCAATGTCCGAAGAAGGGAAAACGGGCAATGCATTGGAATATCAAGATTCTGCTCTGTTCTCTTTGAATCGCCCAGAAGGGTGTGTCAGTGCGGGTGAGTGGGGGGCAGAGAATGTAGACACCTTCGCTGGCTGGACGCGACGTCAACATCCACAAGGGGTATTCAACGACCATAATGTGTTTGCAAAAAGCACCAGCTCGGTTCAAAACACGGCCACGCACTTTATGCATGTTCCGCGTTTTACGGTCGATGTTCGCAATGATCAAGCCGGTGAAAATCTCGTATTTCGAGTGGTTTTTTCCTACGATCAAGAATCCGATTTCAGCGATACCACAGAAGTCATCTGGTCGGCCATTGAAGGGAAAGAAGCTCGCGCCGGGGATGGAAGCCCACGTCATGTTGATAGCAATCGTTGTGAGAAAGTCCAACAAAACGTATGGGACTGTAATCTTGAGCAACGCTTCGCGTATGGTCAGTCCATTGATTGGGAATTGCGAGTACAACCTGTAGACGGTGCCGGTGCTAACTTATACAGCCAAATGTATTACTACGTACCTGGTCATGGCTGGACGAAAGAATCGTCTGACCCGCGTGCACAGCTTGGAGGTTATGCCGGTAACGATGCACACGGTGCGACAGTTTATGAGCGTGCAGCGGCATTTATGCAGCATGAGCACACTGATAGCCTAGCCGACGTGGAAGAATTCTTGCGTGAGCACAGAACGTTCCGTGAGGATATCCCTGGAGGTATTCCACAGCATGAGGGTCGTAACACTTGTGAAACTTGCCACATCAATGATGGACGCAGTGATCAAGCCTTTGATATCGAAGGGGTAGGTCTTCGTATCGCTCCACCGCTGATTGGGTTAGGTTTACTTGAGCAAGTGGTGGATTTCCCTGGTAAAGTTGGCTTTGGCTGGGAAGGAAAGGGCGAGTCAGTAGAGGTTGCTGTGCGTGCCGCTCTAAAAGCAGACTTCCAAGTTGAGAACCCCAGTGCAGAGTTAGTGGACAGTTTGACCCATTACTCGCAGTTCTTATCGGTCCCGCAGCGGGATAAGAGCAAAATGTTTGAGGCAGATGTTTTAGCCGGTGAAGCATTGTTTAATGGCAGTATGAATTGCTCATCTTGTCATCAGGAAGTTCAGCAGCTAACCAGTGGTGACGTGATTCGCCCTTACTCTGACTTAAAAGCGCATGATATGGGTGATGGGGTTTTCCGTACCGCACCTTTATGGGGTATCGGTAAAGCGGCCAATGTCATTCGTGTTGGACTTGAAGAAGATACCGGTATGGGGTTCACTAATGCTGAAGCGCCAGGGTTAGCCCAGCGTACTTTGGGTTCAAGCGTTGAGGCATTGCGTGAAATTCCCTCAGACACCATTGCTTTATTTATGCACGATGGAAGAGCAAAAGGATTGGATGCAGCGGTGCGTGCTCATGGTGGTGAAGGTGCAGAAGCAGCCAGTGCCTACAGTGCGGCAACCCAAAGAGAGCGTGAGCAATTACTAGAGTTCTTACGTTCATTATAAGAGGACGTTGTAAGTAAGACGTTATAAGCAACTAAGAAGAAAGGTGAAAAAAGTGATGTGTCTCAATGATTGACACGTTCATCTTTCCAAAATAAAAAAAAGGCACGCAATGCGTGCCTTTTTTTATTTGCATTTAAAAAGGAATATGAATAATGGAAGCAGTATGATAGAGATAACTGGAAAATAAATTCTGGGCTTTTTTGTTCCGAGAAAACTTATAAAAACAGGGGGCGAGTGAGATATCACCATGAAAGAGTCATTTAGTGTCGATTGGAAAAATTGGATTAAAACCAATGTGGAAGCCGGGCAAGATCGAAATGGTATCTTTAAGATTTTGCTTGATGAAGGTTATCTTTACGATGCGATTGTGAAAGAAATGCAATTTGAGCCCACGATTCCCGTAGGCCAATTGGTTAACCCGTTTGTCGCAGCCGAACAAATGCGCCAGGCTCAAAGAGCGGCATCTAATCAATTGGCACAAGGCCAAATCGTAAAAAGCGGTTTGCGCAATGCTGGGGCGGTGATTCCTCATGGCCGGGTCAGTATTCCTAACGGTGAGAAGTTGAATACCTCCTTGGCAGAATTAACGACACTGGATGAGTTTTTAAGCCAGGATGAGTGTGAAAAACTGGTCGAATTAATTAAAACCCAATTACGGCCTTCTGAATTGTCCAGTGAAGAAGCGGATAAAACGTACAGAACGAGTCGTACTTGTGATATGGGAACGTTAGGCAGCGAATTTATTGCCTCCATTGATCGCCGAATTTGTCAATTGGTTGGTATTGACCCTTCTTATTCAGAAGGGCACCTCTAAAAATAGCCCAACTTTGATATAATCTCACTGTTCAAAAATTTCAAGAGTTTCCTTCTATGTCTCAGCCCGGCTTTTTTGATTTAGATGACAGGTATCGCAAGTTAGATGAAAAAGATCCATTAGTTCATCTCAACAAACTGATATTTTGGGAAGCCTTTCGTCCGACCTTAAAGGAAATACGAAAGTCGAACCGAAAAAGCAATGCGGGTCGTAAAGCCTATGACGAGCTTCTGATGTTCAAAGTACTCGTACTTCAGCACTTATACAATGTATCCGATGATCAGATAGAGTACCAAATACGGGACCGCTATTCTTTTTGCCGGTTTTTAGGTCTGACTCCATCGGACAAGGTGCCTGATGCCAAGACAGTGTGGCTGTTTAGAGAAAACCTAGTCAAAGCTGGTTTAATGAAGCGTTTGTTTTTTACTTTTGATGTTCAATTAGAGGAACACGGTTTTCAAGCAAGAAAAGGTCAAATAGTGGATGCGAGTTTTGTCGATGTTCCCAGGCAGCGCAATAAAAAGGAAGAAAACAAACAGATAAAACGCGGTGAAACGCCTGATCGTTTTGAAAAGAATCCGAACGTTGGCGCTCAAAAAGATACGGATGCCCGCTGGGCGAAGAAGAACCAAGAGA
>NZ_JAJQVM010000004.1 GCF_021234875.1 Marinibactrum halimedae | reverse complement strand
GCTTTTGAAGTTGCTGGTCAGATAGCTTGGGTTCTCGACCTTTGGCTACGCTTTTTTTCAATGCCTCATAGCCCCCTTCACGATAAAGGGCCAACCATCGATAAATTTGGCTGCGATTAAAGCCGAGTGCTTTGATTACGACTTCAGGACTTTCGCCAGCTTCCACTTGTTGTACTGCACGAATGCGAATTTCTTCGAGCGTATCGTGACTTAATTTTCTGCCATCATTTTTCATGACTGTATTATACAGTGTTGTCTAAGTTATGCACCCTTTAGTAAATAAGGGTGATGGGCGAATTGAGTTAGATATTGATAAGGTGACTATTCCTCCGCCCCCCCCCCAAAAAAAGATGAGACTGATTTTTTTGGGGGAAAGCTTGTTGAGAGGGTTTACAATTTTTGGGGGTTACCTTTTCTCAATGGATCACTTGCAGAAGTTGTATTTAATGTAACCTATATGAAAAGCAAAAAAAACGTTAATAATATTTTTGATAGTTTTTTGTTTAGATTAAATACTTATTATCATATTGATAGCACTCAAGGATCTTATCAGTATCTTTATCCTCTTGATTGGACTCTTTTAGATGTAAATGAAAGCCATTGTTTAACTTATACAATACAGTGGCTTTCTGAACTTCGAAGAAATCGAGGTTCTTATATACATGAATATGTATTTTTTATTTCAAAAGATGTGTTTGTTAAGTTTTCTTTTCATGTTGAAAATGATCTTGATAGTGGTTGTGGAGAAGAGGTTTCAAAAATAATTAAATATATTGTAAGTTCCGTATCTTTGAGTCAGAGCCAATTTCATCAGGAAACTGTACGATATTTAAATTTAAAAGAAAGTTTTAAGCCTATTAAGTCATTTATATGGGAAGAATATACGAAGTGCTATGGCGTTGATTATAGTATTTTAGATCAGTATCGTTAGTTTTTAGGTTGACGTTGATGCTTTTTGGTACACGAAAAAATCCCAAGGGGCCTAATTTAGATAATCCTGAGCAAGTTGTTCTAGACTGTTCTGGAACGAAAATTTCATGTTTTCTACCAAGATCGAATTTCAAACAGTCTAATTTTGAAAAGGACGTAAATGGTATTAATAAAGGAGGAGATAAGATTGTTCTTGATTCAGATGAATTGAAATTGTCAAAATCGAACAAAGATTCTTATTTTGGAGGGATACTTATTCGAAGGGTGTACAATTTTTACGGCCTTCCTTTCTGGAATGGTGAATTAGGTGGGTGCAATGACATTCTCGCTAACTTATCTCAAAAGTGTGAAAGCTGATTATATTGATAATTTCTATTCATCTGCATTAAGCCAGCTTGACAGCTCATATCATATAAAAAATACAAATGATTTTTATCAGTATGTATACCCTATTGATTGGTCATGTGTAACTATTAATGATGTGCATTATTTAAATTACTCAGTGAGAGATTTATCTGAGTTGGGTAGAAATAGATACATCCTTGAATATATTTTGATGCTTTCTTCTAGCACTGCGATACGCTTTTCCTTTAGAGTGGGCTCAAAATTGGACAGTGAATGCGGTAATATTGTTGCAAGCGTTGTTAAGTTTATCATGAATTCAATCTCTGTCGCATATAGCTCTCACCATCTTAATGACATTAAAAAAGCAGATTTAAAAAATAAGTTTGAACCGGTTAAACCCTTTTTATGGCAAGAATACAAGAAATGCTATGGCGTTGATTATAGTATTTTAGATCAATATCGTTAGTTTTTAGGTTGATGTTGATGCTTTTTGGTACACGAAAAAATCCCAAGGGGCTTAGTTTAAAAATTCCAGAAAAAATTGTTTTAGAATTTTTTATTAAGCTCAGTTGCCACTCACCCAAAGACTGTAGCAGTGGGCTCTGGATGAGTCGAAGCTTTTTAAGTCACGCTATTGGTGCTCAGCTCAAAAATTCGGCCCGAGTGTGCACGTTCGATTTAAAAATCCCGCCCAGTGCCGTTGTTGAGGTTGCTGAATTGGTGTCCATTACGCCCCGTGATTTTACACAGTAGTGGGTAGCTTGAAGGCTTACGGCGACGTTGTCGGTTTCCAGAAGTGTTTGCAGTGCCACGAGTATTTGCTGAGTTAAACGCTCTTGTACCTGTGGGCGTTGAGCAAAGAAACGCACAATACGATTGATTTTGGATAGCCCGATAATTTTGTCATTGGGAATGTAAGCGACCGTTGCGGTGCCATCAATGGTGACGAAGTGATGTTCGCAGGTGCTGGTGAGGCTAATGTCTTTCACCTTTACCATTTCATCTACCTGCATTTTATTTTCAATGACGGCAATTTTGGGGAAGTTGCTGTAGTCCAACCCAGAAAAAATTTCTTGCACGTACATTTTGGCAATGCGGTGCGGGGTTTCTGAGAGGCTGTCGTCGTTGAGGTCGAGGCCGAGTGTGGCCACCACTTCGGTCATGAGCCCTTTAATGCGTTCGTATTTTTCCTCTGTGGTCAGCGGAGTGTTTGTAAGTGGTGTTTCCAGCCCTTTTTCAATAAGGGTATTTTTGACCAACTGGGCTTCTTCAGAAATCATGGAGGTATCCCTCAGGTATCTTGTCTGTCGCTTGCTGTTGCGGTATTTCACTATTTTTTGTTGTTATGACTGGCACTGGTGCAGCGTCAGGCTGCGGTTTGTTTGGTTGGCTCAGTGTTGGTTTTGCTATGTGCATCGTTCGCCAGGGCGCTGTTTGCTTGGCTCTGTTTGTGATTGTTCTGGGCGGCCTCGGCCAATTTGTCGTGTATCAATGTAATAGAAACGGAGTCGGCGAAGCGCAGGGCATGGGGCTTGTCGATTTTGACTTTGGCGAAGGTCACCCATTCGTGCTCTGAGCAAATGTCTAAGATGTCTGCCACCAGTTTTTCCAGCAGTAAGAATCGCCCTTCTTCAATGTGCCGAATCATACGTTTGGTGATGTCTTTGTAGTTCAGTGCCCCTTCAATGTGATCGTCGAAGCATAAACGGCTGGCCGGATAATGGATCTCTGCATTCACCACCACATCTTGTTGTTTTTCTTGCTCTTCGGGATTAAACCCGATGTACGTTCTCAATCTGAGATTGGTGATGTTGATGATGGCATTGGTCACAGTGGTGCCCTCAGGCTGGTTACAGTGGTGTATTAACGACGATTCGACAGCATCTCTATTTGGGTGAAAGGCGTCGAATTTTTCGGTCGCGCTATTTCGTCATAACTTTGTCATACGAGCAACCCATGATTTTGGATTGTGGCTCAATAATGCTGATTTTTTTCCTCTCAAAGGCCATTTCTGGTTCAGTGGGTCAATAACCATTTCTTTGTTGTGGTTTTTACCTGAATACCCGGACTTAATGAGAGGTTTTGCTTTTTACCGTATCTTCAACAACTTACTGTATCGTCAATAGTGACGTTAAAAATGATTAAGGATCATAGTGGATCGTGTCGTAAACGAATTGCCCTCGCGAGTATCTTCTTCTTCAACGTCTAGCGTAGAAACCCAGGCTCAACTTGAACAACCAGCGTCTTCAGGGCGGGCAGGGCGCCTTTGGTTGTGGCCGTTGTTGCACTTGTTGTTGATGATTGTTGTTGTGGTGAGCGGTTTAACCGGGTTGCGTATTGCCATGCTTGAGTATGAATGGCTACTGCTGCTCTCTCCCTTTTTGCCTCAGGGGAATGTGGTGGTCTGGCACTTTTTAAGTGGGGGCTTACTCACTTTGGTGGTGAGTGTTTATCTGGGGTGTTTGTGTTTTTCCCGGCAATGGTTAAAGGCAGCGCCCTCTTCATCGCCTCCTACCACTCGGCGTGTTATTCAGCGGGTTGGGCGATGGTGCGTGTTGTTGTCGATGTTGTCTGGGGTGGCGTTGTTGGGTAATGCCAGCGGTGCTTTTGTGGCGCATTGGGTTCACACCTTACACTTTATCTTTGCCGGTGCAGTGCTGTTTTATGCCATGGTGCATGTAAGTGATTACACACTCACTGGAGGCCGACGCATTTGGTTGTGGACGGTGACATCGGCTTTTAAGCGCCCGGTGATAGGGGGCCTAGTGCTGTTCTGTTTTGCGGGTGTGTCGTTATTGGTTTTCCGAGGGGTTTATTGGTCGTACCCCGAGCTTCGGGTTCATCGTATTCCATTGGAGTCCCCCGTGCGGGTGGATGGGATGGCCAATGAGCCGGAGTGGGCAGAGGCAAGTTCGGTATCGTTAATCACTTTTGGGGGTGAAAACTTCTCTTGGGGAGCACAAAGTGTATTGGCCAATGGGACGACGCGGGTCACCACGAAGGCCATGCATAATGGGGAAGAGGCGTTCTTTTTTATCCAATGGCAAGACCCCACGCAAAGTTTGTTACACCTGCCTTTGTTGAAAACCGAAAAAGGCTGGGAGGTGCAGCAACGGGGCTTTCATCGTTTTCATGAGCAGCATTATTACGAAGATAAGTTTGCCGTATTGCTCGATGAGCGTTGCAAATTGGCCGCAGGCGGAACCGCACACTTGGGGCCGCAGCCTTTGAAGGATAAGCCCAGTAATTGGCATGGCCGAGGTTATCATTATGTTCAGCCGGACGTTCAGTCGGGCAAACAGTCGGACATGCATCTGGGTTCTGAGGGTGAGAACAAGGGGCCGATTGTTGATATGTGGCATTGGAAGGCCGTGCGTACGAATCATATGATGTTAGCCGACGACAATTATTTTGGCCCGCCTGATCAGGCTCGCCCCGGTGCTCGTCGATATACCGCCGGTTATGGCACTGACGGGAAAGACTCTGGTGCTTATGTCATGAATTGGCAGTGGTATCGGCCAGACATTATTGTGCCCAAGCGCTTGCCAGTCCGTGAGGATGCCTTATCGCAACAACAGTTAGCCGAATTTCAGTATCGCTACCAACAACGAATACAAGGGCTTCAGCCGGCAGTATCGCAGGAGTCTGAGCCTTGGATGGTCAACTGGTTTTCTTACGTTCCCTATGATCAAGACGACGATCATTACCCTATTGGTACGGTACTGCCGTCGGTGTTGTATCGCTCTAACCAGTTTGAAGGGGACAGGGCAGACGTAAGAGCCCATGGGATTTGGAAAGACGGCGTGTGGTCGTTGGAATTGTCACGTCGGCTAGAAACCGGCTCATCAACGGACATTGCTCTTCAAGATGGCGTGTGCATGTGGGTGGCGGCGTTTGATCAATCGCAAATAGGGCATACTCGCCATGCCACTCCCCTACGTTTGAGGTTTCCGTAATGTTTAGGGCATATTTTAACGCACCAAGGCGACGCCGTCGGGCTGTGGTTTTAATGTCGCTCATCTGCACGATTGTGGTTGGGGCGATTCTGCTTCAGCCTTCCAACCCTTTACCATTAGAAAGCCGCTATCAGAAATGGTCATTAGAAGGCGAACCCTTAGCCAATTGGTCTGGGCCTTGGGCGTGTGTTGAAGATCAAACCACAGGGTTACTCTGGGAGGTAAAAACCGACGCAGAAAATATTCGCCATGGCGATTGGACCTACTCTTGGTATAGCAATACCGCTTCTCGTGGTATTCCCAATCAAGGGGATTGTTATTTTGAGCGTGATCGATGTGATACAGAGGATTTAATTCGCAGAGCGAATAAAGAACGCTGGTGCGGTCTTGATGGGTGGCGGTTACCTTCTTCAAAAGAATTAATGTCGCTGTTGAATTTCTCAGTCAAACCAGGTCGGCCTAAAATTACGGTTGAGTTTTTTCCGCATACGCAGAAAGCCAATTATTGGACGGCGGATTTTAATGCGCGACTCACTGGTGTTTATGCGCAATTTACGGTCGGTGCCATGGCATTGAGTTTTGGTGATGGCCGGCAATCGGCATTGCCGTATCAGTCGGCGGAATTTGTTCGCTTGGTGAATTCGAATCAGCCGAAGTGAAATTTCATTGAATAGACTTTTCAGTCGAAGATGTCCAATAAAAAATGCCCATAGTAAATGCCCATAGAAAATACTCAATGAAAAAAGGTGAATAAAATATTGTCGTCATTCGATACGCTTTCAAAAAAAGAAAGCCTAAATGGCGGGCACTATTTCTGATTTCATTTGAGAGTTTTTGATTGGTGTTTTTATTGTGACTATTGTCACGTTAATTTTATCTTGCTGTTATTTTTTTGTACCAAAAGCGTCATAAGCGGGTGGTAGTGTTCCTGCGCACTTTCTGAAGCGTGTCATTACGCCGTTTTTCAATTATTGGTCTGTCAAATTTTCAATAATTTTTATTCATAATAAAAGTGAGAACGCTCATGTCCCTTATTTCTTTTCGTTCACTAATGAGCGTAGCTTTTGGAGCTGCGCTTATCAGTGGTGGCACTTTGGTACACGCTGCCACTGAGCATCATCGAGTTGCGTGGGATTTCGACCCCGCCCATCGTGCTGTAATTGGTTTTTCTCCGGATGGCACCAGCCAATCTCCTTATGTAAGTTATGGTTTTTCTACTGATGAAAATCAGTGGCAAAGACAATCAGTGGATATGACGGAAGTATTTCAACGCGGAATAACCAACCACTTTGTTTACCTCGAAGATTTGCCGGCAGATTCACCAGTATATTACCGTGTGTGTGATAACTCCGGTTGTGGTGAGCGTTTTTGGTTTAAAACTGCCCCTACCGATAATTCTCCTTTTGTTGCGGTTGCCGGTGGCGATACTCGAACGGGTTGGACAAATCGTCGCAATGGAAATCGTTTACTAGCAAAAATTCGTCCTTTATTTGTTATGCATGGCGGTGATTTTACCGACGCAAATAATGTGCGTGAAATGAATCAATTTTTAACGGATTGGGAATTATCCTATTCCGATGACACCATTGATGGTGTTCGCTACAAAAGAATATACCCAATTGTGCCAACACACGGTAATCACGAAAATAGAAATTACCGCACTGTATGCCAAATTTTTGGTGTTGACCGCGATGAAGATGGTCGTTGTACAGAATACGACACCTATGGTGCATTTAATGTTTCGCCATTGTTGCGAGTTTATACTCTGAATAGTGAATTTAGAAACAGTGGTTGGTCTTCTTACGCTAATGCAATGAATTCTTGGTTAGAAAGTGATTTAGCCACAGAAGGAGATTCTGCAACCTGGCGTATTTCTCAATACCATCGCCCTATGTTTCCGCACAGTAGCAGAAAGTCCGATGTCCCTACGTTATTTAATTGGTGGGCGGATTTATTTTACGATTACAACATGAGCATCTCGGTGGATTCCGATACTCATATTACCAAAATGACTTACCCGGTTGCGCCATCGGGCCGTAGTTTTACCTCTACTACGAATGGCGGCACTCTGTATGTAGGGGAAGGCAGTTGGGGTGCACCTGCACGCACAGCAGATCGCCCGAAAAGTTGGACGCTAGACCTTGCCAGCATTCAACAATTTAAAGTGATTACGTTTTCACAAGAGGACATTGAATTACGCACTGCGCAGTTTGATGGTAACCCCAGCACGTTAAGCCGCACAGAGCGGGAAGTGAACCCAACGGCATTACCAACCGGCATTAATTGGTGGCGTCCACGGCAAGTGGGTGCGGTTGCCGTTTTAACCAAAGCCGCGAATGGAAAAATTCTGCTGGATGGACAAGGGCCAGGTAACGGCGGCGGTGGTGATGACAATATTTTAGCGTTATCGGCAACCGATGATGTGTTCATTGCCCGCAGTTATGGCAACAGTAATTTCAATGGTGAAGAATTATTGGCTGATGGCTTTACGGGGACGTACGGCGAAACTCAAACACTGATTAACTTTGATGCTTCTGCAGTACCAGAGTGTGCCAATATTACTTCAGCCCGTTTAAAATTAAACGTGACCAATCGCTCTCGTGGTCGCTATCGCGTTATGCTCAGTAACGAGTATTGGAGCGAGTCATCGGTGACTTGGAACCGCGTCGGCGGTGATGATAATCACGGTGCGACCTTAGCGTCTTTCACACCTTCGTCGACGGGTGAGCGCTCGGTTGAGCTTGACATAAACACATTACAAACTTGGTTAAAGGGTAATGACACTGGGTTTGTGATTGCTTCAGCCGGTACGTCCGATGGCGTAGACATGACGTCGAAAGAAACCGGTTCTGCGCCTGTACTTGAATTGGAATATGAAACCAATGCTACTTGTGGCAGTGAAGTGTTATCGGCGAATTTAGAATTAACCGACGATGCATTTATTTCTTCGAGTAGCCCGAATGAAAACTATGACGGTGAAACGGAAGGGCTATTGTCGGATGGCTCAGATTCTCAATATGGTGAATTAAAGTCAGTCTTGAAATTCGATACCTCAATTATTCCCAGTTGCGCGTCCATTGAAAGTGTCGATTTATGGGTGAACGTAACGAATACGTCTTCCGGAGCTTATGGCGTTTACAATGTCGGTAAACGTTGGCAAGAGCAAAGTGTTACCTGGAATAATATCAATGAAGAGATTGGTCGTGAGGTGGCGAGTTTTACGCCCAATAACGAAGGGGTTATGACCATCTCGATTGCAGATCTTTCATTAGTGACAGACTGGTTAATGGAAGGCAATCATGGTTTGGCCATCGCCTCTAAAGGTACGGGGAATGGGCTTGACATGAGCTCAAAAGAAACAGGTTGGGCACCAGCGTTACGAGTGGATTATCGGGTTGGAGAGAGCTGTCGATAATCTAATTATGTAGCATGAGAGATCTATTTAATACGAATTCTTGACTGATTTCGTGTTCAAAAAAACGGCACATAATGTGCCGTTTTTTTGTGGGCAGAAAACGGGGTTGGCAATTATGAATTGACCAAGGCTTTCCGTGAGAAGATGGTAGTGACGTTCAGTATGGATTACATACACAGGTTATGTATTATGGTTGCTGAAGCGTATCGTCAACATAAGTTTAGAGGTGAGTAGAATAAGAGCATTAAATCACGGACATCGTTGAGACCAATAGGGAAGGATTGATAAGAATAATCTCATATGCATGTTTTATTCTTTAATGATTAAGTCGAGTATTGTGGGCCGCTCTATATTTATATTATTTAGGTCATAAGCTTGGCACTGTTATGGACAAATTCTTGTATTATCTATTGTTGACACATTTTTGAACTAGAAGCCTGATTTTAAATACTTAGTACTACTTCGCACATGAAGCTAAAAGAACAAAACAAAGATTTTCCCGTTAATCAAACTCGTTACCGAATAGACGGGGTTTTGGGGGCGGGAGGGCAGGGAAGAGTTTATCAAGGTTATGACCTTAAGTTAGCGCGAAATGTTGCCATAAAATTGGTTCCTATGTCGGGTGCGCACTCCTTACGGGAGGCGCAAACTTTAGCCAAGTTGGATAGTACACGAATTGTGCGGGTATTTGATGTATTCAATAATGAAGATTACATTGCTATTGTAATGGAGTTGGTCGCGGCTTGTATCCCTATGAGTCCTCATACCCTTCATACGATGTCCTCTGATACTTTTTTTAATTTCTTTAAACAACTGCTGGACGCCGTTGAGGTAATTCACAGCGCTAATATTCTGCATCTCGATCTTAAGCCGGGAAATATCTTATACAATGAAAGTGGCAAGGTGAAAGTTACTGACTTTGGTATTTCTCGCGACAATAATGAAAAAATAAGCGACAAATTTAATGACATGAGTACTGACAAGGGCTCGTGGTATTGTCTCTCTCCAGAGCAGTTAGAACAAAAAAAACCGAGTAAAGCGAGTGATATATTCGCTCTAGGTATCCTCCTTTTTGCGTTTTTGTATAAAAAGCACCCTTTTATCGTGGACGGAGATATCTCTTCTAGCCAAAGAAATATACTGAACGGCAAACCCCAGATTGCCGAGTGTATCTTGCCCGCTGTAGACCCTCAGCTCGTAGCACTTTCCATCTCAATGTTGGATAAAAATCCCAAAAACCGCCCTTCACTTGAAGTCATCAAACAGATTATCTATCGAGTATCGTCAGAGTCACTCTCACTCGCAACAGAAACCATTCCAATACCAAAAATTAAAAACCACCCTCACAGGCTTTGGGTTGCCTGTGCTTGTTCAATCATTGTTTTATTAATAGCTACCACCTTATTTATTTCCTCTTCCCCTTCTGTATCGCAAACACTGGTGGTTCCCCCACTCTACAGTCACAGTTCAATCGAAGGGCAATCCCACTACCTTCATGAAAAAAATGTGCTTATTGCCAGCATTATCGAAGACGAGCTACAAGAGGGCGTCATCATTGACCCCTCAAGGCGCTTATTAAGCAAAAAAATGTGGGGTGGAACGCAAGAGTGGCAAAAAGAGGCGAAACAGGCTCAAGCCGATGAAATTCTTTTTAGTGAAGTCAATTGTGGAGAAAGTTTATGTGATATATCACTAACGCTGTTTGACGCACAATCCAATAAGACTCGATACTTTGCGAATCAATCTATTCCTCACGAGGATCTTATTCTGGTGAGTCAACTGATTGCCCATATGATCCAAACGGAACTTAAGATCAGCGCCGCCAATGGGCTACACACACCACTCAGTGCAGAAGAATTTCGTCAATACCTGCTGTATAAGAGAAAATTAGACAGCCTCGACATCAGTCTTGAAGATATTGAACCACTTATCACCATTGCAAACGCAAACCCCAATTTTTTAGCCATACAGACGTTATTGGGCCACTATTACCTTGGTCTTTATAAATTAAAGACCAATCCTGAATGGCTAACAAAAACCAAATACTTACTACATAAATTAGAAAAACAATCTTCTCAATCTGCTAATTTTTATATTTTGCAATTTTACTATCAATTGAACACCGAGCAGTTTCTAAAATCAGAAGAAACGTTGCAACGCATTTTTTCTACCGCAAGTGTCGATATTAATCAGCTTTTTTTAGCGAAAACAGCACTACACTTCAAACAGAAACCGACAGAAGCCTATCAAAATTTTTTAAATTTTAAGGGGTTGCACATCAACAATGATTACTTTCGCTACAAAGCCCATATGGAACATCATTTAAAATTATTTGAAGCCTTAGAAGAAACCTCTACCACCTGGAAAAATCGATACCCAAATACCGAGTTAGCCACATTGCACCTTAAGGCGAGCTATATAAATCTCGGGAAGCTGACACAAGCCCTGAATTTATATCAAATTGGTGCAGATGATAATATTCACGATGCAAATAATGCTGGGATCTGCCAATTGTTATTAGGAAACTACAACGCTAGCATCGCCACTTTTACAAAGGCGCTCGACTTCAATCCTGATAACATTGACGCATTATTAAATCTTGGTGAGGCGCTAAAAATAAAAGGTGATTTAAATCAAAGCCAACATTACTTCAAAAAAGCATTAACCTTATTAGACAAGAAAACATCGCTAAATACCTACGACTACGCGCAACGGGCACTGCTACTGGCGCATTTAGACCAAGATGAAGATGCACTCATTGCTTTACAAAACGCATCCCAAAATATTACTAACGATGCGTTCTATTTAATGGCGGCGCATGCCTACAGCCTATTAGAAAAGCCTCAAACAGCACTGTATAACGCCAAAGAAGGGTTTAAGCGAGGCTATCGGGCCCATTGGTATCGCTACCCCTGGACCCAAAATCTCTATGAACAACTCACCGCCTCAACGGCACAACACTAAAAGCCCACTACTTCTGTAACTCAGGTACGGTTGTTCCACTAGGATCATGAATTAAAATACCTCCTTCACCGGAAGCATTTTCTTTGCGCATCAAAAAGCCAAAATAACTGGACTGAAACAGATGGCTTTTTAACTGAGATTTTAAGGTAAGAATTTCACCTTCATTCTGTAAAGTGACTTTAACCTCATCGGAAGAAAGTAAATCTTTAATATTGCCTTTCCACGTTTCATAATCTGTCGTGCCGGATGAAGGCCCCAACCAAAGGATGCCGGTCATGTAAGGCCCCTGACGAGATTGGGCATTTTCCAGCTGCTCAAACACAAATTCCAAAGCAGCTTCTCCATCGAAATCCTTATCCCGAGCAATGGCCTTGATCTTATTCTCTAGATATCGATAGTCCTGATGCTCTTCACCCAAGTGATGAATATTAAAACCGGGACGATCAATAAATTCATAATCCCAACCTTCAATGGGTTCTCCGGGATTAATACTCACTTTATAGCGTTTCACCGATTGCTCAACGCCTTCGATCAACGTAGGAAATAACAGATTCCTAATTCGCAGGTTATTAGAAAGATAGAGCTTATCGTTGTTGTGTGAGAAATCTTCCGGAAATATTCTCAGAGGGATATGGGTTAAATTAAAATCGAAGAGATTCCCTGTAGAAATATTCGCCGCCTCATCACTTCCGGTTAAAGTCAATTCCCTATGATTCACCACCTCCAACTTACGGCGGCTAAATTTATTGATCAGTAGAAAGTCATCTTCTCGTATGGCTTCCACTTTCCACAACCCTAAGTCACCCGTCGAGTCGAGGCTCAATGTCACTTCTCCGGTACCGCCATCAATCATGTACTCAAGGCTTTGAGTATTTTGTAGGGTGAAATATTCGCTGGCATCATGCTGATAATCAACCAGCCACGTATTTTCATCGACGGTATTGCCATTTTCATTGACATCGTAGTAACAGAATTTTAACGATGACTCTTCTACACATAAACTTTTCTTTTTGAAACCAAAATTGCCTTCATCGTAAATGTGCGAAATCGTATAACTATCTTGCCATCGTTTCACTTCCTTCATCACAATGGTATCAAAGTACCCGGGAACCATCAGCGAAGTCGCCCGGCTCGCGCCCTGCACGGCAATTCTATGTCCTTTGTAGGTTGGCCCTGATGTCATGATGTTCTCGCCATCAAGGCAGTAGGTAGCGTCATACATTTTATTGGGATAGCTGGAGGGCGGTAATACACTCAAGCGCCTTGCCACAATCTCCTCTCCCTTTACGGGCGCCCCACTGTGGTTTATGTAATGATTCGGTAAGCTGGCCGACTCCAGAGAAAAGCAACCCTCTGCGGCCAGTTTATAAAGAGGACGCCGAATATAAAATAACGAGCGTCGTTTATCCGAAATACTCGATCCCGAATGAACAGGTTTGTTACGGTACTGCTGCAAAAAACCATTGTTATTGAATATCGAATAATTATGAATGGAATTAAATAACCTGACGGTATCTCCGTATCGAAGTGACGCATGCTCAAAGTCATTCCGCAATGTATTTAAGTCATACTCCGTAATTGAAATATTGTCGATGAGCATACCGCAACAAGTCGCTCTTTCAGAGGTAAACGTTAATGTCTCTGTACTGTCGGTTGCACGAAAAACAAAATTATGGCTCAGCCAGGGTAAATCACCACTATTATTGGCTTGCCACGTTTCGCTCAAATCAGCAATCGACACGCGCGCGTGTGCTTGCGATGTAACACTATGTTTTGCATAGTTAAAGGTCAATGAATAACGAGTACCCGGCACCAATCCTTCAATATCTTGGCTCAATTCGCCGTCTTTAGATATTCCCGCCATGTCGATAAATTGGCCATCGGCAGCTGCTCCACCCGTTGTCGATTCGGTCTTCTCGGTAAGCGATACACCGCCATTAGACACCTGCCAAGGACCAACCGAACTACCGCCGCTAAATTCCTTATATTTCCCTGGTATCAATCGCTCTGTTTCAAACCCACCGTCTTTAACGTAGTTTCCGGCTTCGCTGATGAAAAAGTTGTCAACCAATACACCGCAACAGGCATTGGCGGTGGCTTTAGAGTGAAGTTGTAACGTCTCCTCGCTCGACCAAGCAGTAAAAACAATGTGTTGAGACTGCCAGCCATCCTCATGAGCAATATTCGTCGCAAGCCAGGTGAGTTCTTCATTTGCAATCGATAAGGTCGCCACTGCATCATCACGGTGAGCCCCCAAATTACTCGCATAAAAAAATCCCAAAACATACTGCTTACCGGGAACCAGACCCGTAATCGTGGTTTCAATCACACCACGTTCATTCGCCCCACTTAAATCGATAAACTGTCCATCAAGAGCCATTTGATCGGAAGCACTGTGCATCGCTACACTGCCCTCCACAACACGCCAACCACCAAAGTCTTCTGCTAACTCTTGGTAAGTCCCGTCTAGAACATGCTCTTCAAACCCCATATCTTGTATTTCTGGTTGTGCCTGCACAGCTGCACTGTCGAGTAAAAAAATACTGAACAAAAAAACAAAATAGTGGCGAATTAAAAAACAAGGGAAATAACCGCCTAATAGTTTAGTGCGTGATAAAGTTTCCATGATCATTTTCCGTTTCATTCAGTGATTTTCAGACTGGTTGTAATAAGAATACTGCGATAACGCATTCTACCGTTACACGAAAAATAAAAACATTACCCGTCAATACATCGCATTACATTTTGTTACGAACGGGCGTTACGGACGGGCGTTAAGGACTAGCGTTAAGAACTAGCGGTGAGGACTGAAGCTAAGGCTTGGAGTTAATTACTGCGGTGACGGGCTCACATAAAGTGCACAATAAACGTCAAAAGGTTAAAGGCTGATTGATTCGATTAGTTTCTGAATGCCACATCATGAACAACATCAATAGGAATAACCGGTTGATGCAAAATAGTGGTTCCCCATAATTTAATTTGGCCACTGAATAAGCACCCGCCAATACTCACACTGTGTAAGCAGCCTTTGTGCCATGCTAATAAACAAGAGGATAAATTTAATTCAAATTCCACATCGAACTGACATTGCGTCAGTTCGTTTTGCTTCCAAGCTACCTTTACTACCGGCCGGTATACTCCTTCAATAGTATGAGTGGTTAGGGGTTGTACACTTCGCTCTTCTACCTCGAAACCATTCACCGCTGTAACCGTCGCCCCAGGCGAAACAACACTCGTAGCTTGAGTGCTTTCCCAATGCACAAACGCATCGTGAATAATAGACTCTAGGCTAACATTTAGGGTGTCGATACACGCTGATCGTAAGTGGTTGAACAACTGCGCACCATCAAGCGTTAGCGGCGTACTATTTTGTGTATTCTCCGTTGCCGAAAGATTCAAATAATCAGACATCGCCTGCTTCCAATACGCCCGGAAGGCATTTTTTGCCTCGCGATTCGTTGATTTGTCAGCACGACCTGCTACAACCGAGCAGGCATCATGAAACACATCACTTAATGTCAGCACAATCATGCCCCTAATGGCAACGATACCGTATACGTGTGGGATCGAATGGTTAAAGCGCCTCTGTGGGCACTAATCGCCAACCGCTGTTCAGTGAGATCGCTTGGCTTGGAAGAATGAGTAGGGTACATAGTGCAGAGAGCGCCACGTTGCGCTTGCAGTGAAAGCGAGTCCAAATTAAGCGTAGGCTCTTCTCGATGAAAACGAATACGATTCACCATCGCACCCATTAAACGGTTTACAGTATTAAACAAGATTTTTTGCCACTTGCTGTTGTATCGAATAGAACCCAATTATTTATGATGCCTCCATTGAACGCCATTACGCACATTTACATTCCATTACACTGCAAATCATCAGCGCCTGATCGATAACATATCCAGCCACTTCCAAAACAACCCTTCCATGGAAAAGCGGCTCCCTCCTGGCAGAGGTGGTATACTCCTTCGCCAACAAAGATTGCTGCTCAAAAACCAAATAATTCGAACGTACAACAATTTAAAACTGTGGCAATCAAGAATATAACGTCGGAAGGGTGAACGTTCCAATGGCTCATTTGTTAACCAACCAAAATTCACATCCCATTTACTTGCGCGTGAGCCACAGCTTTGGTCGCGACCCGGCCGCAGCGGATACCTACTTGCCTAACCCACAATGCTCACGTTTGCATTGCACCATTTTTTATCAAAATGACGCCTGGTTCATTATTGATAACAGCAAAAACGGCACCTTTGTTAACCAACAACCCTTGAACAACAAAGAACGCGCACTCCACGAAGGCGACCAAATCAGTTTTCCCGGTAAAGACGACACCTTGCTCACCCTGGCAGACTGTGCCCCACCCAAACCCTTTCTGCTCAATAGCACCACCCAAGAAGTGATTCAACTGGAGCACAATAATATTTTACCGAACGATGACGCCATGGAGCTTTTATTGACCAAGCAGGGCAATGCGTGGATTGTGGAAAAAGAAGAAAACGTTCAGGAAATCTGTACCAAAGAGTCCATTGTGTTTTCGGGCCAGGCGTGGAATTTTTTTGCCAATGACCTGATTCACGCAACGGTAACCCATGTGTTGCAGTCAAACTCACAGACGATGAATTTTCGATTTTTTGTGAGCTTAAATGAAGAAAATATTCGCCTGGTATTAGAACCCAACGGCGAAAAAATAGATTGCGGTTACCGCTCCCATCATCAAATATTATTAGCACTGGCGCGCCAACGTATTACAGATCAGGAAGCGGGATTACAGCCATTGGATATAGGCTGGACTTCCACCGACTTGTTATTAAAAGAACTCGGTTTAACCGCCAACCATTTTAATATTCATATTTACCGCGCACGAAAAGCCTTTCAAGAAATGAAACTCCCCAATATGCCTTTTGAACGCCGGCAAGGAGAGATTCGGCTTTGCCCTTGTGAAATTGTGATTAATAAGGGGCATACGAGTATTCATACGAGAAGTGTATAGAGATGAGGTACGTGCATGGAGGCAGGTTGACTGAAATTACCCTATTTATCCCTTGACCATGAAACTCTTCTGCATAAAAGCTTATTAATCCCATTCTCGAAGTCGGCTTCAATCTCTTAGAGTTTAATTCCCCCGCCACTTGCAGCGGGGATGTTTATTACTTATAACCAGTGAACGTTAGAGACAATCACGCAAAAATTCAGACTCACTGATACGTATAGGCTCAAAGTTTTTACTATTAATATTGTATTTAAACCAACCCTTATCTCTAATAAACCTGTGAAGTTCAGTTATCTGTGACTGATTCGGTATTTGGAATTGAACCTCTCCACCTTCTTCTGCAAGTGAACATTTTTTTAATCCTAAAACTGGCGATTGTGGATTGACATAAAATCCATAAATATTATTTCCAAACCCTTCCGCCACTTTAAAATCTAGCGCTACAGACAAGCTTTGACTTTGAGGACTAAAGCTACTTTCTAATGAGAGTGCTTGTAGTGCTATTGCTGTATCGCTTCGTTGATCAGGATAATATATTTGTGGACCATGACTTTCCCAAAAGCTCGTGATTTTTTGTGAATCTCCATTAAAGCCATTAATTTTTCTTTGTGCTTTTGCACTTAAGTATCCATTTTCCATGGCAACTAATTCCTTCGGAGAATCCGTTCCTCTAAATGCGCATGTTTTAGGATCAGTAACATCGTTTTTAGTCATCCAGTTGCCAAGGTTACTACGATCTTTAAAGATATTAACCTGTTCTTTAGTAATTGTACCTATTTCATTGTTTACCAAAAGTTTATCCATCAGTTGAATAACGTCAGAATGACTTCTGCAACCCTCTGACAGTGCTTGAGCAACAGACCTCACCTCATGATCATTTGTTTCCCCTGTACCGCTCTCGCATGTACTACCACTTGTATCCACATCACAGCTTCGTTCAGTAGGTGAATTAATATCTGAGTGACTTCCGTAGATCAATGAATCTGCAACTTCTTCTACAACATGACCCGCTGTGCTTCCTGCAGCAGCACCGACAGCGATTGCACCACCGACACCTGCAGCAACGATAACATCGGCTGTTGCAGACACAAGAGCAGCGCCACCGATAGCAACAATCCCTACAGGATTTGAAATTACGGCAGCAACAACAAGAGCTCCTGCGATTCCTCCTAAGACAGCTCCAAACCAGCCTTGAGTTTGGCCTGATCGACCATTACCGGGGAAAAAGTTAGTGATTATACCTATGTAAGGTGCGCTAAGCTGAGCACCATAGTGCCCCGACCAGTTATAATCTGGTTGATCTGAAGAATCTCGACCACCATCAGTCCAGCGAATATAGCGGACACCTTCACCGTATTCAGCTAAGGATCCTGTAATGGTTTCTTGGTAAGGTTCATATGTCCAATCACACGGAGCGATGTGTTCTTTAATGCCAGAATCAAAGGAGTGCAAGACAGTTGTCTTGTCTTCAGCAAGCAGCTCTACCGTTAAAAAGTATTGATCAGGGCAAGCCGTCATACCATAAGACGCTTGATAGAGGATAGGGTGCTGAGCGTCGAGCTGTTGATCGGTGTAGCCTATTGTGTTGAGGTCTATGAGTTGACTTCTCTTAAACCAACCTGTTGATGTGCGATACACGGTACTATCTTCATCGCTTTCAAGTACATAGGTATCTTCTCCTTCAATGATCGTCCAACTAGATGGTTTAGAAGGTGCTTTCAATATATTTGCAGGTCGAATGGCAACATAGACACTATCCAATGTTACTCCGTCATGTTGGTCTAATAATTTATTGCCACCATCAGTCCAACGAATATATCGCAACCCTGTTCCATAATGACCAATAAGGTCCTCCACTAATGTTGCTATATCTTTGGTGTTGCAATCAGCTTCATTATAATCATTTAAATCAGTACTCCATTGATAAAGTAGCTCTTTACTTTCATTAAGTAATTCAATATCCAGGCTGTATTTATCGCTACAGTCCTTCTGTATAAATGTTTCTGAAAAGATAATGTCGGGTTGTTTATCCAGTATTTCACGGGTAAAGCCATAATCTCTTAAATCAATAAGTTGAGATCGGCTAGTGAAACGTTGGTTCTCACCGACATCAATAGTATCGATTTCCCATTCGTCAAATTGCCCTGTAAGTGCACTATCAGGGTTTTTAATTAAGTTTATCAGATATAAAGGGGGTTGATCTTCACCTTCAATATAAGGTAATACTCCTATTAATTTACGAGCGTATGCAATAAGCACCGCATTGGTTTGCTGCTCAAGAAATTTAACGGTATTGTCACTGCGACGACTTATTTCATAAATTAAATTATGGCGATCTTCATTAAAAGAAAAGGCTTCAATACTCTGATAAGTATACCAACCAGCTTCTAACAAAAAGAGAGAAATATCATTCAATTCATGATGGTCCTGTACATCATTGATACGGAATGTATTGCTTTGTTGGCTATTGCTTGCCTGCTCCTTAACGTCCTGAGCTCTCGTTAATAGCTCAGCGTTGGTTAAGCCTTGCAATGTAGGAGTGTCATCACCGGCATGGAGAATAATATTAACGATTAGTGTGTCACGATGATCCCCATTTTTTAAATACTCATAGTTATCCCATCCTGATTGAAGAATAAATTGGGGAATATCTGAAAGACAATTATTGTATAAAATACGTACTTCATCTCCATTGATAGAGCAAACATAGCCTTGAGAGCCTGCTCTTATCATGAGTGAGTGTTCGCCGAACTCAGATTTACATGCTGCATGAAGAGATGAATTTCCAGATAAGTTTTCAAACTGCCCTGTTTGCCCATTCCAACAGGCTCTGTTAGAACGAAAATCAACAGGTCCTTTACTACCGATCCCAAGAGATTCTGGACGACTATCTTTCTCTATCCAAGCTTCTCCATTTGAATCAATCGTAACAACATGATCTGGGTAGTTGTATGAAACTAATCGTTGCGCAGCATCTAGGCAAAAGGTTGCGTCTTCCTGAAATAGCAGTGTATTAGTATAGGGGTGTGTTTTCAAACGAGAACTCTGATGACGCATATATTCACCAGGAGAATTTACTGATTCAAATGAGTAGCATGAACCAGCCAGCCCTTCTCTAATGTAAAATGAAGAATCTAAAATATCTTGCTCACTTGAGTTTTCATCTATTTCTACTTCATAGATAAGTCCATCCTGGGGTTGAAGAGCGGTTTTATTTTCTATGTTATGAATTTGAACCAAGTCATTAATCACGAAAGAGAAGGCATTTTGGGTATTAAATACTATCAGCAAGCTTAAACCTATATACAGTAGTTTCATTATTTCACCTTATTTTGGTTAAAATTTAATATTAATTTCATTGTGACGAATGGCGTTATTAATCATGTATAAATGATATGATGGGTTTCACATTAAAATGTGAATCGTTCCAAATTTGTCAGAGGCTAACTTTTTTGAGAGAGTAAGCCTGACATAAATACTCCCCTGAGGTACAAGAGCAAGCAGTACCATTACTGTTGATAAGTGAACATGAACGTCTTTAACACATGAGCGGTCATGAAGTCCGTGACCAGCAAATTGGTTGCACTCAGGAAACCTTCAGGGCATGTGTCAACAAGAAGTTGGCAATGGCACCAAACCCGGTATGACCACTGATACAGCCGAACAAATTAAAGTGCTTGAATGAGAAAATAAAGAACTCAAACACGCTAATGAAATTTTTCGATTGGCCTCTGCTTTCCTTACTCAAGTGGAGCTCGATCGTAAACTTTGCAAAATCCATCTCAAACCTAATGGTCCATTGCCACTTTGGCTGTTGTATTGCAAAGATAAATTAGGTTCTACTCCTTGGCGGCCCGGCGCGCCAACCAGTGGCACTGTATAGGTGGCCACACCCATGTTGTTTACTTGAAATTCACCCGCCGTTTTACCCGCTTCGACATTTGTACTTTGCGCTGCTGCGGTTGTTGCTACTGATCCACAGGTTGTTGCAAAGAGCGTGTTTTTCACCCATTTTTTAAAATATTTTTTATTCATTTTTTTACTCTTAAATAAAATATTGATTAATGTCAGAACAAAAAAAGTTAAGTCTTAGGTATAGTCCGTACTTCATACCTAGTTTCTCAGGGTGAAAACATGGAGTAATTTATTTATAAATGCCATTACTAAGACTTACACAGTATTACGTTTTCTCGGTAAGCTTATGATTGTATTTATTATTTTAAGCTGCATTGAAAAATGTTGTCTTAGGAAATACGGGGCTTGGGAATAAGTTGTTGATGAGAGCATTTTGTACTTATTTTTCTGGTGGCGATGGCTTCTTCTTGACCTTTACTCTTATTAAATAGAGAGCGTGGGTTGCTTCAAATGGCAAAATGCAAGTGAGTTTTTTCTGAATAATTTCATACTTAAGGCTTTTATTTGAGCAATTCATTTCATTTTAAATTCGCTAAATCGATCATAAAAAATGTGTGGGTGTCTGTATTTTCTTATTGCTAGGCGCCAAAGTGTGAGTTGTGTCGTGAAAAAAAACACAAGCACGTTACACTCTGTTTCTATTGTTGGTGATTTTTTCAGCAAGGGGGCTTGAAGGTTAGGTCTGAATTACTTTTGCGCTGATGGCATCAACTCACTTTGGTTTTTTGAAAAAAGAAAGAGAATATCTATGTCATTATTGATCACCGAAGCCTTAAACCCTAAAACCCTATTTACCGGATACTTAACTAAACGTCTTTTAAAAGGGGCTGTAGCACCACTAATGATTTCTGCCTTAGGAATGATGAGTGCGATGAATGTGGTAGCGCAAGAAGACTTGACACAAGACGGGCTGGAAGAGGTTGAGTCCGGGTCTGTGTACGAAGATGCTCAAGGCAGCACGATGGTAAACGCAGCAGATTCTTCTTTGGATAATTCTATCGAGCACTCAGAAGACGCTTACCCTGATGGCGATGTGGTCTACGGTATTCGTTACAGCTGTGCCCTCAATGGTAACACTCGCCGAGTGGAAGTGGATTATCCCAACGGGCCTGAGCCATTGCCTTGTATCGTTAACTACTACAAAGATACTGAACAACCAGGATTCCAAAGTACCTTATGGCAAGCGATGAGCACGCCCGGTTACTGTGAGCAGAACGCTGCCGATTTTGTGGGCAAATTAATCGGATGGGGTTGGAGCTGCGAAGAGCTTTAAGTTTGCTTCAAGTTGAAATAGCACTGGTGCGTTATTCTATTTTAAGCGTTTGCCAGTGCCAGCCTTTTAATCACAAATCACATTGCTGAGTTATTAGTTGTATTAGATCTTTTTTGAAATTCACTTGTATTCTTTTTTTAACTCATATTTCCATTATTTCTTTCCTCTTTTTTCTGAAATTTATTAGCCAACGTATTGGTTGATATGCTGTGATCGGTGGTGGTTATCCCCCATTATCATGAAAAACACCCCAAAAAATACCAAAATTAGCAGTTTTAAGGCTGGCATCATTCCTGCAAATATTAATCATGAGAGCGCAAAAGGCGTAAATTTTCAGAAATTTGAGGGCAAAGGTTATGTCTCAGCAAAATGTATTACAGTCTAACTCAGAAGAGTTTACAATTGATAGCGGTGTGGCAAGAGCGGATCGAGTTGCACTTGCTGATAGTTTATCTAAAGTGCTGGCAAATAGTTATCTTCTTTATTTAAAAACACAAAGTTTTCACTGGAATGTAGTAGGCCCACTTTTTTATAGTGTTCACAAATTAACAGAATCTCAATATGAAAATTTAGCAAAAGCAATTGATGATATCGCTGAACGAATACGTGCTATTGGTTTTATTGCACCGGGTAGTTTTGAACAATTCAAATCGCTGTCTAGTGTTCAGGAGGAAACAGGATCACCTCATGCGGAAGCTATGATTAAACAATTGGCTGATGATAATGAAGCTTGCAGTCGCTTATTGAGAAAAACGGTGGAAGAGGCAGAGAAAGTTGAAGATGTTAAAACGGCAGACCTTTTGACGGAGCGTATCGGTCAGCATGAAGAAAATACTTGGATGCTAAGAGCGATTGTTTCTTAATTATAATTAAAATCTGTCGATAAATATCGGCAGATTTTTGGTTTTAAAGTAAAAAGTTGATTGATGTGAAGTGAAAGTTATATTGCATTGATTTTTTTATCGAATGTTCATCAATGTGTTTCAATATCATCATTGATAGCACTCTGTTTGCTGGAGTTTCGCTAATGTCTTTATCCTCTACACCGATTAAAGCACGACAACATGCCCCTTTAGAAAAGGGATTAAATAAATTTCTTACTCCGTTTGATTTATTTTTCAAGAGCCAATCAAGCTCGGGGTTTTTGTTGTTAGCTTGTGCGATCGTAGCTATGGTGTTAGCGAATTCTGGTTTAAAAGATACCTATACGGCGATTAATCATTTACCACTTAGAATTGGTTTGGGAGATTCGACTATTGAGCACTCCTTACACCATTGGGTAAATGATGGTTTAATGGTAATTTTCTTCTTCATATTGGGAATGGAGATAAAGTACGAAATCTTGGCAGGTGAACTGCGTGACCTTAGGCAGTCTGTGTTGGTGATTTTTATGGCAGTAGGTGGGATGCTAATTCCTGCCGCTATTTATTTTTATGTGGCTGGTGGTGTGGCCTCTCAAGGGTGGGGAATTCCTATGGCGACAGATACCGCTTTTGCATTGGGTGCCTTAGCTATTCTCGGTTCTCGTGTACCTCGTTCAGCCGCTGTATTACTTTCTGCACTAGCGATTGTTGATGATATTGGGGCAGTTTTAGTTATTAGTATTTTTTACACCGCAAATATCAATTTTCTAGATTTTGTCTTTGCAGTGGCAACAATTGGTGTAATGTGCCTGTTTAATCTTATGGGGGTTCGTCGCCCTATTTATTATTTAGTTGGTGGGATAATTTTGTGGTGGTGGGTACAAGAATCAGGTATTCATCCAACCACAGCAGGTATTCTTGCCGCAATGACGGTTCCAGCACGTCCATACACAAATACGCAATGGTTTTCTCGTCGAATGCGTGAATTATTAACGCGCTTTGATCAGCTTGATAGGCCCTCACAGTCGATTTTAGAAGAGCATCGTCAGCATGATGTCGTAGAGGAGGTGCATAGGGTTGCGGTGCAGACAACCACCCCATTGCAACACTGGAATACAGCTTTGGATAAACCGGTTGTCTTTCTGATTGTACCTTTATTTGCCTTTTTGAATGCCGGTGTAACCTTGCCTTCAAACTTGGGTGCCATGAATGCACCGGTGATGTGGGCGACTTCATTGGGTTTAATATTGGGTAAGGGCATTGGTATTAGTTTGTTTGCCTTTCTGGCTCTTCGCCTTGGTGTGGCTCGTTTACCAGAAGGTTTACAGTTTGCCCAAATTATTGGTTTGGCTTTTTTGGCAGGAATGGGGTTTACAATGTCTCTTTTTATCTCGGCATTGGCATTTCCAGACAATGCTGTTCTATTGGCCCAGGCCAAATTGGGTATCATCGGAGGCTCTCTTGTGGCAGGCGCAGTCGGTTTTTCTATTCTTTTCCAACAAGCTACCCGGAGTTAATAGAGCGATGGCAATCTTCCCTGGAGGTGGCGTATTAATAGCTATTTTTTATAAAAAAGAATTTTTTGGTGTCTATACATTTTACTACTTCGGATAAATCAATATAGATAATTATTTTTGTTGCGCTAATTAAAGGCCTAGTGAGTATAATCCAATTATATTTGGAGATTCCTATGGCCAACAAATTATTGATTATCGAAGATGATTCTCATACCAGTGGTGAACTCAGCCGCTATTATCGTCAAAAAGGATGGTTGGTCTCTGTGGCTGACGGGGTTGCAGAGGCAAGACGCTTATTGGATAAAGAGTTCAACCCCCATGTTATTCTTGCAGACCTCGGTCTCCCTGATGGTAGTATCTTAGATCATTTTGAAGATATTCATGCTGACACAGACCATAGTGAGTGGGTATTTGCTTTTGAGTCTAACTCGCGAACGAATATCGATCGCATTGATGAGCTTGCCTATGAGTTTATCGAAAAGCCAATAAATCAATCTCGCCTAGATGTAATGCTAAAGCGTGCTCTGCGCGCTTCTCTTACTGCAAGACGGCTTGCGAATTATTCAAATTCTGACAGCCAACTCTACCATTTTGATGCTTATATTGGCCACAGTGAAGCGGTGAGTGATTTGAAAGATATGCTTAAACGGTTAATGGATGTACCGATTAGCACGATGATCATTACTGGAGAAACAGGTACTGGTAAGGGCTTAACGGCACGAATTATTCACAATAATGGTCTTCGAAAAGATGGTCCTTTAGTTGAACTGAATTGTGCTGCTTTACCAAAGGAGTTGATGGAGTCTCATCTTTTTGGTCATGAATCTGGTGCGTTTACGGGGGCGAAAGGGCGACATCGCGGACTCATCGAGCAGGCAGACGGCGGTACTTTGTTTTTGGATGAAATTGGCGATATGGATTTGGACCTTCAAGCGAAACTGCTAAAGGCAATCGAAGATAAGCGTATTCGTCGTTTGGGTGGTGAGCGTGAAATTTCTGTCGATGTCCAGATTATTGCCGCAACAGGTATCGATCTTGAGCAAGCCTCCCGTGACAATCGATTTCGCGATGACCTTTATCATCGTTTAAGTGTATTTTGTATTACTTTACCACCATTGCGTGAGCGTAAAAATGATTTAGTAGAGTTGGTTCCTCGTATCATTGCGGAATTTAACAGCAAGGCCAATCGTCGTGTTGAAGTGGTGCCAGATCAAGTATGGGATCAGCTTTTAGCTTATGACTGGCCAGGTAACATTCGCGAATTACGTAATGTAGTGGAGCGCTGTGTGTTACTTTCATCTGATGAAATTTTCCCCAGTAAGTGGTTACAACTTACAGACAATGATTCTCAAGAAGCAAATGTCTCCACAGTGGGCATTCCGACGGATAGTATTGTGATTCCTCTGGATGGCAGCATGGCATTGGATGAAATGGATAGCCATATCATCCAGAATGCCTTGGAGTTAAATGATTTTAATATTACAGAGACGGCGAGAGTATTAGGTACAACCCGTGAAACTTTGCGCTATCGGGTGCAGAAATACGGGCTTAATACTTCTGCATAGAGGTGTGCTTATTTCTCATCAAAACGAAAAAGATAAAGTAAAAGATAGATGGTGTTAACTTAATTTATCCGTTTCTTGTAGCTCTAATGGTGCTGGCTGAGTTGCTGAGGCTTCTGGTGCATCCATATGTACCGTTAATTGATTGAAAGGAATTACCCAGTTGTGTTCATTGCATGCTTCGACTGTAGCGCGTTGTAAAAAGCGCTGAATGGGATAGTAACTACTGGCAGCCTCACCAGAAAAGAACGCCAGGATCATTACATTGAGGGATGATGCGCCTGCTTCAGCAAATTCCACACGTAGTTCGTTTATAAAATCATTGAATTGTTTCTCGGTAACGGCTAAACGAAGATGCGATTCGAGTTGGTTAGGGATGTCTGAGGTAATATTGTCTTGCAGTGCGTAGTCGAGTCCAAAATTGATAAAGATTCCAAAACCCTCTGAGAGATTGCGTGGTTGGGCTGCGATAAAGTCGCGGGTAGAGTAAGTGAGTTTTGATCCACCTCGAACATTTAATTGTACGACCTCTGGTGTTTGCAGTACCACTTGCCCATAGGTTTCATCAGGCATAATGAGGTAATCATTTGGTTTACAAGGAAACCAAGGCTCATTTCGAGACCAGCGCCTAGATACTAAATTAAGCATTACACCCAGAGGTAACCGTATGCGGCCACCGGTTAGCAGTGGATTGACTAAATCAGAATAAATGTTCAATCGTGAAACCCTCCATGGTAAACCGTTGTAGATCACTCGCTCACCTTCACGCACTGGGCCTAAATTAAGAAGCAAACGTACCTCATCTACATAAAGTGGTAATGATTTTCGCAGAGCAAAAGTGAATCCTACTAATATAATGATTAATAGGGTAAGTAATAGCCAGTCACTTAATGCATAAAGTGTCGCCATCAATGCGAAAAGTGAAAATATGACGGTAAGTAGTTGGAATATTACATGAACGAGCCGTGCAAAAAATCGC
This sequence comes from Marinibactrum halimedae, assembly GCF_021234875.1. Taxonomy (GTDB): domain Bacteria; phylum Pseudomonadota; class Gammaproteobacteria; order Pseudomonadales; family Cellvibrionaceae; genus Marinibactrum; species Marinibactrum halimedae. The sequence goes on along the minus strand of NZ_JAJQVM010000004.1, from coordinate 168,774 downwards.
CTTTCACGATCTCGGCCTTTACCAATAAGGCGCTCCAATAAGTGGCTCAAGTATCTAAAAAGGACAAATGTGCTAAAAAAAGCAGTGAGACTTAAGAGTAAATTAGTACCTCGACCGGTAATAAAACCTTTCAGGGCATTGATAATGACAGCACTGCGACTTTGATCATTATCGAGCTTTTCGTTGAGTTGAAATTCAACCAATTGGGCTCGATTCACTAATTCATCACGTCGAGTTTTCCAATCTTCAAGCATTTGAATTAACGCTTTTTTAGCTTTCCCTGCTTCTACAACACCAATCAATATTTTGATTTCTTCAATGGCCAAATTTGCTGCTTTAATGCGTGTTTTAAGGGAGTTTTTTTCACTTCGTAGTCGCTCAATTTGACGGGGGCGTTCGGATAGTTTTTTTAATTCATATAATAAGGGCTTGAATACTTCTTCTAGTTCGCTTTGCCAACTAAAATTTTTCTCTGAAGGGGATTCGAATAAAGTGAGGTCGACCGTTCCTGTGGCAATTTGCTCTAAGGCGTCGTATTGTCCTTCAAGCTGCCTTTGTAATCCCTGTTTTTTCTCTTCCAGTTCGGCAATGTCTGCTTCTATTTTGGTGGACTTCAATTTTTTATTGAGGGTTTGTATTTCAGTCCTTCGTTTCGCTATTTCATCGACAAGTGAGCGCACTTGCTCAATAACTTGTGGCTGAATGTGTGATTGCTCTGATTTACTTTCTGGTACTTCTTCTGGAGATGCTATTGCTAAGCTGACAAAACATAAGTTAATGGCGATGATGAAGCCGATAATCGTTTTCATTTGTACCCCTTTTTCGGCAGGTGCTTCGATATCATTCTTTTATTATGGTGTGTATTGGCTCTTTTGGTAAGGCTAATTTTATTCTTTAAACCTAGTGATCAGATAGCATGAGGCGTGCCAGTTATTTTTTCGTTTTACCGATAGCTTGTTGGTTTAATTCATCTGCTTTGGTTTAAATCCACCATTTTAATGGGGGATATAGCCCGTCTGCCAATAAAATATACATAAAAGACCCTAAATTGCTCAGGTATGGAATGTGCAGAGTAACACTCATGAGTATTTTTTGCATTTTGTAAACATGAGAAGGGATTTAACTAAATGAATGATGAATTGAGAAAAAATTGGCTGCCCATTAAGGTTGAAACGTTCGACGGTAAAATAAGGAAAGTGGGTGTTGAAATTGAGCTTTCTGGCCTCTCAATAGAGACGATGGCAAATTGCATTTGTGATTTGTATGGCGGCGATATTCAGCAAATAAACCCTTTAGAATATAAAGTTAATCAATCGGAATTTGGGCGTTTTAAGGTGGAGCTTGATGCTTCATATATGAAAAATTTGGCAGTGAAACAAGAAGAAAATAATTCAGAGGAGGGAGGTCTATCAGATCGGGCTTTTGAATTAATGACCAAGGCTGCAGAGCAGTTAGTGCCCTGGGAAATAGTAACTCCTCCAATCAAACTGAACCAGATAGAACGATTGGAAGATTTAGTAACAATTTTACGAGAAAAAGGTGCTTTGGGAACTCGTAATGCTCTGCATCATGCTTTTGGTGTGCATTTAAACCCTGAATTGCCCGACCTAGAAGTGAGTACAATAGTACGTTATTTGAGAGCGTATTTTTGTCTTTACGATTGGATTGTTGAACAGGAAAACGTAGATATAACTCGTCGTTTAACCATGTATGTTAAGCATTTTGACAGTTCATACATCGAATTAGTACTCGATAGTGACTACAACCCCTCTATGGAACAGTTAATTGATGATTATTTAGAACACAATCCAACACGTAACCGCAGTTTGGATCTTTTGCCTTTATTTGTTTATTTGGATGAAGCTCGTGTGAGGAAAGTGGTCGATGACACAAGAATTAAACCCCGTCCCACATTTCACTATCGATTACCTAATTGCGATATCGATAATCCAGACTGGAGTCTGTATTTTCCATGGTGTTTATGGCTGGAAGTTGAAAAGCTCGCTCATCGACCTAAACAGCTTAAAGATATGATTGATGAGTACCTTGTTGAACTTGCACGAATGGCGTACCCCATTGAGAGTCGATGGGCTACCCGAGCAGCCGGCTGGGTTGCTGGGGAGCCTCTTTATGAATAAGGTGAGGCCTTTGGTTATTGTTACTGGTGCCTATAGACGGTGGCGCTTTGGGTGGTGGGCAACACGATTTATGCTTTGGATGGTCGGGCTTAGGGGGGTGTATTTAACCCCGGTTTCAAAAGAAATACCACCTGGTGTGAAAGGTATCATTATTGGTGGGGGCGACGATATCGAGCCCGAGCATTATGGTATGACCGGCGATGCCGGTGCTAAGTATGATCCAGAGCGTGATAATTTGGAGATGTCTATGGTTCGTATGGCCATAGCATGTGATATTCCCATTTTGGGTATTTGCCGTGGTGCGCAATTGATTAATGTAGTACTGGGGGGGAGTTTGTATACGGATATTCGTTTAAAAAGGCGAATGACGCCCAATCGCAATAGTTTATTTCCTATAAAGCTGGCAAGCTTGATTAAGGGTACAAAAATCAATCGGTTGATAAATAAAAAAGCTGTCAAAGTTAACAGTTTACATAATCAGGCCATCGATCGTTTGGCAAAGGGGTTATGTATTGCGGCTCAAGATAAAGATGATTTTATTCAAGCGGTAGAAAGTCAGGATAAGAACCGCTGTATTCTAGGTGTTCAGTGGCACCCAGAGTATATGCCTTATCATTCTGCGCAACGTCGTTTATTTCACGGCTTTGCTAAGGCGGTTTTTTGCAGTAATAATACCCTCGATTGCACACCGGTGGAGCAAGCCCTCTGAGTTATCTAATCTTATTTTTTAGCGCGCTTGGCGCGGCCACGTTATTGCCTTTTTCTTCGGAAGTCACACTGGTTGCTTTACTGGCAAAATCCTATCCCACGGTAGGGTTATGGGCTGTGGCGACCTTGGGTAACACTTTAGGGGCGGTAGTGAACTGGGTACTGGGTCGTTATTTGATTCATCTTGAGTCAAAACCTTGGTTTCCCTTTAAACGCCATCAACGCCAGAGGGCGCAAGGTTGGTTTCAACAATATGGAAAGTGGAGCTTGTTATTCGCTTGGTTGCCTATCGTTGGGGATGCTTTAACGTTTCTTGCTGGCGTAATGCGTGTGCCCTTTGCTTGGCTCATTGTACTGACGGCCATTGGGAAGGGCGCTCGATATGCTGTGGTCATCGCGGTTTATTTTGGTGTTCTCTCCTAAAGCTTATGTTTTAACCGGTATCTTTAATGGTCTGAACCGCTCTCGCTTATTGAAACGTGAATTTTTATGCTTTTACCAGTGATATGGGGCGGTTTGATGGCATAATGACCGTCATTGCAGAAGGGCAGGGTAAACAGAGGGTGTAAAGCCGCTTACCCATGCTGAATGTTGGAAGAAAACCTTAGAAGAAAACGGCAGATAAAATAGGTGTTTTTATGAGTAAATCCTTGCAAGATCAATTGCTTGGTGCTGGGCTTGTGGATAAGAAAAAAGCTAAGCAAATCACGAAAGAAAAGAAAAAGCAGAAGAATGTCGAGCGCCGTAGTAAAGAGCAAAGTATTCCTGAGGCTCAGCAGGCGGCTGAGGCCGCACGTTTGGCAAAGCAGGAAAAAGATCGTCAGTTGAATCAGCAAAAGAATGCGGAGGCTGAACGTAAAGCGATTGCCGCTCAAGTCATTCAATTGGTGCAAATGAATCGTATCGACAAAGGCAACGGTGACGTTGAGTTTAACTTTACTGATGATAAAACCATCAAGCGAATTCTGTTAACCGCCAAAATGTCTGATCAGGTGACTCGTGGTGTGTTGTGTATTGCTAGGCTGGGTGAGAATTATGAAGTTATTCCCCGCCCGGTTGCGGATAAAATTCGTGAGCGAGATGAGTCAACCGTATTGGTATACAACACTAAACAGGCGTTGGCTGATGCGCCTGCAGACGTGGATAGTGTTGAAGAAGATTCTGATGAAGCTTACTACGCTCAGTTTGAAATCCCCGATGATTTAATGTGGTAAGCGGGATTTGAATGGGGATGGTCAATGGGTTAAAAATGAAGACAGCGTGGTGAACGTAGTATGGTAGAAGTGGGTAGGCTAAATCGGTTGCAAGTAGTCAAAGCTGTAGATTTTGGGGTATTTCTGTACGCAGAAGAGTTGGATAACGTTCTGCTGCCCAAGCGTTATGTGCCAGAGAATACCCAAATTGGTGACATGCTGGATGTGTTTATCTACCTGGACTCGGAAGACGACTATATTGCGACCACGGAAACACCACGTGTGATGGTGGGTGAATGTGCTTATTTAAAAGTCACTGATGTGAATCGTATGGGCGCGTTTATGGACTGGGGCCTACCCAAAGATTTGTTGGTTCCGTTCTCAGAACAACATATGCGTTTTGAGGTAGGGCAATCCCATATGGTGTATGTGTATGTGGATGCCGCGACAGATCGAATTGTGGCAAGCAGTAAATTAAATCGTCATTTGCCAGAACGTTTTGGAGTGTTTAAACCAGGTCAAGCAGTTCAATTACAAGTATGGGGGAAAAGCGAACTAGGCTATAAAGTGGTGATTGAAAATAGTCACCTTGGCTTGTTGTTCCGAGATGATGCTTTTCGCCCGGTAAGATTTGGTGAAAAAATCGAAGGCTATATTAAAAGTATTCGCCCAGATGGAAAAATCAATGTTAGCCTGCAGTTGCCTGCGGGGCAGGGTCGTGATGAGTTGTGTGAAAAAATACTTGAATACCTTGAAGCTCATGGTGGTGTATCTGACTTGGGCGATAAAGCCGATCCAAAAGAGGTACATCGATTATTTCGGGTGAGTAAAAACAACTACAAAAAAGCATTAGGAAAACTATACAAAGGCAAAAAAATCAATATTACCCCTGAAGGCATTACACTTTTGTAGTTTCTTTTTTCTTGGTGTCTATTTGTTAGAATTGATTTCTTTGATTCTATTTTTCTAAATGTGAAAATAAAAAGCCCGCAAGTTATAGCGGGCTTTTTTTTGTATCTATACGATAGGCATTTTAGAGTACTGGTATCTCAATTTTGGGTTGAAACTCTCGACTGTAATGAAAATTCAAAGAGTAAGGAAGAATCGAGGGGGGAGTAAAAAGTAAATCGAAAGTATCGATCACAACAGCCAGTTTATGCCCAGCGGGTATGTCGTAGGCGGCTGCGGTCAATTCCATCGTAAATTGCACATTTTCTCCTCGCTCCAAATCATGCCGACTGTAAGGGGCATAATTAATTAAAGTAGCAAGACCATTGGGCGCAATATCATAGAGATAGGTGACCACTTGAAAATGGTCAGTATTGCTGCTGACCTCCAAATCCAGTTTGGGAATCCCTCGAATACGCATACCTTGAGTGAGAGTAGGTGATTCATACCATTGCCCGGCGAGAGAGTTGAACAACAGACGTCTCATTGTAACAGGCTCTCCTAAATTACCATCGAATATGCTGGCCAGAATAGGAATTCCGCTCCATGCACCGCTATCAATGCCCGCCATAATTCGGTTTGATGTCTCCCTGCCTTGGTAGGGTTGTTCAGACAGAGAACCGTCTCGAAGTAAACCACTGGGCGTAAGGTAAAAAGTTTGGGTATCGGCAATCTCATCAGGCAGCTGGGAATAGACTTCGCGCTTTTTATTGAGGTCGGTTTCAATAAAAACTCTCTCATTGGGAATGTTCAGGCTGGTATCGCCTTTCAGCCAGTAATCAAACCAATTTTCGGCATTTGTCCAGGTGAAGCTATCCAGCCCTAACAAACCGTCTAGCTCGCCAGTGGCATGTTCGCCTTGATTTAATTCTAAATGTTTCGGAGTGGTTAATTTGGAATACAGCGCCATAGCACCATTAGGAGGAAATAACCCATCACCATAATTGTTAGCGATAAAAACTGGTGCGTTACGTTCGTTGATTAAATCGATGTAAGAGCGAGGAGAGCGCTTTGCGCTCCATTCTCGAACGTAATCAATATTTTTATTGGTCAATATACTGGTGTAAACCTTTCGAACTTCATTGTCCAGATTTCCGATGACCTCGCCACTGAGAACCAGAACCGCTCCCCACGCAAGGCGCGTGGTATTGTCTTTGTATATGGAGTCAACGATGGAATCCCAAGTGCTCATTGCGGCCACCGTTTTTATTCTGGGTTCTTTGGCAAGACCAACAAGAGAAATACCCGAGCCGTATGAAATTCCTGACGCGCCAATATTGTCGATATCGACGAAACCAAGAGAATCTAAATAATCAACGGCAGAGGAAAGGTCACTCATATCATCGTCAGTCACAACACTGACTTTGCCTTCTGAGCAGCCAAAACCACGAGTGGTATAGCTGAAAACAACGTAACCTTTTTCTGCAAATCGTTTTGCAGGGGCTAAATATTCGTTGTCATTGAGTGCCCAACTATTAATAAAAATGATGGCAGGGCGTTTATCCTCTTCGCTGGCCCCTGTGGGAATAAATATATTGGCGTCCAATTCCAATCCATCGTGGGTTTGAATGAAAATTCCTTCATCATCAAACGTATACAGTGGCGTATCTGGTATATCGATATTGATGCAAATTGCAATCGCTTGCGTGCTGACCAGTGTCATCCATAAGGTAACGGTGAGCATAATGGAGTATGCCCAATGATTTATTGATTTCATACAGTAACCTATTTTAATTATTATCATTTTTAAGATGTGAGAGTAGACAAAGCTACCTCCGTTGATGATCCAACTTTTCACGATACCGTTTTTTCGGTATCCGTTTTTGAGGATGTAAAATCAGATCCAAAACATCCAGTACTGTCATGATGAAAGAGATGTCTTCTATAGTTTGTAGAAAACATTGAATGAAAATCAAGCATTTGTTAAAAAATAAATGAGTAATATTGATATGAACTTAGACTGGCCAGTCTAAATTGGGGTTGGGATGATTTTCATTTAAATGAAAATCACGACAATGTTTTTCAATTTTTTAGATGCCGCCTTGAGCTGTTGTGATTCATTGTGTATAGGAAATTGATTTTCAAGAAAGAAAGTTAAGAGCGTGGACCTTCAATGGAGCGTAAAAAATAATGTTCTGCACCCAGTTGTTTGGCACGATACAATTTTGCAGGGCGCGTATGGCTGGCTCTCATATTGCCGGTTTCTTCAATAATATCGGCATCTAAAAATCGTCTTCGAAATGCTTTTCGATCTAGGTGTTTGTTGAGTAAAATTTCAAAAAGTTGTTGTAACTCACTTAAGGTAAATTCTTCTTGTAAAAGATTAATGGGGAGTGAAGTGTACTGAACTTTATTTTTCAGCCGTTCATAACAGTGCGTGAATAAAGTTAGATGATCAAAGGCCATTGGGCAGTAGTCATTTAACTCATGAATAGGAACCCATTGGGCTCGTTCAGAAGATTCATTGGCAGAAAGAGTGATGTCACTGCTATTGATAAGCGCGAAGTAAGCAATGGTGAGTGACCATCCTCTTGGGTCTCTCGAATTATTACCAAAAGTGCCAACTTGTTCTAGATAGGGCGAGGCCACTCCGGTTTTTTCAAACAGTTTTCTATAGGCCGTGTCGTCTAAGGTTTGATCTTTTTCAGGGTGAACGAATCCTCCAGGCAGTGCCCATTTTCCTCGTTCTGGGTGTTCAGAGCGTTTGACTAATAAAACGTTAACGCTATCGTTTAACACTGAAAATATACACATATCTACTGTGCATAACGGCGTATCGTAGTTGTGTATATTGTAGTGCTGTAAATAGTCAGATTCTGACGTGCTCATTGATTTTTTGCTCATTTACCCAGGTTTATTGGGTTTATTCATTGGGTTGACGGCTATGGGGTACAGCAGTAATAAAAATTAAAAAGGTTTTCTTTTAGGGTGTGGCTGTGTGTTTAGGTTAGTGAATCGTAAGAAAGTGGCTCAAAGACACTTCACCTTGATCATAAAGTTGCTTGCATTTTTCGTCAAGGTGAAGTGATGGTTCGAAACGATGAAATGGTATTGAGTTTTCCCTTTTATTCGTCAGCTATTTTTATTGAAAAGACATTATTTTGAGTGAGTTGTCATTATATTTCTTATAGGTCAATTCAGTAGCGGGCATCCATTTTTGTTAAGAAAATCGACGGCTGCATTGGCTTGCGCAAGGCCGAAACCTGTGGAGTCGTCTCTACCTGGAGTATGAAGATCCAGGGCTGTGGCAGAAAGTGCGGCTCTAATCTCTTGTGCGGTACAGTGTGGGTGGTAGGACCAGGCAATAGCAGCAACACCGGTCACATACGGTGTGGCCATTGAGGTGCCGCTGAGGTATTCATGATTACTGCCATGATTTACACGCAGGTAGGTTTTCTGGCCAATGAGTGTTTTGAGTTTTTTACCTGTCTCACGATCCACACTGACGGCGATAATGTTTTGAGAAAATGTTGTGTCGAGTAAATTGGTGTCTTGTAATCCGGGGCGTGTTTTTGAAGAGTAAATAATGGCGCCTCGGCCACCAGCGTCTTGGCAGCTCATGACTGCATTTATTTCCGGATAGTCGAGAAAATTTTCTTCAAACTCTCGCTCAATTAAACAGATTTTACCGGCGGCGCCAGAGCAATCAAGGCTACTGGGGCAATGAAACAACTTTCCATAAGCGGCTCCAGGAAAAGAGATGTTATCAAACAGATTAAATTCATTAAACATGACACGTTTTAAGGGAACGACTTCGTTATCGAGGAATGATGTGCGGCCAACATACAGGCTGGCATCCCAGCCTTCACCGGCATTAACGGTAGAGCGTATTGCCATACCTGGCCCAGACAGTTCAATTTGGTCGGTATATTGGGAGAAATACGCAGGTTCTAGATGACTGTCTACCGCTGCGACCGCCACGACAGAAGGGTAAGACGCTGGGTAGGCATATTGGCTACTTTGAAAATTACCTGAAGCTGCAATGGTTAAAATACCCTTTTTATATTGCTGTGCATAAAAATCCGCTTCAATTTCAGACGATTCAAGAAAGCCTAAACTCATGTTGACAATATTGGCACCGGCCTCTGCACAGCCTTCATGGGCTTTCATGATGTCTGAGCTACGAATCTCCAGACTTTTATTCACAAAGCCTGCTACATACAAATTGAATGCCGCATTTTGAGTTACTCCGACGGTGCCTAGGTTATTGTCTAGAGCAAACATAATTCCGGTAACGTGAGGTCCATGAGAATCAATGGGCTCGTACCAATTACCTTCAATAGGCCCATAAGTATCACCATAGACATTATTTAATTGTAAATCAGGATGGTCGATATCATACCCTGTATCAATCACACAAACGGTAATACCATTTGGTACCCACTTTGTGAGCGGTGCACCTGCTTGCACGGCATTAACACCCCAGCTCGGTTTTTGTTTTATCCATCGGCTTTTTTTGGTATTTTTCCATATTGATTTTTTTGAATGAGCATTTTTTTTGTATTTTTTATTGGTTGGGCTGACAGTTTGTAGCTCTCTTATAGGATCAATTTCTATTCGCTTAACTGTAGAGTGTGCTTTCAGTTTTTGAACTTGCTCAGAGGTGAGTAACACAGCAATGGTATTTATGTTGTAAAGGTGATGCCGAATTTTTCCTCCCGTTGCTTGAATAATTTCTTCGCGTTCTTCTTTTATCTGATTTTCGGTTTTTGAAATAAATGAATTGTCGGAAAATTGAATGAGGTAGTTTTTTTTGTCGTTACTTGGTGTGTGTTGTATTTCGTCAGGCTTCGAGAGTGTGTGTGATGATGCAAGTAATGTGAGAGAAAAAATTATAAATATAGAGGATGTTAAGGCTTTCATGGGATCTTCCTTTGAAATCATGGTTTTGTTTGTGAGTAAAATTGTTTTAGAAGTTGAAAAATTCTTTTTGGTTTTTTTGTTGTGCAGTTAAATGGTACCAGAGTTTTTGTGAATAACGTTCTTTGGGGAGAGAAAGGAAGCGCCAAATCTAGAAAAGAAATGTTAATTTTTATTGATTTTTAAGAGAGGAGGGTTTTGTGTAAAAAAACATTAAGCGGTTTTAATTTTTTTTGTTTTTTGATTATTTGGGATGGCTGTTTTTATTTGAAAATAATGTTTGATAGCGTGTGCTAAAAAAATCATTGATAGCACTTTAGAATGAATAGTCCTTATTTTTAGTTGAAAGAGTATTCAGACAGTGAGTTGAAAGAAGAGTGGGCATCAACAATCCCTAAGTGACGAGTTATGATGTCACTGCCTCTTGAAGCAGATTCAATAATTCACTGGCAATAGGTTGTTCAGTAATAAATTCTAAGCGGCTTTCCTTTAAGGGGGTGGTTTTGTGTGTGGAGAGGGTGTCATAAGCGCGGTTAATTTGAATAAAGCCCTGTTCGGTTCGAATAATGGCTTTTACTCTGATGGCTTGAATAGCATCAAAAAAATCTTGCAGGACCTTTTGATTAAAAAGGCACTCATAAGGGTAACGATAACCGTAGCTGAAATAATTTTCAGCGGTATTTTTTGCAAAGATATAACCTTCTTCTGGCCAGTTCGTTGGCTCTTGCAGGTTGCGATTCGCTTCCGCAGGAATGGGCGATAAGCGATTGTTTTTTAATACTCGTGAAGTAACGGGAGTTGAGATAAGGGTAGGTTTGGGTTCGTCAATGTTCAGAGGCTGAATGGGCGGTTCTACTTTCGCTCGGGCATAGAGTTTGACATCCTCCAGTGATATTTGCCCTTGTTCTGAGCATATAACGGGTAGGTCTTGGTGTATTTCATGATCGAGAAATTGCCTCAGCGCAATATGGTCTGACTCTTCGCATAAATCGCTTTTGTTTGCGATGATGACATCGGCAATACTTAATTGCTGCCGAAAAGTTTCATGAGAGAGGTATTTGTCTTGGTGAAAATGTCGTGGGTCCACTAACGTGGCAACCAAAGCGAGTTTGATAACCTCTTGATAATACTCGCTACTGAGTGTTTCAATCACTTCTTTTGGGTGACCGAGGCCTGTGGGTTCAATAATAAGTCTGTGAGGTTTTGATTTGGCAATCAGCATATTCAGTGCTATTTGCATGGGCAGCCCACTGGTGCAGCACATGCAACCACCCGGTACTTCTTTTGTGAAAATGCCGGATTTCTGAGAAACCCCCGGTGACAAAAGTTGCTCATCCATTCCTATTTGACCAAACTCATTAATGAGAATCGCCCATCGTTCATGAGAAGGTTTTTGCTTCATTAAGTGTTGAATAGCCGTGGTTTTTCCGGTGCCAAGGAAACCGGTAATGATGATAGCCGGTACAGCAGAAGAGGTCATAATGATGTCGCTTTTGCCCACTGAGGGAGAACGTGAGTAGAAATTGAAATGCTGATGAATGTTTGGGGCAGCTTAGCATAGAAAGCGCTTAAACTACCCGTTGAGTAATATTATGATGGTGACTGTTATCGCTTAATTTTTACTCTTTTTCATATCATTGTTCTTGCCACACAGGAAAAGGGTCTTCGAGTGTAAGCCACTCGCTTTTTCCCGCGAGCAATTCTTCATCGGTAAGCAGGCAGTCATCGAGAGCCTGGGTGATGAATGCTTGATCGAGGTTTTGCCCAATAAAGACCAATTCTTGTCTCATGTCACCAAACGGTTCTACCCAGCGACTTTTAATAGACTCAAGGTATTCTTCATCTTCTGGCCATTGTGATTCAGGTATGGCTTTCCAAAACATGCCTGCGAACCCATAGCGTGCAATGCCGCCCGCCTGTTGCCAACTGCCGGCAAATTCTGGTCGGCTGGCTAACCAAAAATACCCCTTGGAGCGTAAGAGTTTACCGGTGGTTTTTTCGTTGTGTAAAAATTCATGGAATTTTTTAGGATGAAAGGGACGTCTGGCTTCATAAACAAAGCTGCTGATACCATACTCTTCTGTTTCTGGAGTGTGCTCTCCTCTTAACGTGGCGAGCCAGCCCGGAGATTGTTGTGCTTTTTCAAAATCAAAAAGGCCGGTACCCAGTACTTTTTTAAGGTTAATATTGCCCTGTGAAATCGGGATCACTTCCGCTGTTTTATTCAGGGACTTGAGGATTGCAATGGTCTCTTCAGTGTGGGAAGTGCTGACTAAATCGGTTTTGCTGAGTAAAATAACATCAGCAAACTCAATTTGGTCCACCAATAAATCTGCTACTGTGCGTTCGTCTTCTTCACCGAGACTTTCTCCAATATCGTTAAGGTATTTCGCTTTCTTGTAATCACTGAGGAAATTGGCGGCATCGACGACCGTGACCATGGTATCCAACCGGGAAACATCTGACAGGCAAATACCATCTTCGTCGGCAAAGGTGAAGGTTTCTGCGACAGGCAGAGGCTCAGAAATTCCCGTGGATTCAATAAGCAGGTAATCGAACTGGCCCGCTTCAGAGAGCCTTCTGACCTCAATGAGTAAATCTTCCCGCAAAGTACAGCAAATGCAGCCGTTAGACATTTCAACCAGCTTTTCTTCTTGGCGATTGAGTGTAACTTCGTTTTTGATGGTGCTTGCATCAATATTGACTTCACTCATGTCATTAACAATTACGGCGACACGCAACCCCTCCCTATTATTGAGGATGTGGTTGAGCACAGTGGTTTTGCCGGCACCGAGAAACCCGGACAGCACGGTAACGGGGAGGGAGGTATTTTGCATGGGGCTATGCCTTTATTTATTCAGACGAAATTTATTCAGATGAATCAGTTATTGAAACCAGCTGCCTTTCGTTGCTGACTCTTAGTTAATCATCCTTGGTTTAATCACTCTTGCTTGAGCTTGAATGACTTTTGTTTAATGGCTCTTGTTTAATGATTCTTGTTTAATGACTCTCAATCCATATTTTTATTGTTATAACATAACATTTTGAGGGAGGCTGGAAAAGTCGCTTTGTTTAAGGCTCTGGGCGCCTTATGCTTTTGTCGTAATTTCTTTTTGCAATCAAAGCCAATATCATCATTTCAAACGCAATTCTTCGTTGGTTAATAACGGTTGGTTAACTACGGTTAATCAATGTATCAGTAGTGATAAGTGAAGGCATTATGACGAGAACATTTGTACAGGACATATTTAATGTGCCCGCTATTGTGGCGGGCTTCGTTAAAGTATTGGTGGGGTATGCCAGTGCTGCTGCGATTATTTTTCAGGCCGCCGCTGCTGCCGGTGCTTCTGAAGCCGAAATCAGCTCCTGGATGTGGGCATTGGGCTTGGGGATGGGATTATCGTGTATTGGCTTATCGCTTTTTTATAAAACCCCAGTGGCTTGTGCCTGGTCTACGCCAGGAGCAGCGCTATTGGTGACCAGCCTACCTGGGTTCAACTTAAGTGAGGCGGTGGGTGCTTTTATCGTCTGTTCGGTGTTGATCGCGTTAGTTGGGTTTACGGGCATTTTTGAGCGGTTAATGAACCGAGTGCCTTCGGCGTTGGCCTCGGCTATGTTGGCAGGAATACTACTAAGGTTTGGTTTAGACGTTTTTGTTGGCTTTGAAAATAACGCCTTTTTGGTTGGAACCATGTTGCTGTGTTATTTAATGGCACGACAATTGGTTTCTCGCTACGCGATTCCGTTGGTATTGCTAAGTGGTGTGGTGATTGCGTTTACTCAAGGTACGCTTTCGTTGTCAGAGGTGCATTTTACTCTCACAGAGCCTGTCTGGACGGCTCCTACTTTTACGTTAGATGCCATTATCAGTATTGCCGTACCGCTGTTTATTGTCACTATGGCCTCTCAGAATATGCCGGGCGTGGCAATGTTAAGGGCTAATGGATATACCGTGAATGTATCACCATTGGTCGGCTGGACGGGCATAACCGGTATTGTCTTTGCGTGTTTTGGTGGTTTTTGTTTTTGTTTGGCGGCAATAACCGCCGCCATTTGCATGGGAAGGGATGTTCATGAAGAGGCCGATAAACGTTATTGGGCGACCGTGTGGGGAGGTGTGTTCTATCTTATTGCCGGGGTTTTTGGTGCAACGGTGGTTGCGTTATTTGCTGCCTTCCCTAAACCTCTTATTTTAGCCATTGCGGGGTTAGCGTTATTGGCCACTATTGGTAATAGTCTTTTTGGTGCTATTACGGATGAGAAACACAGAGAACCCGCGTTAATTGTATTTTTAGTGACGGCTTCGGGAATGTCGTTATTGAGTATTGGCAGTGCATTTTGGGGTATTGTATTGGGGGCATTATACATGAGTATAAGCTACGGAGTGCAGCAGCTAAAGCGGCCTTTTTAAAGGCACGTTTAAAAGAGGGCCAATGACCGTCCAAAGAGAAATTCTAATAAACATTTAAAAAAGAATACCAAAAAACCGCCGCTTCGCTCTGGGTTATCGGCCGCCTGCTGGCGGCGTTGAGACTGTAGAAAAACTTAAACTTTGGCATAGTTGATTCTAATAGTTGATACTCTTGGCTGAATAATAGCCAGGCGTGCCAAATTTTATCCCGTACACCTCAAGTAAATCACATTGGTTCCGATTGATTTCAATCGTCAGATACAAGCCGAACATTTGAGTTCGCGTTGAACTGCTTGATTGAGTATAAACTGGGTTTATCGATTGGGCAGCTTGTTTTTTGATCAATTTGTAAAGTGGTGCCAGAATTTATTTTTGTTTAGATTATTTGGCGCAAAAAATTAACAAAATTTGAAGGGTGTAGTTTGTGTTTTTCTACAGTCTCGCTATGTGCAATAGGTAGTAATTACATGAATAGAATTTTTTTGACTGCAGTATTTTTTCTTTTTCTTCAGGCAAATACTTTTGCTTCTGTAACTCAGGTAGAGAGATCATTTGAAATAAAAAATTCAGAGATTTACACCATAAGTTCATCTAATTTAGGTCGTGAATATGATATATATGTTAAGGTTCCGCACGACTATTTAGCGAAAGAAAGCGAAAAGAAAACGTACCCAGTTTTATATTTGAATGATGGACCCCATACTTTCAAAGTCGCATCAGGTGTTACGCACTTTCCGAGTATGGATAAAGCAATAATTGTCGGTATAGCTTTTGCGCACGGGGAAAATGGGCAATTTAGCAGAGTTAGAGATCTAACTCCTGAACAAGATAAAAGCTGGAAAAGCTACAAAACAGGAGGAGCTGCTGAGTACCTGACATTTATAGAAAAAGAAGTGTTCCCATTTATTGAGGAAAAATTTCGCGCTGACCCCGATAAGCGCATTCTTGCTGGGCATTCACTTGGTGGTTCTTTTGGTACTTGGGTTTTCCTTACCAAGCCCGAGATGTTTTCTAGCTACATCTTAACTAGCCCTTCTCTTTGGTGGAAAAATAATACCATCACTGCAACCGAAGATTTTTACGCAAAAAACAACAAAAATCTTAAGATCAATGTTTTTTATGCCACATGCTCATTAGAAACACCTGAGAACGGGATGAAGGAGATGGTTAAAGGGCATCAAAAGTTCGTTTCCCGTTTACGTTCTCGAAATTATGCGGGGCTAAATCTACAAGATGAAATTGTTCAAGGCACAGATCATTACTCAACTTTTCCAGTTGGCTTAGCCAAAGGGCTCAGGTGGATTTATCAGGAATTATGGTCAATTAAAGAGTGATCGCACATAACAAACAAAGGCAGTATCAATACCGCTAATCAATACAGCAGCCGAGCACAAGTCTCGGTTACTGTATTGGATCTTCTACTTAAAAGAGGACTTACTTAGGGCGCTTCGTTGTCAGAATAAGCCCCTAAATCAACTTGGTTTAACCCAGCTCCGCGTAAAGGTGAATCGACACTTAAGCGGTAATCTCTTATTTCAGCATTTTCAAAGCCTGGCGCGGTCACTGTGGAGTTTGTGCCCACAGCCGACATGAGTTCAGGGTGTTCCGTTTGTGCCCAGGTTTCCAGTGTGAGAACACGAGCTTGCTCACTTCCTCCTAAATCTAATGTCCAAGCTAAGCTGTCTGCTTGCCAATAGGCATTGTAATCGAAGCGTGTAAATTGTTCTGTGATTTCCGCATTGGGAGAGTGTCGTGTTACCACTACATCATCTTGTAATTCAGTGAAAATATTATTGTAAACCGACACTGCATTGACGCCTCTAAATTCAAGTGCGGGTTTATTGGTTTTTACTACGGTGTTATTAAAAATACGAAAATTGTCAAATGTGGCAATAAGCGGTGCTTGATCCGCATGAAGAAAGTGATCCATATTTTCAGCAAGGTTATGGTGTACCGATATCGAATTTATAGGCGGTGCTTGATCATTTCCTGCTGATGCTTGTACCGCAACATTGATATCCGTAAACGTATTTTCAGAAATCGTAATGTTTTCGAGCGCGCGCGCGCGGGCACTATTGAGATAAACACCGGTGGTGCTATTGCTGATGGTATTGTCTGTAATGGTAATATCAGTGACAGTTTCATTTACGGTATTGGGTGCATCTAAAACGGATTGTGTTGTGGGTAATTCTTGAAAAATATCATAAATTGTATTGCCCTTTACCAAGGCGTGACTCACACCGGCGAGTCGAATACCGGCTACCCATTCTTCACCAAAAACATCATGAATAACAAGATTTTCTAAGGTGATATTCGAGGTTTCACATCCACTTAGCGATGAGGTAACCCCTGCGTCGTTGACATTACGAATTTCCATATTTTTTATGGTAATGTGACTCACACAGTTTAAGACTATGCCGCTAAGGGGTGTTTCACTCGATTGGGTTTGCCCTTGGTCAATAAGTGGTGCTTGACCATTATTGTCTGCGATACCTTCAATGTGAATTGGGGTGATATCGCTACCAGACGTATTCAACACAAACCCTTGGCTTGTTGTGGTGGTATCAGCTGTATCGACTTGATAGCGATAGCGTTCACCGTTAGCGTCTACCCCTGCTTTAACGTAAAGCGTTCCGCCGGGTAATAAATTATCTAATCCTGCTTGTAACGTTTTAAAGGGTCCGGAACCGCCTTCTTCTTCAGGGACACCATTGTTTTCATCACTGGCATTGGGATGGGTTGCCTCTACGGTGATAATCAGTGGCGGTTCTGGTTCTGGTTCTGGTTCTGGTTCTGGTTCTGGTTCTGGTTCTGGCTCTGGCGCCGGTGTTGATGGATTTTGATCTGGTGCTATTGGTGTTTCGGTAAGGCTCATGCGTTCACCACCACTGCTTTGCCCCCCACAAGCTGACATACCAATACTGGCTATTACGATTAAGGAGGTAAATCCCATTGAGTTTGCGTTGGACAGCCGCATGATGTTTCCTTCGTTTAAATTAATGAATTTATCTTTTTTGAGATTATTTAATAAAAGTATTAAAAAATTATTCAGTTGAATTGTCATTTTAATAAATATTAAGTTATGTTATAACATAACGAGTTGTCGACACGCAAAAAATGAAATTTCTTTTTATCGTTCAAAATATGGTTTAAAAATTATCCATAAGACAGTGAGTGGCGAATTGGTGATGCCTATTTTCATCAATTTTCGAGCAGTAAGTGCCCTTTTTTACTGCTGCTTTTATGTCTTGTTCAAAAAAACAACGATTATCTTTTGAAAAATACGCTGTTTGTAAAGAGCAGGGCAGGGTTTTTATCTTATTTAAATACTGGAAATTAATATGATTAAAAATATTCTAGGTGGTGCTTTGTTATCAGCAGCACTGCTTTCTCAGAGTGCGAATGCTGAACATTTTGATGTTGATTTAGGCGTTAAGCCATCTGGTCAAGTTGAAGTATTAAATTTAGCTCCGCTTGATAAAGATACGGGTTGGAAAATTTTGGAAGCCGAATTTGGTGAAGGCGAAAATCCATACGCGACGGATGACCCTGGGTTTCTTGCAGAAGATGGAACCTTTAATGATTTTGAGCCCATTTGGTACAACGCCGTTGGTCAGTTGCATTATTTTAACGGCCTGGAGTGGGTAACAGGCAGCTTTACTGAAGAAGTTTTATTGTATGGGTTACGTGGAGAAGAAACCATTTTTGGTAGTGAGAATGTCTTTTCTGGTGACACCTATGGATTAATTGATCGTGCGGATCGTGAAGGTGGTGTCCATACTCACTTGGAATTTGAAGTGGATAATTTCTTTGGTACAGGTGCACCGCGTGATGGAGCTTATATGATTGCCATTCGTGTTTATGGCGATGATCACACCGCCTCTGAGCCTTTCTATATTGCCTTTAATTTAGGTTTGGATGAAGAAGATTTTGAAGCGGCTATTGATCTGCGTGCTGAATAGGTACGGCTTTGTCTCTTTAAATACCAATCGTTTACTTTCGTAAGCGTACCAAAAATCTAAGCACACTAAGAGTAAGAGGCTCTTTTAATGCCTTTTTACTTCTTGGTGTGTTTTTCTTTTTTAATTTTACAATAATCGCGGATAGTTAATGGTTATGATGCACTTCCTCCAACGTATGTCTAATACCAAACAATATTTACCGCTATGTTTGCTGATGAGTGCATGTGGATTGATGCCTTACCAATTTGCTATTGCACAAGAAAATCAGCTTGAAGATGAAAACAGCGTCGAAGAAATTCGGGTGGAAGGCAGAAAAACCCCAGACAGTACAATTGGGCAGCCAACCATAGAGTTAGGTGGTACTGAATTAATGGTAAAAGTCAGTGGTACGCTGGGTGAAACCATTAGTGCTGAACCGGGTGTCCATAATGCTTCATTTGGCCCAGCGGTGGGCTTGCCAGTATTACGGGGGTTATCTGGTGTGCGGGTGAGGTTAGTACAAGACCAAATTGGTGCCTGGGATGGCTCTTCATTAAGTGGTGATCACGCAACCACCTTGGAGGCAGCCTCGGCTAATACGATACGAGTAGTTCGTGGCCCAACGACATTAGTACACGGTGGTGCCGCCATTGGCGGTGTGGTTGAAGTCGAAACACAGCGAATCCCTTTTACCGCGTCTTCAGAAAAAAATAATTCATCGTTATCTCGTTATCAAACGGATTCCGATGATGTTTTTTTTCAAGCCGAAACCCGTCGTGAGTTGGTAAATGACCATGACCAAACCACTAACCGCATCCGTTTGGATGCCCACGCGGGTAAGATAGGAATTCACTTCGATGGTTTTCTTAGAGAACACGATGATGTGCAAATCTCAGGTCAAGCGATTGATACCGAAGCGGTAGCGCAACAGTTTGGGGATATTGTTAATTTCAATTTTAACGACACTCTGCCCAACACCGCGTCGGATGCTCGTAATGGCGCAGTGGGTTTTGCATGGAATGGTGAGGTTATTTCTGCCGGGGTGTCTGTAAGCCGTTTAGATAACCGTTACGGTATTCCCATCGGTGCGCATATTGAAGTTGAAGATGCTCCAGGCGGCGGACATCATCACGCACACCCTTCGGGTAATGAGACCGATGGTGGCATTGTTGCCACACCTGTTCGGGTTGACCTTAACCATAAGCGTCACGATGGTAGAGTAAAATGGCACTCGCCTTTTCAATTTGCTAACAACGCTTTCTTGCCCTCTATTGATGAAATCGAAATTCTCGTGTCAGAGGTGAATTATGATCACATCGAAGAAGAAGTGGGTGTGATCAGTACTGAATTTATAAACGAGGTGTTGGAATCTCGTTTAAAAGTATTGTGGTCGGATTTTTTGGGCTTTGAGGGTGAACTGGGTTGGCAAGGTTTTGAGCGGGAATTTTCTGCGCGAGGTGTGGAGTCTTTTGTTCCCGCGACGGATCAAGAAATGGATGCCTTTTATTGGGTTGGCCAAAAAGACATTCACGATTGGCAAATCGAGTTGGGCTCACGATATGAGATAACGACGCTTTCTCCGAATGAACCCACCGCTCCCTATTTGGGGGTCAGTTTTCAATTTTCGCCGATTGAATATGAAACGTTTAGCCATCAAATGGCATTTCGTTATCAGTGGGATAGCGACACAGTGTTATCAACGGCATTCAGCTTGTCGCAACGTGCGCCAGATGTCCACGAATTGTTATCCTTCGGCCAACATTTGGCAACGCGTTCCTTTGATATGGGTGCCTTGTTGAGAAACGGCCCTTTGGATGCAGAAACTTTTTCTCATGCGGAAGTTGGCTTGGAAAGTGCGCTTAATTTTATTGGGTATGATATTGGTGACATTAAAGGAAATCTTTTTTATACCGATGCGAAGGATTACATCTATCAACAAAATACGGGTTTGTTGTTTGATCGGGAGTCAGAACTGTTTCAAGGCGGGTGTTCCGTTATTAGTGAATGTTTAACTTTGTTGGAATATACGCAGGAAGATGCCACATTTTGGGGGTATGAACTGAATTGGGAATTACCTTCTTTAGTAGTGGGTAAGGGTGAATTTATTTGGTCTTTCTTTTCGGATTACGTTCGTGGGAAATTTAATGAAGTTCCGACTGTTGATGCTGTCTTTTTTGGAGAAAATTCCGCACGAGATATTCCAAGATTGCCCCCCATGCGGATTGGTTCGGAATTTCAATATCAAAAAGGAGAATGGCAAGCGTCTTTACGGATGACACAAATACGGGCTCAAAAGCACACCGGGTTGAATGAATTGCCCACCGATCAATATCTTCGGGCAGACATGAGTGTAGTGCACCAAGGGTATTTATCCACCTCTTCTCAATCTTCGGGTTCATACAGTATCTTTTTGAGGGGGAAAAATCTGCTGGATAAGCCTATTCGAAATTCGACTTCCTTCCTAAGACACTACGCACCAGAAACTGGTCGTTCAGTGGAGCTGGGTGTGCGTTTTGAGTATTAAATAAAGTAATGTTATTGAATATTAATAAAAGTATTAAATGGAAATCAGAAAGGGTGTAAGCATGTCTTCTTTGTTGTCAAAGAGTCGTTTTAAAGAGTTATGCACACGACTCGGAAAGCCACAACTATCTCTATCGTTTGGTATTTTGTTTTTTATGCCGCTGATCGAAGTGCATGGTCAGTCTGTTAATTTGCCATCTCATTTCGATGTGGATGTTACCGTTCGGCAAACGCCACAAGGGGCACAGCTATTTATTAATCAACATATTGTGGATGGTAATGATGTTTACCCTTTACCGGTGGATTATGATACACGGCATTTGTTGGTGCCTTCTGTGTTTGGTACGCCCGATGCGCCGGTGAATGATATCCCCCATAAAACCGACGACCCAGGTTGGCTTATGTCGGCGAGCGATATGCTGGATGATGAAATTCTGTGGTTTAGGGCATTAGGAGAGCTTCGCTATTGGAGCCCAGATACGCAATCGTGGGAGACAGAATTAACCGGTGGTGAACAGGTGATTTTGTATGGTGGTTTGCCACCGGGTGTCTTATTTGGTGACCCAGAAGAATTGGCGTTCTGGCAAAGCGGTACGCAATGGTCGCAACAAGGTGTGGAAGGGCCAACAGAGTCGGTAATTGAATACGTCAATGGTGGCATACATGCGCATTTAGACTTTTGCGTTAAAGATTCAGAAGGAACATGTGTTAGCTTTACGCGACGAGGTCGACGACTTACCGGTGGAATTTCCGATACCGGTAATCCTCAACCCGGTGCTTACTTAATTGAAATGCAAATGTTTTCAACCGCTGAGGTGGAAAGCGGAGTTAAAAAATATCGAGATTCAGAGCCGTTTTTTATTATTTTCCGTCAGGGTATTTCAGAAGAAGAGTTTTTGCTTGCGCAGCAGAGTTTAGTCAGTGTTCCTCAGATTGAAACACAACCTGTACCTGCTGCGGGGATTTTAATTATGAACTAACGAGTATTCCTAGTGCTCGATAATATGTAAGGTATAAATACTTATACCTTAAATTTATGAACTAATGACGAAACGTGAGCTGCGAGTTGTTGTAGCTCACCGGCATTGGTTGCACTTTCTTCTGCGACGTTAACTAATTTTGTAGAGGAATCATGAGTATTGTTAATATTGCCATGAATGCTTTCGGTAATTTGTTGCTGCTGTCGAACGGACACCGTAATTTGATCACTAACATGGCTGATGTTATCGATGGCTCCACTGATCTCTTCAAAGGCTTGCATTGCAGAGCTGGCATGTTGAGCGGTTTTATCCGAATGCTTCAGGCTGTTATCCATATTTTTCACGATGCCATGAATCACTTTACGAAGCTTATCTAATTGTACGGAAATTTCTTCGGTAGAGTCGGTGGTGCGTCGAGATAAGGCTCTCACTTCGTCGGCAACAACGGAAAAACCTCTCCCATGCTCTCCAGCTCTTGCGGCTTCTATGGCGGCATTTAGTGCTAATAAATTGGTTTGATCTGCAATACCCAAAATGGCCTCCAAAATGGAGGTAATGCCTGCGCTTTCGGTTTCCAGTTGTGTCATTTGCTCTGAGGCGGTGGTCAGTGCCTTGTTGAGTTCATTCATGCTTTGTGAAGTGGCTGTAATCACTCCTTGTACGGATTCACTGCTCGATTTTGCGTTGTGGGCCGAGTGTGATGTGGTTTGGCAGTGTTCGGTGACTTCATTGGTGGAGTGGGCCATTTCTGAAATATTACTGGCCGTTTGTTCGAAAAAGGTTTGCTGTTGGTGGGAAAGTGCATTGAGTGTATCGGAGGCTCGTGTGGTTTTTTCCGCTTGTTGGCTTACTCGATCTGCACTTTCACCTATCTCGGTTACCAAATCAGCAATGGATTTTAAAAAGACATTAAAGCTTTTTGCCAACTCGCCCGTCTCATCGGTACTATTCACATTTAGTCGCTTAGTTAAATCTCCACCGCCTTCTGAAATATCTTTCAGCCCCTTGGTGACTTGGCGAATAGGGCGCGAAATCATTTGTGCCATCACAGTTGCTAAAGCACCAAAAATACCAATTAAAATAATACTGATAATAGTAATAATGGTCGTCATTTTAGACGCTAGCGCCATGGCTTCTTGTTCTTGAATCAGGCCAATATAGCGCCAGCCCAATTGCGCTGATACCACTACAGTGGCAAGGTATTTTTCTCCTCTAAGGTCAACCGTCATTAATCCGTCAGAAGCTTGTTTGTTAATTAAATTAGAAAGGCTACCGTTTTCGATATCCCGAATATTTTTAAAATTATGTTCAGGCCAAACTGGGTCAACCAAGACATTACCGGTATCTTCTAATAGCATGACAAATCCGGTTTTGCCAAAACGAATATTCGTAACCATCTCAGTTAAATTTTTAAGTGAGACATCCATGCCTTGTACACCAATGGCTTGGCCAAATCTGTTTTTTATCGAGCGGACGGTAGACACAATAACGGCATCGTCAGCTTCCCAATAATAGGCACTGGTATGGACAGTTTGGCCGTTGGCGTTCATTGCACTATCAAACCATGGGCGTGTGCGTGGGTCGTAGGAGGCAATGGCGGGGCCACTTGGCCACTGTACATAACCGCCTTCCTGATTGCCCATATAAACATAAGCAATGCCCGAATGGGTTTCTGCAAAGTCTCGATAGAGCGTGAACACCTTCGCTTCAGTTTCACCGTTTTGTAATGCTGTCATTTCACCAGATACATCACTGGCCATGTAATTGACTAGGCCAGTTTCTGCTTCAATGACGTCTGGGTGGGTAGCAAGATAATTAACATTTTTCGATATTTCATTAAAAAAAAGTTCGAAGGCATTGCTTATTTGGAGAATTTCAGCTTGGCTGCGAGCGGTAAAATTTTCAAACGCTTGTTCTTCGGTTTCTTGGATTACCCAAAATGAAATAGTGAAAATAGGCAAAATAATTGAGGCAAGAAACGCTAGTAACAACTTCGTTGAAATGTTCATGTAAATACCGCATTAGTGTTGTATTACCGGTTGATAAAGTGATTGATCATGGTATGGCGACTCTCTGTTATCTCTCTTTTGAATGTTTTTCAATGGTTCTTGCTTTTCAAATGTTTCTATTTAAAAATCAATTTCGAGATTGAGTTTCAAAAGTAACAGAGAGTATGCCTTAATGATATTGTTAATTAGTCGTAGGCAATCCAAACGGATTTTACACGTGAATAGGCCGATAAAACATGAATGCCCATTTCTTTTCCCCAGCCGCTTTGTTTAAAGCCTCCAAATGGACTCGCAAAGTCATAGCAGCCATAACGATTTACAAAAACTTGCCCCGCATCAATGGCGGATGCCACTCGGTGGGCACGAGAGACATCGGCGGTATACAAACCTGCCGCCAAACCGTAAATGGTATCGTTGGTTAGGGTAATGGCTTGTTCTTCGTCGGAAAAGGATTGAAGAATCAGGACTGGTCCAAATATTTCTTCCCGAGCAATAGCCAGTTGATTATCCACATTGCCGAATAAAGTTGGTTGAACATAGAAGCCATTTTTATATTCACCAGGTAGGGTGAGGGCTTCACCTCCGGCTAATAACGTTGCTCCGGCTTTTTTGCCTGATTCGATATACCCCATAATTTTTTCGAATTGTGCTTGGCACGATTGTGCCCCTTGGTAGGCATCGGCATCATAAGGGTCACCGCAAACAATGCCATTAACGCGCTCAGTCATTTTTTGGCTGACGGTTTCATAAATAGAGTCATGAATTAATAAGCGAGTGGGCTCTGTACACTTCTCTCCTTTTTGGGAGTAGGCAACATGGAAACATCGTTCAATGGCAGCATCGAGATCTGGAGTGTCTTCAAATAGTAATACTGGTGCTTTGCCCCCTAATTCTAATGTAACCGTTTTTAAATTGGACTCGCCTGAGCCAAGCACAATTTTTTTACCGGTAGCGGTGCTGCCGGTAAATGAGACTTTGTCTATGTCTGGGTGGTGGGTAATCAGTGAGCCAACATCACCCGCACCGCACACTACGTTAATCGTACCTGGTGGAAAAACACCGGCGGCATCCCAGAGTTCTAGAGTGCGCAATAAAGAGTAGGGGGTTTCTTCGGAGGGCTTAACAACCACGGTATTTCCTAAGCATAGGGCGGGGGCAATTTTCCACATGGCCAGTAATAAAGGAAAGTTCCAGGGAATAATAAGCCCACAAACACCTACAGCTTCTCTTTGAATATAATTCACAAAGCCCGGTTCTACTGGCGCCGTTTCTCCATAAAATTTATCGGTCCACCCTGCAAAATAATCGAATAAATCTGCCGTATCAGGCATGTCGTCTTCTAGGGATTCACGATACAGCTTGCCGTTTTCTAATGTGATGAGAGCGGCTAATTCTTCTTGGTGTTCACGAATAATTTGCCCCGCTTGAATCAGTGCTTTTGCACGTTCGCGTCGAGAATAGTTTCCCCAGCCATTGTGGAAACTATTGCGAGCCGCTGAAACGGCTTCGTCTAATTCATGTTGGTTTGTACTGGGAACTTCCCCTATTGGGGTGTTTGTTGCAGGGTTGTGACAAAGATAAAGGCGTTCGGGAGGTTGCCATTGGCCATTAATGTAATTAGCTTTTTTACTTTTTGCCCATTCGTACGCTTGCTGTTGTTGTGTTGTCATCGTGGCACCATACTCATAACCCAATTGCCGTTTTATTGGTTATCAATTATATATTTAAATCGGCCATTGAATTCTGTTCTTGAGTTATTGAGAGAAAATGTCACCTTTTCTCTAAGGTTACCTTTGAAGAAAAAGGTGGTTAAAGAATTATCATAGGGGTATTGATATTGATATATCGATGTGAGTCGATTTTTTACTGCGGAAGGTTAATTCAGTGATTGAAACTGAATTAACCCTTCGCAAATTGGTTTTTAAAAGAAGATTCGGGCAGTCGCGCCAATGTTACGTGGTCGTGCAATGGAATAAGCGGCGGGGCCACGGCGGTCAATATCGATACCAGTAACGACGCGCTCATCGGTCACGTTGCGAACGAACAGTGAAAGCTCCCAATTCTCAGCTCCAAATCCGAAGTAGAGGTTGCCTACCGTGTTGTCGGGAATGGTCAGGTTGGAAACAAGGCCTTGGTTAGCTTGCTCGGCGGAGGTGCCTAAGCTGCTGACCATGTCATCGGTGTATGAGATATCTGCTCGAACGAATAGATCCCACTGGTTATCAATGATGGCAGGTGCTGTGAAGTCAAAACCTAAGCTATAAGTCAATTCGGGTGTCATTGGTGTTCGGTCGCCTTCGGAAGCAATAGACGTTGCCGAAGCATCAACTCTAGCGACTTCTGAGTCGATGGTTCCCAAGTTGAAAGTGAGTGCAAAGTTGTCGGTAATTTGAGAATTAACGTTTAATTCCAAACCTTTGGATTCAATGTCTATAAAGTTGCCTTCCAAAATCCAGCCACACCCTAAGAAAACTTGTGATCGAGCATCAGACCAGTCAATGTAATAGAGGCTTCCGTTCACTGTGGTATTGCCAAACAAAGTGGCTTTGATACCAAATTCATAGTTGGCAAGTTCATCACTGTCAATAGTTGTCGGAATGGCATCTGCTCCTTCATCCATACCAATTGCACCAATATTTCTCAGGTCTCGTAGACATGCATCAGCTGAGCTGATGAATTGTTGAACGCTGCCTAGGCGAAATCCTTCTGAATAACTTGTGTACAGCGTCACCTCTTCTGTGGCGTTATAGACAACTTCTGCTTTAAAGTTAGTCCCATCTTCATCAATAGAGTCAGATAGCCTGTCTTCACTAAATTCAATAAACCCACCGAAGAAAACATCGGCTTTTTGTTTGTAGTCGTAATAGCGAGTACCCAGAATAAATTCTAAGTCCCAAATTGAATAACTTAACTCACTAAAAAAAGCTTTTTGTGTTGTGTCAAAGCTATATCGGCCTTCAAAAAAGCTATCCGAGCGAGTTGCACCATAGGCTGGTGTAGTACAAAAATCACAATAGGAATCTAGCCAAGAGTCTAACCCGGGAATGATGATGTCTTGCTGGAAATCACGGGTTTCATCTTCATAATAAAGCCCTGCGATGAAATTAAAAGGGCCATCGTAATCAGAGACGATACGAATTTCTTGCGCAATACGATCCAGTTGTGTGTTGTTCTCAAAGGGAGAGCGTATAACGGGTATTGCTTGGTTTGGGTCTGTAGGGTCAGCTCCCAAGTACAATAAGCCCTCTATTCCGGTGCCATCAACGAAGGAGCCTGAACCATCACCATCTACATCAAACCAATTAAAATTGGCTAGATTGACCCAATCGCGAGAACGATAGGTATCATCCAATAAGTTTTCGAACTCCCTGTTCATGTATGATGTGACAGAAGTGATTGAGTAATCTTCTAGGGACGCGTCAAATTCTAAACTTGTGACGTTCATTTCATCATCAAAGGTTTCATCTACAAATTTAGCGACTTGACGTTCGCCAGTAATGTCTATGCTTTCTTCAGGAAATAGAATATTACCATTATTGGATGTTCGGGAGTTTAGACCGAGCCCAGTGAGTGGATCATTTTGTAAATATTCGTCTGGTCTGCCATCCGCATTTAATTCTTGGGTCATGTGGGTTAGCTTGATGCTGGCCACAGATGCGATGTCCCACAATGCAGAGACGCGAGCACCTACAATCGATTCATTATTGTAATCCTCACCTCCCGAATTGGCAGGGCCACTGTAAACATTATCAATATACCCGCCATTATTAATCCCATAACCGGCAATGCGTAGAGCAAATGTATCTCCAATGGGAAGATTAAGCGTTACATCGGTATTTTGGCTGGGGGCGCCATCGGTGGTGCTGAAGTAAGAAAAGCGAGCACTGCCACTGACTTCACCGAGAACAGGTTCGTTAGGAATGATTCGAATCGCCCCAGACATGGAGCTGGCGCCAAATAATGTGCCTTGGGGGCCACGTAGCACTTCGATACGAGCAATATCCACCAGGCCGGCATCTGGGTTAAAACCGGAGGTCGTCACGGGAGTTTCGTCAAAATACACACTGGCAGTGGAAGGAATATTGGGGTTGGCGTGATTTAACCGAGACGAGGTGACTCCACGCATGGAAATCTGCGTTTGACCGCTGCCGGAGTTATTCGAGCTTAACCCTGGGACTTGGCGCATGTAATCGTTAAAGCCCATCACCGCTTTGGATGCGAGATCTTCCCCTCCTAGGGCTTGAATACTGCCTCCAATGTCTTGCAAGGATTCGTCACCGCGCTTGCGAGCGGTGACGACGACTTCTTCCATAGTAGATGAGGATTGTGCGGCAACGGGTAAAGCGGTGCTCAGCAGTGAGCCAGATATGACCGCACCAATGATTAAAGCTATGGGGAGTTGGTTGGAGGGGTGAGGGTGTGACGGGTATTTCCACGAATTCATCGGTAATTACCTTTGATCTCTATTGGTTTTAGTGTGGACGGGGAAGTGCGTTTTTCTGCATCCTCATAATGTGTGTATAGGGGCAATCAGCCACGCCTTTTGTGTGTTTTATTGCTAATGCAACTTATAAAAGCATAGCTTTTTGTATGCATCGTGCTAGAAAAATACAAATAAGCCTTATTTTTTATACTTTAATGGTATTTTTATTTTCTTTTCAGATTTTTGAATGTAGTGCTTTTGTATTATTCCATGGTGGTTGCTGCTTTTTTTTCAGCATTTTTTAATGTCTTGAGATGCTTGGTGCTCATAGTGATTAAGGCGACATTAAAAATTAGCACAATGACTAAAGCCGGGAGCCCGCCGAGATTAGATAGCGCTCGTATACCATCAACCCCTGAAAAAGCGGTCATTATCCATGCAGAAGTGCCAATCATGACGGCCCACACTACTTTAATAGTCAGTGAATGGCCGGGTTGTTCATGACGATCGTCTTTTGGGTGGTTGTCTTTTTGGTGGTTGTCTTTTTGGTGGCTGTCTTTTTGGCAGATTGTCGCGATGGCATCGGTATTGGAGTCTGCGGCGGTAACGTAGGAGACAAAAGACAGTAACAATAAAATCACGGCAAGCACTTGCGTGAAAGGTAAATAATCAATAACGGTATAGAGCACAGCCTCTGGGCCATCGGTATCCAATGTGCTTTTTAAAATTTCATTTTCGGAGTGATTCACTTCAATGGATAAACCGCCAAAAATAGTAATCCAGATCATAGAGAAAAGGGCGGGGAGAAAAAAATTCACCGTAATAAATTCTCTTACTGTATACCCGCGTGCGATGCGTCCGAGAAATACGGCTGTCATTGGTGCCCAAGCCAACCAATTTGCCCAATAAAAAATCGTCCAGGATTTGGCCCAGTCGGGCTGTGTGGTATCGCCAACCAGTAAAGATCGTGAAAAAAACTCAGAGAGATACCCCAGAAAGGCTTTTGCTCCAATCATCAGTAAGTCCAATGTGGGACCCGCTAACAAAACAAATGCAGCAAACGCAAAGAAAAATTTGGTGTTGATATCGGAAAGAATTCGAATGCCTTTTTGTAATCCTGTTACGGAAGAGATCACAAATGCAGTAACGATAAGGCTCCCGATAATGGCAAGAATGAGTGGAGAGGTGGATATATCGATAAAATTTCCAACACCGCCGGATAAAGACAACATTCCGGTGCCTAACGATGAGGCTAGCCCGGCAACCAATGCCAATAGAGCGGTTGCATCAATAATGTCGGATAAGACTTTTGGCACCGGCCTACCGATTAATACGGCAATGGGGCCGGAAAGAGAATAAGGTTGATTGAAGTTATAATGGGCGAGGGAGAAGGTTAGGGCAGGCAGGGCATAAATGGCGTAGGGCGTGAAAGACCAGTGCATGAACATCGACACCATGGCAAATTCTTCAGCGGCGTCTGACCCCGGTTGAATGCCTGCTTTACCTGGTGAATACGCATGAAACATGGGCTCTGCTGTTGCCCAAAATAAAATTCCAATGGCAACGGTGGTGCAAAGAGTGATGGCAAACCAATTCCAGCGCGAAAGCAGAGGAGTGGCATTGCTTCCACCAATACGTATTTTTCCAAGCGGTGAAGCAAAGACCCATATACAGCTCACAACAAGGCCAAAAGTGCCGATGGCAAAAGCCGAGGTAAAGGTATCAAGAATCCAGTGATTGATGCGATTTGCAACGGTAAGGAAACGCTCTAAATTTGTTAAGCTGGCGACAACGGTTGCAACTAACACCACCATTGGCACCAAGAAAACAATCGGGCGAATTGAGGCCGAGATTGTTTTTATTTGAGTGAACAAAATGTTTCACCAACCCTGATATGTATTTAATTATGATTTTTAACACGTGCCGCCGGTTTTCACTTATTGATGCGTTGTGAATATTTACGCAAGTTTAATCATAGTGAAAAATGGGGGATATGCAGAAATTAAAGCGCTTTTTTAGCGTGCTTTTTTGAATTCTTAAGGGTGTTCGCTTTGTGGATTGGAATTGAAAAGAGAAAAAACCGTTGTGGCGAACATGATGCGCTACCCTTTAAGTTCATGATGAATTTATTGAGTTGTGCGCATCATACTACAGTTTGAATTTTATTTCAGCCGCGTTTTTTTAAGCATCTCTTCGTTGAGGTCAATTCCGAATCCGGGTTTATCGGTCATCATTAATTCACCGTTCGCGTTGATGTCTAATGGTTCTGCCATGACAAAATCGCGCCGTGCCAATGACCACTCGGGTGGGTCAAACGGAAATTCCAAGTAAGGCACATCACCCACACCCGCAGACAGGTGTAAATTTGCCACTACACCTGGGCCGTTTGTCCATGTGTGTGGGGTAAAGGTAACACCAGAAGCTTCGGCTAATTGGGCAATGCGTCGTAGTCCGGTAATGCCTCCTACGAGGGCGGCGTCTGGCTGAATCACATCCAAGGCACGGTCGTGAATAATGCCTTCTAGGGCGCTTAGGTCACGTGTCATTTCGCCACCGGCAATGCGAATGTCGGTCATGGCGCGCAGTTGTTTCATGCCTTCGTTATCGTGGCGATAGAGCGGCTCTTCCATCCAGTAGACGCCGATTTTTTCCAACTCTCTCGCGACTTGCAGAGCGTCTTTTAGCTGCCAGGGTTTTTCCACATCCCAAGGCATACGCCAACCTTGGTTGCAATCGACCATTAATTCCAAACGATCGCCCACGGCGTTGCGAATGGTTTCCAGCACTTTGATGTCGTCGCGCCAATCGCCTCGATGAAAGCGAATTTTCATCGCTTTAAAACCTTCTTCAATGCGTTGGAGGGCGGTATCAGCAATGGCTTCGGCATCGCGTAAAGTGCCGGAAGAGGCGTAGGCGTTGACACGATCATGACGACCGCCCAGTAATTTCCAGACGGGTTGGTTGCTGATTTTTCCCATCAAATCCCAGAGCGCCAAATCCAGCGGCCAGCAGCGGCCATAGTGGAAATCGATGTGGGAGAGCACGGTAAAGTGACGTTCGATGCGCATTGGGTCCCAGCCAATGAACAGTTCTTCATGGCCTTCAAATCCGACCATTAAATCACCGGAACCCCAGCCCTCTAGGCCTTCATCGGTGCGGACTCGGACAATGGTGGAGTCAAAATAAGTGCGATCTCGTCCGTCCCAACTGGCACGAAAGGGCGGGTCTAGCGGAAGGCGGTGATGTGAAATCTCGATGGATTCAATTTTCATTATGTATTCTCTCACTTAGCCACAATGGTTTTGTTTAACCAGAGTGGCTTTGTTTAACTTGCGTCGTTTTTCTTAACCAGCGTCGTTTTGCTTAACCAAAGTGGGTCCAGACGGTTTTTAAATCGGCGTATTTGTCTAAGGCGTGGATGGAGCGATCTCGGCCAAAGCCAGATTGCTGGAAACCCCCAAACGGTGTGGCCATGGAGGCTCTGTCGTAGGTGTTAATCCACACGGTGCCGGCTCTGAGTGCTTCGCTCATGCGGTGGGCACACTTGATATTACTGGTCCAGACGGCGGCGGCTAAGCCAAAATCGGTGTCATTGGCGATGGCGATGGCCTCTTCTTCGCTCTCGATTTCGGTGGTGACCAGCACTGGTCCAAAGATTTCTTCTTTCGAGATGCGTGCATCGGGTGAGGCATTGGTGAGCAGGGTTGGGCCAATAAAGCCGTGATCCGATGCTGCACCGTCAATGTCTGGTTGACGGCCATCTAACGTGAGTGTGGCGCCTTCTTGGGTGCCTAATGCAATGTACTCTAAGACTTTGGCTTTGTGCTCGGCTTCCACCATCACGCCAATCTGTGTGGTTGGGTCTAGTGGGTGGCCTTGTTTCAAGCTATTGGCCACTTCAACGACTTTTTCGTACAGGGTTTGCGCAATATTTTTGTGGACGATTAAGCGGCTACCCGCATGACAGGTTTGGCCTGCATTGTAGAAAATACCCCAAGCGATGGCGCTGGCGGCGGCGTCTAAATCGTCACAGTCGTCCATGACAATTTGCGGGCTTTTCCCGCCTAATTCCAAGGCAACGCGCTTTAAATTGGTTTTCGCGGCGGTTTCCATAATGAGCCGACCCACCGACGTGGAGCCAGTAAAGGCGATGAGGTCGACATCATCGTGCTCACTTAAGGCTTTGCCGGCTTCTTCCCCAAGCCCTGGCACCACATTAAAGACGCCATCAGGAATACCGGCTTCTTTTGCTAATTTGGCCAAGTGAATGGAGGCCAGGGAAGATTGCTCCGCAGGTTTGAGGACAACAGAGTTGCCCAAGACTAAGGCTGGGCCAATTTTCCAACCGGCAATGATCAGCGGATAATTCCAAGGCACAATGGCACCAATAACGCCCAGCGGCATTCTTTTGATAAGCGCTTGGTCATGGGGGCCGGTGGGGGCAATTTCGTCGTAGAGTTTATCGGCAAATTCCGCATAGTAGCTGATCGCATTGGCGCAACCGGGCACATCCACCGCTTGTGTATCGCCAATGGGTTTGCCCACCTCTAAGGTTTCTAACAGTGCGAGGGTTTGGACGTTTTCACGAATCAATTCTGCCCATCGCAGTAGTACTTGTTTGCGCTCACTGGGCTCTTGATTTTTCCATACGCCTTGATCGAAGGCCTTTCGTGCACACGCCACTGCTGCATCAATGTCGGCTTTGTCGCAGCGTGCGACTTCGGCGAGGGGTTGGTTATCGATGGGGGAGATTCGCGTAAAGGTTTTTTCAGACTGGGCGGATTGATATTCACCGTTGATGAAAGCGCGGGTTTCAGGTTGCAGATTTTTGGCCAGAGTTTGCCATTGTTCAAATGTGGTTGGGGTTGTCATAGACCACCTAACGATAAGAAAAATAAAAAGGACGTGCCCTAAGGCACTTTTTGTTCACGATGTTGTTTGTAACGTTGTTCGTAATGTTGTTCGTATCTTTATTTACGACGGCATTCACCACAGCATTTATTGCGGTGCTGGGCTTTATGCGTCGAGTACCCATTGTGCGATGGTGAAAAAGTCGTTTTCTTCAACTGTCCTCAGATTGGCATTGGCCATGGCGATGTTTTCCGGTTGTTGCATGACCGCAGCGAGTGTTTCATTGGTGAGACCTTCATGTGACACAGTTAAGTCAATTTTGACGTCACTGACCAATGTCTTAAAGGCTTTGGGTAGTTCATCAACGCTATTGAGTCCCATGGCAGAGGCAACGCCTTTATAAGCAGAAGGGTTGGCTTCAATGTTCCACTCCAGCGTGGCTGCCATACCCATCGCCACGGCAAGCCCATGGGGAATATGGGCAATCGAGCCAAGAGCGTGTGCAATATTATGAGCGATGGCCGTTCCGGCGTTATCGATGCCGATACCGGCAAGCGTTGCGGCCAGTTGCATATTGCCACGGGCGGTGAGGTTATCGGGCTCGCCGATTGCCGTGCGCAAATTTTCAGACACCAATCGAATGGCTTCATAGCAATACAGGTTATTGGCCGAGAACGCATTTTTATTGGTGGCCGCTTCCATGGCGTGAACCAGTGCGTCTACGCCGGTAATGGCGGTCACAAAAGGGGGCAAGCCACAAGTTAATGTAGGGTCGAGAACAATGTGGTTCGGTTTTAGGCCCGGCCCCCAAAACCAGTTTTTCACGCCGTCGTCTTCAGCGACTACGGCAACGCAGGTGGCTTCTGAGCCCGTGCCTGAGGTGGTGGGCACGCAAATCAGCAGGGGGCGATTTTCGGGTAAGGGTTCATTGGCTAAACGAAAATCGGAGACCGGCTTTTCGCTGGGCAATAAATTGGCGATGAGCTTTCCCGCATCCAAGGCGGAGCCCCCGCCCACACATACCACGGCGGTGTGAAGCGGGTCGGTGACTTTAGCGCGGGTTTCTTGAATAAACGCTTCCCGTGGCTCCCCTGGGGGTAACGCGGAAACAATAATGGCTTTTTGCGTGCTTTGTATGGGGGCCAGAATTTTTGGCTCAAGGCCGGCGCCTTGAACGCCGGGGTCGATCACGACAAGAATATGTTGAATCGATTCTGTGCTGAGTAAATCGGTGAGTTGCTCAAGCGCATTTGCCCCGGCATTAATGGCGGGAACGTGTGCGAGTTGGAATGGTGTCATGATGGGCTACCAGCTTGGTGATGTACTGTTTGATGATGTACTGTTTGATGATGTGCTGATCGGAGGAGCCGGTTCATTATCGTCGCCAGGCATAGCACGGGCACGACGAACCGGGTTGTGATCGTTGATGATGTCTTTCGGACGATAGAGCGCCTCTAAATAATCAATGTGTGCAGTATCCAGTGTGATGTCCAGTGTGCCAATGGCGGTTTCAAGCTGTTCAATGGACTGAGCGCCCACTAAGGGTGTCGTTACCTTCGAGCTTTGGCATACCCAAGCCATGGCCACTTCTGCTGATGTGATGCCTAAGTAATCGGCGACACGTTTCACGCGTTCAGCAATGGCAAGATCAATGGCATCACCAAAAAACTCAGTCGTAAAACCGTCGGTTTGAGTACGAATATCGTTGGCACCACTTAGCATGCCTCGGGCAAGGGGGCTGAAGGTGGAAACGGCAATTTTATCGTTCTCACACAGGGGCATCATCTCTCGCTCTTCTTCACGGTAAAGAAGGCTGTATTGGCATTGCATGTTAATGAATTTAGTCCAATTATTTTTTTCGGCAATGGCATTCATTTTGGCCAACTGCCATGCGTACATTGTCGAAGCGCCAATGTAGCGCGCTTTTCCTGCTTTCACGACATCGTGCATGGCTTCCATGGTTTCTTCGATGGGGGTGTCTGGGTCAAAACCGTGGATGAGGTAAAGGTCGAGATAATCGGTGCCAATGCGTTTCAGGCTGCCTTCGATGGCCGCAAGAATGTGTTTTCTAGATAAACCGACGTCATTGGGTTTATCACTCATGGCGTAATAGACTTTAGAGGCGAGCACCAAATCATCACGATTGACATTCGATAATAACGTTTCACCGACTACGCGTTCGCACTCTCCTAATGAATAGAAGTCTGCCATATCAAAAAAATTGATACCCAAATCTAGGGCTTTTTTTAAAATCGGCTCAGATTGATCTTTATTAAGTACCCATTCACGCCAGGTTGAGCTGCCGTATCCCATTGTGCCTAAGCACAATTTCGATACGCGAAGTCCGGTGGCACCGAATTTAACGTATTGCATACTGGTGGACCCATTCATTGCGGTTTTATTTTTGAGGCGACATTCATCACCTCACAGTGGTGTCTGCTTAGACTAGACAAGTCTGATTTGTGTCGTCAATTATTTTACTTCAGTTGAACTAAGGTTGTTTGGTATGCATTGAATGGAGAATGGAAAGAAATACATATGAATTAAATCTTTCAGACGGAAATCATCGTCAGTTGACGGGATTATGTTTGGATAAATTATTTTGAATAATGTTGTTTTTGTAAGAAGGCGATTTGCGAGTCAGTGTTAGTGCTCAGCGAAAATCTTCTCCTCGTGTATTTTTATTTGGTTGCGACCGTTCTTTTTCGCCTTATACAAACACTTATCGGCCTCTCTTAATACTTTTTCGACAGAAGTTGTTTGTTTCAACTCAGAGACGCCAATGCTAATGGTAATGGAAATGGTGATGTGCTCATCAATTAATATGGGTGTCTGCTCCACTTGTTGTTTGATCATTTCAAGTCTTTCTATTACTTGTTCCGCAGGTGTTTCCATAATAATTAAAATAAACTCTTCTCCACCTATTCGACCGAAATAGTCTGTATTTCGGACATGAGGTTTGATCATGTCGGTAAAAGATTTAAGGGCTATGTCCCCAACCTCGTGGCCGTGGGTATCATTAATGTTTTTAAAGTGATCAATATCCATAATGGCTATGGTGGCGACTTGATCATTACGGTCAATCCGCTGTTTTTCTTTGGTTAGAAGCTGGGTAATGGATCGACGATTTCTCACGCCGGTCAATGCATCGTGTTCGGCTAGCCAAACGGCTTTTTTCAGATCTTGTTCTCGCGAGCGCTCTAAATCATTAAATTTATCCAGTACAGAATTGTAAAAAGTGGCAATGTGATGCTCTTGTGTATGGGGCTCCACCACGATTCGATGATTAAACATGCCAAGTTCTGCTTGAGCAGACATTTGATTAATTAAATCCAGCATGGCGGTGGAAGAGCCATGGGCCCACACATTAAGACCAATCACTTCGCCTGACTTGGGTACA
The DNA here is from genome assembly GCF_021234875.1 of Marinibactrum halimedae. Classification (GTDB taxonomy): domain Bacteria; phylum Pseudomonadota; class Gammaproteobacteria; order Pseudomonadales; family Cellvibrionaceae; genus Marinibactrum; species Marinibactrum halimedae. The sequence continues at coordinate 132,389 of NZ_JAJQVM010000004.1, read as the reverse complement.
CGCAGAGGGCGGTATCGGTTGATAAGAGATAAAAGGCTGTATGCGGCACCAAAGGCAAAAACTCCCGCCGTGAAAATTCCAAGACATTGGATGCAGATAGCATTAATGCGCGATGCATCGCCTTCTAGAGGAATGACCATACCAACCAGCAGAGTACCCCAAATACCGCTGACCAAATGAACGGGAATCACACCAATGCCATCGTCAATTTCAAGCTTTTTGAACCAAGATTGAAACGTAGAGGGAAAAACACCGGCAATGGCACCTGCGACTAAAGCATGCCATGGCATAAAAATGTCAGCTCCTCCAGTGGTGGCTACTAAACCACATAAACCGCCATTCATTACGTGTATAACACGAGTTTGCTGATAGCGCCGATAAGACAAAAGCATGGCGGAGATGACACCTGCAAGCCCACTGAGAAAGGTATTGAATAAAATTAACGGTGTGGTACTGGTAAGGAAGAGCTGAGAGCCGCCGTTAAACCCAAGCCACCCGATCCACAATAGAAATACCCCAATGGATGACATTGGTAGTGAGGAGGGGCGTATAGGTTGGCGGTCGGTGCCAAAACGACCTAAGCGTGGCCCCACTACCAGTGATGCTGCAAGTGCGACCCACCCGCCAACGGAATGTACGACAGTGGCACCAGCAAAATCGTAAAAATTGAGTGCGCCTAACCACGCATAAGGGTTATCACTGAAGAGCTTGTCCCCCCACGCTAACCGCCCAAACACAGGGTAGATAAAAACGGAGGTGAGTATGGCAATCGTTAAGTAGCCTCTTACACGCATTCGCTCTACTACTGCGCCGGAAATCAACGTTACGGTTGTGGCACAGAGTATGGAGTGAAACATGATAAAGACTAATTCACCGGGTTCATTCTCGAACCAAATACTGTGTAAGTAGGCACCCATAGAGCCTAAAGGGCCAAACATAATGACAATGCCGAAAAACGTGAACAGCAACATGCTGATACAAAAACCCATGCAATTTTTCATCACCACATGAATGTTGTTTTTCTCGCGTACTAATCCCACTTCATAGCAACTAAAACCCAGCTGCATGAAGATAAGTAAGCAAATGCACAGTAGCGTCCACACGAGATGGGAACCTTGGATTTCACTGAGTTGTGCGAAGCTTTCTATCATCTGGGAATACTTTTCACTATTTTAATAACTGTATGAGCCAATGGCCGGTAAGTTTTTAAATTGATAGGCAAACATACTTTATGTGACAGGATCCGGTATTCGACTTTTGTCTAGGGGAGTGTCGAAATAAGACTGAAGGGAGAGGGGAATCTGAAATCAGAATAAAAAGATTGGAGGCGTAAGAGGCTTCAGGAAAAAGAGCAAGGGAAAAATAAGCCAGCATTGCCGCTGGCTTATGAGGGACAGATTAAGCGTTCGATTTACGCTGGAAGAACTGAGCTAGAGGTTCGCGGTATTGGTCGAACAAGACCGCTGCCACAATGACCAAGCCGGTGATGATTCGTTTGGCGGGTTCTGAAACGCCCAATTGCGCTAAGCCGGTTTGCATAACGGCAATAATTAACACTCCGAGGAAGGAGTTCACCACAGAGCCGCGCCCCCCAGAGAGACTGGTGCCACCGATGACCACAGCCGCAATGGCGGATAACTCTAGGCCGATACCGGCATTGGGGTCTGCTGATTGTAAATAGCCCAATTGGAACGCACCACCTAAGCCTGCTAACAATCCGGCAATAGCAAAAACCGTGACTTTCCAAAAAACAGGATTAATACCCGAAAGTCGAACCGCTTCTTCATTGGTGCCGATGGCAATCATATAACGGCCAAATACGGTTTTGCTCAGGACTAATTGCGCAATAATAACCACACATACGGCAGCGATCAGCGACACAGAAACCCCAAGCATCGGAACAGGAGCGCCGAGAAACTCAACTGCTGTACCCAAATATTTGGTCTCAGAACCGGTAACAAGGTACGAGCCGCCTCTGGCAATTTCGAGCATACCTAAGGTAACGACGAAAGAGGGGATCGACCAGCGGGCACTCACAAAACCATTGGTAATACCGGCCATTAATCCCACCGCAAGTGCTGCGAAAAAGGCTAAAAATAACGGCCATTGAAAATCTGCAATCATGACGCCCATAACAGCGGCACACAATGCCATCACCGAACCCACGGACAAATCAATACCAGCAATTAACAGAACGTAGGTCATGCCAACGGCGATCACTGTTAAGGCAGGAATTTGATTCATTAGGGTTCGAAAGGTCACACCAGAGAAAAAATATTCACTCATGGCGCTGAAGAAAATCACTAGGGCGATCAAAACGCCAATAAGCCCTAGAGAGTTCCAGGGTAATTTAATCGAGCGATTAAAAATCTGCATACGAAGTTACTCGGTTTGTTGTGGCTAAATTGTTAAAAAAAGTGTTCGTTAAAATAGTGTGTTCACCCAAGCGGATGTTGGTTTGAGTGAACGAATTGTGTATTAGGCCGTTTCTTCTTTGTGCTCCGTTTGGGGCTTGGAGTAGAAGCGGAAACTGGCTTCTAATAATTGTTCTTCCGTTAAGGTTTGTGGGTCGAATTCTCCGGCCAATTTACCGTTGGACATCACCACAATACGATCTGAAACCCCCATTAATTCTTGAGTTTCACTGGAAATCACAATCACGGCTTTGCCTTGAGCAGCTTGTTCACGAATTAAATCGTGAATACGCGCTTTTGCGCGAGCGTCTACCCCACGGCTGGGCTCATCGAAGAGAAGAATGGGTAAATCTTTCAATAACCAGCGAGCAATTAAAGCTTTTTGTTGGTTACCACCACTGAGGTTGGAAATCGGTTCACTTAGCGTGGTGTATTTGATGGCAAGGCGTTCGGAAATATTCGCCACCATTTTTTCTTCTTCCGTGGTATCGACAACACTTAACCCGTTCGATAAATCATTGAGCTTACAGATCGACATGTTATCAATCAGTGAGCCTGACAAGTGTAGGCCTTGCCCTTTGCGATCTTCCACGACCATGCCAATACCGGCACTGATGGCTTTTTGCGGTGTGGTAAAGCGGTGTGCTTGCTGGAAATTATCTGATGCGAGCTTCACGCTCCCAGCATCGGCCACGTCTGCACCAAAAATTGCGCGCAACAATTCGGTGCGACCCGAGCCGATCAATCCGCCAATGCCTAAGACTTCGCCTTGGTGCACATCCAGAGAGACATCTTCAAATGCCCCTTTGCGGGAAAGGTTTTCCACTTTCATGGCGATATCGCCACGTTGACCACGGGTATCGGTATCCAGCGCTTGGTGCTCAACGTTGCCGGCCATTAGGTTGACGATGGTGTCTTCGTCGATATCGGCGGCATTTTCGGTGGCCACTAATTGGCCATCACGAAGGATAGAAATACGATCGGAAATACGGCGGATTTCATCCATACGGTGAGAAATGTAAATAATGCCGACCCCTTGCTCGCGCAGTTTGTTGAGCTGGTCGAATAGGAGCTCAATTTGAGGGTCGGTTAAGGCGGCGGTGGGTTCGTCAAGAATCAACAGTTTAACCGGGTCAGCCAGTACGCGGGCAATTTCAATCAACTGTTGTTGGCCCACACCCAACTCGCTGACGGGGGTATCTGGGTCTAGATCGGCCAAGCCAACGGTTTCTAGGGCTTTACTGGCTTTTTCTCTGAGGGCGCTGTGGTTAATCCAGCCGCCTTTCCCGCCTAAGTGTTTGAAGCCGAGGTTTTCGGCGATGCTTAACGTCGGGAAGAGGTTAAGCTCTTGCATTACCATTCGAATGCCCAGGTCTTCGGCGTCTTTTACTGATCCGGGGGTATGGGGTTTGCCTTCGAAGGTGAGGTTACCTTGTGTGGGTTGATGAATACCACAAATGATATTGCTTAATGTGCTTTTACCGGCACCATTACTGCCCATAAGCGCATGAATTTCACCACGGCGAAGGGTGAAATTCAGGTCAACGAGGACGGGTACCGCAAAGGTTTTATACAAACCCTGCACATCAAGGAGAAGTGTGTTTTCGGTCATGGAGTGTCTCTGTTCAGTGTTTGCTCGCGGCCGATGCGTTTAGGGCGCATCGGCACGGGGTACTTACTGAGCTACGTCAGCCGTTAGGCTTTCTTTAGTGATAAGTTTAATGGGGGTTTTGCGGTCTTCCGGTGAAGCGCCTTCTTCTAAAATCTGTAGGGCGTATTCGATACCAAAGACAGCGAGTTGATCACCGTATTGATCAGCCGTGGCCAACATTTCGCCAGACTTCACAAGGTCTTGTGCTGCGGAGATGTTGTCAAACCCAACGACTTGTACCGCATCGGCACGGCCAGCTTGACGAACGGCTGCCACAGCGCCCAGGGCCATAGAATCGTTCGCGGCAAGAATGGCTTTTAAGTTCGGGTTTTCAGACAAAATGGCGGCGGCAATGGTGGCGGCTTTGGCTTGTTCCCAGTCGGCAGATTGAGTGGCAACGATATTCATGCCGGCAGCATTCATGGCGTCTTCAAAACCGGCTTGGCGTTGCTGGGCGTTAAAAGCACCAGGAATACCACCAATAATGGCAACTTCATCGCCTGCCGTTAATTGGGTGGCTAGGTGCTCACCGACCAGGCGCGCGCCCTCACGGTTGTCTGGGCCAACAAAGGGAATGGTTGTTTTCATCTGACCTAGGATAGTTTCGTCGAACTTGTTGTCGATGTTGATCACTACAATGCCTTGATCCATCGCGCGCTTGGCAACCGGTAAAAGGCTTTTAGAGTCCGCAGGCGCAATGATGATCACATCGACACGGCTGGCCATCATTTGCTCTACCAATGAAACCTGTTGAGCTAGGTCACTTTCGTTCTTGATGCCGTTAATTAGAAGCTCGTACGATTCTGGATTTTCAGCTTGGTGGGTTTTGGCGCCTTCGGCCATATTGATGAAGAACTCATTGGCCAGAGACTTCATAACCAATGCGACTCGAACGGGTTTATCTCCACTAGCGTCGGTGCTTGAGGTCTCGGATTGTTGCGAAGAGTCGCAACCACTTAAAAAAGACAAGGCCAAAACGGCGGTGCCCATTAGGCGAAAAAATGACTTGGCTAGCATGGTTATTCTCTTTTTTGTGTCATATCAGATTATGTGGTGCGAGGTTGCACCACGATGATGGCAAACGCAATTAGCGGTGGTTCTTGCTAAATTCAGTGGTTTCTTCACGGGTTGGGATCGATGGAATAGCACCTTCCCGTGTAACCGACAATGCCGCTGCCGCCATAGCGGTTTCAATGGCTTGAGTGTAGTCGCCGGTTTGGGCAATGACGGCAGCAAGATTGCCACTAAAGGTATCACCTGCCGCTGTGGTGTCTTTCGCGTCGACGACAAAAGGAGCAAATGTTTGTTTGAGAACAGCCCATTGGTCTTGGAAGAGCGCAGCACCGTTTTTGCCAAGGGTAACGATCAGGTTGGTTACCCCTTTATGGATAAGGGCTTCTGCGGCGGCGTTGAGTTCGTCTTCGGTGTCGGTTGGCATACCAGATAATTGTGCCAGTTCCCCTTCATTGGGGGTGAGAACATCCACGTATTGGAAGAGTTCATCGGGGAGTGAGCGGGCAGGGGCTGGGTTTAAAATGACTTTGGTCTTCGCTTCATGCGCGATTTTTGCGGCAGCGAGTACGGACTCAATGGGGGTTTCTAACTGTACAAGCAGAACATCGGCAGCACTGATGGTGTCACGATGTTGGTTAACTAACTCAGGCGTCAATTCTCCGTTTGCGCCTGCGGTTAAACCGATACAGTTTTCTGCGCTTTCATCGATGAAGATACAGGCCGTGCCCGTGGTGGTATTGCTCAAAGTGGCAACGGCGCTGGTGTTCAGACCAATGGCTTCGAACTCTTCTCGTACGGTGGTACCGGTGGCGTCATCGCCAATGCAGCTAATAAAAGTGGTGTTAGCACCTGCACGATGGCAGGCAACGGCTTGGTTGGCCCCTTTGCCGCCCAGGTTGGTTTTTAATCGTCCTTCACCCACGGTTTCACCTGGTGTGGGTAGGTGTGGGAGATACATACAGATATCCCAGTTGGTGCTGCCCAGTACAACGACGGTTGCAGAAGATGCATTCACTGTTGAGTCCCCAAAATGATGCGTAATAGCTCAGTATTTTTATGGTTTCAGGTTAAGACTCAGAAACATAACCATTTGGTCAGGTATTGTCCACCCCGATTACGATGGAATGTTCCAAAGTCGCTCTCTTGATAATGATACGAAGTATACATCGCTTGTTAGATGGAATCGTTTTTATTGGTAAACCCGAAGGTGTTAGTGGCTTTCCCTGCTGGGACTTAAGGATAAGAGAAGAGCAGCGCAAGTAAGACAGGCTTTCCTAACTCGCTTAGGTCCTGAGTAAAGCAGTGAATGGTCACTTTCGATCTTGCTCAGAAAAGGGGGTTCTGATTTTGCTGCGAAATAAAGCAGATTTGATCTTTGGCAAGGTTGCAAAAAAATTATGAAAAATGGCTTGTAAAATACGCCTCTAACCCATAAGTTTTACAATAAGATGAAGAAAAAAATCAGATGCTTAACATTGTGTTTAAATAATGGTATTTGAATATTTTTTATGGCTTTTTATATGGTATGTGTTTTAGCTTGCCTGTGGTCTAGGCGTGCATAAAAAGCAGAGAAATCGTTATAAAAATCGCTCGACAAAGAGAGCGTTTAATAAAAATAAGCAACACAGCTGGGAGTGGGGTAATTCAATAATGCTTTTTCATGGTTTGTGAACGTTTGCCATGATGCCGATAAATTTTTTTTCGAAAATAACGCTGCTCAATGAAGAAAAAGTTGAGGTGTTGTTGGTATTAAAATTGATATTAAAATCGGTATTCAAATAGAGGTAACGGTCGCATGCCTTTCTTGCAAAAACGGAGGGTAATCTCGTATGCAAATTAATCTTTCTGGCCACCACGTTGAAGTCACTGAAGCTTTGCGTCAATGTGTTCATGCAAAGTTATCAAAAGTATTTAGTCACAACCCCTCTCTTTCTTCTATTTCTGTCGTACTGAATGTTGAGCCTAAACAACAATCTGTTGAAATGATTACTCAATTCATGGGCACTCAGGTGGCCATTAGGGCGGTTGCTCAAGATCTTTATGAAGCCATTCCTTCTGCAGCAAAAAAACTCGAAGCCGCGCTTAAGCACCGTAAAGGGCAAGTGAAATCTCATGGTAATACACGAGTCTCTGACAATATTACGGATGGGCTTTCAGTGGCTGCTAATGTGAGTGACGAAGAAGTGAATAACGTTGCGTAAAAAATAGAAAGTCTTATTGCCGAAAATAACGGAATAAAAAACGGGGCAAAAACCCCCGTTTTTTAGGCCTCTTTATAGCCTTATCAATGAATTCAAATCTCAATAGATTTTTGATAAGCGGTCTTATTTATTTCCCTCGGCATTTTAATTCATGACACATTTCATGGGCGGGGTTATCTGTAGTAGCCCGACCAATTTCCACTGCCGGTACGCCAGCAACAACCGTGTGTGCTTTTACGGGTTTTAAAACCACGCTGCCAGCACCTACTTGAGCGCCTTCTCCGACTTCAATATTGCCAAGAATTTTTGCCCCTGCGCCAATTAAGACCCCACGACGAATTTTGGGGTGTCGATCTCCAGAGACTTTTCCGGTTCCGCCTAGAGTGACCGACTGCAAAATCGAGACATCGTCATCGACCACGGCCGTCTCACCAATCACGATTCCCGTTGCGTGATCGAGGAAAATACCTTTACCAATAGTGGCGGCTGGGTGAATGTCCACACCCAATACCACAGAAATTCGATTTTGAAGAAACAACGCCAAAGGCTTTCGGCCTTGGTGCCAGAGGTGAGAGGCAATCCGAAAGGCCTGAAGGGCGTGATACCCTTTATAAAACAAGAACGGAATCGACAATGTATCGCACGCAGAGTCCCGCTCCATTACGGCATGAACATCCGCTCGTGCAGCGGCCCCAATTTGTGGTTCAGCGGCCATGGCTTCTTGCACGACTTCACGAATAAGCAGTGCCGATGCGGTTGGGCTATCTAGCTTATGCGCCAACAAAAAACTTAGAGCGGCTTCTAACGTATCGTGATTGAGAACCGTTGCATGAAGAAAGCTGGCAAGAATCGGTTCTTCTTGTGCATGAATGGCGGTGGCTTTGTGTATCGTTTCCCAAGTGGTATCAGTCACGGTTTTTCTCTTGTTCCTTGTCTTTCGTTTGGGTTTTATCGTTTTGTGTGTCGTTAGAGATGTAGTTTACGGAAAAATACTCAATGGCTCTTCATCTAAAGCGGCCATTTGTTCTCGTAATTCCAGTATATGTTCTGCCCAATACCGTTCTGTATTAAACCATGTGAAATTGCGTTGAAAGGCGGGGTCATCCCAACGGCGCGCCAGCCAAGCGGCGTAGTGCATAATTCGGAGTGTACGCAGGGGTTCGATGAGCCTAAGTTCTGCGGGGTTAAAATTGCAAAACTGGTGGTAGCCTTCAAGTATTTCGCCTAACTGGGCCGTTTGCTGAGCACGATCACCAGACATCAACATCCATAAATCCTGAACGGCTGGGCCATTGCGGGCATCATCGAGGTCGACAAAGTGCGCGCTGTCATCCCGCCAGAGTATGTTCCCAGGGTGGCAGTCCCCGTGCAGACGAATGTTTTGGTAATCCACTTGCGCGAACACGGGCAGCATTTTTTCGATGAGGTGTTGGCTTAAGCTCTCGTAGGCTTCCCTTAAACTGCTTGGGATAAAATCTTGAGTGAGCAAATATTCTCGTGATGTGATGGCAAAACTTTCAACATCTAAGGTGGGACGGTGCGTGAAGGTGGTACGTTGGCCTACCGAGTGCAATCGGCCAATGAGGCGCCCCAGTACCAAAAGGTGGTCGAAGTTATCCAGCTCAGGTGCATGGCCGCCGTAGCGTCGGAAGACGGAAAAACGAAATTGGTCGAAGCGATGAAGGGTTTCTCCCGCTTCGTTTGCTGTAGCGCACACGACGGGGACTTCCAATTCTGACAACTCTTCACCAAACCGATGCTCTTCCAAAATTTGGTCATCGCTCCAGCGTTCAGGTCGATAAAACTTGGTAATGACAGGATTGTCGTCTTCAATGCCTACTTGATAAACGCGATTTTCATAACTGTTCAGGGCTAGGATACGGGCATCGGTTAAATAGCCTACCGATTCCACTGCATCTAATACGCAGTCTGGGGTGAGGGCTGAATACGGGTGCGTATCGATGCTCTCGTCCAGAGAGTCGTTCTTCACGTCTGTGGTGTGTTGAGGTGATGATGTGTTGGACATGGGTCCATTCTCCTGACAAATACAGGTGTTAACCTACCAGTCAGGGAATGGAGTCTCAAGCAAGGTTTAATGCTTTTGGACTAACGTTTTTAGGCTAACATTTTTGGACTAACGTTTTTGTACGATCAAAGAACCGATGGAATAGCCCGCTCCGAAGGAGCAGATTACCCCGGTGTCACCTGCGACTAAATCTTCATGGTGAAGGTTAAAGGCAATAAGTGAACCTGCCGATGCGGTATTCGCATATTGGTCGAGAACGATCGGTGCTTCATCTGCCGTTGCATCTTGCCCAAGTAAGCGCTTGCTGATCAACAAATTCATATTGATATTGGCCTGATGCAGCCACCAGCGGCGAAGATCATTGGCCGTGAGTCCGTGTGCACTCAAGTGATCGCTGATGTGTTCGGCGGCCATTGGGCATACTTCTTTGAACACTTTGCGACCATTTTGATGGAACAGGGCGTCTGCTGCATAAGGGTCGGTATCGCTGGCACGGCTGGTGTAGCCAAAATTTGAACGGATATTGTTGGAGTACACGGTAGCGGCTTTGATGCCTAAAATATCGTAGCTGTGTTCGGATTGGCAGCAGTCTGCACGCTCAATCACTGTAGCGACAGACACATCTCCAAAAATAAAGTGGCTGTCACGATCGCAGAAATTTACCTGTGGTGAGGTGAGTTCAGGGTTAATCACCAATACGGATTTGGCTGTACCTGCCGCGACCATTTCATAGGCTCTGTGCAAACCAAACGTGGCTGCTGAACAGGCCACGAGCATATCAAAGCCGAAACCGTTAATACCTAAGGCGTGTTGAACCTCAATGGCGATAGCCGGGTAGGAGCGTTGCGTGTAAGCACAGGAAACAATCACTGCATCGATATCACTAGCTTGTTTGTTCGCATTTTTCAGCGCGATACGTGCGGCATTAATCGCAATTTCGGCTTGAACGGAAATTTCATCATCGTTGCGTGGCGGAATGTAAGGGCGCATACGATCGGTATCGAGGATGCCTTCTTTTCGATACACGAAGCGGCTCTTAATACCGGAGGCTTTTTCAATAAACTCAGCGCTGGAAAACGGTTTCGCGTTCAGTTCACCTGCTTCAATGGCCTCGGCGTTTTCTTGATTGTATTTTTCCGCATAGGCGTTGTAAGCCTCGACCAGCTCTTCGTTGCTGATTGACTCAGGTGGCGTCCATAACCCTGATCCGCTGAGCACAATTCCGGAGGTTGATGGTTTACTGGTGGTCATGTCAGTCATGAATGGCTTGCCTTTTTTGAATTTTTTGTCAGTTGGCAACGGTGGAGGATCGATGAAGTACTGAACGGTGTGTCAGTAATTTGGTGAATGCCTGCCCGCGCTATTGGAATTCTCTCAAATTAAAATTGTGCCCGAAGTTAGTGCTAGGCGCCATGTGGTTGTGGCTGAAAGATGTTTATATTTGACCTATATGCCAGTCTAGTTCAGTTACGTTGGATGTTTTAACCGGTTTATTATTCGATAAAATTGGAATCAGCCTAAAAAATAACCTAACAAGAAGTCTCTGGTGTTCTCGCAATGGCCCATACGGTTACATTTTTAATACCGGCTGCTTTCAAGGCTTGCGATGCCATTTCCACTGTGGCGCCAGTAGTCATAACATCATCGACTAATGCAATATTTTTCCCTTTACAGCGGTGTAGGAATTTCTCTGAAATCGTGAAGGTATTTTTCAAATTCATTAGCCTCTCCTTGCGTGTTAAGTGCTGTTGGGCTTTTGAAGTACGGGCTTTTCGGAGCGCCGTAAGACAGTCGATATGCAAGTATTGGCCGAGTGTTTGAGCGATGATTTCAGCCTGATTAAACCCACGTTGTAACTGGCGCGACCAATGTTGAGGGACTGGCACGATCACGTCTACGTTTTGTAAACCTGCATGGTTGTCGCTTAATTGAATAGACTTCAGCCATTCATGGGCCAGCAGTACACTAATTTCAGGATGGTGTTGGTGCTTGCAGCGTTTGATTAGGTAGTCCACTGGAAATTGATATAAAAAAGGTGCGATAACCGCATCAAAAGAGGGCGGTGTTTTCTGACAATGGCCGCAGAGGCTAACCGGCGTAGAAGTCGGTATACCGCATCGAGCGCAAGTAGCGGAAACCTTGGGTAATAGTGCTTGGCAATACTCGCATAAGTCGTTATGACATAGGTCGTTATGACACTGACTCTTGTGACCTTGATGATCATGCGCAGCACTATGAGATTTAGAGTCTGTGCTTTCTGTCTGGGGCATTTGGCATAACATGCAACGGTATGTATGACGTTTGATCAGTGACTGTGGTAACCAACGCTTGGGGCGCTTCATTTTTGTTTGTCTGGTTTCGTCTATTTGAATTGTTGTGTTGATCGTGAATCTGACTGCTTTTTGAACCACTGTTAACCAAATGTCCTTCGTTTGGTTGACAGCGTTAAGTCACTGGATAACATGGGCACTTATAAAATAAAAGAATAGAGACCCCATCATGACAACCTCTGCTCCGCGTTTTCCTGATTATCAGGGTGTACATTCCCAATCTTCGTCAGTTATGGTTCGCCATGATTGGTCACGACAAGAAATTTTGGACTTATTGGCTTTGCCCTTTATGGATTTGGTGTTTAAGGCGCAAACGGTTCATCGTCAATATTTCGACCCAAACCAAGTTCAAGTTAGCACACTGTGCTCTATTAAAACGGGCGCCTGCCCGGAAGACTGCGCGTATTGTCCGCAATCGGCCCGTTATGACACCGGGCTTGAGAAAGAAAAACTCATGCAAGTCGAGGCGGTAATTGAAGAAGCTCAAGCCGCGAAAGCGAGTGGTGCCAGCCGCTTTTGTATGGGAGCGGCGTGGCGTTCTCCCAAAAACAAAGATATGCCTTATGTGTTAGAGATGGTCAAAGGGGTGAAAGCCTTAGGCTTGGAAACGTGCATGACTCTTGGCATGTTAAAAGAAGAGCAAGCAGAAGCGTTGGCAGAGGCGGGCTTGGATTATTACAACCACAATCTAGATACCTCCCCTGAGTTTTACGGGGACATCATCACCACTCGTACCTACCAGGATCGCCTAGATACCTTAGCGAATGTGCGGGCTGCCGGAATGAAAGTGTGCTGTGGCGGCATTGTTGGGATGGGAGAAGAAGACAAAGACCGAGCTGGCCTGTTAATGCAATTGGCTAATTTGCCTGATCACCCCGAATCGGTGCCGATCAATATGTTGGTGCGTGTAGAAGGGACACCCTTGGCGGATCAAGCGGACCTTGATAGCTTCGATTTTATTCGCACTATCGCGGTTGCTCGTATCATCATGCCAAAGTCGTATGTTCGTTTGTCGGCAGGACGAGAAGACATGAATGACGAGATGCAAGCACTGGCCTTTATGGCAGGGGCTAACTCGATTTTTTATGGGGAAAAGCTGCTTACCACGCCTAACCCTGAGTCCAACAAAGACATGGCCCTTTTTGCTCGATTGGGGATTACGCCCGAACAGCGTGAGGTGCATGAGTCAGAAGCCGATCAAGAACGTTTGGTGAACGAGCAATTAGTAGAAGCTCATAATGAACGTTTCTTCTATGATGCCGCGAAAGCGACTTCATAACGTATATAGCGAATATACAGAGGTCATTTGTGGAGCTCGAAGCCTTACTGAGCGCGCGTTTATCTGAACGCAAACGTGAGCATCGATACCGCTATCGGCGTGTGTTAAGCAGTGCCCAAGGCCCCCGAGGTGTGGTCGATGGCAAAGCAATGTTGTCGTTTGCCAGTAATGATTATCTCGGATTGGCTAACCACCCCAAAGTGACCGAAGCCCTCACAGCAGCGGCCAAACACTGTGGTGTCGGCAGTGGCGCTTCTCATCTTGTGAATGGACACTCCCACGAGCACCATCAACTCGAAGAGGCTTTGGCGGAATTTACCGGACGCGATCGCGCCTTGTTATTCGGCTCTGGCTATATGGCGAATCTCGCTTGCATTACAGCGTTGATGAGCCGAAGCGATTGGGTGTTGGAAGATCGGCTTAATCATGCGTCACTGTTAGACGCAGGTTTGCATTCTGGTGCTGCATTCAAACGTTATCAGCATAATAGTGTTGGGGATGCGCAGAAATGGGCAGAGCGTTTGTCAGGTAAGCAGGTTTCCGGGCATGGGATGATTGTGACAGACGGTGTATTCAGTATGGACGGTGATGTTGCCCCACTGAATGCGCTTTCTGATCTTGCTCAATCGCACAACGCGTGGCTCATGGTCGATGATGCCCATGGTTTTGGTGTCTTAGGCCCGAAAGGGGCTGGCTGTGTAGATGACATGGGTCTCAGCCAACAGCAGGTTCCTATCTTGATGGGGACATTAGGGAAGGCGCTGGGCTGTTACGGTGCGTTTATTGCGGGCAGTGATGTATTAATCGAGAGCTTGATACAGTTTGCTCGTCCTTATATATACACAACGGCAACGCCTCCTGCGATAGCGGCTGCTGCTCGGGCTGCACTGAAACTGGTTGAATTAGAGCCGCAACGACGTGAGTGCCTTAATCAACATATTGCCTATTTTCGCCGGGAAGCGGAGCATTTGCCCGTCACCCTGTTGCCGTCTCATTCCCCCATCCAGCCTCTTTTAATAGGCGATGAAGAATCTACCATGGCCATTGCCCAAGGGTTGGAAAGCCGTGGCATATTGGTGGGTGCAATACGCCCACCTACTGTCCCGAACGGAACAGCGCGTTTACGCATCACTTTATCTGCTTCACATACCACTGACGATATCACTCAACTGCTTGAGGTGCTGCATAGCCATCTGAGCACCTAGGTTACTCAATGAACACCCAACAACACTCTTCAACAGTGGTACCTCAAGAGTCTTCCACTGAACTTTACATTCACTATCGTGCAGCTACTGAACAGGCAATTTTGTCTGAGCCCATTGTCTTGCTAGGTGGATGGGGGTTTTCACGATCGGTTTGGGGGGCTTTTTTAGAGAGGCTTAATACTTTTTGCCACCTCTACACCCTGGATTTGCCGGGTTTTGGTGAGAATAGACATTTCCCTCAAAATATCCATTGTTTAATGCAGCAGCTTCCTGAGCGGGCGGTGTATGTGGGATGGTCTCTGGGGGGAATGATTGCCACACAGCTGGCCCATTATTATCCGCAAAGGGTTTCTCGGTTAGTCACACTGGCCAGTAATGCTCGATTCGTTGCGTGTGATCAGTGGCCTACTGCCATGGAGTCTCAGGTATTTGATGGTTTTTTTCGCAAAGTATCAGAAAGTCCGCAGGCGGCCATTCACACCTTCCAAGGGTTAGTGGCACAAGGCAGTCGTCAAGCGCGTCAGACGTTGCGTACTTTGAAAGGGTCTGTGTTGGATGATCATACAGAAGAGCTTAATGGGGGTTTTAATGGACAGCTTAGTGGACAACTGCAGGACGGCTTACGATGGCTGTTTACGTTAGATAACCGTCAGCCCCTAGCGTCTTTGCAGATGCCTTCGCTGTTGTTCTTTGGTTCGGGAGATCAATTAGTACCGATTGAGGCTGTTTCAGCTATACAACGATTGAACCACAACGCAGATGTACACGTTTTGCCTAGTAATCATGCATTACATGTGGATGCTGAAACTGAGGTATTGGAACAGATACGTGAATTTCTCAGTCAAGGCCGGTATTCGTTCCATAAACAAGCTGTCGCCTCTTCTTTTAGCCGAGCTGCGGAGACTTACGATGAAGTGGCGGAACTTCAGCAGCATGTTGGTACTCAACTAATGGCACGCTTTTGCTCTCGTATTGGAGAGGCGCCTGATTCTCTGCCTGCAATGGATTTGCCCGTGATGGATTTGCCCGTGATGGATTTAGGTTGTGGAACGGGGTTTTTTATTCCCCCGTTGTGTTCCATTCCAGAGGTGAGCAATGTTATCGGTGTGGATTTGGCGGAAGGAATGCTGAGGTATGCCCGTGAGCGGTATACAAAAGAATATGCCGATGACGACAGGGTAACTAACCTTGTTCAGAACGCCTCTTGGCTTACAGGCGATGCGGAGCAATTACCATTATCCAATGCGTGCTTAGGGGGCGTGTTTTCTAGCCTCGCCATTCAATGGTGCGCCAACGTAGATCAGCTATTTGGAGAATTGAATAGGGTGATGGCCCATGGAGCAATAGGAGCCCTAGCCACACTGGGGCCGAGTACGCTATGGGAATTGAGGCAAGCATGGTTAGACGTTGATGATTACACCCATGTAAACCGCTTTATAGAGAAAGAGAGCCTGTTTTCAAGTGTGAGTCGGCATTTTGATATTGAGGCGCTTGAAGCTCATACCCACACCCTGTATTACCCCAACTTACGTGAGTTGAGCCGCGCACTAAAATCCGTCGGGGCACACAATGTAAACGGAGGTAAGCCAGCTGGTCTAATGGGTAAAGATCGATTGAAAAAACTGGAAAATGCCTACGAGTTATTGCGGACTCCTTCTGGTTTACCGTTAACTTATGAAATATATGAACTACAGATTGTCAAACCGCCAAAGCGTTAATTTCAACGGCTGAGCGGAATCATCGAAGAAATCTAATGAGTCAGAATTACCGATATTTTGTTGCTGGAACGGATACGGATGTTGGAAAAACCTTTGTTTCCTGTGCTTTGTTGCAAGCGGCGCGAACAAGAGGTTTGCAAACAGGTGCTCTTAAACCCCTCTCGGCAGGATGTCAGCCCACCCCTCAAGGCTTGAGAAACAGTGATGCCTTGGCCCTAATGCAATTTATGACATTGAATTTGTCTTACCATACTGTAAACCCTGTTGCACTGGCTCCGCCTATTGCTCCGCACATTGCGGCAATGCATGTGGATAAAGAACTTTCCGCCGCAAGACTTGCACACTTTTGTAATACGGCCATGCGCCAACCCGCAGACATGTGGTTAGTTGAAGGGGCGGGAGGGTGGCGCGTGCCACTCAATGGCAAAGAAATGCTTTCGGATGTCGCTAAGTACTTGAAGCTGGATGTGATTTTGGTGGTCGGTATGCGGTTAGGCTGTTTGAGTCACGCTTTGCTGTCGGCAGAGGCCATTCGTCGCGATGGCCTTAATATAAGGGCGTGGGTGGCTAATGTGATTGATCCGTCTATGTCTGCATTGGAAGAAAATATCGCTTCTCTCAATTATTTATTACAAGCGCCCTGCTTAGGGACGATCCCAAATGTGCAAGACCCGATAGAGGCCGCTCCTTACCTGTCGCTCGACCCATTGTTTGAAGTGCCATTGCTGGATGAGCCTCTTTTTGAAAACCCGTAGAAAAGGCGCTTGTAGATGGGTCTAGGTTATAAAGAAAAGTCAAAAAAGCGTACCATGCCTCAGTGAGGTGCCGTGAATGCCGGTGTTGAATGACTTATGGGATCTTCGATCTGTCTACCTTGGTGCCCCCTTCCGATGTGCAATAAATTGAGTTGATCTAACTGCTCTGCAATACGCAAACAGTGATCTTCATAACTTAATTTAGGTGCCAATGTTTGAAAGTGTTCAGGGCGTTCTATCGTCATTCGCTGAAGCAACCCTTGTTTCTCCATGTATTTGATTGCCTTAACATGGTTAGCGCCTTTGTTTTTGATTTTACTGGGCTGTAATGTCACAACGGGTTTAATCATTGCAACGGCTTCACTGATCATGCTCAAGCTGTCCTCTGTTACGAATAACCTATCTCCAGCACCGAGGAAGGCCATCACATCTCCTTGTTGATCTTCGTGAAACCAAATGCCAGAAGCAACATAGGTAATTGCGCCGGAGTCGAGCAGGCATTGTCTGAAGTACCTTTCGGACTCGGGTGTTGTGCGTCTAGAGGAACTGATTAACCAATATACGCCATGTTCTTCACTGCATTGTCGGATAAATTCGGCTAACTGACGCCAGTCTTTTTTATTGTAACGATAACCACTGCCATTCCCACCGATCAGTAAACTCCAATAGCGGCGTTGCCCAGTAAGCGATTGCTGGATTAACCGTTGACCACTGTCTAGAGCAGACTCTCTTTCCGTTCTGGAAAGGGCGATGCCGGTTCGAATAATATGATTATTATTCCGGTCATGATGTTTTTTCACATTACGCCGAATGATCGCAGAAAAAAAGGAGTGTGGAATTTTGTGAGGGTCCCCAATGACAATATTGGGGACATTCCAAAAGCGCGATAATACGACGTTAAGCGCAACGAGTTTTCCACCGAAAGAAATGATCAGGTCCGGCTTACAGAGGCGGGGGGTAAGTTGTGTACCATCACTTTGAAGAATCCATTTGCGATAGGTGTATACCCCTAAGCGCGTGAAGTATTGCGCCCAAAGTCGGTTACTTTGACACCATTTTCGTGCGGCTTTTTTAAAGCTTGGGAAGCGTAAATGCGCTTCTGCGGTGACAATATCGGCAAATTCGTTCTGCTCTCTGACCAGCTTGGCTAATCCTAAGCTTTGACTCAGGTGCCCTGCTTTCCCATCGTGTAATACCAAAATCAACATGCCTCAATAACCTCTTCAAAGGTGGGATTACCAAAGGAGCGTAAGTGGGCTTTATGAATGACGGTTGACACAAACGTTCTAGTTTCTTGACGATTTGGCGCCAAAGCTTCTTCTTGAGGATGACGTGTTAATACTGGCCACTTTGGGTTGTATTATGGTTTTTTATCAAAATATTGAGTGCTTTATAATCGAAAATGGTATTAAACGAACCTTTTCAACCGGTGGTGTGAGCGTAAAATACTGAACTGGTAGCGTCTAATTGTGAAAGGTAGATAAAACAGGGTAGCGTGTTCTAACACCGTTTTATTAAACATACGGTTTTATTAATTATGCTTTGTTTTCTATTAAAT
The DNA here is from genome assembly GCF_021234875.1 of Marinibactrum halimedae. GTDB lineage: Bacteria > Pseudomonadota > Gammaproteobacteria > Pseudomonadales > Cellvibrionaceae > Marinibactrum > Marinibactrum halimedae. The sequence goes on along the minus strand of NZ_JAJQVM010000004.1, from coordinate 114,238 downwards.
ATTTGGTGTTAAAAGTAGGTGATAGCGATTCATGAACGTAACGGGTAATGGAGCAAATAGCCTTAGTGGAAGTGGTCTTTTACAACAAGGCGTACAAGGTGTGAGCCGCAGTGGTCAAGCATTGCAAAGTACAGCCAATGATATCGCTCGTGCTGGTACAACAGAACCATTAACCATCGCGGGCACGGCAGAATCGGTCGTCACCATGATTACCCAGCAGCAAATTTTTGATGCATCCGCTGAGGTCATTTCGGTTGCTGATGAAAACCTTGGCACACTGATTGATGCAACGGCGTAACGAACAACGTTGAATTAACACATGATCACGAATATTCCGTCTAACTTCGCCAACTCCGTGGCGGCATACTCTTCGGCAGTGTCTCAGCCGACGGGAGAGGCGAGTCGTGATGATACTCCTACGACGTTTCGCCCTGTGGAGCAGCTTGCAGAAACGGCAGCGACGGAAAATCGTGTTTTTCGTCAAGACTTATCCGCTCTGGCAGACCAGCGACAGGCATTGAATAATTTCTCTCAAGGCGGCTTTTCTCAAGCGAATACTTTTCAAGGCAATGTCCGTAATCGTAGTGGACAGGCTGAGTTGTCCAGTGGTGGTTCTGGCTTAAGAACGTCCCCAGACAATTCGATAGATGAGATTTTTGGAGAGACACCCAGTGAGCCTGCGTTGCGGCAAGGACAAGGTGTGAATGGAGAATCAGAGGAAGGGGGAAATGCTATTGAGGGCAACGGGGTTAACGGGGCTTCTGAACCCGATGATCCATTTGCAGAGGTGGGTGATAACGCCAATGCCGCAGCGGAAGAGACGCGCGAGCAGCAAGAGCTGCAAGAAATTCGTGAGTTACAAGCGCGAGACCAAGAAGTACGAAATCACGAAGCCGCACATGTAGCCGTGGGTGGCCAATACGCAGGCAGCCCTACTTTTGAATATGAGCGAGGCCCAGATGGTGTAAATTACGCAGTGGCCGGCGAAGTGCCCATTGATACCAGTGAAGTGCCCTCAGACCCTGAGGCCACAATGCGCAAAGCTGACCAAATTATTCGTGCGGCATTGGCGCCTGCTGAACCGTCTTCCCAAGACAGACGCGTGGCTGCGCAAGCCACCCAAATGCGGGCACAAGCACAGCAAGATTTAGCCGCGATGGAGCGAGAAGAGCAAGCTCAGGCGGCTGAAAGCTCAGAACTTCGTAGAGAGGAAGCGCAAGCTCGCGCCGAAGAGGGGCGTGCCCTACAAAACGCCGCCAGAAGTGCAACAGTGGAAAACATAGGCAGCATTCAGGATATTAACCAAGTTGTTTTTGACCTGAATCAGCGTTTAACGGCTATTGGCGTGATTGACTCAAACGCCCCCGGTTCCGTCATTGATGCTGTGGTTTAGTGTCGTGTGCTCTTCATCTTCTTAGGTTTTCGTTTTTCTTGCCTCTCACCTTCTATTTTTTCCTTTCCTTATTTTCTTACGTTTCTTTTTCATGTGATCTTTAATAAGCGACCATTATTAGTGAAAGTCCATGGGTTAACAGTCCTTGGCTTAAAAATCATGGGTTAAAAAACATAGGTTAAAAAGCGTTTGGGTGAATTTGATCTAAGGTTTAAGTAATGAATGGCTTCTCAATGATTGCGAATTACGATAAGCCGATGAGTATTTCAGTGCGTAATGCCCTTTAGGGAAATATCGGGCGTTGAATTGCTAGCCGAAATAGCAAGCTTTAGTGCCAATAACGGTTTCGTTGTTCCGGAAAATTGATTTGTCTATTGACTTTGAATTCCCTAAAAATTATGTTTCAAACGTTTGTTTAAATATCAAAAGCCTCAAGTCGATTGAAACTCCATGCCAGACTATAGGATAGCGTCGCCATCCAGAGTCACTGAGAGGGTCAATGGTGAGGAAAGCAACGCGGTATAGGCACTGATGCAGTCAGCAATCTCAATGCGGGCTAGTGATTTCTACACCGACGACACATCACATGAACGCACATGAGAGAAAAGGTTATGGCAGATTATCAAGCACCCCTCGATGACATTCGTTTTTTACTGAAAGATGTTTTTAAGGTGGATGAGTTTTGGGCGTCGTTGCCCGGTGTTGCGGATGTGATCGATACCGATACCGCCGATGCGATTTTAGAAGAGGTGGGTAAAATAGCCGCTACGGCCATTGCGCCGTTAAATCATTCTGGAGATGAACAAGGTGCAGATTGGAACGGTGGCGATGTAAAAGCACCAGCAGGCTTTAAAGAAGCCTATCAAACTCTTTGTGAAGGCGGTTGGTGCGGCCTAGGTGGCAGCCCTGAGTTTGGCGGCATGGGCATGCCAAAATCGTTGACTGCTCAAGTAGAAGAAATGATTCAAGGCGCATCATTGGCTTTTGGTTTGGCTCCTATGCTAACCGCCGGTGCGTGCTTATCGTTGTTAAACCACGGTTCACAAGAGCTGAAAGAAAAGTATTTGCCTAAAATGTACAGCGGTGAGTGGTCTGGCGCCATGGATTTGACCGAGCCTCATGCGGGCACCGACCTTGGTATTATTCGCACCAAAGCCATCCCATCCAAAGATGGCACCTACTCCATTACGGGCACCAAGATTTTTATTACTTGGGGTGACCATGACATGGCCGACAACATTATTCATTTTGTGTTGGCCAAACTTCCGGATGCGCCTGCTGGCTCGAAAGGCATCTCTTTGTTCTTAGTGCCTAAATTTCATGTGAACGATGACGGCAGTTTGGGTGAGCGTAATCAATTCGCGTGTGGTTCCATTGAAAAGAAAATGGGCATTAAAGGTTCAGCAACCTGTGTGATGAATTACGACGGCGCTAAAGGCTGGATGGTAGGGGAGCCGAATAAAGGCTTAGCGGCTATGTTTACCATGATGAACTACGAGCGCTTAGCCGTGGGTATTCAAGGGTTGGGCATTGCAGAAGCTTCTTATCAAAGTGCTATTGAATATGCTCGTGAGCGTATCCAAAGTCGCTCTGCTCAGGGCCCCCAGAACCCTGAAAAATCCGCTGACCCAATTATCGTCCATGCCGATGTACGTCGCATGTTGATGACGATGAAAGCTTGGACGGAAGGCAGTCGTGCATTCTCAACATACGTTGCCAGTTGGTTGGATCGTGCTAAGTTTGCAGAGAGCCAAGAAGATAAAACCGAATCCGATGGTCGTGTGGCCTTACTGACACCGGTGGCAAAAGCCTTTATGACCGATCGTGCTTTGGAAACCACGGTGATTGGTCAACAAGTCTTTGGTGGCCATGGCTATATTGCGGAATGGGGCCAAGAGCAGTTGGTGCGTGATGTGCGTATTACGCAAATTTACGAAGGCACCAACGGTATTCAAGCAATGGATTTAATGGGCCGTAAGGTATTAGGTAATCGCGGTGAATGGTTGAGTGGCTACATTAAGGAAATCCAATCCTATGCCGAATCTGTTTCCTCAAACGATGCTTTGGCCGGGTATGCCGCAACGTTGATTGCAGAGGCGAACAGTCTTTCTGAAGTGGCAGGCCAAGTGGCGGACCAAACGGCCAATGATCGTGAAGCACCAGGAGCCGCTGCTGTCGATTTTCTTGATTTAGTGGGGTACGTTAGTTATGCCTACATGTGGCTGAAAATTGCTGACGCCGCCAGCCAACAAGACTCCGATTTTGCTAAGGCGAAATTAAAAACCGCACAATTCTTCTATCAACGTTTATTGCCAACCACTCAATCGTTACGAGCAAAAATTGCAGCAGGTAGTGATAGCATGAATTTAGCGGCGGAGTTATTTTAATTAAGAGCTGTCTATTCATTTACCATATCGTTAGAGTCAATAAACTCAAAAAAGTCGATAGATGGATAAAATGAATGGTCGAGAAAAAGAAAGGTGACTGAAAAAGTCGCCTTTTTTTATGTGTGTTTTTCTATTATCTTTTTACCGACACTATTTTTTACCAACCTGTTTTTACAGGCACTATTTTGTGCCAACGCTATTTTGTATCAACACTTTTTACCAACATAGCATTATTGATCTCATACGACCCTATTGGATTTTCTATGCCTCTTCTCAATTCAAATGATCAGCGCAACGTGGATAAATATGTCTCCAGTGGCATTAACGCCGTTGAGAGAAAGCCCTTTCGTCCGTGGTTATTGTTAGGTGTTATATTGCTCACTATGTTGTTATTTAGTGCATTGGCGTGGTGGATTGGCTGGTTTGCAGGGGTTGTCTAATCGAAATGGGCAGCGATTTACCTACAACATTTACGTGTTTGTTACAAAGGGAGCATATTTTTATGTGCGTAATCTTTAACCCATTGCAGAAAAGTTTCTGGTGGCAAAGGTTTAGCAATATGAAAGCCTTGTACTAAATCACAGCCAAGTTTATCTAATAGGTTCCAATCTTCGTCTATCTCTACGCCTTCAGCCACAGAACGAATGGATAATCCTTTAGCCAAATTAATGCTGGACTCTAAAATCGCTTGGCTTGCTGAATTACAGTGGCTGTTATGCACAAAAGAGCGATCGATTTTTAGTTCGGTAAAGGGAATATTTTGCAGTTGTTCCATCGATGAAAACCCGGTTCCGAAATCGTCAATGGACAGTCCAATGTTTTTCAGCCGGAGTCGGGATAAGATCTCCAAGGCGGTGCGGGCGTCATTCGCCACCGTACTTTCCGTGACTTCTACTGTAAAACGTGAACGTGGGAACCCCATTTCTTCTAGTCTAGTATGAATGCGTTCAGGTAAATCCAGTTGGTCTAGTAGGGTGGCTGAAAAGTTGACGGATAAATGCAAATCATACCCTAAGTTGCGCCACTCTATGACTTGCGACAATGCTTGATCAAAAACACAGTCCGTCAATAAGTCGATCATGGCGTACTTCTCGGCAATCCCGATAAAGATGGAAGGAGGGATATTACCTTTGGTTGGGTGTTTCCAGCGGGCTAAGGCTTCTACTCCGAATATTCGCCGATCACTCACTCGAACTTGTGGTTGGTAATGGACCGATATTTCTCCGGCGGTGATGGCCTTTTGGAGTTCATCGGCAAACACCATTGCGGCAGGCCCTACCGGGGTTAAATCTTCTGGAGGCTCATAAGCTTCTATAGCGTCGATTAAACGATCCTTCTTGACAGGTTTAGAGAGAGTACTGAGTACCTTGAGTGTATCTTGATTACTGAGGTGTTGAACGGTATCGAGCAACCTTGGATCTTCACCACTGACTAAAATTAAAGACAAATTAGTGCCCAAGCTATTGAGGTGTCGAATTAGTTCAATGCCATCCATTTCTGGCATATTGAGGTCACTAATGACGATATCTGTCCTTTGGCGTCGGCTGGCAATGTGTTTTAACGCGTCGCGGGCATTGTCGATGCAAACAACATCAGAGATTCCTAAATTGAGTAAAAGCTTATGCAAGGTTTTCAGCATAAAGTGGTCGTCATCAACGACGAGTAGTTTTAGGTCAGCTCGATTATTCAGTGGTTTACTCATCACATATTAGGATTATTTAACTGGGTATTATCATCAATAAAGGGTATTTAAAATCCTCTTTATTGACGCGTATGTAGTAAATATTATTTTGTCGTCAGCAATATCAAGAGCCATGGTAAGAGTATGGTCTGAATTGCGGTGCGAGTCATGCCTGTGAAGTAAATAAAACCTTTTTATTTATACTAAAATTATCTAATCTCAAATGGATCTTTTTTATTCGTCTTTGTTGTAAAAAGCACGGTTTTGAAAACGATATCATAACTAAATTATCATAAATTAAGCGATTTTTATAATCCATATGACGTAGACTCCAGAGTAGGTGCATTGCTTTTGTTGGATAAATTTGAAAAAGGCAATTAGAGGTATTGGGATATTCATAATGAATTTAAAAAATAGTCGATTTACCCACACAAGTTAATGAATAACAATCTTTCGGGATAAGATAAAAGATGGGTGAAGAGAAAAGATAAACGAAGAGAGGCAGTGAGTGGCATACAGTGATAACCCATTGGATATGGCAGCTTTGAATGAGTTATTTGGTGATGAACCAGAATTTCAAAGAGAGTTGCTGCAAGAATTCTGTCAGTCATCACAAGCTTATAGCGATGAAATGCTACAGGCTTGGGAAGAAAAATCATTCGATAAAGTTTGCTCTGTAGCCCATAAGCTTAAATCTTCGGCGGGCACGATTGGCGCAATAGAATTAGAAGCGATTTGCCAGCGGTTAGAAGAAGCAGGGAAGGAGCAGGATAGAGAAACAGTGCAAACTCTGGTGCCCAATATTCAACCCCAGTTGCAAAGAATTGCTGACTATGTGGCTGAAATTATCAGCTCAGAGTTGTAAGTTTGTGCTCACATTTTTTAGATTTAAATTTTAGCTCCACAGTATTAATAGGTTAATCCAATGGTTCTAGAAGGTCGTTGATGGTGCGATCTTTTACGCAAAATATGGCTGTTTTTCAGCCATTCAGATCAGTCTTCCCAAACCCATCGTAGAGGCTGTCCAAAGTCGTCTGTAATTAATCTACGCTTTGGTTTGGAAGGCGAAGGTTTACTCTTCACTGATCGTGGTGTTTTGCGGCGAGCTTCAATGGCGGCAATGGCGTCATTCACTAATGTTCGATTTTGTTGCTGACGTTGTAGAGGAATGGCTTGAAATGGATTAACCCCTATTTCGTGCCCACTGATTCCGGGCGAAAACGTATCTACTTTGCCGCCTTTACTTAAAAAGCGATCCATATCGGCTTCAAGTTCCGCTCTTGTTTCGGCTTTAGTTTTTAGCTTTTTCATGTAATCGGGTTTCTAAGGGTAATCAGATACAAGTATATCAGCTTGGTACATGGTCGATCAGCGAAATTGTGTCAGTTTGAGGGTGTATATTGGGTGGACGAAACTAGAGAACCTAGAAGAAGGAGAGGGAGGAATGACGAGTAATTTGATTTGGTAAAGCCGCCTGCTAGAAGCGGCTTTTTAAGACGATTTCTTAAGACAATACGTTTAAAACTGCATCATAGTTTGGTTCATCTGCGATTTCACCTACCAGTTCGGTATGCGTCACCTGGCCTTGCTCATTGACGACGACAATTGCGCGAGTCAGGATACCACTAAGGGGGCCATCCACAATGGTTACTCCAAAGTCTTCTCCAAAGCTACCCCTGAAAGATGAGCCTGTCGCGACCTTATCAATGCCTTCCGCACCACAAAAGCGTCCTGCTGCAAAAGGTAGGTCAGCAGAGACACACAGCACTTCCGTATTCTCTAAACTGGCGGCTTTCTCGTTAAATGTACGTACGGACGTGGCACAGGTTGGCGTATCAACAGACGGGAAAATATTCAACACTAATCGTTTGCCAGCATAGTCTGCTAGGGAGACTTCAGAGAGGTCTGCTTTTACTAATGTGAAGGTAGGTGCAGCATCGCCTACATTGGGTAGCTCACCAGAGGTATTAACAGGGTTGCCTTGTAATGTGACTGTAGCCATAAACGTTTCCTTAGTGGTAGTTGTGTCGGTTAAACCGCTGAACAACATGGGGTTCATGTCGTTTTTGAAAGATAAGTGAAAAAATCAGACTTATCGTAGGAATTTGCCTCTACTTATACTTGATTCTACTTATATTGGTTTTTTCTTATATTGCCTTTTGCTCTGAGCGGTATAGGGATTAAATAATCTTCCCATACGTTCATGACCATAACGTGCGGATGAGTCCACTGATTTCAACAGTTAAGGTAAAAAATAGTAGAGATTTGGCTGGGCAGAGTACAGATCATCAATGGATGAAAACGCCTGTTTGCTTAAAAAATAACCATTAAATCTTTAGCCCTTTATGACGTCCTTCCAAAGAGTTATCCACAGACTATCTACGATCTTATCCCAGAAATCTGTTGAGAAGTTAATAGAAATATGACGATTAAGAACGAGACTATGAATTCATGAAAGTCAATTGTATTTCTTATGCAAACCTGTTAAGTGCTCTTAAGTCAATGAAAGTTATTGTTTTTTTTGATGGTGAAGAAATGTCAAGGTGGTTTTGGTATGAAAATATTGCCTGGGAAAGACTTTTAACGCTTGTGCAATATGTTGTTTTCCACAGGTTGTTCTGTATTCGCTTCGAATATTCTGTGCACAAATGTAAAAGCAGATAACCGGACATCCGACAAGTTTAAAATGTGGATTAGTTCTTTATCTGACGGGAGGAAACACAGAAGGAAATGGAAGGAATTGTTAAATTTCAGACCACGAATAAAAGAGTCATGGATTGGAGACAGTTTGACAGCGATAAACAGTGGTTTTCATTGACAGTGGTTTATTACTTTCACAAAGGATTTACATTTGTCATATGATAATGAGATGCATCAGTTGATCCGCTTTCGTTTTAAAAACAGAGAGTCTCAGTATCAATTCTTTCTAAATCGACTTAGGTATTATGTGTATTTGTCCTACATTCAGTTTCTAGATTAGCGCACGCGTGTGTTTCGGTAACTGTGGATAATAAAAGCTTCTTTCTTCAAAACTCCTCAAAAGCTTTTCGATGAGGCCCTTCATAGTCAAAGAGTTTTTCCATGACTTCCCATTGCTTGGGGGCAGAGGCTTTTTCTCTTTTGTGAGAATACTTTCGTTGACGTGCTATCACGAAGTCTGGTGCTCTAAATTGATGAGAGTGGAGGATAGCGGCATCAACGGTATTCATTGTTGATACCGCACTTTCTATAGAAATATTGCTCGGGCGCCAGTGTAAACGCACAAAGTATTTTTGAAAGGCATAAACCTGTTTTGGATTATCGAAGGCAAAAAATTCACTGACTTCTGCCCCATCTTCATCATGATAGGTTACCTGCAAACGAGTTCCTTTGGATAATTGCACTTTTGATAAACTCAACCCACCGCAACGAATCACCATAATATCTTTGAGCTGCAACGCCTCTTTCAGTCGTTTATCTGGGTCAATGAAAACGTGATTACAATGAGTGCATCGCCTTGCCGCGATATCGTTTTCTTCATTACAGTTAGGACACTGTTTAAAGCGAAAGCGGTATGAGCATTGTTGTAAAGTGCGTTGCTGAGAAAGATCTTGATAATTAGTTTTTATATCAATAATACCTTGGCAGCGGCGACCATAATGTTCTACCAAATCACCATCATTATCGACGATTCCCCAAAATTGATTGGTGTGGTTACATAATGGGCAAGGCACCTCTACTACAACAGAATCTTTACTGGGCTTTTTATCGTTAATCTCTGGCTGATAAAGATCGAAAGGTGTTTGAGCATAATCCAGAATTAAGCAATCGGTTTTATTCGGGCTCAAGCGCAGCCCTCGACCAATAATTTGTTGAAATAAGCTGGCTGACTGTGTTGAGCGCAATAAGGCAATAACATCCACATGGGGGGCATCAAACCCTGTTGTTAACACCGCGACATTGACTAAATATTTAATGGCTTGAGATTTAAATGCCTGAATCACAGAGTCCCGAGCTTTATTTGACATATCTCCCAGTACAATAGCGCTATTGTTTTTGGGAAGGTAGCCATAGACTTCTTTGGCATGTTCTACTGTGGCAGCAAAGATCATCACGCCTTTTCGATCATTGGATAAACTGATAATTTGAGCACAAATTTTTGCTGTTGCACGATGTGAAGCTCGCACAATAGCGTTAAGGCTTTCTTCATCGGTTTCTAATGAGTGTGTTAATAACTCGGTTGATGATTGGCTGCTTTGTTTATCAAAATCATAAAAGGCGACCGGTGCATTCAATAAAATAGGTTTACACAGATAACCATCATTAATCATTTTTTTTAATGTTAATTCGTAAATACACAATGAAAAAGGCGTCTCTTCTGTGGTTCGAATGGTATTTAGTGGTTGATGTGCTTGATAAATCCATCCACTGCCTGTGCGATAAGGCGTAGCGGTTAAACCCAGTATTTTAAGGTGTTCATTGTGAGACTTTAAATGATGAATCACCGTCCAATACTGAGCGTCTTCGTTCATACTCACACGATGGCATTCGTCAATAATGACGAGTGAAAAAATTCGTGAAAATTGATCTAAGTTTCGTGCCACTGATTGAATGCTACCGAAAACAATTTTTGCGCTACTGTTTTTTTCGGAAAGTCCGGCAGAAAATATACTCACGTTATCATCATACTGACGGTATTTTTCACAATTTTGCTCGACTAATTCTTTCACATGCGCCAAAACCAGTACACTGCCTTTGGCTAGTCGGGCAAGCTCGGCAATCACTAAGCTCTTTCCTGCACCGGTGGGTAAGACAATAACGGCGGGGGCATGGCTTTTGCGAAAGTGACTAATAGTCGCATTTACCGCTTCTTGTTGGTAAGGCCGTAAAGAATAAGTGAGTGGAGAAGAAGTCATAATGTCTGAGGTATCGCTCTTTGTATACGAAAAGATCAAAGGTGGTGAGTTAACCTACTTTGCAGTAATCTTCGGAGTCACAGTATATCACTGCTGTATTGGTTTCTGATGAAATTGAATTGTACTGCTTGGCTCATTATTGTTGTGATGCATTCATGTGTGATACAGGACAATGGTTTATCTTTGATGTTTTTGTATTTTCAGGCGTCGTTGTCAGCAGGCAGGAAAGCTTGTTCAAGGAGTGGCTATGTTAATAAAGCGTTTTTCTTTTTTATGCTTGGTGTCTGTGGTCACAGGTTGTGCCACGATGAATGAATCTGAATGCTTAACGGCGGATTGGCGGGGTATTGGCTATGAAGACGGTGCGCAAGGCAGAACCTCAGCCATGCTAACAAAGCGCCGTGAGGCCTGCGCCAAACATGGTGTAACGCCTGTATTAAAAGAATATCAGCTAGGCTACAGAGAGGGCTTAACAGTCTTTTGTACCGAGCACAATGGTTTCACCGTGGGCTCAAGCGGTTATCAATATTCAGGGATTTGCCCAAAGTCGTTAGAAAAGCCGTTTATGCGTGGTTACACCATGGGAAAACAGCTTTCAGCGTTGGAGGAAGCGGTGTTTGCCATTCAGTCCCGTATTGACAACGCCTCACACGATATCGATCACTTACAAAGCGACATTGCTATTAAGCGAGAAGTGATCATCAGCGATGACTCTACTCGCCAACAAAGGGCAGTATTGTTAGATCAAATACAGGCAATGGAGTATGAGATAGGCGTGCTTGAAGGCGCGATTGTCGCTGATTTGCAAGAACTTGCTATTGCTGAACAAGACCTTACTTTCTTTCGAGAGCAGATTCCTTATTGATCTGCTATTCATTAGGTGGGTTGTCTTTTTTACTGCCCTTACGCCCAAACAACATTGACAAAATGATGCCTACTAACATCATGTAAAACCAATATTGTCCAGTGTTGTAGGAAGCTTGAACAGGTGTATTCAAAATCACGTGCATTATGATCATTACCATGAAGGCAAGAAAAAGAAGGCATATTACTGTTAAAGCCAATTTAATTTTATTTTCGATTTTTTTGGCTAGGTGAAACCCAGTAAAAAAAATTCCTGTCCCGATAAATGCAATAATAAATGAAATCATGTAATTCCTATTGCTCCTTTTTATTGGAAAGAGTAATATTATTTAGAGCGTATATTATCGCAATAATTTTTCAAGCCATTGAGCCTGGAGTTTACCTTTCTGTAGAAGTGCCATGCTAATATGTGATTTGTAATATTGGGCATGGTCAAACTGTTCGCCGATTTCTTCAATAACTAAGCCAATTTATCAAGCTTTCTATTCAGTTTCTAGTCATTCTGTGCTCAGTTCCCTGTCGATTTCAGTTAAGTCACTGTTAAATTGCTCTTTCGTAAGATGTTATGTATTCGAAAAGCGTGTTGTTTAACCGCTTTTAAAACAGGTTATCTGTAGTCGATTACAACTGGGGGAGAGTTCATGAGTATGAGAAGAGAGTTAATATCGCTAAAACGAAGTTTTGTTGGTAGGTTGATTGCCTCTACCTGTATTGTTGTGAGTATGCAAGCTCATCAAGTCTTTGCCAGTGATAAATCCGTCGGTATAAATGCTTCTCTAGCGTTTGATGATGACGGAACGGGGAGAGGAAATAATGGGCATCATATTCAATTGGCTCACGGTGATCATTATCATCGTGACCATTACCACTCCCATAAAAAATACAAGAAAAGGCACAAAAAACTTTTAAGGAAGCGTCATAATAGACGATGGCATTATCATGGACATGGGTATGACCGCTATCGATGTTATGAGGATCATTACTCAGAAGAGATATGTTATAAGCATCGTCACAATGGCTCCAAGCATCGCCATTGTGAAACCTATTCACCCCGTTACGGGGCGTTTATACATTTTGGTGTATGATTATTTAAGTTGGTTTAGAAAAGATTTTTTGGCTATATAGTCTTTAGGAACGTCTGTAGTTTAAAACTGTAGCTAAAAATAATAGTTAAAAACGATAGCTAAAAAATCCAATTGAAGAAGGTTAAATAACACTTTTGGCTTGATTGGGGCGTTGAAGTTTTTGACAAACCCAATGCCCTACATCAATAACATGATCACGGTTAACGCCAGTATGAATACCGAGGCCCTCTAATAGATAGAGTACATCTTCCGTTGCCACATTTCCGGGGCTTAATGAGACTTTATTTTGTCCGCTGCTTTTTTTACTATTGTTATTTTGGCAAACGTTATTTTGGTTATCATTTTGTGAGGCCAACGATTGTAATCGAGCGGCGGCAAAAGGACAGCCGCCTAAACCGGCGACAGAGCTATCGATGACTTGTACACCCAGTTGTAGAGCGGCAAAAATATTGGTAATCGCTTGGCCATAGGTATCATGGAAGTGCACCGCGATTTTACCTTGGCGAATTGGCTCCGTTAAGGCAATCAATATACTCTGGATTTGTTTTGGCGAAGCCGTACCAATGGTGTCACCGAGTGAGACCTGGTAACAACCGGCCTCAAGTAATTGCCATGTTAAGTCAATGACCTTATGAGGAGAGACTTCGCCTTCAAACGGGCAGCCAGCAATACAAGATAAATAGCCTCTTACCGATATATTCTGTACTTTTGCTTCTGTGATAACGGGGGTAAAACGATCAAAGCTTTCTTTAATACTGGCGTTAATGTTTTTTTTGCAAAACGTCTCAGAGGCTCCAGTAAAAATAGCGATGGTCTTACAGCCACTTTCGATGGCCGCTTGTAGGCCTTTTTCATTCGGTACCAACGCACTGTACACCACATGTGTGTGGGACTTGTCGAGTTGGGAAAAAACCTCGTTACTATTGGCCAATTGCGGTACACGTTTAGGATTCACAAAACTGCCCGCCTCAATGTGCGTTAAACCGGTATCGGTGAGCTTTCGAATAAACTGCGCGCGCTCACTCGGTGATAAGCAGGTTTGCTCGTTTTGCAGTCCATCCCGTGGGCCGACTTCGACGATTTCGACGGATTCCGGCATATGATCAAACATACAGGCCTCGTTATTGGGGTTCGATATTTTCACCACTGATGTTTTGCCCTAAAAATTTCCCGAGTGCGATTTGGGCCTCTTCACTGGTGCGGGCTTTGGCAATGGTGCTGGCCGTGAGGTCAACCACATCGGGTGCCATGGGGTCGGCGGCAATTTTGTGTACTAACGCTTTGGTGCCGGCTAACGCATTGGGTGGATATTTGGCAATAGTCTGAGCGGTTTTTTGAGCAGTCGTATGAAGCTCTTTGGCATCGGCAAGGTGTGTGACTAACCCCATGGCTTTGGCTGTGGTCGCGGTAAATGACTCGGCACTTAAAAAATACCGTCTTGCGGCTCTTTCGCCAATCACGCGAACCACATGTGGGCAAATAGTCGCGGGAATTAATCCTAATTTTACTTCACTAAAACAAAATAGCGCATCGGTACTGGCAAAGACCATATCGCAACAGCAGAGTACACCAACCCCTCCGCCAAAGGCATTGCCTTGTGCCACTGCAATCGTCGGAATCGATAAACGATTCAGTTTATCTAACATTAGCGCCAATGCTCGGGCATCATTAAAGTTGTCTTCTTGATTGTAACTGATGGTTTTTTTCATCCATTGTAAATCTGCACCGGCGCAAAAACTTTTGCCTTCGGCTTGAATGAGTAAAACGCGAGCTTGATTATGTTCAATAACGTGATCGAGATGTGCGTTAATTTCCGCAATGGTCTCATCACTGAAGGCATTGTGTTGACGGGGTCGTTGGAACCAAAGAGTAGCAACGCCATTTTCACCCATCGATAATTGCGTATGGGGCTGTGCATGGGTAGTGGAATCTGCCATTGATTCTTGAGTTGAAGCGCTGGTGAGTTTAGTCATAAATTTTTCTCAAACGATGTTTACATACGGTAAATACTGCTGGATGACGTTTCAATGTCAACCTCTTCAGGCAGTTCTACGCAAGCACGCAAACATTGGCTGATAATAGTACGGGTATTGGCCGGGTCAATGACACCATCGTCCCACAGCCGCGCAGAAGCATAATAAGCCGAGCCTTGTTGCTGGTAGCGCTCTATGATGGGTTCACGAAATCGTTGTTCGTCTTCCTGGCTCCAGGGTTCATTGTTTTTTTGTTTTTGTGCTCGCTTCACTTGAGTGAGTACTTCGGCAGCTTGCTCTCCTCCCATGACTGAAATTCGAGCATTCGGCCACATGAACAAAAAGCGCGGATCATAGGCTCGGCCACACATGCCGTAATTACCTGCACCATAAGAATTACCAATAATAATGGTGATTTTCGGGACTTTTGATGTCGACACCGCTGCCACCAATTTTGCCCCGTTTTTGGCAATACCGCTTGATTCAAAACGACTACCCACCATAAAACCCGTGATATTTTGTAAAAATAAAATGGGAATTTTTCGTTGATTGCACAACTGAATAAAATGCGTGCCTTTTAAGGAAGATTCACTGAACAAAATACCATTGTTGGCCAGGATGCCCACAGGGTATCCATCAATATGCGCAAAACCACAAACCAAGGTTTTTCCATAAAGGGCTTTAAATTCATCCAATACGGAACCATCGACTAGACGCGCAATAATTTCTCTTACATCGAATTGTTGGCGAGGGTCTGAGGGGACGACACCGTAGATTTCATCGGTAGGATACGCTGGAGCAACGGGCGCTTTGCGTAGTACTTTTGTTTTGGTGCAACGATTTAAATTGCCAACAATATCTCTAGCGATGTTTAAAGCATGTTTGTCATTATCGGCGTAATAATCCGCCACGCCAGACTGCCGACAGTGTACATCGGCGCCTCCTAAAGATTCTGCGGTAACGTCTTCGCCTGTGGCTGCTTTTACCAGCGGCGGGCCTGCCAGAAAAATCGTGCTCTGTTCTTTAACCATAATGGCTTGATCAGCCATGGCAGGGACATAAGCACCGCCAGCAGTACAAGACCCCATGACGACGGCAATTTGCGGAATATTCTGAGCAGACATGTTGGCCTGATTGAAAAAAATTCGGCCAAAATGATCACGGTCTGGAAATACTTCATCTTGTCGAGGCAAGTTCGCCCCTCCAGAATCCACTAAATAAATACAGGGCAGGTGATTTTCTTGTGCGATGATTTGTGCTCGTAAATGTTTTTTGGCGGTTAGGGGGTAATAAGTACCGCCTTTTACCGTGGCGTCGTTTGCCACGATAATGCATTGCGTGTCGTGCACAATACCAATCCCGGTAACGATGCCGGCGGAAGCGACATCTTCTTCGTACACTTTCCAAGCGGCTAACGCCGAGAATTCTAAAAAAGGCGTGCCTGGGTCAATTAACTGTTGAATGCGTTGTCTGGCGAGGAGCTTTCCTCGGTTGCAGTGTTTTTCTTGGGCTTTAGGCCCTCCACCTTGGGCAAGTTGTCCGAGAATTTCGTGTAGTTCACCCATTTGCGCTCGCATGTGCGCGTGGTTGTAATTAAAATTAACACCATGAGTGTCTATTTTTGATTCAAGCTTGGGCATACCTTCACCCTCCTTATTTTTACGCCTTACATCGGTTGACTATTTTCATGGTTGACTATTTTCACTGTGATAAAAGGCTTGCGGCTTTTAACATCGATTAGGCAGTCACAGCGTTAAGCCGTTTGTTCAAACAATTCTCGGCCAATCAACATGCGACGAATTTCAGAGGTGCCTGCCCCAATTTCATACAATTTGGCATCCCGTAATAAACGACCAGTGGGGTAATCATTGATGTAGCCATTTCCGCCTAATGCCTGAATGGCTTGTAATGCCATTTGTGTCGCACGTTCGGCGGTAAATAAAATGACACCCGCTGCGTCTTTTCGACAGGGATCGTTTCGATCACACGCTTGCGCGACTGCATAGAGGTAAGCACGGCTGGCATTGGTTTCGACATACATATCAGCGAGTTTGCCTTGCATTAATTGGAATTCACCAATGCTTTTCCCGAATTGTTTTCGTTCGTGAACATAGGGCACCACCACATCTAGGCAGGCTTGCATAATCCCGACTGGACCACCCGCCAAAACGGCGCGCTCGTAGTCCAGCCCCGACATGAGTACCGCGACGCCTTCGTTCTCCTTTCCTAAAATATTGTCTGCGGGTACTTCGCAGTCTTCAAAAACCAATTCGCAAGTCGCTGAGCCTCGCATACCTAATTTGTCGAGCTTTTGAGCGGTTGAAAAACCAGGGAAATCTTTCTCAATGATAAAAGCGGTAATACCCCGGCTGCCTGCCAGCTTATCAGTTTTGGCATACACCACCAGTACATCGGCATCAGGGCCATTAGTGATCCACATTTTGTTGCCATTGAGGATAAATCGATCACCTTCTTTTCGTGCGGTCAATTGCATGCTAACCACATCGGAGCCTGCACCGGGTTCAGACATGGCCAGCGCACCTACGTGTTCACCCGAGCAGAGCTTGGGCAAATAGCGTTGTTTTTGTTCGAGACGGCCATTGCGGAAAATTTGATTCACGCAGAGATTGGAGTGGGCGCCGTAAGACAGTGCCACCGAGGCACTGGCTCGGCTAATTTCCTCCATGACGACGGCGTGTGCTAAATAATTCATTCCACTGCCGCCGAAATCTTCGTCGACGGTAATGCCTAATAAGCCTAATTCACCCAGTTGACGCCATAGCGCTCGGGGAAACCCATTATTGCGATCGTATTCGTCGGCAAACGGCGCGATATTAGCGCTGGCAAAACGTTGGCAGGTATCCCGTAAAAGATCGATGGATTCCCCCAGCGGAAAATGCAAAGACGGGGTATGAAAACTAGCGTTGTGCATGGATGCAGTCATTGTGACGGTGTCTCCTCATTCAGGATGGTGAGCGAGTACTACTTTCGTCTCGTTTTTACGACTTTCGTCTTGTGTTTTTTATGGTGTTATTTTTTTCTGTACTGCTTTTGGGTCTCGCATTTTTGCGTGCAGGTTTACCTTCCTTTAAAAGTGCTTTTGAACATTGCACTTCTGCGGCATCTAATTCTGAAAGCAAGTCTGCCAACTCTTTTTGTTGCTGTAGTAAGTGTTCGCGCTTTAGTTGAATGGCTTGAATCAAAGCTTGTAATTGCTTTCGATTGTTACCTTCAGGGTTATACATGCCAATGATTTCTGCACTTTCTTCCAGGCTTAACCCCAAGCGCTTTCCTCGTAAAATCAGTTTTAAACGTGTTCGATCGCTATGATGAAACACACGTTGTGTACCCACACGCTTAGGTTGCAATAAGCCTTTCTCTTCATAAAAGCGAATAGCGCGAGTGGTAATGCCAAACTCTTGCGCAAGTTGAGAAATAGTATGGGTATCACTCATTCTGTAATAAGGCCCTCTTGTTTGTCTTTTGGTATCTTCTTAACACCTTGTGAGTGCTTACTTTTTAAGGCGCAAACGTGATAGCTACCGTTTTAATCAACTTGCGATTATTGATTAGCGTACGATTCACTAATCTCTGGGTCTTAAAACGGTTGCTGATTTAAAAGTTAACGTTAACGTCAACGTCAATCTGTTAGAATTTACTGTGAAGGGGCTTTCCTAACAAATACAAAATCTACATAAAAAGAATTGTTTAATATTTGTTTTAATTTTAAAAACCTCTTTCGCGTGGAGTGTTTCAGTTGATAGGACTCAGTTGATAGGACAATGAATATTGCTTGAGTGACTTATGATGAGGCGCCTAAATATTCGTAAAAGCAAAAGTAGAATTGGAACAAAATGGGGCAAGAAAGGAATAAACTGGGGTAATTAAATCTATTTCAAACGTTTGTTTAGTTTGATTTTTAATCATTCAAGTGCCGAATTGCTTTTTGCGTTTCAACCTTCTTTGTTTTTCTAAATCAGAAACGTTGAGTCATCAATGGAATGTGGAGTGACATGCAATGGATCATTGAGTGGAATGAAAGCGGCGAATTTTCTGAATGATGAAGTTTCTGTATAATGCGGGTTCGTTAATGTTCAGATTCTGACCTTGTTTTTTACTTGTACTGCCACCATAAAAACGTCGCTACGAGTAAAAACGGTACCCCACGGACTAGAGTGATTAAGCACGGGTGTCTGGTGGATAAACGGAGAGGTAGAGTGGGTAAACGGCTGGTTGATTTTTCATCGTTGCGCTTCAATTCCCGCTAATCTTTCAAGGGTTTTGTTGTTTTTGGCTTCGGTAAATTGGCGGCTTCACACCACGATGATGCAAAGATGATATACACTTTTCATCGGCATCAAGCGATACCATGATAAAAACGGTACCTATAACGATAAATAGCCACACAATGGCAAATAAATAGCGCGAAGACGTTAATGCGTAACCCAAAGTCTTCGAAGTGTGTTTAACCAATTGCGATCAACTACAACGCAGTAGCGATCTATCTTAGATTCGAGGTATATAATGGCTAAATCAAAGTCAAAGATTATTTATACGAAAACAGACGAAGCCCCCGCTCTAGCAACATACTCCCTCCTCCCCATCATAAAAACTTTTGCCTCCGCTGCTGATATTGATGTTGAAACTGCCGATATTTCTCTCGCTGGCCGTATTTTGGCCAACTTTCCAGAATATTTGACAGAAGATCAAAAAATCGCTGATGTATTGTCGGAGCTGGGTGCATTAACCCAAGCTCCTGAAACCAATATCATTAAATTACCGAACATCAGTGCATCTGTACCTCAGTTGCGTGCAGCGATTAAAGAATTGAATGAAAAAGGCTTCAAGGTACCTGAGTTTCCCGAAGAGCCTACTAACGATGAAGAAAAGTCCATTCGTGATCGTTATGGCAAAGTGCTTGGGAGTGCAGTAAACCCGGTTTTGCGTGAAGGAAACTCAGATCGTCGTGCCCCCGTTGCGGTAAAAAATTACGCGAAGAAATTCCCACACTCCATGGGCGCATGGAGCCAGGCTTCTCGCTCACATGTTGCCCACATGCGCGGTGGTGACTTCTTCTCCAGTGAGAAGTCGGTAACCGTTGAAAAGGCGGGCCATGTTCGCATCGAATTTACAGATAAAGCAGGCGCTAAAACTGTATTAAAAGAGCGTGTCAATTTGTTGGATGGCGAAGTCATCGACGGCATGTTCATGAGTAAAAAAGCACTTTGTCAGTTCTTTGAAGAACAAATTGAAGATGCCAAAAAAACCGGCGTACTGTTCTCGTTGCATGTCAAAGCTACCATGATGAAAGTCTCTCACCCGATTGTTTTCGGTCATGCGGTGAAAGTCTTCTATAAAGAATTGTTTGAAAAGTATTCAACACTGTTTGAAGAGTTGGGGGTTAACCCTAACAATGGTTTGGGCAATGTGTACGATAAGATTTCCACGTTACCAGAGTCTCAGCGTTCGGAGATTGAGCGCGACATTAACGCGTGTTACACCGATCGTCCACCATTGGCAATGGTCAATTCCGATAAGGGCATTTCGAACCTTCATGTTCCATCGGACGTCATTGTGGATGCTTCCATGCCCGCAATGATTCGTAGCTCCGGTCAAATGTGGGGGCCAGATGGGAAGTTACACGATACCAAAGCTGTAATCCCAGAAAGTACCTACGCGACAATTTACCAAGAAGTAATCAACTTCTGTAAAACTCACGGTGCGTTTGACCCTGCAACTATGGGCACCGTGCCAAATGTGGGTTTGATGGCGCAAAAAGCAGAAGAATACGGCTCACACGATAAAACCTTTGAAATGGTCGCTGATGGTCACGTTCAAGTCATCGATCAAGATGGCAATGTGCTGCTTGAGCATGATGTGGAAGAAGGTGATATTTGGCGTATGTGCCAGGCCAAAGACGAGCCAATCCGCGATTGGGTGAAGTTGGCTGTGACTCGCTCTCGCTTATCGGGAATGCCTGCGATTTTTTGGTTGAACCCAGAACGTCCACACGATGCGCAGTTAATTAAGAAAGTAGATGCCTACTTGCAAGAACATGATACTGATGGCTTAGACATCCAAATCTTGCCGCCAGTACAGGCTATTCGTTACACCATGGAGCGCTTGATTCGTGGTCAAGACACCATTTCTGTCACCGGTAACGTTCTGCGTGATTACCTTACTGATTTATTCCCCATCATGGAGTTAGGTACCAGTGCAAAAATGTTGTCTATCGTACCTTTGATGGCCGGAGGCGGTTTATTTGAAACTGGTGCTGGTGGGTCTGCACCGAAGCATGTTCAGCAATTTGTTGAAGAGGGTCACCTACGTTGGGATTCATTAGGTGAGTTTTTAGCGTTGGCCGTATCATTGGAAGATCTCGGTGTAAAACAAGGCAATGCTCGTGCGGCATTACTGGCTAAAACACTGGACGGTGCTACAGAAACCTTGCTCGATAACAACAAGTCACCATTGCGTAAAGCCGGTGAGTTGGACAACCGTGGCAGCCATTTTTATTTGGCGATGTACTGGGCACAAGCGTTGGCTTCTCAAACGGAAGATGCTGAACTGGCAGCTCAATTCAAACCTTTGGCGGAAAAATTGGCCTCTGGGGAGCAAGCAATTTTAACTGAAATTAATGCAACGCAATCGAAAGCGGCTGATATTGGTGGTTATTATTTGCCAGACGACGAAAAAGCGATGGCGGCAATGTGCCCAAGTAAAACGTTAAACGATGCGTTAGCAAGCGTATAACGCAAGCGTCGTTTTGTTGTAAAAACCACCGTTATTACGGTGGTTTTTTTATGCCTATTTTTTTCTTCTTTTATCTTGTTGATTCCTAACGGTTTTTCTTAATTTAATTTCTTTTTCACTAAAGAATTTATTTGTTTTATTTTGCGCCATAAATTGTTTGATGAGTGCCATTCTTTTTTAAATGTGAAGTTGCTCTGGCGCTGTGTCGCATTTCTGCGTAATCTCACCGTCCCACAATTATGCATAAGCTAGCAGTGTGTGTTTCACAGTGCCAGTTTGTTTAAGGTTTAAGATAGACGTATTCAAGATAACTGTTTGAAGATAGGTATCTATGCTGGGTATTTCCGAATTCAATCTCTTGAATCGAAGTTGAAGGCGAGAAAAGAGGATTGTGATCTTTTAAAGCTTTTTAAAGTGTAAAAATGAATTTTGCGCCAAATTTATAATTATTATTAAGTAAAAATATATTATTCATATTAATGTACCATAACGCACGCGTAGATGTGTTAAGGATGATTCTCATGATCTACGCTCTTGAGAAAACGCGTGGCGATAAGTAAGTAATTTCAGTGTTGCGGGTTTTGATCAGGGATTTAGTGCACAACGTAGAGTGGTTTTTTGGGCGTACTACAAGATCGAAGTACACCTAGATAGAAGTGCTATGTAAAGTACTATAAACAGAGTACGAGAAATAGAGTACGAGAAATAGAGTACGACAAAAAGTACTGCATAGAATGATGACGCAGAGTTACTAGGGCGCTATTCCTGTTTTGTTTGATGATAGTGGAGCTTTTCCAATGGAAAAACTGCAGCGTAAAGAATTAGAACAAATCATAGGTATTTACTCTCCTTGGACTATTAATGACATTCAATTGGATGAGGAAAAAGAGCGGGTTAATATTGCTATTTCCCAGGCTACAGAGAAGCCATTGTTGTCTTTTATTACCAAGTCGAGTTTGCAAGAAAATCAAAACGTAAAACGTTGTGAATGGCAACATATTCGTTTTGGTCGTTATACCATCTTTATTAATACACCCATGCCGGATGATGCATCGGTTTTGGAGTCTGCTTCAGCGCCTAGCTTTTTAGGACGGGTCAATAAAACGTATACACATCAACTAGAAAGCCTTGTTGCTATGGCTCAGGCAAAAAGTCTAGACGCAGATGCTACTGCTCGACTATGTCAAATCAATGTCGAAACGGTGAGTAAAATTCTGGAAGACTTGAGTGCGTCAGGAGAAGTTGCTCGTGTTGCGTTGCCCTCAGAGTCGGATCCTATTTGGCGCCGTATCGTGCTAGATCAAGTTCATGTCAAAACAAAATCTTTACCCTTAAAATTGCTTTTATCTAAGCTAAAATTAAGGGCGATGTCGGGAACAGATGCTCAGGATGTTCAGCAAGCGGTGCTTGAACTACGATCCTTCTTTGTTCAAAACGCACAGCGTTTAAAGCAAGAATGTGCATTGTTAACCGGAGCTCAAAAAGCGGCTTCAAGTACTAAAGCAACGGCTGCACCGAGCAGAAAATTAGTTCTGCCTGGCACCCAAAATAAAATTTGGCAACATATTATTGCAGGGCGTTTGGTTGTGCCTTCGGATAACCTGCCTTTACGGTTGATGTTGTCCAAATTACGCCCCCGCTTTGAAGTTGGTAGTACCGAAATTCGCCAGTCGGTAGTCAGTGAAATACGACAATTTTTTTATAAAAATGCCAGAAGCTTAAAGCGAGAACTTATATTTATTAATCAGGTACTAAGCCGAGAAACGATAAGTGCAATCAGCCCCGGTGGTGAGTTGTCTTTGCCTGATGCAGATCATGGAATTTGGTCTCGTATTTTACGCGAAGAAGGATTTCTTCCGGGCAATCAAATGGCTTATAAGCTGCTGTTATCGCAATTGCGCACCCGTGTATTTAGTTCAAATGACTTAAATACAGAACGCAGTGCTGCACAAAAATTACGCTCGTTCTTTTTGCAAAACCAACGCTTAATGCACGATGAATTGCGTTTTGTACTCGAACGTGCCAGCAACCAATAACACTCCTTAAACATAGGGAGCCTCACTATGGCAATAGATAAAGAAGTTTCATTCTCAAACCGGTTGCTTGATGTCGATACCGTTAAAGAGTCTATAAATAACGGCGATTATTTGATGATTGCCGCTGACGAAAAATTGTTGAGTCAACTGCCTGCGGGTAATTGGATTGCCGGAACCATTCCCTATTTTATGGGGGAAGAGGGAGGTGTGGTTACACAAGGTAAATTGTTTGTAACAAAAATTGAAGGTATCACATCAAATCAGCCACCTCGTTTAACGTTATACGATTCCAACACTATATCTCGTATTGCCCAAGAGGCGCCGGAGCAAGGTTTTAGTTTGGTGATTCTTCCGGCGACGTCGGAAGTTCATATTAATTACGCTCACAATGCACCGAATTTTCCGAATATGTTTTTCTCCCCGATTATTGGTTGGATTGCTGGGGTGCATTTAGATGAGTTAGGAAAATCGTCTGCAAAAACAGGTTTTGGGCCAGCCAGTGGGCAATTGAGTGAACAGCATGCTGTTGTTATGCATGTGCCTTTACCAGAGCATCAGATGGCCAGTGTGAATACCGTAAATTTATTTCAACCCGGCTCTGGTCCTTCAATTACATTTAATGAAACCGGTTTTTCAGTGGGTGACTGTAAAATTGATGGCAAACCTGCGAACCTGGCGCAATACATTCTAGAAAATAAAATTGATACTTGCTTGCCACTGGTTGCAGATTATTCCGGTGTGATGGTAAATGTGAGTGTACAAAATGTTAATGAAGTTGATAATAAAGTGGATTTGTACGCACCTGTTTTTGCCGATATGAGCTATCGATTTGCCGAACCCGTTGGTGACTACGTTTCTGCATTTGATAAAGCCATGAGCTCGGCAGATGATGAAAAGGTGGCTTTTTCCTGTAATTGTATTTTAAATTTCTTGTACTCTGAATTAGAAGGCAAAAAAACTCAGGATTTGGTTGGGCCGATTACCTTTGGTGAAGTCGCTTATCAGCTTTTGAATCAAACGATGGTATATCTCTCTGTAACGAACGATTAAGAAAATTATGGTTTTTCTTATTGTTCTTTAGAAATAAAAAAGGGGCGTTTGCCCCTTTTTTATTTGCTTGTGGAGAAGTTATTGAACTCCAAAATAGGCTTTTGCGTGCTCAACTTCTTCAGGCTTCGGTTTGTAAATCATCCAGCCGTCGGACTCTCTTTTTTTGTAGCGAACCTCTTTTTTCTCTACATCAAACTGATAGTACGGAAAGACTTCTCTTAAGTTGTAGAACATGGCTGGTGCAAAAAATAAGATATCGGCGGTTAAATACCCACCATTAAATTTTAATGGCATGATGCCGTACATAGGCTCCATACCTTCTTTTTCTGCTTTGAATTTAAATTGGCCAAAACTGGTGGTGGCATAAGTACGGCTGGTATTACCCGACACATCAAATGACGCCTTTTCGTTAATGCGTAAGCTAACGTCTGACTGAACAGTCTCAAATGTGGTGGTGGTGGTGCATCCGGCTAAAAAGAAAGAAAAGATCAACAAGATCTTAGATACTGTTTTCATACAATAATCCATGTGGGTAATAAACTTAATGGTGATAAACCTAGGGGTAAAGAACATTGAGGAATAAACGTAATGCCTCAAACAATTTTGAAACCGTTTGTGACTTATGAATACGTGAGAGTAAACGTTATTCAATAGATAAGGCAAGTTGTTGTATTAAAGAATAATCGGGCAGGAAGAACCTGCTCCGAATGTATGGTCTAACTTAAGCTTTGATTAACTCAGGTCTCAATGGTCTGATTAAATTGCGTAGAAGGCTCAGGAGCCACATCGCTCACGATAAACTCTTGCCCTGCAAGGGCACTGCGCAATCGAGAAACCCGGTTGTTTAATTCTTCATCGGAGTACGCAAGAGGTGGGTGCGCGCCCCAAACCGGATTTGGCCATGCGGCATCGTCTTTGAAGCGCGCGATATGATGAAGGTGAAGTTGTGGCACTTGATTGCCCAAAGCGGCAACGTTCATTTTGTCTGGGGCGAACATGGATACCATGGATTCGGCCAAGTAGCAGGACTCCTCCATCAGTTGGCGTCGATCTTCTGAGTCGAGGTGATGAATGTCTCGTACATTACTGCGTTGCGGTACCAGTATGCACCAGGGGTAGCGGCTGTCTTTGCTTAACAACACCAGCGATAATGGGAAGTGGCCCAGAATCACAGTGTCTTTTTCCAGGGTGGGGTGCAAAGTAAACATGGTGGCTCCTTATAAATCTCTTATTGCATCTGCCTTCGTGTATCGTCATCCCTGTGAGACGGTTGGGTTTGCGGCCTTTTCGTCTTGTCCTTTTTATCCAGAAAGCGGATCACCTAAGCCCCAAGGTTGTGGAGCAGAGTTATGAGTCATCGCCGACAGGGGTAGTGCCGGCGTCGTTATGGTTTATGACGAGATAATCGCCTTGGTTTCATCTTATAGTTAAAGTCCGCAATTGGCGACTCACGGTATCCGGTAAAGTGCATCAATATTGCTATAACTCGGTTCTCGCACTATGCAGCCGCTTCGGTGCGCCTTAAAATAAGCGGCTATTTTTTGACTGGGCAACTATTTTGCCTAAAAAAACGTCGCCAAATAGGTTTCTTTGACACCCAGCACCGGGTTGATGCGTATAACGGCATCGCCTGCGTTGAGTAACGAATAAACCGGGCGTCTTCTTCTGTTTAACCAAGAGATGAATAATCACAATGCGAGCCAGTCGTTTCCTTATTGCTACGTTAAAAGAAACCCCTTCAGATGCCGTGGTGGTCAGCCATCAGCTGATGTTACGCGCGGGGATGACCCGTAAATTAGCGTCGGGTTTGTATAACTGGCTCCCGTTAGGGTTACGCGTCTTGCGAAAAGTGGAAGCCATTGTTCGTGAAGAGATGGATGCAGCAGGGGCCCAAGAGGTACTTATGCCCGTGGTGCAGCCTGCGGAGTTATGGCAGGAATCGGGCCGTTGGGAGCAATATGGCGGTGAGCTGTTGCGAGTGAAAGATCGTCACACGAATGATTTCTGCTTAGGCCCGACTCACGAAGAGGTCATTACCGATATCATTCGCAGTGAAATTAACAGCTACAAGCAATTGCCGGCGAATTTTTATCAGATTCAAACCAAATTCCGCGACGAAACCCGTCCGCGCTTTGGTGTGATGCGTGCCCGCGAATTCTTGATGAAAGACGCTTATTCCTTCCACGCGTCTTTCGATAGCCTGCAATCCACCTACGACGAGATGCATCAAGCCTATTGCAACATCTTCGATCGCATTGGGTTGGACTATCGCCCGGTCTTGGCCGATACCGGCTCCATTGGTGGGTCTGCCTCTCACGAATTCCACGTCTTGGCTGCCAGCGGTGAAGACGACATCGCGTTCAGCTCAGAAAGCGACTACGCCGCCAATGTGGAATTGGCCGAAGCTTTAGCCCCAGTGGGCGAGCGTCCAGCAGCAGGGGCGGCCATGGCTGAAGTCGACACCCCAGATCAGCGTACGATTGATGAAGTCGCCGCGTTCTTGCAGCTCGATCCTTCGCAAACCGTGAAAACCTTAGTGGTAATGGGCGAAGCCAATGACGAGGGCGAGCAAAAACTCGTTGCTCTGATTCTTCGTGGGGATCATGAGCTGAACGAAATTAAAGCCGAGAAGTTACCGGGCGTAGCCAGCCCTCTCGCCTTTGCCCCAGAAGCGCGTATTCAGGCGGAATTTGGTGCCGCTCCCGGTTCATTAGGCCCTGTTGGGGTGAGTGAGGCGATTGAGGTTATCGTCGATCGTTCTGCAGCGGTGTTGGCGGATTTCTGCTGTGGCGCCAACAAAGACGGCGTTCACCTTACCAACGTAAATTGGGAGCGTGATATTGCCTTGGGCCGCATTGAAGACTTGCGTAACGTTCAAGTCAACGACCCAAGCCCGTGCGGCAACGGTGTGATCGATATTAAGCGTGGTATTGAAGTCGGCCATATCTTCCAACTGGGAACGAAATATTCCGAAGCCATGAACGCCACCATTTTGGATGAAAACGGCAAGCAGAAACCCATGGTTATGGGATGTTACGGTATTGGTGTTTCTCGCATTGTGGCGGCGGCCATTGAGCAAAACCACGATGACAAAGGCATTATTTGGCCTGCAGCGATCGCACCGTTCCAAGTGGCGTTAATCCCGATTAACCTTCATAAATCCGAAGCGGTGGCAGAAAACTGTGAAGCCCTCTACGCAGAATTAACGGCTGCGGGCATTGATGTAATTTACATGGATGAGCCTAAAGCGCGCTTGGGCGTTATGCTGGCCGATACCGATTTAATGGGCATTCCTCATCGCGTTGTGGTGGGAGACCGAGGTTTGGAAGGTGGCACCGTTGAGTATAAAAACCGCCGTGAAGCCGATAAGCAAGATGTCTCCGTGGATGACATCGTGAGCCTTTTACGTACTCAGTTAATCGGTTAATGGCTGTGGGCAAACTCAGTAATAGAAGAACGATCAACGTGTTTTTTCGTAGTGCGTTAATCCTGTTCGGTGTACTGAGTTTGCCTTTTCTCGCTCAAGCCGCCGGGACGCCACCGGATCAAAAAGTCGACCCACAATTACGCCAGTTTTTATTGAATACCATTCAAGAGTCCGACAGTTTTCAAGATCGGTTCGACGCCGAAGTCTGGTTGGTTGCCATGTCGGGCCGTCTAAAGCGTTTTATTAAAAATCCAGAAAAACGTTTAACCTTCCTCAAAAAAGTCCACCGTTATTCCACTCGGCAAGAACTTTCACCAGAGTTGGTGTTGGCGGTTATTGAAGTAGAAAGTGCCTTCAACCCCTATGCGGTTTCTCACGCGGGTGCGATGGGTGCGATGCAAGTCATGCCATTTTGGAAAAACGAAATTGGCCGCCCGGACGATAACCTCATCGATTTAGACACCAACTTACAATACGGCACCGCCATTCTTAAACATTACCTAGACCGATCTAAGGGCCGCTGGCCAGAAGCCTTGGCTCGTTATAATGGCAGTTACGGTAGTTATCGTTATTCGATAAAAGTGATGGATGCGTGGGATCGTTGGAAGTAGACGTGTGTATTTTTGAGTGAAAAGCTAAACACTATCCAGTACTTCGTCCCACTCCCTTTCAAAATTCGAAGATCGAAAAAAAGCCATTAACGTAATCATGATTTTTTCCATGATATAAGTGCTGTTTTCATTACTGATTTGATCTTTTTCATTTGAGAGGCGAACCATCTTCCAATAAAAATTGGCAAGGTGTATTGCCTCTTCCTGAGTTTTTAGAATGCCACGCTGGATGATCAGTCTACTTCTCTCATCGTTAAGATATTGTGCGTATTGTAAGAGAGTTGATTTTTCTTCTGGTATTTTGTATTCAATCATTGGTTGCTCATGATTGGTGCTGTTAAAATATTTTTCGCTTATAACCCGGTGCATACTTTAGTAAATATTGATGTGGGCACTATAGTCTGCATAAAAAATCAACATTTCATCCTTATCTAACATCTTTAATAACTGCGAATACCATATTGAATAGGGCGTTTCGTCTTCCCGTTGATCTTCCGTTCCTAGTTTGTAGTGCGATATAAAATTTTCAGATAAGACTTCAACGGAAGAGTGGTCTTCAGACCATTCTACGCTGCCAGAAACCCCAGTGCTGCCAGCCACAATGCTGTCTGCTGGCGACCAATAACCATTTTTTATTTTGCCAATGCTATACCGCCAATGCATGCCACTGGGTGACATGCCAGAATACAAGTAAATATCTTTATATCCTTTTTGATGGAGGTAATGAATCATTTTCATTATTTTTAGGGGTAGAGACATGATGATAGTAAGGTTGCCCTAGGTATTAATTTATGAGATTGGTAGTCCTCAATGCGGGGGGTGGAAAAAATTCTTTTAAACCATTGGGTCATGGTGCTGCTTAACGTTAGTAATTTTAATTATTCTTTCTCAAACTTCTCATTGATTCTAGTATTTTTTCTGTCTTTTCTATCTGTTCTTTTGGTGGTAAATACGAGGGGCGATTCTCTACTGCTTCTCTTTCTGGTATTGAAAAGGGGAAGTCTAAGCAGAATGAATCGAGTATTCTTAATCTTTCCAATCGTGCACAATCATAAGCAAAGTTGTAGCATTTTCTATCGCCTATAGAAAAAAGAAACCATGCTCTTAGATACCAATTTTCAGAGACCGGTGTGTAAAAGATATTTACACCAGACATGGAATTGCCAACATACCCTTCAAAACCATTTACCCAGTTAAAGCCGTTACGTTTAAATTCACGCATTTCTGATGTAGATTCTGGGATTTCAATTCCTTTTTGACGTGCTTCTTCCGCCGTGGAAACTTCATGAGTTCGTAATGTATTTTGGTGAATGGAATTTACCATTGGCTCATGTGAAAATAATGAGCCGTCAATATTACTCGGTTTTTTTAAGATATCCAGAGAGAGCATAAGGGTGCCCACCGTATTTCTGGGGTGAGGTTTACCGTTATAAAAATCCCACCAACGCTTCATCAACTGTATGGCGCCACTTTCTGCCATATTTTCATACTGTGATAGGTTAACGTGTTCAACCAGGTCATCTGCCGGCATATCTAAGCTGAAATTTTCAGGCATAGAAAAATGAAACTTTACCCCTGATATATCTACTACTCTAGGCATTAATTTATGAGGTTTATAATCCTCAATGCGGGGGGTGGAAAAAGCTTTTTTAATCCATTGAAACATAAAAAATACCTATACCATTCTGCTCAGTATTTGGGCGACTTCAATTGTGGCGTTTTGTATACTGGTCGCTGTAGGCTCGATTTTGTTAAAGATTTGTTGAATGGCAGTATAGCCTCTTCCGTGCTTATCATTCATCATATGAGCATGCCACTTGGCGTCGTCCGTGTAATAGGTATGGGGGCTTTGCCCTACAGTGCCACTAAAGACATGCCTTGAATACACTAACGAGCCTATGGCACCCACAGCATCGCCGGAGGTTAAGAAGTTTAATCCAATCACTTGGTTAACAAGGTCATAACGGTGTGAGTGGTCAAGTTGAAGGGTTATACCGGCTTTGGCTAGGGTTTGTCTTGCTGTTGCCACATGTGCTGCTGTGCCTTGGAAAATAGCTGAGTGATTGTTAAGGGTGCCTTCATAGGATACGTCTCTTATCTTGTTGATGGCACCAACAATTCGGCTTCTTGAGCGGCCTCGATTGTAGAGGTTTACCGCTTGGGTAAAAATAATGGTGCCTTGACTGTGGGCTAACCAAGAAATCGCGTTGTCGTTATGTTGGTTGGCCTCTAGCACACCGCTAAATTGCCTAGAAATCGGTGTAGAGAGCAGCCCTCCTATTTTATCTCTGTTAGATTCCCAAGTATCCCATCCACCGCCTTCACTGGGGTTATGGAATAAGGTGTATTCACGAACTTCAGATGCCCCATAATGGTGTTCGAGGTAGCGGCCCATCAACCAAGTAGCTTTTTCTAAATCATTAGATTGGCCATTAATTGCGGCATATTTTGTATTAATTTTATTTACATCAGCGTGTTTGATTCTCCAAAGACCTTTATCATCTTTGGCGATAAGGTACATTGTAGGCTTTTCTTCTTTTGCAAGTCGTTTTTGTTCTGCTTCATTTCGACCTATATGTAAAACGTCTATGTGCATATCCCCAATGGTATACACTATTTCATATGGTCCTACCCAAACCCGATGCAATCCATTTCTGTATGACACTTGCTCTGGCCGACGCTCTAAGTAGTGACTGTTATTTGATAATGCAGGTAATCTTTTATCTCCAGGTAAAGCTCTCGAAAAAGTAGGTGCTAGGGCTTTTACCACCGAGGCTCTGTATTGGCCATTATGTTGGATATGATAACCCGATAAATTACGAAGTTGTTGATGAACTCGTTCTGATTCAAAGGGATCGGAAATACCTAATTTATCAAGAAAAACTTGACTGATACCACTTAAAATAACTTTCTTACCAGTTTCATTGTGTGGTTCGAAGGGCCTTGGTGGGTTTAGAGAATTAATAATCGCAACTTCAAAAGGGTCCATGTCTGGGGCTCCGTTAATCTTTAATATTCGCGAGAGTTTACGTATAAACGAATCTCTCAAGCATCCTGCAAGGCAAATGAGTTGTTCAGGCAACTATTTGTTTGAGGACTAATCAGACTACCACTAGGTAAACATTGGGGCAAGATTACCTGTTTGATGCACCAAGCAAAACCGATATAAATGGCTTTATTAATGTTCTGATATTCAAAAGACGAAAAAATTAAAGAAGTGTAAAGATTGGAATTGGCTTACTATAATGGCAGTTATGGTAGTTATCGTTATTCGATAAAAGTGATGGATGCGTGGGATCGTTGGAAATAGTTTCTATTGGCAAAAGCCTAGTGAAAAACCACTAGGCTTTTATTTTTAAGAAATGCAATAAAGTTAATCAACTAATCTGACATTACTAATCATCACTTCACTCTGTGAGCCCGCACCGCCGGCATCATCATCACTTACCAGAATCAATCGGAATCCGCTGCCGGTAAAATATTGCCCAACAGGAATACTGAATGACTGAGTGCCACCGTTATAGGTGAAATCGTCAATACCATAATTCTGCGAGCCAGCCAGTTTGAATACACGGTTGGACGAAGCGCCAGATCCTTGTGTTAAACCAATACCGTGAATTTCCCCGATCTCATTACTTGAGAAATCAAACTCCAATCGGCTTGAAGCAGAAACGGTAAAGGTTTCTGTTGTCGCTCTCCAGATATTTCCGTTTAACTCGATAGTGCAATCATTTGCAGTGAAGGTTCCGTCATTACGGTTACTGAATGCAGTGACATTTTCTAAATTAATGCATTCATCGGTAGGAGGGGGTGGAGGCGGGGGAGGGGTTGTGTCTGAATCTGCAGAGAATCGATCGGATAGCGCAAAGAAAAGATTGTTAGCGCAGCTTAATTGCAATCTACCACTCGTGGTATCACCGCTAGGAATCGCAACGGCAGCTGAGCCAATATTATTAACACCACTGGCAATACGAGAAAAACTGTCCCCGTTATTGGTTGAGTAATCGACATTGATAGCAGAGCAGTTAATGCCATTACCGGTAGTGCCGGCTACATTCCAAGTAATGGTATTCACAGCCCCTGCAGTGAGGCCTTGCCCTGAACTTGGTGTAGTGACGGTGAAAGCACTGCCCGTATTGACAACGGAGACCGTCATGTCATCAATGGAAACGCCGCCATTTGTATCACGGACGGTCAGGCGGAAATCTAAATCACGATTTGTGGTTGGCAGAGAAACCCCTAGTGTCGAGGTATCGTCAATTAAATCGTCCCAGTTTGGGAAAGTGCGGCTGGGGTTTGATGTCGGGTTGAACGATCGGAAAATGGGACGGTTACCATTATCCACCATTGTCGCTGGGCTGCTTGACGAGCTACCTAAATCATATTGCTCCCAAACGTAGGTTAATAAAGCGGTGTCACCGGCATCGCTGTCTGTTGCAGAACCCGTCAAAGTAAAAGGCGTATTGGCAGGAATGGTGAAATTATTACCTGCATTGGCAACGGGTGGGTTATTTCCAGTATTGCTGATACTGGCGCAATTACGTCCGCCGCCATTTTCAATAAAGTTGCTGATTTGTGTGATGGAGTGCGTATGGAAATATGGATCAGAATTGTTCTGCAAGTTTTCATCATCGCAAATGCCGGCGTAGGCCATAATGGTGGCACCACTGCCTGGTTCGTAGGCAGAACCCGATGAGCGATTCGCACCTCCACAACTTCGGCTTGTACCGTTAAAGGTATGTTCACCTCTAAATTGATGGCCAATTTCGTGGGCAACATAATCGATATAGAAGGGGTCACCCACAGGATTATTCAATCCTGTTAAGCCCCGGCCTTTACTGTTGCCACAGACAACACCTAAGCCAGCAACGCCACCACCGCTGGTTTGAAAGATATGACCGATGTCATAGCTACCAGAGCCAATAACAGAATTAATATTTCGAGTATTGGAATTTAAATCGCCGTTGCCATTGGAATAGGGATCGGTATTCGGGTTGGTGTAAATCAGTTCATCATTATCGGCTACTAAATTTAAGCGGACGGCTAAATCCACTTCATAGACCTCGTTCACTCGGTTGATGGTTGTTACAACTGCGGATAAACCATCCGAAACACTGCCTCCGAAAAACTGAGTGAATTCACCGGTTGTTGCAACCGCTAAACGATAGGTTCGTAAGAGACCATCGGGGTCATCCACTGCTTGTATACCAATCTCAGGTGTCTGTATATCCAGGTGAACTTTTTCCCTAAGTACTTCGTCAGTGAATGATTCAATTTTTTTTGCATCTTTTTTCAGATAATTTAAATATTGATTCTTCTGGTTGCCGGGGTCAATAAGCACTGTTTCCCCATTATAAGTAAACATGCCGTGAAAGCCATGTTCGGTAATATCAAAGCGACCACGATTTTTCGGATTGCTTTCATCGTAACCCCAGTAAGTTTTCAACTGTGGAAACTTCTTCTGCAACTCTGGCTCAAGAATACTGTCTTCGAATACTCGAAATCGTACAAAATTATTATTGGGTAAAGGTAAGTCAATTACGACACCTTCACCTTTTTGGTTGCGATTGGGAGCTTGGTTAAGTAAAGAAATTAAATCGTTAGGCTCAGTGGAGAGTGTTCTAAATTTCGATAAGC
Source organism: Marinibactrum halimedae (assembly GCF_021234875.1). GTDB lineage: Bacteria > Pseudomonadota > Gammaproteobacteria > Pseudomonadales > Cellvibrionaceae > Marinibactrum > Marinibactrum halimedae. The sequence goes on along the minus strand of NZ_JAJQVM010000004.1, from coordinate 80,446 downwards.
CTTTAATTTCATTTCCGCCAAAGGTGGTCGCCGTTTTGATATTGGTTGGCGTGTGATTCGACCACAATGCACTGCTATTATATTCTGCTGCCGTTAATGCGGCGGTCGGTAATAGTGCCGATAATGCAATGGCACTGACTTTTCGTTTAAACATAAATAGACCCTCTAATCGATGCATTTGAGAATGTGCATCTCTTTTAGTTTGTGAAATTGGCTATGTCAGCCAAGGGGAACGATGACAGATTTGATTGTTGAAGAAAAGCATCTAGGTGCAGTGAGTTTGAGTTTATAAAAACACTGTTAGTTTTTGTGGAATTGGCGTGAATAATATTGTTGATATATATGGTGCCAATTTGGAGTGGGTGAAATTCATGGTGCGCGTGAATTTTTCTAAATTAAATGAATGTTTTTCGATTTTATAAAAAGTATAGTGAGAGCGCTGCAATTTTTATACTGAAATGGAGGCGTTATGTTTGATGGTGTTACTAAAACAGAAGAGATTGAAGTCGGTAAGTTTTCATATGTATCAGTCTTGATTGTGGTGGCTATTTTTATAGTAGCTTGTTATTTTTTTGTGAGTGCAAATAGTGCACCGCTTCGTACAATTGTTATTTCATCTAATAATATGATGAATTTGAAAAATGAAAGAAGTGCTGATTTTGATAAAACGAACTATATTGCCTCTAAAATAGTAGAGGATGAGCTTGAAGCAATCATTGTTAATGATTCGAAGCGAGTATTGGTGAGTAAAAAAGAGTGGGTAGATGGATTAAGCTGGAGGCAAGAAGCTGAACGACTGGGAATTGATGAAATAATTCATAGTAAAGTCTTTTGTGATGACGCTGAGTGTAAGGTGCGGATATCAATTTATACGTCTGAGTCTGATAGTGAAATAATTAAAGTCGAAAAGGTATTTCCTCATAAAGATCTTTTGGTTTTTTCAAACTTGGTAGATAAATTTATTCTTGATAAGCTCTTTTTTGAGAAAAGTGGTCATTATCATGAATCTGATGACGCCATTCTTAGAGCCTATTATTCATATCGTAGAAAAGTCGACAATTTTATTCTGACAGATGAAATCATTTCAGAAATAGAAGTGTTCTCAGAGGAGAACACAGGCTTTATGGGAGCACGTTTATTGTTGTTAGATGCTTATATGTCTAAAACTAATGATGACTCGGTAAGTCGACATGAATGGTTAAGAAAAGCATTTGAATATGTCAATCGATTGGATGAGAGTTTTCCATATGAACCTCTCGTTGAACGTGCAAAATATAAGGTGAATTTAGCTCGACGTGATATAGAGGCTGCGGAAAAAAATTTAGAAAGAATGGGAAATATTTCAGGCATTGATGTTAATCAATTGATTCTAGATAAGTTAAATCTTCGTTTGGAGATGGGTGAGCTTGAAAAAGTATATTCGGAATTGATAAAGAGTGAGCATTTAAGAGAAACAAATACTTATTTCCATTTGAAAGCGAAAATGGAGTTGATGCTTGATTATGAAGAAGAATTGTTGGAGACATCATTGCGATGGGTTGAAGTTTATCCATCCTTTATTTCTAAATATTATTTGGCGTCTGCGTATTCATATTGGGGTGAATTTATGGCGGCTATTGACCTGTATGAACAGCTTGTGCGTGAGGGTTTTGATCATGATGTTTATGTAAACTTAGCGCTGGCGCAGTTTTTTACGGGTGATTATCGGTCAAGTTTACGAACCCTTGATGAAATTGCTCGGAATGAAGAAAGTACGGCCTCAGATTTACTCAATTATGGCGAAGTAATGAAGGCATTAAATTTAGAGGAGGCGAATTCATATTTTAGAAAAGTTATTCAATATTGTGAGAGTAATGAAATTCAGGATATTGATTTGACATATAAAGCTCTTGCACATGCTCACTTGGGTGAGTCAGAAAAGGCACTGATTAGCCTGCAAGAGGCTGCGCAGTCTGAGTTGTATCGGCAGACCTTGCATTTATATTCCTTCTATATACATAGCCTTGTAGGGAATGAGGTTGCAGCATTACATAATGGTGAGCAGGCTCTTAAACATGGCATAAGGCCACACTGGCTGAACCTGCCCTGGACAGAAAAATACTATAATAAGTTATCTATTTAGGATTATGTCTGCTTGGATCATCGAGTGTAAAATGTTCACTACCATCTGCATACTTCTTGCGAAGTAAAAATGCAAAATTAGTAATCGGTGATATTTCTGAGCCCACTCTAAAGTTAACACGTAACGATTTTTCGTTATTATCTATTATGGTATGCACTTTTTTAGGGATACCGTTAGTCTCTGTTAGCCAGATAATAGAGGGGGAGATGCCATCGCTATTAGTGCTATTAACTCTATCATTGTAAGCATCAGTAAGTTGTTGTTGCACTGATTCTAGTATCAATTTTCTCTTATCAACTGATTGATTTTTCACGTCAGGAAGTTTATTGAGTAATTCTTCTAAACTTTGATTGTCTCCCCAATTAGCTGCGTCTGGATTGACTCCTACATCATGGGCAAAAAAGTACTGGTCAACATAACCCTGATCTTCTAATGAAATTTTAAAGCGCCTTTGGCTCCAGCCATTTTCTTCATGGGCAGATAAAATCAACAAATCATTAACGGCTAACTGATTATGTAAGCGCATAATGCTATTATTTTGTATGATGTCTTCTGGCTTCAATGTTAAATGAGTATAACGCTCATGTATACCAAATAACATATAAGGTGTATAGGGAGCCTTATATCTTTTTTTTGTAACTTTTCCATTGAAATCAATACTGTTTGAAGAATAAGAATCTATATCAAGAGTATATAGTGTTGGTATTTCAGATTCCCCAATAACGGGTTCTTTATTCGTGATTGTATAGTCCCCTTCAGCGTTAATAATGTCCACACGCCAAAGTGCCCGATCCCCTACTGCCGCTAGCTCAGTGTTTTTCACTAAACTTAAGGATGAGGAATTTTGATCTTTTACGAGATAATGATGGTTGTAACTACTCTTAATCGTAAAGTAAGGGGCATCTGTATAATCAAAATGCCAACCTGTTTTTAAAGGTTGATGGTCAACTTCTTCCCACAAATTGAAAGATTTAAATATGGGTTCTCCTGCCCATGTGATACTCAGCATGGTGGCATGCTTGTCATCAGAAGGTGTATGAGTTGGGGCTATCGTATAGCTATCAATACTCATTAATGTAATCGCTGGATGAGATGAGTAGGCACTCTGAGAGCTTGATGCCCTTAATGTATAGTAATTATCATCCAAAAAATACAAATTCCATAACTGGCCTTGTTGGTAGCCTTTTAATATACCATCTTGGTAGCAAAATGTACTGTATCTCTTCTCCTCTGCGGTGGATGGATTTTGCATATACATTAATACTTTAGGATTATATCCGTCTTTCTGTGTTAGAAGGTATTGCTTTGTATCCGGCAGTTGCAATGAAAAACACTCCAGTTGAGTGTCTGGAATATTCTCAAGTAGTGGTTTTCTTAAATAAAACTTCGTGGAGTTTTCAAAATCAGTCCTAGAGGCTTTTATGCCTACATTATTAAACGACAATTTCAGATGCTGTCCATTGCCATCACTTAAAGTAACGAGAGAATCAAAATTTAAGCCATGTGATAAAGGTGAGAGCCCTAGAATAGTTAATAATAAAAGTATTTTCTTCATGCTATTTTCCTAAATAGATATTTAAGTGATTTGTTGATTTTTTCGTATCTTCATGATTTTTCTGACTTTTTTATTTTTTTACTTGTCTTCTCCTTTAATCTGATTAAATGAAATTTGTGCCAAGAAGCCATTTTGTCACCGGTGTGTAAATTAGTTACCTATTGCTTTTGTCATTCTTTGTTATTTTCTGTTATTGCGACACAGGTCTCAAAATGCCAATCTATTTTCTGGCAGGGGGTTGGGTACTTATTCAAGATTACCTAAAAGTTGCTTATTCAATTAAAAAATAAGATTTTATTTAGAACGGAGTTCTTCTCATGGCAATTCAAGATACTATTCCAAAATCTAGAATGACATTACGTTATAAAACAGAGGTTAATGGTCAGCCAGAAGATGTAGAGTTACCTCTTAGATTATTAATAATGGGTGATTTTTCTGGAAAAAGTTCGTCTAAAGTACCTTTCTCTGAAAGAAAAGTAATTAACTTTGATGGCGACAACATCAATGCCGTATTGGAAAAAATGAAAATAAAAGTTAATGTCAAAGATGATGATGAAAATATTCATTCTGTGCCTATAGATAATGTGGATTCATTTTTACCTCATCAAGTTTGCAAGAATATTTCTTCGCTTAATGATTTGGTTAGGTCAAAAAAATCATTAAATACCTTACTATCGAGCTTAAATAATAGTGCGAAATTTAGGGAAGCATTGAAAGGCTTGATTGCTAAGCCCGAAGCGGTTGAGGCATTAAAAAATATTCTTACCCCAGGATACCAATCTTCTTGCTTAATGCCAATAGAAATTATGAATAAAAAAATTGATTCAGAATAGGGAGAGTTTTTATGAGTGCGGAAATTATAGAAGTACCAAATGATCACATTGTGGATTTAGGTGCTAGCCTGAATTATTTGCCGGAAACATTAGAATCTTTGCTTGATAAAAAAGTGAGAATAAAAAACACTCAAAAATTGGAGGAGAGTGTGTCAGCTTTTTCTGATTGCCTTTCGGATTATGATGAAAGTGATGATGTTTCTAACATTAAATTAAGGTTGCAAAGTATTAAAGAGCAAGGAGAGCGAGTTCAGAACGTATTTCAAGAGAGTGATGTGTATTTGGATAAGTCTATCTCCTCATTACTGTCTTCAAATTTAGAGGCAATATTTGAAGGGTGTTCAGCCTCAGAGTTGGCTTTTAGCGAGATGGAATCTATCGAAGAAGGCGGAGAGGAGCAAGAAAGTGAAGTTCGCCGAACCGTATCGCGTTTAATCAACGGTGCAGATAAGCTAAGCAAGGTCAAATCGACAATCTCTGAAAAATTAAGAACAGATTCTGCATTAAATCTAAATGATAATGAGCTTGCGGCAGATTATTTTTTAGGCTGCATGGCTACCGCTTTATTCAACGATATCCTACCAGAAAATGATGAAGATGGATTTGCATTAGCCCATGTTAGAGAAAAGGTAACTAACGCATGTGCGGATATCGATGAAAAAATTAATCGACATGTTAATGCAATACTTCATAACGAAGAATTTAAAGATCTAGAAGCTAACTGGCTTGGATTAAACGGATTGATAGAGAGTACAGATTGGAGCGCCAATTTAATGATAGATGTGCTCGATTGTACTAAAGAAGAGGTTATGGATGATCTTGCAAACAATGCGGTTGATTTAACAAATAGTGAGCTATTCAAGAAAATTTATGTTTCTGAATATGACCAATATGGCGGATGTCCATATGGAGCCTTAATTGGTCTTTATGAATTCGAAAATACAGATAGAGATCGTAGAATGCTCAGTACAGCAGGAAAAGTCGCTGCTGCCAGTCATGCGCCTTTTATTTCATCCGTTGGCCCAAAATTTTTAGCGTGTAATGATATTAAAGAGTTATCTGAAATTAAAGATCTAGAGGCTCATCTTGGTCATCCAAGATTCGAAAAATGGAATCAATTTAGAGAATCTGAAGAGGCTGCCTACATTGGTTTGAGCTTACCGAAATTCTTGCTACGTAAGCCCTATGAATCTGAGCCAAATGAAGGGGGGTTCGGATTCGAAGAAAAAATAGATGTGGCTGATGGTCACAAAGATTATTTATGGTGTAATTCGGCATTCTTAGTTTGTAAAAATATGATTCGTTCATTTGCCGAGACCGGTTGGTGTCAATATATAAGGGGCCCAAAAGGAGGTGGAAATATTGAGTATCTTCCGCGACATGAATTCAAACTCAACGGGCAAAGTGAAATTAAGGCGCCTGTAGAGATGATCATCCCAGACTATAAAGAATTGCAGTTTTCTAATGCTGGGTTCATGCCGCTGGTATATAAAAAAGGCACTTCAAATGCTTGTTTTTTCAGTTGTCAATCTATCAAGAAAACAAAGAAATTCAAGGATCCTCAAGATTCTCAAAACTCTCAATTGGTTACCAATTTGTCTTATACAATGTCTATAACTCGAATTGCTCACTACATAAAATGTATGATGAGAGATAACATCGGAAGTAGTGCAACTCAAGAATATATTAATGCCGCTATTGAAAACTGGTTATCTCAATATGTTACGACGGTAGTTAACCCAGATGACTTGACACTTCGCTACTATCCTTTTCAGTCAATTAAAGTCGAAACTAAAGAGCAAGAAGGTATGATTGGTTGGTATAGCAGTAATATATCTGTAATGCCACATAGACAATTTGAAGGACTCGATGTCGAGTTAAGTCTCGATGTAAGAACCTAATTCTTGTTAATCCAAGAATGCTTGAAGAAGTAAATGTTTACGATAGGTAATTTCATAAATAAATTTGGAGAAAAATTATGGCAGCGGAAGTTCATAATCTAAATGTGCGGCAAGGTTTTAATGCTGCAAAAGATGACCAGTCTCCATATGGTCACCTAACAAGAATGACTGTTGGAAGAAAACAGCTTCAACAAAATATAGAGGTTCCGGATTTTTGTGCCCTCGATGCTGGGGCGGGTAAGGATAGTGTTGAAAAAGTCTCTAAAACCGTTGGTATATTGGAGTCAATTTATTATTCAGGAGGCTATGCTGATCCTATCCAGATTTCGTTCTACACAAGCTATGAAAACAGAACGATTTTAGATTTATTAAGAAAGCGTGATATGGAGTGTACAGATGTCGATTTTGATATATTTTGTTCACGCTATGACCCTGTGGTTGGAAAGTACTTTAAAGCAATGCATACAGCAGAGCAATTAAATAAAGGTGAAATTAAAAAGGTCTACAACGGGGCAAGTGATTCAGCAGAGTTGGCAATTGATGTTGCTCAAGACGCTACTGACATTATTCAAACGCCGGAATTGTTTCGAGTTTGTATAGAAATAAGCCCGAAACCGACCAGTCAAAAATTTCATTTGGCGGTGAGTGAATCCGCTAAATATGTAAAACCTTGGGGGGTGAAAACGGCGACTGATGTAAAAGCGTAAAACTTAGCCAGTTAGAGTAGTAGTATCGCATCGGTGTTTCATTGTCTAAATAATACCTATAAACCTATATCACTGCTCTCTCTGGCTAAATAATTACTTTTTTAAAGGAGATATGTTATGTCACACGTTGTGCCCGCCCCGGTTAAATGGGAATTTGGTCAGGCTTTATTACCAGAACATTTAATGGCTCAGGAAGAAGCATTAATTGCAGAGGCTTCTGGGCGAATGAGTGTTAACGGTCTTCCTGATTTTGGTATAAGCACCATTGAATGGGATGATGCTTTGCTTTCAAATGAAGCCATTGTGAGTATTAAGAGGTTAAAGTTACTCACACGAAATGGTGTTTTACTCGATTACCCAAATAACACTAATATTGTTTCACCTCCCGTTGAATTAAAAGAACATCTCAATCATAAAGTGTACTACTATTTGTTGCGTGAGTTGCCTCCAGTTAATGATGGAACCGTCACATCGTTAATACCTAAGGGACAAAAGATTGGCAGGAGGCATCTAAAACTAATTTTAACTTGCGAGCAAGTACTGCCAAAAGAATATCACTCTCTTCTCGATGATCATGAGCATATTGATTCAGGTTGTATTGGGTATTTTGAAAAGCCCTATCAGCAAGGTTGGCAATTGTCATCTGAATATACTCCTCCACTTTTGCAAATAGGTAATAGTCAATATTTAATAAGGTCATTAAGCCAGCTTCTCACAGTCATGAAGCGCTTTCGTGCAGACCTTAGGCAGGAATTTGGAGCGAAAAACCTTCCGAAAACCTTATTGTTTGGTGTAAAACAATGTTTGCATGAAATACAAAAAAATATTCGCTTACTTGAAAACTTGAATATTGGTGGTATGCAGAATGGTGAGTTAAGAATACACCCTTATATTCTATATGAATCATTACAGTGTTTGTTGACTGATATTCAGCTTTATCGTGGAGAATGGCCTGAAAGAGAGCCGGAAACGTATCGTCATGGAGCGTTGTCTGAAATATTCTTAGAGTTAATTGATCAAATTGCGCTGCGAATGCAATTTAACTCTTCCTCTGTTTATATTCATGAATTCATCTTGAAGGACGGAATTTATAGTGTACCGACACCGTCTGAAATGACCGAGCTGGATTCTCTTTATTTGGTGGTTGATGTCAATAATCAAGCTCCGTTAGAAGAAATTAACTTACCTTGTGTGACCAGTGTTGAACGCTTAAAAACGCTTAATACCTATGCGCTTGCGGGTGTTGGATTAAAGCTAGCGGAAAATCCAACATTTGGTTATGAATTTGGTAAGAAAGTATATTGTTATGAGATATGCTCAGGAGGAGAAAGGGCCTATTTACATAGAGATGGTACAATTGCGTTCTATGCACAAGAGTACTTCAAGTCGATGAATTTCTATTTGTACAAAAAATTACCATCTAAATTATTAGAGATGAGCAAATAGTTTTCAAAACTGAAAGGAATTCTGAGAAATGACATCTCTTGTTTGTAAGGTAGAGCTGAATAAAAAAGAAGGTGTGCTAATAACAGTGGAGGATGCTTCTGGTCGAATAAAGCAATCAATTGTGCTTAATGATAAATCGATTACTACCACCAGTAAATCTAATTCAAATGAAAGTACTATTGTTCAGACACCGGAATCTGTTTCGATAAAATGCAGTAAATTTTCCGTTGAGGCAGACACCATAACATGTAAATCTAAAGCAGGTAGTTCGTACGAAAGTGGAACCGGAACCTCTATTAAAGCCGGAACAACCTTGAAGGCACAGGCATCAACAACCGCTGATCTTAAATCGAATTTGGTTAATGTTAAAGGAAATGGATTGGTTAAGATTAGTGGAGCCCTTATTAAACTTCAATAAAGTAGTGTTTTATAGTGAATGGAAGAGATTTTTAAAAGCGCATAGAAGATAAGGTATATGATTATGGATACGTCAAAACCCTTTCATCAAGCTGTTGTCGAAGATGTTGCCTATATCAATGAGGTTAAAGATTCTTATACTCATCATTGTTCTGAATACATCATTGAAGATTTTGGTGAGGAGATTCATCAGTTGGTGGATTCTGTGGCAGCGTTGATGTCAAAAAATAGACTGGCTGCGGAAAGTGGCATTTCTAGGTTATATACACGATTGTACTCTCAGCTGTATCCCTTTTTGTTATCTCCATTACCTTCTATGGGATTGGTACAGTTTAATTGTGAGTCGATGGGAGCAAGATCTTTTATTCCTAAAGGTACTCCGTTAATTTTTTCAGTAAAAAATAAAAAAGAAAACTCTATATACCGAACAATTTCAGATTGTGATATTTGGGACATTAGTATTGATGATATAGCCTGTTTAGGAGGGATAGGGGCTGGATGCCAATTGGAAGTTGAGTTGTCAAAACCAGTGACGAGTGAAGGGTGCCCAAAAGAGCTATTTTTTTATATTAATGTAGAAGGTGATTGGGTTCAGAGCCTTACTTTTCAGTATATGTTGTTGAATAATTGTATCAAATCATATGTAGAGTACGAAGATGGTTCAACTGAGGAATTAAAATACAATGTGGGCGCACTTGAAGAATTAAAAAATAATAAATCGTTATTGAATTCGATTGTAAGGCAAAGGCTATATTTTCACGTACCGCAATATGCATCGTTCATGAGCTGCTTATTTTCAAAGCTAGATAGACCATGGGCGAAAGCAAAACTGCGCTTTGTATTTGATTGTTCATGGCCTGACCAGATAAGAGTAACTCCTCGGTTGTTTCAAATAAATACCATTCCAGTAGAGAACCTTCAGGTCGAAGAATCGGACTCGATAATGGTGGATGGAACAGTTACTCAACATATTATTCAAGCCCCCAATGCTTCTTCAGATCTTTCTATTCATTCAATCGAAGGGGTTTATGCTATCAAAGATGTTGATCGTATCCCGATTAGGCCAAGTTTAGTCGATTTGAGTGACAATAGTTATGACCTCAATATTGATACCCATAGCGAAAAATATGAAATTTCTTTTAATATGCCAGGGGCATTTGAAGATGAGGCTCAGGTTGTTATCGAAGCGTTATGGCATACCCCAAGTTTTAGTCAACACTTATGGCAACCTCTTTCTGTCAGATTCCATGATCAAGATTTCCTTGGGATTGTCCCTTCATTACCCAATCAAATTACAAAAAAAATGGTTCCTTATCAAAAGCCACAACCAATTTCTCCTGAGAAGGCTGTGACTCTCGCTGCGATAAAAAATAAGGCGTTACTTTCATTAGAAGATTTGATTCTTATCTTGGACTCTTTAGGGAGTGTCTGGAAGAAAGAGTATGCGCCGATAAGAAGGATAGTAAAAAATCTTCTTTCATCTGAATGTAAAATGCTTAATAGAAATGGAAAAATGCAAGTGGGGATACATTATAGGCTGATATTTGATAACGTTTTTGAAGGGGTTATTCCTCTGGTTCGTGATTTTTGTTGTCGTGTTGAAAGTATACTCAATGCTTGGATAACTTCTATGCCAGTTAAGCTGACTTATCAATACGACTTGATGGAAGATCAAAAAGATTGTTTTCAATATAACATGGATAAATAGGTGGTGTTATGAAGATTCAAGAGTGGGGTATTGTTTATAATTATTTCTGCAGATTAAAAAAATTACGCTTGCTGGCGGATGAAAAAAAGATCGCTCATGTTGGGCGGGTTGGCGCGACTGATTCGATGGGTGAGGCGGAAACTGCTAATTTGGTTTTATCAAAAAATAAGAGTGGTGAAAAATCAAAGTCAGCGTCCAATTCATACGAATTTATAGAGCAAGAATTATTAAGTGAATTATCTAGATGTGAAGCAGATTTGAGAGAGCTTAAGGAAAAGCCAATTGTAGACAGAATTGTTGAGCTGCTAGTTATTTACACTGATGAATGGTTAAGAACAAGCTTTGACAAAGATATGCCTATTCCCTCCAATAGTATTCAGAGTAAAAAGTATCAGTATCATAACGGAGGAAGTCAATTCTATTCTCTATTAGGAGAGGAGACTTTAGAAGCGGGATTATTGAGTAATGATGTTTCTAAGGAAAACGATTCAAATAGTAACTTTGATGAACTGAAAGAAGTTGGTGTGCTAGAGGTGGCATATCTTTGTTTATCGTTAGGTTTTAAAGGTAAATACTGTGATAATGAAGAAGAAATAGAAAGAGTAAAATCAAATTTGGCTGCTCAAATTGGTAGTGTTATACAAGACAATGATTATGCCATTGTAACACCTTTATTGAAGACCTCTACAGGGGTGTGGGGAACCGTAAGTCGCGATATATCTAATAAAGAGGAAAAGGCTTCGCTTCATTTAACTCAAGATTCAAATGCCTTGGGTAGCGATAATCTTAGAATTGAGGGTAATAATTATCCGATAGAAAAATGTGGTAAAGATTCATTGCCAATATCTGCTGATAGAAGCACGAGATATGCCTAATGTCTTGGTTATTAAATTGTAAGATTCGCTCAAAATTAAGTCAGTTTGATCCAATGGCATTGCTTAGACTTTTGCGACATAACGGCTATTCTCTCGATCATATTTTTTTCTCTAGTAATAATTCATCTGTTTCTCAAGAAAGATTGATCGAAGATGTAATAATATCGGAGTCAAGAGTCGATATTGTTGTAAATCTCGGCTTGCTTGGCGCGCAGTCTAATTTGTCAAATGAGTGGTTGAAAAAATTAGAAGAGAGTTCTGAGTGTAATAGAAAGTCTGAATCGGTGGTTAGATTTTTAGATCACATTATTGTTTCTGATTTTCTAGCGCAAGTTTATCCCGAAATTAATCAACATTATTTTAATAGTTGGAAAAAGATTGCCCAGAAGCATTTTCAGATAGAAAATTTTGACTCAGAAGTAACGCTTCATTCATTGTGTAAAATGCTATTTCCCGAATTTGATGTGTATGTACATAACGAAGAATCCGCATTAGTAAGAAAATCTAAATCTTTATTTGTTGGTAATGGTGTCTCTTCAAGCGAAGCCTCTATGGGCGGTGTTATTTCTGTAGAAGCGAGCGTAAAGAGAATAGAGCTCGTTCAGAAAACTCGAATTTATCAGTCTAACGTAGACTGGGAAGTTGAGGTTAGCAACCGTATCAAGCAGTATTTATTGCCATTAATCTCAGGGTGTCAAGTATTATGTGAGATTCATTTATTCTCTTTGCAACCATTGAATGGATTTAGTCTTGATTCATCAGGAGTGTTAGGCCGAGTTCCAATGGGATGCTCTAATTTAGTCACAAAGAGCATCTGTTTTCATAAAGGTTTGGTTGCGGAAGATAAGATGGGTATGTTTGAACCACACGTGAGGAGGCAGGCATGCAGAATACAGCTATGACTAATACCGCCATGACTAATACCGCCATGACTAATACAGCTATGAACAATGTTGCTTCCACTAATATTTTTAATATATCGGTGGATCAGGATACTTTAGATGATCATTTTCACTATCTTTCAGGTTGCTGGTTGAAGGGTGACTATGCAGAAATTGTTGAAAAAGGCGGCACGGCCATTAAAGAAGATCAATATGACGTGCGTATTGCCATTTATTATCTTTATTCTATTTGGATAGTAGAAGGTTCTGGCTATTTATTAGGTTGCCTTGAGGCTATTTTATCATTGGTTAAAAATTATGAATCTTCGCATGATTTAGGGGGTTTTGAAGAAACTGTTGAGAAAAATATTCTAGATAGTTTGAACCTTTTTTTTAAAAAAATGAGTCGACGGCTAGAGCGTTTTTCTCCTACGACCGCAGATGATGATTTAGAGAGTGTTGTTGAAGTATTCGAAAAAATTAAAGAAGGTTGTCAGCAGCTGGGTGGTTTTTATGAGGTGGAAAAGCGTGTTGAAAGTATTATAGAGGCCTACCAGCCGGTACTTGAAAAGTTACAAAAGGAAAATGATGAGTTGGAAGCGTCTTTAAATACATTGAAGGCTGAAGAAGTACCCAATAAAAATTTAGGGAAAGATACTGATTCGATTGTTGAAGCTATTGATCGATTTGAAGCCAATAATGAAGATAAAGTGATTCTCCGTGAGCTGAATTTGCCGAATAAAGAATGCTTATCTTATCCTTTTTCAATGCTGTTAGAGAAAATAAAACTGATGGAAAGGTTATCTGAACGGCGTGATCTTTATAAAGCGGCGATTGTTTTAGAGGATATTCGGGAAGAGATATCCACAATGAATCCATTAGATTATTTTCCAGTGTACTTTAGGGGTTATAGTCACGTTGTTGCACAATATTCAACTGAATTATTTCAGCATATACAGAATCATGACTCGATACATTGGTCGGCATTAAAACAGTTGTACTCAGTTGATAAGGATGGATTTCAAAAGTTAGAGGTGACACCTCCTAATCTTACCTATGGTTCCGAAAACGCAACTGAGTATGATCAAGAAAGTCTAAATCGAGACAACTATTTGATGGGATGAGAGTAGTGTTAAATTCAATAATTGACAAAAAAGAGTATGGTGATCCTGACCTGCTCAAATATGAAGTGCATGTTCAGATCGGATCTCATGTAGAGAAAATACCCGGAGGAGCAATAGAGCACTTTGAGGTGGAAATGGAGATGTATGGCTTTTCAGGTAGTCTTTCATTTTCCTATGATGCGGATTTAAGAAAAGATACTTTAATTTCTCATTTTGCTACTGAGCAAATTATTTTGCTTTCTATCAAGTTTATTCCCGCCATTATTTATGATGAAGAGGTTAAACCCGTCTGTTTAAAAGGAATTGTTAGAGAAAAAAGTGTTGCTGAGCGTCGTAGTGATAATATCAGTAGTCAACCTATCTTGAATAGAAGTTATACCGTTGTCTTCTCAGATCCAGCGACTGTACTTTGGTCACAGCATTTTCCCTGTGAGCTGTATGTAAAGCAGTCAATGCGCCAAGTTATCGAGAAAAACATAACAAAAGAAATCGATTTGGATTTCAAGCATGCCGCGCTCAATGAAGTAAAGCCAATGATTGCTGTAGGCTTAGGAAAAACAATGCCATATCACTCATTGAATACAGGCGGTTGTTATGAAGTGAGTTTTTATGATTTCTTGTTGTCTTATATAGAAACCATACACGGCGTTTGGTTTTATGACTATGAAAAACAGCATTATAGTATCTTGGAAAAAAAACCAACCCCAGATAAGACTGAGAAGTTCACACCTGAAAGTGTGGCAATGTTGCGTAGTTACTGGCCAGAGACACCAAGACACAATTTACAACTGATGAATGGTATCGCTACAGGCAACGACAGAGTTGATTTTTCAATCGAACATGCCCATAAATCCATTCGACATGATCATTTATATCGAGAAGTACTACCTAAGCAATTTGACAAAATTAAAAAAGTTGACGAGAAGCAATATAAATTGCATGGCGCGGAATTACATGGTGCTTTTTCACAGTGGCCATTAGAGACGTATTTTCCAGGATGTGCCTTTGCAGTGGATGAGCTGCATTGGGGTAAAAATGCACTTTACGCCAAAAAACGATATCGTTGCTACAAAATAATAGTGTCTGCAACGCAAACAGAAGGTTCAAAAAAAGAAAGTGAAATTACGGATTCTGGTACGTTTCGTTTGCATTATTCATTTTATGCGGAGCTAGAAAGTAGTCCGAAGCGGAGACGTCCGATATACGAAGTGCCAAGTGGTCCTTTCTTTGTTGAAGGAAAAATTGTAAGTAGTATTGGAGATGCGAAAGATCAAACTTATCAAATACAAGAGAGTAAAGAGTCTGGATTAATTGAGTATGAGGTATTGATTCCGCTATTTGGTAAAAAAATTCGAGTTCAATTTGAAGCAGATAATCAGCACCCTCATTTTTATTTTCCTCTTTATAAAGATACTCGTGTATTGCTAGCAATGGATATGTATAAGGCGAGTATTATAAAAGTGTTGGAGTGGGGGCGCGGTGTGCGTCTTTCGCCAGAAACACAAGGAAATCATTTGCTGTTAGGTAAGCAAGATAAAGATCAAACGTCAATTAATCATGTATATCAGAATGGTAAGCCAGAATTTTCTATCAAGCGAACAAAAAATAGAGATACAGAGCTCATCACCTTAAAAGAAGGAACGTTAATACTACAAACGAAAGAGGAGTAATTATTATGCCCCAGTGTGTGTGTGCGGGTGCAACATTAAAATGCACCTTTGGCGCTGCGCCGAGTGCTCTTATCGTCACGCCAGAAAATCGTGTGCTTGAAGGTGCACCGGGTGCCAATATAAAAGATCATATACCGTTAAAAAATATATTGCCTTTTGGCCCATGTAGCTCTTTAGCCTTTCCGCCAACAGCATCTGCTACTGCTGCGGCGCTAGGTGCTCTTACGCCAATGCCTTGTATCCCTTCTACACCAGCCCCCTGGGTGCCTGGCGACCCTACCGTGTTATTAGCCAATATGCCGATTCTGACAAAGAACAGTCTATTGACGTGTATGTGGGGAGGAATTATTACCATTCAGCAGCCCGGGCAAATGAAAGTGGAGGCCGTATTATGAAAAAGCAAACTGCATTATCAGCAATGATTTTGGGTAATATTTTTCTAGTCAGCGCCATTGTGTTTACTATTTTGCGCTTTATTATTTCAATGGACGATGTGAAATCGATTAGTCTCCTTAGTGTTTTAACCAGTGTTGCTTGGTGGCTTGCCATTATTGCCTTTCTTGTAGCAATTGCGGTAGTAGCTTATCGATATTTTTCATTAAGAAAAAAACACATTCGTAAGTTGTTGGTGGTTGGGCACAATCAACCCTCAGGAGCTACCGTCACAAAAATGATTAGTCAATATGGCGAAAGTGAATTGCTTGAGCCTATCTCTATTCCTGCCGATTTTATCGGTGACTGCATGCCAAAGACTAAATGGCAACTCCAGCAGCTAAGAGGGTCTTGGTTTTTACCCTCCCCTAAAGTCTTGATAACGTTTAATGCTGAGCATCTACAAGGATTAAGTGAACGTGATTTACCGACCTATTTGTATGATATACATATTCTAGTAAAAGGGCTCTCTCGTTGGGGAAAAACATTAGAGGTCTATCTGATGGTGCATAACCTTCAAATTCATGAGGGGTATGAGAGTTTTGTTGAGCATGCTTTAGACGGTGAAGCGATATGGAAAGTAGAACGATTTTCTTCACTGATTAATGAGTTGAAATACTACCACCAGAAAGCGCTATTCCGACTTCCGGAAATTTCTGTAAATAGTTTTATCGGATTGTTGCAATTTAATGATCATATAGACAAAAAATTGGAAAAAATAGAAAAAGTGTCAACACATTTTCAATCATTAGAGTTATACCCGAGGTTAATGCTTCTCTCAAAGAACTAGAGTCTAATGAGCTGTGATGGCTTGTTATTTTTTGTGATGTAGTTATCAAAAAAGACATTGTATTATTTTGGGGTGGTTAAGATTTTACGATTGTATCTACAAATTAATCTAATTGAATAAATTTACTCGGGGTGCCTTACGGAGTGTGTGTAGGCGTATTGTCCTCTAATAAACAATAAAAGTGGGGTGGATATGCGAGTGTATAAAATGATTACAACCGGAAGTTTAAGGGCTAATGAAGCTTCACAGGAAACGCTTCTTTCACTTAATGAAGGGCAGTTGTTAACTGAGGCAATGGATAAAAAAGACCGAAATATTATTATCGGTCCATGGGGTGATCGAATTGAGCAGGTGTGGGTAAGTACGGTTGGCTCTGATCGAAAACGCTATGAAGGTTGGGTAGATGCAAAAGAAATAGAGGTGCATAGTGTTGTTAAAGATAAAAAAATATCTGAAATTCGAGAACTAAAAGACGATTATTTTGCTAGGCGGTCTGAACTTGATCAAGCGGAGGGTGATCCTCGACGAGTAAAGCTAACCGCATTGGTCAGAGTTCTTCTAGAGCGGCAGGCTTATAGTAAGAATAATTGTAAAGGTGAGAGAGAAAGTATGGTGTGTGACTTTCTTTTAAGGCGAGGCGGTGCTAACGCTATTGTTCGGTCAGTCAGTTTTGTTGAAGTGGGAGAAAAAAATGAAGAAATGGGTGTGCCCGATCATGTAGGTGCGAAGCCAAGAAAAAATTCTAAAAGTTTGAGGTTGGCTTATGAGGATTCGGCAAAAATATTGAGCAGTATTGGTGTTCGTGATACCGCTATGGGTCGATTGTTGGCGGAGTGGATAGCGATTTTGGAAGTTGAGCGTAGTGTTTAATTCTCGATAATAAAATCATAGGTATTAGAAAATGGTTAACTCTACACAGGCTCTTAAAGAAATTGAGAAGCATATTGCTCCTGCGCAGGATGCAGGAGGAATGCTAACAACTGCAAAACAATCGAAGCATGTAAAAACTTACTTAGGCACGACAGAGAAATTATTGGAACATGCGACGGAATTAGGAGGTAAAACACTATCAAATTTATCCATAGGAGCCTCTGCATGGCGTATTAGTACACTTAGCACTGATAGCTCTAGAGTGGGGCAGTTAAATACTTTTTCTACTGCAACAAGAGAAGGACTGAGTGTTGGCACTAAGCATGTCGGTAAAAGTGTGAAAGATGCAGTTAACCCTATTTCAGGGTTAGTTGGAGATGCACTCGGATTAATTCAAACCGTTTACAATGCAACGAGAAATTATCCCAATCTTCATGGCCATAACTGGATGGAAGGTATTAATACAGATCGGTTGTCATCGGAATGGCGCCTGCTCTTAGAGGAAGATGCGAAAACGGTTGCAATTCAGTTTGCAAAACGAGCTGAACTTATGTGCGATAAATCAGCTGTTAATATTGCCTGTCATCTTACGAATATTGGATTGCGTATTGGTCAATTAGCCGGAGGGGGCCCTGCTCTCGGTTTGGTTTCTCAATTAGTTAACCAAGTGTTAACCATAGCCGATGTTCTTACCACACCTGAGGGTGAGTTGACTAAGTTTGCCTCCGCTTACACGAATGTTCTCATTTTAACTTCTCAGCCAGCATTGAGTAAAAAAATTAAGGTCATTACGAATAGTGAAGATGATCAGTATTTGTTCTCATTGATTCATCCAGAGCAGGGGCGGTGGAAAAATCGAGCGGAAGCATTAATGGCGAATGTTAATGCTATTCGAGAAGATACCTATAAATCGCTTGGGCCTCAAATGAGTATGTCAGGTTCACAGTTTGATGTTAGAAAAACACAGCGTTATAAGGTTTGTCATGCCAATGTTTTTCATCTGTTGAGAGAGAAAATTAAGAAGAGATATGGGGGTTAAATATTTCTTATTGAGGTTTTTCGGTGGGTTTTGGGATTGGTTTATTGAGTGTGCTTTTAATATGGAGGATTTATGGCTAGGCATGTTCTTTTTTTGGAAGTGAATACAGCTGAGTCTTCTAAAGAAAATGATATTTATTTTAATAGTGAAGCTATGTTGGTTCTAAATAATCCTATTTTTTATGATTTTTATAAAAATAGCAGGGGTGATCGAAGTCGCAGTCATTTTTATATATATGATGGGGCGTCTATTCGTCAGCCTGGAAAGTGTTCTTCATCTAATATTAATTTTAATTTGGGAAGAGATGATGTCTTGGATTGTTTTGTTTTTTCCCATGGAGATGACGTCGGCGGCGATGGGCGTGGGGGAGGAGATGCGTGGGCGGGTGGTTGGTTGCTGCCTGGTTTTATTAAGAAAGTGAGTGAGCGTTTGAGTAATTTACGTGTAAAGGACCGATTGGAAAATTGTGTCTTTATGGTTTGTAAAATGGGTTCAGATAAAAGTATCTCTGAAATTAAAACGAATATACGTGAGTCTCAATTAAATTGTAATGTTTTTATGAGTAGGAGTTATTGTTTTCTAGATGATTACGGTAGGCCAGTGAGTGGATATTTTAAAGATTATGAGAAGTTGAATAAGGCAGTATGTAAATATAGCCATAATTATCAAAAACTTATAGAGAAATATGGAGTGAGTCAATTTGATAAAGATTTTTCAAAAAGTTGGCGTGGTTTTAAGGTCAGTTCATCTGATTTTGTTGAAATCAATCAGTCTGTCGTTAAGTCTATTTGGGAGAATTGGTTTGGAAGTGATGAAACTCATGAAAGTAATTGGGGTGATCAAGGGTTTTGTGATGAAAATAGAGTTCTTTCGGATAAGCAAGATTACGCGCTAAAAATTATGGGGGAATTGGAGAAAAAAACTATTCGGCATGATTTTGCTGCATATAGTGGGAGGTGATTTCTTAACTTAGTATAGGTAATGTTAAAAATATTCCGTTAACTTTTGCTAAGGTTTTTGTGCTTGTTATTTTTGAAGATAATTCATGGAATGTTAAAGTCTATCTTGTGTTGACCTTTTCATTTGAGATTTTTATAGCCTTTTCAGTTAAAGTTCATGTGCTAAAAAAAGATGACATGTCAAATATGAGAGGCAAAAGGTATCAAAACTCAACTACCTGCCCCCGATACACCCGAGTTCGCTTTTTCTTGGTTGAGGTGTCCTTGGGGCGTTTTTCAACCAGCATGGTTTGTCCACGATAGACCTTGGTCTGATGATCACTTTTCTCTGTTGCAGTGGAAGAGGCGGGTTCTAGTTTTTCAAGCCATTTATCACCGGCTCTTGTGAATAATTCTTTAATTAATGCCTTAAGGATGACATCTGATTCTTTGTTGTAGATTACTTTTAATTCATCAAAAATTTCAGGGTTGGCGAATTTGATTTTAGGTTTTGCTTCAGGTGAAACTTTCTTTCGTATCTCGCGAATTAATTCGATCATGGCTCGGTCAAAATTAATTTTCATTTTTGAGTTCCTTTTTTTAAGTTTGTTTTTTTGGGTTTGCTTGGTTGTAATTTATATTTGGGGTTTGTGTTTAAAACTCAATCTGGAAATGTGGTTTTTTTAAATTATTTTTTTGTTTTAATTGATAATTTAATTTGCTTTTTTTGAAGAAAAGCAGAGTTTTTTAATTATTGAAACCTTTTTTGGGCGGGGTGTTGTGTTCGTTTATTGCTCGGGCCGGTGGTGTAGCATTTTTTATGCTTTCGATATGCTTAAGTGTGCTACTCGGTACTTCTCCCTTTGTGTAAGAGAAAGGCCTATTCTTTCTGTTATACTCCCCCAAGAATTAACCTTGTTGCGGTTACTTATTCACCAGCTTTCTCGGCGCCAACTGTGTTGTTAGGTGGTGCCATTGCCCATTATGTAGACATTTTCTTATGCCCGTTCAATTTGTTCATCTTCGCCTTCATACCGAATTTTCTCTTGTCGACAGCATCGTGCGCATCAAGCCCTTAGTGGCGAAAGTGGCGGAGTTGGGGATGCCGGCGGTGGCGGTAACAGATGTTACTAACTTCTATGGATTGATTAAGTTTTATGGTGCTGCACAGAGTTCGGGCATAAAGCCCATTGGTGGTGCCGATTTTTGGATTGAGCGCGAAGGGCAGAAACCTGCGTTGATTACGTTGTTGGCCATGTCCCCGAAGGGTTACCGCAATATCACCGAGTTGATATCGAAAGGATACCAGCACGGGCAGTCTTTAGGCGTGGCTTATGTGCAACGGGAGTGGATTACCGAACACAGTGAGGGTGTGATTGCACTTTCTGGAGGTAAGTTTGGTGATGTGGGGCAGGCGTTACTCAATGGCAATACTGAATTGGCGGAGTCACTGTTGCAGGGGTGGTTGCGGGATTTTTCTGGGCGCTTCTATTTGGAGCTGCAACGTACCCGTCGTGAAAACGATGAGACCTACTTGCACGCGGCGGTCAATCTCGCTACCCAGTATCAGGTGCCGGTGGTGGCCACCAATGACGTTCGCTTTTTATCTTCCGATGAGTTCGAGAACCATGAAGCCCGTGTGTGCATCGGGGAAGGTCGTACCTTAGATGATCCGAAGCGAGAGCGTCGTTATTCCGAAGAACAGTATTTGAAAAGCCCAGAAGAAATGGCGGCGTTGTTTTCGGATATCCCAGAAGCGCTGGAAAATACCGTCGAAATTGCTAAGCGCTGTAATCTTGATATTGAGTTGGGCAATTATTACCTGCCGGATTACCCCATCCCCGATAACTTTCGGGAAGATCCTTTCTTTCAGCAATACATTCCTTACGACACATTAGAGGAGTATGCCGTTCAGGCAATGACGCAAAAGTGGGAAGGCAAAGAGCAAACGGATGCCTACCGGGACATGCTGAAAACCAACGTGTTTTTCGAAAAAATCTCTTATGAAGGAATGTTCGAACGGTTGGAAACCATCTTGCCGGATAAGCACGCCAGTGATTATGACGACCGATTAAAAGAATACACCGACCGCTTACAGTTTGAATTAAACATCATTATGCAGATGGGGTTCCCCGGTTATTTTTTAATCGTGATGGACTTCATTCAATGGGCGAAAGATCACGATATTCCTGTGGGGCCAGGCCGGGGGTCGGGTGCAGGGTCGCTGGTGGCCTATTCGCAAAAAATTACTGATCTCGATCCGCTTCAGTATGACTTGCTTTTCGAACGATTTTTGAATCCCGAGCGGGTCTCCATGCCTGACTTTGATATCGATTTCTGCATGGATAATCGCGATCAAGTGATCAGTTATGTGGCGGATAATTACGGTCGTGATGCGGTATCACAGATTATTACCTTCGGTACCATGGCGGCGAAAGCGGTGGTGCGCGATGTGGCGCGGGTGCAAGGGAAATCTTATGGCTTGGCAGACAAGCTGTCGAAGATGATTCCTGCCGACCCAGGGATGAAATTGCAAAAAGCGTGGGATCAGGAAGAACCTTTACGTGAGTTTGTAGAAGGCGATGAGCAAGCCCAAGAAATTTGGGAAATGGCCTTAAAGCTGGAAGGTATTACCCGAAATGTGGGCAAACATGCCGGGGGGGTGGTGATTGCGCCCACCAAACTGACCGACTTTGCGCCTTTATATTGCGATGAAGATGGTTCGGGCCTGGTGACCCAATACGATAAAAACGATGTGGAATCAGCGGGCTTGGTGAAGTTCGACTTCTTGGGATTACGAACGCTGACTATTATCGATTGGGCTGTGAAAATGATCGATGAGGGGCACAGGGGTAGCGGCGAAACACCGTTGGATATCAACCAAATCCCCTTGGATGACCCCGAAACCTTCAAACTGTTAAAGGCCGCCCAAACCACAGCGGTGTTCCAGTTGGAATCTCGTGGTATGAAAGACCTCATCAAACGCCTTCAGCCTGACAATATTGAAGACATGATCGCATTGGTGGCGTTATTCCGCCCTGGGCCTTTGGATTCGGGCATGGTGGATGACTTCGTGAACCGAAAACACGGACGCGCGAAAGTCGCCTACCCGGATGCGAAATATCAGCACGAAAAACTGGAGCCCATCTTAAAACCTACTTATGGGGTGATCGTATACCAAGAGCAGGTGATGCAGATTGCTCAGGAGTTGGCGGGCTATTCGCTCGGTGGTGCGGATTTATTGCGTCGGGCGATGGGTAAGAAAAAGCCCGAAGAAATGGCCAAGCAGCGCGCCACGTTTGAGGCTGGTGCGAAAAGCGAAGGGGTCGACCCAGAGCTTGCCATGAAGATTTTCGACCTGGTGGAGAAGTTCGCCGGTTACGGGTTTAACAAATCTCACTCCGCTGCGTACGCGGTGGTGTCTTACCAAACGGCGTGGTTGAAAGCCCATTACCCCTCTCAATTTATGGCCGCCACCATGTCGTCGGATATGGATAAAACCGACAAGGTCGTGACCTTTATCGAAGAGTGTCGCGAGATGGGGCGTATGCCTTTACCGCCGGATGTGAACCGTGGTGAGTATCAGTTTACGGTTGATGGTGAGGACAACATTATTTATGGGTTGGGGGCGATTAAAGGATTAGGAGAAGGGCCGATTGAAAATATTATTGCGGCTAGAAAAGACGGCCCGTTCAAAAATTTGTTTGATTTCTGTGCTCGTATTGACCCGCGTAAGGTTAATAAAAGGGCGTTGGAAGCACTGATTCGCTCTGGCTCGTTAGACAGTATTGGCCCGAATGATGACATTGATCATAGCAGGGCGATCATGTTTGCTGCGATGGGAGAAGCGGTAAAGGCTGCAGAGCAAAGCGCCGCCAATGCGAATGCGGGGATGTTTGATTTGTTCGGTGATTTGGTACCCAACGATGACGGTGGTGAAGACGTATACGCAGACTTTTTGAACACAACACCATGGACATTACGAGAGCGGCTGGATTTTGAAGACGCTACTTTAGGGCTGTATCTCACTGGTCATCCTATTGATGAATATGTGGAAGAAATTCAGCATTTTGTTTCTAGTCGTATTTCGGACCTTCGACCAGAGAAAAAGTCACAAACGGTTGCCGGGTTGGTGGTGGCCGCTCGAACGGTGAAAACCAAGCGTGGCGATACCATGGGTATTCTCACATTAGATGATCGTTCGGGCAGAATTGATGTCACCGTTTTTGCGGATACTTATAAAGAATGCGCCGATAAAATTGTGAATCATGCGTTATTGGTAGTGGAAGGGCAGGTCAGCCATGATGATTACAGTGGCGGCTTAAAGATGCGTGCGGATATGCTTCATTCACTGGATGACGCACGTATGGGCAAAGTTCGTGGCATTAAATTACAGTTGCACCACGATATGAATAAATCGTTGATTGGTGCATTACAAAACACCTTGTCTCCGTTTTGTGGTGAGTCTGGCGGGTGTCCTATTTTGGTAGAATATTTCCGCCCAGAGGCCCGAGCTAAATTTATCTTCGGGCCACAATGGCGTGTACAGCCAGATGACACCTTAGTGCAATCCTTAAAAGGGTTATTGGGCAAGCGCAATGTTGAATTAGTGTATGAGTAATGGTTTCTCGAAAGAAAATTTTGGCCTTTCGTGATATTTTTGCATTTCAATTGTTTTATTTATTTGATATTGAGTGCTTATTTTAAATGGCTATTTTGGACAAACCGGTAAAGAGCCTAAGTATTTAGGACAGCAAAGGTCGACGCCTTCTGTACAATAGCGTATCTTTACCTGCCATTTAGATCTCACTCAATTTAAGTTGCAAATAGCTTAAATTATTATTCAACTGGTGACCGAGTATACGTTGCAATGAATCCGAATTATCTCGATTTTGAACAGCCCATCGCAGACCTTGAAGCGAAGATTGAAGAGTTGCAGTTGGTAGGTACCGACAATGATTTAAACATCGGTGAAGAAATTGCGAAATTGCGCGATAAAAGTACAAAGCTGACGGAAAGTATTTATTCCAACTTAAGTGCGTGGGATATTGTAAAAGTGGCCCGTCACCCTCAGCGTCCTTACGCGACTGATTACATTAAGCGAGTGTTTACTGACTGGGATGAACTGCACGGTGATCGCCATTTTGGGGATGACAAAGCGATTGTCGGTGGTATTGCTCGTTTAGACGGCAAGCCGGTGATGGTGATCGGCGAAGAAAAAGGGCGTAGCGTTAACGAAAAAGTCATGCGAAATTTTGGTATGCCCAAGCCCGAAGGCTATCGTAAAGCTCTGCGTTTAATGGAAATGGCTGAGCGTTTTAAGATGCCCGTGATTACCTTGATTGATACTCCGGGAGCTTACCCTGGAATTGATTCGGAAGAGCGTGGTATTTCTGAGTCTATTGCCCAAAACTTGGCGGTGATGTCGCGCCTTCGTACACCGATTATTTGTACGGTGATTGGTGAAGGCTCATCGGGAGGAGCGTTGGCTATCGGCGTGGGTGACCACTTAAACATGCTGCAATACGCCACTTACTTTGTGATTTCCCCGGAAGGGTGCGCCAATATTATTTGGAAAACCGTAGAAAAAGCCCCGTTGGCCGCAGAGGCCATGGGGGTGACCTCCAGTGTGTTGGAAGAGCTTGGAATTGTGGATGAAACTATCCCAGAACCAATGGGCGGTGCGCACCGGGATATGGATCTTATGGCCCAGCGCTTGCGAGAGCGTTTATCTCATCAACTTGATACGCTTGCAGAAACTCCGATTGATGAATTGCTTGAAAAGCGTTATCAACGCCTTCTGAGTTACGGTAATTAATTTGTCATAGCCTAAGTTTATTGCGAGTAGTTTATTATGAATAGTTTATTGTGAGCAGTTATTGTAAATGGTCGTTCTTGATATCAATTGTTGATAGTAACTGTTGATCGCAACCATCACTGCTCACAGTAAACTCCCTCTTTTTGATCATAATTTGATCGTAGAATGAAAGCATGACGACGGAAGTTGCCGTGTGTTCGCTTGTTTGATGTACCTCTTTTAATGACCGCTAGGCTATTCCATACACGCCGACATAGTCTCCTTACTGTTTGCGAACTTTACCGCAATTCTTTCTCTGCGTTTCATAATCCTTGTCTAGATGTTCAAACTTTTGATCTAGGCAGCGGTATGTCAAATCTGATCCTTATATGATCAATTCAAATCAATAGACTATCCTTTGCGACCAAAACGGTGAGCTCATTAAAAAAGTTGACGATTTGGTTAGGATTTTGATTCGATTCAGGATAGAATCCCGCGCCTTCTTTGGTGGAGCTATTGAGTAGTGGTTTTGGTGCACAGTAGTTCTGGAGCATAAGTAGCGCTTGAGAGCCAGTTACTTTGACAAGTAGTTGTCTAGATAAGTAGTCGTTTTTGAAAAGTTACCCGTAACGAATTTGAGTGGTGCTCATCCCTTTGTGAGTCAGGTTCAGGTGAATCACCGAACTTTGAAAAGTATGGATTGAGTGAAATTGGCATGGGAGTGTGCCCGTTGAGCGCCAAAGCGAGATAGAGGTAAAGGACTTGAATATGAAAACCGTTTTGAAATCAACGTTAAAAGCCGCATTGGGTATGACCGTATTGTGTGCGAGCAGTGCTGCATTAGCGGCAGGTGCTGTGATTGTCCACCCTTCCAATAATATGGATGTGGATCAGCAGGCTCTAGAAAGCATTTTTTTGGGCAAAGTAACTGCTTTGGAAAATGGCACTGTACTTTTACCGGTTGTTCCGCCGGAAGGGGATGAAACCCGTGTTGATTTCGAGACTGATTTGTTGAATAAGAGTCGTCAGCAAATGAAAGCCCATTGGGCACAATTATTATTCACCAGCTCCGGCACTCCGCCAGTTCAATTAAAAGATCGTGCCCAAGTCATCAAAATGGTATCCGAGAACCCATCTTTGATTGGCTACGTTGATGTGGCTGATATTGACGGCTCTGTACGTGTTTTGCATCGCTTCTAATACTCAATGTTTTGGAAGTCAGAATTGAAAAAGCCCATCAAATTTGATGGGCTTTTTGCTTAAGGTCTCTTACCCACATAATGGTTCCACCGGCTACTGCTGCGGGCATCACGAAGATATTTACCACTGGAATCATCGCTCCCAGCATGATCAGCCCGCCGAAACCTCCGGCCGTGAATTTCTGCGTCCATAAGCTTTTGCGCAAAGACTTAAATGGCAATTGATGATTGTCGGCAGCATAGTCACTGTATTGAATACTCATTGACCATGCCCCCCAGGCCAGGGCTATCACAGGCACTACCAATCCGATAAGCGGTACAAAGCTGAGTAAAAAAATCAGGATGGCACGAACCAAAAAATACCAAATTTTTGTTAGCTCCCGACCGATGGTTCTCACGATCATTGCGGGTAGTGCTTCAGTGGGTGGTGATTTTCCGGTTAAATGGTGCTCGATTTTTTCAGCCAATATTCCGTAAAAAGGGGCGGCGATTAAATTAGTGAGTATGCTGAAACTGTAACCGTATACAATGGCAAGCAGTACAGCGAGTAGCACCCAAAGAATCACGGCCAGTATATCGGCAATAAAACTAAACCACTCCCAAGACGGAATAAACCCCATCAAATAATCCATCAGCGAGCTGAACAAGCTGATCATAAAGGTAGTGGTGCCGAGGAAGATAAGAATATTGATAAGAATGGGGATGATGATGAAGGCTCGAAACTTCTTCATCATCAGCAACTGGGCCCCTTCGACTAGATAAGAGGCGCCGGTGGCGAGATTATTCGGTCGAGATCGCAGTAATTCGCCATGCATAGTGTGAGTTTACTCCGTGGCAGCGCCGTATTTTTTCAGTACATCAGCATATTCGTTGCCTAAACGGTGCGTAACAATATGCTCAATCATGGTCTTTCCTTCTGGGCCAACCGCGTTAACATCACGGCCATCTTCTTGGAAAAATTTTACGAAGGTATCGAAGTTCTCGACTTTCATGCCGCGATACGCTTTCTCGAGTAAGTGAAAATCGGCATTAACACCCGCAGGTGGCTGCATTTCTAAAAACGATTTGACGCGCTCGTCGTCGAAGACTTCACCGAGTACTTTTTGTTTGTCTTTTTTTAAGGACATGTTCTTTTACCTCGTAATGCCCCAAGCCAAATTTCTGAGGCTTGGGGGTGTTGATCGAATGCGATTTTTACAACTTAGCCTGTGTAGAGGGTTAAAGCAGCTCGTTCAGCTTTTTCAGCAAAATCTCATTAATCGCTTGTGGATTGGCTTGGCCTTTAGAGGCCTTCATGATCTGGCCAACAAAGTAGCCAAGCATTCTCGGACGTTTGTCTTCAGCGGCGTTTTTGTAGTTATCGACTTGCTTCGGCGAGTTGGCGATCACTTCGTCGGCCATGGCTTCCAGTGCACCAGTATCGCTGACTTGCTTGAGGCCTTTCGCTTCAATAACGGCGTCTGCGCTGTCGCCTTCTTGATTCCAGAGGGCTTCGAAGACGGTTTTCGCGGTTTTACTTGAGATGGTGCCATCTTTGATTCGCAAGATCACACCCGCCAGCTGCTCGGCGTTCACCACGCTGTGGGTGATGGTGGTTTCTGACGCGTTGAGCTTAGCACTGACTTCGCCCATCACCCAGTTGGCAGCCAATTTGGCATCACCGCTGAGTTTGGCGGTTTGCTCAAAGTAGTCGGCGGTTGCTCGGTCAGAACTTAAGATACCGGCATCGTAATCGTTCAAGCTGTAGTCGCTGGCAAAACGCGCTTTGCGGGCTTCCGGCATTTCAGGCAAGTGCTCGCGCACAGCATTGATGTAATCTTCATCCAACACGACCGGTAGCAAATCTGGACAGGGGAAGTAACGGTAGTCGTTGGCTTCCTCTTTGCTGCGCATTGCACGGGCTTTACCGGTATCACCATCGTACAGACGGGTTTCTTGGGTAATACTGCCGCCGCTTTCCAATACCTCTATTTGGCGTTCTACCTCAAGGGCGATGGCCTCTTCCATAAAGCGGAAGGAGTTGAGGTTTTTGGTTTCGGTGCGGGTGCCCAGTTTTTCTTCCCCTTTCGGGCGAATGGAAATGTTCACGTCGAAACGCATGGAGCCCTGGCTCATTTCACCGTCGCAGATACCCAGTGAAGTCACGATGCTGTGCAGCTTTTTGGCGTAAGCCACAGCCTCTTCGGCATTGCTCATATCGGGTTCGGAGACGATTTCAATCAGCGGGGTACCGGCGCGGTTAAGGTCGATTCCGCTCATGCCGTGGAAATCTTCATGCAAGGATTTACCGGCATCTTCTTCCAAGTGTGCATGATGAATTCGGACTGTTTTGGTACGGCCATCGTCTAGGGTGATGTCCACTTTACCGGGGCCAACAATGGGCTGATCCAGCTGAGTCGTTTGGTAGCCTTTGGGCAAATCGGGGTAAAAGTAGTTTTTACGTTCGAACACCGACTCTTTCCCGATTTCAGCATCAATGGCTAAGCCGAACATCACGGCGTAGCGAAAGGCTTCTTCGTTGGCCACGGGCAATGTGCCGGGCATGGCCAAGTCAATGGCACAGGCTTGGGTGTTTGGTTCTGCACCAAATTGTGTGGCCGCACCGGAGAAAATTTTGGTTTTGGTGGCCAGTTGTACGTGTACTTCTAGGCCAATAACTGTTTCCCATTCCATCATTGTGCTCCTTATTTGATGCCGGGTGCGGTAAGTTGATGAAAGTCGGTAGCCAACTGATATTGGTGAGCAACGTTCAATAGTTTGCCCTCGTCAAAGGCTTTGCCTATGACTTGTAAGCCAACGGGTTTTTCGTCGACCAAACCACAGGGAATCGACAGCCCAGGTAGGCCCGCTAGGTTGGTGGCGATGGTGTAGATGTCTTCCAAATACATGGCGACAGGGTCATTGCCTTTGGCGCCGAACTTAAACGCCGGTGCTGTGGTGGTGGGGCCCATGATAACGTCGACTTTTTCAAATGCTTGATCAAAGTCTTGCTTGATTAAACGGCGAACTTTCATGGCTTTGCGATAGTAAGCATCGTAGTAACCCGCAGAGAGCGCATAGGTGCCGACCAAAATACGACGTTTAACCTCATCACCAAACCCTTCGGCGCGAGTGCGCTTGTACAGATCATTCAAGTCTTTTGGATCGTCGCAACGATGGCCGTACCGAACCCCGTCGAAGCGAGATAAGTTGGCTGAACACTCGGCTGGTGCAATCACATAATAAGCAGGTACAGACAGGTGGGTATGAGGTAACTCGATATCCACCAAAGTGGCGCCTTGGCCTTCGTACCATTTCAGCGCGGTACGGACGTGTTCCGCAATTTCTGGGCGCAAACCTTCACCGAAGTATTCTTTGGGTACACCGATTCGCAGTCCGTCCAAGGAGTTTCCGAGTGTGGCGGTATAATCTTCGGTTGGTTGATTAATGCAGGTGCTGTCTTTGTCGTCGTAGCTGGCCATGGCGGAAAGCATAATGGCGGCATCTTCGGCGGAACGAGTGAGCACCCCGGCTTGGTCGAGGCTGGAGGCAAAGGCAATCATGCCCCAGCGTGAAACGCGACCATAAGTGGGCTTAATACCGGTAAGACCACAGTGGCTGGCCGGTTGGCGAATTGAACCGCCGGTATCCGTTGCGGTGGCTCCAGGGGCCAATAAACCGGCGACTGCAGCGGCAGAACCCCCAGATGAACCACCGGGCACGCAGTCGGTATCCCATGGGTTTTTTACTGGGCCATAAAAACTGGTTTCGTTGGAAGAGCCCATGGCGAACTCATCCATATTCACTTTACCCAACATCACTGCACCGGCCGCCCGAAGATTTTCCACCACGGTGGCATCGTAAGGCGGGATAAAGTTATCTAACATTTTGGAGCCACAAGCCGTTCGCACACCGTTGGTACAAAAAATGTCTTTATGGGCGATGGGGATACCACAAAGTGGATTGGCGTCTCCTTTAGCCAGGCGCTCATCGGCTTCTTTGGCTTGGGCGAGAGCGATTTCTTCAGTGATCGACACAAAACTGTTGTATTGGCTGTCGAGATTCTTAATTCGATTGAGAAAATGCTGAGTTAATTCAACACTGGTGTATTCTTTTGCTCGCAAGCCTGCGGCGAGTTCAGCAATGGTTTTTGTATGCATGCGTTAATCCTGTGCGGTGCGCAATGGGATTGAATAAAACGTTCTCTCTTTTCTTGTCTTTTCGTTCTTGCCCTTTCTATTACTCTCTTACTCTACTTTCTTCCTCGATCAAATTCTTAAGGTGGCCGAGGAAGAATGAATGGAGTAGGGCAAGGCTAAAATGGTTACTCAATCACCTTAGGCACGAGGTACAAACCGTTCTCAGTGGCAGGGGCAATTTCTTGAAACGCCTCCCTTTGATTGGATTCGGTAATGGTGTCAGCGCGTAACGTTTGGACGGCATCAAGCGGGTGGGCCATCGGGCGAATTGAATCGGTATCGGCGGCTTGTAACTGGTCTACCAAGGCCAGTACGTCCGTTAAGCGTGCGGCGACTTCATCAACGGTGGCATCGGTAATTTCGATGCGTGCCAATTCCGCCAGTTTTAGAATGTCTGAGCGTTCCACATGGATCTCCAATATTGAGAAAACCGTTTGCCGGATTTACGGCAAGGCCAGTCTTTCTTACTTTTTATTCGTAAAGCCCCGAATTTTACTCACCCGGGCGATGGTATGAAAGTAATTGGCGGATAGAATTTCACCGGAAGTTGCAATTTTATGATTTTTAATCAGATTTTTATCATGGAGAGGGGAATTATTTTTGTATTTTTCCTTCAAAACTTCCTTTCTCTCGTGGGGAATCTTTGTGTTATGCCTTTGGAGAGTGTCGTGTGTGAAAGGAGAGAGCAGCTTCTTTGATTTGGTTCTTAAATGCAGGCACATTGTGCAGCTTGATGTTTTTTTGGACGAAGAGGACGGTGTACTGAAATTAAATTCTCAAAAGCACCCTAATGATTAATTTCGTCGATATTATTTAAACCGGTTTTTGCGTCTTGCTCAATGTCGTTGCCATTGATAGAGTTCCTGCCATTTATTATTACGCCATATTTTTGTGTTGCTGGCCGATTAATCCATCGTTAAATTGGAGAGTGCAGTACGGTATGTGCCGTCTTAATGCAGGTGGTAACCATATACAGTGACTGCTTACGGTAGTTACTACATAATGATACATACATGTCGTCTACACTGAGTAAGACTTAAATGATCTATGTCCATTCGGGGTTTTTGGGGGTTGTATTTTCCGCCACCTCACTATCTGAAGGTGAATTTTATATATGTTGATGCCAAAGCGTTTGCGGGGTGTGTTTTCAAACGATTTATCAATCGATTTGGGTACCGCAAACACCCTTATCTATGTTCGTGACAGAGGAATTGTATTGGACGAGCCCTCTGTGGTCGCGATTCGTAATCATAATGGACAAAAAATTGTTGAGGCCGTCGGTGTTGAAGCGAAGCGTATGCTTGGCAGAACACCGGGTAATATCACTGCGATTCGCCCACTGAAAGATGGTGTGATTGCGGATTTCCAAGTCACGGAAAAAATGCTTCAGCACTTTATTCGCAAAGTTCACGAGAGCAGTTGGTTTCAGCCGAGCCCACGTGTTTTGATTTGCGTGCCGTGTTTATCCACAGAAGTTGAAAAAAGAGCCATTCGAGAATCTGCGTTGGGTGCAGGTGCTCGTGAAGTGCGTTTAATCGAAGAACCCATGGCGGCGGCGATTGGTGCAGGTTTACGTGTTGAAGAGGCTAGCGGTTCAATGGTCGTGGATATTGGGGGTGGTACGACCGAAATTGCTCTGATTTCGTTAAATGGTATTGTGTATTCTGATTCGGTACGCATTGGCGGGGATCGTTTTGACGAGGCCATTGTGAATTACGTACGTCGTAATTATGGCAGTGTGATTGGTGATGCCACCGCAGAGCGTATTAAAGAAGAAGTCGGCTGTGCGTATGCTGGTAGCGAAGTCCGCGAGATAGATGTGCGTGGTCGCAATCTTGCCGAAGGGGTGCCCAGAAGTTTTACGCTCAACAGCGATGAGATTTTAGAAGCCCTACAAGAGCCATTGGCTGGCATTGTGCAATCGGTGAAAAGTGCCCTAGAGCAATCCCCACCAGAATTGGCATCAGATATCGCCGAGACCGGAATTGTGTTAACCGGCGGTGGTGCGTTGTTGCGTGATATTGATCGTTTATTGAGCGAAGAAACCGGCTTGCCGGTGATTGTGTCGGAAGACCCGCTCACATGTGTGGCACGTGGCGGTGGCCGTGCGATGGAAGTGATGGATACGCGTCGTATTGATTTGCTTTCAAGTTAATTCTCTTTATACGCGATACTATTTGACTGGCGTGCTTTTTACTAACCTATGGTGAAAGGGCATTTTTGAAACCACTCAACACAGTTTGGGTGGTTTCACAGTTTTACAGTAGAGTAATGCAATAAAGATCGTTTCTTTTTTCATCGGAGTTAATAGCCATCAAGCCGCTATTTACCAAAGGCCCATCACAGTTATCCCGATTTGCGCTGTGGGCGTTATTGGTATCATTTTCTCTGGTAATGCTGGATACCTTTACCCCTTACCTTAAGCCCGTCCGAGCTTACATTGGTTCTGTCTCATTTCCGTTTTACTGGCTAACCAATATCCCTGCACGCATTGGTGAATGGGGTGAAGAGCACCTCGTTACCCGAGACCAATTAATTGAAGAAAATCAGGCTTTAAGAGAAGAATTACTGATTCACAAACGCAAACTTCAGGGCATGGCAGCGGTTGTGACCGAAAACGTGCGGTTGCGGGAGCTAATGAACTCCGCAGAATTAATCGAAGATCGAGTACTTATTGCGGAATTAATCGGCGTTTCCCCGGACCCTCTGCTCCATAAAGTCGTCATTAATAAAGGTGGGCGGGATGGTGTTTACCTTGGTCAGCCTCTATTGGATGCAGAAGGGCTCATGGGGCAGGTGACGGAAGTGAATACCTTTACCAGCCAAGTGTTGTTGATTACAGATAGTACCCATGCACTTCCTGTAGAAATAAATCGTAACGGTGTTCGTTCTATTGCCGAAGGGGTAGGCGATTTATACCGGCTGCAATTACGACATGTGTCGAATACGGTGGATGTACAAGTCGGTGATTTACTGGTGAGTTCTGGATTAGGACAGCGCTTTCCAAGAGGGTACCCTGTGGCAGAAGTGAAAGAGGTCATTCATGATCCCGGTAAACCTTTTGCGACGGTACATGCTGTGCCCAAAGCACAACTCAATCGTAGTCGACATGTGTTATTGGTGTTTAGTAAGCGTGAAGTCTTGCCGTCACTATCCCCAGATTTATTGCCGTCCACACCGCAGAACAAGCCGGGGCCATCTGATCCACCTTCTTCTGATCCTCGTTCTTCTAATCATGGCTCTTCCAATCGACAGCCTATTGAATCGGCGTCACCACAGGCACAGCGTGGCACCATGCCTATAGATGACTTTACCGATATCACCGACGGCGAGGCGGAGATATAAGGTGGATACGGCCAAATCCCCCAATCGCTGGTTAGTCTTCTCAACCTTTACGATTGCATTGTTATTGACGGTCTACCCGCTTCCATTAGAGATTGCCTGGTTGCGCCCTCAATTTATCCCGTTGGTATTTATCTACTGGGCAATGACCTTTCCCCATGTCATGGGTATTGGAGCAGCATGGTTGCTGGGGTTTCTTACGGATCTCATCACCCATTCCATTCTTGGTCAGCATGCCTTGGCGATGGTCGTAGTCGCGTATATTTGTGCTTTGGGATATCAGAGAATTCGTACCTATGAGCCCTGGCAGCAGGCACTTTGGGTTTTTGTGATCGTGGGTATTTACCAACTGTTTGTGAATTGGGTTCACAACCTCACTGGGCACTCAGCGGTGCCCAGTGACTTCCTCTTGCCAGCATTTGCCAGTGCGTTACTGTGGCCGGTAGCGTATACCTTGTTGGAGCGGTTACGGCTGTATTATCGCCATCGTTAATATCGTTATGTAAGTCGTGAAATTCATATGGTGGAAATTCATGTGGCGGATGAATTGAACGACCTTAACCACGCTATCCTTCTAAGAACCATTCCTTTCTTAACCGCCACGACGGTAGACAATTCGGAGTACAAATGTTGACGATGAATAATGTGGATGTACTGCTCTCTTCTCAGTCGCCACGTCGCGCAGAGTTATTGCGTCAAATTGGAGTACGGTTTTGTAAAATTAATGCTGAGTGTGAAGAAGTACTTGGGGGCGATGAGTCGGCGCCTGATTATGTGCAACGTTTGGCTTCAGACAAAGCGCAAGCCGGATGGCAGGTGGCTACCGCTGAAGGATTGCGTTTACCGGTATTGGGCTCTGATACCACGGTTGCCTGTGAAGGACGCATTTTAGAAAAGCCAAGCTCCTTGGATGAGGCAATGGCAATGTTGCGTCATTTGTCGGGCGGGGTGCATCAAGTTTATACCGGCGTGTCGTTAATTTACCCAGGTTTGGAAGAGGCTGAATATCAGCAAGTGACTCGTGTGGCAAAAACGGATGTCTGGATGAGGCCCATTTCTGATGCGCAAATAGAAGCTTATTGGAAAACGGGCGAGCCGAAAGATAAAGCCGGTGGCTATGGTATTCAGGGTTTTGGTTCTGCTTTTGTGGAAAAAATTTCTGGCAGTTTTACCAATGTGGTTGGTCTTCCTTTGGAGATAGTTGTGCAATTATGTGAAGAATACAACATACCGATTTGGCAGAATGATCCTAATGAAATAGGAGAGCAGTGAAACGGGTCAGCAACCCTTCATAAAAGCCAAACGTATTAGGTGATCAAGAATACGTCATCAAAAATACACTATAAAAAATAAATCATAAAAATACGTCGAGAATCAGAGAGTATTGCCTTTTCAAATGCGAAAGGGCTGCTCCATAAGGATAAATGGATGAGTGAAGAATTGTTGGTGAATGTGGCCCCCACCGAAACACGTGTGGCGTTGGTTGAAAATGGCGTGTTGCAAGAGGTGTATTTAGAGCGAACCCAAAATAAAGGGTTTGTGGGCAATATTTACAAAGGGCGTGTCGTGCGCGTATTGCCGGGTATGCAGGCGGCGTTTGTGGATATTGGTTTGGAGCGCGCGGGCTTTATTCACGCGGCTGACATTGCGCCGTTGGATGAAAATGGCATGGAAAACCGGCAAGCAGAAGTGCCGGACATTCGCAATATTGTACGTGAAGGGCAAACTTTGGTGGTGCAAGTCACTAAAGATCCTATCGGCACGAAAGGTGCCAGGCTGACCACTCACCTTTCGGTATCGGGTCGTTATTTGGTGTATATGCCAAAAACAGAGCACATCGGTATTTCGACACGTATTGAAGATGAGCAAGAGCGTGAGCGTTTACGCAATGTAGTTGATGAGGCGGTCGAAAAAGTGGAAGACAAACCCGAAGGGGGGTTTATCGTTCGTACGGTGGCCGAAGGGGCGGGGGAAGAGGAGCTCATCACCGATATCCCTTTCCTTAAACGGTTGTGGGGGGATTTATCGGGCCGCATTGCGCAATCGAAGGTGCCGGCGGTGATCTATGAAGACTTACCTTTGTTTCTGCGCACCCTACGTGATTTGGTCAAGCCGCACATTGAGAAGGTTCGTGTCGATTCCCGTGAGGTTCACAGCAAAATGGTGGACTTCGGTGGTAAATATGCCCCAGAGATTGTCGACCGAATTGAACATTACCCCGGTGAGCGTCCGCTGTTTGATTTGTATGGGGTGGAAGACGAAATCCAAAAAGCGTTGACCACCAAAGTCCCGCTTAAGTCGGGTGGTTATTTGATTATCGAACAAACCGAAGCCATGACCACTGTGGATGTGAATACCGGTGGGTTTGTGGGGCATCGAAACTTAGAAGAGACCATTTTTAAAACCAATCTCGAAGCGGCTTCGGCCATTTCACGTCAATTACGGCTCAGAAACTTAGGTGGCATCATCATTATTGATTTCATCGACATGAAAGAAACGGAGAACCAGCGCCAAGTGTTACGCACGCTGGAAAAATCCATGGAGAAAGATCACGCCAAAGCCAGTATTACAGGAGTATCAGAATTGGGATTGGTGGAAATGACGCGCAAGCGAACGCGGGAGTCTTTAGGGCAAATGATGTGCGAACCCTGCCCGGTGTGTTCTGGTCGGGGCTCCCTAAAAAGTGCAGAGACTGTGTGTTATGAGATCTTTCGGGAAATTCTTCGGGAAGCGCGCACGTATGAGACCTCAAAGATTTTAGTGTTGGCATCACAAATTGTGGTGGATAGATTGCTGGATGAAGAATCTGCCAACGTGGCAGATTTGGAAGAATTTATTGGTCGTACCATTCAATTCCAGGTAGAGGGTATTTATAACCAAGAGCAATTTGACATTATTCCTTTGTAGTCTTGGTTTTAGTCTCAGGTGATATAAGTACCAGTATTTAGGTGCCATGTTTTATCAATCTATGCCTTAAGTGAATAGAGTTCAGGGAAATCGGTTTAGAAGGAGGCAATATTGAGGAGAAACCAATCGTCATGCAGCGGTCTAAAAGTAGGATCAATTTGCTTGATATACGATCACTTCCTTCAGCAACGATTAATTCAGTGGGCGTAAATTAGAAGTTGTTCACGTATGTAGCCAGTGCAGGGGTTAAGTTAGGAAAATCCGTCACTGCCGCACTCGTAAGCAACGTAAAATATTGAACAGCAGGGTAGGCAGGAAGCATAAGGATGGACAGTACGTATAGTAAGTAACATACAGTAAGTAACATATAGTAAGTAACAGCGGTAAAGGTTAAGTAGCTGGAATGACACAGTTTTTGCGGGTAACGGCAAGGCGATTTTGGAGTTTGTGCGCCCTATTGGTAATTACTTTTGCCGTTATTGTGCAATTGGGGCGACAGTTGTCTCCGCAGTTAAACCATTATCGAGAATACCTAGGTGAATATCTGTCTGAGCAACTCAGTGCTCAGGTGACCATTAATGAGCTTGAAGCCACTTGGTCTGGTTTTGTGCCTACCTTAAGGGTTTCAGGTATCCGTCTTTATCCCTCTGAGGCGGATGCCATTAGTCAGTCAGCCCCTTCTACCCAAGAGGCTTCTCAACGTGCATTGTCAGCGCTTTCTTCTTCGGGTCTTGTTGTTTCAGAAGTGGCCTCTTCTGTTTCTCTAGATGATGCATCAACAACAGCTTCATCTAAAGCAGCGCCATTAGAGCCTCAAAGCAGCCCGGCACACACTTGGTTAGAGGATTTGGGCCTATTGTTATCAGAGGGTCAGTTATCAGAGGGTCAGTTGCCAGAGAGCCAACGGACGAGAAAGCGAGATTTGTCTTCGGTGTATTCCTTCTTTTCTTCTCCTTCTCCCTCGCTTTATATAGGGCAAGCGACGGTCTCGTTAGATTTATTGCAAAGCGTGTTACAGCGGCGCTTGGTTTGGGGTGATATTGAACTCTCGGATTCCAATATTCGTCTTCAAAGAACCCATTCGGGAAAATGGGCTATTGCTGGGTTAAAAACCGACCGCTCTTACACCAGTGGGGGGAGTCAAACCATCGACGACCCGATGGATGTCTTTCTTATTGCTGAAAGCATTGATTTCAAAGACCTAACACTCGACTTACAAGACGCTAATGGACGTGCACTATCGATCTCTGCTGATCATGTGCTGTTTGAGAATCAGGGTGATTTTCATCGATTATCGGCGCAAGTGTCTGTGCAGGGCCGGGAAGCCTTGACCTTGATTATGGAAGCGCAAGGTGATCCGAGAGATACGGGCCAGCGCACCATGAAGGCCTATCTGGAACTAAAGCAGTTACCCCTTCGTCGTTTGCGTAAGGTCTTTCAGTTTGATCAACTCTCTTTTCATTCTCTTCCTCAAAACGAAGACGGCCTGAGTGTCAAAGTGTGGGCAGACAGTCCGCGCGGTGGAGACTTCACTTTTCAAGGTAATGTCTCTTTAGAAACCGATGCGTTGTATTGGCAAGACAAATGGGCATTCCCTAATCGAGTGCAAACGGATTTTTACGGTGGGTATCGTAAACCTTCACTTCCTCTTCTTGGAAATTCCCTAAAAGGCGATTCAGGTGCTGCGGTTTGGTTTGGGCTACAAGGCTTGGGGGTGCAGTGGCCAGATGCGGCACTTGAGAATGTGAATATTCAGGCGCGTCGCAGTAACGACAAAATATGGTCTGTGAACGTTGCCAGTGTGGACCTTGAACTTCTCCATAAGTTGACCCGAACGATTGGCATGACGGAAGGGCGATTAGCAGAGACGTTAAGTCAGCTTGCGCCTCGTGGCACGCTTCATCATGTGGAAGCGACCATCCCACAATCTGAGCCGAAAAAATTTGTGATGCGCTCAGAGCTTCGTCAAGTGGGAGCCAATGCGTGGCGCGGAGCGCCTGCCGTCAATCAATTGGATGGCTATCTCGAAACCCAGGCCATGAAAGGCCATGTGCGCAT
Organism: Marinibactrum halimedae; assembly: GCF_021234875.1. Lineage (GTDB taxonomy): Bacteria > Pseudomonadota > Gammaproteobacteria > Pseudomonadales > Cellvibrionaceae > Marinibactrum > Marinibactrum halimedae. The sequence goes on along the minus strand of NZ_JAJQVM010000004.1, from coordinate 41,657 downwards.
TAACAGCCACAATGGTTTCGATATCCTCTTTAAGGGGGTATACGATAACCCTATGGTTTTCGAGACCGCTCAAGGCAGTGTGGGGTGGGATTTACGGCCCAATGACAATACCGTTTATGTTCACAGTGGCCCGCTGGTGATCAAAGAGTCCTTATCGTCTGAAGCACAAATGTTTCCGGAAGCACAAGTATCACCCGAGGCTCAAACGAGTGACAAGCTGGCACAGAAGCGAAAATCCCCCTTAATTACAGACTCAACCCCTCCCATTATCGGCCAATTCAGTTTACGCCTACCGTGGAAGGCGGGCACCGCCGCTTCCGATTTTAATCTAATCGTAGGGTTGGAGAATCGACCTGCTCAGGATTACAAAAAGTACACCCCTTCTATCGTTCACCCTCAATTGACCCAGTGGTTATCCGATGCCATTGGCGAAGGAGAAGTTGACGCAGGTGGCTTTATTTATCGGGGACGACTTGCCGGTGGTGACTCCGCTGAAAGGGCCATTCAATTATGGTTGGATGCGAAGAACGCAGACCTAAACTATCAAGCACCCTGGCCAGCATTACAGAACGTTTCTGCCGAAGTGGTACTGGATAACGGCTTGGTGACGGCCGCAGTAGAGCGTGGGCAAGTGTGGGATACGCAGCTCAATGCAGGGTCGGTACTGGTAGATACCACGTCGGCAGCCGGGCCTGTACTGACTGTCGAGGCCGGCATTTCTGGCCCGGCCAAAGACGGTATCCGCTTTCTTAACGAATCGCCAATACAGGCGTTTTTGGGTGAAACGTTTCAACAATGGTCTATGACCGGCAAAGTCGCTGGTGATTTATCTTTAACCGTACCTTTGCAGAAAGATGCGGCAGAACACGCTCAGCGTGTATCGCTTTCGTTTGAAGAGTCGACATTGCGAATGGGGGACTTAAATTTACAGTTTGAGTCTCTTGAGGGAGGCTTGATTTACGACAATAAAAGCGGCGTTACGAGCGATGGTATTCGCGGCGAATTATGGGGGCGACCCGTAAATGCCACCATTATGAGCCCGCTGAACCAGCCAACAAAGAATACAGCACGAGATACGGTTGTGCATTTTGCGGGTGATGTCGCAATGACGGATCTCATGAGTTGGACGCGGCGGCCCGAACTGGCTTTCGCCGATGGCACGGGTAATGTGCAAGGCACACTGACGATACCGGCCGATAAAACCAATGCGCTTGCGCAATTGAATATCCAATCAACATTGGAAGGCGTCGAAATAGCCTTACCAGAACCTTTAGGAAAACCTAAAGCGACACCGGCCGATTTTGCACTGCAAATCCCCATTAAAAAAGAAGGTATGAGTTACGATTTCCAAATGAATAACGCTATTCATGCCCGTTTAGACATCAATCGGGGGCAATTAACACAGGGGGCGATTGGTCTTCATAGCCCACCGATCATGGCAGATGGTGTGTTCAATATTGGCGGGCAGCTGTCCCAGTTTGTGTTAACCGATTGGGTTGATTTCATTCAGCAATACATCTCAGTAAGCACACTCTATAGCGAGCCGGGCAATCAATCTCAAAATTTAGAAACGCACATTACGATGGAGCTCGATACCGCCTATCTCGGTAATTTAGCCGTGGATAATGTCGTAGTGACAGGGGCACAAGAAACTGAAGCTTGGACTTTTGATATCGCGAGCGATATTGCCAGTGGGCGTGTTGCCATTCCAATCAGTGGTGCGCCATTGCAACTGAGTTTTGATCGATTACACCTTCCTGGTGAAAATGAAGACACCGCCAGCGTTGAAATTATTGCCACTGAAGATATCCCGCCGGCTCAGCCCAGCGAAGCCATTAATCCTGCCGTTGACCAAGTATTATTAACCGATACTTTATTGGCTGGCGCGCTGGCCGATACCAATGTTGAATCCCAGTTTGATTCGGCACCCTCACCCTCGCTCCAATCCCAACCCTTGAAAGATCCGCTCAGTGATGTCGATGTCACAGTGTTACCTGCAATGGATGTTTTGGTTGCCTCATTTAAAGTCGGGGAGGAGGATTACGGCCAATGGGCCTTTGAAATGCGCCCGATGCAACAAGGCGTGAGAATTCAGAGCTTAAATGCTTTGATCAGAGGAATGGTGATTGGTGAGCAACCCAGTAAAAAGAATGCATCAAATGCCAACGCAAAAACCGCCGGTGCAGTCATTGAGTGGCTAAAAACCGATAGCGGTTATCAAACTCATTTTACTGGGCGTTTAACGGCCAATAATCTGAAGGAGGTGTTAATCGCGTGGGATAAGCCCCCTATGTTGGAAACCCAAAAAGCCACCTTCAATGCCAACCTTGTGTGGGCAGGCTCACCAGCGGCGATTGATACCAATAAATTAATTGGGGATTTATCCGTCGATATTCGTCGAGGTCGTTTTATTAATTCCACCAATGCAGCCAGTGACGGTGTATTGAGATTAATTGGCTTATTTAACTTTGATTCTTGGGCACGACGCTTGCGCTTAGATTTTTCCGACCTATATCAAGAAGGAATGGCCTTCGATAAAATTGATGGCGATTTAGAATTTGCCGAAGGGGATTTATTAATTATTCGTCCTGTAACGGCCAAAACCCCATCGAGTAAACTCAAAATTGCCGGCAGTATTGATTTGATCAATGAACAAATGGACACCACCTTAGTGGCCACCTTGCCGGTAGGAGGAAATCTCACATTACTCACCGCCATGGCAGCAGGTTTGCCTGCGGCTGCCGGTGTATACCTCGTCAGTAAAATTTTTCAAAAGCAGGTCGATAAAGTCGCCAGTGTGAGTTATCGCATGAAAGGTGGCTGGAATGATCCAGACATGAAATTCGAACGCCTCTTCGATAACTCCGCTGCAAAAAAAGCCGGACATGGCGCGGCAGAAAAAGTCGTTAAAAGCCAACCTGCCCAATCTCCTTCAGAAGAAGCATCGCCTTCCTCGCCTATGGCTTCTTCTCCTTAATGCCGGTTTGTAAAATAAAAGGAATTATTTCACATTTTTTATTGACGTCTGAAACAGAATAGAGTTTAATTTTTCCAAGCTCAAAGAAGTGTCTGCATCATATCCCTCCAGTTCCCGCTATTATTTTGTAACCATTGCTGTTGTGTAAAGGACTGGCGTTAGTCTTTACTTAAAATCGTAGTGTCGAACGTTATATTATTTCTAATGTTGAAAAACGACGTATTTAATTATTTTTAATCATGCTTTTTAGTGTATGACAGCCTTTGAGAATTACCTAAAGAATAACTAGAGCATGACTTGAATAGATCAAATTTATAAAAACCGGCCAAGTGCCGGTTTTTTTGTGCCTAAATTTTGTTAAAAATTTTAAATTGCCTACAGGAAGCTAAACGGCCATGTCAAATTCTAACGATAATTCTGATAATAACCCTAACTATCAAAAATTATTTGGTGAGCTGGATTTTAGAGAGGGTGATGAAGCTCGTTCGGTTTACTCTCCGGCAGCTTACTTAACCGATTTGTTACAGTTGGCAGATGATGAATTGCAAGGAGATGGAAATGTAATTTCATCGAGGCGTGGTGATATTGTAAGCAATGTAGAGCTAAATAAAGAGTCTACTTTTACACAAATACCTTATTTGGATATCGTGAATGAGCAGCTAGAAAAGAAAATTATTGAGGCTAATACAGGTGTTGGAAATAATGGTAGTGGAGGTGATGGGGTTTATGAGCATTTAAAAACGATAAATTACCCAATCAGTTTGCCGTTTGATTTAAGCAGTGAGCGTATCAAGTTATATTTGGAGTATCTTAACTTAAGCAGTGAAGAGCTCCATAAAACCCTAGGCAAAAATATTGATTATGATCGTGTGGCAGCCGATTATTTGGGTCTGTCGAGTGCGGAATTGTCGCCATTAGCTAGCACTATAGCCATTGACGCTAGCGTAAAAGCGCCACTCTTTGGCGAAAAAAGTGAAGTTAATGCAATAGATGTAGATTGTTTTCTAGCAGCCCTTGATATCAGTTATAAGCAGTTAAAGGAATTACTAGAGCAGAACCTTAATGATGTTGAGTTGGGCGCTCATCGACAAGCCGCTTTCTTTATTAACAGTAGTGATGGTTTGCAGGATAAGCCAGTATTCAAGTTGGTCACAGATGGTATTGTTGCTGGTGATCTGGCCACCGATACACAGCCTAAAGAAAACACAGAATATCTTGTTAAGCGTAATGTTGGAGACACAGATACTAAAATATCCATTACTCTTGATGATTTAAAAAAGCTTTATCAATTTACCTATCTCGCAAAAAAAACAGGTTTCACCTTTACTGAGCTCGACTTGATTTTGCGCCAATGCTGCGAATATCAATTGGAAAGTGATGAAGGTATAAACGACAAGACATTGCGAACAGTGGCCATTGTTAAAAATTTAACAATGGAATGGGATTGGTCTGTCGAGCAAGTGTGCGCCCTTGTTAGTCATATCAATACAGTGGGGTATGGGGATGATGAAGCAGATTATCCTGAAGATCTATTTAATATTACTTTCAATGGCCAGTGTGCGAGGCTTGATAAAAAATACATTTCCAATAAAGAGTGGGGAGATGTAAAGCCGCCACAGTTTGATGGGAGTACGGAAATAGGCTTATTCGAAGGTGATATTCTACAAAGAAGCAATAGCGAATATAGAGAGGTAGTTCGCCAGCGCTTAGGTTTATCAAATACACAATTTACCGAAATAGTACGTGCATACCGCTCTCGTCAAAATGAAAAGTTCGAAGACGTTGATCGTTATGATGAATTGTGGACATCTGGTGGTAATGAAGGTGCGCATGAATATCTGTTAAATACGTTGTATAAAACCAAATCTTTAATGGATGTACTGGGAGTGAGTCATACTGAGCTTTTCGCACTTCTGGATGTTGTCGAGAGGGATGTATTGGTTCGACGAGCAGTATTTCATGATATTTTCGTTCTACCAATACTCAGTGATGACTTTACTCTGCAGTCGCTAAACCCTTATGACATTCTGCGTGGGGCAACGCCTACTCACAGTGAACCTCAGTATCGCTTATGGTTGGTGCAAGTATTGAAAGCGGTGGTTAAATGGGTGAATGACAGCGGTTTGAGTGTTGAAGAGCTATTGCTAATCACTAAGGGTGAGTCACCTCGTGATGTAAAATCCGAAGACGGAGAGGAAGCCCAAGAGCAACAAGCCAAGCAACATAAAATGATGCGTCAAGAGCAATTAATGCATTTGCAGAAAATTGCTGAGCGAGCCAAACCGACTTTATTTAGCCCAACCTCTTTTGAGCAAGGCCCGTTAGAAGCACGTTTTTCTCGGGCGATGTATCACGCAGTGATGAATCATGAAAGCGACATGTATTCTGGTGCCAAGTTGGTGTCTCCTGCGGATATGAGGCTCGTTCGTTACCATGAAGAAAACGTTAAAGCAGCGGCTCAAAGTGCAATTTATGCTTTGGATAAAATCACCCGAGAAGACTTCACCAATCTGGGTATTCGTGAAACTATATCGGGGAAAATTTTTCAAAACTTGGTATTAATGGGCTATCTGTCTTCAGACGGTATGTTAGATGAAGATATGTTCCCTATGCACGCGGATGACTTCGCAGTAGAAACCGACTTTACGCCCATTCAAGATGATGTATACGAAAAAATCCGTACATTACATGCAGATTATGTTGATGCAGCGCTGTACCCATCGGATTTAGAATTCTTAGGTATTACCGAGCGCGAACAAGAAGAGCTTTATGATAATTTAATCTTTAACCGATATTTAGAATCTGATGGCACGGTTATCCAACCAGCGACCTTCGAAGAGCGTGAGCATAAACACTTATTCGAAGTCAACTCTCGTATCGGTACGTATGTGGATATTATTCACAACCATATTTACAAGCGTTTAAAAGAATTTAAAGCCCATAAAGTAATGATAAACATGGGCCACTTTGCAGAGATAGGGTTAAATGAGGTTGAGCAAAAAGACCTGATTGAAAACTTAATATGGAACGAATATTTAACCGAAAGTGGGCAAGTAATAGATAAGCATAAAATCTTATCCTTAACGAAAGACACGTTCTTATTGTCTGTAAAGTTTTACCCGTATCATGAAGCTATTTTAGATACCCTTCAAATGGCGGTGAAATCAGTTCATGCGCAATACGCTAAGTTTGATCAAGACTTCTTTAACGATGTAGCAGACGAACTGGTGGCCGACTGGACTTTCTCAGTCATTGACGAACACTTTTTAGAAAATGACCGTTTCACACCTGAGTCGGTTGCTTATTTTTCCAATAATGAAAATGTCGCTGACTTTGATGTGAGTTGGCCCTTTACTGACAACGATAACCGCGTGGTTTTTGAAACCATACAGGGAATTTTAGATAGCCAGAAAAAATATCGCTTTGATGAAACTCAATTAGAAAACCTAAATTTCACCCAAAGCGAAACCGCAGAGCTATTAGGGATGTTACAGTCGTACGGTTACATGAATAGTAGCCAACAACTTCACTGGGATAATTTAGAGTACTTCTTAAATACCGACAACGCGTTACTGTTTCAAATCAAAACCTTTGAAGACTACAATAAAGATGTTTTCTTTATGCTTCATGAGTTGGCGAAAAGTCTAAAAGCAACTCTTGAAGCGGCCAATGAAATCTTCAAAAACCTCGATTCGCAACAAGAAAAGCAATTGTATAACGCGATTCGTGAGCAAATGGGTATTAAGTCAGAAGTGGTGGCCTCACTCACTCAATGGCTATTTGGCGAAAAAGACAACGCTCGTGAGCAATGGTTAGTACCCATTTTAAGTGCTCTGAATGAAAAGCATGAATTGCAGGCTTTACCAAAAAATGTGCACTTTTTAGTGGGGTATGATCGCTTTAAGCGCTTTGCTAAGTTAGCCTCTAAGCTCAAACTTGATGAGCATGAAGTCAATTTGGTATTCCATGATCAAGATTTAGTAGAAAAACTTTCGGAAGATATTCAGCTACCTTATTGGGATTTTGGCTCTGCTATTGGTATAGGGAAGCAGGGGGCTGGTTCAATCAACGATTTGGGCTTGCGCCAGCTAGATCATTTTGATTGCTTGCTAGAAAGTAATGATGGTTTGGTGTATCTATTTAAAGGTCGAAGCAAGGCACGTGTTGCAAGCCAAGAAGATGAGATGGCTAGCCCATCCGAGAAGAGTGATGATTCTTCAAAGGTAGTGAATAGCTTATCAGCTACATTTGATTTTGATGCTCAGTATTGGATTTACTCTCCTGAAACGGGTGAGTTTATTGAGACGGAAAATACCAAATTAGCCAGTCTACTCACCGGTGACCCAAGCTCAACACTCAGGTTTAACCGCGTTCAAGCGGCCTTTGTAGACAGTCATGGTCGAGATGTCATTGTCGTTGACAATACCTATTACTATCGTGAGCCGATGACCTCTAACAACGGAATGTTAGAAAAAGATATCCACGATAAAGCCATGACTAAACGAGGTATGGATGAAAGCGATAAATGCCATTGCGCTCATACCAATACGAACCCCTGGAAGCCCATGGAGCGTCAATGGGGTAAAGCCAAAGACGATGGTCATTCTTTCCGTCATGTAGATGCCGCTTTTACCGACAGCGCCGGGGCGACCTATCTAATCTCTGGGGATGAAATCGCCCGCTATAAAGACAGCGCAAGCTTTACAGGAACAACCACAGACAGTGGTTACCCTAAATCGTTCAATGAAAGCCATATTGACGACACCGCCTTTTTAAATTTACCCAATGATTTTAAAGGCCACATTGATGCTGCTGTGGCCAGTGGTAAAAATAGCACTTTTTTCTTTAAGGGTAGCGAGTACATTGACAGCGCTAACCCTAGCCAACGTCATTCTATTGCTCAATATTTTAGTCAGGAAAAAACACAGATTGCTACTCTGCAAAAAGCCGATGCTTCCTTTGCGCACAACGGTCGTTGGTATGTGTTCAATGGAGAGTATATTTACGCTTACCGAGACTGCGTCGAAAATACAGATGTTGAAATTATTGAAGGCTACCCGAAGAAAATTATTGATTTCTTTAATTCTCCAACTACAAGTGGTGTAGCACATGATGCTCAGTTGCCAGGAGAATTTTTCCGAAATATTGATGCGGCATTATTAATACCGGCTGAGCTCAACGAATCAAGTGCAAAAGATAAATTATACCTCTATCGTGATCAGCAATACTGTATGGCCACATTTGCTGACAATAAATGGACCTTCGAGACGGTGGTTCACAATATCAGCGACTGGGCACAAACCGGTAGTGATATTGCGGCAAAAGGTATTAATGCTTCTTTAGTAGGGTTAGATGGTCGTACCTATATTTTCAGTGGTGATCAATATTATCGCTATTCTGGCCGTGATTATTATCAAGTGGATGATGGCTACCCTCGTTCGATACAAGAAGATTGGGGTGGGCTCGATGTTGTGGATGCGGCCTTTGTTTGGGATGGGAAAACCTACCTATTTGGTAGGGTTGGAGACGGAAGTGGTAATAAGAAGTATGTCCGCTACTCCACCAATGATTACACCAATACCGATGACGATTATCCGAAATCACAAACCGAAAGTGATGAGCATATCTGGAACTTGCCTGTCTCGATGGTGAGTAATACCTTTGAAGGGGTAGATGCCATCTTCAATGCACCCGACGGTAAAACGTATTTGTTCTCACAAGACAAGTTTGTCTACTTTGATGAGACGCAGCGTTGGTGGTCTGAGCCACAAAAAATTGAAGAGCATTGGCCGGGTATTGGTTTTAATACAGGCGATGATTTGGTGGCAGCGGCCTTTTGCGGAAAAAATCGCAAAACCTATATTTTTGTTACAAATAACAAAGATGATTCAAATAATAAATTCTATGAATACTATCGTTTCTCTGGTTCAGACTACTGCCACCCAGATGCGGGTTACCCAAGGCCAGTGGAAAGCCTGTGGGGTAATGTTAAAAATAATATCTTAGAGTGCGAGCATATTGATGCAGCCGTTTCGGTAGAAACTCGTCAGCAGCAAGAAAATAAGGGTGGGGAACAGGTTTCGGAAATACACCAACATGCTTATGTATTTAGTCGTGATCAATTTTATCGTTACACCGTCACTAAACTAGGAAATTTGACTAACACTGGCGCTGATGAGAAAGCATTGGATTCAGGTTATCCTAAACCCATCAGCGAGCTGAAAAAAGAGCCTCGCTTTTACGCCCTAAAACACACGCCCGAGTTTGATGCCATGATCGCCGAAGGCATAGATGCCGCGATGAGCGATGAGCGTAATGTGTACCTATTTAAAGGCGATACCCTACAAGTCTTGTCAGATGTGTGTCATGAGAAAACGTATTCTTATACTTCAGATACGAAAGCAATGGTGATGGAAAACGGCAGTGTCTTTGGTATATATGATGGTGGATGGCGTCACATCAGTAGCGTAGAGGGCACCGGAGGTATTGTTATTGATGACCAAATCGAAGTGCCTACCTGGTTAAGAAATATTGATGACGCCAAACTGAATGCTGCCGACGCAGTATTAAAAGGCACAGATGGCAATACGTATGTCTTTAATGGTGATCAGTATTTCAATAAGCAATTGAGTCGTGAGTTTTTGCTCACTGAAAAATGGGGAAATATTCGCAACCCTATTAAAGAAGGCCATAAAGTCGATGCAGCTTATACCGATAAAGAGGGTAAAATTTATCTCTTTAGTGGTGATCAGTTTGCGATGTATCAAATCGAAAATAATAACCCTACTCTGGTTATTGACGCAGACGATTCTGAAGACACTGGTTTGCACACCATTGCTGAGCATTTCCATGGGTTAACCAATGTTCATGTTGCTTATCACCTAGGGGACAAAACCTATGTGTGCGAACATCCAGATAGCACAGGCCATTTCCGCTATCACACCTTTTGGGATGGTGACTTCGATCGACCAGAGTATAAAGAACCCCAATGGGCTACACCCGACATGTGGAGTATGCCGCACCATCTAGTGAACAGTGGCTGGAACCAGTTTGATACCATTCTTGTACTCAATAATAATATGCCGGGTGAGCAAACTTTATTATTTATTAAAGATCGCGAATACGTACAATACAACCTTTCTGGTAATCATTGGTTTGCCCCAGAGCCACTCGAAAAATATTGGCCAAATCTACCCTGTCATCACGAATTATTTGATCATTTACAGGCGCTTACTATTACAAAAGTAGATGCCTCCGAAGCCCAAACCTTACATTTCTTTGGTAATCGTTGTTATATCACTTACCATATCGATGCAAATGGTGTTGGTACATTGGGCGCAGAACATCGTATTGGTGATATCTGGGGGCAGCAACGCTCTCTACTCCAAAATCACGGCAAAGTGGATGCGACTTTTGTGTCTGATGATGGGCGTACTTACCTCTTCTTTGGTGAATATTACATCCGCTACAGTGGTAATGAATATTGTAATATTGATGCAGGCTACCCCAAGCGTATCGCCAATGATCTTCGAGGTGAGCCAGGTTTTGAAAATTTACCTCATGATTTTGAAGTAACAGCGGAAAATAATAGTGCCGGTATTACGAGTGTTATCGCTAACGATCGTAATACCTATGTATTAATGGGAGGCTCTTGGTATCTTTCCTGTAACGCCCTTCATACGCAAATCCCATTAAGTGCCATTCATTATCGTCGTAATAATTTACGTATGTACAACAAAGTGGATGCGGCCTTAATGATCCCCGGTGACAACATTGGTGAGCACACCATTTATCTCTTTGTGGAAGATCAATATATTCGTTACACCGGCCTAGGTTGTACCCAGATGGATGAGGGGTATCCCAAGCGTATTGAGCATCATTTGCAAGAAGATCTTGAAGCAGTTACGAATGCTACGGTACATGTAGACTCTTATTTCTACGAAGGCATTGATGCAGCGGTGCGAGTAGATGATGGCAGTATTTATTTCTTTCGTCATAACAAATACCAAAATATTAGTGGTGCGGCCATCACTACGGCATCTGATTTACCCGCTATCGCTGATACTTGGGGAAAGAGAGAAAATCAGTTTAATAGTGATAGAAATAGCCCTATTGATGCTGCCTTTATGGATGCGGACAATGGCTTAATCGTTATTAAAGGGGATCAAGTCATTCGCTATGCAGATTCTGAACAAGAATACATTGATGATGGCTATCCAAAGCATATTGATCAGGTCTTCCCACAGCTACCAGACAATTACCGTACAGGTATTGATAGCGCCTTTACTTATGGTGGTCGCGTTTATGTAGTGAAAAGTAGTGACGAGAATAATGGCTTCGGCGGGGCTGCTTCCTATATTCGCTACCCAGGCTTGATGCATAAAGATGGCAGCTACCATTGCCTTAAAGCACCAAGCGATTTATGGGCCCATTACCCTGCACGTTTTATGGATCGTTGGAGTGGCTGTAACGAGATTCGCTTGTACGATTTGCAACGTATTTTCCGTTACAAAGAACTCCAAAATACCTTTAGTGGTGAGAATACCTTACTGGAAGTATTGAGAGTCTCTGGTGGCTATGCTGCTAAGCCCTACCATATGTTGGCCGATATTTTCGGTTGCCAAGCAGACGATATAAAATGGTTAAAACGCCATAATTTATTAGCGCCAATGCAGTTAGATGGTAATTTAAAGGTAAATGCCATACCGGAAGATGAGCGCCGTTATAAATTAGAAGAAATTGAAAAGCTGGTCAGTATCCTCAATTTGAAAAACCGTTTGGGGGTAGATTTACAGAGCTTATATCTGGGCTGGCAGCAACTCTTCTCAAAGGTAGAGGGTAGCAATATGCTTTCCTCATCGAATGCTTCTCCATTTGATCAAGACCTAAATTTGGAGCAGGCAGCGGATCACTTACTCACTTGGCTAAGCAATACCCATTGCAGTAGCAAAGAGTCTTCCAAGTTGGGTAAAGAAATTCACAATAAGTTGAATCTACTCAAGCGTGATGCATTATTAGAATACGTTATTCATGCAATTTATGTGGCCGGAAATGGTAGTCTGACTACAGCACGCAAAGATAAGGATCAGGATAATATACGCAAGTATCTCGATGCCCGAGATGTCTACGAAGATTTATTAATCGACGTCAAAATGGGTGAAACCGCAGAAACCTCTCGTGTTCGTGAAGCCATTTCTGCGTTGCAGTTATACTTTCATCGCTTCTTTTTGCAGTTAGAAGATGCCAGCTTAAAAAATAATGCTCATCGTGAACGTTTAAAGGAACGGTGGGAATGGTTTAAAAATTACCGAGTTTGGGAGGCGAATCGTAAGGTCTTTTTATACCCTGAAAACTATATTCGCCCGGAGTTAAGAGATACCAAAACGCCAGAGTTTGAAACCTTAGAGCAGGAATTATTGCAAGGGGAGTTAACGGAAGAAAATATCACTCGTGTATACAACCACTATATTGATCAATACAGCGAAGTGTCTCGATTAACTGTGGCAGGAGGCTATGTGTATGATGATCCAGAGATTTCTGAGCAGTCATTTAAGAAAGCGGTGTTTTTTGGAAAAACGAAAAGTGATCCAACGCAATATTATTATCGTTTTGCCCGCTTTTTGCGAAAGAGTGGTCAGGAATCCATTCAGTGGAAGCCATGGGAAAAGGTTAATGTCCAAATAGACGCAGAGCGTGTCTATCCTGTTTATGCACTGGGTAAAGTCTTCGTATTTTGGGCAAAGATCGAAACTCGTAATCTACCGAATAATCAATCTCAGCTCACCATTAAACAGGATGGAGATCAAAATTATAAAGCGGGTGAAAAAGACGCAACCGAGTCAGTACTGAATATCCACTATTCCTACATTAACTTGAATGGCCAATGGAGTGTGCCGCAAAAGCTGGATTATGAACTCACCTCAAATGATGAGATTACCTCTTACTTCTTAGAGTTTAGTGGTGTAGATAATGCAGACCAAGAAAATTTGGATAATATTAAAATTAGCTGTCACTTTAATACTGAGAGGGAGTTGACGCCAGAGGAAAATGACGAGGGTATAGTCACCTATGAATCACTTATTGCGGGATTAGATGAAGAAAATGACACCATTTATATAAAATCGACGCAATTGCAAGATGAATATTTTATTGAGTATCAGCCGAGAGATATTCAAGTAGGGGGCAATGAAATAACAGAAGCGAGACTGTTTGCTAATCGAGTGATTCCGGGAGACGGTGTTTCTGACGAGTCTACATTCCGTATACATACCAGTAGAGATACTAATAAAAATCATGTCAGTTTTGAATCTGGTCAGAAGGGGGGAGCATATATTCGTTATCAAAATGCTTTGGGTAAACTGCATGAAGAACCTGATTCTACCGATGCTAATGCTAGCAATGTTGCTCTGTTTAAACAGGAGAGCAGCTTTTCGGTTCACAAAGGTTTGGTGGGTAGCGGATATACTATAAAGGCCACTAATCCAGGGTATGATAATTATGTACTTTACTTTGGTGATGATAAACAGATTAAAATTGAGTCATGGCAAAATTTGGAAACCCTCTCGGAACAGCGTAACGCCAGTTTCAAGTTTATTGCGAAACGTATTAGTAAACAGAATACGTTCCGCTTTTTTCCAGAAACCAATATCGTTAAAGAATTGCGAGAAGGTTCTATCCATGCAGGGCATAGTGCTTATCAATCGGGCTTTGAAGCCTTTACTCGACTGTTTCCCAATGAAAACGAAGACAATATTCGATTGCCTATCCTGTTAAATACACCAGAGAGTGATAAGGCATTCCCGTGGGTTTGTTTTGATTACAAAGGCGGTAGTTTTTTATGTAAACCAGCAGTTGATGATGAATTAGAAGTTGACACGGAGACTGTTACTCTGACAAGCGGTGATACCTTTAATAAGGTTGATGCTGCCTTTTATGCTGATAATACGATTTATGCCTTTACAGAAGGGAAACAGCTTAAAATAACAGTTTCAGGTACAGATAATATAACGCTACGATCCACGATTTCTTCTCAAGGTTTAGATGCAAACTGGTGGAGACTCACCTCATCTCCTGATCCAGTATTGACCATTGATGCTGCTTTCAGTGATGGAGACGACGTTTTTCTCATACGTGGAAATGATTACGTTAAGTTGCCTGTTGACTCACTTAGTGCTGCTAATCCAAATCTAAACCCCATAGTGTATCGCCGAAAGGGGAATTCAGATGGTTTACCGGAAGAAAACACTATTGATGCAGCATTTGACTGGCAGGGTGAAAGGTATTTCCTTCAAGGTGATAGCTACACTACGTCAACGAATTTGGCTACCCCTCAACCGTTGTCTAATTTATTTTGGGAAGGATTAACCGACTCTGAATTAGAAAGTAATATTTTGAATATTTCGGGTATCGTCCAGCTGGATAATATCCAAGAGGATAGTGGCGTTTATATTTGCTTGAATGAATCCTCTATCTATCGTTTAACAAATGAGCAAGCATCTGGGCTTAAAGCACTGTTGGATAATCGGTATGGGCTCGTTAGTACCGGTACCCTTGGGATTGATACAGAAAATCTCAATGTGGCATTTTTATGGAAGGGACAAATCTATTTTCAGAACTCTGGTGAGAGTAGATCTTCGGCACCTAATATAATTGGACGGTATTCCCCCACGCCTAATAACGGCGCATTTCAAACTGCAGTCTTAGCTGTGAAACGCGGGAACAGAAAAGAGCTTATTGAAATATTTGGAAGAGACGATGATGAGTTAGGCGATAGTACTTCAAGAGGATTACGTTTTGCGAGTGTTGATGGTGAGCCTGTTTCTGAAATTTTTGCACTCTATTGTAACGGAAACTATTATCTTTTTTCTGGCGATAAAATGCTGAGAATATCTACTATCCCTGATCCGGCAGTAAGAAATCAATCTGATCTAGATACTAATCCTATCGTTTGGAATGAAGGAGCGCCTGTTGCAGATTTTTTGAGTCTTGTCAATCGAAAACCTTGGAGATTTTTAAATTCCGCCTTTGCGGTTGATAATTATTTATATGCCATTAAAGACAATCAATATAAGAAATACACTTTAAGTCAAGGGCGATTTAAAGAGGTGCCGGGCTACCCTAGGGAAATTACTGATGATGAATTGCTCGGTTCAAACACAAGCGGCAAAACTATCACTGCGGCTGTGCACACTTCGAATGACCGGTTTTATTTTTATGGTGATAAATTCAGAAAAGTGTCGGATGTTGAGAAAAATATTTCTATTATTTGGCCTGCGTCTGAACCAAAAAACAATTTAAGAGATACCGAAATTGTTGATGCAGCCTTTATAAAGGATGATAAAGTATATTTAGTGTCTGGTGATCAATATTATCGTTATCCTAAACCTGCAGGTGGGAGCATTCCCAATTTAGAAAATGAATTTCCAAAACCGTTAATAGGTAATACGGAGGGACTGCCAGAGAAAAGTAATATGGTGGCTGCCTTCACGCTTCCGGTTAAATCACCTGAACCAGATGAAACCTACTTTGTTTACTCTAAAGGCGCTTATGCCAAGAAAGTTGGTGATGAAAAAGGATTTGAGTATGGGGATATTGATAATGAATTATTGCTACCGGAATCTTTCAGTACGTTGAGTGCGGCGGTGAATGTTGGTGATAAATTGTACTTGTTTAATGGATTAAATTATCGGGAGTACGATGATGGCAAAACAGCTTTAGAATCTCACGAAAAAATTCAATACGATATTATCCGCCTTTCTTCCATGACAGGAAGCCAACTGAATCAGAAACTCTTTTTGGGTGGGTTAGAGGCGTTGATGGATCGACAAACGCAAAATATTGATGAAAGTCCGGTATTTGTATTAGGCAATCGAGCAGTCGACGACAGCACTTTACCCGGTGACCCGATTGCCAAGGAAGACAATAAAATCTATGCCGACCCAAGCGTTGTCAGCGGAAATATTTTCCCTGTGGACTCTCACTTAGAGTACCGGGGTGCTAATGGCTTGTATTACTGGGAGATGTTCTACCACGCGCCGTCCTTAATTGCCAATGCGCTGAATACCGGGCAAAAATTTGAAGAAGCCAAGCGCTGGTACGAGTATATCTTTGATCCAACCGATACCGAATCTTATTGGAGGTTTTTACCGTTCAGCGCGGTGGATATTGACGCTATTATTGAACAGCTAACGAAGTATGTCGGTGATTTGGGTTTGCCTGTAGATGAAGGTTCTAATGTTAAAGTGTTAACGGATAAACTTAAGCCTTTTGCGGAAGTGTTTAAAGGTGAACCGGCAGCAGAAACGTTCAATGCTGATAATTTGAAAGAATTGCATCATTGGAATGGTAGCGATAGGTACACAACGTGGAATGAGCTAACTGCCTTAGAAACGACAATAGAAGACCTTTCTATTCAGAGTGGAGAGAAAATTCAGAATGAAGCGAAAACCGCTGCCTTAGAATTACTCCAGCTGATCAAGC
The DNA here is from genome assembly GCF_021234875.1 of Marinibactrum halimedae. GTDB lineage: Bacteria > Pseudomonadota > Gammaproteobacteria > Pseudomonadales > Cellvibrionaceae > Marinibactrum > Marinibactrum halimedae. The sequence goes on along the minus strand of NZ_JAJQVM010000004.1, from coordinate 25,201 downwards.
GTTTACCAGCTCGTTTTAACATTATGAATAATAACGACGAGCAAATCCAAACTTACTTAGATGACCCCTTCGACCCCCATGCCATCGCGAATTTGCGCCGTATTGCCTACCGACGTACAACGGTAATGGCTTATATCGATAACTTGCTTGATTGGGGGGATGCGCTCTTTAGGCAGTATACCCGCGAAACGATTAACGAAGCTCGCATGTTGTATGTGTTGGCGTACGAACTCTTGGGTAAAAAGCCGGAGTATATGGGGGAGCGTATACTGTCAGACGATAAAAAATACAGTGATATTAAGCTTCTAGGTGCAGATAGCTCAACAGCTAGCCAGGCACCCGGCCAGTACGATTTTCTATTCGATAGTCCAAATGCGGATACAAGCATTGAGAAAAGCTTTACCCATGCCGGTATTGTTCATGAAAGTGTGAATAACCCCTATTTTTACTTACCTGAAAATACGGAGCTTTTAAAATACTGGGGCCGAGTAGAAGACCGCCTATATAAAATCCGTAATAGCTTAAATATTCTCGGCATCAAACAAGACTTACCCTTATTCCAACCACCAATAGACCCAATGGCATTAGTGAATGCGGTGGCCAGTGGTGCGGGATTGAGTTCAGCTGTGGCGGGTTTAACTGCACCGGTGCCTCATTATCGTTTTGCCTTTATGTTGAATAAAGCCCGCGAGCTAACGGGTAAAGTCACCCAATTTGGTAATGATTTACTCGGCACTATCGAGAAAAAAGAAGCGGAAGAATTAAGCCTGCTACAAAATCGACAAGAGGGGGTTATTTTAGATCTCTCTCGCGGTATTAAAGAAGCGCAATTGAGCGAGTCTAAAGAGAACCTAAAAAATCTTGAAGAAAGCAAAGTCAGCGCAGAGAATCAAAAGCAACATTACGAAGCGTTGCTTGCTGAAGGCATGATCTCGGAAGAAGAAGATCAACTCAATAGCATGACTCACGCGCGTAATTTACACATCGCCTCCCCTGCTTTAAAAGCAGCGGCTGCCATTGCTACCGCCTTCCCAGATGTGAAAGTGGGCTCGCCTTTTTCCATGGGGGCGACGCTTGGAGGCTCGACCATTGGGGCGGCATTGGGGTATGCCTCAGAAGTCACCAGTGCAGTGGCTGAAATTATGAGTATGGATGGTGAAATCTCAGGAATTCAAGCCCAATACAAACGCACCGAAGAAGATTGGGTATTGCAATTGGCGATGGCCAAGAGCGAAATCAAACAACTCGAATACCAAATCGAAGGGGCGAAATTTTCCATACAAGCCGCCGAGCAAGAAATTGTGGTGCACGATAAAGAAGTGGAGCACAACGAGTCCATTCGCATGTTTATGAAAGAGAAGTTCTCGAATGAACAGCTCTACCAATGGATGACCAGTAAATTATCTGGGCTCTTTTTCCAAACCTATCAAATGGCTTACGACTTCGCCAAAGGGGCAGAAAAAGCCTATTTATTCGAGCAAGGTTTGCCTGAAGGTGAAATGCACTATATTGGCAGCAATTATTGGGATAGCCTCCATAAAGGCTTGCTCAGTGGTGATCATTTAGCGCTGGATTTAGACCGCCTTGAAAAAGCCCATATCGACAACAACAAGCGTGGGTTTGAAATTACCAAAACGGTCTCACTGGCCGAAATCGACCCCATGGCTCTGTTGCAACTGAAAGATCAAAAAGGCAAAAAACGTTGCGAGTTTGCGTTAACTGAAGAGCTGTTTGATTACGACTTCCCTGGGCATTACAACCGCCGAATTAAATCCGTTGCGGTAAAAATTGTGGCGGGCGAAGGCAAAGTGGTGAACGCCACCTTAACTCAGCTCAGCCATAAAACGGTATTAAAGCCGGATACCAAAGCGGTTAAATTCTTAATGAACCCAAGAGATTTACCGCCGGCAACCATTCGCAGCGATTGGCGCCCCAACCAGCAAATTGCCGTTTCCAACCCAGACCCTTACACAGAAGCCAGCAACGGTTTATTCGAATTAAACTTTGGTGATGACCGTTATTTACCGTTCGAAGGCACCGGGGCGATTTCTCGCTGGCGTTTAGAACTTGGCGGTAAAAAAGGCGCGTACGAATTGGGCGAAATTACCGACGTACAGATTGAATTGCAATACACCGCCGAGCAAGGGGGCGACGCCTTTGCCGACGCGGTAAAAGGTATGCTCAAACCGTACGACACCGCCGTCAATATCGATTTAGCGACCACCTTCCCGAACGAATTTTTCGCCTGGGTGAATGGGGAAACGGAAGCCATGGAAATCGTGATGACGAAAGATCGATTCCCGAATATTTCTGGCAGTAAATTAACCGCCGTTTACCCCTTGTTTGAAGTGAAAGACGAAGGCCAAGTAACGCTCGTGATGAATGACGACAGCGGCCTAACGTTACGCTCGGGCAAAATGTTATTAACCAACAGCCTAACCGTGAGCCAACGGGGTGAGGTCTGGACGCTCACCGCCAAAGGCGACCGATCGCAACTCGAAAATGCCGCTTTGGTGTTCGCTTATAAAGCGGATGTGGTGTAACCCTTTCTTAATCCACCCTTGGCAGCGCAGAACGAAGGTTCTGCGTTTTGCCACCGTTTAATCACCATAAGCAATCACTTTAAAACGCAATCGGTTAGCAAGGTATTCACCATGATTAACGATGTAAAATCAGCCGGGCGAAAAAACCGCCCGCGAGACGTACTTGAGCGTCAAGGGGTAAAACAACGCAGGCTCGTTTTAGACGACAATCATAATGTGGTAGGGGGCGCAGATTTTCGTGTAGACGGCATTGTGAATGGCGCTGATGTAAACACTTCAGGGCAAACGAATTCGGCATTTACTACAGGGAACCGGTTTGGTCTGGGCCGATTGACTTTAGACCCTAGCCGCTGGCCACACCATCAAAACGCCGAACCCATCACGCTAGATATGAACAAACTTTTTGCCGGGGTGCAGAAAGTATTACTCACCGGCAACCAATCAAACCGCTACCCGAATGTGATGGACATTTGGCGTGCAGCGCCGCTCGGGCAGTTTAACCATCCGGATTTAGAAGATTCTAAAATCCTCACTGGCAAAGCCCTTAAACGACGGATGCGAAGGCTACGCAGTGAACATATTCGGCAAAGCTTTTTACAGCTTGAGCAAAGTGAGGCGCAAGAAGCTCGTTCTTCAGGGCGCGAATCCTTAGTTACGGCGGTAAAAAATGTATTCTCCCGTTTTCAAAACCCGGTAAGCAATTTTTTATCCGCACGTCAGAGTCGAAATCAAACAGTGCAAAATGAAGCGATGAATGTACTGCTCGACGACGCCAGCGCGCTTATTACTACCTTAATGACGTTAACCCAGTTTTTTAACCCCAATGCCACGGAAAACACTCATCCGCTAATGGCCTTAGAACGGTTTGAACAGCAGCGCCAAGCATTGCGCGAACGCGTGCAAGAAACCATGCCCAGCATTCAGCAATTGTTTGAGCAAACCAATAACAATATGGGGTCGATTCAAGAGGCGGTAAAAAATAATTACCCCACCGCAAATGACATCGACATGACTGACCCCAGTAAAATTGAAGATTATCGCAAGCATCACACCAAACAATTTATGCTGGATTTTATTAACCGCACCCGCGCCAGTGGGACACCACTGAAAACCGATTTAACGGAGGCAGAAATGGACGCCACCCTAGAGCGGCTTTCTCGCTCTCGCAGTTTAGATTGGAATCGAGCCGCCCTCGACAAATACGTAAACGACAAACTCGCCAGCAATGAAACCTTGGCATTGCAACTGCAAGATCAGGTAACGGTATCGAATTTAGAAAACGCGCTTAACAGCGGCGATACCCAAATTACCGCAATTGAGCCCGATGCATTAGAACGAATTGAAGCCGTGGCCGATGAACTTGAAGGAAGTGAGAAATTAGAAATTCACCAAGATACACAAAGCTTGGTGGATGAGTATGAGTTGGTGGAATAATTTTAAAACAAAAAAACAACTCCCCCCGCGTGGGCCACTTGGGCCAATCACCTTTCCAAACTCCGTCAGCTTTATGAGCAAATGCATTTATCAATGTATTGGTAGGAAATTAATACTGAGAGAGTGAAACGGTGGGTTCAATGGTTGCGCAGTGGGGTGGAAATAAATGTGAGGGCAGCTTTGGCTACATGGGTTTCTAATTTGCCTGATGAGATTTGTGGTGGGTTGGAAGCTTATTGGCTGGGGGATTGAAGGGCTACCCAATTATGGGTGTCCCTTTTATTGTTATGGGTGTCCTTTTTTAATTTTTTTTAATTGTTGGTGTCCTTTTTAAGTTTAGCCTGATTGTGATTAGTGGTGGGTTGAAAGCTAATTGGGTAGGGAGATTGAAAAAGAGAAGTGAGTGGGAACGCTTCTACGCTACTAACAATACGAGGAGAAAAGCAAAATGCTGCCAAGCAAAACCGAGGAAGTGACTGTAACTACTTACACGCCTGAGGGGCTACACGACTATCAGGAACTACACAAGTCGATAACTGACGACCAAAAGAGCCATTTGGAGAAGGGGCACCAAAATGTGCCAACAAAAGTCAAAATGGGGGAATACACAGTGAGCGTGGTAGGGTCGAGGGGGGCCGAGGGGAAGTCTGAGACGTTGACTAACCTGTTGACACTGGACTTCAACGGAGCCAGTAGCGCGATAGGGGTGCTGCACGCACCTACGCGCCCCAAAGGCGACTCAGTCAGCCCTCAGAGTATATATGAAGCACTGACCGACCCACGAAACGCGGCGAATGAGGCCGTGGCGGTCGCGGCTACAGAGATTGCAGTGTCGGAGCTGGGGTACGGAGGACGCGGAGCAGTGATAAGCATGATGGTGGCACTACGTGTGGCTCACAAGCTTGGGCGCAGTAAGGTAGAAGGGCTCTACGTAGGCCAGGGCCAGGGCTCGGGACCAGATCTAACAGCGTTAGCGGGAGCGTTTAGAGAAAACATCGCTGCGTTCGCACCTCTGGGGTTAGACGCGAACACTGGAGCGGAAAGTGACGAGCACGGGCGCACGACACCAAAAGTGCAAAAAGTGGGGAATATGAGCAGCAACGTACTCGTAGAACAACTGGATAAGCTAATAAGGGACAAGGCCGTAACTGAAGAAATATTCACCACAGCAATGGAGGAAGTAGCAAATGACAGCGTGGCACTGTACGGAAACGCAGAGGACAGAGAAGGGCTGAGAAGGTACTTGGCATGGTTGACACGTGGATTTAAGGAGGTGGCTAAAGGGGGGAAGGAATGGGTGGACTGGAGGGAGGAACGAAAGCTCAACGGGGTACGCGTAGTGGACTCTCAGGGGGTCACGGCTGGTGAAGGAACGGTCGAGACGACGAAGCCCGCGGGAACCGGCAAAGGAACGGACGTTTTTGTAAATGGGCGAGCCAAAAGCGAGGAAGGCGAAGCCGCACGAGCGGAAACAAGGGAACGCCTGAGGGACGTGCTTGGCCGCCACGCGGGGGAACGCGCCGAGACGGAGGAGCTCATCGAGAACGCAAACACAGCGGTCGCGCAAGCACTCAAAAAGTGGCATCAACTACGGGATCGAACAAGAAATACAGCAGCGGAACTTGCAGCACTAGAACAAGAATCAGCTGAGTTGCAGCGCACGGTGGCGGATGAACGGGAGGGCGAAGAAGGGGAGCGCCTGAGGGAGCTAGACAGAAAGAGTGAGCGGCTGAGGGCGGAGATCGGGGGACAAGCAACGGAAATGTCCGCAATAGCGACCAGCGCACAGGGTCTGTACGCCCCTGCAGACGAAGCAGTGGAGCGCATGGCTGGGACGAAACGGCGCGGGTCGGACCGGGCGGACGAGACAACATTCAACGATGTATATTCCGCTAACAGCGTACCGAACGTGCCCGGGGCGCGGTTAATGTACCATAAACGGAGGAAGAAAGAAGACTTAGTGGAAGGGGAGAGTACGCGAGGGTATGCGGATGAAGAGGCGCGGCGTGCCCTAGAAGCAAAAAAACGAGCCAAAAAGGGGGGCTGAGCGCGGCGCACAGACCTGGACTGAAATGTCGACGAAAACTTAGGCGCCACATGAGAGATCCTCGAGTGGCTCCGACCATAAGGCGGAGCCAGAGGGATACCGCTACTAAACAACAAAAAAGCCTTTTTAACTACCTTTGATTTATAACTGAAAGGAGATGTCCAAAATGGGGCCAGGCAAAAACATTGACGACGAAGATAGAATTGCAGTCGACACACGCGGAAACGCAAGCGTAATTGAGCTAATAGGGAAAATGAAGGGGGAGCAGCGCAGGTTGAGAAAGGAAACAGAGGCGCAGCTAGGGGAGCTGGCAGCGTTAGACCGGCACAAGTGGATCGAGATGCAACAGGCGAATGCCGCAGTACGAGTGACGACGCAGCACACGAAACTTAAGGACTTAAAAGCTGCATTACAGGGGGAGGAGAACACCGGTGGACTAAGACTAAGCGAAGATGGGCGCGAGATTCGCGACGAGGCGGGACGCGCCGTAGCCGAAGTAAAAACTGGCAATGAACGGTTTGTTCCCGTAGAAACCAGCGGTGCGGAGGCACTGCACACAGTGTACCAAAAACTAGGCACGGGAAAAGAGTACGTGAAGGACGCACGAGGGGAGTATGTGAAACGCGTCGTCACTCGCATTGATAGGATCACTGAGGAGGCCGCAGACCACCTACGGCAAAACCCATCTCATGTAGTCGAAGTGGGGACGTTTTCAGAGTTTGACAAACGGGAACTAAGAGACGACGGCGGGGAGCTGGTGGGAACAGCAATAAGGGCGAAAGGTCGACAAGGGCCGGACGAGCTCAGGAACCGCCTGGTGAAGGGCATGAAAGGAGTAGAGCACTTTGATGTGGAAACTACGGGGACGGGGGAGCGTGGAGAGAGGGACCTAGAGCGCGCAGCGATGGTGCAAAACACTTCGGGTGGTCACCCTTTTAATACAGCTATAAGCACAACAGCGTCGAAACATGAGATTCTTGGAAATCATGGGCAACCTTTTTCTAGTGTGCCAGGGGGGGCTGCAACAGACGGGCGGACCGTGACCCTTACGACTGAAATAGACCTCGCCAAGATACCACAAGAAGCAATTCTTAAGGGGTACGACGTGGCGGCAGACCCTGAGGGACTCGAGACTCGACGCTGGGAAGTGAAGTCAACAGGGCCCAATGAAAGAAGAGTCGAGCAACTAAAAAGCAAGTTAGTGGAAAAGAAGTACAAGAAGGGGGAGACGGAAGAAAGCGTAAAGGAAATGCTGAAAACCGAACTAGAAAAGAAGCCGGTGATAGTAACTAAAACTGAGAGCGCTGCCAGGACGAAAAACCAATATCTGTGGTCGGGAGCAAAAAATAAAGAAGTGTATATACGACATTCGTTGAGCCGGGCTATACGAAGACAAAGGATCCACTAAATAGTGAGAGAACTCCAGAGGCATTACGGTTAAGAATAAAAAAGGACACCCACACTATTTGACACAAAAGAAACAAAATACAATAATCAAAGTCATACTCCCCAAACCCTATAACAGCAAATGACCAAAGCCCGAAGCCAACTCGTTTCCCTCGACGCCACGCCTTACTATCACTGCGTTTCCCGCTGTGTCCGTAGGGCGTTTTTGTGTGGGAAGGATGCGGTAACGGGCAATGATTATGAACACCGCCGCCAATGGATTGAAGATCGACTATTTCAACTTGAAAAAATCTTTGCCATCGATATCGCCGCCTATGCGATTATGAGCAATCACTATCATGTGGTGTTGCATGTCAACTCAGCGGTGGCCGAAAAATGGTCGACTAAAGTGGTGATAAAACGCTGGCAACATCTTTTTAAAGGGACTTTGCTAACGCAAAAATATCTAAAAGGGAACCATTTAACGCAAGCCGAAATCGACGCTGTAGAAGACATGGCGGAAACCTGGCGGCAACGCTTAATGGATATTAGCTGGTTTATTCGCTGTTTAAATGAGTCTATCGCTCGTGAGGCCAACCGCGAAGATGGCTGCACGGGTCGCTTCTGGGAAGGGCGATTTAAATCTCAAGCGTTGTTGGATGAAAAAGCCTTGGCCGCTTGCATGGCGTATGTGGATTTAAATCCAGTACGGGCGAAAATGGCAAAAACACCAGAAGCCTCCAAACATACCTCCGTTAAACGTCGGGCCGAAAAAGCGAAGGCTTCTGTAAAGGCATTGCAAAAGCCCAATCTAATTGATGCTCAACCCAAAGGGCTGATGCCCTTTGCCGGTAACCCGCGATCTAACATGCCCGCCGGTTTACCGTTTTGTTTAACGGAGTATTTGGAATTGGTGGATTGGACGGGGCGACAGATTAGAGCCAACAAACGCGGCGCGATTTCTGCGCAAGAACCGCCGATGCTGGAACGGTTAGGCATCACCAGTACGCAGTGGTTAACCGCAAGTCAACATTTTGAAAGCCGATTTAAGCGTTTTGTGGGCAGTGTGCAAGCGTTAACGGAAAAGGCAGAAGCTTTGTTATTGCAGAAAATACCCGGTATTCAAGCTTGCCGGGAATTGTTGACGCCGGTTTAACGAAAGTTCCAGATTTACAAACCTCTGAAAGCTATATACTATGTGTATATAGCTTTATTTTTAGGAGTGACCCTATGTCGACTGGGACAATATTTGTGAATAACCGAACCCAAGCGGTGCGCCTTCCGGCGGATAGCCGTTTCCCGGAAAACGTCAAACGCGTTACAGTTCGTGTTGTGGGTAAAGAGCGTATTTTATCTCCGGTAGACAATACCTGGGACAGTTTTTTCCAAAGTGATACCACCGCTACCGATGATTTTATGGATAAGCGGGCGAGCCAAGAGCAGTCTGAGCGCGAATCTTTCTAATCGAAGTCTTTTAGTTGGAGTGATTCAGTATGCTCAAATACATGCTTGATACCAATATCGTCATTTATGTAATCAAACGCCGACCGATTGAGGTACTGGATACCTTTAATAAAAAAACGGGCTCCATGTGTATTAGCGCCATTACATTAAGCGAGTTATTGCATGGGGCAGAGAAGAGTAGTCGACCTGAGCATAATTTACAGGTTGTGGATGATTTTATTTCTCGTTTAGAAGTATTGAATTACGAACCAAAAGCCGCTTCTCACTATGGGGATATACGCGCCGAATTAGAAAGAGCCGGCACGCCTATTGGCGTGAATGATTTACATATTGCAGCCCATGCTCGTGCAGAAGGCTTGACATTGGTCTCGAATAATTTAAAAGAGTTTAATCGTGTCTCCGGATTGAGAACGGAAAATTGGATCGCGCCTTCTTCTTGAACTCTACGTTAGACCTTCTAATCATTATTTTTCATCGCTAATTTTTCATAGAAGTTTATTTACTAAGCCAGCTTTTCGCTGGCTTTTTTCGTTTCTGATGGTATGAAAACACTCAGTATTAAAAAAGGCAGGGCACCGTTGCAGGCACGGCCCAAACAATCGGCGCATGAGCCTATTGCTCAGGATTGTATGGCCACGGTGACTAAAGGCGAGATAACCTTAACCCCATTATTGCCCAGCCATATAAATCAATACCGAGCGCAAATCCGTGATCCGAATATTGCGAAGCTTTGCAATTTACCAGAGTTTACGAGCGCTCAACACTGGCTAACGTGGTATCAACAAGAATGCCCGCAAACACAATCCCATACGGTTTTTGCGGTTGAACATCAGCGGTTTGGTTTTATCGGTTCGGTGAGTTTAGAAATTCATCAAGGTGTGGGCTTTTTTTACTACTGGTTTGGTCGTGAATTTCAGGGGCGTGGGTTTGGGCCTTTAGCGGTGACATTATTACTTGTTCACGGGGTGGCCCATTATGGTTTAACGTGCTGTTATGCCAAGGCGTATTTTTATAATATGCCGTCTCTCAAAGCGTTAGAAAAAATGGATTTTTCACAACTCCCGTTTGTGGCGCAGGCCCCTTATGATGATGAATTATTTTTTTATTGGAGCCCTGAATCTAGCCGACTGTCATTGAAAGGATCGTTGTTGAAAGAGCTGTCGTTGAAAGAACCGTCGTTGAAAGTGATGGGGCGTGAACCTGATTTTTATTCTGCCCGTTATCACGAATTATCTCGTCTATTAAAAACCGTTGATTCGAATATTCAATTATCGAATTTTGAACAGCAGGCAAACGTTTTCACGCAGCTTAACTATACCGATGCATCTCATAAAAAATGGGTTAAAGAGTGTTCATTTACTGAGGGGGTTAAACCCTCATTAATTTCAGTATAAACAGGTAAGGTAAACGACGATTATGTCTCAGACATCTGCGAGCAAAAAAAAATTAGCCAAGTTGCGAAAGAAAATACAAGCAGGCGGAAAAGCTGCTCGTAATAAATTGAATAATTCGGCAACCACACGGCATGGCAACGATAAGAGCACATCAAAAAGTAATGAGAGAACGAACGCTGAACAAGCCGCAAACGGTGCCTTGGAAGATGCCAATGGTTTACCGGCGGAAGGCGCCAGTAAGCTCACCCGATTGGCGTATTTTCTAAAACGGGTACTGGAAGAGTTAGACCCCAATAACAAAAATAAAGACAAAGCGGGTAAAGGAGAAAATGCGCAGAGTGATAAAAGGGAAGAATCACAAACCGCCGCATTGAGCCCGCAAGCGCAAAATACGATAACGACGGCCACTCAAGACATTAATAAAGCACAGGCGGCAGCCGCACCGGCAAAAGCGGCGGCGCAGGTGGGCGGTGCAGCCACCGCAGCCGCGACGGCGGGCACCAAGAAGCTGGCCAATAAAAAGCCGGAAGATATGACGGCGCAGGAATTACAAACAGCCTTAGAGGACACCGAAAAGGCCATTGAGAAGGGCAAGATTCTGTTACCTGCGGATGCTGGCATTCTAGGTCGTGCCCTGGCCGTATTAAAAAAAGCCTTAATGGAACTCGCAGGCGTGGATGCGAAAGCCGAGCTTAAAAATAAAGAAGAAATTGAAGGCTTAATTCAAAAAAAATTAAACAGTGCCGACGGTAGCACACTCAAAAAAGAACAAGACGACGCCAAACAAGCAGCAGAAGCGGTGCAGCAGGCGCAAGCCACGGTGGCAGACAATCGTGCAACGCGAGGCGAGCCTTTGGCTGACCCCAATAACGACACGTTGAATTCGTTAAAATCCATTGACCCCAAAAAAATGGATGCCGATGCTATTGCCAAAGGCATAGAAGAAACTGAAAAAGCCATTCAAGACGGAAAATTTTTAGTGCCCGCCGATGCGTCATTACTGCAACGGGTATTAGCGGCATTAAAAAAAGCCTTATTTGAATTGGCGGGTGTTGATCCTAAACAGGAAATTACCAATAAAAAAGAATTACTGGAAGCGATTGAAGAGGCAAACCCACAAGGGGTGGATTCATCATCGCCTGCGAAAACCGATGCTGTGAATAATGTAAATAATACATTAAATGACCTTAAAGAAGCGGAAGCGCAGGTGGCGCGAAACCAAACAGCCCGTAATGAAAGTTCGGGCGAATTAGGAAACAGGGAGTTGGGCGGCAGTGCGGTTACTAGCGCACTTTCTGCCCTGAAAACCACACCACCCGAAGCGATGACCGAGAAGCAATTACATAATGCTATTCAAGCCGTGGATGACGCCCTTGCTAACGGAAAAATATTGTTACCAGAAAATGCCAGTTTATTAACGCGACTATTGCATGCTTTAAAACAAGCACTTTTTGAGCTGGGTGGGGTAGACCCAGATTGGACGTATGAAGAGCGCGACCAGTATGAAGCACAGTTAAACGCATTAACCGAACAGCGCGAGCGGGAAGAAGTCTTAAAACAAAATGACAAGCAGGATGGATCTTCAAGCGAGGATCAGTCTGATCTAACGAAGGATGATACTTCTGATAAAGACGATGATTCTGAAATCGATGATGATTCTGAAACCGATGATGATTCTGAAACCGATGATGAGTCTGAAACTGATGATGAGTCTGAAACTGATGATGAGTCTGAAACCGATGATGAGTCTGAAACTGATGATGAGTCTGAAACTGATGATGAGTCTGAAACCGATGATGAGTCTGAAACCGATGATGAGTCTGAAATCGATGATGAGTCTGAAATCGATGATGACTCTGAAATAGAAGATGGCTCTGAAATAGAAGATGACACGGAGAAAGGCGATGACATCGAAGCGAGCGCTAATTCTGACGATAATGATCAGAGTGAACAATTGGATGCGGACGATACGAGCCCATTATTAGCGCCAGCACCTGAAAAAGTCGCCGCGTTCAATGCCGCTTTAGATGCTGTCACACAAGAGCAGCAATCGCTATCGGCACAAGGTTTACAAGATCAACCCAGTGGCGACTACCCCGGATTAAACCTTCTTCGTAAAACTCCCCCTGAACAACTCAATAATACCCAGCTGGAAGCGGCCATTAACGATATCGATCGCCTTATCGAACAGCAAAAGGTGGTATTACCCGAAAATGCCAGTGGATTTTTGCGAGTGCTGTACGCGCTATTGTTAGCGCTATTGGATTTAGGGGGAATAGATCGTGATATTTATTATGAAGACAAAGATCGTCTAGAAGCGCTCTTAGAGGCGCGGCGCAGCGAAAATAACACTAAATCGCCCGAGAGCCAAAACGTGGCGTCTGCGTTGGGGGCATTATCGGAAGCCGAAAAGGCGTTAGGCCCAGTTACATAAAAAGATGTACAAAAAACGAATGCATAAATATTTTATTTATTGAATGACTTTTCAGGATTGAGAAAAATATGTCTGATCAAACCAATTCTATTGCCCAGAGCCCAGAATCTCATATCAGTAATTTTCAGCGTTCCATGAGTGAACTCTTAAAACCCACAGTGAATAGCAAAGAGACAACACCTGCAATGCAAATGCCTGCAGTGATTCGCCATTCTCTCTCATCTGTACCGGTGAGTGCTTTCGATAACAACGAGCAGGGGCATGTCGATGGTGGGGAGGTTTTTGAATCTAATAAGAGCAGTATAAACCATGATGAAGTAAGCGTGAGAGTAGTAGGCCATGATGGGAAAAATCACGATGTAATAAATCATGACTCGATCAGTCGAGAATCGATTAATCAAGAATCAATCAATCAGGGCGAGTTACTGCATGGCGCATTACTTTGGCAGCCATCTGAGCATTTTGATGACGCACAGAAAGCCAATTATGGTTTTTTCGCTGAGGCCAGCCAGCGTTTGGCTGATGCGTTTGCCTTTATTGAGCAATACCCTCATCAGGGTGTGCGGTGTTTTTCAGGTATGCGCTTTAGTGAGTGCCCGGCGTTGGATACCTTAGCTCATAAACTCAATTTAAATGAAATAGAGCAGAAATTATTATTATTGTGTGTCTTGGTGCAATGTGATGTGGCCCTCGCTGAAAAATGCAAACAATTGACGGATCACCCTTTTATAAGTTTATCGCTCGCAGCGAAGCTTATGAATGATGGGCAGGTGATTTCATTAACCGGCAGTTCGCCGTTGCGGTATTGGCAGCTCATTCAGATTGAAGACACACGTCGTGTGCAACATTCTGCGTTGTATGCAGATGAGCATATTTTGCATTATGTATTAGGTAAGGAGAGCGTAATGCCATTATTAATGGATCTTCTGCAACCGGTACGACCCGCACAACGTTTTTTAGAAAGCCAGCGTTTGGCGGGTATTCATCTGTTTCGATTAATTTCTCAGAGTCGTCGTCGCGTGAGTTATCGGCCTTCACAATTAATGCATTGTGCTGGTGATCTGTACCGTGAACAACAAATCGAAGCATGTGAAGTCATTGCTTATCAGGTGGTGTCTTCTCTAAAAGGACAATTATTAAAATTTAAAACGCAACACTTGCCGAAAAAAATTGATGAAGTGCGTGCTTTGGCCTTACAGATGCAACGTCAGTCGTTATTGCATCAACACTATTATTTAATTGAGATAGATTCACCAGAGACACCCTTGCTGTGCTATTTTTTGCAGCAATTAACCCAGCCTGTAACGACAAATCAACCGAATGAAACTGAAGCGGCCATTGTGGGACTGCCAAATTTTTGTTTTGTGATGGGTGCTTTACCAGAAGGTATCGATCAAGATCGTTACGTCAGTGTGAATGTTGGCGTGATCTCAGACAATGAAAAAGCCACGGTATGGCAACAGGCACTATCCAAACAGGGTTGGGAATATACCGAAGAAGACATTCAGCGCTTGCTTAATGAATTTTCATTAACCGCGAGAGGGTTATCTGCGGTGATTACGCATTTGTCTTCAAAAATGAATATGGATACCCCGGCACTGGGCAGTGGTGCTGACAATAAACCCTCTTCTCAGCCGAGTTTATCTGAGTTATGGCAGGCCTGTCATCAGCAAAATACCTGTGTGGTACAGGCTCGCCCTAACGAGATTGAATCCGCTATTTTCTAGTCATCTGAAGGGGGGGGTATGGCAGAGTTTACACCGGCATTAAATAAAATGCTGCGCAATGAGGGGGGGTATATTGATCATTGTGTGGCGGGAGATCGTGGAGGGCAAACGTTTGCGGGTATCTCCCGGCGGTTTCATCCCACTTGGCCGGGGTGGCCACTTATTGATTCATGTGACAAAGAAAACCCAAATTTAACGGCGTTAGTGTACAAATTCTATCGGCAACAATTTTGGCAACCGATTAAAGCGGATTATCTGCATCATCAAATAGTTGCGGAATCCATATTTGATTTTGCTGTCAATGCCGGGGTAAGAATAGCGGTGAAAGTAGCCCAAATTGTGGTGGATACATCCCCCGATGGCATTGTTGGGCCAAAAACACTTGAACAATTGAACAGCGTTGATGATGAGTTTTTTGTTGCCAAATACGCATTGGCAAAAATAGCGCGCTATCGGGAAATTGTTCGTAAAGATCGGAGCCAAGAAAAATTTTTATTGGGGTGGATTAATCGAACCTTGGAGGGCGTAGGGTGAAGCTAGTGGGCGTAGGAGACATTATTAAAAGTGTGGGTGATTTAGCCGACGATTTATTCACCTCGGATGAAGAACGATTAAAAATCGCCATAGAAAACCGCAAGCTCGACGCGACTCTGATTCAAGAGCAAACCAAAATTAATGTCGCTGAGGCGCAACATCAAAGTGTGTTTGTGGCCGGTTGGCGCCCTTTTATTGGATGGATAGGCGGGGTGGCTATGGCGTATCAGTTTGTGTTGTACCCCTTATTAGTTTGGGTGTGGGCTCTGGGGCAAGCGCAGGGTTGGATTCCATGTCATTTAGAGGGCATTGCTTCAGGTGTCTGTTCTTTTGCACCGCCGCCGGTGTTCGACAGTGGGCCGTTATTTGCCATTGTAATGGGGATGCTGGGAATCGGTGGATTACGCTCATTGGATAAACACAATCGCGTGGAAACTCGGCGTATTCGACCTAGTGGCTCATAAAGCCATAGAAATACAAAAAGCAAAAGACTAAAAAACGAAACCAGACACGCGGTAATACAGGGTGAAAAATATGAATGCTGTGAGTGCACCAATGAATAGTTTGTCGATTTTGTCGACAGTGGAATCGATGTTATACCACTTCTACAGTGTGAAAAACGAGGATAAAAAAGCGTTTGTGAATCGGCTTCACGATTATAAAAAAGAATGTGGCCATGAAGAGCAGTTGGCAGTGCATCATATTATTTCTGCACTCCAGTCGCCTTTGCCGGAGCATTATCGTCGTACTGTACACTTTTTGCATGCGAAAAATTTATTTCAATTGGTTGAAGTGAAAGATAAACCTCTGAGTTTGGACGACGCCAAAATTATTATTCATAACTGGTCTGAGAGCGATAGTCTTCGAGGCTGCTCTGATACTTCCATTGCGGATTTGTTTGACAATACAAAATCCATTTATCAAGAAAAGTTGGAGTCATTATTTTTAAAAAGCGAAATTCAGTTCGCTAATAATATCGCTTTTCAGAGTTATCCTAACTCTATTGAATTACTAGAGTGCTGGATGCGCAGAGGGCTTGAGCATGACTTGTACTTTAGAACTTTAGATAAGGTCATTAAAGAAAGCCTAAAGAATTTTGAACGCTATGTGAATGACTTTGTGTTTGAGGCGAAGTGTAAGGCGGTGCGAAATGGCCATATGGAACTCGCGTATTGTGGATATGAGAATGACTTTCGAGAGTGCTGTAGCACATTGCTTTCAGTGATAGAGCGATATAAAGAGGCTGTGAATAAACTGTTTTTGCGAGACTTTAATTTACGTGGACAAGAATCTCTTATTTATACTGAACTCAAAATATTGGAAGAAAAAAGCAAGGGCTTTCATTCGCCGTTTTTATTCAGTTTATCCACTGCGGTGCGTATGATTGGTGGTGAAGTCATTTCACTTTTTTGTCAATTAGAGAAAGGTGTGAATGACTATGGGATGAATGTGGTAAAAATGAAAGAAGATTCTAGCGGCGCTTATGTTTCAGTACTGGAGCAACTTGAACGTATTGTGCTTCAAACCCAATCTCAGGTAATTGATGCTGCTAAACCTATCTCTTATGAACTGAGAGTGGGAGAAGAATTAAGAGTGGGAGAAGAATTAAGAGTGGGAGAAGAATTGAAAGTAGGAGAAGAATTAAGAGGGGGGGATGCTTTAACGGTGGAGGGCTACTCAAAAGCGGTGCAAGACAGTCATTCGCTATTGGATGAGATGGCCGATGAAGAAGAAACCCCCGCATCTCATTACCCTCTATCAAAACCCATTATTCCGGCCTCTTCTCAATCCCTGATTGCTTTAACAGAAACATCGCCGGGGTGAATAACCCATGTTAGGAAATCTGACCGCGCACCAAGCGATCGAGAAAATTGTAGAAAATATATTCAATGACGGCGAGCCTTTGTGTCAAACCCGCATCGCTCAGCAGCTTAAATACCATGAAGAGATTGTAGAGCGAGAACTGAGCCGTATCGGTGGTTACGATCATTATATTGTTTCTTTCTGGCAGCCTCTCATGGGGTGGCTATGTGGCTTGGCCCTGTGTTATGCCACGGTTTTGTTTGATGTCATCGGGCTCGTTGGTTATTTCCTGCCTTCACTTCCAATCCAGATTCCGCCGTTGTCTTTGAGCTTGGTGATTGAAATGCTCATTTCCATATTGGGGATCGGTTGGTTTCATACGCTGTATGGGTGTGGACGAAAATTGCAGCGTGTTTTTCGGTAGCGACATGGTTTTAGTCAGTCCGCTCTGATCATTGAAAGTCAAAAAGTGAATGACAATGCGTTCATTATGTGTAAGAGGTATTCGTGAAATTTATAGAGAAAATGCTATCCAGCCGATTGTTGCATCCTGTCGAGGGAGTCAACAATGTCTTAAACAGTCTGTACAGCAATGATGAAGAAAAGCTCAGCCGTAAAACCTTACTCTATCGTTTGCAGCAGAAGCCCAGTTTGGCACAAGAGCAAATCAATATTATTGAAGCGCAACATCGAAGTTTTTTCGTGTCTGGGTGGCGGCCGTTTGTGGGTTGGATTTGTGCCTGGAATTTAGTGTATCTCATTTTTGTACGAGATGTACTGACATGGTGCTCGATGACTTTCTGGCCAGACAAGGTGTTACCCCCCGCAGTTGGGTCGGAAATGGGGCTTGAAATCGTGGTGGCATTGCTTGGGCTTGCTTCCCTAAGAACAATTGAAAAATTCAGTGGGCGGGCAAAATGAAATGGTTTTGGTTTTCTTCAGAAACTGGAGGGTCATCGAGAGTTTGTCTTTTTTAATTCATAAAAAGTTCAGTAAGTCTTGATCTTTTGTGACATAAATAATGAATGAATTTGTTTTTTATAGACAGTGCATAAAAATACTGACGGTTTTGAACAAGCTTAAACAGATCAGACGTTTTATTGCATTGCTCAGACGTACAGGCCCCAAGTGATAACGAGTTCACGGCAAGATTGATAATCTACTTTGGCTGGTTAATTGACTGATCAAAGGAGCGTCTTGTGTCTGAATTTCTTTTAACAAAAATGAATCCGAAAGGAGCCTCATGGGAATTTTCTGGAAGAGGAGGAGTGGTGGCATTCACACAATATGACATTGCTGCAGCACTCAGTTTTGGGGCATTGCCTTTGCCTGCTTATTACTTAGCTCGCGCCAAATACTGTGAAGATCATCAAGCGGCCGAGTCTTTACGTGCGCATTTGCTGGATAAAATTGAAAAGGAGTCATTACAGCAAGACTGGAAGATTACTAAAGACAATGCCTGTGGTATTGCGGATCTTTTGATGGCAGAGAGTGTGTTTGATATTCAATGCAAAGCCTGTAAGGGGTTAGGCTATCTTTATGAAAAAAGTGGCAGCATTAACTCGTCACGCCGCTGTGAAAAATGTAATGGGTCTGGTGTTGGGGTGTTGTCACAGCGTAAAAGAGCCGCAATGGCGAAGATTGCGTTAACAACCTGGCACAGGCATTGGAATGAACGGCTTGATTTTCTAATGTGCTATATCAAAGAACTGGAAGAACATGTGGTAAAACATATCAATGAGCAGTGTGGTCATAAATATAATTAATTAAAGTTATCGATTTTCCTTTGTTGTGGTTTAAGTTACTACCTTTAAGTTTGCCAGTGCAAAGTGTTATTTTGGAATACAATGAGAGTCTGCACACTGTATTCCAAAATGACACTTTGCTTGCCTATCTCCCTTCTCCTTCCATTTTCTCTTTTCTACTTTCTCTCTAAGTCTCATAGGATTAGAACTTTTTAATATTGTTTAATCTGGTATGAATGATATCTGTTTATAAAAGATACCTATTAAGTAAAAAATTGGTTATATTTTTTTCAGATGGGTGTCATTTTGATCTTTCTTGTGCTTTTTCTGGAATTCTTTGTGATGTCTTGTCATTGATTTAGGTTTAATCCTTCAGTATGTTGATTTAGCAAGATTGTTGTTTTCGCAATATTTTGAAGCTAAATTAAAAAATTTTCCTCTTGTAAGAAAAGTGTCACAAAACTATATCATTCTAGTGCGGCCTAAAAATCGGACCAAATGGACAGCTTTTGCTTCTTTCAATTATAGATTGGTTGTTAGAAGGTCGTATTGTTAGAAGGTTGTGATGTTGGAGAGCTGTGATACTTGCTTGGAAGCAAGGGCTTAGGGAGTCTGTTAAAAAAGTCCTGGGTGTAGAAATAAAGCTTAAGTATTAATTTTTTTAATGCTAATGCTTTTTAACTTATAAAAAAAACAAGAGTTACTATGAATTACAATGATTTCTTTGATAAGAGGCCTCATCATGAGCCCCCCTCTGGGGTGGGTTCTTATGGGGAAACTGAGATTAATACAGAAAAAGGGAAGATTTTATTGGTCAATCTTGATGGTGGCCTTAGATTAAAATTAATTGACTTATTGTTATCTGATTATTCAGTGGTCATTTCAGCTTCTGAAGAAGAGGCGCTTGCTCTGTCTAAAGAGATTATGCCGGACTTAATCGTTGCGGGAGGCGGAGACGAGAGGCTTTCGTCCAGTGGTCTATTATGTAAAGGCGCTGGGGTTAAGGAAATATTTCACATCCCAGTACTTATGCTCTCTGAGAAGGTCGATGATGAGGGGCATACCATTGGTTTTGAGTGTACGGTAAATGGACAATCGTCTCTTTACTCGTGTTTTAGGTCTTTTTCTTACTTCGTATCTGATTTTATGAGTAGGTTTAAAGCCAGTAGTTTCTTAGAGGCTATCGGCATTTATAGTAGTTTGAGTCACCTTGATGGCAAGGGTGAACAATGGTTAGACCGATGTATCTCCTTTGTTCAACGAAATTATCATCGGTCAGAAATCAGTACGAAAGAGCTGGCGTCGAATGTATTTCTCAGTGAAAGGCAATTTCTTCGAAAATTTACTAGAATTATGTCAATCACACCGACGTATTTTATCAATGAATATCGTTTGTATATCGCCAGAAATATGCTGAGAAGTGGGTGTCGGGTCAGTGAAGTCGCTGATCGTGTAGGGTTTAACTCGGTCCAATATCTCTCTCGTATGTATAAAAATAAGTATGGGCTTCCTCCTTCTAAAGAGGGGTTACTGCAATAGAGGGGTTACTGCAATCGTAGCCCATTTAGTGCTGTATTTATTTCTATAGTGCATTCCACCACGGGTCTTCTTTCGGTAAAGGCGATGTCAAGGTCTGTAAAAAGGCAATGATATTGGATACCTCATCTTCTGAAAGTTCCAAGGGTAAAATATCAAAGTGAGGACGATTAGGGTGTTGTTCTCGATCATAAAATGGAGGCTTGGGTTGGTTGTAATGTTGTAGAACAGCGTCAAGCGTTGGTAGTTGTCCGGCTTGCATATAAGGTGCTGTTTTAGCAACGTTCCGCAGACTGGGTGTCTTGAAGGCACCCACCAACTCAGGGCCTTGTTTTTTCAGAAAGGCCATTTCTTCACACTGTTTTTCTGTGGCATCACTCCATTGAGATAAACACGTAAATTCATCGTTCAGTAATACTTTGACGCCTGAATAGCGCCCTAAATCGACAGCGGTAATATCGGGCTCGGGGGCACCGATGTTGTGAAACTCAAAGTTGGTAAATAAGGGGCCATTATGACAACTCACGCAGTTCGCTTTGCCCATAAATAATCGTAAACCTGAAATCTCTGAGGGTGACATCAGTGATTTGAGTGTTTCAATATTATCTTTAGATTCCTGAATGTTGGTGGCGATGGTGCTGGTAGCGATGAGTGTTTCGATAAAATGATCAAAAGGCGATAAAGGCAAGGTAATTTGACGTTGATACGCCATTAATGATTTCCCAACATTCGTAAAAACGGTATTGACTGCCTGCTTGCGTTGAAACGTGAGTCGCTGCCAATTGCGTTTCTGTTGGTCGGTGCCATTGGGGGCGGAAGGGTTGCGCAGATAGCGCACGATGCTGAGTTCGTCTTTACCAAAAAGTGTTGTGTAGTCTTTGGCATAATATTGATAAATTTTCTTCGCTAATGAGACACGATCAATGCCATGCTCGTTGGGATGTTCAAGTGGAGCTAGGGCTTGCGACCATAAGCTATCTTTACGTCCATCCCAATATTGCCAGGGGCCATAAGCAGACAGAGCAACAGACGGTGCATTACGGAGGGTTTGTCCGAGCCCCTGAGACTGGGGAAGGCCATCGCTAAAGTAATGTTCCGGCTGGTGGCAGGTTGCGCAGGAGACTTTACCATTGCGACTGAGCCGTTGATCAAAAAATAATTTTTGTCCGAGCTTTGCTACCTCAACATTATCGGCATATTGGTTGCTAGGAGCTGTGGGTTTTTCCGGTAAGGTCGATAATGAAAACTGTGATAAAAATTGGATGTCGGAAGGGGTAAACTCATAAAGTGCGTTATGATTTTTACTTTGAATGTCTGTGTTTTTAATCTCTTTTTCTTGTTTTTTTTGGCTTTGAAAGGTTGTTATTTCCTGAGCGTTTATACTGAAGGGGTAGCATAGTAAAAAAATTAAAAAAAGGTTAGTTAAAAGGTTGGCTGAATAACACGATGTGTAAGCGCAAGTAACTTTCATTATACAATCTTTTTATCGTTTATCGTTTATCGTTTATCGTTTATCGTTTATCGTTTGTCGTTTATGAAAATAAATTTTTAAAGTAAAAGGTTAAATGTTGCGGTATCTTCTACTGTTTTGCCGGCAATCGTAAATTGCATTACCCACCACCCTGCCATTTGAAATTTTACGCCTTTTACGCGGTAGACTCCGGGTGCAATTTCTTCTGTAATACGAGGTTGTGTAGGTAAGCCATGAACATGGCCTGGCATATGCCCGGTAATGTCAATGTTAGCGTTTTCTACTGGTTTGCCTTCTTGATTGACCACAATCAGATTCCACTCATGAATTTCATTTAATGGGACTAAGGGTGTTTTCTCACTGGTTTTTATTACCGGCTCAATATGAGTGAAAAAATGCAAATCTCGTGTGACTTGAAAGGTTTGGATGTCTAAATCCCCAGGGATATTCTGCCCAGACATGGACGGAATTTTTAAAGACATATCCGGTGCATCAGACAATGTTGATGCCGTTTGACTTTGGCTCATGGTGGTTTGTAGTGCGGCACTGGTGCTACGCAATTGTGTATTGTGTGCCATTAAGGTTTGTGTTTCTTTTTTCAGTCTCATGGGGCCAGATAATTTTATCCACTGTGGCCACTCTTGCTTGAAGCTATTTTGCATGAGTTTTTGTGCAAACATATTGAGTTCTTTTCCAGATTCCCGTAACCGATTACCTTCTTCTTGCCAGGCGGATTCTTGATTGTTCATTAATTCGAGTAGATCAATCTGTTTTGAAATGTGTTTGAATGTATTGGGTTCTTTCCTTTTTAAGGCGTTTAACTTGTTTACCGCTTTTCGAAGGTTATTCGCATGGCGAATGCCTTTTATAGATTGCTGTTCTAACGTTCTGGCTTGATGGTAAACCTTGCTGGCAAGCACAAAATTAGAGGGCGCGATAATGGTTTCTGAGTGGGTTGTATTGGCAGTCGCAAAAAAGGGTGTAAAAATCAGTAAATAAACCGAGAGAAATGCGATTACCTGAGAAAAATTCATGGTGATTTAAGTCCTATTGTGATTGAGGGTAATGCTGCGACAGGTGATGAAGGTTACATCACCTGTCGTCTTTTTTAGGCTACATTAATTTTTGCCGTTATACTCATTTTTATCAGCTCATTCATATTTAAATGAGCTTAGTTGGTGAGTCTAACGTTACTGATGGTGGTGGTATTATTTTCTGTACCACTGTCTTTATCGTTAATTAAAATTAAGCGATATCCCGTTCCGGTGAAGTATTCTCCAATGGGAATCGAAAAGGTTTGTGTACCGCCGGTATAGCTGAAGTCAGTATTGCCGTAGTTCTGTGTTCCATCTAGCTTAAATGTACGCGAGGCCGATGCAGTGTTGCTTTGGCTCATGCCAATACCGTGAATTTCGCCCGTACCGTTGGAAGAAAACTCAAAAGTAAGTACAGAGTCTGCGGTTAATGTGAAGATTTCATTCGTTGCTCGCCAGATATTTCCCGTGAGTGTCATGGTGCAACCACTGGCGGTATAAGAACCTGTGTTGGTATTGCTGTAAGGGGTGACATCTTCCAGTTCTATACATTCGACGGGATCTGGATCTGGATCTGGATCTGGATCTGGATCGGGATCTGGGTCTGGATTACCAATAATGGCATCCCAGTCTGGTGTTAGGGTAAACAATCCATTACCAATATCACTGGTGACAACTGTGCCACTTTCAAAGTAAACATAGTTACTCCACGTACCCGAGGTTTGAGCACTGTTTGACCCTGGAATAGTATCGAAGTAAGCAACCTCTGATAAAGAGCCGCTGGTGATATCTTTACCATCAAGAATACGCAGTCCTGCACGGTAATTACTTTCAAAAACGTATCCGTCTTTGGTATATAGATTATGATCCACAGCTCTATTCGGGCCCACATATCGCCCAATTTCACGAGGGTTGTCTAAATCGCTAACATCCCAAATATAAGAGGTAGTATTAATTCTGCGTCGTGATTCATCCTGCTCATCATTCATAATGAGAGTGGAGTGAGTGTCATCAAAGAACCAGCCTTGATGTGTATATTGAGAGCCACTGTAGCCTTCTCTGGCTAACTGCCGTGGATTACTTTTATTGGTGACGTCCACAATGGTAATGGTATCTTCGTTATAGGCGACGCAAATTTCATTACCAAAATAACGCGTGTCTGGGCCGGCATAAACCACACACTGAGCATCATGGGTGTATTGATCTTCTGAATAACAACCGGCATAAGTGGGTGAGGTGGGGTTAGAAATATCCACCATGTAAAGGCCACCGCTGCATTGGTTACTGCCTACGATATAGGCGTATCCGGTGTCTTCATTAATGGCAATATTATGAGCATTACCAAAGCCCCCAAAATGCGCGGTTTCATTTAAGGTGCTGCCGGGGGTGATATTTCTTAATTGTGTTAAATCGAAGACTTGTAAACCGTGTGTACGGTTTCGATTTAAGTCTGCCACAATAAAGGCATGATCATTGTACGTTTTAATGTCGCGCCAAGAATCTACGCCACCATTATGAGAAGGGAGAAAGCCGAGGTAAACAGGGTTATCAGGATTACTGACATCCACAAATGAGGTGCCGCTGGTTCGACCTACAATGGCAATTTCCGCTCCGGTGACTGGGTCTGTCCAACCCCAAATGTCATTTAAATTGGCATTTCCACCGCCCATTTCATTTTTTTCCATAAAAGAGCGCAAATCAATGTTGTTACATGGGTATCCGGAGGCGCTACCATTTGTACATGTTGCGGCTGTGTTCATGGTAGAAATTTCACCTGCTTTCAACATCAGTTGAAGCTTGGCAGGTTGTCCTTCATTGGTGTCGTCGAATTTAAAAGGGTCTGAATACATAGAGCTGTGGCTGTAGGCGTCAAGGGCGATACTCATTCCTGCCACAAGTAGCAACATCGGGTATGTTCTTTTTGTCACGTGCTAATCCTCTAAAGATTATTGTGATGAATAGAAATGATGCAGTTCTTTTTATTGAGTTTTTCGGTAACACTGGTAAATCGTTTATGCCCGGCTTTGGTACAAAAATGATGACTTATGCTTCTTTTTGGAATGTATAATGAATTCCAAAGAAGTTTTATCAGTCATTAAAATGATGCCGGCGACAAACATTGAGTGCGACCTTTTGTCGCACAGAAGCCGGTAATTTTTAGCAAATTATGAACCAATAAAAGAGTGTTTTAAGAGGATTAAAAATAAAGTACTCGGCGTATCGAGAATGGAAGGACAAGAGAGTAGGGGGTATAAAAAATCAAAGGTGATCGTGTGTGTTTTTTTTCTTTTCAGTTTTTATTGTTTTTTATTGTGACAAAAAGGGCAAATAAAAATAATCAAGATTTGAATGAAGATGCTCATCCCTTAATTACTAAAGGGTGCATAACTTAGACAACACTGTATAATACAGTCATGAAAAATGATGGCAGAAAATTAAGTCACGATACGCTCGAAGAAATTCGCATTCGTGCAGTACAACAAGTGGAAGCCGGCGAAAGTCCTGAAGTCGTAATCAAAGCGCTCGGCTTTAATCGCAGCCAAATTTATCGATGGTTGGCCCTTTATCGTGAAGGGGGCTATGAGGCATTGAAAAAAAGCGTAGCCAAAGGTCGAGAACCCAAGCTATCTGACCAGCAACTTCAAAAGC